>NZ_JBHTKA010000014.1:0-229175 GCF_042676245.1 Ohtaekwangia kribbensis
GCTGATGGTACTGGGATAATACCTGGGAGAGTAAGTCGTTGCCTTTCTTTTAACACAAGCCTTTGATAGAAATATCAAAGGCTTTTTTGTTTTATGGGCCTTCCAAAACTCTAAGTATAGATACCTATCTCCGGAGATAACTCCTTATCCTCCACGAGAAATCTACCGAAAACAACAAGACAAAGAATACTCGTAAGTGAGAATAATAATAATAATACAACTCACGCTCCTCTGAAAAATCAACCAATAAGAATAGTTTAAAGAACTAGCTCTAATGCGAGCTCCACAAAACTCTACTGAATAACCGAATCGGTAATGGTTAGCGTAGAACCGTTTAAGATAGTATGGCCACTATATTTAGAGTGATTAATTAGTCATCGGGATTACTTACCCGGAAACCGAATTATAAACTCACTACCCTTTCCTTGTTCAGATATCAATTCAATTTTTCCTTTGAGACGATCAACAAGAGTTTTTACAATGGCGAGTCCTAAACCGTTGGAGGTTTCGCCTGCAGTTGGGCGGGCACTTAGTTTTTTGAATTTCTGAAATAGATGTGTCTTGTCACTTTCTGAAAAACCGGGGCCGTGATCTTTCACCGAGATCCAGAAATCAGAAGATGAATGGCCGGCAGAAACCTCAATCGAAGAATTCTTTTTAGAAAACTTAATAGCGTTTGAAATAAGATTGTCTACAATCCGGTTAAGGTAATCTTTATCGATTCGAACTTCATCGTTGTTAATCTTAGTGATGTGCAGATGTATATTCTTAGATTCAGCAGACGGACCAAAAGCATCAATCTTCTCTAATAAGAACTGACTGATGTCAAAATTTGAAAAATTAGGAGCCGCGTTTTCTTCTAGCATGTGTACATCAAGCAGATCTTTAATTAGGTCAAGACCAGCCTGTGTTGCATCCTTTGTCATTTGAAGATATACTTTTTGTTCGTCTGGTAACTTGCCTTCCAGTTCCATCAGATCAGCTATACCCTTTATTCTGTTAAGGGGAGATTTCAGATCGTGGGCAACAATACTCATCAGGGTATCTTTTTCGTGGTTGAGATCTGATAACTCCTGATTTCTGCGGAACAGATTTTCGTTTTGCTGAATGATCTCTTCGCGTTGGTTCGCTATAAATTGATTTTGCTGTCCGAGTTTCTCGTTAATTTCTCTTCGCTTTTTGTCATTACGCCATTGTACAAAACCAAGTATACTGCCAAAAACAATTACCACGATGAGAATTATATTCTGAAGCTTTTGTTGCTTGATAATCGCCTCACTTTTTTCATCATTCGCTTTGAGTAATTGATTTTCCTGTTCCTTTCGTTGAATCTCAATTTCAAATTGAAGACGCTCCACTTGTCGGGTGAGGTCAAGGTCCTTGATGGAGTCTTTTAGTATAAGATATTGATTGTGGTGTTGAAGGCTGCTCACCTTGTCGTGTTGCTGTTCTGATAATCTCCATAACCAATAGTAAGCATCCATCTTGGAGGAGAGATCATTTGACTGAGCGGCCATGGTGAGCGCGATGTTTAAATACTTTTTAGCTTCACCAAGTTCTCCCTTTGTAAACTTGATTTGTCCGAGCATGAGATAGGCCTGGGGAAGCATGCGCACAGCATTCTTTTTAAGCATCACATTTAGTCCTTCAAGACATATAGCCTCTGCCTCCTGCAACAATCCTTTACTTAAATAACTATCGGCTATATAGGTCTTGATGTCTGCAAGGTTTATTTCATCGTGGATGATGCGACCCGCAGAGTCTGCCAGATGGAGATAGTGAAGGGCTTTATCGTGCTCGTTGGTTTCCTGAAACAATCGTCCTAACTGAGCAAGTGCTGACATAATATCGCGCGTGTTTCCTAGCGATAATCTGATGTTATAGGCTTTCTTGAAATTACTCTCTGCCTTCGCGTGATCGTGCTGAAGTTTATACAAGGCCGCAAGACTCTGGTAAGTATAGGCCAAACCAGAGAGATCATTGACTGCCTCAAACAACGATAACGCACGAATAAAATGTTCATACGATCGGGAGAGTAATCCCTGTTCAAAGAAAAGACGTCCTAAGTTATTATGAGTATGTGCGATCTGTGATGAATCTTTTTGTGCAGTCGATACCCGCAGAGCCTCATCATACTTTTCGAAAGCTGTTATGCGATTACCTTTGTAGTTATAGGCAACGCCCATAAAGTTTAGTGGTTCAGCAAGGCCCTTGCTAAGATTTAGTTTCTTGCCAAGTGCTACAGCTTTTTGCGAATAGTAAATTGTACTGTCGGGATTAGCCCAGCGATGCTCCCAGGCTAAGTCGCTAAGCAATTCGAATTTACGCTGGTCTTCTGTCGGATGGGACTTAATACTTTTGTGAAGGCTATCGATTAACTGAACATTTTGAGAAAAAGAAAACGTACCGCAGAATAGCAGGAACGAGAGGATAATAAATTTTTTGTTCACTACGGGTCGGGGTCTTTTACAAATAGAAAGATTGGAATAAACTTACTATTTCCCAAACGCAAAGTGAAACCAGATAGGTTAATCTTCTTCTACAAAATTCATATCGCGGCCATACGTTTCGTCAATGAAACGCAACGCTACCAGGGCAATCACTACGGTAGTAACGCCCACGATCAGCGCACCATAAATCATACCTGTACTCTTGGCAGCGGCATCACCTAACGATGGCCTATAGTAGGCATGGAGATTATCGCGCAGAAATTTAAATAGCAACGTAAGAGGAATAACCGTTCCCCTTATAAAGTTCGGAACAGAAGTAGCGACTGTCGATCGAAGATTAGTACCAAACTGCTCTGCAGCAATGGTAACAAACAATGCCCAGTAGCCTATACCAACACCCAGTATAAAACATGTCACATAAAAGAAATTTGCATCTCTAACAGGTGTGAACAAATAGAACACGATAAAGCAAAGCGTAAGCAGTATAAATATGAATACAATCTTCTTTCGCGATTTGAATATCTGGCTCGAGAAACCACTGGCAAGATCGCCAACCGCAAGCCCTATGTAACTATACATAATGGCATTACCAGGAGTAATTTTTCCATCGATGGAAAGCGCTGTCGCAAATTCAGTAGAGAATGTTACCAGTATGCCGATAACATACCAGATGGGTAAACCTATAAATATACACCCGAGAAACTTGATGAGCCTGCTTCGTTTGGTGAACAACTGAAAGAAATTACCACGGGCTATATTTTGCTGTTTTGATTCAATGAATATACGCGATTCGAAAACACTCACGCGGGCGATCAGTAACAACAGTCCCATACCACCACCCACGAAGTATGATATCTGCCACGACTCAAAGGATGATGAGACAAATTTAGTCTGCGATACCAGGTTGCCCACCACAGCGCCCATCAGTCCTACCGTTGCAATGATGGTGGTGCCATAACCTCTCAGGTTTGGTGGCAGCGATTCTGATACAAGCGTAACACCTGCACCCAACTCACCCGCTAGTCCTATACCTGCTATAAAGCGCAGTATTACATATTGATCTACGGAAGTAACAAAACCGTTGGCAATATTGGCAAGTGAGTATAGCAGTATAGAACCGAATAATACAGACAACCTTCCGCGTTTATCGCCCATAATTCCCCAAATGATACCACCGACCAACAGGCCTGCCATCTGGATGCGAAGAAGATGCTCACCCTGATCGAACAACTGATCTTCCGGAACTCCCAATGAAATGAGACTCGGTCTTCTTACAATGCTGAAAAGAAGCAGATCATATATATCTACAAAATATCCTAAAGCTGCGACAACAACAGGCAGACTCCAGAGTGGCTTGAACTTGCTTTCGCTCATAACTTATTCTTTCCTATAAAATAATATAAGATAGGTCCGAGTACAGGTAGAAATACTACTGCAATAATCCAGAGAATCTTCTTTTCAGTTTCCTTGTTGCTGCGAAGTATATCTACAATCACCAATATATCAATGATCAGAATGAGGAGTGATATGAATCTTCCCATAGTATATATAGTATCAGTTGGTTTCTAATATTCTGAAAAGTTCATCGAGGTCAGGCGTAATAATAATCTCTGTCCTGCGATTCTTCTGTTTGTTTTGCTCGGTATCATTTGCTGACAATGGAACAAATTCACCTCGACCTGACGCAGTAACCTGCTTGGGAGATACACCTGCTTTTGTCAGGATCTTTGTGATGGATGTAGCACGCATCACGCTAAGGTCCCAGTTATCTTGCATATACTGCGACTTCTTCGAGATCGGTACATTGTCTGTATGCCCTTCCACCATGATGTTAATGTCCTTCTGATCTTTTATAGCTTTGGCCAGTTGCTGCAGTGCGGTAACGCCTTTTGCATCTACCTCTATACTACCGGAACCAAAAAGCAATTGCTCGGCAAGCGATACATATACTTTTCCGTTCTTCACTTTCACCGTAATGTCGTTCTCTTTGAAATTCAGCAGGGCATTGCTGATCTTGTTTTTCAAGTCCTGTACAAATTTATCTTTGTTGGCCAGCACCTGTTCAAGCTCCTGTACTTTCTTTTCGCGTTCAGCAAGACTATTGCTCAGCGAGTCATTCTCACGTTTGGTTTTATCAAGATGCTGCTGTATAGCCTGCAGTTGTTCTTGTTGCTGCACAAGATCGCGCGTTTGCTTACCGCTGCTGGAGAGTAAATTTTTATAGTTGTTGTTTAATTGATTGTGCTCCTTCTCAAGCCTTGCCAGTTGCTGACTTTTACTTCTCTTCTCCGTTCCAAGCTTGGTTGTATCTTCTTTCAGTTTTTTTAATTGTGCTGAAAGAGAATCAAGATCGTTGTTTGCTTTATTCAGTTGGGCCGATCGGTCGGCAAGGTCAGCTTCGGTTCTTATTTTCTGTGCCAGCAGTTCATCATACTTTTTTTTGCTGACAATACAGGATGAAAAAATGAGGGTGATAAAAAATGCGAATAATGCTTGCTTCATAGGTTAAGACTGCGTTCAAAAAATAGTGACCCAAATTAATAATTATTATTCACTTCCAACCATCCTTATAGTCTTTGTGTCTAATGCACGAACTGAAATAATTCAGTTTCTTTTGAAACCCGCCTGAACCGTTTTTCCGTAAAAGGAGCTATTGAATTTTTTTAACCTATAGAAAACATTTTTCTAAAATAAAACCCTTATGATTATTACAAAAAGACTGCTCTCCCTCGCAGCCCTTGCTGCCGTTATCGGATTTACTTCGTGTGATAGTGATGACGATGATCAAAAAGACAGCACACAGCTTTCGAAGACGGAAGCAAAAGCTAAAATCTCTTCGTTCAATTCAAATGCAAAAACAGATTTACAGGATCTTTCCGATGCCGATGGATTAAAGGCAATTAAAGATCTTTTTGATTTGGTAGAAACGGATGATCCCTTTGGCCGCGTAGGTGCCGATCGAAAGAAACTCCGTCATTTCTTTCAGCAAAAAGGTAAAGACCTCAAGAGTATATTTACTAAAAATACAGCCGGCCGTACAGCCGAAGAGTCTTTTAATTTCGAAGCAAACCTTGGTGTATATGCATGGAACCCCGAGCTTGGCGAAGCAGGTGAGTTTGAGTATATCAGCGATGCTGAAGTAATTGAGATTCAATTCCCGACGGAAGGTTCAGCCACCAATGATGCTAAGCTTACGCTGACAGACTATAGCGAAATAGAATTCTATGATGAAGAGTTTGAAGAAACATACTACGAGCCAACGTTATTGAATGCTTCGCTGCATGTAGACCAGGTTAAAGTAGCATCTATATACCTGGAAGCTGAATGGAACCAGGATGGTTTCCCGCTGGCAGCATCGCTAATGATCCAGGTGGCTCCTTACAAACTCAACATCGAGTTTGACGACAGCTCCACTACATCATCATACATAAACATTTCACTCTTGCAAAATCAGGAAACGTTAATAGCCACCGCAGCAACTGTAAAGTATAAAGATGCTTCAAAAGCAGAAGGAAGTCTTTCGAGCATTGAAGGATATGTGCAGATTGAAAATCTGAAAGTACAGGGCACCATAAACGGTGATGCACTGAACGAACAGGAAGTTAACTGGAACGATGCTATAAAGCTTGCGCTGTATGATGGCGATAAAAAGTTAGGTGACATTGTTCATGTTGATGAAGACGGAGCCTATGTAGCTTACTTGCAGTATGCTGATGGTTCGAAAGAAAAACTGGAAACTGTGCTTCAGCCTGTTGTAGATGAAATTGAAAATCTCAAGCAGGACCTGGAAATCAACAGCTGATATATAGTTTATAAGGTTTATGAGAAAGGGCTGCATTTGCAGCCTTTTTTTATTTCTTTTATCGCACAACTATAGGAAAGATGTTCTTATTCGTTACTTTCAATGAATTAAAAATCTGAATAACATGGAAGGAATGTTAAAACCCGGAAGCTTAAAAGATAAAACTATTATTGTTACCGGTGGTGGTACCGGACTTGGTCGTTCTATGGGAAAGTACTTCCTGGAACTGGGCGCAAACCTGGTGATCACCAGCCGTAAAAAAGATGTGCTCGATAAAGCTGCCGATGAGTTGATGAAAGAAACAGGCGGCAAAGTATTGGCAGTAGCCTGTGATGTGCGCAAGTATGAAGAGATCGATAATGTTATTAAAACAACCGAAGCCACCTTTGGACAGATACACGGAGTGCTCAATAATGCAGCCGGTAATTTTATAAGTCCTACCGAGCGACTTTCGCATCGTGCGTTTGATATAGTAGTAGATATAGTATTGAAAGGTACATATTATACAACGCTCGCAGCCGGCAAGAACTGGATCGCTAAACAACAACCCGGAGTTTTCCTAAATATAGTTACTACCTATGCATGGACAGGCTCAGGGTATGTAGTGCCTTCTGCATGTGGTAAGGCTGGTGTGCTGGCACTGACTCGTTCACTGGCAGTAGAGTGGGCTAAATATAAAATCAGAAGTAATGCTATAGCTCCGGGACCTTTTCCAACAGAAGGTGCATGGAGTCGTTTATTACCCGGAGAGCTTGTACAAAAATTTGATCCGGCGCAACGCGTGCCGCTAAAGCGTGTCGGTGAACATCAGGAGCTGGCTAATCTTGCCGGGTATTTAATGTCTGATTATTCTGCCTATGTAAACGGTGAAGTTATCACGATTGATGGTGGTGAATGGCTGCGAAATGGTGGCGAGTTCAGTCACCTCGAAATGGTGCCCGATCCGATGTGGGACATGCTTGAGAAGATGCGCGGCAAATAATATATACCTTAGCGGGATTACTGCGTATACCTTGATCAAAGATTTATATTTTTGAGGCATGGATGAATTCAGAAAGCAGTTGCAGGTGCGATTGGACACGCGCGAGCAGGAGGGACTACTTCGTACATTAAAGTATACATCTGCACGGGTTGATTTTACGTCCAACGATTACCTCGGGCTGGCCCGTTCGCAGTCGTTGTTCGATCAGATTCATCATGCCCTCGATTCATTCACAACAAAAAGCAATGGTGCTACCGGCTCACGCCTGCTGGCCGGCAATACAGAATACTATGAATCGGTAGAAGCGAAGCTTGCTGATATTTTTAAAGTAGAAGCTTCGCTGATTCTCAATTCAGGTTATGCAGCAAACCTCGCAGTACTCTCTTCGTTGCCACAACGAAATGATACGATCCTGTACGATGAACTGGCGCACGCCTGCATCAAAGATGGTGCACGCTTAAGTCTGGCAAAACGTTTCAGCTTTCGGCACAATGATCTCGAAGATCTCGAAGCAAAACTGAAACGGGCAGAAGGAACTATATATATAGCGGTTGAATCCGTTTATTCCATGGATGGAGATCAGTGTCCATTGCAGGCATTGGTTACACTGGCCGAAAAGTATAATGCCTTTATCATCCTGGATGAAGCCCATAGCACCGGTGTTTACGGTGAGCGCGGAAGCGGACTTGCTGTTTCTGAAAATCTGCACAACCGGATTGCTGTTCGGGTATATACTTTCGGGAAAGCTATGGGTATACATGGTGCCTGTATAGCAGGAAGTAAGGAGCTAAGAAATTACCTGATAAACTTTGCCAGACCTTTTATTTATACCACAGCCCTGCCGTTGCACAGCGTAGTAGCGATAGAATGTGCTTTTAATTACCTGCAGGAAAATATATACCTGCAGCAGCAGTTGCAGAAGAACATCCATGCGTATCGCCATGCTGTTCAGTACTTACCCAATAAAACGGTTAGCCATAGTTCCATCCAGACAGCGATATTTCCGGGTAACGATCATTCAAAAAAGGTTGCAACAGAATTACAGCAGAAAGGTTTTGATGTACGCCCTATACTTTCGCCAACGGTTCCGAAAGGTTCTGAGCGCCTTCGCATTTGTTTACATACGTTCAACACGCAACCTGAAATCGAAGCACTGACCGGTGCGTTGAAATCGCTTCATGCTCTAGCGCATTAAAATTTCCTTGTTAACTTTCGCACATGAATTACTTTGTCACGGGTATTGATACCGACAGTGGAAAAACATTGGTGTCTGCTATACTTTGCGAGGCATTGAAGGCCGATTACTGGAAACCTGTGCAAGCGGGATTTCCGCGGGATGCTGATACCGTAAAGAGTCTCACAAGCGAATCTGTAAAAATATTTCCGGAGGCCTATACATTAAATACACCTGCATCGCCACATGCAGCTGCTGCCATCGATGGCGTTACCATTGAACTTGCAAAGTTTGTAGCGCCTGATACACAAAATGATTTGGTGATAGAAGGTGCCGGTGGTTGCCTGGTACCGTTGAACGACACAAATTTTGTTATTGATATAGCGCCCGAAGTTGCCGATGCCGTTATACTGGTAGCCGATCTATACCTCGGCAGTATCAATCACACTTTGTTAACCGTAGAGGCATTGCAAAAAAGAGAGCTTCCTGTAAAAGGAATAATCTTCAATGGAAAATCAAATCCGGAGAGTGAACGAATCATTCTGCATCACTCCGGCCTGCCGTGCCTCCTGCGAATAACACCGGAAGAAACAATCAATCATGAAACCGTAAAGCGTTACGCTGAACGCTTAAAAGAAAATTGGAATGCATAATACTTTAGCTGAACTCGATAAGAAAAACATATGGCATCCATTCACTCCGTTGCAAGGTGCACCTGATCCTATATTTATAAAGTCTGCCGAAGGCGTTTACCTGCATACCGATGATGGTCGTAAAATTTTGGATGCTGTATCATCGTGGTGGGTAAATCTGCACGGGCACAGTAATGCATATATAGCCGATGCTATAGCGGCACAGGCCCGCTCGCTGGAGCATGTTATCTTTGCAGGATTTACACACGAGCCTGCTATACGTCTTTCGAAAAACCTGTTGTCCATATTACCGAAGAATCAATCGCGGATTTTCTTTTCTGATAATGGAAGCACAGCCGTAGAGGTCGCACTGAAGATGGCGATGCAATACTGGCACAACGAAGATATTGAAAAGACAAAGATCATTGCCATTGAAGGTGCATACCATGGAGATACATTCGGAGCAATGTCTGTCGGTGAGAGAGGCATCTTTACCGATCCCTTTAAACCCTATTTGTTTGAGACAGTATTCATCGATTTCCCGAATGGCAGTGACGAAGATATACTCCAGCAGTTCAGAGATATAGCGGAACAAGGGGATGTAGCCGCTTTTATATACGAACCGTTGGTGCAAGGAGCAGGCGGTATGCGCATGTACGCTCCGGCTGTATTGAATGGTTTACTGGAGATTGCTGAAGAGTACGATATACTTTGTATAGCCGATGAAGTGTTTACCGGCTTTGGTCGCACCGGTAAATTATTTGCTTCTGATTACTGCACGATTAAACCGGATATCATCGCGGTGTCCAAAGGTATAACAGGAGGAACGATGCCCTTGGGAGTAACTGCATGCTCTGACAAAGTTTTGGCAGCATACCAGTCTGATGATTTTCTAAAGACATTCTTTCATGGACACTCGTATACGGCTAACCCGATTGCCTGTGCTGCTGCCAATGCAAGTTTCGACCTGTTGATGAATGAGACTTGCCAGCAAAATATTATCCGCATTTCGAACGAACATTTAAAATTCAGTGCGTCTATCGTAGGTCATAGGCGTGTGGGCACCGTGCGATCACTCGGAACTATACTGGCGCTCGAGATAAAAACGAACACTATAACTTCGTATGATAACGAGATCCGAAAGAAGATATACCCGTACTTCCTTGACAAGAATATACTGTTGAGACCCCTGGGAAATGTGATTTATATACTTCCTCCTTACGTCATCACGAACGAACAACTGGCAGAGATATATACGGCTATTCGCGAATTCCTGGATCAACTGAGTTGATGCTATTTATTGAGCATCGATGCGTACAGATGTCATGGAGATTGATCCCATCACCAGTTTGTCATTAAAGATAGAGATATTTTCATGGTTGTTGACCAAACCTAAAATATATAGTAAAGGTATATAGTGCTCGGGCGTTGGTATGGATAGTTTACCAGCCTGCCCGAGACCTTCATAATGGATGAGCGATTTATGATCGCCCGATAAAATTGATTTCTTGAATGTCTCATTAATATCAATAGCCCAATCGTAACCGGAGTCAATACGGTGCCAATCCATGATACGCAGGTTATGCACCATGTTTCCACTGCCGATAATTAGCACACCCTTTTTACGAAGAGCTTCCAGCTCATGTGCCAGTTCATAATGATACTGTGTCCCTTTGCCATAATCAATGCTGAGTTGCAGTACCGGTATAGCTGCTTCCGGGTACATGCGTTTTACGATGGACCATGTTCCGTGATCAAGGCCCCATTCGTGATCAAGGCCCACAGAAGTTTTATGAATTAACGAAGCTATTTCTTTTGCCAATGCAGGATTGCCGGGAGCCGGATATTGTACATCAAACAACGCCTGCGGAAAGCCTCCAAAATCATGAATGGTTTGTGGATGTTCCATCGCAGTGATGTGCGTTCCGCGGGTGAGCCAATGTGCCGAGATACAAAGTACAGCCGTTGGTAAAGGAATCTCTTTGCCGAGCTGCTCCCATTTTATACTGAACTCATTGTCTTCAATACCATTCATAGGAGAGCCGTGTCCTATAAATAACAATGGCATGGTATGCTCGTGACTGGATAATGTATCGGTAAATTTTTGAAACGCTTTAGCAGAACTCATAATAGAAACATTCACTTGGTTAACGTGTTTAACCATTCATAAAGTTCAAAAGCTACAATGTTGATTTCTTCGGATGAAAAATCTGCCGAAGGTATCGCATCAGGAGAACCTGACCGATTCTGTTTCGTATTACTAATTTTTAGTAAGTTCGAACTATGCGATTTGTATACCTGCTTATTCTTTTACCTTTTCTTTCTGCCGCACAGCCCATAACAGCCGTTCAGCAAAAAGCATTGAATGCCTATGTCGATTACGCCAATCAATCGGCTGATGAAGTAACGAACGTGGTAAAAAGCATCATTCAATACTATCCTTCTATCCGTCAGAAAAGCTCATGGGGATCACCTCGCTATACCTGTCCCGTACAATTGGATGATTATTATTTTAATAATGCCGTTGCGCTAAACAAGAATTTAAGTGCGGCTATCTCCGGTAATCTTTTACCGAAGCTAAAGGAGTTGCGCGCTTCGGCAGAAAAGATTGATGCGCAGTGCAAGGCACTCGATACCTATCATAAGCTGGAAGATTACAAGCAGGATAATTTTGCCAAAGCAGAACAATTGATCAACGATTTGCCTGCATTACTGAACGAGTATCAGAAAAAACAAAATATACTAAAAGATGCATTGGATGCTATACAAAAGAAAGGTATAGCAACAGCATCCGCAGCCTATCGCAATGCCGATGCCTTTATGCGCGGAGAAATTGAACGTGAACGAAACTTTCTGGGTGCGTGGGCATTCAATCTGAAACAGGATATACACACCGGCTGGCCGGTTGACAAGCTCGAGCAAAGTATATTAGATACGGATAGGCAAGCTGCAGCCATGCTTACTTCGAAGCCTGCACTGAAATACCCGGCATCGAGTATGTGGTCTTCGTTCCAGGAGAATCTGTTGCAGATACTGGAAATAAAACGCAGGGCGTTGAATGAGTATAATTTTGAAGCGAAGAAATCGGACAAACACGGTAACGATGTATACCTCGAACTGATCAATTACCTGAACGGTACGCTGGTAGCAGATTACAACAGCTTTATACAATTTGCCATGGGGGATAACTACAATGGCGTAAAAGCTCTAAAGTATTTTCCACGTATTGATATTCGCACACAGCCTGCGTCTACAGCAGTAGTTGTAAAACCATTTGACGATGTACCACATGCGCCTATAGCAATAGCAACGCAGAAAACGGCTTTACCGAAAGCGCAGTACAATGCATTGGTAAATTACGTTACCTATATAAACGAAACCTGGCGGCAGACACGCAACCTGCAATCTATACTGGAGAATTTCAATTCAAGCGCTGCTTATTTCAGAACACTGGATTCATACGAACGCCACGGAGCATTGCATTTCGACTATGCCAATTATCAGATACCGAAGGCAGAATATCAGAAGACAATTGCTGATAGTAGAATTCTTCAATCCGCTATCGCGAAATCATTGAACGATCAGGCTACGATAATCCAAAGTATTTTAAAAGAGCTGGATGATCTCAGTGCTTCCATCGCGATTGAGGTGAGTGAAAAACAATATGAAAAGGATCGCCTTGCTAACATTTATAAAATGCTGGAAAGACAGAAGGTGTTGTTTCAGGAATGGGACAATCGCAAGGAACAACTCTACACCGATGTGCGTAAAGTATTTGATGCTTACCCGGCATCAGCAACAAACTCATGGTATATATCGGGAAAAGCACTCCGTAATTTAGCAGACCTGGATCGTGAGGCGTTGTTCAAAGCCAAGGCATACTATACCGGTGATACAACGATGAAGATTTCCACCACTGCCATTGATGAAAACATTCGTGATGTTATTGCGCGTGAATATGATAACATGAAGGGCATTCAAAAAATAGGTCGCAATAATGGTTTGTGTCCTTATACTCCTTATGAAGATTTACCGGAAACATCAAAGTCATTTAGCGAAGAGCTTCGGAAACTCCGGCCGGCCGGTAACAAGTCACGCTACGATCATCCGTATTACAAATTGATTTATCATTACAACGATATTGTAGACGATTATAACAAGTTTTGTGAGCTCTCCACACAGGTGCAGCATCTGCCAACGGTGCATCAGCCGGAGTTATTTATTCTGAAATATCCTGAGGCAAAAAATGGAACAGCTGCAACCAAAACACCGGCCAGTAACCCGCCCGTTGTAAAGGCATCCGAAAATCAGGTAACAAAAAATGAAAATACACAGCAGGGCAGTACGCGTCCTTCGTCATCCGTGAAAGTACTTCACGATACGGTATATATCGAGAAGCGCGACACAGTATACCTGTCTGATGCCGGTGAAGATATTCGCTCGATGGAAGGTTATGCTACCAACAACATGGTGCTGTTGCTGGATGTATCAGGCTCGATGAATGCGGCTGAAAAACTGCCACTGCTGAAAAACTCCATCATCAGCCTGCTTTCGATGATGCGTCCGGAAGACAGGATCTCCATCATCGCTTTTTCTGATAAACCCAAAGTATTGCTGGAATCAGCATCGTTTAAAGATGAAGACAAAATCAACAAGGCAATCAACAGTCTCAAATCATCCGGTAAAACAGATGGCAATGCCGGCATAAAACTGGCCTATAAAACTGCTGACGAGAACTATATACGCGGGGGAAACAATCGTATAGTACTTGCTACCGATGGCGAGTTCGCTACGAGTGATGAGACACTGCAGCTGATCTCAAAGTTTTCCAAAGAAGATATATTCTTATCCATCTTCAACTTTGGCAAAGGTGTTGGTGCCTCTAAAGCACTGCAACAACTTACCACACTTGGAAATGGAAACTATGCGCAGATTTCGAAAGAGAATGTAGATATGAAGTTGATCCGCGAAGCGAAAGCGAAGAAGAAGAAGTAAGTGTTTAGGCAGGTAGGTTGGTGGGGATTTTAAAAAAACATCCCGGGCGGTGGCGCGGGATGTTTGAGAATTAGATCACTTAATTTATAGTCTGAATTACTTGTATAGTTTGGTGTAGTACTCGTCTGCCATTCGGCCGGAGTCAAAGTATGGTACTACGTCCTTCATACTGCTCTTTACGATGCTTTGCCATTTTTCAGGATTCTCGTAGTATAGCGGTATGATTTCATTCTCCAGCAAATCGAGTAGAGCTTGTGCTTCGATCTTGTCTTTTGATTCCTGGGTTAATTGATCATTGGCTGTATCAATGATAAATGAATTTTTGCCGTGCTTGGCAAATTCAGGAACCCATCCATCCGGAATTGATAAGTTTACTGAAGCATTCATCGCGGCAGTCATACCAGACGTACCGGAGGCTTCATGATATAGTCTTGGATTGTTCAGCCACAGGTCCGATCCTTTTTTAAGATGACCGGACAGCCACAGTTCGTATCCTGTTACAACAGTACAGTTCGGTAAATCTTTAGTCTTCCAGTATATCTCGTTGAAGATGTTGATCGCACCATAATCTTCCGGATACGGTTTACCAGCCCAGATGATTTGCACCGGGTACTTGCTATTCTGTGCTATGCGCAGAAAACGGTTATAGTCTGTCAACAATAGATTAGCTCTTTTATACGCTGCAAAACGTCTTGCCCAAACAATGGTGAGTACATTTTCATTGAACAGCTTACCGGTCTGGTTCGCTACCGTGCGGAAGAGTTTATACTTCAATTCTTTTTTACGGGCAACAAGCGCTTGGTCATCACCCTCGTTCAGTGCCTGTGCAAGTTCTTCATCCTGCCAGTATTTTTTATTCTGCGCATTGGTAATCGCAGTAATCTCACATATACCCTTATAGTCGCCCCACATTTTTCTGGACACCTCACCATGCAACTGAGAAACTCCGTTCGCACGTCTGGCAAAGCGGAGCGCTGTAAGAGTATAATTCAATACTCCGTTCTCAGGGTGTACATATTCTTCAACCTGTTTTGCTGTAAAGCCATTGAAGAAACTCATGCTGTTTAGCAGTGGTACACTATGTTCTTCGTTGCCTGCTTTTTCAGGCGTATGCGTGGTGAATGCAACTCGCTTCTTAACTTCATCCATGCTTCTATACTTGTCGAGTAAATAGAAACACATCGGTAGCGCATGCCCTTCGTTCATGTGGTATATCTCGGTTTCGCGTCCGAGTATATCCAGAAGCTTGGCACCACCTATGCCTAACAGGATAGACTGCGCGATACGCGTTGTCTCATTCGGGTCATAGAGCCGGTGGCTGATGGTCTGGGCGAGGTAATCATTCTCCTGTATGTCCGTTGTAAGCAGGAATAACGGAGCGGTGTGAAAAACATCCGGCTTCAGCAGGTAAGCTTTTACAAACACGCGGGCTCCATGAATGGTAATTGGAAATACAATATTCGTATCGGTTAGAAACGAGTAGTCCTTATCACGGAAGTTTACATGAAGGGTTTGGTCCTGGTTACGTTCCTGGTCGTAGTATCCCTTCTTCCAAAGAATACCTATACCAATCATGTTTTGCTTCAGTTCATAGGCGCTGCGCAAGTGCGATCCTGCCAGGAAGCCAAGACCTCCGCTATAAATTTTCAACGGCTGGTCAACAGCAAATTCCATGGAGAAATACGCTACAGGCTTTGAATATTTTTTATCGAATTGATAAGGGAACAGTTCATTTAATCGGATCATACTATATAATGCTTGATGCTATTTTGGGGTAAACAGCTACAAACTAATAAAAGAGATTGGATACAGATTAATGAATGTGGATAAAGAACTTACAAGGGTTTGTTGCAAACGTTTGTAGTTTGGTTGATCAAAATCACGGAAGGGCTTCGATTGGCAATTACTTTCGGTTATAAATCGTAGAATATAATGCACATTCAATTCGTTATGATAACGATGCTCCGGTGCTTCTGATTTTAATTACCACCAAAGGTTTAGTATCTTGTAAATAGAGAGAAACAGTTTGATGCCATTGAAAAAATCGTCCCGAAAAATAGTGCTTCGCATCGCTGTTGCTATGATACCACTGGCTATTCTGTTTGGCGGGCTGGTATACGGAAAGCTCTATGGTTTTAAACGCGCACTTTCAGAACTGGTGCAATCCAAAACCGATGGCATGTATACCCTCAGCATAGGACGTTCATCCATTGATATGCTGGCCCTGACGTTTACACTTAATGATGTAAAAATAGTACGGTCGCCTAACGCACCATCCAAAGGTATACTGGGGGTAACAATTCCCTATATGCAGTTGAAGTTCGGATCCATCGCATCCATGTCCATGGTGCAGCAGTTTGATATCAAGAACCTTATTATCGATGAACCGATCATCGAGATCGATGCACAGCAACAACAACGCAGCACTACCGCGCGGATAAGCACTAGCAACGTATCGTACCAGGTGGTAAAACTATACCCTGCTATAGAATCATTGCTGGGTAGGTTTGATATCGAGTCGCTCTCTATTCGCAGGGCAACCGTGGGGATGAAAAATATAGCACGCACGTCAGTAAGACTAAACCTGGTTGATCTGCTCGTAGAGCATTGGAATATTCAGAACCTCACACCGGAGAGTCAGATACAATTAAAAGTTGGTGCGCAGGCACTTGTCTTTCCCAAGGCAGCACTAAATTTTTCCGGTATAGAGTTTAACTTCCGGCAGCATCATTTACAATTTACAGATTTCAATTTTACGTCACTTGACACGGTGTCGCAGTCACGGGTGGAAGTATCTGGTAAATCACTCTTGCTGCAGCGACTCGACTATAAAGCTCTTTATGAAAATCAGCGCTATGCTATTAAACGCGCTATGATCGATCAGCCGCATGTTATAGCCGAATTCAAATTGAAGAAGGATACCACCCGTATTAAAGATCGCGACCTGCTCACGCGTATTCTCAAGCAGGCTATAGGCGAGTGTTCGATTGATAGTACCGTAGTGCGCGATGCGCGTATTCACCTCGTTGTGCAGAAGGATAAAGACTCTGTTAAAATTGATTTACCCCACGTAAACATAAATGTATATGCCTTTAAAGTAATCCGCGACAGCAGCGCTTTCCAGGTGGGTGGACTTGAAGTAGGCCTGGATCGTACAGCTATTGCGCTGCGCAGAAATTTATCGTTCAATTGTAATACGATACTGTTCGATAAGTATCGCGATCTCACCCTGACAGATGTTGTATTGTACGATTCTGCCAGTCGCAAGAATATAGCGAACTGTGGCAAATTGAAATTAAAATATTTTAACCTGCTGGATTTTGCTTTCGATAAAAAAATTCAGGCCGATGAACTTAGTGTAGAAGATGCTGATGTTAATCTTACTCCCGAAAGGATCAAACGAAAGGGTGATGCAAAGACTGCTGATGACAAAATTGATAATGTAAACGTGCGGCTGTTATCATTCAAAAACGTAACGGTGCGCTATGCTGATGAAGACAGGTCGTTACGGGTAAATAATCTTTCACTAACCGTGAACAATTTAAAGACTCAGCCTGCGGGAGGTTTTATATATACTGTCAGTGATATACGATTTGCCAATGCATGGGTACGAAACACTTCGGGAACGCTGGTATCCAAAATGAAAGGTGTTGATTTTGATGGTCGCTTGTTGCGCGCTGCCGAGGTAGATGTTCAAAAAGATAGCTTGCACCTGCATGCCAAACAGATCATGGCATTGAAGGAAGGCGATGAACCGCTGCAAAAAAACTATAAGCATTGGAAGGCTATACATTTCAATTCGCTGGAAGTAACGGGAAGGCTACCCGCCCGTGCCGGTAAAAAGGCGAATGATGAACCGAAAGACGATTTGTTTGAATCGATCGGACAACTCTCGATCGGTAATGCTAAGATCAATTTACATCGCGATCAGCGATATATAGCATGTTCCGGCAAAGACCTGGAAATTGAAAAGATGATTTCGGAAAATGGACATGTAAAGTTTGATTCTATTCGCGGGCAACTTTCCGATGTGGATGTAAAACTCAAAACATTGTGTGTGCAGGTCAGCAAGATGGCAATGAACTATCCGGCACGTTTTCAGGTAACAAATCTTCAGGTCAAAAAAAATAACATCGAAATTTCAGCTCCCGCTCTTGATCTGAATAACCTGGTACGCGATGAAGATTTTTGGAGTGCGCGTAAACTCAGGGCGAACAAACTCGAAATCATAAAAGATGGTAAACTATATTTCAGCTCCGATGCTATCGTGATGAACGATGCCGAGGTAGCAAAAGATGAGCCGCCATCTGTAAAACGACTCGAAGTATATAATCCGCTATTGATCGTACCGGAAGCAGGTCCTAAGCGAAAACGATCTGATCGCGAACGCACTTCATCGTTTGCCATCGTTCAACAGTTTGTCATCCATCCCGGCCAGGTAAAATGGAAAGACAATCAATCACTCACGTTTGGTAAACTGGAGGGAGATACCCGCAGTGGAAACTTTCGTTGTGCTTCTTTGAAAACTGAAACCGAAAAAAGCTCGGTCCAGGTTTACGATGTAGTGTTAAAGAATAATAAAGTAAATATCGATTCGGTTCACATCAGTCCGCGAAAAGAGTGGATATATAGCAATACGGTTGAAAATGATTTCATCGATGCGCGCTTTCAGGGTATTACACTTCATGGCTTTTCAATCAATGATATGATCGAACACCGGGTTCTGAAAAATGCAGATATAGCCGTAGAGCGTTTTGCGTTTGATATAAAACGTGATAAGCGAATGCCGGATCCCCCAATGGTTGAAAAACCGGTTACGCTGGAGGGTCTGTTAAAACTTCCGCCATCTATAACGATCAATCGCGTTGATTTGAAGAATGGCAGGATACAGTATACCGAAACCTCTGAAAAGATCGGCGAAGATGGTGTGGTGGTATTTGAGAATATAGTGGCCAATCTTAAAGTTGGTAAAACACGCGGTGAGCCACCGCTCGTTATGGTCGCAACGGCACGACTATACAACGAAGGATCTTTGCACGTAACCTATGAAACACTAGACTCATCTTCGTTTAAACTCAATGTGCGTCTCAAAGATTTAAATCTTACCGCGCTAAACCGTGTAGTGGTACCGTTGCAAGGCATTCATATCAAATCAGGATACCTGAAAAAATTTGATCTGCAACTCACTGCTGGTGCCGAGCAGGCAAATGGTGCTTCGGTGATCTCGTACAACAACCTGCACCTCGAAATACGAAAGCCTGGTGATTCTGAAAAAAAACGATGGGGCAATGAAGTGCTTACGTTTTTGGCCGATGGCATTTTAAAGAACGGTAAAGAAAACGCCACCACGGTTATCAGTCAGCCGCGCATCAGGCACAAAGCCATTTTTAATTACTGGGTTAAGTCTGCCATGCAGGGCGCTGTGGGCGGAGTTTTGCGCGGAAAACACAAGAAAATCAAGGCCTGAACGGGCCTAAAAAATTCAAACAAACATTGTTGTAACTCTTAATGCATTCTTTTGTATTTTAAGGGCTTGGAGATTGTGTGAGCCCTATGAAAAAGTATGAAAGTAGTTTGGTTAAAGCGTCCCTCTGCATTCTCAGAAACCACCTCTCAATTCTGTTTGTACTGACGTCAGCAGTATATATTATTAATGATTTTAGTCTGCCGGAGATCGATGTGCGACTGGCACTTGCATTCTTTGGACTTTACCTGTTAGGTGTATATAGTTATCTCGGTATAACCAACAATGATTTTATACTGACGGATGATACGCTTGAAGTTGTGGGCAAAGTGCCGTTGTTCAGAAGAAGAAGAAAATTTTTACTGTATGATATCAACATGGCGTTGTTTCGTCATGATTGGACTGTTACAGTAGGAGAGGGCATCAAACCTCGCATTGTTCAGTTTTTTGTGAAGGAGATTTCGCAGTTGTTATTTCCGTTCGACTACAAATGGGTTGAGATCACCACGCATCATACATTTCGATTTTATTGCTTCGGTCTTTCGTATAATTACTTTGATAATAAAGGACCTCTGTTTGAAGACCTTCATAAAGCGTTGCGCGCAAAGGGTATACCTGTAAAGTGGACACGATATGCTTCGATGTTAACGCGAAGCAGTGGGTTTGAAAGAGCACAGGAAAATCAACCGCACAAGTATTTCAGTAAACCCTGAAGCGATGTATACCGGTTATCTCCGATAATCCATACACAAGCGTTATTATTCTGTTCAATTTTTATGGTAGTGTCTCCGTTGTGCTGAACAATCTGAAATCCGTTTCTTTCCAGTGCGTTTCGTGTCCATAGATATTCCGAATCATTCCCGTTCAATTGAATTGTTCGCGCGCGATTTATTTCGTGTTTTACTTTTCCGGTTTTGAGGTCAAAGCCTTTGAAACGAAAAATATCATCGAACGAACCATTCAACACCAGGTCTTCCGGTATGCCGGTGATGATATTTTTCTGGTTGCCAGCGAGCCATATATAGTCTGCAGTCTGAAGCGCTAAATCAAGTTCGTGTGTAGCAATGAGAATAGCCTTGTTAGTTTTGCGCGCCAGGTTCCTCAGCATACGCATGATCTCGACACGATTGTTCAAATCAAGGTGTGCTGTGGGTTCATCCAATAAAATGATTGGTGTAGTCTGTGCGAGTGCCCGCGCAATCATAACCATCTGCAACTGGCCGTCACTTAACTGATATAATTTTTTTGAAATGATATTCCGGATGTTAACCTGGTCGATAGCCTCGTCAATTATGCGGATATCATTTTCGTGTAGGCTTACATTCCAGTTCAGATACGGATAACGCCCGAAGGTAATGAGCTCCTCCACAGTCATACCCGGAGTTGTAATCTTGTCGGTCAGTACAACAGCGATCTGTTGCCGCAGCTCTGCGTTATCAGTATGTATATATATACCTCCTTCTATACTTTTCTGCAAGCCGGCAAGGGTTCGTATCAATGTGGATTTACCGATGCCATTCGGTCCCATAAAGCAAACCAATTCTCCTGCGTATAGTGCAAGATTCTGTTTTTCAAACAATGGTATAGACTGGCCGGTATACCCGATTGAAAGATCTTTTGTTTCCAGCAATGCTTTCTTCACGCTACTCATACCCGCATTTTTGAATGTCTTACAATAACCCATATCACTACAGGCGCCCCGATCAGTGCAGTAATGGCATTGATGGGCAACACTTGTGTACTACCCGGGAGTTGTGATAGTATGTCGCAGAAGAGCATCAGTACAGAACCCCCGATCATTACTGTAGGGATTAATATTTTATGATTGGTTGTCTTGACGAGAAACTTCACGAGGTGAGGCACAGCCAATCCCACAAAAGCAATAGGGCCGCAGAAGGCCGTAACACCTCCCGTTAATATACTGGCAGACAAAATAATCCAGAACCGGGCTCGTTTCATGTTGATACCAATACTGGCCGCATAATTATCGCCCAGCATCCAGGCATTTAAAGACTTAACCAACCCCAGGGCTATACTGCCTCCTAATAGTAATACAGACGCTAATACCAGGAGCTCCGTCCAGTTCAATCCTCCCAAACTTCCAAAGGTCCAGATGAGGTACGTCTGCATTTCTTCCGCGCGACTTATATATTGGAGTACGCTGACGATGGACGAGGTTCCCGCCCCGATCATCAGACCAACGATAAGTAGAGAAACGTTATCGAGAAGTTTTTTGGAAAGTGCGAGCATAATAAGGAATACACCTGTGCACCCCAATGTAGCAGCGATGGCAACTGTCCACGGATTGGGTGTACGCAGGAAACTAATGCCGGCAGCCTGACTCATAAAGATCAGTGATACAGCGAGACTCGCACCTGAACTCAGTCCCAATACATCAGGCCCCGCCAGCGCATTTCGGAAGAGCGTTTGCATTTGCAGTCCGCTCAAAGCCAATGCACCTCCCGCCAGTATGCAGGTCAATGCCTTCGTCATTCTGAAATTCCAGACAATGTCTCTCCATATAGGTTCTGAACTTTCGCCACCTGTCAGAATGGTTACGATCTCTTTAAAAGGAATATGTACACTGCCCAGGGAAAGGTTAAGACCAAACAGTAAAATCAGGAGTAAGGGAAGAAGCAGCCAGCGGTTATTGTTCATTGAAAAAAATAGTATGGATTTCTAAATCCGGCTGAAATTTAGTCACCCTTTTAGCATTTAAAATTCTTTTTTTTCATGGATAAAAGGGTATGGTTAAGACTTCTTGTTGAGGAAGAGCGTTCGGTATAAAAAATAGTTTTGGTGATCATTTTCGATATAATATTCTGCTTTAACTGTCGGAATGGCTATAAATCCTATGAAAAGTGCTGATTGGTTAATCTGCTACAAATGTCAAAAGAAGCAATGATTTCACGATCTGTGACTTATGAGTGGAGCATTATCTCCAGATTTCCCAAAAATTTTGAAACCCACATTTGGTAACTACCCTTTAGTTCCTATCTTTGCAGTCCTTTTTGCAGAAAGAGTCTACTCAACGTATACTTTACAAGCAGAAAGTCCTGAAAAACAAGCACAACTATGCCTGGCATTATAGGAAAGAAAATAGGAATGACTAGCGTATTCGGCCCGGATGGCGAGAATATAGCTTGCACAGTGATCGAGGCTGGTCCCTGTGTAGTAACACAGGTAAAGAGTGAAGAAACGGATGGATACCGCGCTGTTCAACTTGCCTTTGGTGAGAAAAAAGAAAAGAACACGACTAAGGCGGCCATCGGTCACTTTAAGAAAGCCAACACAACTCCTAAAAAAGATGTTGCTGAATTTCGTGATTTCAAAACTGAGTTCGATGGTTTAGTTGAACTTGGCAAAGAGATCCGTATACAGGATATCTTCGTTGAAGGTGATTTCATTGATGCCATTGGTACCTCTAAGGGTCGTGGTTTTCAGGGGGTTGTAAAGCGCCATAACTTTGGTGGTGTAGGTGGAGCTACGCACGGTCAACATAACCGTCTTCGTGCACCTGGTTCAATGGGTAACGCATCGTTCGCATCACGTGTACCAAAAGGTAAACGTCTTGCCGGCCGTATGGGTAACGATCGTGTAAAACTTACCAACCTTCAGGTTGTTAAGATCCTTGCTGATCAGAATTTGATCGTAATCAGTGGCTCTCTTCCCGGAGCTAAGAATTCAACTGTAATCCTTCAGAAATAATGGAAGTAGCAGTATTAAATAATAGTGGTAAAGCAACCTCAAAGAAAGTTACGCTTTCTTCTGACGTGTTTGGCATTGAACCGAACGACCACGCTATATACCTGGATGTAAAAAGCTTCTTAGCAAACCAACGCCAAGGTACACACAAGTCAAAGCAGCGTAACGAAATATCTGGTTCTTCTAAAAAGTTGAAGAAACAAAAAGGTACCGGAGGCGCTCGTGCAGGTAACATTAAGAACCCTCAGTTCAAAGGTGGTGGACGTGTATTCGGTCCTACTCCTCGCGACTATTCATTCAAACTGAATAAGAAAGTAAAAGATCTGGCTCGTAAGTCAGCTCTTTCTTACAAAGCAAAAGATAATTCAATTGCGATATTGGAAGACTTCTCATTTGAGTCTCCTAAAACCAAGCAATTCCTGTCATTGTTGAATGCTCTTGCATTAAGTGATAAGAAAACGCTCCTCGTACTTCCTGAACTTAATAAGAACGTAGTTCTTTCCGGAAGAAATATTCAGAATACGAAAGTTACTACAGCTGATCAGATCAACACCTTTGATGTGATGAATGCTGACAACGTAATCTTTGTAGAGAGCTCTGTTAGTAAAGTTGAGAACTTATTAAATAAAGCATAATGAGTATCCTGAAACAACCATTAGTAACGGAGAAAGTTTCCGCTCTGAACGAGAAAGGCAAATACGGTTTCATCGTAAGTGCTGATGCGAACAAAGTTGAGATTAAGAAAGCCGTTGAAAAGCAATATGGCGTAAACGTGGAGAAAGTAAATACCATGAATGTAATGGGTAAGAAAAAGACCCGCTACACTAAAACAGGTATACTTTCTGGTCGCAGACCCGGCTACAAGAAAGCTGTTGTGACCCTGGCACAAGGTGAAGTAATTGATTTTTATAGCAACGTATAATTTTTGAACGATGGCGTTGAAGAAATTAAAACCAGTAACGGCAGGTACGCGTCATAGACTCGCTACTACATTCGATGATATTACTACATCGAAGCCTGAGAAGTCGCTGGTAACAACAGTAAAAAAGACGGGTGGTAGAAATAGCAATGGGCGCATGACTATGCGTTACATTGGTGGTGGTCATAAGCAGAAACTTCGTGATATCGACTTTAAACGTAATAAGACAGGTATACCTGCTACGGTGAAGTCTATAGAATACGATCCAACTCGTTCTGCTCGTATAGCTCTCCTGTATTATATAGACGGATCTAAATCTTATATCATCGCTCCTGAAGGACTGAAAGTAGGACAGCAACTTGTTTCTGGTGCTGATGTAGCTCCTGAAGTGGGCAATGCTCTTCCACTTGCTAAAATTCCTCTCGGTACGATTGTACATAATGTAGAAATGAAGCCAGGCAAAGGTGGCG
The DNA here is from genome assembly GCF_042676245.1 of Ohtaekwangia kribbensis. Taxonomy (NCBI): domain Bacteria; kingdom Pseudomonadati; phylum Bacteroidota; class Cytophagia; order Cytophagales; family Fulvivirgaceae; genus Ohtaekwangia; species Ohtaekwangia kribbensis. Next base: position 24,594 of record NZ_JBHTKA010000014.1, read on the forward strand.
CGATAGCTCGCTCTGCAGGTTCATTTGTACAGTTGCTTGCTCGTGAAAACGGCTTGGCAACATTGAAAATGCCTTCTGGTGAAATGCGTAATGTGTTAGATGTTTGCATGGCTACTATCGGTGCAACATCAAACGCTGACCACATGAACGAAAGTGTAGGTAAAGCTGGTCGCAGCCGTTGGAGAGGTGTTCGTCCTCGCACACGTGCTGTAGCGATGAACCCTGTTGATCACCCGATGGGTGGTGGTGAAGGACGTGCGTCAGGAGGTCACCCTCGTTCACGCAACGGTCTGTACACGAAGGGTAAGAAGACCCGTCATCCGAAGAAGTATTCTGATAATTTAATTATATCTAGAAGGAAAAAATAATGGGACGCTCGATTAAGAAGGGACCGTATTGTGACTTCCGTCTTCTCAAGAAAGTAGAAGCAATGGAAAAATCAGGCAAGAAGTCTGTTATTAAGACTTGGTCCAGAAGATCAACCGTAACACCCGATTTGATCGGTAATACGTTTGCTGTTCACAATGGAAATAAATTCATTCCGGTATATGTAACGGAGAACATGGTAGGTCATAAACTCGGTGAGTTTGCTCCTACACGTACTTTCCGTGGACACTCTGGAAACAAGAAAGATAACGCTAGGTAATCATGGCAGAAGTAGCGAAAAAAACTAAACGTTCAGTGCTTAAGCGCGAGAAGCGTGATGCAAAGAAAGAAGCTGCTAAAAACGGCCCTTCTGTAGCGAAACTGAAAAACGTACCAACCTCTCCACGTAAGATGCGTCTGATCGCTGATCTTATCAGAGGCGAGCGTGTTAATAAGGCTCTTAACATTTTGAAGTACGAGCCCAAAGTAGGTGCTCCTAAACTAGAGAAGCTGTTGTTGTCAGCAATCTCTGGCTGGACAGCTAAACATACTGATCTGAAGCTTGAAGAAGCTGATCTATATGTAAAAGATATCTTCGTTGATGGTGGTCGTATCCTGAAGAGACTACGTCCTGCACCTCAGGGAAGAGCTCACCGCGTGAGAAAGCGTTCAAACCACGTAACATTGATCGTGGACAGCTTCAAGAAAAGCGGTGCTGAAGTGGTAACAACTGAAACAGAAACTAAGGAATAATGGGACAGAAAATTAATCCGGTAGCCCTGCGCTTAGGCATCGTTCGTGGTTGGGATTCTAACTGGTACGGTGGCAAAACATTCGCTGATAAACTGGTTGAAGATCAGAAAATCAGAGATTACGTAAAGGCTCGTATTCCTAAAGGCGGAATCGCTAAAATAGTTATTGAAAGAACACTGAAGCGTATTACACTTACTATTCATACTGCCCGTCCGGGTGTTGTAATTGGTAAAGGTGGTACCGAAGTAGATAAGATCAAGGAAGAGTTAAAGAAGATCACCAGCAAAGATGTTCAAATCAACATCTTCGAAATTAAGCGCCCGGAGCTGGATGCGAAATTGGTTGGTGAATCCATCGCTCAGCAGATCGAGGCCCGTATATCTTACAAGCGTGCCATGAAGCAGGCAATTGCTTCAGCAATGCGTGTAGGTGCGGAGGGTATTAAAGTAAAAACATCAGGCCGTTTGGCTGGTGCAGATATGGCTCGTACAGAGCAATACAAAGAAGGTCGTATTCCATTGCATACACTTCGTGCTGATATCGATTATGCGCACTCTGAAGCTCAGACTGTGTATGGTAAAATCGGTATCAAAGTATGGATCTTCAAGGGAGAAATTTACGGCAAGCGTGATCTGTCTCCAAATGTAGGTCTTGCAAGCACTTCAGGCCAGCAAGGTGGTGGCGGTGAACACCGCGGAGGAAGAGGAGATCGCAACGAGCGTGGTGGCGACAGAGGTGGCCGCAACAGAAGAGGTGGCGATAGACGTGAAGGTGGTGGCGGAGGAAGACGCGGTGGAGATAATCGCGGTGGAGGCCAAAAAAGAAACGGTTAATCAGAAGAACAAACGCATTAAAGCCAGGTAACAATGTTACAGCCTAAAAGAACGAAATTCAGAAAAATGCAAAAAGGCCGCGTAAAAGGCATTGCAACAAGAGGTCACTCTATTGCATTTGGTTCATTTGCATTGAAATCTTTGGAAGGTGGATGGATCACAGCTCGTCAGTTAGAGGCGGCTCGTATCGCAGTAACCAGAGCGATGAAACGCGAAGGTCAGGTGTGGATCCGAATTTTCCCAGACAAGCCGATCACCCGCAAGCCAGCTGAAGTGCGTATGGGTAAAGGTAAAGGAGCTCCTGAATATTGGGTAGCCGTTATCAAGCCAGGTACTATTCTGTTCGAAGCAGGTGGCGTAAATATGGCGACCGCGAAGGAAGCATTGAAATTGGCAGAAGGTAAATTGCCAATCAAAACAAAATTCACTGTTAGACCTGATTACGTAGAACAATAAGCACCATGAAAACAACAGACATCAAGGGATTGACTGTAGCCGAGCTGAAGGAAAAGATCGGTGCTGAAAAAGAAGCGCTTCGTAAGCTGCAATTTGCACATCAGATTTCATCGGTAGAAAACCCAATGAAATTGAAAGAAACACGTAAGCTGATAGCACGCCTCAGCACGGAGTTAACCGTAAAAGAACGTGCATCTAAATAGCCCAATAAGAAAATAGGTTATGGAAGAACGTAACGAACGCAAAGAAAGGATCGGTAAGGTTGTAAGCAATAAAATGCAGAAGACCATCACTGTAGCTGTTGACAGAAAAGTGAAGCACCCGATCTATGGTAAATTTGTGAATAGAACTACCAAGTTCAAGGCTCATGATGAGCAGAATACTGCAGGTATCGGAGATACTGTACGTATTGCTGAAACTCGTCCGATGAGTAAAGAGAAGCGTTGGAGATTGGTTGAGATCGTTGAGAAAGCGAAATAATCTCAATCAGATAAGACAACGTTCAGCTTAAAGGATAAACAGAACTGAAGATATAAAGATATGATACGCACCGAATCCAGACTTACCGTAGCAGATAACAGTGGAGCAAAGGAAGTACTTTGTATGCACGTGCTTGGCGGTACCGGAAGACGTTACGCTTCTGTAGGCGACAAGATCGTAGTTACAGTAAAGTCTGCACTGCCTAGCAGCCAGGTGAAAAAAGGAACTGTAACCAAAGCTGTTGTAGTAAGAACTACAAAAGAAGTCAGAAGAAAAGACGGTTCATACATCCGTTTTGAAGATAACGCTGCCGTTCTTTTGAATGCTCAAGATGAACCTCGCGGAACCCGTATATTCGGTCCGGTGGCTCGTGAGCTTCGTGAGAAGCAGTTCATGAAAATTGTTTCATTGGCCCCTGAAGTTATATAAGCCATGGAAAGAAAAAGCAACAAACAACCTAAGTTAGGCCTCCGCAGAGGTGATAAGGTAAGAGTTATCGCTGGAGATGATAAAGGTAAAGAAGGTACGATACTGGAAGTATTGCTTGATAAAAACAGAGCAGTAGTAGAAGGTGTTAATATCGTAACAAAGCATACGAAGCCATCGGCAGGTAAACCTGAAGGCGGCATCAAAAAGACAGAGGCGTCTATTCACATCAGTAACTTACAACTGATTGATCCTGCCAGCGGGAAACTAACCCGTGTTGGTCGTAAGCTTGATGATAAAGGTAAGCTGAAGAGATTTTCTAAGAAAACCGGAGAATTTATTAAGTAATGGCAACTCCAAGATTAAAGGACAAATACACAAAAGAAATTGTCCCTGCTTTAAAGCAGAAATTCGAATATTCATCTGTTATGCAGGTTCCGAAGATCGAGAAGATCTGCATTAACAAAGGTATGGGCGTAGCTGTAACCGATAAGAAATTGATCGATGTTGCTATCGAAGAGATTACAAACATCACCGGTCAGAAAGCTGTCTCTACAAAATCTAAAAAGGCGATCTCTAACTTCAAACTTAGAGAGAATATGCCGATAGGTGTTCGTGTTACCCTTCGCGGTGATAAGATGTACGAATTCCTTGACAGGTTGATGAGTATTGCACTTCCTCGTGTGCGTGACTTCAAAGGAGTTAGCAACAAAGGGTTTGACGGTCGCGGAAACTATACACTGGGTGTGAAGGAACAGATCATCTTCCCAGAGATCTCTATAGATAAAGTGAACAAAATCAGTGGTATGGATATTACATTCGTTACTACTGCAACTACGGACGAAGAAAGTTTTGAGCTTCTGAAAGCATTCGGAATGCCCTTCGCTACTAAAAACTAATATCGAGCATGGCTAAATTATCAGTAATAGCAAGACAGACAAAAAGAGAAAAGCTTGTTGCTACATATGCAGCAAAACGTAAAGCTCTTAAAGAAGCTGGTGACTATGCAGCGCTGGATAAACTTCCGCGCAATGCTTCCCCGGTTCGCTTGAAGAATCGTTGCAAGCTCACAGGTCGCCCAAAAGGATACATCGGTAAATTCGGAGTTTGCCGTAACGTGTTCCGTGAAATGGCTTCAGCAGGTAAAATCCCTGGTCTGACAAAAGCAAGCTGGTAGTAACTCTGGCTTCTTTACACACACAAATCCCACACGATAACCAGTACCTTAAAGTGCTGGAATTAATTTCAAAACATACGGTGCTGAGTATCAAGGTCTCTCGAAGGCTTTCGAGGTGAAACCAGATAACAGTTTGGATAATATAAATTGTTATATATCTTTGCAGCCCGGTTTAAAAAACGCGGGCTTGCTTTTTAATATAAAAGGACGAATAAAATGACTGATCCGATAGCAGATTACTTAACCCGGTTGCGGAATGCCATTAAGGCGAACCACCGCGTAGTGGAGATCCCTGCATCCAACCTCAAGAAAGAAATTACCAAGGTTCTTTTTGATAAGGGTTATATCCTGAACTATAAGTTCGAGGATGTTGCTGACAGACAAGGTAGTATCAAGATTGCATTGAAATACAATCCTGAAACTAAACAATCAGCAATCACAAAGTTAGAGCGCATAAGTACGCCAGGTCTTAGAACCTACGTTGATACCAGCTCTTTACCTCGTGTATTGAACGGTTTGGGAGTGGCTATCCTGTCTACTTCGAAAGGAGTAATTACTGACAAGGAAGCACGTACCCTGAATGTCGGTGGTGAAGTATTATGTTACGTTTACTAATAAAGAGAAAAGCAAATGTCACGTATAGGAAGTAAACCAGTTTCGATCCCGTCAGGTGTTACGTTTAACTTTGCTAATCACAAAGTAAGTGTAAAAGGACCTAAGGGTGAATTACACCAGGCAATCGATCCTGATTTTGTAATAAAGCAGGAAGACGGAACAGTATTAGTTGAGCGCCCAACAGAACAGAAGCGTCATAAATCTATGCATGGTTTATACCGTGCATTGATAGCTAACATGATCGAAGGCGTATCAAAAGGATATAAGCATCAACTTGAATTGGTTGGTGTAGGTTATAAAGCAACTGCTCAATCAAACGTTTTGGAACTTAGCTTAGGCTATTCACACAACGTGTTCCTGGCGGTACCGTCTGAAATTAAAGTTCAGGCTATCCAGGAAAAAGGTCAAAACCCAACGATCATCTTGGAAGGAATTGATAAGCAATTGATCGGTCAGGTTGCAGCAAAAATTAAATCACTTCGCAAAGTTGAGCCTTACAAAGGTAAAGGTATCCGCTTCACAGGTGAGTTTGTTCGCAGAAAAGCTGGTAAAGCTGCTGCTAAATAATTAAACTAATAAAAGCATCATAGAGCAATAAAGCTATGGCAGGCAAGAATAGAGAAAGACGCGAGAGAATAAAGGCCGGTGTTCGTAAAAGAATCAGCGGGACTTCAGAACGCCCAAGATTATCGGTTTTCAGAAGCAATCGCGGACTTTATGTACAAATTATTGATGACATAAACGGTGTTACTGTAGCAGCCGCTTCAACCACTGAACTTGGTGAAAAAGCAAAGCTGAACATTGAGAACTCGAAGAATGTAGGAAAAAAAATTGCTCAAAAGGCAATTGCGTCCGGAATTCAGTCGATCGTTTTCGACCGTAACGGTTATCTGTACCATGGAAATATTAAAGCTTTGGCTGAAGGTGCCAGAGAAGGTGGATTAAAATTCTAAGAACTGAAATATGTCAGTAAGCAATATTAGCACAGTAAAAGCCAGCGAAATCGATCTGAAAGAACGCGTAGTAGCCATTGAGCGTGTTGCAAAGGTGGTAAAAGGTGGTCGTAGATTCAGCTTCGCAGCGATCGTTGTAGTAGGTGATGGTAATGGAGTAGTAGGTTACGGACTCGGTAAAGCCAATGAAGTAACAGATGCCATCACAAAAGGTATCGACGATGCAAAGAAGCATCTGGTTAAAGTTCCGATCATTAAAGGAACAGTTCCTCATGAGTCGCTTGGCAAATTCGGTGGTGGTTTTGTACTGCTGAAGCCTGCTTCACCTGGTACAGGTGTTATTGCTGGTGGTGCGATGCGTGCCGTATTGGAAAGTGCTGGAGTACACAACGTATTGGCTAAGTCGAAAGGTTCTTCAAACCCGCACAACGTTGTGAAGGCTACCTTCAAAGCATTAACCAGCATGCGCGATGCATATACTGTTGCTAAGAACAGAGGAGTTTCATTGTCGAAAGTATTTAACGGTTAAGCATCATGGCTAAAGTACAGATTATTCAAACCAGAAGCATGATTAAAAGACCTGAGACTCAACAGCGTACTATGATTGCATTGGGACTCGGCAAAATCAATAAGGCAGTGGAGGTGGAATTGACTCCTCAGATTGCCGGAATGATTTCAAAAGTGAATCATTTGATCACCGTAAAAGAACTTTAAGATGAAACTGCATACACTTAAACCTGCTGAAGGTTCTACAAAAACAAACAAGCGTCTTGGCCGTGGTCAAGGTTCTGGCGGAAGCACAGCAGGACGTGGTCACAAAGGTGCTCAATCAAGATCAGGTTATTCTAAGAAGGCTGGTTTTGAAGGTGGTCAGATGCCGCTGCAGCGCCGTGTGCCTAAATTCGGATTCAAGAATAATAATAAGGAATACTTCAAGGCAGTTAATCTTGACATTCTTGAAGGCTTGGCTGAAAAGGCTAAGACCAATGCATTAACTTTACAGGTATTAGTAGAGAATGGTGTCATTGGGAAAAATGATAAAGTTAAAGTTTTAGGCAGAGGAGAACTTAAAACTAAAGTAAGTGTGGAAGCACATGCTTTCTCTGCAACTGCGACACAAGCAATTGAAAAAGTAGGCGGAACTGCTACAACGGTTAAGTAATGAAGCGATTCTTTCAGACCATAAAGAACATCTTTTCAATTGAAGATCTGAGAGTCAGAATCCTTAATACTATCGGATTCCTGATCATATTCAGACTCGGATCTTTCATTGTATTGCCAGGTATAGATCCAAACTTATTGGATCCAACCAGGAATACCAGCGGTATTCTTGGATACCTGAACACATTTTTGGGAGGTGCATTTAACAACGCATCAATTTTTGCGTTGGGTATAATGCCCTATATCTCAGCTTCAATTATAGTACAGCTTTTGACATTTGCTGTACCTTATTTTCAGAAGCTCCAAAAAGAAGGTGAATCTGGTCGTAAAAGACTTAATCAACTCACGCGCGTATTAACCATTGTTATTACTGTATTCCAGGGATATAGCTATTTGAAAGGGACTATTGATCCTGCTGTTATCACAACTCCGGGTACTATGTTTTATGTTACTTCACTGGTATTGATCATTGCAGGTACAATGTTCTGTATGTGGTTAGGTGAACGCATAACAGATAAAGGTATAGGTAACGGTATATCGATGCTGATCATGATTGGTATCGTATCAAGACTACCACTAGCCTTGGTGTCTGAAGTGACAGATAAATTTCCGGGAAAGGCCATCTTCTTCATTATTGAGATTTTTGCCCTCTTCGGTATAGTAGTAGCTGTTATAGCGTTAACGCAGGCAACTCGCAGAATACCTATTCAATATGCGAAGCAGGTTATTGGAAATAAGTTATATGGTGGTAAACGCGATTTTATTCCGCTGAAGTTGAACTCAGCTGGTGTGATGCCAATTATTTTCGCGCAAGCACTGATGTTTATTCCAGCACTGCTGGCAGGTATATGGAATGATAGCGATTTAGGTGCCTATATAGGATCAACTTTCTCAGATCCTTATTCATGGCAGTATAGTGTGTTGTTTGCCAGCATGATTTTGATCTTCACGTTCTTTTACACCGCGATCACAATCAACTCAAACGACATCGCTGATAACTTGAAAAGAAATGGTGGATTTGTTCCAGGTGTTAAGCCAGGTAAACAGACTGCCGAATTTATAGATACCGTGTTATCACGGATCACATTACCGGGTGCGATATTCCTGGCGGCTATTGCAGTGCTTCCGGCATTTGCAGTAAAAGCGGGAGTTGGTCAAAACTTCGCTCAGTTCTACGGTGGTACTTCTCTTTTGATCTTGGTAGGTGTTGTATTAGACACACTACAGCAAATCGAAAGCTACCTGCTGATGAGACACTATGAAGGTATGATGAAGTCGGGTAGAGTGAAAGGACGTTCTCAATTTGCTGCGGCCTAAACTGAATGGTCCATTTAAAGACGGAAGAGGAGTTGATATTTATCCGTGAAGGCGCCCAAATACTTGGGAAAGCACATGGAGAAGTTGCTAAGCTGATTAAGCCAGGCGTCAAAACCTCAACGTTGGACAAAGTTGCCGAAGAGTTTATCAGGGATAATGGTGGAATACCATCATTTAAGAATTATAACGGATTCCCTGCTTCACTTTGTATATCTGTCAACGAGGTAGTGGTTCATGGGTTTCCTGGGAATTATGAACTACGAGCTACTGATATAATCTCTGTTGATTGCGGAGTATATTATAAAGATTATCACAGTGATTCGGCCTATACGTATCCATTGGAAGCTGTAGGTTCAGAAACGCTTCTTCTGCTAGAGCGAACATACGATTCTTTATATAGAGGGATCGAACAAGCAAAAGCAGGAAATCGGATAGGGGATGTAGCCCATGCTATCCAAAGTTATGTTGAGAGCTTCGGATATGGAGTAGTGAGAGAGCTGGTGGGACATGGAGTTGGAAAAAAACTTCATGAAGACCCAGAAGTACCAAACTACGGTAAGCGCGGCAAAGGAATTAAGATAGTATCTGGAATGGTGTTCGCAATAGAGCCCATGATTAACCAGGGAACGAAGAATGTGGTGCAGGAGAGGGATGGATGGACAATCCGGACCTCAGATAAGAAACCTTCAGCACATTTTGAACATACTGTCGCTGTGCATGAAGATAGGACGGAGATATTGACAACGCACAAGTATATAGAAGAAAATTATACGTATAAGTGGCGAAACAAAAGTCAATTGAACAAGATGGTACTATAAGTGAAGCATTGTCGAATGCAATGTTTCGGGTACAACTAGAAAACGGGCATGAGGTATTAGCTCATATTTCCGGAAAGATGCGCATGCACTACATCCGGATTTTACCTGGAGACAAAGTACGCTTGGAAATGTCACCGTATGATTTAACAAAAGGAAGAATTGTATTCAGATACAAGTAGATAGATTAAAGACATGAAAGTTAAAGCATCCATAAAGAAGCGTAGCGCTGACTGTAAGATCATCAGACGCAAGGGCAAACTGTATGTGATTAACAAAAAGAATCCGAGGTATAAACAAAGACAAGGATAATAGACTATGGCACGTATAGCAGGTGTAGATATTCCTGATAACAAGCGAGGCGAAATCAGCCTTACTTATATTTTTGGTATTGGCCGCAGGTCAGCCCAAAATATTCTTTCTGAAGCCAGTGTAGACTGGGATAAGAAAGTTAAGGATTGGAATGATGAAGAATCAAATGCGATTCGCGCGATCATCGCTGAGAAATTCAGAATCGAAGGCGTTCTTAAATCTGAGATTCAGCTTAGCATTAAACGTCTGATGGATATCGGATGCTACCGTGGTCTTCGTCACCGTAAAGGACTTCCTGTACGTGGCCAGACTACTAAGAACAACGCTCGTACTCGTAAGGGTAAGCGTAAGACTGTAGCGAATAAGAAGAAAGCAACTAAAGGTTAATAGATAAACTTTTCAATAATGGCGACTGCTGAAAAGAGAAAAGATAAAGCAAAAAAGAGAGTAGTGAATGTTGAGGCTGTTGGCCAGGTACATATCCGCGCTACTTTCAACAACATCATAATCTCCGTTACCAACTCAACTGGCCAGGTTATATCTTGGGCATCAGCTGGTAAAATGGGCTTCAAAGGTTCTAAGAAGAACACACCATACGCTGCTCAAACTGCAGCGCAAGACTGTGCTTCAAAAGCTTTTGAACTTGGTTTGCGTAAGGTTGAGGTTTTCGTGAAAGGTCCTGGTGCCGGTCGTGAGTCTGCTATCCGCACAATCCAGAACTCTGGTATCGAGATCACTGCAATCCGCGATGTAACTCCGCTTCCTCACAACGGTTGCCGTCCTCCAAAGAAAAGAAGAGTTTAATATAGACAATTGAAGATTCACGATTACACGAAGAGCTGTAGTCAAGGTCTAAAATTTAAAAATTAGAATAGAATGGCACGATATACAGGCCCTAAAGTTAGAATATCAAGACGTTTCAATGAGCCAATCTTAGGTGAAAACAAGGCTCTGCAAAAGAAAAACTATGCTCCTGGTCAGCATGGTCGTGGCAAAAAGCGTAAGCAATCAGAATATGCTACGCAGCTTGCTGAGAAGCAGAAAGCAAAATATATCTATGGATTGCTGGAAAGACAATTCGCGAAATTGTTTGATACAGCTACCCGTAAAAAAGGTGTTACCGGTGAAGTATTACTCCAATTGCTCGAGTCTCGTTTAGATAATACTGTATACCGTTTAGGCATTGCTCCTACCAGAAGAGCTGCCCGCCAGTTAGTATTGCACAAGCACGTGCAGGTAAATGGAGACGTTGTTAATGTACCTTCTTTCTCTCTGAAACCTGGTGACTTGGTTGGCGTACGTGAGCGTTCTAAATCACTTGAAGTAGTAACCAACAGTCTTTCTACTCAAAGTGCTAAAAAATATAACTGGTTAGAGTGGGATAGTACCGAAATGGTCGGAAAGATCATTAACTTACCTCCACGTGAGGATATCCCGGAAAACATCAACGAGCAGCTGATCGTTGAATTGTACTCGAAGTAATTGTAACAGTTAATCAAACCAAGACTATGTCAATATTAGCATTTCAAATGCCAGAGAAGGTTGTAATGGAAAAGTCTGATGATTTTCACGGACTGTTTACATTCAAGCCTCTGGAAAAAGGATATGGAGTTACCATTGGCAATGCGCTGAGAAGAATTCTGTTATCCTCCCTGGAAGGTTATGCGATTACTGGAATTAAAATACCAGGAGTATTGCATGAGTTTTCAACTATAGAAGGTGTAGTAGAAGATGTAGCGGAGATCATTCTGAACCTGAAAATGGTTCGCTTCAGAAAAGTAGCTGACAATTTCGATAATAAGATAACGGTTAACATTAAGAAACAAAAGCAGTTCAAAGCTGGTGACATAGCCAAGTTTACTTCTGCATTTGAGATTCTTAACCCTGAGCATGTAATCTGTAACTTGGATGAATCTGCTCACTTTGAAATCGAACTGACAATTGAAAAAGGCAGAGGATACCTCCCTGCAGAAGAGAATAAACCAACGGAGCAGGTATTCGGATTCATTCCGATTGATGCGATCTTTACACCAATCAAAAATGTAAAGTATAGCGTTGAGAACACCCGCGTTGAGCAGAAGACCGACTACGAAAAACTCGTAATTGATATCGAAACAGACGGCTCAATCCACCCTGAGAAGGCATTGGAAGGTGCTGCCTATATTTTGATCAAGCACTTTGCATTGTTCTCTGATAAATCAATGGAGCTTGAAACTGGCAAAGATGCTGAGGTTGAGCAGGTTGACGAAGAGATGCTGCATATGCGTAAGCTGTTGAAGACTCCTCTTCATGACCTTGATCTTTCGGTACGTGCTTACAACTGCTTGAAAGCTGCAGATGTAAAAACATTAGGTGACCTTGTTGAACTTGAAATTTCTGATATGATGAAATTCAGAAACTTCGGTAAGAAGTCACTCGCTGAACTTGAACAACTTGTTGCTGAGAAGAACCTTACTTTCGGTATGGATCTCAGCAAGTATAAATTAGATGAGGATTAAGAAATCATGAGACACGGTAAGAAAGTTAACCATTTAGGAAGGAAAACAGCGCACCGCGAAGCATTGCTTTCAAACATGGCTTCATCGTTGATCCTTAACAAACGGATTACAACGACTGTAGCGAAGGCTAAAGCGCTTAGAAAATATGTTGAGCCTTTGATTACAAAAGCTAAGGACGATACAACTCACTCAAGAAGAACTGTGTTCTCTTATCTTCAGAACAAAGAGTCTGTGAAGACTTTGTTTGGAGAGGTAGCAGGTAAAGTAGCTGAGCGTCCGGGTGGTTATACACGTATCATCAAATTAGCTGATACGCGTGTAGGTGATAACGCAGAAATGTGCCTCATCGAATTAGTAGACTTCAATACACTGTATACTAAAGAAGGTGCTGCGAAGAAAGCTAAAACTCGCAGAAGCCGCAGAGGCGGTAAGAAAGAAGGTGCTAAAGTTGCTGCTTCAACAGAAGCTACTGAAGCTCCTGCAGCGGAAGCTAAAGCAGAAAAGAAACCTAGAAAAACTGCAGCTAAAAAAGCTAAAGAATAGTGTTTGAGAATCTCATATACAGAAAAGGATTGAATGAAAGTTCAATCCTTTTTTTTTGCCCTGCAAGGCAGGCGGGTTCGTTTGCGTTGAAAGGAATTTTTAACAAAGAGACACGCCCACACTATTTTCTGTTTTAAACATCAAATTCTAACGTATTTTTGTCACCGCAATGCAGAAAAAAGCTTATTTACTTCTTGAGGATGGCCTTCTGGTAGAAGGTACTGCCATCGGAAAAATTGGTACTTCTGGTGGAGAGATTTGCTTCAACACCGGCATGACCGGATATCAGGAAATTTACACCGATCCATCGTACTACGGACAAATCATTGTTAACACAACATCGCATATAGGTAACTATGGCGCGATGGACGAAGAACAGGAGTCTGTGGGTGCGCAGATCGCGGGACTTGTAGTGAATGATTTTGCTAAAGAATATAGCAGAAAATCAGCGAAGGAAAGTTTACAGAATTACCTGGAAACAAAAGGCATAGTAGGGATTGCAGATGTAGATACACGCATGCTGGTTCGTTACCTGCGCAGCAAAGGTGCGATGAATGCAATCATCTCTTCTGAGTTGTCGCCTGATAAGCTGATGACGGAATTGAAGAAGGTTCCTTCCATGGATGGACTCGAATTATCATCTATAGTTACCACCAAAGAGCCTTACTTCGTTGGCAATGCAAATGCTCCTATAAAAATTGCTGTACTTGATCTCGGTATCAAGAAAAGTATAGTGGAGAACCTGGCGGGCAGAGGTTGCTATTGCAAAGTGTTCCCGGCTAAAACATCATTTGATGAAATGGCTGCATGGAGGCCAGACGGATATTTCATCTCTAACGGTCCTGGCGATCCTTCAGCCATGGACTACGCTGTGAAGACAGTAAAGCAAACTTTAGATTCAGATAAACCTGTATTCGGTATATGTTTAGGACACCAGTTGCTGGCGCTTGCATCAGGCGTATCAACCTATAAAATGCACCATGGTCACCGCGGATTAAATCACCCGGTGAAGAACCTGGTAACAGGTAAAGGTGAAATGACTTCACAGAACCACGGCTTCGCTGTATCTGAAAAAGATATCGAGAAGAATCCAAATGTTGAAGTAACGCACGTTCACCTGAACGACAGCACCATCATGGGTATACGCAGAAAAGATAAGAAAGCTTTCTCGGTGCAATATCACCCGGAAGCTTCTCCAGGGCCACATGACTCACGTTATCTTTTTGATGACTTCGTGACCATGATTAAATCAGATATAAAATAATCACTGCTATATATAGCGGTAAAATCTACAATCCATAAATCTATAACAACTATGAGCTTAATTGAAAGCATTCATGCCCGGCAGATTCTTGATAGCCGCGGTAATCCTACTGTTGAAGTTGATGTTGTAACTGAATCTGGCGCTTTCGGACGTGCAGCAGTTCCATCCGGCGCTTCAACCGGAACGCACGAAGCCGTTGAGCTTCGCGATGGCGATAAAAAAGTATATGTTGGTAAAGGTGTATTGAAAGCTGTTGAAAACGTAAATACTAAAATCGCTTCTGAAATTGTAGGGTTTGATGTATTCGATCAGAACCTGCTCGACAAAATCATGCTTGAGCTCGATGGTACTCCTAACAAGGGTAACTTAGGTGCTAACGCTATATTAGGAACTTCACTTGCTATAGCGAAAGCTGCAGCAGCAGAAGCTGGTATACCACTATATCGTTACATCGGTGGTGTTAGTGCTAACACATTGCCTGTGCCAATGATGAACATCCTCAACGGTGGTAGCCACGCTGATAACTCAATCGACTTCCAGGAATTTATGGTTATGCCTGTAAAGGCTGATACATTCTCAGAAGCACTGCGCATGGGTACTGAAGTATTCCATACACTGAAGAAAGTATTGCACGATCAGGGCCTTTCTACTAACGTAGGTGACGAAGGTGGTTTCGCTCCGAACATCAAGTCAAACGAAGAAGCGATCGAAGTTGTATTGAAAGCAATCGAGAAGGCTGGTTTCAAACCAGGCGAAGATATATTCATCGCGATGGATGCTGCCAGCTCTGAATTCTACGATGCGAAAAACAATACCTATACTTTTAAAAAGTCTGACGGCAAGAAATTAAGCTCTGCCGAGATGGTTGATTACTGGGCTGCATGGGCTGCTAAATATCCGATCATCTCTATTGAAGATGGTATGGCTGAAGATGACTGGACAGGTTGGAAAGGTCTGACTGATAAAATCGGTAAGAAAGTTCAGTTGGTTGGAGATGATTTGTTTGTAACAAACGTAACCCGTCTGCAGGATGGTATCGACAAAGGTGTTGCTAACTCAATCCTTGTTAAAGTAAACCAGATTGGTTCGTTAACAGAAACTATAGCAGCGGTTAACCTGGCAAAACGCAATGCTTACAAGAGCGTTATGTCGCACCGTTCAGGTGAAACAGAAGATAGCACCATCGCTGATCTTGCTGTGGCATTGAACACTGGTCAGATTAAAACAGGTTCAGCTTCACGTTCAGACCGGATGGCGAAGTATAACCAATTGATCCGTATTGAAGAAGAGTTAGGCGAAGTAGCATACTTCCCTGGCCGTAAATTCTAATACTATAGCTATTAAATACAGAAAGCCAGAGCAACACACTCTGGCTTTTTTCGTTTTTACTATGTTGCACGCACACACGCATTACTACACGGATACGGCTTTAGCGAATAATGAATAACTTTTTTCTCTATCTTCGTATCACTTTTTAAACTTTATGCTGAACAAACTACCAAAGCCGTTCCGTAATTTTTTTGTACTGACAACCATCGTATTCTTTGTATGGATGTTGTTGTTGGATCCGAATAACCTGATCGCGAGGTTCCAGTTACGTTCCAAACTTCGTTCGCTGGAAAATGAAAAAGAATACTACGAGGAGAAGATCAAGGAAGTGGAAAAGGATCGCGATGAACTTTTCGGTGATAAAGAATCCGTTGAGAAGTTTGCGCGTGAGAAGTACTTAATGAAGAAAGAGACAGAAGATATTTTTATAGTAGAAGAAGTGGATTGATAAAATCCATAGCCATGCAATAGGGGTAAGTCTTCTGCAGCCTGTCTTAGTATAAATCCGACCTAATGTTATAATAACATGAAAAAGACTATACTAACCTTAATTGCTTTGTCGCTGTGCACACTGGCCATGGCGCAATGGGGAGACGAAGAAATGAGCGATGAGCCAACACTGCGCGAACGAATATTTACCGGTGGTGGTTTTGGTCTGAGCTTCTCCAGCTATTACGATTTTGTTTCAGTATCACCACTCATCGGGTATAAAGTAACGCCTAAATTGGCGGCCGGTATACAAGTACAGTATCGCTATACCCGCTATAAAGAATTTACACCCAAGTTTTCAACCAATGATTACGGTATAAGTCCGTTTGTGCGCTACAATGTATACTCGCCTTTCTTTCTGCAGGCGGAATATGAATACCTCAACTACGAATTCCCGGTAACTACCAGCGAAAGTATACGCAAGAAGTATAACAGCTTTTTAGCAGGTGGAGGTTTGTTTCAACCACTGGGAAGACGTGCAGGCTTTTATGCACTTGCACTCTATAACTTTAGTTACAGAGCTGCAAACCCGGGAGAAGTTACTCCATACGACAGTCCACTTGTATTGCGCGTAGGTGTAACAGCCGGTTTCTAAAAAGCGATTCCAAATTTAGCACTGAGTAACTGGAGGTCTTCCACCACTTTTGGGTTGAGTGGTATACCTTCCGCTAATCGCTGTGCAGTAATTTCTCTTTCAGGATCTCCCGGTATAAGAACGCGTTCCTGTCCTTCAATCGGCTTGGCAGAACGGAAGCAGTTGATCCAGTTATCCATGTGTTGTTTGAACTCCGCTGCAGGACGGAATGCATCGATACGCATGGCTCCAAAGAAATGTCCTATACCTTCACCTACCGGATCACTCGGTGGACTCAGGAACGCTACAAACGGAGGAACCCACGGTCCATAATTAGCACCCGACAACACGGCTGAAAATATATCTACCCATGCACCCAGGCAATATCCCTTATGACTGCCGTGTTCACGATCACTGCCTAAAGGTATAAGTGCACCTCCGCTCTTCGTTTCATTCGGGTCTGTAGAAGGTTTCCCATCTTTGGTTTGTACCCAGCCCATAGGAGCATTCAGATTTTTACGTTGAAGAATTTCAAGCTTGCCATTGGCTGCAGTCGTTGTAGCAAAGTCAGCAACGAAGGGAGGTTGTTTATCGGCAGGTATAGCAACCGCAATAGGGTTTGTACCCAGCAGTCGCTCCACTGAAAATGTAGGTGCTACTAACGGACTGGCATTGGTCATAGCAATACCAATCATATCATGTGGCAATGCCATCATCGCGTGATGTCCTGCTATACCAAAGTGATTCGAATTCTTTACAGCAACCCAGCCGGTGCCGGCAGTACGCGCTTTGGCTATAGCAATTTCCATCGCTTTCGGGGCAACTACCAATCCCAATCCACTATCGCCATCTACTACGGCTGTGCTGGGCGATTCGTGTACCACGCGCACATTGGGAGTGGCATTAACGCGCTTTGCTTCCCACAGACGAACGTAACCCGACAGACGCGCTATACCATGCGAATCGATGCCACGCAGATCAGCATTCAATAAAACTTCTGTCGCCAGCGTAGCTTCTGCATCTGAACAGCCTATATGCTTAAAGATGTTACGCGTAAATACCTGTAGGGATTCGAAAGAAAAGAGTTTGTCCATTACCATACTGCGGACAAATATATAGTTCTAATCGGAATAATGGTTGCTGTTAATCGGGCATTACAGACGGTGCCGGAAAACTTACCGTGAATGTAGTGCCCAGCCCGGGTTTGCTGGCAACATCGATGGAACCATTCAGGGCATTAACCTGCGTACGCACCAGGTATAGTCCTAGCCCTTTGCCCTCTACATCGAGGTGAAAGCGTTGATACAGGGTAAATAATTTATTGCCAAATTGTTCGAGATCTATACCCAAGCCATTGTCACGAACAAAGAATCCAACATGACCATTTGATTGAAAAGTTTTGATCTCAATAACGGCCGGCCGGTGGGGAGATCTATACTTGATAGCGTTCGATACCAGGTTGTAAAGTATGCTATAGAAATATGTTTTTATAGTAAAGAAATGCGAGTATGCCGAAAAATCAGTTCGTATTTCAATCTCACTACTAATCAGTTGCAGTGCCAGTGTTTCCCGTATACTGGTATAGAGATCGGCTATATCAAGCCATTGTTTGGATTGATAGTGGTCACCGCGTATCTCCAATATCTTCGTCAGATCTTTGATAACTTCATTGAGTTTCGTTACAGATGTGAAGAGGTGATTGAGCAGTATATTCAGTTCCTGGTTTTCGATAGGTTGAAGTTCTATCAGTTTGGAAAGTCCCATGATGGTAGCAACGGGTCCGCGAAGATTATGCGATGCTATAAAAGAAAACTGGAGCAGATCATTGTTGTGCATCACCAGTTGTTGCAAAAGTTTACTCTTCTCTTCTTCCTGTTTTTTACGTTGACTGATATCTTGTCCTATACCGATGATTGAATCATCCGATAGCGGAATCATACACCAACTGATGTCAACCAAACCTGATGGTGCCTCAATTTTGAAATCGTGCCATTCTCCATCTCTGCTTCTGATAAATTCCAGTGTCTCTTTCGTGTTGAGCTTGCGTGGGAAGAACTGTTGCAGAATACGTTCTTTGCCTATATCTCCATCGGCCTGCTCAAATGTACTCTCCCAGAATTGATTGATGAAGTTTATATTTCTATGAACATCAAACAATACAATGATCAATGGTAAATTATCAATCAGTCGTTGCAATGCTTCTTTTTGACGGATCAGTTCGTGCTCGGCTTTCTTTCGTAATGTTATATCGGTGATAATTCCATCGAGTCGCACCGGTTTGCCGGTATAGTCTTTCGTCATCCATATTCTGCTGGTTACCCATTTTTGTTTTCGCTGCTTGCTCAGAATCATGTGTTCGATTTCTGTGTAAGATTTAGCAAGCAGTTGCTGATGCATGGCATCCGCTGTTCCTTCCGGATCATCCACAAGCATGCACTCTACCAACAGGTTGTTCTCGTAAAACTCCTGTGCCGAGTATCCGAATATTTCTTCAGCAGCATTGTTTACAAAATCGATTTGTATCTCGCGCATACCGGTAAACTTTGCAGACCATACCATATCTTTCAGCGTGCTGAGTATACTGCTCAACTTCTGTTGACTTTGTCTTACCAGGTCGTTTGCCTGTTCCTGTATTTTCTCGTGTGCTGCCGACAGCTGATCATTCGTAGACAGTAATTCTTCGTTGGTGGTGATCAGTTCTTCATTGGTGCTGGCCAGTGCATGATTTGCTTCATCTAGCTGGCGCGTGCGTTCTATAATTTTTTCTTCGAGATTAACATTCAGTTCTTGAAGCTGGAGTTCAAACTTTACACGCTCGGTAACATTCTGCGATAAAATGAGTTCGGCTCGTTTGCCATTCCATTCCATAGCATACGAAGTTATCTGCACCCATATTAATGTACCGTCTTTCTTTACATGTCGCCATATACCCGAGCTATATACACCGCTCGGGATCCCGAGAATAGCCTGCTGTAGTTTCGGTATATCTTCAGCCGGTCGTATGTCGCGAATGGTTCGCGACAGAAATTCTTTTTCGGTATAGCCATATTCACGCACGGCCGCTTCATTCACGGCGAGAAATGACAGGTTTTCCAAATCATATACCCACATAGGGTTGGGATTCTTCATGAAGAGTTTTTCGTACTCGGCTATTCTCCGCTGCAGCGTAACATGAAAGCTGTTCATCAGTATATATAAAAGCAGTCCGGAAACAAGTACAAAACTTATCCGCATCAGCACATTCAGTATCTTAACATCGTATCCCGATTCGTTCGTAAAATATGTGTTTAGTAATGCGGTGCTTCCGTAAATCCAGGCAATACCCAGCAGGGTATAGATTACAGTGATTTTTAACGATTGCCCTGATTTTTTAAACATCTTATTAAACGGTTTTTAAATCTGTAGCAGTGCGTGGGCTCACAACATTAGAAAAGTAACAAATTCTTCCTAATTTTTCCGGTGTCACGTTCCGATCCCTGAATTTCAGAAAACAAAAAAAATCGAAACTGTGCCTTATGGAAAATTTGTCCCACCTGCATCTTACTAAAAAATCAATCCAGATATGAATAAGACAATGTTATGGTTTCTGTTGCTGTTAAGTTTACGGTTGTCAGCACAACAAGTTAAAACCGTTGATTCCCGAATTAGTCACGTAACCGTATTTCTGAACAAGGCGCAGATAGAACGCGTAATTAAAACGCGTGTGGAGGCAGGTAAAACTGATCTGATTGTAACCGGCTTAACATCGCAGCTCGATCCACAAAGTATACAAGTGGCCGGCAAGGGTAATTTTGTGATATTGGGTATTACACATCAGCAGAATTATCTGAGTGAACTGAATGTACCGGCTTCGCTGCGTATACTCAAGGATTCCCTGGAATATTTGCAAAAGCAGATAGCACTCGAGCAAAGTCAGAAAGAAATTCTGAACAAGGAAGAACAAATGCTTTTGAGCAACCAGAAGATTGGAGGCACCAACCAAAATCTGACGGTAGCAGAGTTGAAAGGCATGGCAGACTTTTATCGCGTACGCTTAAGCGAGATTGTAACAACACGCATGAAGCACGATGACAAGATTAAAAAGATAAACGAACGTGTTGTTAAACTACAGCGACAGATACAGGAACAGAACGAGCTATATGCACGCAACACAAGCGAAATTGTGATCAGCATTTCTGCGGATGCAGCATCTGCGGCAGACCTGCAAGTAAATTATATAGTAGCGAATGCCGGATGGTATCCGCAATACGATCTGCGTGCAATCAACACAAAGAGCCCCGTGCAGTTGAGCTACAAAGCAAATGTATATCAGAGCACCGGTGAAGAATGGAAAAATGTAAAGCTTAAACTATCAACGGCAAATCCAAGCGAAGGAGGTTTAAAGCCTGAATTATATACCTGGTATCTTAATTTTGAAGAACCTGTTCTTTATAAAAGACTTAAAGGAAGAGCAGCCGGTGTAATGCTGGAATCAGCAGCACCTGCTATGGCAAAGGATAAAGCGGAAGAAGATGCGGAGGCTCTGAATGAAGTTACCACTACTGCCGACTATGTAAACACTATTCAAACATCACTCAACGCTGTTTTTGATATAGCCTTGCCCTATACCGTTGCTTCATCCAGCAAGCCAACATTGGTAGACATCAGCAAACATGATTTGAAGGCAACCTATCAATACTCCGTAGCGCCTAAACTGGATGCCGATGCCTTTTTGATGGCACAGGTTGTTGATTGGGAACAGCTGAGTTTATTACCGGGCGAAGCCAACGTTTTCTTTGAAGGTACATTTGTTGCTAAAACGTATCTCGATCCGAACAATATAAAAGATACATTAGCAGTATCGTTGGGTAGAGATAAGCGCATCGTGGTGAAACGTGAAAAGTTAAAAGACTATAACTCGCGTAAAACGATAGGATCAAATCAGCGTGAAAGTTTTGCATACGAGATCTCCGTACGCAATACCAAAAACGAAGCCGTCAAAATTGTAGTGGAAGATCAGCTGCCGGTTTCTCAAAACAGTCAGATAGAAGTAACGTCTACCGATGCGGGCGGTGCGGGTTACAACAAAGACACCGGCAAGCTGATGTGGGAGTTGAATGTGCAGCCGAACGAAACCAAAAAGGTAACCTATAAATTCGAAGTAAAATATCCGAAAGGCAAAATTATTCCCGGTTTATAAGGTATAATTAAATTAACAAAAGCGATCGGGCAGGGATGTTTATAACATCGCTGTCCGATTTCTTTTTTTGCCCTATATAGTCTCAAAAAAAATGGTTTACTTTAGGTTGTAAAAGTGCCAGGGCTGATCTTCCCTCTAAGCAGTCCAACACGTTTTCTACTAACCTGATCTGAATTTTACCCGTATGCAGCAGTGGAGGCTAATCACTACTCTTCTTTTTCTCATCCTATCTCAATCTTTACTATCAGCCCAGGATCTTGATTCGTTAATGAACCTCAACGCTTTTACGAAAGAAAGTGACCTGCAAAAGTTATTGAATAAAAACGTAGGTGTATCTGCACAAAAGCTCTCATCACGTGAGACACCAGGCATCCTGAGTATAATTACCGCTGAAGAAATTCAGAACAGCGGTGCCCGCGATCTTACCGATGTGCTGCGCCTTGTGCCGGGCTTTGATGTTATGCAAGACCTGCAGTTTGTAATGGGCATTGGTCTGCGCGGCAGTTGGGCCAACGAAGGGAAAGTATTGGTGATGATGGATGGACAACCCTTCAATGATTTATTATACCAGTCTGTTGCTGTAGGAAATCGCTTCCCTATAGATGCTGTGGAACGGATTGAAATTATTCGCGGTCCGGGTTCTGCTATCTACGGAGGTTCTGCCGAGTATGGCGTTATCAATATAATTACCAAGGCAGCGGAGAGTCTCAACGGAGTTGCTATTTATGGTACGGGTGGTTTTCATGCTGATGCTACCGGGCGTACCAATGCTGGTGTTATGGCTTCCCGAAAAACAGAATCACTGGCGTGGGATTTTTCTTTCTTTAAAGGTGCAGGTATTGTAAGCGATGATCAGCACCACGATGACCCGATACAGAACGCCTACAATGGTAATACAAACTATATTAATCAGAATCTTGCGAAAGTTTCTACGGCCGATCCCATGAATATTAACCTCGGCCTGCGGTATAAAGATTTATACCTGCGTACGATGTATGATGAATTTAAAACGTCAGATCCGCAGGTAGATGTGTCATTCAAAAACTTCTTTGCAGATCTGCGCTACGCGTGGAAGATCAATGATAAATTCAAATTAACACCTCAACTGAAATTTACAGATCAGCGTCCATGGACATACGGTCCGAAGGAAAACAAGGACCCGGATTTTGAAGCACAGGCTACTCGCCTCTATGCGCAAGCGGATGGCGAGTACAACGCTTCACGCAAAACCAGTATAAATTTCGGTGCTATATATTTTCGCGATCATGGAGATTATGAAACGGTGCTGAGCACGTTTGCCGGAGACCGTTCATTAACACTTTCCAATTACGCATTCTACGCGCAGGCATTATTCAAACATCGGTTGGCAAATGCTACCGTAGGATTTCGTTATGAAAAGAACAACCGCTACGGTGGCGCTTTTGTACCACGACTGGCTTTGACCAAGAAGATCGAAAACTTTCACTTCAAGGTTTTATATAGCCAGGCGTTTCGTGCGCCCTCACTGCAGAATATAAATATAGCGTTGAATGATAAGATCAAACCGGAGAAGTCTGACGTGTTTGAGTTGGAACTCGGCTATCAGTTTACTCCGGAGATGTTGCTGGCGGTAAACGCATTCAGCATCAGCACACGAAACGTTATGATCTACGGTTCGGAAGGTGAAGACGAAACATTTCAGGAATGGTATGAAAACTCGCAGAAGAGTGGCAGTAAAGGTATAGAAGTAGTGTACAGCGTCCGCCAGAAAACATGGTATGCCCATCTTACATACTCGTTCAGTCAGGCTATCAAGAGCAATACAGTAGAAGTATATGAAGTAAGCCAGACCGATAGACAGTACGTTGGTTTTCCAACTCACAAGATTACACTCAATACCAATTTTAACCTCACTTCGAAATTAAGCTTCAACCCAACGTTCATCTATGCAAGCAAGCGATATGCGTATACTGCGGTTGATGATGATGGCAACGCGATAAGCACAGCACTCGATCCGTATGTTGTGGCCAATGCATTTCTGAACTACAGAAATCTCCTCCCGGGATTAACAGCAGGTGTTGGTGCTTATGATATACTCAATGAACGACCCGCTATACCGCAGGCATACAACGGTGGTTACGGACCTATACCGGGCCGCAGTCGCGAATATGTAGTTAAACTTTCGTATCAGCTCAACTTTGCTAAATAAGGATATGCGTCACGTTATACTTTCTATTATAGTTTTTGTGGTGATGGCAGTATCGGCTCATGCACAAACAACCAACTACCAGGTATATTCATTGTTTGTTATCAACATCGCCAAGTATTCGTCATGGCCGGAACAGAATGGGGAATTGCACATCACTGTATTCGGCAAATCGAAGATCTACGATGAGCTGCTGAAACAGAATGGTAAAAATGTAAACGGCCATATCGTAAAAGTAAGTCAGGCCGATAATGTAGATGCTATAGGCCAGTCGCAGATAGTATATGTAGCCGATGGCAAGAGCAGTGCGCTGGATGATATACTCAAATTCACACAAGGTAAACCGGTGCTCATCATTGGCGAACGCGAAGGCTTATTCAAGAAAGGTGCTGGTTTCAGTTTTGTAGTAATGGAAAACAGCACGCTGCGTTTCGATATCAACAACACCGAATTGGACAAGCGACAGATCAAGGTTTCCAAGAGTCTGGCAGCACTGGCTAATCAGTCGATCTGATTAGCACCGTGTAACGTTCCAGGAAATATAGTTTGTTATTGCAGTCTGATCAGGTACGATTTAGGCCACAGCTTGCCGGTTAGCAACAGCGCTTTTGATTTGGGGTCGTAGGCTATACCATTTAACACATCGGCATTCGGATACATACTTCTGATTTCATTGCCGATGGGAGAAAAGTCGATTCTCCCTACAACCTTTCCGGTAGCCGGATCAATCTTCAGTATCCAGGTAGTTTCATACACATTGGCATATATATACCCGTTAATATACTCGAGCTCGTTCAGTTTCTTTACGCGTGTTCCGCCATCCATCACCGTTATTGTCTTTACAGGCTTAAGACTCGTAGTGTCCAGGTAGTACAATTTTTCGCTGCCATCGCTCATGATCAGATTTTTGTTGTCATGGGTAATGCCCCATCCCTCGGTATCATATTTGAATTCGCGAAGTTGCTGGTATGTTTTTGCATCGTACACAAAGCCAACTTTATTTTGCCACGTGAGCTGGTATATTTTATCATTCAACACCGTAATGCCTTCTCCGAAATACTGGCCCGGCAATGTTACTTTTTTATCGTGTTGTCCGGAGCCCGGATTTACTTCGGCAATCCACGACCGGTTATTCTGTCCGGTACTCTCCAGTATCTTGTTATCATAGATCGTTAAACCTTGAGTATATGCTTCTGCATTGTGTGGAAGGGTGCTGATTACGGTATAGTGCAACGACAGGCTGTCGCGCGTTGTTTTTACTTCACCGTCCTTTTTACCACCACACGAAGAAGCTATCACACTAAAAAGAACAACGGTTAACAGCCTGAAAAAATAGGTTTTCATTGCAATTCATTGATTTACCTCGAAATGAAATAAAATTATTGCTAATCCCCAACAGGAGTTTGCAACAAGGGTAGTATCTCTTTTAAAAGGTTCTTTTATCTTTACAAACAACCAGTTATAACCATGATACATCCTGAACTACTGAAGCAACCTGCTTCGAATATCCCTTACTTCCGGTATAGTCATGTAAGTATTATTCACCCCGATTTGTCGGGTCGTAAAATTGCAGGCATCGTTGTCTTCTTCCTGCTGCTATATTTTTCATCCATGCCCTTGCGGGCACAACAGACGGAAGCTATAAATTTTTATCTGACACCGTCTATATCTACCGAGCTGCTCAACAAGAATGGTGCATTTATTAAAGATTACCTGGAGAAAGAAACGGGCCTTGAGATTCGCATGACGATCCCGTCATCGTACGATGAAATGGTAGATTACTTTGGAACCAGCAAATCGTGCTTCGCTATCATGAGTAGTCAGAGTTACGTGCTGGCCAATAAAAAACATGGTGCTGTTGTAAAGCTGCGCACGGTTCGTTTCGGTCACTCGGTATATTATGGACAGATTCTGACGCGTGCTTCTTCCGGTATAAAATCAATTAAGGATCTTCAGGGGAAAACAATTGCCTATACCGATGAACTTTCAACCTCCGGTTATCTCTATCCGAAAAAGATGCTGGAGAAAAATAATGTGACGCCTTCCAAAGAAATTTTCGTTAAGAAGCATGATGAAGTTGTAAAGCTGGTATACGAAGGCAAGGTTGATGCGGGTGCCGCATTCTATTCGCCTCCTGCAACAGACGGTACACTGCGCGATGCCCGCTTACGGCTTAAGGATAAATATCCGGATGTAGAGCAGAAGGTAGTTACCCTGGTAAAAACGGATGCTATACCCAACGACCCGATTGTGTTCTCCAAAAACTTTAACCCCGAAGCTGCACGTAAGCTATACGTTGCACTGGTAAAACTGGCGACAGAATCCAAAGGCAAACAAATGCTGCTAGAGCTTTACGGCTCAGAGGGATTTGTAAAAGCATCGGATGCTGATTACAATTCGCTTCGTGTGGTAATGGGCGTTGTATCGAACTGAAGAATATATGTACTACCCGAACAACCCGTGTGTTGCCGCTACAAAGCTCCAGATCAGCAGCCAGTAGAATATAATAAACAGGATACGGATCAGCAGTGATTTCACGATCACCAACAGTATATTCCCCTGGTAAAACTGTTTATAGGCAATGATCAGGTATACCTGAAATACAACACTGAATACAGCATCGTTTATGCCGATAGCGTGAGGTGCAAGCAGAAACGCGGGTATAAATACGAGTACACGAAGTATATTGGTCTCACCGATTACGAAGCAGTGAAGCACAAAGCTTTCGGCAAAGTTAAACCGCGAACGTTTAAAAAATATCCAGGCAAAGAATGCAAGCAGCGGTAGTATCAATACGAGGCCGAGTACTTTTCCATGGCCAACCATAAACTCCATGCTCTCGCGATAGTAGGGTAGTGGAGGTTGTCGTTTCGATTGCGGGTAAGTAAGGGCTTCGAAATATCCGGCCTTGAAACTTATAAGGGCCGATAGCGCAGTTGTAATAACAATGAAGCTTAACGGATTAAAATATTTTTTGCGTTTGCCTTCAACGTATTGCCGCGCTACAATACCGGGTTTGGTAACAAGGTCTTTCAGCAACAGTAAAAATCCTTTGTCAGCGTGCGTCAGTGCATGTATAAGTTCATGCGATAAATGCGGAACGGTGATCCGGTGCGTATCTATCTGCTGACCGCATGATGAACAAAATTTACCTTGCGTGGCTGCATCGCAGTTTTTACAATTCATGAGAGGTTATGAGATTAAGGGCATGTTTCAGATCATCTGGTGTATCAATCCCCACAGTCTCTTCCTTCGTTTCGGCCACCATAATTTTAAAGCCGTTTTCAAGCCAACGCAATTGCTCCAATGATTCTGCCCGCTCCAGCGATGAAACCTGGATCTGCGTAAGCTGTTGCAGAATGTCTGCACGGTAGGCATACATTCCTATATGTTTATAAAAAGTATGTTTACTCAGCCACTCTTCTTGCGGTGTATTGCGAATGTGCGGAATGGTAGAGCGACTGAAATATAGCGCTTCACCGGATTTGCTCACCACCACTTTTACCAGGTTCGGATTGAACAGGTGTGTGGGGTTGTCGATTGCTTTGATCAGCGTGGCAATCTCGGTCTGGCCGTTTAATTTCGAAGCGAGTAATTCTATTTGTGATGGCTGTATAAATGGCTCATCACCCTGTATGTTGATCACATAGTCATATTTACCGGGTTGAAGCGACAGTGCTTCATAGCAACGATCCGTTCCGCTAACGTGATTTTCTTTCGTCATACATACTTCACCGCCAAATTTCCTCACATGATCAAAGATCAGGTCATTGTCCGTTGCAACAATTACGTCAGCTATACCCGAAGTCTTCTTCACTTGTTCGTATACACGTTGTATCATCGACTTGCCCGCTATATCTACCAGCGGCTTGGCCGGAAAACGGGTAGATGCGTAGCGTGCTGGTATAATTCCTAAAATTTTCATGCAGATACTTTCTTAACTTTTAAGGATGTAGTTTCATCATCAATCACTTCAATCTCCTCACCGCGCTCAATATACTCACCACGCGTAAATGCATCGTGAAGTTTATCGTTGATCATAACTTTTCCGCTGGGGCGAAGCACCGTATGGGCTACACCGCGTTGTCCTTTCATATTTTCTTTAAAGCTGGATGTATAGCCTTGCGCGCGATCCTGCGTATCGACCAACGCGACACGTTTGTAAAAGCGGGTATCGGCAAGTCTGGCGCCTCCCGCAAATAAAAGTACCGTGCCTCCGAGTAGTCCGCCTATAGCAGCGGCCAGCGCATAGAGTATATCATTCATGCGTACAAACTCAAAATCAAACGCATCGTTGTTGATCATGATGAGTACGAGCGATCCGATCACCAGAACTATACCCGAAACGCCTGCTACACCAAAGCCGGGCAGAATAAAAATTTCAACTGCGATCAAACCTATACCAACGAAGAACGCGATGATCTCCCAATTTTCGGCAAGTCCGTTTAAGTAGTACGGTACAAGGTAAAGTATCAGTGCTACCAAAGCCGCTAATCCGGCAAAGCCTATACCCGGGGCCTGCATCTCGAAATATATTCCGGCAATGATCACGAGTATAAGAAGTCCACTGATAAACGGGTTGAGAAAGAACGCTACAACTTTATCCGTAGCGCTTAGTTGATAATAATCGATCTCGTAGTCGGTAACCTTATTTCGTTGCAGTATCTCGTTGATGGATTCAACCTTGGCTTCGCAGTAACCATGTTTGATCGCTTCGGATGTAGAGAATGTAATTATCTGTCCTTCTTTCTTAACGCTGTCAATCACAACGCTTTCATCTACCATGCCTTCTGCTATACGCGGATCGCGTTTGTTTTCTTCTGCCGTGGCGCGCATTATGGAGCGCATATACGACTGATATTTATCGGGAGCTTTACCACCGCTTCCATCTACAACCGTAGCAGCACCAATGCTGGCGGCAGGTGCCATATAGATACTATCACATGCAATAGAAATCAGCGCACCGGCAGAAGCAGCATCTGAATTGATAAATACCCACACCGGATTTTTGAAAGCCATGATTTTGTCAACAATATCTTTTGCATCCGTCAGCACACCACCATAGGTATCCATTTCAATAATTACGATATCGGCTTTTGTTTCTTCAGCATGTTGCAGGGCGAGTTCAACATAGCGCGTCATGCGCGGATCAATTTCCTGCTTGATCTCCATAATCATCACATTCTTCTTCTGTGCCACGGCCGAAAAAGAAAGCAACAAAAAACTCAACAGTAATACAGGCAGGGTCTTCATGAATTTAAACTTCCAATCCAAAGGTCAATCTTCTATACTTGCACTAAAATAACCAATTAAACGAAGTTGACAGAAAGACTGAAACGTAAGTTTTCACATCGCTTCAACGGTCTTGTGTGGAACACCGCGGTGCTGCCGGAAGAATCGCTTTTGCTGGTTGAAGAGCGCAGTCATGAAGAGCGCATCGTAACATTTTCTGCATGGCACTATGCAACGGATACATTTCGCTGGCAGCATATAAAACTGGATGAACCGTGGTGGGTTAACCTGAGTGCCGCGGCTGAGGGCGTTATACTTTTTACAATATACCTCGACACAAACAATCCGGATAAAAAAGGAATATTGGGCTGTTCGGGTAAAGACCTGAAATTGTTGTGGTGGCATAATGATTTCTCGATTGTGTCAGTTGCTCCTGGCAGAGTGTTGGGAGTTTCCTCAAAACTGGGGGCGAAAGATGTAGTACTTGATTTACATTCGGGGAAAGAACTGAAAGAATCATGGACTGAAGTCTCGGCAAAAA
This sequence comes from Ohtaekwangia kribbensis, assembly GCF_042676245.1. Classification (NCBI taxonomy): domain Bacteria; kingdom Pseudomonadati; phylum Bacteroidota; class Cytophagia; order Cytophagales; family Fulvivirgaceae; genus Ohtaekwangia; species Ohtaekwangia kribbensis. The sequence goes on from NZ_JBHTKA010000014.1 coordinate 54,092, forward strand.
AAGACGAGCCGGTGATACGACCTTCGCTTTATTCCGAAGGAACTTCGTACTTTAACACTGTTAAAATATTTTTAGAGACCAGGCTAAATTTATTGCCCGTTGTTGCGTTGGAGTATCTGGAATATGATTCGAAGATTTTTATTTCGTACTACACGAAAGAGAATGATCTGGCGAATTATTTGTTAGTATTGTCGCATGCAGGCGAGTTATTGCTGCATGAAAAACTGGATGAGTCCTTAAAAGGAATCGGCCAGGATACTTTTTTCATCCTCTCAGGATGTGTAATTTTCGTGAAGAATAAACGTGAGCTGATAAGTTATTTTTTATGATGAATGTATTGATTTACGCGGGTGCTTTATTTTTTCAGCCGCACGCTCAGGACTCACTGGGCATTGAGACTGTCAATGGAAAAATCTTTGTTGTTCACCAGGTGGGTGAGAAGGAAACGTTATATGGAATATCGAAGCGCTACGGTACAACGGTAGATGCTATTGTTCAATATAACCCTTCGGCAAGTTCAGGTCTTTCAATCGGACAGATACTAAAAGTTCCATATACAAAAACGACTCCGGCAGCAACAAATACAAAAGCTGCAGGAGGAGGTGGCATCATTCACGTAGTGGCTGCCAAGGAAACCATGTTCTCCATTTCAAAAGCGTATGGTGTTTCCGTTGATGAGATCAGGCAGTGGAATAATCTGAAAGATAATACGCTCTCGATCGGACAAGAGATTGTTATTAAAAAACGAAACACTTCCGCAGCCAGCAATACGGCTACGCAGCCAACAACCACTCGTCAGACAACAACACCTGCAACGAATGCAGCCAGTACACATACCGTTGAGGCAAAAGAGACACTATACTCCATCGCCAATAAATATGACATCACGGTGCAGCAGTTGAAGGAGTGGAATAATCTGCAAAGCAACGAGCTCGATATCGGACAAACGATTTATGTAAAACAACCTTCGCGCAATGCTACGCCTGTGCGGAGAGATACTTCGGCAACAACACAACAGTCGGTTGTTACTGCGCGCCAGAACACCACAACACAGCCGGTGAAAAATGATGTTCCCAAGAACGATACACCTCCGGTAAAGAACGATACACCACCGCGCGAAACCGTGAAGACCAATACGGAGACAATTCGTATTTCGGAATCGGTAAAGAATGGAGATGAGATTTTGGAGAAAGGTATAGCCGAGTTGATTGAAGGAACGGATGGCAACCGAAAATACCTGGCGCTCCATCGCACCGCTCCTGTAGGTACTATATTAAAAGTGAGAAACGAGTTGAACAACCGCGAAGTATTTGTACGCGTAATGGGTAAACTTCCGGATACAGCACTTACGGATAAAGTGGTTATCAAAATATCAAAATCTGCTTACGATAGATTGGGAGCCATCGATCCGCGCTTCCGCGTTGAAGTAACGTACTATAAGTAAGTGCTTGAGTTGTTCAAACTATATATACTTTAATTACGGGTTTATCTTCAACAGTTAATACGTTGGTATGAAGATAGAGGCCCTTCGTAAATTCTGTCTTTCTCTCCCTGCAGTAACGGAAGACGTTAAGTGGGGAGCAGATTTATGTTTTAGCGTAGGCGGAAAAATGTTCTGCGTTACTTCGATGGAAGGACCGCTGAAAAATATCATTTAAGGTACCCGATGAAGATTTCGAAGAAATCGCGGCCCAGGAAGGATTTATACCGGCACCCTATATGGGCCGCAACAAGTGGGTATTGCTAACCGATATAAATGCAGTAAAACCCACAGAGCTCCAAACCTACATTCGCCAATCGTACGAACTGATAAAAAGCAAACTCACCAAAAAAAGCGCGAAGAACTCTCGCTGGAATAAAAATAGTTTTGAGTTTTGAGCTGCGAGCTTCGAGAGTATACCCTACTGCCCTATGATCAGGATTTATAAAAACTTGTTTTTTCTGGTATATAGGCTTTTGAAAAAAAGTGAAAAGAATTATCAATCGGACTTGCACAATGCTATAATAGCCGTTCTCATTATTTCAGTATTAGAGACATTAAATGTACTATCGTTTTTGCCTGCTAATGAAAATATTGATGAAGGTTCCCTTTGGGTGCCATGCATAGTGCTTTTGTTATTGAATGGTATTGTTTTCTTGCCGGCTGGCCGTTTTAAGAAAATGGAGCGTGAATTTTTACGCAATCAACCTTCAGTATTCAATGATAGCTTTATTGTACTATATATTTTTGGAACAATATTGACTTTCGCATTGACGAGATAAGGCATATGGAAATCTTGGAAACTTTCTGATGGATAGCTACTCCTACACATAGTATATCTATACATCTACAAAAACTTCGAGCCACTATATCTTGTACTCGAAGCTCGCAACTCACAGCTAGGAGAAAAAAAAGAGCTTCGAGCAGCTATATCTACTGCTCGAAGCTCACAGCTCAAACTCGAAGCTATTTGTTAATGGTGGTGTCCACCCGGACCGTGCACATGGCCATGAGAAATTTCTTCGTTCGTAGCACTGCGTACTTCCATTACTTCAACATCGAAGTTAAGTTCAACGCCTGCCAGTTCGTGGTTGGCATCAACCGTTACACTTTCTAGACCTACGTGTGTTACGGTAACAACATTACCGTGGTTGGTAGAGAACTTCATTCCCGGACGAACGTCCTGATCGCCAAATGCCGAACGTGGTACTTGCTGAATCATCGCAGGATCTTTCTCTCCGTATCCTTTAGCCGGTTCTATCTTTAATTGGAACTTGTCGCCTTTAATTTTCCCTTCCAAACCTTCTTCCATTCCTGCAATCAGATTTCCAGCACCGTGCAGATAGTGCAACGGGTCGCGTCCGCTACTGGTATCAATAACATTTCCTTCGTTGTCGCGCAGCGTGTAATGGATGGCCGCTACTGTGTTTTTAGTGATTTGCATTGCTAATGATTTTTTAAAGTTTCAAGAGATTATCCACGGTTCGGGATGAAATAGGCAGGCAATCTCTGTAATCGGACAAAAATACTTCTTTTATTTTCTAAAAGTGCTCATCCATCGGAAAAGCGATTTGGAGCCTGAAAATTCATTTTTCATGCACACGTTAGCAGTTTAAAATTACCCGGAAACGTTTGTCCAGTGTTTTTGGAAGATTTACCACCCTGCCTATAGCCCCCAAAATCTCAACTTTCAAGTCGATTAACCCTTGAGAGTCATGTTTAACTGGATTGTCAAAGCATTAACCATCCAACGGAAGTCGCCCGAAAGAGAGCAGCGCAAGGTCAGGCTCCTGCTGTTCTTCGAAGTCCTGTTGGGGCTCTTGCTGCTCGTGATCCTGTTCGTACTCCTGAGAATTTTTCTATAACCAATTCGATGGCAGACGTGATTAACTATTGGGGTTTGATAATGATTGCCTTAAGGAGGGATGTTGAGTCATCCTGAAGGTTTACGATTGACAGAAACAAAACTTTAAACTTAAATCTATGCTAAAACAAATCTACCGAAGCTTATGTATTGCTTCCGTATTTTTCTTACTAAGCCACGCGTTGGCCTTTTCGCAAGCCCGGCTTGTAACAGGAAAAATTACGGATGAGGCTGGTGAAGTATTACCCGGTGTAAATGTTATTAAGAAAGGAACAACTGTTGGAACCAGTTCTGATGTAAATGGTGCATTTTCTATCGAAGCTGATAACGATGATGTACTGGTAGTTAGTTTTATTGGCTATGCCCCTCAGGAAATTGCTGTATTGAATCAGACTTCTATTACAATTACATTAAAAGAAGACGTATCTACATTACAAGAAGTTGTCGTTATCGGTTATGGTTCTGTTAAAAAGGCGGACGTTACATCATCGATATCTTCAGTATCTGAAAAAGATATTAAAAACTTACCTGTTGCAGGTATAGATCAGGCTATACAGGGCAAGCTCGCTGGTGTAACAATAACCAGTAATGGAGGTCAGCCTGGAGGAGGTATTTCTATAAATGTAAGAGGTATCACTTCTGTTAATGGCAACCAGCCCTTATATGTAGTGGATGGTGTGATCTTAAACGGAAGTAGAAGCAGTATAGCTCAAGATCAACTAGGAGGAATGGCCGGACAAAATGTACAGAGTCCGTTAGCTGCCATTAATCCAAATGACATCGAATCTATAGATGTTTTAAAAGATGCATCAGCGCAAGCTATATATGGTGCGAGGGGTGCGAATGGAGTGGTTTTGATTAAAACAAAATCTGGTAAGGCTGGCGAGCCAAAAATTACATACGATGTATACTATGGGGTACAGGAGCTACGGAAAAAGTTAAGCTTAATGGATTTGAAGCAGTATGCCGGTTATCAAAACTCACTGGTACCCGAAATAAGAGCTGCCGGTAGCAGTTTGGATACATTAGCAGAATTTAAAAATCCCGCTGTTCTTGGAGGAGGAACAGATTGGCAAGACGAAATTTTTCAGCGAGGAACAATTCAAAATCATCAATTGTCTTTTTCAGGTGGCAAAGACAAAACAACATACTATACTTCTTTTAATTATTATAAGAATGAAGGGATTGTAATTGGCTCTGATTTCGAAAGATTTAATATCAAACTCGGTATAGATCAGCAGGTAAAATCCTGGCTTAAAACCGGGATTAATCTCAATGTCTCAAAATCAAATCAGAAAATTACTTTAACCGATGGATCGGATGCGGTTATTAGTTTGGCAGTTTACAATAGCCCTGCAGCACCTGTAAGAGGGCTGGACGGACAATTCACTTCAGTATCAAATATAGGGGGGAGTAATTTTGGTAATCCCAATAATCCAGTAGCGATGGCTACTATGCGGAATGTTAAAGCAATACAGTATAAAGCGTTTGGCTCGTTATACACGGATATTAGTTTCCTGAAGTCATTTACATTTAGAAATGAAGTAAATTATGATTTTAACCTTGGTCAAAATTCAGCATTTCAACCGCTCGTACAGAATACAACTACCGGGGCAACTATATTATCGCCAAGCAAATTAGTTGAAGACAGAACTACAGCATTGTTTTGGGCTTTAAAAAACTACCTGACCTTTGATAGAACGTTTGGCAAGCACTATGTAAACGCGGTAGTTGGCCATGAATCCACGCTAAGCAACTTTGACCAGATCACTGTATCAAGACAGAATCTTACAAATAATTTGGAGTCTATAAACGCTGGCTCCGCCACAAATCAGACTATAAACGGAGGTAAATATCTTACTGCATATGAATCCTATTTTGCAAGAGCACTATATTCATTCAATAGCAAATATTCTCTCTCGGGTTCTATCAGAAGAGATGGTTCTTCTTCTTTTGGCCCTAACAAAAAATGGGGTGTATTCTCTGCAGTATCTGTAGGATGGACACTTTCTGAAGAAGCGTTTATTAAAAACATTTCAGCTATTAATTATTTAAAATTAAGAGCAGGTATAGGATCTGTTGGTAACTCTAATACTGCTAACCAAAATAATGCTTATGCAACAAATGTATCGTTGGTTGCAATCAGTCCATTTGGAAACGGTGCTCAGAACTTCAACGTGGGTAACCCTGATTTGCAATGGGAGTCTGTCGTGACTAAAAATGTGGGAATTGATGCCACCGTGCTTGATGGCGTTATCGACTTTAGTGTGGATGTATATCAAAAGGTATCTACAAAAATGCTGGTACAGGCTAAACTCCCTGTATATAGCGGTCTTAACTCTGGTAATACCTATAACCCTGTACAACCTCCGGTTACAAATGCAGGTAAAATGACGAATACTGGTATAGATATATCTTTAACCACTAACAACATTCGGAAAGGTACTCTTACATGGAAAACTAATTTCATATTCACGCACTATAAAAATGTTTTGAACGATAATGGTGGTGTACCTCAGCCGGCATACAGAGAGTATGGCAATGCAATTCAGGTAACTAATTCTCCTTCCGGCCAAGCCGTTGGATCGTTTTATGGTTTGAAAACAGATGGACTATTCCGTACACAAGGTGAATTGGATGCATTTGGGTTGGCAAATAGCAATAACCAATTAGCTGTCGGCCCGCAAGGTATATATTTAGGAGATGTTCGTTATAAGGACATAACTGGCGATGATGTAGTAAACTCCCTTGACTTAACAAATATAGGTAGTCCTATTCCGAAGTTTACCTATGGAATGACCAATACCGTAAACTATAAAAGTTTTGATCTCTCCATACTAATTACGGGAAGTTATGGTGCTAAAATTTTGAATTACACCAAACGTCTTACAGAAGGTCTTTATAATTCATATTTAAACCAGTCGACAGATGTATTGAACAGATATACTGCCGAAAATCCGGATGCAACAATCCCCCGCTACAATCAATGGAACGACAACAACAGAAGGTTATCCGACAGATATGTGGAAAGTGGTTCTTATTTGAGAATTCAGAATGTAAGTCTGGGATATAACATTCCAGGTACTATTTTAAGCAAGACCAAGTTTACATCGGTGCGCGTTTATGTATCTGCGCAAAACCTCAAAACATTCACAAAGTATTCAGGATACGATCCTGAGATTGGTGCCTATAACAATAACGTGTTTAACATGAACATTGATGATGGGCATTATCCAAATCCAAGAACATTTACAATTGGTGGTAACTTTGTATTTTAACAACATTTTTAAATATATAAAAAATGAAGTATATATATATATTATCGTTATCACTGCTTTTCGTGGTAACATCTTGTGACGAGTCTTTCCTGGAGAGACCATCACAGAATAACCCGACAGAAGAAAATTATTATAATTCGGCTGTAGAAGTAAATGGTGCTACGGGCTTATTATATAATAAGGTTTGGTATGATTATCAGGATAAAGCATTCCATGCTATAGGTGAGGCGCTGGGCGGTAATATGCTCACGGCTAACGATCCTAACTACGGAGGTCTGGTATATAATAAGTTTACGTTTACAAGTAGCGATGTTTTAGTTGCTTCCAGCTGGGCTTCATTATATTCTGTTGTTGGCGCTTCAAGTTCACTGATTCAAACACTTGAGAATAAGAAAGCAAAAGTGTCTGATCCGGCCTATCTGATCCAGGGTATCGCGGAAGCAAGATTTATGAGAGGGGTTGCTTTTTTCTTTCTAGCCAGAGCCTTTGGTGATGTACCTATTGTTGACGACCCAGTTGCTTTCGCTTCTTCCGGTACATTTAATTCTCCCCGTTATCTACAGGCTGATGTATTAAGATATGTATTAGAAGATTTACAGTATGCAGAAGCAAACTTAGCGAGCGAAGCCAGTCAGAAAGGAAGAGTTACAAGTCTCTCAGCGTCTGGTATGATGGCTAAAGTTTACCTCTATATAGGAGATTATGCAAATGCTAAAATCAAAGCCGGGTTAGTAATTGATTCTAAGAAATATTCACTCTACCCAGACTACTATGAAATGTTTACAAGTTCAGCCGCAAACAATAATGTTGAGTCATTATTTGCATGGCAATGGATTGCAGCGGGAGGATATTCAATTGGAAATCCAATTCAAGCTTACTGTGGAACTCAGGCTTTACTGAAACCCACAACGGGGGTAGGTTACGGATCTGTAATTCCTACTATAGACCTGATAGAATCATACGACCCGTTAGATAAAAGAAAAGGCTGGTCAATCATGCAGCACGGATTCTTTAGAAAGGACTGGACGAATATAAATTTTCCTAACGGATATACCTATGATACTACATCTATAGGTGGTGATGAAGCCTTTAAAACAAAAAATGGCTCACGTGCAAATGCAATGAAATATGTTGTTGGCCCGGGTTCTAACGGAGAGAATGTAAATGGATCTTCGACTGATATATGTACTTATATTCTTAGATACGCGGATATTGAATTGATATACGCAGAAGCAATTCTGGGTAATGATGCGTCTACCAGTGATGGAGCTGCACTAGATGCGATAAACGATGTAAGAGAGAGAGCAGGTTTACCTGATTTAACATCCATAACCAAAGATGATATATTGGCAGAACGCAGACATGAGTTTGCCTTTGAAGGCGACTATTGGTTTGACATTCAGCGTCAGGGATTTGATAAAGCCAAGGAAATAATAAGCAAACAAGAGAGAGGATCGTATGACTTTAACGGTAAACTTCAAAGCGAGAAAATCATATTAAGTTCTCCGAGTCAAATGTTTTTGCCTATTCCGCAAACAGATTTAACAGCTAGTCCTATGCTAAGAGAACCTGCTGTTCCTTATTATAAGTAACCTTTTTCAAAAGTTAAAATATCGACTATGAAGAATTATCTAAATATAATATTCAAGATGGTTTTGTTTGCAGGAGCACTATACCTGACCTCCTGTAAAGACGATGAAGTCTCCCCATCTGTTGCGCAGATTTCACCACAGTCTGCGGCTTCTAAATCTCTCTTGACTGTTACCGGATCGGGCTTAAGGGACATTATGAAAATTACTTTTGAAAATGGAAATGTGCCCGCCAGCTTTACTTCAACATTTAACACTGATGGCGCCATTCTTTTCAGAGTACCCATTGATGCTGTTCCCGGCCAACAGAATATCATTTTTGAGAATGCGTCCGGCAAAACATTTACGGTGCCATTTACTGTTTTAGGATTGGCAACTATTAATGATGTTTCCGACTATAACTTCAGGCAGGATACTGAAATTACTTTGACAGGTAAAAACCTGGACGATGTAACGAAGGTTACTTTTACCGGAACAACTACAGAGCTTGAAATTGTTGATAAAAGTGCGACAACACTCACGGTAAAATTTCCACAACCTGATCCGGGTTTTTATGAATCTACCTTAACAATTACGAATGCTGCTGGCCCCGCGCCTACTACACAATCATTTGTAGCAATTGACAATGCCTTACAAATATTTACGGATGATTATGGTATAAATCCTTCGGGCAATGCATTCCAAAATGCATCGTGGGGACCTTCATCTATAAGTACAACGCAGTTTAAATCAGGAACCGCTTCGTTGTCTTTGGGATATGCTAAAGGTAACTGGAGCCAGGATGGCTTTGGATGGGATAATATATCCAATGACGGTTACAAATATTTGTCGTTTTGGTTAAAAGGTGCATCAAAAGACTATACGCTTTATGTGTGGTCTTCAGCCCAGCCGGGGACCTTCAATACATATGAGGATTTTAAGAAAATTCTGGTGCCTGCCAACGTATGGACTTACTATAAACTTCAGGTAAGCAGTTTGAAAATTTTTGGTGAAAATAATACGACACCTTGGAATCAGATTGGATGGAGAATTCAAGGACCGGATGATCAGGATGAGACCTTCTATATAGATGATGTGATCTTGATAAAATAGATGAAATTATTAAAACCTGCAGGACTATGTTCTGCAGGTTTTATATAGACAGCTATGTTCTCGATAAATTGTAGTAATTCAATCCTCAAGTGTTCTTGTGATTTTCCCAGTTAAGGCTGCTTTAATACTTCCGTAACATTTTAGTCAGGAGTCGTGCTTTCTAAATTAGCGGTTTACGCTTCTTTTTTTAATGCTATAGGATATACTATAGTACCGTTTTTCAGTATAATTATTATGACAAAGTAGAATTAGATATATGAGAGTAATGTTGATTTGTTTAGCGTTGGTATCAGGGTTATTGCAACTATCTGCGCAGACGTTGATTGATAAGCAAGCCACCGATAAAACAAAAACACTATTTGTGAACCTGAAAAGAATTTCATCGCAGGGCATTATGTTCGGTCACCAGGATGCTGATGCGTATGGTGTAAAATGGAAAGATGAAAAAGATCGTTCGGATGTAAAGGATGTGTGTGGTGCATTTCCTGCGGTACACGGGTGGGATATAGGTAATCTTGGCAAGTCTGGTGATAAAGAGTATATATCGAAGTTGCATAACTGGATACACGCTATTTATAAACGAGGCGGCATTAGCACGATATCCTGGCATGTAGATAACCCGGTGTCAAAACGCAATGCATGGGATACGACACGCGCGGTAAAAGATATACTTCCCGGTGGCAAGGAGCACGCGTACTTTGTAAAGCAGCTCGATGCCGTAGCAGATTTTCTGAAGAATTGCAAAGATGGAAGCACATCTATACCAGTAATATTCCGCCCATATCACGAACACAACGGTGATTGGTTCTGGTGGGGAAAAGGACATTGCACCGAGCAGGAATATATAGCCTTGTGGAAATTTACAGTAACATACCTGCGTGATACAAAGAAGCTCCGTAACATTATCTATTCATTTTCGCCCGACAGAAGTCGTATGAACCTGCAGGATGCGAAAGTTTCTTACCTATATGCTTATCCTGGCGATGACTACGTTGATCTGTTAGGACTGGATGACTATATGGATGTGGGTATTACCTGGAATAAAAAATCAGCAAGTGAACAACAACAGGATTTTATTACTGTAATGCGCACCATCTCTTCACTCGCCAAAGAGCGTAACAAAGTGGCTGCACTCACAGAGACTGGTTTGGAAGGCGTTACCAACCCTGAATGGTTTACACAAGTTATACTGGAGCCGCTAAAGGCAAACAAAGACATTGAAGTCGCTTACGTCCTCGTGTGGCGCAATGCCAACGAAATACATCACTATGCTCCGTATTCCGGTCATACATCTGAAAAAGATTTTGTGCGCTTCTATCAAGACGAACATTCGCTTTTTGAAAGTGACATTCAGAATATGTACGAGCCAGGCAAAACACTTATAAAATGATTACCCGAAAACAGTAGATGCAGTACGAAATTAATTTCGGATTACCGATATTTCAGACCGGATCCCCAGCGTAAACCGCCAGGCATCCGGTAATACACATCTAATGTAATTAAACCCAAATGGTAACTTTTTCTAACACAGACTCTAAGCAGCAAATTTTCAGCAAAGTACAATCGTACCTCGATGAGTTAGGATTGAAAGTAGTAGCAAAAGATTTTGAACGTCCGTGGGGAGGATTCTTTGTAATCGATGAGACACAGGCACGGCAATTTGCCAGTCACTTTTTTCCGGGCATCGAGATAAATGATCTCAAGATCAGCGAAAAGCTGAGTCCGAAAATTCTGATGGTGCAGCCGGATAAACGCTTGTCGTGGCAGTATCACCACAGACGCGCAGAGATATGGAAACTTGTAGCAGGTGAGGCTGGAGTTATTACAAGTCAAACGGATACAGAAGGACCACTTCAAAAACTGGAGATCGGTGAGATCATCCGTCTGAACTGCGGACAGCGCCATCGTCTTGTAGGACTTAAAGGCTGGGGTATGATCTCGGAAATATGGCAGCATACGGATGCGAGTCAGCCTTCCAACGAAGACGACATCGTGCGTGTGCAGGATGACTTCGGCAGATAAGAAACAACATGCATATCGTTCGGAAAAAATATTGGGCTACTGCCATCTTTATATGTATACTAAGATTGGTCGTAGCTCAACCTTCCGGGCTTCCTGATAAAGAAATTATTTTTGATCAGCTTCCTGAGAAGCTGGGGTTGTCTCAAAGTTCAATTAACTGCATCCTCCAGGATCGCGAAGGATTTTTGTGGATCGGCACATGGTCTGGTCTGCTGCGATACGATGGATATTCTACCATTGTATACCACTCGGGTAATGCTCCCGGTAAACTCAAGAGCAATAAAATCACCGCCATATTTGAAGACCACCATGGCTACCTGTGGGTAGGCACGCACATGGGGGGCTTGTTTCGCTTTGATAAAAGTACCGGCACATTTCTTCAGTTCATTCACAACGAACAGGATACCGGCAGTATTTCTCACAACTACGTGAATTGCATTGGCGAAGATCAGCACGGCAATCTGTGGGTAGGAACCGAAAATGGTTTGAATGTTTATGATACCGTCAACGGTAAGTTTACAACCTTCTTTGCCCGTGACAACGACAGTACTTCACTGACCAATAATATTGTTACCGATATATACCTGTCATCTTCGAAGGAGTTGTGGATCGCTACCGCTAACGGATTGAGTAAAGTTGTAAAGCAGGCTTCGGGTAACTATACATTTCGAACTTATCGTTATACGCAGGATGTAGTCAATCAGTACCATCACAACTATATATTCAAGGTTCGCGAACTTAGTTTAAAAGGAAAAACATCTATATGGTTCTGTACCATTCGCGGACTGAAGAAACTGGAAGATGGCGTTATTACCAACTATGCTATACCTGACAAAGTACAAAGCTATAGCCTGATACGTTCCATGTACGTGGTTTCCGGCACGAATCCCTATATTATAACCGGCTCCGAAAAAGGATTAGCTTTTTTTGATCCCGCTGTTAATCGCTTTACAAAATTACTGGGTGATGCTGATGAGACCGTAAATCTTTCACATAGTACGGTAACATCTATATATCTTGACCGCGGTGGTGTATTGTGGGTGGGTACCAAGAAGGGATTAAATAAATTTGATAGTTACTCGAAAGATTTTGAAGCTTTTCGAACCCTTACGTTTGATAAAGGTAAAAATATTATAACAGGACTGCGCAGTTCAACTGATCATGGTTACTGGATTGCTACCATCGGTGGTGGACTATATAAATTGAAAGGCAAAACATTTCAGCGAATCCGTATTGTAGATCGTGATGATAATGATTTCGTTAATTTCATTCAGACACTCTATACCGATACGCACGGCAATGTATGGCTGGGTACAGCGGGTGGCGGTATATATAGGTTTCACCAGCGCGATGTGCTTGCTACCGGACTGGTAAAACGATTTGATCACTACATTGGTATATCTCCTGCCAATAGCGACTATGTAATGTCGTTTACCGAAGACAATGCCGGGAATATATGGGCCGGCAGCTGGAGTGGTGGATTGAACAGAATTTCTCCCGATGGTAAAATTACTCCGTTTGATTATCGACTGTTATGCGAAGCTCCGCTGGTTGTATTGCAAGCAGATCGTACCGGAACGGTTTGGGCGGGCACACGTGGTAATGGATTGTTCCGTATTAAACCCAAAGGTGATACACTGGATATACACCGGTTCAGCAAGCATCCTGTTAAAACGGAAGAAGGTATATCCAACGATTTTGTCAATGCAATTTATGAAGATCATGCCGGACTCCTGTGGATTGGAACAGAAGGTGGTCTTAATTCATTGGACAGAAGAACGGAGGTGTTCAAGCAGCATAAGATCGAAGAAGGTCCGAGCAATAATGTAATTGTAAGTATACAGGAAGATGACAGCGGTAAATTATGGCTTGCCCACTGGGACGGTTTAACCATCATCGATCCTTCAGATGCTCAGTTTGTAAAACACTATGATCACCACGATCGCATTCAGGGTGGATTCTTTTATAACAACGTAAGTTTTAAAGATGATACCGGTCGTTTACTTTTTGGTGGCTCAGAAGGTTTCAACATTATCAACCCCAATGCTGTTGTTACCAATCCGAACTTCCCGAAAGTAGTAGTTAATGATTTCCAGATATTCAATCGCTCGGTACCCTTCGGTCAACCTTTTGATGGTCGCGTAATTTTGGATAAACCGTTAGCTGCTATAGATCGTGTGGCGCTGAAGTATAACGAGAACTCGATCTCATTTGAATTTACAGCTCTCGACTATGCCGCTCCTGAGAAAACACGATATGCCTATATGCTGGAAGGTTTTGATAAAGACTGGAACTATACCAATGCCTCCAGGCGCTACGCCAACTATACCAACCTGAATGGCGGTGAATATACCTTTAAAGTAAAGGCTGCCAACAACGAAGGTGTTTGGAACGAACAGATCAGTTCGGTAAAACTTGTTATCCACCCGCCCTGGTGGAAAACAATATGGGCACGAATTATATATATCGTATTGGCATTGGTGCTGCTGCATTTGTTTCGCATGCTGGTGTTGATGCGTGCTAACTTCAAGCACGATCTTAAACTCGAGCGATTGCAGCGCGAGAACATGGAGAAACTCAATTATGCCAAACTGCAATTCTTCACGAATATATCGCACGAGTTTCGTACGCCACTTACACTTATACTCGGACCATCACAAAGTTTGCTTGATCGAGGAGAAGGTGGTAAAGAAGTGCGTGATCAGTTATTGAATATAAATGCGAACGCACAACGTTTGCTGAGACTGGTAAATCAGTTGCTCGATTTTAGGAAGGCAGAATCCGGTAATCTTAAACTCGAAGTATCCGAAGGTAACATCATCAAGTTTGTAAAGGAAGTCAAGCTTTCGTTTGATACGCTGGCAGAGCAGATGAAGATTGACTTTTCGTTCTATGCATCTTCCAATATTGTAAAAGTGTGGTTCGATCGCGATCAGTTTGAGAAGATCATGTTCAACCTGTTGTCTAACGCCTTCAAGCACACTCCCGAAGGTGGCAAAATTGTTATGCAGGTTATTGAAGGTAAGGATGACGTGATGATTACGGTGCAAGACACCGGTAAGGGAATAAAGCGCGAGCATTTCGAAAGTATATTTCAAACATTCTTCAGTTACGATGAAGACAAGAATCATACCGGCACGGGTATAGGTCTTGCATTAGCGAAGAGCCTGGTCGATATGCATCATGGCAAATTAACCGTGGCGAGCGAAGAAAATTCCTATACGCGCTTTACGATAACATTACCGAAGGGTTCTGCACATTTTGATGCATCAGAATTGCTGCCGGTCTCAAAAGATATTGAGACTATGGATCGGTACCCTGCGCTCACACCCGATCCGCTATATATACCGGAGAAAGAACCCGAAGTCAGCGATAATCTGAAAGATTTACCCAAGCTTTTGGTAGTTGAAGATAATGACGAAGTACGCGCTTATATCAAGTCAATCTTTGAAGGAACCTATATAATACTACAGGCATCCGAAGGTAAAGAGGCTCTGGATATAGCGCTGGAGGAAATGCCCGACCTGGTGATCAGCGATGTAATGATGCCGGTAATGGATGGTATCACGTTATGCACGCAGCTGAAGATGAATGTGAAGACATCGCATATACCGGTGATACTGCTTACAGCCAGAACATCTTTGATCTTTAAAGTAGAAGGACTTGAAACCGGTGCCGATGACTATATAACCAAGCCGTTCAATCCGAAAGTACTTCAGTTAAAAGTGCGTAACCTGATGCGCATGCGCGAACTGATGCGCAAGATGTTCCGCGATAACGAAGTGCTGAACATTGAACCGAAACGCGTAACGCTTACTTCAGCCGATGAATCATTTGTGCAGCAGGCATTGGAGAGTATCGAGAAGAACATGAGTAATCCTGATTATGCTGTAGATGATTTAGGTCGCGATGTAGGTATGAGCCGCACCCAACTCTATCGGAAACTAAAAGCACTAACAGGACAATCCGCCAATGAATTTATACGCGTGATCCGTTTGAAACGTGCCGCGCAGTTGTTGGAACAAAATCAACTTACCATTGCCGAAGTTACCTACGAAGTAGGCTTTACCGATCTGAAATATTTCCGGGAGTGTTTTAAAAAACTCTTTGGTGTAACGCCATCAGAGTTTGTGCAGAGAACCAGTGGTGATTTGCAGCCGGAGTAAATATATGGCTGAAGTATATATTTACTCCTTAGAATCCTGTTCGGACAGATTACCAAGATCAGCAGGATTAACCGAATCAATCTCACCCGAACTCTTACTTACTTTTTGCTGATACTCTTTAGGTGTAACACCAAACTCAGCACGGAAGCATTTGGAAAAATAGGAGAGATTCGAGAAGCCTACCTCATACATGATCTCAGAAATGTTGCCTTCTTTATTACCCAGCAAAAGCGATGCTTTTTTGATCCTGTATTTACGGATGATATCGTTAGGAGAAAGTTGTGTTGTTGATTTCAGCTTGCGGTATAGGTGCGTAGAGCTCATGCCAACTTCCTCGCTCAACATCTCTACGCTGAAATCAGCATTGGATATATTGGCTTCGATGATGTTCATCACCTTGCGAATAAATTTATCGTCTACATTTTCACCGGCCGTGGAGGCAGAAGGCTGAACGATCAGTTCGTGACGGAAATAATCTGCGAGTTCTTTTTTGCGTTTCAGTAAGTGATCGATGTGCGCTTCGAGTAATTCAATCTCGAAAGGCTTGGTAAGGTATATATCCGCACCGGTGCTCAAACCTTCAATCTGTTGAGAGGTAAGTCCTTTGGCGGTAAGTATAATAATGGATATGTGACTGGTCTTCGGATTACTCTTTATTTTCCTGCACATGGAAAGTCCATCCATCACCGGCATCATAATGTCACTGATGATGATGTCGGGCAGAAAACTGTTGGTCTTCGCTAAACCTTCTTCGCCATTTTGCGCGGTAACAAAATTATACTTGCCCTTGAGACTCACCTGTATAAATTCTGCTATATCATAATTGTCCTCAATGATAAGGACTAACGGTTTGCCAGACTCCAGTCCGTAGCGATAGGCTTTAGCGTGATCATCGGGATAAGCAGACTTTACGGCAATCAGATTTACTTCATCGCTATCAGCTGCTTCAAATGGGAAATGCTCGGAACCTAACGGCAGGATTAATGTAAACGATGTTCCTTTACCTACTACGCTTTCTACTTTTACTTCCCCGTGGTGAAGCTTGGCATATTCAGCTACCAGTGTTAATCCTATACCGGATCCTGCTTCCATTTTCTTTGCAGCATGTGTCTGGTAAAAGCGCTCAAATATATGGGCCAGTTCATCCGGCGGTATACCTATACCGGAATCACTTACCATTACTTCAATAGCGCCCTTGCTATAAATATCACTCTTGCCATGCAGTTCTACCATCAGGTGAACGCTTCCACCCTTAGGAGTAAATTTGAATGCATTGGAGAGCAGGTTGAAGAGAATGGTTTCAATCTTCTCGGTATCGGCCCACACCAGGCATTCATCTATACCTTTGTTGAACGCAAACGTGATCTCTTTGCGAGCGGCTTTATCGGTAAAGAGCGAATACATTTCCTGGCAGAAGGAGACAATATCAAAAGAAGTAACACGCAACTGCAGACTATCGTTTTCAAGCTTGCGGAAATCCAGTATCTGGTTTACGACACGTAACAGTCGCTGTGAATTTTTCTCAGCAAGCGACAGTAATCTTTTATTCTCTTCCTGTAAGTTGTTTTGCTTGAGCAGTTGCTGGATCGGCGGCAATATGAGACTGATCGGTGTTCGTAGTTCATGCGAGATATTGGCAAAGAACTGTTGCTTGGTTTGAACGATCTCTTCAGCATGTTCTTTCTCCATGCGCGTTATCTTCAATTCATTCTTCAGGTGGAGTCGCGCAGAGTATGTTCGAAGCGATATAATGATTATTGCTATCGCCAGCACGGCATACAGACAAATAAATCCGGTGCTTAAAAACAACGGTGGCTTTACTCGAATGCTGATGGTAGCGATGCGATCACTCCATATACCATAGTTGTTCGTACCCTTTACCGAAAGAGTATACGTGCCGGGAGAAAGATTGGAGTATACGGCAAAGTTCTTTAATCCTGAAACATAGTTCCAATCACGATCAAAGCCTTCGAGTTTATAGGCATATACGTTGCTCGAAGGTTGCCAGTAATGCAAGGATGAAAACTCGAAGGCGAGTGAGCGTTGTGCATAGTCCAACGTTAAGTTATCGGTAACCGCTATATCTTTCTGAAGCAGTATCGTGCCATCAATTGCTTCATCGGTAGCAATGATCTTGTTATTGATTTCGAGTGTGGTGATGTAAATGTTCGGCTCGAACACGTTGGGTTTGATGGCTGGTGAAAGTCGTATATAGCCGTTGTCCCCGCCAAAAATTATATCGCCTTCCGGAGTGTTTGCCACACAGCCGTCAAAGAAACTCTTTAAAGGTATATCTTTCTCAAGCGGGAATATTTCAAGTTGATGATCGGGAACAGAGAATTTCAGAATAAAGTTATTGGCAGCACACCATATATTTCCTTCGCTGTCTTCGGTAATGCTCGCCAGGGTTACATCGTTACCTGTAGTTACCGGGTAGAATATAGCAGAGTCTTTTTGCGGTTTATATTCGATCAGCCCGTTGGGCACGCCAGCCCATAAACTTCCTCTTCGGGAAAAGTATAAACAGCTTATGTCCTTTTTGTTGGACACAGCATTGAATGCATTTATACTCGTGCTTTTGTGCGATTGCAGATCAATGCGAAATAGTTCGGCATAATGTGTGGCCCATATAGCATTGGCTCCACTTACATTTTTGGACGAACCGAAATCTCCGGCCAGTTCGAAATGTATAGAGGAAAGCTCGCGCAGGTTCCCTACAACTTTGAACAATCCGCCTTCCCACGCGCTTACCCAGAAGGAGCCATCGGTACCTTTTGTAAAGCGTGCTATATAATTTGAAGTAAGTCCATTGGTAGCATTTGCACTGATGGCATACATCTTCTGGTTGGCTTCGTCCCATATATTTATACCGCCCGCTGTGCCGATCCAGATGCGACCGTAGTCATCTTCCTCTAAAGCAAAAGTATTATTCAGTTGAATGCGATTATTTTCCGGAGCACCGGTTTCAAAAACTTTGCGCGTTTTGGTTACAGGATCAAAGCGGATAACGCCATGCAATGTGGCAAGCCAGAGTATACCTTTACGCGTTACCAATACAGACTTTACCTGGTTGCCAATGGTTTCATTGTTAATCGGGTACGATACTTCGTGATAGGTATAAAAGTTTCTGAACTTGTTGAGCCTGCTTAACCCGTTGGAAGTAACAAACCAGATTACGCCACCGGTATCTTCATAGATCTGCCAGATAACATTGTTGGCAATGGAATAGGACAGTTGTGGATTGTGAAAATATACCTCGTTGGTCTTGGTGGATGGATTGAAAACGTTAAGCCCGAAATCGGTTCCCAGCCAGAGATTTCCTTTACCATCCGGGTATATACATTTAATTACCTCGTTGCTGAAGGCTATATCTTTTTCTGAATAACGTTTATACGTATTCGTATAGGTATTGAAAAGACAAAGACCAGTTTCTGTCCCAACCCAAACCAATGAATCAGATTGTGCAGAAGCAGGTTTAATATCTCCGCAGATCAGGTTGTTCTTCAGGGAAGGTTTATAGTCGCCTTTCAGATCAAATGTCTCAAATGCATTTTTGCCTTTCGCCAGTTTATTCAGCTTGTCATACGTGCCCACCCAGAGATTCCCGCGTGAGTCTTCATAGATCGAACGTACCGTGTTATGACTCAAATGGTTATTCTGTGCTGTATATACAGTATATCTCCCGTTAGACAGTGTATAGCGAACAAGTCCGTTGGCGGTACCAATCCAGAGTATATTATTCGCTCCTTTATATAAGGTGCGAACCACCACATTTTTACCGAGGTCGATACGCGTTACTTCAAATGTAGCAGTGTTGATTTTGCAGAGTCCCTTCCAGGTGCCCACCCATAAATAATCGTCAGCTACCAGCATCGAACTGATCTCGTTTGCCGGTAGCGTATTTATACCTTCTCCTTTTTTAAAAGTAATGAAGCGATAACCATCATACCGGCACACACCGTTGGCAGTGCCGATCCACATAAACTGACGCTGATCCTGCGCTACCGCACTGATGATGTTGGAGGGAAGTCCATCGCGTACCGACAGCGTTGAGAAGAAAGGAGATTCCGCGAAAGCGGTGCAAACTCCAGCCAGCAGGAACAAAAGGCCGAGCACAGGTCGAAGGATCTTGCGGAAGTTGATCATACCACGAAACATCATCACGATATTAAGTACGCTACATTTTGGTTTGTATGCAATCGATTTTTGCACGCGTGTGCACCATCCGTTGCGGATGACTGAAAATTCATGCAAAAAGAAGGATTCCAACTTCACGTGGTTGGTTTTTTGTCGATTCCTGTACGATTTGTGTCAATCGCTGCAATCGTTTGAAGGTACATTGCAATCGGTTGATGAAAAACTTAAACCATCTACGTATGATCAAAAAATTACTCTTTACAATGGCCATGCTGATAACGGTGTGCTACGGTCTCCAGGCACAGCAGAAGGTTATCACGGGAAAGATTACGGATGAAAACGGAAGTGAGCTGCCCGGTGTGAATGTTCTTTTAAAAGGAACAAGTTTGGGAACTGTTTCCGATCAGGCTGGTGCTTACTCGCTTTCTATACCAGAGTCTCAAAGTTCGGGAACACTGGTTTTCTCTTTTATAGGATACTTGTCTGAAGAGCTGGCGATCAACAACCAGACCTCGGTAAATATTCAAATGATGCCCGACATCCAGACGCTGAGTGAAGTTGTGGTGGTTGGATACGGTACACAGCGCAGGGAGGATATATCCGGTGCTGTGTCATCGGTAAAGGCATCCGAACTTCCGCAGGTTGCTAACACTTCAATTGATAACCTGTTGCAAGGTCGTGCTGCCGGACTTAACCTCACACAACGCAGCGCCCAGCCCGGTGGTGGTCTCAATGTAAATATTCGTGGTGCTATCTCTCCGAACGGAAATAATACTCCACTATATGTCATTGATGGTGTACCCGTACTCAACAACGGCAGCGCTGAGCCTTCGCTTAACGACAGTAATTTAGGATACTATGGTGGTGTAGATCGCAACCCGCTCAGCAGTATAAATCCTTCCGATATAGAGTCGATCGATATATTGAAAGATGCGAGTGCTACCGCTATATATGGATCTGCCGCAGCAAACGGTGTTGTGCTGATTACTACGAAGCGTGGAAAGGCCGGAGCTGTAACAACAGAGTATCGCGGAAGCTATACTATACAATCTCCGAAAGATTATTATGACCTGCTCGATGCCACACAGTTCATGCAACAGCAGAATCGTTTGGCGAAAGATAAATATCTCTATGATAACGGAATTGCTCCGTATGGCACTACCGATCCATCTTCCGTAGGTGCGTTTACTCCGAAATTTACCGATGAACAAATTCGCACTGCCGGTGCCGGTACTGACTGGACCGATAAGGTAATGCGCAATGGAAGTATACAGGAACACAACATTTCGCTTTCGGGAGGAACGGATAAAACCAAACTCTATACTTCGTTCAACTACTATAACAACAAAGCTATTCTGGAGAACTCTGATTTTGTTCGCTATACCGGTCGCGTAAACCTGGAGCAAAAACTCGGAGGTCGGGTTAAGTTTGGATTGAACCTTACGTTAAGCCAGATCAACAACAACAACGCATCGTCTGGTGCGAACGCGGGTGGTGTGGAGAAATATAACATGCTGCAATCTGCGTATGCATTCTCGCCAACGGTGGGGGTATACGATGAAGATGGTAACTATACGAAGACATTCGATCCGCTTATTACCAACCCTGTAGCGTTCCTTGCTATTAAAGATAAAACGCGCACGAGCCGCATCATTGCTTCGCCAACACTGGAAGTAAAAATCACTGATGCCTTAAAAGGTAATGTAGTAGTAGGTATCGATAAGCAATCATCTACGCGTAACTTCTATTTGCCACGCGCAGTGCAGAACTCGCAGTTACCGGAAGGTATGGCGCAATTGGGACAGGGTAGTCTGGACAACTATACAACGGAAGCATTCCTTACGTACGATAAAAAAGTCGGTCCCGGTAATCTTTCACTGGTACTCGGTGCCGGATACTATAACAGCGTGCAGGAGTCGTTCAGCATGCAGGCCGTTGATTTCTTCACCGATGCATTACAGTATAATAACATTGGTATAGGTGCCAATAAGGAGAAGGCGATTATGAGTTCATATCGTTCGCCAAACGCAACCAAGATATCGCAGTTCTTCCGAGCGAATTATTCACTTCTCGATAAATATATCGTTACGTTCACCGGCAGACGCGATGGTTCCAGCACATTCCCGGAAGATAAATATGGATTCTTCCCCGGTATATCGGCTGCATGGCGTATCAATCAGGAAGATTTCCTCAAGAACTCAACACTTATCTCTGATCTGAAACTGCGTGCGGGATACGGAACAGTGGGTAACGATCGTATCTCACCAACAAATGCACTCGACTTGTATGAATCAGGTTTCTACTACCTCATTGGTAACACCTATTATAATGGTGTAACGCTCGCGCAGGTTGGTAATCAGAATTTGACCTGGGAAACCGATGTGATGATCAACGTTGGTCTCGACTTTGGATTATGGAGCGACCGCCTCAGTGGTTCCTTCGAAATTTACCAACGTACAGCAAAAGATCTATTGGACTTCAACAGACTTCCGTCCAACAATGCCGATGGGCAAGTAGCTGCCAACGTAGGGTCTACCCGCAGCCAGGGTATTGAGCTTTCGCTTACATCAACCAACGTTGATAATGGTTCTTTGCGTTGGACTACTACGCTCAACGTCTCAACCTTCAAAGCATATTGGGTAGAACGTAATCCGCAGGTGGCATTACCGGAATATATAGGGGAGAACGATCCGATCAACGCAGTATACGGTTGGCGCACCGATGGTATCATTACCAGCACAGGCGATGTGCCTTCATACATGGCAGGTGCCAAACCGGGTAACATTAAATATATCGACAGCAACGGTGATGGTGAACTGAACAGTAAAGATGTAGTGATGCTGGGAAACACCAGTCCGAAGTGGAATGTAGGCTTGGGTAATACTGTTACCTATAAGAACTTCGATCTGAACTTCTTCTTCTATGGTTTCTTAGGACAATCAGCGTTCAATAATTACTCTGGCTTCTATGATCCACTGCGCATCGCGAACACCAACTCGCAGAATACATTAACCGATGTATCGCGCATCTGGACAGCGGAAAATTCAACGGGCGACCTGCCTGGTATAGCGAGCAACCCATATAGCGGAAGCAACCCTACCGGTACACATGATTTCTACCTGGAGAAAGCGAGCTTTGTTCGTCTGAAGAATATAACATTGGGTTATCGTTTACCTGACAAGTTATGGGGTAACAGGAAGTTCATTCAGTCAGCACGCGTCTTCGTAGATGTGCAGAACCTGGCCGTGTTCTCGAACTATAACGGGTATGATCCGGAGTTCACGGAAGTGAACCCGTATCCACAGGCATTGTCAACAACCTTTGGTGTTAATCTCAAATTCTAAAATGAACGTACGTATGAAAAATATACATCACTATAGCAAGCGTTCCCTGATGCGTACTCTGATCGCCATGGCAGCTATACTTGTGCCACTGGCAAGCTGTGACGATGCGCTCGAAACAAAAGTATACACGCAGGTAAGTCCTGAGAACTTTTTCAAAACCGAAGCAGACTTTAATGTAGCAGTAGTTGCGTTATATAGTCCATTCTCCACCAACTGGGGCATGACTGATCCCGGTGATGGTGTGTGGTATAACTCACTCTACAATGCCGATAATAAAACTTACCTGATGCGCAGTATCCTTACTACGGATGAGATGGTAAATGGCTGGGACCCAAACCTGGAGAACTTTACATTCGGCCCTTCTACATGGTCAGGTTCGAATGAGACCGTATACTATAAGATTCGCTACGTTGCCCGTGCTACGGATGTGATCAACAAGATCAGCAATGCTACCGGCGGAACAGAAGAAGTACGCAAGAAATATGTAGCCGAAGCGAAAGTACTGCGTGCCTGGCTTATGTATATACTCTATGATTTCTTCGGACCGGTAAATGTAAAACTCGATCCGGCTACCCTCAATGACACCCAGATAACACCACGCCTGAGCGATGCCGAATACACTGCGCAGATGGAGAAAGATCTTACAGAGGCAATCCCTGACCTGGAAGATATGTATAATGGAAATACTTCACAGTGGGGCCGTGTGTCCAAAGGTGTAGCACGAATGGTATTGTTGAAACTATATATGCATACCAAACAGTGGGCAAAAGCTGAAGCTATCGGAAAAGAGATACTCGAAATGGGATATGCTCTTGAACCAAACTATGCCGATATATTTACAAAACGCGGTAATAACGAGTTGATCTATGCTGTGCCTGCGAGCGATGCTACACCAAACTACTATATACAGGAAGTGTTGCCTTCTGATTTCCGCCAGGCGGGATCAATCACGCGTAAAGTAGGTGGATGGAGCGGTTACAACATGCCGTGGAGTTTCTTCGATAAATTTGATGCGAACGATGAACGCAAGTCGGTGATCATTGACGCTTATACAGCCGATTGGGGAGAAGTAGATCGCACCGATACCTGGTGGAAAGGCCCGCTGCCGTTGAAGTATACTTCCTTTAACGGAGATGGCCCGGGATACGCGATCGATGCAGTGGTGTTCCGTCTGGCAGAAGTATATCTGTCGGTAGCGGAAGCGATCAACGAACAACGCGGCCCGGCCGAAGCATACGCGTATGTTAATGAAGTGCGCAGTCGCAGCAACGTTGCTGATTTTGAAGACATGACGCAGGATGAGTTCCGCGATGCTATATTGGACGAACGCGGTCGTGAGTTATTTGCAGAGGGTGTACGCAGACAGGATCTGATCCGTCACGGTAAATTTATATCGAGTGCCAAAGCACGTGGTAAAGACGCTAAAGATTACCAGGTATTGTTCCCGATACCAAGCGCTGTGATCATAGAAGGAAAAGGCATCATTGAACAAAACGATGGGTATACCAACTGATCGCTACTAACCAACCAATCCGGATGTGTGGGGCAGGTTGCCTTGCACATCCTTCCTTGATTCTCAAAATATATACATATAAAACTGTTAGTCATGAAGAAATATATAGTAACGATGTCAGCCGTATGGCTGCTGGTATTTTTTGTGGGCTGTCAACAGGAGGTTGTTATAGAGGAGAAGAGCGCGGAGAATGAGACCATACAATCCGAACAGGCATCTGCGAATGCAAGAGCAAGCGGACTTACTTACCGCGGAATGGATCTGTCGTTCGCTTATAAAATTGAAACGCAGCGCGGTGGTAAATTTTATTATGCCAATGGCACGGCCGGTACAGTGTTCGATATAGCGAAGAGTGCCAATGTAAATCTGGTGCGCCTGCGTTTATGGGTAAATCCGGATGCTAATCATAAAGAATGTAGCCTCGCAGCGGTAAAGGAACAAGCTAAAAAAGTTGTGGCGAAGGGTATGCAGTTCATGCTGACACTTCATTACTCGGATACGTGGGCTGATCCCGGTACACAAACAAAACCTGCAGCATGGAGTAGTCTTACACAACAACAGTTGATCGATAAGATATGGTCCTATACCACCGATGTTATGAACCAGCTCAAGAGCCAGGGAACAACACCAATTATTGTGCAGATTGGTAACGAGATCAACGCAGGTTTTCTCTGGCCAACGTTCAAGGTGTCTGCAGACAGCGATACCAATTGGGACAATAGTTTCGAGTATGCTATCAACAGCGGGTATAATGCTGTGAAGGCCGTGTTTCCCAATACAAAAGTAATGTTACACTATGCCGGTATATGGGCTGATAATTTCTTCTGGCGCTGTAGTAAATTTGGTATACAGTACGACATCATGGGGTTCTCGTGGTACCCGCAGTGGCACGGTAAAAGTTTCACGGATGTATATAACCAGTTAAACAACCTGACATCGTGGTATAGTAAAACGGCCATCGTGGTTGAGACCGCATATCCATGGACAACCGGTTATGTTGATCAAGCGGGCAATGTGTTGGGATCAGGAAGTCTGATTTCCGGTTATCCGCTTACTCCGGCAGGACAACAGGCATTTCTGGAACAACTCATGGCAACTGTAAAATCTATACCCAACAATCGCGGAGTCGGCGTAGTATACTGGGAACCTGATTGGACAGCCTACAACGGATCGTCTGCTACGGATTGGGAGAATGGTTCAAGCTGGGAGAATGCAACACTATTTGATTTTAGCTGGAAAGCGCTGCAAGGATTCAGTGCGTTTAACTAGCACTATAATTCAGTATATATCTATTAATGTTTAAGTCGAAATGAAATTCAAAAGTATATGGCCGCTGGTGCTTACGATCGGTCTGCTCTCATTCGTGAATTGCAAGGAAGATGAGACACTAACCGAGCCTGAGGAAGAAGTGGAAGAACAGAAACCCCGCGACCTCACCGGTTTTTATTTGGGGGCCGACCTTTCGTATGTCAACCAGATACTCGATCATCAGGGTATATATAAAGATGGCGGCATCACGAAAAGTCCGTATGTGATTTTTAAGGAGCACGGCACCAACCTTGTGCGTCTTCGCCTGTGGCACAATCCTTCCTGGACGAAGGAAGTATATGGCGATGCCGGTACGCAACGCTATAACGATTTGCAGGATGTAGCGAAGTCCATTCAGTTGGCACGTGCACAAGGCATGGCTATATTACTTGATTTTCATTACTCTGATACGTGGGCCGATCCGGAAAATCAAAAGATACCGGCAGCCTGGAGGGATATTAAAGATATAGCCGTGCTCAGAGATTCAGTATATAATTATACCCATAGCACGTTGTCGTATCTGAATGCAAAAGGACTGATGCCCGAACTGGTGCAGATTGGTAATGAAACCAACTGCGGCTTTCTATATACGGAAGCACCCGATGGATTCCCTGCCTGCAATGTTTGCAACGGAGCCTGGCAGCAAATGGGAATAGTTGTAAACGGAGCACTCGATGCTGTAAAGGCGGTAGCGGCAAACTCTGCGATAAAAACAAAAACACTGTTGCATGTTGCAGATCCCAAGAATGTAGAATGGTGGTTTGATAACATGACAACGAAAGGTACTGTTACAGGGTTTGATATGATTGGCTTTTCATACTATCCGCTGTGGCACACAACGGTAGGGCTGGATCAATTGTCTGATAAGATAGCGACATTTAAAAGTAAGTATAACCGCCCCGTGCTTATCCTCGAAACGGCCTACCCATGGACTACCAGTAGCAACGATAACTATAATAATCACTTTGGAAGTCAATCGGCTATTGCAGGATATCCCTATACCAAAAAAGGTCAATCCGACATCATGATAAAGATGACACAGGAGGTATTGGACGGTGGCGGTCAGGGTATAATATACTGGGAACCTGCATGGATCAGCTCACAAATGAAAGACCTGTGGGGCACGGGTTCTTCGTGGGAGAACTGCGCGTTCTTTGATTTTGCCGGTAACACGGTGGAGGCTATAGATTATACCAAGCACGCTTACAAATAACATCTGCGTGAACACTTTTCGTGAATAGTGATCGCGAAATGGAGCTTAGTAAATTTTAACTATAAGGAGACAAGCGAAGTAATGATGAAGTATATAAAATTTTTATGCATTGTTCTTTTACTGTTTGTATGCATCGGGGCAGTGGCTCAAAAGACGAACGATGTATATGTAGATAAGAATGGCGTAATGCGCTGGGGTAAAACAAATGAAGAAGTGCGTGCTTTCGGTGTAAACTATACTGCACCGTTTGCGCACGGCTATCGCGCAGCGAAAAAGAAGGATATCCCGCTAGAGCAGGCAATCGATAACGATGTATACCATTTTGCGCGACTGGGTTTTGACTTGTACCGAGTACACGTATGGGACTGTGAGATCAGCGATAGCGTGGGAAATATATTGAATAATGAACACCTCAAACTCTTTGACTATATGTTGAAGAAAATGAAAGATCGTGGTATGAAATTCATGCTAACCCCGATAGCGTACTGGCCAAATGGATACCCGGAGCCGGAAGAAAAGACCCCCGGTTTTTCTACGAAGTATGGAAAAGAAGCGTGTCTCACAAATGAAGATGCCATCAAGGCGCAGGAGAAATACTTGTATCAATTTTTGAATCATGTTAACCCCTATACCGGCATAGCTTATAAGAACGATCCGGATATTATTGCCTTCGAAATCTCCAATGAACCGCACCATGGTGAAGCACCAGAAAAAGTAACGACTTTCATTAGTCGTATGATCAAGGCAATGAAGAACACGGGCTGCAAGAAACCTGTATTTTACAACATCAGTCACAGTGTCCACCTGGCCGATGCGTACTTCAATGCCGGTATACAGGGTGGTACATTTCAGTGGTATCCTACTGGTTTAGGTTCAGGCCACGAGCTTGGCGGCAACCTGCTCCCCAACGTTGATAAATATAGTATACCGTTTGCCTCAAATGCCAAATTTAAAAAGATTGCTAAACTGGTGTATGAATTTGATGCGGCAGATGTAGGTCGCTCCTATATATACCCGGCCATGGCCAGAAGTTTCCGGGAAGCCGGTATGCAGATTGCAACACACTTTGCATACGACCCCACCTATATGGCCGATGTAAACACGGAGTATAATACACATTACATGAACCTGGCGTATGCTCCTCAAAAAGCATTGAGTCTCAAAATATCGGCTGAGGTATTTCACCAGGTACCATTATATAAAAACTATGGGAGCTATCCGGCCAATGCATCGTTCGGAAATTTCAAAGTGAGTTATGAGAAGGACCTGGCGGAGATGGTAACGGAAACTAAATTCTTCTATACCAATCATACCTCAACAACACCAGCGGCTGTTGATAAACTGCAGGAAATTGCAGGCTGGGGAAATTCTCCGATCGTAAAATATAGCGGCACCGGGGCCTACTTCCTCGATCGCATTGAACCTGGGGTATGGAGACTTGAAGTGTTACCGGATGCTATATGGATAAACGATCCGTTTGGACAAAACAGTCCGAAGAAAAAGATCGCGGTGGTAAACTACAGAACATGGCCGTTGTCCATTGTGCTTCCGGATCTGGGCAGCAACTATACGGTTAAAGGTATTAATGCCGGTAATATATATACAGCAAAGGCACAAGGCAACACGATTACTGTTGCACCGGGAACGTATATCATAACGAAGCAAGGCGTAACAACGAACGTAAATGCACAAACCCGCTATAAAAATATTACTCTGGGAGAATTTACAGCCCCTGCAACCGAGGTAGACAAGGTATATATCTTGCATAAGCCATCGTCAGAACTTGAAGAAGGCAACAGTCATACCATGGAGGCAACGATTGTTACCAAAAATATTCCTCAATCTGTAGAGGTGAGTGTGTTTGGTTCGGGGTGGCGTCCGGACGTATTGCCCATGGAGCATGTAAGTGGCTATACCTATCGGCTGATACTTCCTGAAAAGTATATTAAGGCCGGAATGCTTCGGTATTTCATTACTGCAAAAGCAAATGATATATACTATACCGGCTCCGCTGCGCTGGAAAGCAAACCGTCTGATTGGGATTTTTACGGCACACCGTATACAGTGGCCGTACTCAGTAAGAATGCACCGGTATATATATTCAATGCCGCTACAGATGCCAGTGCGCTATCACGGCAGTGGCTTCGCAGTTCGACTATAGTTCCTGCTGCCGAACCGGGCAAAGCCGAGTTGCAGGTAAATGTTGCCAAATTGTTTGAGGTCGATCCGGAAAATAAAAATGGTGAAGCCATACACGATTATTCCATGCGCTTCTTCTTTGGACAGAAAATCTCCGGTCGTAAGCAAGACGTGTTGCAGAGCAAGCGATTGGTATTTCGCGGCCGGGCAATGAATGGAAGTCCGTGCAAGTTACAACTGGCGCTGGTAATGCGCGATGGCTCTGCGTATGGTGGCGTTATAACGGTAGGGGTAGACGCAGCTGATTATAGCATTAATCTGACGGATCTTAAAAGTGTAAACCTTGTAACACTGCCGAGACCGTATCCGGGTTTCCTCCCCTATTTCTTCAAGCCGTCAGCAGTATGTGATTTTGATATCAGTGGTGTAGAAACGATCCAGGTATCAATTGGTCCTGGCATCGCGGTTGATCAGCTACAAGCCAAACATGGCATTGCTATAGAAAGCATCCGACTGGAGTAAAAACTATAAAACTGTCAGCTGCCGTTTCAAACTCGAAACTCGCAGCTGACAGCTCATGACTAATTTTTAGAAACTGCTTCTCCTGCTCCGCCTGTTACAACAAGCTTTAGTGTTGCACCTTTGCTTTTATGTTGCATCGTGCTGTTGAGTATAATCATGTAGCTTCCTGCCTTTGCATGCTCTGCTACGGCAACTTTTACAATACTATTGTCCAATACACCTTCTGTTGGTTCGAACGTTACGGTAACGCCTTCCGGCAAACCCGATGAAAGACCCAGCGTTGCTTTTGATTTCGAATATTGCTTCGAGCGATTCAGTGTTAATGTGAGTTCTTTTGTTTCACCGGCTTTTATTTCCAGCGAAGAAGTTGATAGTTCTACGGTGAACTCAGTGCGTGGTGCTGTTTTTTCCTGAGCAACGGATGCGGTCAGCACAGCGGCTGCCAATACGATGGTGAGAATATATTTTTTCATAAGCTGTAGTTTTAAAATTGATTACGCGAAGAAAGAGGCCGCTGATGAAAATTGCCGTGCAATGAAGTAAACAGGAGCTTGCTTGTCGCGGATGGCGAGTCGATGGGGCAAAAGGAAGCCTTTTGTGGCAGATGGTGAATGGGAACGATTACCTTTTTTACAACGGTCAGGCTAGTTCCATCACGTTTCGTAATTGTTGTATTTTTTCGATGAGCTCTTTTCCCTTGGCTCGCGAAACCGGTATGAGGTGATCGGTATCCAGTATCTGAAGCTTATAACCGTTCGTGTTACCGGTAATGTTGCTGATCGCATAGACATTAACGATGTACGAACGATGACAGCGAATAGCAAACGAATTATTGATCTGCGTCTCCAGGTTCTTGAGATTTACCCGCAGCAATTTCTTTTGAATGCCTTGTCCGTTTTTCCATACAACGGTAGCGTAGTTGTCATCGGCTTCAATAAATAAAAGATCGGGCAGATGAAGGCTGAGTGTTTCACTCGTATCCGAATGAAGCACGATGAGACTGTTGGCGCCCGGCTTAACTGTTACTTCCTTTTTTAAGGTCTTGATCTTTTCAAGTTGCTGGTTTGCTGTTAGCGCGCTTTTCAGATTTTGTTGCAGCATCTTGTTCTTCAGAAAAAGAAAAATAATTGTTACAGGCATAAAGCCGGTAAGAGCAACCTGCAGGTTTGCACCTTTTATATTTTGCCACAACGTTAGTTGCGGGCAGATAAATAACTCATCGATAATAGTACTGACGATACCGATAAGCACCAGGTGCAGTATAGTGATAAGTATATACTTGCCAAGTGTAAAATTATCGAATGCCTTTGGAAAAAATTTGGGTAACAGTATAATGTCGATGAAGAGAATCGCGAACGTAACGCCTCCGAACAGAAAGTTTTGCGCAACGGAAAGCGGCACATGCTGGGAGAATGCCGGTTGATAAATACTGAGAAATGCTACTACAAAAAGACTTACTACCAGGATGAAAATGATATTCTTTCGATCATCATCCAGGTAAAAAGGAAATGGAGTATTCATTTTCTCAGACCAATTCATACGGTGGAAAAAATTCTTTCCGAAAAGTACGAATTGATTCGATGATAAGGTATAGGAACCTGTTGATAAGAAAAGCTATTAACGTCTGTTTGATTGGGTCTGCACAGAATCAGCTTCATTCTGTTTATCGGAAGATATCCGTTTCATGTTTTTGCGAATGTTCTGCTTAACCTCTTTCGGCATATACTTTTTCTTGCCGGGTTGTGGACAGTCCCATTCTTCAACCGACACATGCGTGATCATTTTCGAATTGGGTCGGGTGCCCTTGGTTTGTCGGTTTTCTTCTTCGGCTTCATTCGCTGCAGAGAATTGTGGCGAATAGTAGCTCCGGTGCGGAGTTGATTTTTTCAGTTTGGCAAACTTCGGCTCGGGGCAGGCAATCCTGCCCGACTGGCACGCGGTCAATAATACAAACAGCAGTAGAATGAATCGTACGTACATAGTTTTCGAATTTTTATATACGACTACCTATAAACGACCAAGGAAGGTACATAAGTATATTGACAAGGCCAATGTTTTGCTACATAAATTGAAAACCACGCAGAGCAGCTGGCCGACAGAAATGCCGATTGCGGAAAACGCTGCCCAACATAAGTGTAACAAATTTGCCGTGTTGAAGGTTCAGGGGGCCTGTTACGTTCTGCCTGCAGGTATACATCTGGCTGGTATAAATAGAAGAGGCCCCCCGCGCGGAAGGCCTCTCTTGGTTTTGCTATAGACTTATATACTAGTAGTAAGAGAACAGGTATGTGCCGTGGTTAGTCTGGCTATCGCCATAAATTTCATCCTGTTTTGCCTCATGGATATTTACTTTCACAGGGTAGCTCAATCCATCATAGCTGTATGTCAAGGTGAATGTTATGGTAACATGGCTGTTAGATGTATCCGTACCTTTATATACCATTTTGGTTGGGTTGTTGCGATCCACTGCCAGTGTCTCAAAATATTCATCGTCAGGGTAGGAGATAAGGTTCAGATAGTATAATACGCCTCCCTGTATATTGAACGGACTGTTGCGGGCATCAAATGTATTGTCCAGGGTATAACCAGCTTGTTCTTTCTGTGCTACGATGTGCGTAATGTTATTGCCGGTATAGGTATAGTAATTTTCATTGCCATACAGGTTAGGCCAAACCAGTATACCATAGTCCGTACCGTTGCGGATAGATACTCTTCCGCTGCCATCATACGAATAGTCTATATCAGCAGTTTTATCTACTGCGAGGAAGTCTTCATCCGGATAGAACGCCAGATGCTTGTTAGTGATTTCATCTCCGGAGATAGAGAAGAACGCTTTCTCAACGCTTACAGGATTTGCCGGTATATACGTTTTGGCAGTATAAGCAGAAGGAATACATTCACCGGAAGCATACTGTACTTTCAAACGGGTAATAACACTATCCGTAGCGGCAACTTTGGCACTGGCACTGCCATACGATACTTTGGTAATGCTGTCTACAAGGAAGTTGGTATAGTAGAATCTATACTTTGCTTTCAGACTTCCTTCACCATCGTAGAATACAATCTGTTTTACTTTTCTTTCTTTAGCATACGTGGCAGAACATTTTACGCATACATCCGGATGATCATCGCAACCGGTAAAAAGAACGCAACTGAGCGTCAGACAAGAGAGGAGGACAGCCAGTAAGGCCGGGGTTTTTAGGGTCTTTTTCATGGGTGATTTAAGATTAAAGATTTACTTCATTGACAATTTGATTTAAACGGGGAACGAAATTAGTCAACGGAAATCAATCCCGGTAAAAAGAACCTGGCTAATTTGCCTATATACCACTATTATGTGATGCTGATTAGAAGTTGCAACACTATATATAGTTTGCTATTTCTATAGTATATATAGTGTGCTATAGGGTAAGTCGTGATGCTATTGTGGAGCAGCAGCAAGGTAGCGTTTCATAGCTTCCTGACCGTTGCGAATAAGTAGATCTTTTTCAACCAGTGAAAGCTTCCGTATTTTCGGACCTATACTTCCGGAACTGATTGAGACAGTTCTTTGCCAGTCTTCCTGAGTAAGCGTTGCGCGATTCAGGTTCTCGATAACATAACTATAGAATGCTCCGATATAATTTCGGAAGCGACTGATCTCTACGGGTGCGAGACCTTTGTTGAGGCTATCATAACCGATTTGCTCCGGTGTATCAATGCGCAACCCGATCGTATGAGGATTCGCGGTGCGTATCGTGCTATTCTGTTCGGTACGAACATCGTCAAAAATATAAATCGGGAAGTTGCCGGTAAAGCCGCCATCCACCATAATGTCATAAGCTTTTTCCTTTTTTCGGTTTTTCAATACGTGTCCGGAAGAATCAATACATACCGCTTCGAAGTATAGCGGTATAGACATACTGATTCGCACGGCATCTTTTACCTTCATATCCGGATATTGCTCATGCGAGAATACAATAAGCTGCTGCCGGTTAAGACTAGTGCCGGTAATATATAGGTCTGGAAAATGCCGCGCATGCAACTCGCGAAAGGTGATGTCTGCATGGCCGGTCTTCTCAGCAATGATTCGCTCAAGCCACTTTGTAAATGCAGCTCCACGATACCACCCAAAGTTTCGGTTGATGCGTGATATACCACCTATAAAAAAGAATTTACCATCATTGAATTTCTGAAGCTTGGTATCGTAAATAATCTTTTCAATCTCTGTACTGCTATACCCAAGAGCAACCGTAAGTGCAGCAATAGCACCGGCCGATGTACCACCAATACGTTCAATACCAGCAAGTATATTTTGCTTTTCAAGTTCCTGTATAGCTCCTACATATGCCACCCCGCGTACACCCGCCCCTTCAAATACGAGGTTTTTAGGTTGTGCATGCATAACGTTGGTAGCAGCTATCAGTATTATCGTTATAGTTTTCCACATCTGTGAATCGTTACCCGTTAATTGTGAATCGTTATTAGTTGTTATATATACCTTGTGATTTCTTTGTGTCTTCTCTGTGTCGTCCGTGCAATGGGATTTTGTATTTTCAAATAACGAATAACGGTTAGCGATTAACGCTCATAAAGCGCGTCTCGCGTAATATGCATCGTGCGTACTTTCTGCAAATCGTCAAACGATATATCCATCAGGTAAGGTTTCTTATTGAGTATATATTGTTCAATGAACCAGAGGATCTCCTGTTGTTTATTGTTCATGGGGGTATATGAAGATTCATGGCCCATGCCGACTTCACGATAGATATAGTGCGGATATTTTTTCTTCCGGAACACTTTGGCAATATGACTCGATCCATAGAACCCTTTATACAGGAAGCGGATCTTGTTATATACTACCAGGTTATCTTTGGTGCCGTGAAAAAGCATGGTTGGTGCCGGAGGCGAATTTTTATATTTCAGTGCTCCGTTAAAGCTTAGAATAGCACCTGCAAAAGCAATTACGCCAGCATACCTGAAATTCTCCGGTAGCACTTTCGCAATTTCATGTCCGTTACATTTTTCATAGTCGGCCTGAAGTATCGTAATGGCGCCAGCGCTGGAACCGGAGAGAATAATTTTGGCAGGATCAACGCCCAGGGTATGCGCATTCTTTAGAGTCCAGTTGGTGGCATCGTAAAGATCTTCAACAGCCATGGCTATAGCATTTCGCAACGGCTTTACGCGAAAAGGTGTAATGCGTTTCGCGCCTTGCATACCAAGGCGATATGAAATAGAGATAACAACGTAATTATTTTTAACAAGCGTATTGAAGTACCGATTGTATATTCTCGCATCGCGACTGCCCCGTATAAAGCCACCGCCAAATACAAATATGATACACGGACTGTTCGCAGGTGTTCCGCTATAGCGGTAGACATCCAGTTGCAATACAGCAGAATCGCGTGTGGCAAACGTAAAGGTCTTCTTTTCAATGTCGGCATCGATCGTTACCTGCTGTGCTGAGGTATGGACTATACTCAGTAAACTCAGTGCAAGAACGATCAGTGTAAAATGTAAGCGGGGAGTATGGTTTTGTGAGTAACGATGGTGTATCAGCATACA
The DNA here is from genome assembly GCF_042676245.1 of Ohtaekwangia kribbensis. Classification (NCBI taxonomy): domain Bacteria; kingdom Pseudomonadati; phylum Bacteroidota; class Cytophagia; order Cytophagales; family Fulvivirgaceae; genus Ohtaekwangia; species Ohtaekwangia kribbensis. Next base: position 89,306 of record NZ_JBHTKA010000014.1, read on the forward strand.
AAGCAAATATTACAGATAAGCAAAATACAAAATGGATGTTGCAGTATATAACATGGTTTTTTAAAATTGTACCTGATTTTTGAGACAAATGCGAAAAGAACTGGCAAAAGAGGCGGGACAGCGAAAGCGATTCAGGGCGGTATTCAGCCGGTTCGGCAAGAAGGTAAATTTCAAAGGCTACTCAGCGGAAACTGTATTGCTGCAGCATGTGGTGGATATGGAAACCGGCAAGGTTGTTACCGATCACATCTGGTTCAGTTATACCAAAGGCTTTGAGAAAGTAAAACTGACCGAAGGTGTACTGCTGGAGTTTGATGCGCGGATAAAAGAATATCGCAAAGGGTATGTTAACACCCGGTACAAGATCAACAACAGCAAAAGTGATTATAAACTCAGCAATCCCACGCGTATAACCATGGCAGAAGTATAAATATAGCCTCGTGATCTTATTTTGTTTGTATAGGCTTTACGGTATAGCCTTCTTTACGTAAGAGTGTAACCAAGCCGTTTTCTCCGGCCAGGTGCATGGCGCCAACAGCTACAAATGTAGGCTGCTGTTTGAACAAGCCCGGTAACTGTTGCATCCATTTTTTGTTACGATTGTCAAGCATTACAGCCGTTTCGGCCGCGGTATACATTTCATCGTACATTAATGCTTCCAATTTTCCGAGGTTGCCTTCGCGATAGAATCTGTTCATGTTTCGAAGTTCTTCCTCTGCCGTATTACGTTTTTTTACAGCCGTAGTGAGTAATTGTGCCTGGCGTTCATACGTGAATTGTCCGAAGATAGCATGCGTTTGTTCATCGAATGTTTCCAGTCCTATAACCTGCTTTTTGTCGCGGGTTCCGCGCTGCTGAAAGTATAGATCCATCACTACATCCTGGCCTGGATCGAGCGGGAAGTATTTTTGCTGCATCATGGTCATGAGCAGTATCTCGATCGTCATCGGATTCATACCATTGAACATCGTAAGGTCGTACCCGGAAAGTTCGTGAAGCCAGTCGTTGGTTTGTTTGAATTGCTCCGGTGTCAGCAGTTTGTTCAGCGTAGTGCCTTTCATTTGTGCAGAAGCCATCATCTTCATGGTCATCGTGCTGTCAATGAGTAATTCGCTTACAATGGTTTTGGCTGTGGTAAATTTGTTGGTAACATTGGTTAAGCTGTCAACATACCGATGGCTCAGCAGGTGAAATGTGCCGAAGAGGTATGAAGGTTGTGAGAGTCCGTTGCCGGTAACTTCCCAGAAAACAGAATTTTCAACAGCAATCTTCTTCTGTGCAAGGGCGTATTGTGTAAATGTAACGGCCAGTACAAAAAGCAGTGCTCTGGTATATATAGTTTTACTGTTTGATATCATGTAACAGACCTTTCAGTTTTTCAAGATGATTACCGTATAACTTTTTCAAATACCAGTTGGTGAGCCATGTGCTGCAGAAGAAGAAGACAAGTCCGACTACCAACAGGTATATAATGGTGCGTGGTTGCGAGAGGTTTGCCAGGAACTTGTCCATCCCTCGTTCCATCGCGACAAAGAGTAATCCCAATACAAAATAGATCGGATAGAGCATGGTATAGCTTCGCTTGTAAAAGCGCAGGTAGCTCGACAAATTATCTGTGAGGCGCTCCAGTGATGCCCGTATATTTTCAGCCGCAGGGTTATACTTTACCAGCAGGGTGAGTTTTTTGATATAGTAAAACGAGTATCCCACAAACAATATCAATATGGATACCGAAGTCCACTTCAAAGCACCACTCGGTAATGTAAGCGCATATACCAGCAGCGCTACACCCGCTACCAGTGTAAAGATGAGTTCAAACCATACGCTTCGTTTCAGCTTGTCAACGATTGACTGGCTGTTGCCTTTCAGCATCTGCGCAATCTCTGCTTCGTTTTTAGGACTGAAGCCAGGATCACTGCTTTTCCATATGCTTTTTAATTCTTCCAGTTCCATACTTACGGGCACATAAGTTTTCGTAGTTTTTCGCGAATGCGGTTCATGCGCACGCGCACATTGTTTTGTGTTATTCCAATGGTTTCGGCAATTTCATCGTACGGAACCTCTTCCAGTGCCATCATGATCATGGCGCGTTCAATCTCCGGTAACTGGCGTACAGCCCACTGCAGTTTTTGAAAATCTTCTTCGCGATCGTCACCCCAGGCGTCCGAAATGTTCATGTGTACTTCCTGCAGATCTTCTGTTTTCACTAACCTTGTTTGTTTCCGGAAACCAGATATAGCGGTGTTCAGCGCAATGCGATACATCCACGTAGTGATCTTGGCTTCGCCCCGGAAGGAGGGAAACGATCGCCATAGCTGCAGCACGATCTCCTGAAATAAATCATTGCGTGCATCGGGATCGTGCTCATACATAAAACATATTTTATGGATAAGCCCCTGGTGCTCGTTGATAAGGTTAATGAAGTTCTGTTCTTCTCCGTTCGCCAAGTTGACTGGAATAACTTTGATGAATGGGTCGAAGATAGGGAAAGAAAATTACAGGAGGAGGGAAAGTTATTCATTGGCTGAGTCGTTATCCGTTGATGGTTAATCGTTATCCGTGGCTGACGCATGCGCGAGGAGGGGTACCATTAACGATTCCCCGATAACTGCACACAGTGTCGCATGAATGACAATTATTTACAGTTGCCTGTTATCTATTTGTAGCTATGATCGAAAAAAGGTAAAGCCATGAAATTCGTACTTACTACCAAGCTTCTTTTGTTGAGTTTAATGATTGCGCAAGCACAGGTTGATCCGGTTAACAAGGATGGCGTTGCTATTGGCGGCTATGATGTGGTGTCTTATTTTCAACCCGGCGGACCACAGAAGGGCAACAACATTTTAAAGTATGTATATAACTCGGTTACGTATTACTTTATCAGTACTGAGAATTTGAATTTGTTCAAGGAAAATCCTGAAAAGTATATACCTCAGTTTGGCGGGTACTGTGCATTGGCTGTGAGCTATGGTAAAAAGATCTCCATTGATCCGAACACATTCAAGATCACCAATGATAAACTATACCTGTTCTTTAAGGGAAAGACTACCCACGGATCGGTAAATTCCATTGAGACCTGGAACAAGAACGAAGCAAAACTTTTGCAAAAAGCCGAAAGCCTGTGGCCTGATGTGAAAAAAAGAAAATACAGACAGGAGGATACGCTTTGAGTGGCTGAAGGCAAAAATCCGGAAGCGCAAAGACCACGAAGAAAGGCTAAGGAAAAAGCTTAATTAAACACTTAGCGCTATCTTGATTTCTCTGGCAACCGGATTTTGCTTCACACATGCACACAATAAAGGAAACCCACCTTTTAATCTATATGCTCAGTATATATCAACGTTGCTCGGATAACGATCAAAGACTATTCAGGTATAAATGCAATGCCTTCAACTCCGTATCGGTAAACTCTTTCGCCATAGTCCACGGCATTTCCTCCGGCTTTAAAATTTTACCTTCCGGTGTTTTACCAGTGCGCAGTGTCTCAATGAATTGTTCATCGCTCCACTTGCCTGCGTTACCGGTAGAAGAAATATCGGCTACAACGGGGAAGCCAGGCGCAACCGGTTCTCCACCTTTCATGTTTTCACGGTGACATCCCTGGCATGAGGTCGACAGATATTTACCATACTCAACGGAGACTTCAGCCTTCACTTCTTTTACAAGCTTCCGGTTATGATCAATCATCTCTGCCGGGAACAATGGAAGTTTATCCATATCCGTTAATATATATCCCAGCGGTCCTAACGTATTTCCTTCCGGAAACTCGCGATCAACCTTGGGAAGGTTCACACAGTAAGCGATGATCGCACCCATGTCCTGTTCACTTAGAAAAGTAAATTCATGCGAAGGCATAAACAGCAATGGCTTTTCATCTCTGCGTATACCATGTTTCAATGCCAGTATCCAGTCTTCAACATTATGATCTGGAGCAAGACCACCTTTACCTTTTGTAAGGTTCGGTGCAATGAGGTGAGCCAGCGCAGCATCATCAACAAATATTTTTCCACCCAGGTCGTTGTCGTGGCATTCAGTGCAACCTTTTGCTTTTACCAGGCGTGCGCCCAGGGCAAGCGTTGCAGAATCGTGGTTGATGGTGATGGGTTGCGTAACAACATTGTAGTGCGTGCTTCTTCTGCTTTCCACGCTGATATAGGCCTTTAAAAAAAAGCCGGCAGCCAGCACTACAATAATTCCCAATACAATTCCGGTAACTTTAAGGATCTTCTTTACCATATTTTTTCTGTCAGATGTTTAGCACTTGAATACGGATGTGCTATACCGGAAAGCCTACGCTATGCGGAGTTTGATCTTCGTTAAACGGAGCATTTAAAAACACCCGGCAGCAGGGGCAGTACGCTTTAGATTTAGTCAGGTTGTGGAAATAAAGGAACACTATTTAGTTTTCTGAAAGCGCGGAAACGTGAACCTGTAATTGTAATTTCCGGAAAAGCAATGATGTAAGAATGTTCAGCAGATCGCTGATGCGCGGGCAGTTACAAGTAAAGCTATCGGGTATATTAAGTTTGAAATACTCCGGGTACGTTTTTGCAACCACTACGTTTTCACAATGAGATCAAGTTGTATACTTTCTGTTTTGTTACTTCTTATACTTACCACGCACACTTTTGCCCAAACCGAAAAAATAAAGTTTGACCATCTTTCTGTAAAGGAAGGTCTTTCGCATGGCAATGTGTGGGACATCCACCAGGATCGTCTCGGGTTTATCTGGATCGGAACCGAAGACGGATTGAATCGCTACGATGGTTATACCTTCTCTATTTTCAGAAATGAACCAACCGACTCACTCAGCATCAGCAATAACTTTATTCATTGCATAGCCGAAGATGCTGCCGGTAATATATGGCTGGGCACGCAGGGCGGACTAAATGTATATGATCGCGCAAGCAATCGCTTCGAACATTTTTCGGTTAATAAAAATATGCCCAACAGCATTAGCAGCGATGATGTAATATCCCTGACCTTTGATGCGGATAGTAATCTGTGGGTTGGCACAGAACATGGATTGAATAAATTTAATCCACACACCAAAAAATTCCAGAACTTCTATCATGTGGCGAATGATCCACGTTCGTTGCCTTCCAACTCTGTTAAAGCCATCTTACAGGATAGCCAAAAGCGGCTATGGATCGCTACACTAGGGGGACTAAGTCTTCTGAACCGCGATGGAAATACATTTACCAACTACTATCACAACCCCGCAGATCCGTTAAGTCTCAACAGTAATAAAGTTACCGCGTTGCTGGAAGATGCCGATCATACCCTGTGGGTAGGCACGTTCGATAAGGGCCTCGACAAAATGATTTCAGAAGAGGGCCGCTTTGTTCATTATGAACCTGGTGCCGGTGGTAAAGGCAGTCTTGTGAATGGTTACGTAATCGATCTGGCCAACGATGCGAACGGTGACCTGTGGGTTGCGTGCGATGGAGTACTGAGCAGTCTTAATAAAAAGGAACACACCTTCAATCACTTTATGCCCGTGCAGGGCGATGAGACCAGTATACTGGGCTCTACTGTTACACGTGTTATGGTTGATGTGAATGGCAGAATGTGGGTGGCTACACGGTTTGGCGGAGTAAATATATATGACAAGAATAAATATGAGTTTATTCATTTCCGGTATAATGTATTCGATAAACATAGCCTCAGCAATAACAATGTCTCTTCATTCGAAGAAGACAAGAATGGAAACTTCTGGGTTGGCACGGACGGTGGCGGACTGAATTACTATGACCGGAAGTCGCATACCTTTACCGTGCTCGATATCTTTACCAATAAAAAAGTATTGGCGATCGAGAAAGACAAACGCGGAGGTTTATGGGTTGGTATGTGGGATGGTGGATTGAATTACTACGACCCCGTAACAAAAAAAGTTAAGCGCTATCGATGCGATCCTGCCGATCCGAAAAGCCTTAGCGATAACAATGTATTTCATATATTGAGCGATCGCAACGGGTATATATGGGTTGCTACCTGGGGCAATGGAATAAGCCGGTATAATGCGGCTACAGATGACTTCACCCGATTTATACATGACCCGCGTGATACTGCATCGATCAGCGCTTCGGGGATAGAGTATTTATGTGAAGATTCGTATGGTAAAATATGGATCGCGCTGGAGCAGCAGGGTATAGATATGTATGATCCGGAGACAAACAAATTTACGCACTACCGAACCAGCACGAAACCGGGAAGTATATCGAACAGCAATGTGCCGTGTATATATGAAGACTCTCAAAAAAGACTTTGGGTTGGCACGCATGGCGGTGGTCTGAATTTGTTTGATCGTAAAACAAAAACTTTTAAGGCCTTTCGTAAAAAAGACGGATTGCCAAATGATGCCATCATTGGTATACTCGAAGATGAAGACCATCGCCTGTGGTTGAGCACGAACGCAGGACTGAGTTGTTTTGACCCGGATAAACATACGGTAAAGAACTATAGCGAGAAAGATGGTTTACAAAGCGATCAGTTCAATCGCTGGGCCTTTGGTAAATTATCTACCGGTGAATTTTTGTTTGGAGGTCCCAATGGTTTTAATGTATTCCATCCGGATAGTATAAAGGACAATACCTACAAGCCTCCGGTTTTTATTACCGACTTTAAACTCTTTAACCGCCCTGTTAATATAGGGGCGCACGAAGTTTTGAAGAAGAACATTATTCTTGCGCGCGAGATTCAGCTCACTCATCAGCAGAACATGGTTTCGTTTGAGTTCTCTGCGCTGAACTATCAGCAGCCTGAAAAGAACCAGTATGCTTATATGCTGGAAGGGTTCGATAAGGAATGGCTATATATCGGTACGAAGCGAACAGCCATGTATACCAACCTCAATCCGGGTGAATATATACTTCGCGTAAAAGCTTCCAACAACGATGGTATATGGAACGAAGAAGGTACCTCTGTTAAAATTATAGTAACGCCTCCGTATTGGAGCACCTGGTGGTTCAGAACATTGATCGTGCTGGGGGTAACGGCTATGATTTTTACATTCATACGAGCGCGCATCAATTCCATCAAGCGACAGAAAGTACACCTGGAAGAAGAAGTACAGAAACAAACAGCCAAGGTTGTAAAACAAAAGGAAGCACTGGAGCTGCAGGCAAGTGATCTGAAAGAACTGAACGACAAATTGCAGGATCAGACGGAAGTACTCGAGTCGATCAATTCCGAATTGAATTACCAGAAAGAAGAAAATATAGCGAAGCGCAAGGAAGCCGAGAAAGCAACGGAAGAAGCGGAACGTGCACGCAAGGAAGCCGAGCGCGCCAACCAGGCCAAGAGTATATTTCTGGCAACCATGAGTCATGAGATACGAACGCCTATGAATGGCGTACTGGGCATGGCTTCGTTACTGGCCGAGACACAACTAACGGCTGAACAGCAGGAGTATGCCGAAACGATTCGCACAAGTGGTGATGCACTGCTTACGGTAATAAATGATATACTTGATTTCTCGAAAATTGAATCGGGTAATCTTGAACTGGATTGCCATAGTTTTGATTTGAGACAATGCGTAGAGGAGGTAATGGATGTATTCTCTACCCGAGCTTCGCAGAAAGGTTTGGACCTGGTTTACCAGATCGATTACCAGGTGCCCGCACAGATCATTGGTGATAGCCACCGGTTGAGACAAATACTGATTAACCTGGTGAACAACGCCATGAAGTTTACAAGCCAGGGTGAAGTCTTTTTAAGTATAGATCTTTTATCATTGGAAGACGATCAGCTGGAGCTGGCCTTCCACGTGCGCGACACGGGTATAGGTATACCGGCTGATAAGATATCGCGTTTGTTCAAAGCGTTCTCGCAGGTAGATTCTTCTACTACCCGAAGATATGGCGGCACAGGTTTAGGACTGATCATCAGTCAGCGCCTGGTAGAGCTGATGGGCGGTACAATTACTGTAGAGAGCGAATCCGAAGTCGGCACTACGTTTAGCTTTACTGTAAGATGTAGTGTGAGCCAGGAATCTATTCGTCAATATGTGCATTGTAACACCGTTGGCAATGAAGGTAAGAAAGTGTTGATCGTAGATGATAACGCTACGAACCTGATTATACTGAAGACACAACTTGAGCAGTGGAACCTCACACCCACACTGGCGATCTCCGGTTTCCAGGCGTTGGAGATACTATCATCACATGCCGGTAAATTTGATCTCGTCATTACCGACATGCAAATGCCGGATATGGATGGTACACAGTTTTCACAACGTGTTAAAGCAAAACAACCGCGCTTGCCAATTATACTCCTAAGCTCTGTTGGTGATGAGACAAAGAAAAAATATCCAGACCTGTTCAACGCTGTACTGAACAAACCGGTAAAGCAACAACAGCTCTGCAGAGTTATACATTCGGCACTGCGACCAGAAGGAACGCTGGTAACTGTGGAGGCACACAAGCCTAAACATACATTGTCTGAAGAGTTTGCTTCAAAATATCCGCTGCGTATTTTGATCGCGGAAGACAACCCGGTGAATCAAAAACTTGCTACGCGTGTACTCAGCAAACTAGGTTACAAAGAGATAGATATAGCCGTAAACGGATTGGAAGCACTTGAGAAATTTGCAGCTAGCTTTTACGATGTTATACTCATGGATGTGCAAATGCCGGAGATGGATGGACTGGAAGCCACGCGTAACCTGCGTGCCATGACGGGCGACAGACCCGCTATCATTGCTATGACTGCCAATGCCATGCAGGGCGATCGTGAAGAGTGTTTACGTGCCGGTATGGATGACTATATAAGTAAACCTGTAAAGCTGGAGATACTCGTATCTATTCTGGAGAAGTGGGCTTTGAAGGCAGACTTTGAAAAGTAGCAGCGAACTGTGCACCTCGGGCTGCTAGAGTTTGAATGTATAGAGTTGGTTTGTGCGTTCTGTTCGGTGGTACCAATCGTTGTGTACCAGTTCGAGTGTATTGGTATAGAGCGTGCCGAAATCATAGTCGCGGTATATTTCCAGAATTTTTAAGTATTCATTTAAGCGAGCAATAGGTTTTCGAAAGCGCACTACCGTAGTGTGAGCGGTTTGAATGGCGTAGCGTTTATCTATACTTTGCTCGAGGTCTGAGTTTTTAAAGTTCGTGCGTAGGTTGTTGCGTATAATGTTCAATGTGTCGTCTTCCGGAAAACCCCGAAGTATAATGCATGAAGGTGATGCCGTGATTCCGGTAAATCGTATTGCTATAGTTTTACCAGCTATACTTTGCTTAATGACGCGGATATAGTCCGGTATTGCTATACGTTGAAGATCAAACCCGGTATAGCAGGAAATGATCGACATAACCGTTACGTGTACATCAGACTCGCGGTAGTAGTATTGAGCAGGATCGACCTGGCGTAGCTGTTCAGGAAAATCAAGAATCCGTTTGGTGAGATTGGTGTCGGGCCGTATGCGCAATGTTATACCGGAGCGGTTGTCAGCAGCAGAATCGATCAGGTCATCTGTCTGAATGTTTCCTGATTTTATTTTTGCGATCGATTCGTTATAGAGCGTTTCGTAATGCTCCTGTAGATTCATGTATTAATTTGTTACCGTGAATACCAACGTAAAAAATACCATTTGGTGTTTAAAAACCTGGTATAAATTATATGGTTAAGAAGTTGTTGATGATTCTGTATGATACACATCCGGTGTATAGGTAACGCGGGCAAAGTTTTTGGTTACGAGTTCAGTGTCGATTACACGACCACTTTCAAACTTCAATATCTTCTCGCGCCAGATTTCATTTCTCCGATAGAACTGTCCATCGATTTTCAGAAATGCGTGATCTTTTTCGAAAACGTGATAAGCATAGTCAAGTTCCGTATCGATGCGCAGTTCCCCCTCCAGGCATTTGCCAGAGAGCCATAAGTTCACCTGGAAAGTATATTTCGTGTTATTGGTAAATTGATAATCGCGGTAATTGTAGAAAACAGTAGCGCCACTGCCAAAGGGAAGTACGCGGCCATCATCCGGGAAAGGATCGAATGAATGATGGTAGCGTTCCGTCACGGTTAACGGACTATGCATTACCAGCCAATGAATCAGGTTTGAGATCTGACATATACCGCCACCGATTCCCGGGCGGGCTTCTCCAAGCGACAACTCCATACCGTGCAAGTAGCCTTTCCGTTGTGTAGGGCGTCCTACCAGTTTACAAAATGAAAATGTTTCACCCGGTCGTATCACAATACCGGTAATCTGCCGGAGCGCTATGGCCAGGTTGGTGACTTTGTTGATCTGCAATTGCATATCACTTTCACCAAGCCGTTTCAATAGCACAGACTGATGTTTCTTAATGCGATAGGGAAGTTTATCGTTGGTTCTTTGTGAAGCGTATCGTTTGCTGTCAACGTACCAGTCTATATACCGCTTTGCTCTTCTGGTCCACACAGCCAGAAAGTATAAGGCGGGATGCCGTTGACTTAATAATTTTCGTGGTTTCAAAACTCCAGCATTATACCTTGCTCCGGATAAACCAGCTTTACCTGCAGCGTATTCAATTCCTGCAATTGCTTTTTGATCTTTACTTCATTATCGCCCGATGGCTTTATGTGTGTGATCACAATGGGCAAACCTTTCAGCGCATGGTTACTATAGCGATCAAGTGTGGCCAGTTCGTTCATGAGCAACCGTGGTGTGAGATGCCCGAATAAAGATTTATCAGGTTGTTCATTCGGAAAAGATACCTCGATCAAAATAGCGCGAAGTTGTTTGGTCTTCACAAGCGGTGCCACGTGTTGCCATAGCTGGCGTAACTTCTGACTATGTTCGATTGTATCGGCACCGGTATCACCCAGGTATAGTATATAGTTTTTATTCTCGCGTAACAGAAATGCAGTACTTTGTCCGGGAGCGGAGTGACTCAGATCAAAGGCCTTCGCCTGCATCGATGTTTGCTCGAGCGGAATTTCGTTCTCCGTAGAGAGCGGAGTATAGCGATATTTGTTCAGCGTGGGCTTTTCACCTTCGTTGCCAAAGTTCGCCCAGCTTTTCCAACTGAAATATTTTTCTTTCAGAACATCCAGGCAGAATGGAAGTCCATAGATAGGTTTAGGTGAATCTTCCGGAGAAGTAATGATCAAACCTGCAACGTGATCCAGGTGCGGATGCGAGATCAGGTATCCTTTAACGAAATTCTTTTGAGCATCGGCAGCAGTGCCTTTTATCGTTCCTTTTTCGACAGCCTTTTGCAGTCCTGCGTGCACCGTACCGGCATCCAGACAAACATAATTGCCGGTGCCTTTTGCTGCTACAAGATAGGCCGATAAATTACTCTCATCGCTGCCACCTTTAACTCCCAAAGGAATTACCTGGAAGGCCTGCGACCATGCTATACCGGTATAGCAAACAAGAATAATGGCGAGGAGATATATACGATGTACCATGTTGCAATGATACACCGTATTGTTGAGAAGTACACGACCTCGGTTAACGAACGGGAAAGTGTTTGTCCAGGAAAGCTACGGCCAGATCCATGTGCTTTAACGGAGCTGTGTGACCGCCCTCGATGGCAACATGCTCGTGCGCGTAACGGAAATTCAAAGTTTCCATTCTGGTTATCATCTTTTCGCACATGGGTGTAGTGGGAGCAATCTCATCTTTTGTGGCGGATAGCAGTAGCACGGCACCGCGTATATTTTCAACTTTGATGAGTGCTTTCTCTTCGGCCTCCTGGTTTTGCAGCATGGCTTCGAAAGCTCCGCGCAAATCGCGCTTCATCAAGAAAGGTACAGCTTCAAAATTTACCGGTACAAAAGGAAGTTCTCTATTCTGGTAAGTCCACGAAGAGGTGGTGAAGTGATTGGTATGCCCGGGAAAGGTAACGTGACTGGGTACTATACCAACCACGCAGTTAATATCCGGATAATAACTCGCGATCAATAACGCCAGGTCTGCGCCACGTGAGCCTCCTATAATGGCAATTTTATTTTTATTGATGTTGGGATTTTTACAGGCCTCTCGTATAGCGTTGTGTATATCTTCCAGTGCAATTTTATTGAGTGTATCCGGTGTGCCCGTAGCTCCGAAATAACCGAGCGCCAGAAACGCATAGCCTTTGTCGATAAAAGTGTCCCTGGTTTTCTTCCAATGTTCACTAGCCCAGGCGTTGCCTCCTTCCGATCCGCCAAGTCCTACCAGCAGCGGTTGCTTTTTTCCAGCGCCCAGGTACAACTTACTTTCAACTCGGGGCGTGTTGAGTTGCAGTTGTGAAAAAGCTGTTAGTGAGAGTAAAGCGATGATCAGGGTAACTGCGATCTTTCGGATTGTTGTGCTGTTCATGATTATTTTTTTACAACGTTCCGTATAAAAAGCGACAGCACTTTTGATCCAGATCAAAAAATCATTTTTCTGCCCGTATCCTGCTGAGTGTTTCCTGGGTAATACCGAGGTAGGAAGCCACCATACCCAACGGAAGTCGGTGGTATATATCGTGATAAACCTGGCAGAAATGGTCGTATTTTTCTTTAGCAGAAGTAAATCGAAGGGATGTTATTCGTTCCATCAAGTGGCCGAAGATGCTGCCCATGGAAAGACGGGCATAGCGTTCCATCTCCGGGAAATTATCAAACAGAAATCCGAGGTCGTTGATGTGCAGGCAGAATACATCGGTATTTTCGAGGGCATCGATATAGTATATATCTTTTGTGCGCTGCATGAGGCTGTGCGGAGAATTTATCCACTCACCTTCACTGCAGAAGTATTCCGTAACTTCTTTTCCGTCTTTCAGAAAATACGTGCGCAACAGTCCCTTCTGTATAAAGTAACTTTTGGTACAGATCATATCTGCATCGTGAACGAGCTCTCCTTTGTGAAAAGTTTTAAAAGTAATCCTGCTGGTTAATTCATGCTTCAGGGAAGCGTTCAGCTTAATATACTTTTCAAAATGATGATATAGTATTTCGTGGTGTTCGATGACCGGTAGATTTATATACTTCGTGCTTTTGATCAATTGACCGTTCGTATTGGTACCCATATCTCTTCCTCAGAGTCAGGGTGGTTGTTCTTGTATTTTTCGCCAAGCAATTCAAAATGCTCGCGGTTGTCAACTTCATATCCTGACTGCGGTATCCAGTATCCGAATATAAACTGAAAGGTTTTCATAAAGGCACTCGGTGCACCTTTGTGAATGAACACAGCGTACAGACCGCCTTTCAAAATATAGCGTTCCATGCCTTCGGGTATATCTGTAAATTCCGTAACTTCTGTAGTTGCCCATTTTTCAAAAACAGTATCCGGGGTGAAGTTTTTAAAATCGAGAGAGGGATCGTATACCTGCATACTATATAAATCGGACGAGATTGTGTTTTGCACTTCTTTTCGCCTGGGCATAAAACTTCCCCATAGCTCCGCTGTACGATTGTTGGTCAAGGTCATGGTGAGTTTTTTGCCTACCAGTTTCTTTTCTGGTAGAAGTTCAATGCGAGGTTCTGCTCCGTGTAGTTGTGCGTAGGCTTGCATGGTTTGGGGCTGGATATATAGTAAGGGATATGTGGCAGTTTTTAGCGCAGTCTGGAGACTGTGAACAAAGGTGGTACAAGTCGGAGACTTGCACCAGTTTAGTCTTGTGTTATAAGTGTGTTGGAAGATTTTGCATGACCGAGCTCGGCCGCTTTTTTAATCCTGGCACGATGCATCTTTCCCCAGGCAGATAATGCACCGAGTACATCCCGTAGTGAATCAGCATAGTCTGTTCTTTCGTATTCAACAATTACCGGTGTTGCATCGGTATGTACGTTCCGATGCACGAAGCCGTTCATCTCAAGTTCTTTAAGTTCATTGGATAGCACGCGAGCTGATATACCGCCTATGCTACGTTGAAGTTCATTAAACCGTTTCCGTCCTTCCGAAAGTGAAATGATGATACGAAGTTTCCATTTTCCGCCAATAACATATAGCGCATCGCCTACACTCTGTAAATGTGAATTACATTCCTTTGGTGTGATATTCTGTCCCAGGCCTTTCATATTCAATCAATAGTTAAGTGATGTAAAGGTTACTACTAACCTTTTGTATACTACTAACAAATGCATAGCAAAGGTATCTATTTTTGTGATACCAAAGTCGCTTGTCATGACGCGCAGAAAAATCTAAATCGATTCGTAAACATCGTTTCGAAGGGCAGCGCTATAGGCAGTGCACACGTGTGTCTTTCAGAAACAAACACCAGGAACACACATGAAAAAAATATTGCATATCATTTCAAGCCCGCGGAGAGAAGAGTCCAACAGCACCTTACTCGGAAAAAGCATCATTGAAAAACTTCAGGCGCAACATCCCGGAAGTACTGTAGTAACAAATAATGTAGTGGACAAAAATTACCTGCCGCTACAGCCGGTTCATGTTACAGCCTATAAACTGCCAGATGAAAGTCATACACCGGAACAACGGAAAGCCTTGCAGAATTCCGATGAAGCGGTAGCACAGTTATTCCATGCAGACATTGTTGTTATTAGTATACCACTCTATAATTTTAATATACCGGCAGCATTGAAAGGTTGGGTAGATCATGTAGTACGTGGCGGAAAAACGTTTAGTTACCAAGCCGGAAGGCCAGAAGGATTGCTGACCGGAAGAAAAGTATATTTGGCGATTGCTTCCAACGGTGTATATTCAGATGGTCCGATGAAGCCTATGGATCATGCAGAGCCTTACATGCGCTTTATACTTGGCTTTATGGGCATGACGGATATTACTACGTATAGAATAGAAGGCTCCGGTATGGCTGGCGTTATGGAAACAGCTGTGAAGAAAGGTTTGGAAAGTGTATTGATCTGATATATATACTGGCGCAAGTCTCCCGACTTGTGCCAGCTATTTATGCAGTCTTCAGACTGCCATAACTTTCTACATTTGTATTTTTTTTCATCCTATTGAACTTACATATACTCAATCGGATTGAGATAAAACATCTTCTTCCATCCCTGCCGGTCATTATCATATCGCCACGGATACGGAATTAATGTTGTAATAGCATAATGTAAGTGCGGAGATTTACCCTTCGCGTTTCCGGTTGAGCCTACCGTTCCGATTACTTCATTCTTTTCAGCAAAGGAGAGAGGTGTTGTCCGGATGTCTTTGAGATGCGCATAGTAATGTATGCGCCACTTTGGACCAAGAATCAAAATTACGTTTCCGCCCAGGGCAATTTTACCGGTATAAAGCACAAGGCCGTGTGTTGAAGATTTTACATCGGTGCCTTCTTTAGCGAAGATGTCCACACCTTTATGTGTGCCCGATTTTCCCCAGGGATAAAACCAGAATGACTTTGCATGATAGCTGCTCTTGTTCGCCTTCTCAACAGGAATAACAAAGCTTTGCGGTAATATGAGTCCGATCATAATCACCACGATCAGTGTCAGGATAAGCGTTCGCTTTTTCAAAATTTTCGGAAGGTTAGGACTGTATATATATAATCTGAGTTTGGCCTTTATGCAAATTCACGTTTTTTAAATTCGGATCGTAGAACGTAGATGCAGACAATAGCTGTAGTTATGGAACTTAGAACGATTAGGATAAAACTAAAGAGTCCTCCATATACTTCTGTCAATGACTTATTGAGCCATGATTCGATATCTGAAAAATAGATGGCCATGAATGCAAACAGGTTATTTACGAAGTGAATTAAAATACAGAGCGTTAATTTTCTGGTCTTGTAATAAGTCCACGCCAGTAGAATTCCGATAACAAATGCAGCAATAAATTGCCATGGATTTAAGTGAACGAGGCCAAAAAGCATACTGGAAACTAGAATGGATTTTAACGGTGAATACTTTTTAAGAAGTCCATCGAGTATAATTCCTCTGAAAACTAATTCCTCCAATATAGGAGCAGCTAGAACTATAGCAATGGCTGAGAATATACCTTTCCGTTTACCGAACTCGATAAATATCTGCTCCATAAACTCCGGTATTGGAATTGCGTTGACGATGGGCGATACGACACCGATCTGAATGGCAATTACAGCAACGGAAGCAAATACGGTAATTTTTAGAGAAGCTGGATCAAAATCATAGGTTGCTATCTGCATATTTTTTTTCCTGTTGGTGTGAGCAAACCAGAACGTTATTCCCATCGCCAGGAGGTAGTATACCAAAACAGCAAACTCTTTATCTATAAGTCGATCCAATACGATTGTAATCGGACTCAATATAAGCATTGCCAGTATAGATATGCCCGCAATTCCCCAGCTTTGTTTCACGTCAGGATAACTGATTTCGTTTTCGGGTATCATGTATACAATATGATTTTTTTATTAAATAATTTTTGCCTCAAAATGCTAAAGTACGAATCAATCAATCCTGAATATAATAAATCTTGTTGGGCATCGGACCCTTTGCTTAATAGTAGGATCGTTAAAATATAGTATGGAAGGCAGGAGCCCATCCAATTGCAAAAATCCTTTTGCCGTGGATGGTTTTTTTTATTAACGTTTAAACTCAAAAAAATTATGACTAAGTATTATTTTAACAGAAGCGCTCAACCCAACGGCAACCATGAAGTGCACAAGGATGGTTGTGTTCACATGCCGAACAACAAAATTTACCTTGGCGATGGTTGTATACATTGTTCGAATACTTGCCATACACAATAATTTTATAAGTCTATATATAGGGTCAGATGTTACGCAGGTTTTTGATGCATACAATATACGAGTGTCAGAATCTTTTAGTCGTTCGGGTAACCATTGATAGTCACGCACTTCGCATTTGTAAGTATTAATACGGATACGACTTACCGTATATTTTGGATAAACTCCACAGTGAATTTATCATTGCCCACGCACACTTCAGACCCTTAGTTTGTGGTATGTTTAGAGCAATACGTAATCTCTCGATCAGCAAAAGACTTCAAATTATTTCATTTGTATCCATAAGCTTTATTTGCATTTTAATTACGTTGATTTTTTATACCAAGCGCAAAGAGGAACAAGTTACGGATACAGTGCGCATATTTGACTCGATGACGCTTGATGTGTGGATGCGCATCAAGACCTATAATTCACTTCGTGGCGATTTTCTTACAATATTGATCACTGACCCGCTAACGCAGGGTGAAAGCCATCAGGAGGCTGTTGAATTTTTTAATGAGCGACTGGAAGATCTGGCGAGCTATGAAGAAGCTGCAGAATACTGGGGCGTAATACCTGCTGATATCAAAGCAAACTACGACTCCATGAATATGGCTGTCGATCAGTATGTATCTTTTTGTAAAGATAAACTTCCTCTGGCCACAGATGTTTCACGAAGAGATTCAGCGGATTTTACAGACCTGCGAAAAACTATCGTAGTAGAGTCAAACGAGCTCTATAAGAATATTCGTTACAGCGCGCTGAATACGTTGAATGCTATATATGATAATACCGAACGAAATGAAGTTCGCATTGAATCGGAAATACATACCATGATGTTACTGTTTTATATTTTGTCGGGAACATTGATCGTTACTATATTTTTTACGATCCGCATCATTGCTAAATCTATTCTGACACCCATTCATGAAACCCGAATGTCGCTGGAACTGCTTTCGAAAGGGGGGTTGCCTGCCATTAAAGCGTATCAGGGGAAAGATGAATTGTCAGTCATGTTAAACTCCTTGAAGGGATTTAGTGAACAGATGACAAATCTGTTAAGCTTTGTGAGCAATGTAGCGCGGAAGAATTTTAAAGAAGAGGCAAAGATGTTTGAAGGTAAAGGTCTTATTGCCGAAGCGTTGATTAACATGCGCGATAGTCTTAAGCAACATGCTGTTGATGAATCGCTGCGCAACTGGACCATCCAGGGGCAAGCTGATTTAGGAAACATGATGAGACAACAGCAAACTCTGGACAAGTTTTGCGATCATGCATTGTCGTATATAGTGAAATACGTTGGCGCGAGTCATGGAGCGCTGTATATAGCGGAGAAAAATGGTGATCGCGAGCATTTAAAATTGGCTTCAGTATATGCGTATGATCGAAAGAAATTTATTTCAGGTCTCGTACAGCCGGGAGAGGGGTTGGCTGGACAAGTATACCTGGAGCGCCAGAGTATTATGCTTCGCGAGATGCCGGATGATTATATAAAGATCACCTCGGGATTAGGTGAAGCATTACCGCAAAGTTTAATTGTGTGTCCGTTGTTGTTAAATGACCGGGTACATGGTGTGTTGGAAATAGCTTCCTTCAAAATGTTTAAGTCGAACGATACGGAGCTCATTCAAAAATTTGCAGAACAACTGGCATCAGCCGTTGCTACCGGACAATCGAATAGAAATACCGAGGAGCTTTTGCGTGAGTCTCAATTGAAGACCGAAGCAATGATAGCGCGTGAAGAGGAGACGGCTCGCTATATTGATGAACTGCGGGATGTCCAGCGTGGCCTGGAGATCAAATTAAATGAATCCATAAAACAGAAGAATGAATTTCAATCCATACTCCGTGCTATCGGACAGAATATCATTGTTGTTGACAAGAACCTGATGGTGCAAAATGTAGTCCAATACAACGACTACACTATGCGCAAACTGTTTGATAAGCCTGTTGTTGCCGGACAAAACCTGTTAATCCTATCAGACAGCAGCATGCACGAAACATTGAAGAATATATTAAATGAAGCAATTCTTCAGGGAGAGACAGGAGGTGTTACGGTTAACAATGTTAAAATTGTTTCTCAACCCTTTCGTAATGAGACTGGTAATATTGTGTCATATATAATAACGATTGCCGAAGAGTCTATTTGATGTCGGGCGAACCCGCGACCGACTTACCAGTCCAAAAACTCTTTTAACTTCGGATTCGTCAGGAGTTTGATTAGAAAGAGTAGACCACCACATACCTGGAACATGGCAGCCAGCATAAGCATCTGGTCTGCACCTGTCAGGTGTAGTATTTTGAACAGTGCTCCGAGTATATCTACACATAGGCCAAGAATGATGAGAATAATGGCGTGCGTGGTTTTCATATAGGTCAGGATTAAGTTATGGTTTTGCTAAAGTATAAATTCTTTTATTTAGCTGTTGTCATTGCGTGGCTTGTCTCATCGACATTTAGGATCATGCATTTCAACTAAAAAATTTTGTTACCTGTACGCTGCAGAAGGTATTGAGGAACTATATTTACTGCCATTGTCTTGTAACCCAAATCCCCGCCCAATAAACATGAAGTACTTATTACTATTGACCAATCTGGTGTTGATAACGGCCTGCTCAATTGCTCAAAGCACCATTGCCATCAAAGTATATCATAATACAGATATCTATAAAACCAGGTACACGGCAAGCGGGGGTGTGGTGCAGACCTCGGATGACCATTTTAATATGAATCGTTTTTCGCTGGCTATAGATGTCAAGACCAGGAATGGATTCATTCACGAACTGGAGCTCTTTGTGCCGGAATTTTCTAAAACAACGGATAAGCTACAGTATCCGATGAACTATGAATTGCTGTTGAGCTCTGGTTTTGAAGAAGAAGGAAATACATATTCATTCCGCTATGAGCTTAGTAAGCAGGTACTCACAATGTCAGACAAGTTTACATTAAATCTGGGCCTGGGTATTAATCCCTACTATGTTGCCGTTGATTATAGATCACAGCTTGAGCACCAATATTCACGTTCCTATAAATTTTATGGTGGTGTATTTAATATAGTGCCGCGACTAAACTTCAAACTGAGTAATCGCTTTGCGGTTGATTTGAATGTGCCGTTAAAGATTTATGACCTGCGATATTCAGAGAGGCGCATTGATAATCCTACACTTCCAATCAGGCAGCAAACGTCTAAAGACACAGAGCATATTTTTCTGGAAGGAAGCTATACTATCCGCTTGGGATTGCTGTATAATTTCGGATCGTGAATTCAGTAAGACAACGCTGCCGGGAATTTTTTGTGATGATCTTTTGTATACTTTCGTGATCCGGAATTGAATAAAAATTGATAGTACCGTGCGCGAATATATAATTCAGAAAACAACACTTGATTTCCTGAAGAAACTGGCAGCCAATAACGATCGCGATTGGTTTGACGAACATAAAAGTCAATACGAAAAGGCGAAAGAGAATGCCGAAGCTTTTATGGATGCGCTCATTACCAAGATGAACGTGCACGATCAGCTTGAGACACCTTCCGGAAAGAAAAGTCTTTTTCGCATCTATAACGATGTTCGTTTTTCCAAGGGCAAGGCACCGTATAATCCGCGATTTGCTGGCCACCTGAAACGCAGCAAGCCATTGTTACGCGGTGGTTACTATATACGCATCCGGCCGGGTGAGTCGCGGGTAGTGTGTGGTTTTATGTTCCCGAATGCAGATGATCTGAAGCGTATTCGTGAAGATATAGCCGCCAACTATAGCGACTGGAAGAAGCTGTTAAAAACGAAATCGATCGTTCAGAATTTTGAATCCATGCAGGGCGAGCAAGTGAAAACTACTCCGAAAGGTTTTTCAGGTGATGATCCTGCTATAGCATTGCTGCGGTATAAGCAATTCTGGTTCGAACGCAAATTTACGGACCGTGAAGTGTTGGCTGATGACTTTCTGAATAATGTGAATGCTACTCTTAAGGCGATTCGTCCTTTCTTTGACTATATGAGTGAGCTGCTCACAACTGACTCGAATGGTGAGTCGTTGTATTGATTCGCGGTAAAAAAATATATGTCTGAAGTCTGGAGACTTCAGACATGGGGTGGCACAAAGTCGGAGACTTGCGCCAGTTTTTTTAATATATAAAGGGGACTATGCTTTCCCATACTGCGGGAAAGTTGCAGAAGAATACTACATGATGACAACCGGGCACGATTGTCAACTTGCTTCCTGGTGTATATCTATATACTGCAGTAAGGGCTTCAACAGGATGTCCGTCATCGCGATCGCCTCCCATTACGAGCACAGGACATTTTATCTTTTCAAATGTCTCTTTACTCAACACATCTTCATTATATAGCTTATTTAGTTTCGTCAGGCATTCGGCCCATCGTTTGGGTTCTGGCATCAGCACTAACCGGCTTTCGAAATATTCTTTCGCCTGACCGAGCAATAAGTCAGGAGTATAATTTGCCTTGTCTACCTTTCGGTTTCTAGGACGGTCACCTGAACCTATAGCAATCAGTTTCTTCACTAATTCCGGATGCGTGGCAGCAAGTTTATAGCCTGCGTATCCGCCATCACTGAATCCTAATACCGTTACACTGTCGCGGGTTATAGAACGGATAACTTTATAGGCATCGTCTGCCCGTTGCTGCCACGTAAACGGTGCCGTGCCAATCTCTGATTTGCCATGACCGCGTGTGGCGATGCAGATTACCTGGTGATCTTTCGAGAAGCGTTCAATGAATGGTGCAAACTCATCTATATAGCCATATACACCTCCGTGCAATAATACAATGGGCTCACCTTGTCCATAGATCTCGTAATATAGTTTCGCATCACCAACCGATATATACTTTCCGGATTTTGGATTATTTCCATACGGTATAGATCCTTTTGCGGAAGTGATTTCAAGATTGGCGAAGGAACCACCGGACATCATACCTGTCCAAAGTGCAATTTTACCTGCGCTGAGATTTCCAAGACTCTCTACTTCCAGACTTGGCTTTGAAGCGTAGTTCACATATACCTTGATGGACTTTCCGTTCACTGTAATTTTTGCGTGAAACCAGTCCTCCGGATTGGGAACCGGATTAACTTTATTCTCATACTTGCCGGTATGATCAGCCCGAAGTTTGTCCCACGGATAGTCTGGATGTGAAACATATTGAACCGATCGTGGTCTTCGGATGGTATCCGGGTTCATAAAGTTGAACGGTCTGAAGTATACCACTTCACAACGGTTGGTGTCCTGAACGTGAAAAGCTATACCGACAAAACTTTGCTGCGGGATGTTCTTCCCTTTAACATCAAACTCGATGGTGCCGCTGGAGAACTCATAATCTTTCAGGATCATAAATCCTTGTCCGATCTTCTGACTGAATTGGACAGCCTTCTTCTCAACATCCTGGAATGTCTCAACCTTTCGATTGGCAATTTCCCATGCCTGAAGATTGTGTAGATCGGGGCGAAATGTTTGAGCGTCCGCAATAAAGACGACTGTAAAAAGAATAAGGGATAACAAATATTTCATAGGTACTTGTTGTGTTTGGTTTATGGATTAATTGAACAAACGCTAAATTCATGTATAAGGAGTCTTTTTTGTTGTTCAAGTTTGCGCCAAATTCGTACAAGCCAGTATCATTGCTGTTGTTATGACCAGAATTGCAGAAGAAGCTGAAGTTACCCGGTGCCTGTTGCTGATCGAAACCCGACTTGCCTGGGGGCCGAGTGAGCAATGGGTAAATTATGATTTTGAAAAGCTGAGCGATGCAATTCACGAAGGCACCGGTGTGCGGTTGAGTGTTACCACCCTGAAACGTATATGGGGAAGGCTGAAGTACGACAGTGCACCAACGCTTACCACACTGAATGCTCTGGCACAATTTGCCGGTTATAATGACTGGAGAACATTCAAGCAAAATGGTGATGAAGTGCCGGAAGTAGTAACAGAGGAGATGGCGATACCGACAGTTGCGTCTGGCCCTACCGTTGTGAAGCGAAGCGCGCGGTACTACTGGTTGCTGCTACTGATTCCGTTTGGTTTGCTTGGCTATGCGCTGATCCCCGCGAAGAAGCACGTGGCGTCTTACGCGATTGACAGTACTCGCTTTTCTTTTCGCGCAGATAAAATGATAACGGAGGGAGTTCCCAACTCTGTCGTGTTTCATTACGATGCACTGGCATCGCCAACGGACTCGGTCTATATAGCACAGACCTGGGATATTACCCGGAAGAAACTGGTGCCGAAAAACAAAACGGAGCATTCGACTATATATTACTATCCCGGGTATTTTCGCGCGAAGCTGATTATCGATACTACAATTGTAAAGACGCACGACTTATGGATCACTTCCGGGGGATGGCTATGCCTGGCAGAAGATGATGTGGTGCCGCTATATTTCAAAAAGGAGGAATGTGTTAAATCCGATCGTGTAGAAGTAGGTGAGGAAATTTTAAAGAAGTATAATCTATCACTTCATCCGAAGGCGCCACGCATCCGGATTTATAACCAGGGCGACCTCGGAGATCTGATGAGTGATAATTTTGTTTTTGAGACAACAATTAAAAGTGATTTCAATCAAGGCACCAACGTATGCCAGCCGGTAGAAGTGCTCATTCAGTGTAAAGATGATATTATTATTATACCGTTCTCTGCCAAACCCTGTATAGGAGATTTATTCCTCGCATTCTGCGGTGCGTTTGTAACCAGTAAAGAAGCTGATCTCTCAAAATTCGGTGCTGACCTAACGCAATGGACGAAGCTCCGCATTGAAACCGTAAACCGCCATGCTACTATTTATGTAAACGATCAGAAAGCATACTCGCTCACATTCCCCAATACGCCAACCGGTATAGTTGGCTTGCAGTATCGCTTTAATGGTGTTGGTGCAGTGAAGGATACGAAGTTTGAAAGTAATGGTCGGGTGATTGCATTTTAGCGTATGCGATATATACTTTTGATTTTAGTTACTCCTTTTGTTGCCTGCGCTTCAAAAAATGAAAGGGATCTACTGGTTGGAGACCTGGGTTTTAGTGAGTTCCGAATTGGTAACTTTTACAATCTATCGGATAGTTTGATAAAGCGTGTAAAGCACACTATCGATACGATAAATATTGCAAAAGCTGATAGTATGGATAGAAGATTCTTCGAAGTCTATAATATTCTTAAAGACAAGGGCCTACTGTATAAACCATTTGTTGACATCAGGGTAAAGGAAGATTCGATGGTTAAGCTATATCTTGATTCTGCAGATTATGACCGTATAAAAATATTCAAGTGGCGGGAGCTCCTCAATGAGGAGAAAAAAGTTGTCATAAAAGCAAAGACGGAGTATATAGATAATTTTCCGGTTACACTTCTTTATTGCAAGGAACTGGTAGATGTGTCGTTGACGGAGGGTAAGACCTATCCGCAACGCAGTAAATTCAAAATAGAAGATTACAACTAGGTCTTCAGAGTAATACTTCATTCTCCCCCATGATGATGGAGCAATCCAAACTTTAGAGGAATGAGTCCGTTAAACGAAGCACTTTCGTTTGAAAGACCATGAAAACCCTGACCCTCTCTTACACTGACGTTGAAGCTCATTTTCAACCGGCATCGAAAGATGCTTCCGGATTTATACATCGTGCCACCGGACAACAACACTGGGGCGCGTTTGAAGAGAAAGTATTCACCAGCTCGCACTATCGCTTTATGGAATATAGCGCACGTCCTGCTTCCCGTTTTAACATCCGGTATAACGAAGAACAACTGCCACACTGCATGAATATATGCATAGCCCTGCAGGGAATGGTGGAAGTAAAGCTGAAGGAAAGCGGGCTGTCCGCTGCATTAACGGGTTTGAGACATCACTCGCTATATTCATACGAGCAGGAGTATGATCTCATGGTGAGTAAAAATATCCATGGTGTACATGTGGCGATCGAACGCGAATATTATGCAAACCTCCTGTGCGATCAAACCCGTTGGACCGCACAGCTCAAGGAAAAATTACTGAAACAGGAATTGGTGATGCACGGTGATGCCGCCGTTAATAAAGATATGCAACACGTGATTGCTGCAATCTGTAACAATCCGCTGAGTGGAACGCTGCGCAAGTTGTTAATCGAAGCAAAGTTGCTGGAGCTTGTTGCTTTGCAGATAGAGCAGTTTATAGCATTCGATAAAACGAAACCTGATTGTCCTAAACTGAGGCGAACTGATATTGACACCTTCCACGATCTTCGTAAATACCTCGATCAGCATTTTGCAGATGATCTTTCGCTGCATGCTTTATCGCGTATGTTCGGATTGAATGAATTTAAACTGAAGAAAGGCTTCAAAGATTTATTTCACTCAACTGTATTCGACTATATATACGAATGCCGGATGAATCACGCGCAGTATCTCTTACGCGACCAAAAGAAATATGTAAACGAAGTGTCCAGTGCAGTAGGTTATAAAAATCCCAATCACTTTTCGACAGCCTTTAAGAGAAAGTTCGGCACAAGCCCTAGTGAAATAGCTGCGAGCTTTGAGCCGTGAGTTGCGAGATGAGAGGCGGCTATTGGCTGCAGGAAGATTCTGCTTAGGCTATAGTTTGCTTGCTATATTTTGAGTTCGCTTGTTAAGCTGAGAGTCTATATATAGCACTCTCTTCCAGCAGCCAGAGGCCAGCAGCTTTGCAGCCTCCTCCTCGCGGCTCGCAACTAATTTTCACCATTCCGCGGCAGGGTCTATCTTAAATACTTCAGACATTTCATCGAGTAGTGGCTGAAGATGTTCGGTGTGTTGTCCGAGGCGGCCTCCGGTTATGGGAGTGATGGTATGCCAGTCGGGGAGGTGTAAACTGGTTTGCTTGATTATATCTTCTGTTTTTTCGATCCACTTTTCTCGTAATACTTTCTCACCTGCAAATATACCTTCGGCAATCAGTTCTGTTTCGTAAGGAGATTCTTCAAATATACCGAGGGCATACGGTAACGCGAAGTCAAGCGACTGCTGTAGCCTGTTTATACTTTCAGTAGTGGCTGATCCGAGTTTTTTGATAAATGTATTCGCGTGTAGTGTATGGTATCTCAGTTCGCCTTTAATCTTGCGGGCAAGTTCTGCCAGGGGTTGAAAGGATGATTCGGCTAACATATCGAATCGAAGTGCCTGCGCGGTATCAAACAAAAAATGTCGAATGAGACTGAAGTCATATTCACCATTTGGTAATTCTACCAATATGCAATTATGAAACTGATTGGCGTTGCGCATGAATGCTACCGTATCGGGAGCCTGCTCGCCTAAATCATGCAATATCTGGTATAGCGCATAGCTTTGTCCTATTTTATCCTGTGCCATAGAAGAGAAAGCTATATCTTCTTCCAGCAATGGTCCGAAGCCTGTCCACTCGGAGTTACGGTGGCCGAG
Organism: Ohtaekwangia kribbensis; assembly: GCF_042676245.1. Classification (NCBI taxonomy): domain Bacteria; kingdom Pseudomonadati; phylum Bacteroidota; class Cytophagia; order Cytophagales; family Fulvivirgaceae; genus Ohtaekwangia; species Ohtaekwangia kribbensis. The sequence continues at coordinate 115,277 of NZ_JBHTKA010000014.1, forward strand.
GATGAGTTGGTCATCGGCTATTTTATAGAGAAGTTCTTTCAGGGATTGCATTTTTGTTAGAAGTAAGAAGTTTATACTTTTCAGGAGGAGCGTTCGAGGAAGGATTTGAGTTTGTCTCCGCCTTTGTAGTCGGTAGCATCGCGGAATTTTTTCTCGGGGAGTGTGCTCCAGAGGTCTTTTTCTTCGAGTGTTGTAAGTCGTATTGCGTTGGTGCGGATGGCCCATACATTGTAAACAGTTTTATCCGTGCCGAATTTTTGCCGTGCGGTATACATGGCTTCCTGGGGTGTTGAAGCTTCTACCGTTCCGGCATGCAGATGTTGCTTGCCGCGTTTCAGCAGGTGGTATATTTCGTATGATGTTTTTACCTCGTTCGTTGCCAGCGGTGCTTCTATCAGGCTATATACCGATTGATCTCCTTCGGTAGTGGGCGAAGTATATACATCGCGTGTGTCGACTACATATAGCGAGGTGCAGGTAAATCTGCGGGTAAAAGCTTCTTTGGCCAGCACGTATGCCAGCTCCAGGTCGGGCGCATGTACAATGCCTTCGTGCTGAAAAGGTTTTCCGTCTTTCGGTTGTACAAAAACTTCAAAGGTGCCGAACTGATCGAGCGCGGCTTTCGGTGCAATACTTTTTCCGGTTACGTCCGGCTGCAAGCGATTTACCCTGGGGTCAAGCGACTTCACTATATGTATAGGTTTATTTGATTATATGTTTCTGCGTTGCTACCTGCAATCCCTGCTTTTCAGCGTCTAACTAATTTATAGCCCGTTTTTCAATGTCTTTTACCTTTCTGCTTTTCACTTCTTTTATAAAAACTTATTCTTGCTTAATATCGTTTTACAATTCCACCATTATTATGAAATACCTGGATCTTCTCATGGCGCTAGACCTACTGTCGAGGTATTACCCGCGATACCATTCGAACGAGTTGATTCTTTTAGCTGAAGACATCTGGAAATGGATTAACAATGAATTACCGGAAGACAGCAGTGCGCTGATTTATTTGAAGAGCATCTATAATTCGCCCACCGAAGCATTGACTGCAGTGTGGAAGGAGATTCTACTGATCACCGGATCGTTCACGGCTTTCCGAAGGAATTAGGCAAGCGGTGTAACGTAAGCTGTTTTAGACGAACGTAGTGCTTCACGTACCCATCGGCCTCGCTCTTCCGCAATCCTTCTTACTTCCAGTCGTTCCTTGTTGCAAGGACCATCACCATTAATCACGCGCATGAATTCTTCCCAGTCAGGTTCGGTATAGTCCCATCTTCCGGTCTCCGGATTTTTCTTCAGCTTCTCATCGGGAATGGTGAAGCCTAACTCTAAAATTTTCGGTACATACATATCGAGAAACTGATTTCGGGTATCATCGTTGGACGCCATCTTTACTTTCCATTTCATCAATACTTGCGTATGCGTTGATATTTTATCAGCCGGGCCGAAGAAGTGCATCATCGGAGTCCACCACCGGTTAATTGCTTCCTGAAACATTTCGCGTTGTCTAGCCGTGCCGGTTGCGAGGTATATAACACAATGGTGTCCGTACTTCAGGTGAAAAGATTCTTCAGCACAAATTCGTTCGAGCGCGCGACAATACGGACCGTAACTTCCTTTGGCGTTGGCGAGTTGATTAACGATCGCACCTGCATCTACCAACCATGATATAAAACATGCATCGGCCCAGGTATAGGCCGGGTAATTAAAAATGTTAGAGTATTTTGATTTGCCAGTGATGAGATCATCGATCATTGCTTCGCGTGATTTGCCCAACGTTTCTGCAGCACTATATAATAATTGTGCGTGGCCAACTTCATCCTGCACTTTTGCAATGAGCGCTAATTTTCGTTTGAATCCCGGGGCGCGGGTTATCCAGGTACCTTCAGGTAGCGCACCGATTATTTCACTATGCGCATGCTGCTCGATCATGCGGATGAGTTGCTTGCGATAGAGTTGAGGCATCCAGTCAACAGGTTCTATCTTTTCCCCGCGATCAATGCGTGCTTCGAACGCTGCAAGTTTCTCTGGATCTTCCTGCAGGCTTTCGGTCTGAATGCCTTCGAATGTATTACCACCTCCGTACATATCGTTATCGTTAATCGTGAACCGAAAAACCGCTTATAGCAGTAGCTAATCGCGGTTAACCACGAACGAGTTACGAATTAAAAATGGTAATACAAACGATTGTTAGTTGAAAATCAGGCGTTTTTCTTCAAGCCGTTCACGAGCATGTCGGCCAGTTGGAGGCCGAGCTGAAGCGGATCGATGGCTGATCCTGGATCATACCACATCGGCATCCAGTTCAGGGAAGAGAAGAGTGTCATTACCGCGAGTTTTTTATCGATTGAGTCTTTAAACTCACCAGACTTTACGCCTTGCTCGATAATACTTTTAAAGCGGTTGATATAGTTGATGCGCATCAGCAGAAAGTCGCGCAGGTATGGCTGACTTAAGTGCCGGTGTTCATTCATAAATACTGCAGACGCCGTAAGATCTTTCGCCATCACCTGGATGTGGCCGATAATACCGTTGCGGAGTTTTTCGCTGGCTGTTACATTCTTACTCTCAACTTCTGCCAGCGACTTCTGAAATTCGGCAGCCATATCAAAACACAAGCTGCGAAGTATTTCCTCTTTTGATTTGATGTGTGAATACAAACTGGCAGCTTCGATGCCCAGTAAATGGGCAAGATCGCGCATCGAAGCAGCAGCATAGCCTTTCTCTTTAAAAAGTTCGGCTGCTTTTCTGATTACTTGTTCTTTCCTCGATAAGTTTGAAATAGCTTCACTCATAAGTTCAATCGACAATTACCTTAAAGTTACGGAATAATCAATTCCCCTTAAAAGTAGTAACTAGAAATTATGCAGTGAAAGGAAGTAAAGAAAAATTAGAAAGTAATTTCAAGTAACGACTGTTAGTTATATATACGTCCGAATGTAAGGTATACATTCGGACGAATAATTACTTCTTAAAAAATCACACCAAAGCTAAAGGCATTGAGCTTGGGACCTTTACCTGCTTCAAAGAGTTCGTTTATATCATAGTTGAAGAAGAGATCGGTAGAACGATACCCAATTTGCAGACGTGCTCCGTAGCGGAAGTTGTTCAGGTAAAAACTATCTCTGTCTTTCTCTTTTTCACGGCCATCATCTTTATATACCAGCTTGGAGTGACTTGCTATTCTATAGCCGATATAGGGACCGATACCTATACGAAACGATTCGCCATCATTCTCCCACACGCGTGACTTGCGGCTGTTATCACCAAAGTCAATTACCGGTATAAGCGATGCGGTTACATACGATGCGGTTAATTTACTTTTGATGAAGTCAACATCGCGTGTGTCTTGTACGAACTGTACACCATCATCAGTTTTCTGAATGAGAATGTTGTCTTCCTGGAACTTGAAATTATACCAGCTTACACCAAGACCCCACTCCAGGAAAAACTTTCTGCCTAATCTTGATCGTTGTATAGAAGACATACCTACATACCAGGAGCCCCATGGTCTTACAGCATAGTTTGCATTGCTGGATGGGAAGTCGCCATCCTGCAGGTAATTGTTAGTACCCAGATCAAAGTTGAACGATTGCCATGTGCGCCCCCAGTGTCTGCCGTGGTGCATGTGCCAGTCGTCATTATTGTCGTCATCATCATCATTGTCATCGTTTCTGTCATTGCCTTCGCGCGTCCAGTAAACTTCTTCGCTGTCTCCTTCTTTACGCGTAGAGTCCTGTGCCAGTGCTGTAGTATCGTTGTTCTCTAACTTGGTAAGTATATTTTTGAAGAGCTCGTTATAGTTATAGTTCTTCAATACTTCCAGGTCTTTACGATCCTGTATAGTAAATATTACGCGACTCGTTTTTGCCAGTTCAACAATTACGGTATCCCGCTTCTCCTGTGCTATAGCGGTTATACTTAGTAAAGCAACCGCTGTTATTATCAATACCTTTTTCATACCTGATTACTTGTTTTGTCCACGTTTTTCATTTTTAAAATTCAGCGCGAGAATTTCATTTTTCTTCTGCCTCAGTTCGCCAACCGGATCCTGGTTGTTTTTCAGATCCTGTGCTTTCTTCAGCAGCTTTTTAAACGTAGATGGTTTTTGTTCTTCATCGGTTGCTTCCGATGAAAGATTTTTATTCAGGTAATTATCAGTTTCGTCTGCACTGAACACAAGTGTTATACTTTGTTGTGTAGCCACTACGCGTTCGTGCTGAGTTACTGCTACCGCTGGTGTTTCTTCTATAGCTATAGCAGGAACTTCTTCTGCCGGAGGCATAGTAGTTTCAGCAACCAGTTGTGGTTGTGTTGTTGCATCATCAAACGGTTGACTTTCTATAGCTTGTTGAGGTTCCTTTTTATACTTGTCAATAGCTTTCGTTTCTGTTTTTCGAACAGACTGCGTTGCAGGTTCAGTATATATAGCGGTATCTGTTTTTTGTGCTGAGTCAGCAGCAGGCGTACGCTCCGTATTTTTTTGTGGTATACTTTGCTTGGGTTGTTGCTTGTCTGTATTCACCAACTGTTGTGATGGCGCAGTGGTATTGTGAAGCACAGACCAAAGTATATATCCGGCCACTACCAGCAACAGCAGCGAGGCTGCTACCTTCCACACGATACCGCGGGTATTATTTTTTTTGTCAAGGCCGGCCTCAATTTTATCCCACGCACTTGCCGGAGCAGGTCTTGAAAAACTTTCCAGTTTATCGCGAAACAATTTGTCAGGTTGCTGATTCATCGTTACTGATTTTTTGATTGGACACCCAATCGTGTTCTACTAATTTTTTCTGAAGATATACCCGTGCTCTGCTTAGCTGCGATTTTGATGTGTTTTCGCTAATGCCTAGTTGCTCGGCTATTTCTTTATGCGAGTATCCATCGATCGCATACATATTGAACACGATGCGATAGCCTGCGGGTAATTCCTGAATGATGTTGAGGAGATCTTCGGTTTCGAGGTGATCGCTGAGGCGATCGTAGTCTGGTTCGCGGTCGGCTTGTTCCAGTTCGGTTTCCAGATACATAGACCGGTTTCTGCGCAGGTGGGTAAGCGATTCGTTTACGATTATTTTTCTGATCCACCCCTCAAAACTTCCCTCGTTCTTAAACTGATCGATCTTATCGAATATCTTCATGAAAGCAGTAACCAGAACATCTTCCGCTTCCATCGGATCTTTTACATACCGGTAGCATAGTCCATACATTTTGGACGAATAAGTTTCATAAAGGCGTTTCTGAGCGCTCTTATCGCGCTTTAAACACCCTTGTATCAACTCATCTTCGTTTGCCCGGTAAATCTTTAATCGCATTTAAATGATTCTGGCACTAAGATGCGTATACGAACCGGGAGGTTGCGTGGGCTAAAAAATATTTATTGAAAAAGAAAAGCGTGGTCAGTACGCTGCGAGATAATCTACCGTAAGGGTGATCCAGGAAGATTTCCGTGGATTTACATTCACGCAATTGATGCAGCCATTGCTGTCGTACAGATTGGCGAAGAGGCCTTTGTCCTCTTTTACAAAGACAGAATACTTTCCGGGTGGCAGTTTTACTTTAAAAGAACCATCAGACTCGCTCATTACTTTTGCAACAAGGGCAGTTTGTATCACTGTAAAGAATCCGTCTTGTTGCGTGGCATCGCTCAGGTTGGCGGCATTGTAAATATAAATTTCACGTACGATGCCCTGTTGCGGATTTCGGGTTTTATCAGGTCCGGGCATTTGATCGCCACTTACCCAAAATACCTGCCCTTGAAGAATGCCCGGTTTTTGAGCCGCTGCATTTTCGAGTAAACTTATCAATGCTATAAACAGGAGAAGTTTTCTCATACATCTAATTTACTAAATTCAATAGAAACCTGCCGTATTTACTATATATACTTTTAGCTGGTGTAACAAGTAAAAAAACGGTATGTATCTATAAATCTTGCAAACAAATATAAATTCCGATCAGAGATTAGACGATCTGGAAGATTATATAGACCAGTACTACTAACAGGAAGATGATCATGGGTTTGGGGGATTGGGGATTTAAACGTTTTTAATTCAGAATCGTTACGGCCGGCACAGCTCGAAATTGAGGCAGTTTCTGCAACAAAGCGATTATACCAGGAGCAAGGATGTGGCGTCTCCTCACTCCCGGTAAATATATAGTTACTAGTGATCGCGTTTGGTAACGGTAGTAGGGTTGCCCTTGTAATCTATATCGCTGGCTATACCTTCTTCCATTTCAAGATGGTCGGTAACATTTACTTTGGCTGATGACGCTCCGTTTACTTCGATGAAAGCATTGCGAACTTTAAAGTCATACGCACGCAGCGATGATGCGCCCTGCACCGTGGCTTCCATGTTGTTGCCCGATCCTTCCAACGAAAGCTTTGACGCTCCGCTCAGGTGCAGAGTTACATCGTCTGCCTCTACTTCACCGGTAACATCTACCGCGCCCACTATATCTATATCCAGATCTTCAGCTTTAAATTCTTTGAAGTTTATTTTACCAGCTCCCTTCGCTTTGATTTTTTCAAGCTTCGGCATAGTAATGTTGATTTTGATCTCGTCTACACTCAGAAAATCGCGACTCCAGTTTATACCACGGTCATCCTCGTAGTCTATTACCAATGCACTGCCCTGGCGTTCGATCTTATATTTTTCTTTTTCACTTTCAGGTCCTGTCAATTCAATCGCATACTCATCTCCGCGGGTAATGCGTACATCAAAGATTCCGCTTACTTCCAGTTCATCGAAGTCTGTCAAGCCATACTGATCGCTGGTTTCTTCTTTTGTTTCCGGATCGCCATCGGCAACTGGGCATGTAAGACAATCAAGTCCTTTCGGAGTCATTCGCCAGGTTTCGCCATCCAGGTAATTACCGTCTACATATTGTGTAATGAAGCGACTCACATCTTCCGTCATTGTGAAAGGGAAATCGTACGGTATATACAGCGTCATGTCCAGGCTCTGTCCGCGGAAAATTGCATCTTGCTGGAAGACTATATTTGAATCGAAAGTAAAGATCGAGTCTTCAACAGTAACGTTATAGTCTACCATGTGTGCATTTTCAATTGCTTTTTGTCGCGTGTTGCCATTTGCCTGGAACTCCTGTACAAGCTTGAAGTCTTTGCCATCATATCCTTTCAGCGACAGATGTGTCTCATCATAATCATCGAGACCTGTCTCATTCAATTTCAGTAATGCGCGCTTGCCGCTTACATGATACGTGTTTTCTACTTTATAGCTTCCCTCTTCTTTGAATGCAAACACAATCTTGGGTATACCGATGCTGAGCATCACAACACTCACGAAGAACAATACAAACAATGTCCAGCCGGCTGCAGCTCCAAACACAATTCGTTTGGCGATCATGGATATACCGAGTAACAATATCAGTATGCTTGGAATGAGACAGGCTATAAATCCTGCTAGTGCTATCCAGCCCGGGAACGCGCGTGTCATGGCATCTACCGGTAAGCTGAAGTTATCACCTTCTACCATCCACGGTACAGAGAGTGCTGCACCGGAGAAGAAGCCGAGGGCTATACCACCTGTAACCAGCACCGTGAAAGCAAAGCCAATACCCATACACACGATAAGAATTCCTATGATAATCCGGAATGCTTCTACGAGCGGGCCGATGATTTTAGCCAGTGCCGACAGAATCATTCCGATAAGACGAAAAGGGAAGAGCAGTATTTTAGTGGCTGCACTTTCTTCTTTTTCAGGATCAACGTTTAGATTTTTTTTTATTGTCGACTCTATGTTCGACAGTGTAACCGGTTCGCCCTGCATCTGCATGCGATCGGTAAGTGTTTTTGCTTCCGGCAGCGCAATCCACAATACTATATATAGCAGCAGACCTAAACCACCAACAATTGTGAAGATTACAAACAATAAGCGGATCACTACTATATCTATACCGAAGTATGAAGCTACACCGGCCGAAACACCACCTAATACTTTACGCTCCGGGTCGCGAAACATTTTCCTATCAACGATCGGTTCTTCGAGCGTATAGGATCCGGGTACAACAATCCACATAACCAGGTATACCACGATAGTAACACCATACGCGAAGGCGAGCACGGCAAATAATAACCGGATCCAAAGCGGATCTACATTGAAGTAATTACCCAGCCCGGCACAAACACCACCCAGTATTTTTCGTTGCTGGTCACGCATCAATTGTCGTGAAGGTGTAAATGCTTTATAGCTTTTGCTGTTCGTGTTGTCGGAAGACGAAGCTTCGCCTGAAGTAGTAGTATTTTCGTATGCTGTATTTTCGGTTGAAGGTCTGGTACCGTTGAATTCATGTTCTTCAACAGCTTTAAAGTCGCTTACACTACCCATGGTTGTAATAAGCGTATGTACATCGTCAGCCGTAATTACCTGCTTGCCTTCATTCAGTTTTGATAGGAAGATTTCGGCAATGCGACTTTCGATGTCGGCCATGATCTCGCTGCTGTCTTCAAAAGAAGAGAAATATTTATTGATCGAATCCAGATACTTTCGCAGGTTATCATATCCATCTTCTTCGATATGGAAGATGATGCCGCTGATGTTGATGCTGATATTCTTTTTCATATAGTCAATAGACGTGAGATGTTATACAATTATAAGTTGGATTTGGATGTGATCATTTGTGTGGAATGTACGAGTTCATCCCAAGTCTCGGTAAGTTTGCCCAAAAATTTACTTCCTCTATCAGTGAGTTTGTAATATTTTCGAGGTGGCCCTGACTTTGACTCAATCCATTTGTATTCTAGAAGCCCCGCATTCTTAAGGCGGGTAAGGAGCGGGTATAGGGTACCCTCCACCACTATAATTTTGGCTGCGGTAAGTTCATCCAGCATGTCGGAAGCGTATACTTCGCCCCGCGAAATTATGTGGAGGATGCAGTATTCCAGAATTCCCTTTCTCATCTGTACTTGCGTGTTTTCAAGGTTCATACATCCCTGTTTTTTTGTTTCAATATAGATCTATATACGGATAAGTACTATGTATGGCCAAGTACTTTATTGTTCGGTTAAAAAGAGCAAAGAAAATGGCACTTTTTTATCTTAAAAAATGAATTCAAGTGTCTTATTTACAGGTTATTACATCTTTTTAAAAAATTTTTCATTTTTTTTTGAAGCGAGGTTTTCTGACCTGAATTGTTTAAGGGATTTGATCTGAAAGTGAACACAGCGCTGTTCAGTTTTGAATAAATCACCGAGACTTTGCGCGGGATTTTAAGGACTGAGGACAGGAAGTGCGTAGACCAATAGCTGCTTTCTTTAGACTTTACATTTTTAGTTAGCGACAAGCCCGGGCATTCAATTTTTATTCACGTATCAACAGATAATTACAAGTGCTAAATATTTGCAGAATATTGATTTAAAAGAACTTACTTCATAAGCTAACTTAGTATGTACCTTTGTTAACAGGTCTTTGGGGAGGTTTTTAATGAAGCAGTTTTTTTTCGTAATCCTGATTTTAGCAGCCATTGTAGAGGTCAATGCCCAGGTAGGTAATGAGTGGATTGACTTTAGCCAGTCGTATTTTAAAATTCCCGTTGGTAAAGACGGTATATATAAACTTGACTATACAAGTTTGCAGGCCGCAGGCTTTCCGGTAGGTTCAATTGATCCGCAGCGTATTCAGCTCTTTCATCGTGGTGTTCAACAGGCCATCTATGTAGAAGGAGAGGGCGATGGCCAGTTCAACAGCGCTGATTTTATAGAGTTTTACGGAAGACGCAACGATGGTACACTCGATGCTGATCTTTATAAACCCGCATCACTTCAGCCTCATAAATACTATAACCTCTATAACGACACCACCAGTTACTTCCTTACCATCGGAGCACTGAACGGCAAGCGAATGGTTTCCTTCAGCGAAAACAATACATCGGGGCTTGCCGCAGAGAGTTATCATGTTGATGAGAAGTTGCAGGTATTCGTCAGCCAGCTTTCGCAGGGAACTGATTATGAAATAGAGATGCGCTATAGCTTCTTTGATCGCGGAGAAGGATTTACCGGGGCACAGGTTGTACAGGCTCAATATGTAGACTATACCATCACGGGTATTACAAATACGGTTACTTCGGCCCCTGTTCCGAAACTTGAACTCTTGCTGGTTGGGCGTGGTCCGATGGCACACGTTGCAGAAGTATATGTAGGCACAGGTTTACGTTTGGCAGGAACCGTAAATTTCTCGGGTTATGATGCCTATACTTTTACTCAGAATCTGGCGTGGAGCGATATTGCCGCTGACGGTTCGTTACTGGTACGCATAAAAGTTATCGGTGTCGGAGGAGCTGTAGACCGATTGAGCGCATCGTATCTGAAGCTGCGTTATGCGCAGCAAACTAATGCCGCTTCAGCAAGCGAAAAGGTATTTAATCTTGTTGCCAATGGAAACGGTAAATCGTATGTACAAATACAGAATGCTGCAGCCGGACTTCGTCTCTTTGATGTAACGGATCCTTCCACTGTAGTAAAGATAGGAACTACATCATCTTCTACGTTAAATGCTATTGTTCCTTCAACAAGTTCCGCACGCAAAATATTTTCGACTACCACTACTATAGCTCCGAAGATTAAACCCATTAAGTTCAGAGACATAAACCCGCGTGATCATAACTATGTAATCATTAGTCACCCACTCTTGCGAAGAGCAGCTTCCGGTTACAGCGATCCGGTGAAAGCTTATGCGGAATACAGGGCCTCGGCAGCGGGTGGAGGTCATGATACGCTGGTAGTAAATATAGGGCAACTCTATGACCAGTTTAACTATGGCGAGATATCGCCAAGAGCTATATTTAAGTTCATGCAGTATCTTGCTGCTACCAACCTTCCCCGTTATCTCTTCATTATAGGTAAAGGACTTGACTACGGGGGGCAATATCATCGTAATCCTAATTCGAGTTCTTTTGCAACCAATAAAGACCTGGTGCCTTCAACCGGGCATCCTGCTTCGGATAGTTACTATACGGCAGGTCTCGCAGGTACAACCGATGATCCTGCGGTGGCTACAGGCCGTATTACAGCAACGAAAGCGGCAGATGTTGCTGCTTATCTCAATAAGATAATAGAGACTGAAGCAAGACCTTTTGATGACTTGCGAAGAAAAGATATACTTCACCTAAGCGGAGGTATAGAAGATGGTGAGCCCGAGCTTTTCCGTTCTTTTCTGCAGGACTATGCAACTATTGCCCGCAGTTATTATTTGGGAGGAAAGGTTTCGGCACTTGCTAAACAATCGACCGATATTGAACTCATTAACATTGCTGAAGAAATAAATAAAGGACTTGGGCTGGTAACATTTTTTGGACACGCGTCTACCACAACATTGGATTTTGATATAGGATATGTAACCGACCCGATCATGGGATATAACAATCCTAACAAGTATCCAATGATGCTAATGAATGGATGTAGTGCCGGTGCATTCTTTTCCAACAAGACATTATTTGGTGAAGATTGGGTACTCGCAGCCAATAAAGGTGCCTCTGCCTTTATAGCACATAGTGGTTACGGCTTTGTTTCGAATCTGCGTATTTACTCCGAAAAGTTTTATCAGGTTGGATTCGCGGATTCCGTATTTATCCATAAAGGCATTGGCGATATACAGAAAGAAACAGCACGCAGGCATATAGCGCAAACCGGCTCATCTATAGCGAACACAACACAGGTACAGCAAATGATTTTACTCGGTGATCCGGCTGTGCCATTATTCGGTGCGAACAAACCTGACCTTGAAATAAAAGATGAGAATGTATACCTCGAATCATTCGATGGAGAAACGATCACTGCACTAACCGATTCGTTTGCACTGAAGATCATTGTTCGAAACTTTGGCCGTGCCAGGGAAGATACGATGCGCATTGAAGTGAAGCGCTACCTGAATGATAATTCACTGATCGTTTACGATTCACTGTATCCATCCACGCTATATAGCGATACATTAACTTTTGTTATTCGTAAAGGCCGCGAGAATGGCGGGGGTAATAACCGGTTTGAAATAACGCTTGATCCAGATAGTATAATCAATGAACTAAATGAAAGCAATAACACCGCATCGTTAACATTGCCTATTGCATTAAATGGAACTAGGAATCTTTTCCCTTCTGACTTTGCTATAGTACATAACAAAGATTTAACGCTGTCTTTTCAAACTACAGATTTGCGGTCAGGCGAACGTGAGTTCATCGTAGAAGTTGATACCGTCAATACATTTGATAGTCAGTATAAAAAAACATTTACGGTAAAAGGAACGCTGTTGGCGCGTCAGGGCATAGAACTTTTGCAGGTGGATACGCTTGCCTATTACTGGCGAACTAAATTGGCGCAGCCAACCGAGGGAGAGTCGGATGCCTGGGTGCATAGCTCCTTTACCTACATTGATAACGGGCCAGAAGGTTGGGCTCAGGTACATTTTCCACAATACCTGGCCAATACAACGGACGGGCTGGTGGAAGATGCCACTTTGCGTAAACTGAATTTTAAAGAGACCGTAACTTCGGTTGATATTAGAATCTACGGGTCTGCCTATGGTGCTACGTATTTGGATTATAGTTATAAAATAGGAGGAGCGGAATACAATCTCTACCGGCAGGGATATGTGTGTCGTGATAATACGATTAACCTGATTGCATTTGAAAAGAGTTCAACCAATCCGTATATAGGTATACCATTCAAGTGGTATACCAGCGGCAGACGCTCCTGTGGACGTTCGCCCTGGGTAGTGAATAGTTTTCTGTATACGGAGCTGATCACGAGTAATAACGATGATATCCGCACGTATGTGGATAATATAGCGGAGGGAGATTCTGTTGTGTTATTCAGTCTTGGTAATGCTAATTATCCTTCGTGGCCGGCAGCAGCAAAAACGAAATTAGGTGAGCTTGGTATATCTGTAGCACAGATTAATGCGCTTACGGCAGGCGAACCTGTTGTTATTTTCGCACGCAAAGGAGCAGCAGCCGGAACTGCAAAGTTCTTCCGGACTTCTGGTACGCCTGCGAATAAACAGGTGTTAACAGTTAGTAAAACGATCACGGGTCGCTATACTTCCGGTAGCATGACTTCTAAAGTAATTGGTCCTGCTCAGGCCTGGAAATCATTCATTGCAAATACCAAAAGTGTAGAGCCGCAGGATATCGTGAGCTTTGATCTTCTGGGTATTAAACTGAATGGTGACGAAGAAGTACTATATACCGATTTTACGGGTGATCTGGATTTGTCATCAATAGATGCTGTTCAATACCCCTATATAAAACTGGTATATAAAGCTGCGGACAATATAAAACTGACAGCAGCACAACTAAGAAAATGGCTGGTACTATACACGCCTGTACCAGAGGGCTTGCTTGTTTTTAAAAATAATCAGAAGGCAGAAACGGTAACGGAAGGTGTTGTATGGGAAGGGAAATACGGATTCATTAACATCAGTGATAAAGAATTTACAGATTCGCTTTCGGTACGATACGAGCTCTTCAATAAAGATCAACGTATATCGCAATTGTCTTATAAGAAGATCAAACAGCCGGCTCCGGGAGATACTTCCTTGTTCAGTATAAATTTGGCTACTGCAGATATGATTGGCGCCAATGACGTAAATGTATTCGTAAACCCGCAGATAACCCCTGAGCAGTATTACGATAACAATGTGTTGTCGCTTCCTGATTACCTCAACGTAACGGTGGATGGTTTTGACCCCGTGCTGGATGTTACCATTGATGACAGGCATGTGCTGAATGGTGATTTCGTATCTACCAACCCATTTATACTGATACGGGTTTGGGATGAGAACAAGAAGAACTTTAAGCAGGATCTTCAGGGTATGAAAGTATATCTCACGTATCCCTGCGAAGACGAAACCTGTACACCAACCACTATTGATCTTAGCAGCAGTGAAGTAACGTGGTACCCGGCTACCGAGACATCGGATTTTCGAATAGAATTCAAGCCGGTAAATCTGCCTGCCGGTAAATATACCTTGCGTGTAGAGGCTGCTGATGCACGTAACAACACCAGCGGTGCCGATCCATACCTGGTAGACTTTGTTGTAAGCGATGAAACTTCCGTTACAATTTCAGAACCGTATCCGAATCCTTCTGCTTCTGATTTTGCCTTCCGGGTAATTTTGAGCGGCCAGTATACACCTGAGAATTTTAACCTGGAACTGGTAAATGTAAATGGTAAACTGCTGCATGCTTTCTCACAAGATGATGCGAATGATTTTCACATCGGTGTAAATTACCTGAAGTGGGACGGAACGGATTTGCAAGGCAACGTTTTACCGAACGGAGTATATATCTATAAAATGCAGTTCAGCGTGAATGGTAATCAAGTGATCCGCGAAGGAAAACTTGTGCTGATGCGATAAGACTATATTTTGATGAGACTTGTGCCTTGCAAAGAGATTTTGCAGGGCATTTTTTTGTATGATTCTTATTCTTCCGAGACCATTTGAAACATGGGGCGCTTCTCCGGAGGAGTGTGTGCATCAATATCTTTTATGTCTTTCTGATTTCGCTCAATGAAACGATTGTACGATGCTACAATCATATCGTACTCTTCACGGTAATTATTAACGCGCTGGTCGGCCTGACTTATTTCTTCCGCGAGTTTCTGAAGGGTGGTGTTATAATTGAATTCGGTTTGAGATTCTGCCAGCGAAAGTAGTTCTGATACCAGTGAGTTGGACGCAAAGTCGTATTCCTCCACTACATCTGCGTTCGCCATGGTTTTCTGTGTGTACCGAAGACGCAATAGCTGGTCGAGTCGTTGTTCGTAGATGGCAAGCTCTTCACTTTTTTCAGGCGATGATATCATCAATTCGTGAATGAGATTGTGCATGGCCTTTATTTTCTGGTTGTCGTCATGGATCATCACGTTCCAGGCCTGTAGCAGGCTGTCTTGCAAACCAAGATATGCGTCTGTAAGCGAATCCAGCCGTGTAAACGTTGTAGCAGTTTGATCCTGGGTAACTTCTTTATTACCGCAGTTCCAAAAAACAAAAGCACAACTGGTAATGACCATACCAGATAACAAGGTTCTCATGCGTTACTTCAAAATAAAAAGGGCTCCAAGTGACCAATACGGTGCAAAGAAATAAAATGTTCCTCTGGTTTTCAGCATTTTATAAAACGAGTATGTTTTCATGACGGAAACTCATATTTCAAAAGTATACTTTCAATGATTGTTACTGCACCGGCTTAAACTGTTCAAAAGCTTCCCGGCAGGTATAGCAATAGTGAATAGACCGGCAGAGCGTGGAGCCAAATGTATTGCGCAGTTCAGTATTGGTACCGTTGCATCGTGGGCAGGTAACATGCTCCAGCAGCTCAATATCATGGATAAGGGCTGAAAACGGAGGCGAGAGCCCGAATTCTTTCAACGCTTGTTTCCCCTTTTCAGAGATTTTATCAGACGACCAGGGTTTGTGAAAATTAACCGTAATAGAAACTTCAGGAACGCCTTTCGCCTGTAGTGTCTCCGTTATGTCGCGTTGCATTACATCAAGCGCGGGACATCCTACAAACGTGGGTGTCATTTCGATTTTTACCGTGTCTGCTGCTATAGCTACTGAAGTGATCACACCGAGATCCACCAACGATAACACAGGTATCTCGGGGTCTTTGACTTCTTCGAGCCATTGATAAATATGGTCTACGGTAAATGAAGGCATCCTATAAAGCTATGAATATACAACATCAAATGAACCTGGAAGAATCTGATTCAGGTGATGTTTTAAATGCCTTACATAATCTATAGCGAGAAATTCGAGCGAGTGAAGTTCGTTTGTGTGGCGGCCGGTATTGCATTCACGCAAATACTTCTCTTCTGGCATTGTGATCAGCACAGTATAAATACGTTCGTTGATCAATCGCCAAAGGGTAATGACATCATCTTTTTTGGATGCCTGGTAATTATTGGCAGCTACCCAGAAGTCCTGGTTGTAAATGATATGAGGCGGTTGATTTTCGTATTGGCCACAGATAAATCTGCGCAGGTTATTGTGACCGGAGTCGATGAGATGTCCGAGAATTTCCTGCTTGCTCCACTTATGAGCATTTGACTTGGCCAAAAAATCATGATCGGAAACAGCATGCAATCGTTCCGAAAAATCGTGAACGATCTGTAGCAGTTCGAGTGCTATAATTTTCAAGAAAGTATAAGCGCTACAGCGCTGTTTTGATTACTTCTTTTCGGAAACTCTTTCAAGATTGAAGAGCTCGTGCAGCATTTCGGTAAGCGACTCGGCATCGCCACGTTTACACGCTGCTTTTAACTGGAGTACCGGGTACTTCAGAATTTTCTGCATCAGGGAGCGACTCATTTCTTCCAACTTCTCTGCTTCATCCGGCTTCGAGTTTTTCAGGAAACGCGCCAACTCTTCCTGGCGGATTTTCTCCAGTGTATTTTTTAATTTCTGGATAGTAGGAGACACCACCATTTCTTTCGACCAATCTTCGAACTCGCCAATGGCTTCACCAATGATCGCCTGGATTCTTGGAATGGATGCCTTCCGTTTTTCAACGGCCTCGTTTGTTTTTTCCTGGATGTCGTCAAGGTTATAGACAATTGCTCCGGGAATTTCTTCGATCGAAGCTTCGATGCTGCGAGGCATGGAAAGATCAATGAAGAACTTATGCGAGAATATGGTTATGTCTTTTAATAATTCACGGTTGATAAGTGGTTCGTTACCCGATACTGAGCTGATCACAACATCAGCCTTCTGAATTTCGTCCTTCAGATTTTCAATACCGCCAAATTTGAATCCGCACTTCTGCGCAAGCTTTTCAGCTTTGTCGAGCGTACGGTTTAATATCGTAACATTTTGAAGGCGCGTGTTCACCAGGTTAAGACATACGTCTTGTCCTATTTCACCAACACCAACAACCAGTATTTTAGGTTCGCGTACTCCGGCAGTCAGGTCGTCAGCCATTTCTTTCGCTGCGTACGAAATAGAAGCTGCACCATCGCGGAAAGAAGTTTCCTGCACTACGCGTTTGTTTACAAAGAATATGGTGTGCATCAATCTGTGGAGGAAAGGCCCCGCCATGTTTTCATCTGCACTCCACTGGTAAGCATTTTTTACCTGCCCAGAAATCTGAAGGTCGCCAATTACCTGGGCATCCAGGCCGATAGCAACTTCAAAAAGGTGATTAACAGCATCCGTTCCGGCTAACGTTGTAAAGTGCTGTTCAAAACCTGAATCAATATTTTTTACAAATGAAAGACCTTTGAAAATTTCAGAAGCATAGTCCTGTTCCGCTACATAGTAAATCTCGGTACGGTTGCACGTAGAAACCACCAGTACATCGGTAGTTGCCGTATAATCGCGGATAAAATTCAACAATTGCTTAACAGCAGACTCTGTCAGCGAAACCTGCTCGCGTACTGCTACCGGAGCGGTTTTATAAGTTAAAACGAGTGCTTTTAAATTCTGTGTCATTTCGAGTAGCAAAGGTAAAGCCTGAGCGAAAATCAATCATGATAAAAATCAGCGAACATATAATTTAGAATGAGTATAAATAGTTCGTATGGCAATTGCTTTCACTAGTACGAAGCTCGCTATCTACGGGTTGTTCATCACCCATCATTATGTGGGATACAGCGCCTTGGAAATAGCTCTTCTACAACCCGGGAATGCAGGCCGTTGTTCCCGGTAAGACAAAACGCAAAGATGTGAGTTGAAAAAAATGTCGTTCTTGAAGTAAGTTAAGTTGTAAGAAGTCCAAATCGTTATGGTGATAAGACGTTGGCTGAAAAACTTCTTTGGTTTTTCGCGTTCGCAGGTAAATGCTTTTATGATTTTGCTGCCATTAATGGCAGCACTGATTTTTTCACAACCCGCATACCGTTGGTATATCAGTCACTATGGAACACACCATCCTCCGGAGGTGCACTCATTGGACAGCCTGATCGCGCAATGGGAACAGGCAACATGCGACAGTGTGAAGACCTTGTCATCACGAAAAACTCAATCGTTTTTTCAATTCGATCCTAACCGGATATCTCAACAGCAATTTCAGGCACTCGGATTTACAGAGAAGATTTCCAAACGCATTATTAACTACCGCGCGAAAGGCGGACGGTTCAAAGTAAAATCAGACTTGCTTAAAATGTATGGTATGGATACAACGTTCTATCATGAACTCTATCCCTATATATTGTTGCCTGATAAAAATGTGCAGAAGCTGTTGGCTGAAAATAAACCAGCGATGCCGTTTGCCAGGGCGCGAAAAGAGACCTTGAAATTCGATATAAACATGGCAGACACGGCACAGCTCAAAAAGATTTACGGCATAGGGGAGAAGCGTGCTTTACGAATTGTTGCCTACCGCGATAAGCTGGGTGGTTTTGTGAGTATGGATCAACTCGCTGAAGTATATACGTTGGATTCTGTTGTGATTGATAAGTTATCGCAGGCAACGTTTGTCGGAGATAAATTTATTCCACAAAAAATCCACATTAACACAGCCAGCGACCGGGAGCTCGCGGCTCATCCCTATTTAGTGAAGTCTGTCGCCAAAGCTATAGTTGCCTATCGATTTCAGCATGGAAAAATCAATAGTGTTGAGGATCTTCGAAAGATACAGGCCTTCGATGCCAAGACCATTCAGAAAATCACGCCATATTTGGATTTTGAATAGAAGTTAGATGTCGGGCAATTGGATAAAGACTTCACGATATATATCACAACTGATGCTCATAATGTTTAACTTTTACTGATTGATCGGTACATGTCAGAAAATACAAAACACATTCTTCGAACTTACCTGCGCAGGCTTACCAACCTTACCGGCAACAGCCGTTCATTGCTTTTATTCCGGTTGCCTGCAGAGCAATTAATGGATGTGCATGAATTAAGTTTTCTGAACAACGAGCGATCCTTCGAAATTATCAACGGACTGATTGCCGGTCGCAATAAAAAACTTTGTCAGGTACTGGACAGTCGCCTGGAAGCAAACAACGAAGCAAGCCGCAAGATCAAGAACCTGCAGCGCATCGACCGCTTTATATATGAAGAGCGAGGCTCCAATGATCTCCACGTAGGTTGGCCGTTTGTTCATGGTAAATTTTCGGACGGCACCATGGTGCGTTGTCCATTGCTATTCTTCCCGGTATCCATTGTCCAATCAGGACAGCATTGGGTGCTTGAACCGCGCGAAGATGCAGGTATCACATTCAACAAAACATTTTTACTCGCTTACTCGCTATATAACAAAGTAAAACTGGATGAATCGTTAACCGATACAACCTTCGATGACTTTGATAAAGACAGTACTGTTTTTCGTACACAACTTTATCAGCTCATCAAAGATAAGATCGAGATCAACTTCAACCCCGATAACTTTCGAGATGAATTGATTCCGTTTCAGGAGTTCAAGAAAGATGCCTTTGATGCATCGCATAAAAACGGTGAGATCAAATTATACCCGGAAGCCGTACTGGGTATATTTCCGCAGGCAGGTTCTCAGCTAGTCCCAGATTATCAATACCTGCTGGAGAAGGAATCTATTCGCGACCTTGAGGATTTCTTTACTGGTAAATCGCAGCAAGTTGCTGATGTGCGCATCAGCGAAGAAAAAATATTTACTCCTTTCCTGTTAGATGCTCACCAGGAGAGTGCTATTAAATCTGTTAAAGTTGGTAAGTCGGTAGTAGTGCAGGGGCCTCCCGGCACAGGCAAATCTCAACTCATCTGTAATCTTCTGGCAGATGCTATGGCATCTGGTAAAAAAGCATTACTCGTATGCCAGAAACGTGCCGCGCTGGATGTAGTATATAACAGACTACACGATATAAACCTGCATGACTTTCTCGGTCTCATTCACGATTTCAGAAATGATCGCAAGGAAATTTTTGCCAAAATCGCGCGGCAGATTGATAGTATAGATGACTATAAAACAAAGAACCGTGGTGTTGATGTAATTCAAACCGAGCGGAGATTTTTCCAGGTAAGTCGCAGAATAGATCAGATCACGGAAGAACTGGAAGAGTTCAGAAGCGCGCTATATCATGACGGTGAGTGTGGTGTGCCTGTAAAAGAATTATACCTCACGTCCGATCCGTATGCTCCCTCCATGAACATCAAGCAGGAGTATCACTATTTTACTTTTTCCGAACTACCTGATTTTTCGCGCACACTCAAAATGTATGCAAACTATGCTGCATGGTTTGAAGGCGAAAACTATATATGGCGCGAACGAAAATCATTCGCAGATTTTCAGTACGCTGATCAGAAAGAAATTGAGAAGACTGTTCACGACATTGTTCAATATCAGAAACAAGTTTCAGAAGAAGTTTTCAGGCTGATCGGAATATCCATCAATCTTGAAAATGCTGAGTCATTTTATTTCCGTGAAGATGAAATTCTCGGGATGATCAGCATACTGAAAGATGAAGAAACCTATCGGTACTTTCAGGCCATGATGCAGGAGACTGATGATGAAACCAGTTTACTGTGGCTTGCTAACATGGAGCGCGTTATATTAAACTGTTTTCAGGAAGAAGGACCGGAGACAACCATCGTAAGCGATCAACTTGGAAAAGTACAGGAAGCGCTACAGCAACGTGTAGATGCGCGCACAAACCTGATACGTATGGCGCGATGGGAATTCTTCTCTGAAAATAAATACCTCGTAAAGCGTGTACTGGTAGCCAATGGTCTTGCCTATAACAAGATTGGACTGAACGTACTCGAGCAGCGCATTGATAGTCGTTTAAATCTGGAGCATCATCTTACGGCGCTTCGTACGAAGATCTGGTTGAAAGAAGTGCCAGGCGATTACAATGCTGACAATCTAAAAAAATGGTTTAAGCGTAAAAAGTTTGCAGTACGTGCCAAGCTTGTTTTTAACTCGCTACGCGAAGTAAACAAGTCAATTAATGTACAAGGACTATCGCGAAAAGAGTTTATCGATTTGCTTCAGCAGTTGCTGAAAGCAGTGAGCGGTATACCTGTCAGAAAAACAGCGTGGATGCATTACGTGTCGCTGTATCAATACAGACACCTGGTGCAGGAGCCTTCGCTGGAGAGTGAGTATATACAAACGCTGAAACGCGATTTCGATAACTTGTGTGCTTATGATAAACTGAAAGCAGGACTACGGCCATACGAGAAAGAAGTGATTGAAAGATTGAATGATCACCTGAAAGACTGGGATGCTGCTTCGATGGAAAATTTATTCCAGAACAGTTTGCGTCTCGCGTGGATCGATCACATTGAAACTAAATATCCTGTGTTGCGCGCGGTATCTACCATGAAGATGGATGCGATGGAAACCGAGATACAGCAACTGGTGGTTGAGAAACAAAAACTAAGTGAAGAAATTTTACTGGTTCGCGCGCGCGAATTGGTATACGAAGGTATAGAATATAACCGGTTGAATAACCGCATTACATACCGCGACCTGTATCACCAGGTAAGCAAGAAGAAAAAGGTATGGCCGATGCGCAAAGTGATAACGGATTTTCAGGAAGAGCTCTTTAAACTTATACCTTGCTGGATGGCTTCACCCGAATCGGTGTCGGCTATATTTCCAATGATGGAGCTGTTTGATGTGGTGATCTTCGATGAAGCATCGCAGTGTTTTGCCGAGCGTGGTATACCTTCCATGTATAGGGGCAAACAAATTATAGTGGCGGGAGATAACAAGCAGCTTCGTCCGAATGAAATGTACCAGGTGCGTTGGGAAGATGACCGTGATGAACCGGAGCTTGAAGTTGACTCCGTGCTGGAACTGGTGGAACGATATGTATCTACCGTACACCTGCAAGGTCACTATAGAAGTAAGTCACTCGAACTGATCGATTTTTCGAATAAGCATTTTTATGAAGGAAGACTCCAGTTACTGCCCGATAAGCATGTGATGAACCAGCATGAACCTGCCATCGAGTATATAAAAGTAGATGGTATATGGGACAACCAGACTAACCCGGTGGAGGCTGCAAGTGTTGTTGAGAAAGTAATGAACCTGTTAAAGACATATCCTCGAAAAGAGATTGGTGTCGTTACATTCAATGCACTTCAACAAATGTTGATTCTTGATTTACTGGAGGCAGCAGCTGTACAGGCCGGTATATCTTTACCTTCAACACTTTTTGTGAAGAATATTGAAAATGTGCAGGGTGATGAAAAAGATATTATCATTTTCTCCATCGGCTATGCACCGGATAAAAAAGGAAAAATGATGATGTTGTTTGGAAGCCTGAATGCTACCGGCGGAGAGAATCGACTCAACGTGGCGGTTACGCGCGCGCGGGAAAAAATAGTTCTCGTAAGCAGTATATGGCCTGAACAGTTGAAGACGGACGATTCCAGAAATGACGGACCGCGTTTATTAAAAGAGTATCTCACGTTTGCCCGTGATGTAGATCAGCGGAGATTCAAACCACAGATCACATCACTTGATGGTGAACGCACACACTGGTATTTAAAAAATCATTTACAAAAATGGAGTACATCGCGTTTGAACGAATTTTCATTCGAGACAAACGCGTTGCCATTCTCCGATATCAGCGTAAAGCAACGAGATAATTACCTCGGTATTTTACTAACCGATGACGCCCGCTATCATCAAAGTCAATCGGTAAAAGAGGCACATGCCTACACACCTTTATTGCTAGCGCAAAAGAACTGGAGTTACCGCATGGTATACAGTCGTAATTACTGGCGCGACCGCGAAAAGATGGAGCATGAAATTATACTCTTTACCGGTACTGCAACGAGTCATTAAAAATTCCAGTTCGGAATTTCGCTTTCAAATTCTGAAACATTCAGCTTCACAACTTCCATCAGGTCGCTTGTTTTTTCGAACACGCGATGCTGGCGGTCTGAGCTGTTTCCTTTCTTAATAATATTTTCAATCACAGATATATATTGTCCGTAATTCAATTGCTTGATATAAGGCTCCACAAGGCGTAACCAGTTTTTAATGTCCTTGCGTAGCAGCGTTGTCTTTCCGTTTTTACTCGTTACAATTTCTGCATCAAGTCCGTAGCGCATGGCTCTCCATTTATTT
This sequence comes from Ohtaekwangia kribbensis, assembly GCF_042676245.1. Classification (NCBI taxonomy): domain Bacteria; kingdom Pseudomonadati; phylum Bacteroidota; class Cytophagia; order Cytophagales; family Fulvivirgaceae; genus Ohtaekwangia; species Ohtaekwangia kribbensis. The sequence goes on from NZ_JBHTKA010000014.1 coordinate 138,296, forward strand.
TCACGGAAGATCCATCGCTTTAATGGTGTGTGTGATTTTGTCCATTCTTCCTGGTGATCGCGAAACCAATGCGCCAGTGCGTGAACAAACGAAGCTATACCTAACACCTCCGTGAGAGTTGCTGGTTCATCGCAGAAGCGAAGTTCAAGCGTTCCGATCTGTGGGCTCGGTCGTATATCCCACCAGAGATCCTTCATACTTTGAATCGCTTTGGAGCGGAGTAAAAAATGATATAGCTTCTGAAATTCTTTCCAGTCTTTAACAAGATACGGCATACCCGCAGTAGGCAACGCTTCGTATGTTGTAGGTCGGCACGATGACAAGCCGGTATACATGCCTTGCCAGAACGGAGAACTTCCCGAAAGCGAGAGTATATGTGGCAGCACGTGCATGAAAAAATAATTGAAGCGAATACAATCTTCGCCTGATTTCATACCCAGGTGAATGTGCATACCGTATACGGCCATTCTGCGTATAAGCCACTGGTTGCGATCAATCAATTCGTGATAGCGTGGTGATGGTGTAACCAGTCGGTCGCGATAATCTGCTAAAGGATGCGTGCCGGTGGAGGCAAGCGTTAATCCAAGTTGAGATGTTGCGTGTCGTGCTTTTTGAAGTGAATGTTTTAAATCTTGTTCTGCAACCTGCACATCGCTGCAAACGCCAGTAATAATTTCAATCGTGCTTTGAAAGAACTCTTGTTTAAAAGCATCGTGCTTTATTAATTCAATGATCTCGGCAGCACGTGGTGTTAATAAAAGATTTTTTTGATCAAGAACCTGCAGCTCCAGCTCAATGCCCATAGAAAGCTCCTGCTTACTCGAATGGAAGGGTAGGTGAACTATATTACTTTCTTGCATGCGGAAAAATAATTAAGATATTTTGTAAACCATTAACTTTCGGAAATCAATTCACAGAAGTTCATGTGTGGTATAACGGGAATTTTTGCATTCAACCTCGTAGGTAAATTCAATAAGATACAAATCAGCAATGCCACACAGGCTATACAAAAACGTGGTCCCGATTATCAGGATGTTTATCATGACGAATGGGTTGGTCTTGGTCATCGCAGATTGTCGATCATTGATACAACGGCTGTGGCACATCAGCCTATGTGGGATGAGAGCAAACGCTATTGCATTGTCTTCAACGGTGAGATTTTTAATTTTCAATCGCTGAAGCAAGAGCTTGAACGGAAGGGCTACCCGTTCTTCTCTCATTCCGATACAGAAGTATTACTCAATCTATATATCGATCAGAAAGAGAAATGTCTTTCAAAGCTTAACGGATTTTTTTCGTTCTGTGTATATGATCGCCAAGAGAAAACTTTCTTTTTGGCGCGCGATCGTTTCGGCATCAAACCACTGCTATATCTCTTTGATGAAGATAAGTTTCTGTTTGCATCCGAGATGAAATCTATTTTGGAATATGGTATTGAGAAGACTGTCGACTATAATTCGCTCCATATTTATCTTCAGTTAAACTATATTCCGGCTCCCGATTCAATTTTTCAGAATGTAAAGAAACTGATGCCGGGACACTATATGAAGGTATCGCGGCAGAAGATGGATATTCAATCATACTATGATATACCTTATAACCGCGAAGAGTCCGAACGAAATACAATTTCTTACCAGGATGCACAAATCAGGCTAAAACAGTTACTGGAAGAATCTGTACAACGAAGATTGGTTGCTGATGTGCCGCTCGGCGCTTTTCTCAGCGGAGGTATTGATTCTTCTGTGGTTACAGCATTGGCCAGCAAACATAAACCCGACCTGCACACTTTTTCCATCGGATTTAAAGACGAAAGTTTTTTTGATGAAACAGAATATGCCCGGTTGGTCGCGAAGCATTTTAAAACCGAGCACACCGTTTTCTCACTCACCAACAATGATCTTTATGCACACGTAAATGCTGTGCTTGATTATATCGATGAACCGTTTGCAGACTCATCCGCCATCGCAGTATATATATTGAGCAAAGAGACACGTAAGCACGCAACGGTTGCCCTATCCGGAGATGGTGCTGACGAAATGTTTGCCGGGTATAACAAACATGCAGCTTTTAATCGCATTATTCATAAAGGATTTAAGGAAGAATTAGTAGGAGCATTTCATCCGTTATGGAAGGTACTGCCGCAGTCCAGAAATAATCCGTTGGCAAACAAAGCTCGTCAGTTATTGCGCTTTAGTGAAGGTATGAAGCTATCTGCGAAAGATCGCTACTGGCGTTGGGCCGGGTATGCGCATAATGATGAAGCGCTATCCATGCTGCATGCTGATATAAAAGTGAAAAGTTCGCATCAGGAATTTGCAGCACGCAAGAATACTCTCCTCCGACATTTGCCCGATAACGCTGGCATCAATGATATACTGTTAACGGATATGTTACTCGTGCTGCCAAACGACATGCTTACTAAAGTTGACCTGATGAGCATGGCGAATGGGCTGGAAGTACGCGTCCCCTTCCTCGATTACGAAGTTGTCAATTTTGTATTTAGTTTGCCGGGCGAGTATAAAATCAATTCTCAATATAGAAAGAGAATTCTTCAGGATGCTTTCCGTGATATACTTCCGGCAAAACTATACAACCGTCCTAAAAAAGGCTTTGAAGTTCCGTTGTTGAAATGGTTTAGAAATGAAATGAGGTCTTTGATAACAGATGATCTTTTGTCAAAAGAGTTTATCCATTCGCAGGGCATCTTTGAATACAGTGAGATTGAGAAGTTGAAACAGCAACTGTTCTCGTCCAACCCAGGCGATGCGCACGCGCGCATCTGGGGACTGGTGGTCTTTCAATGGTGGTGGAAGAAATTCATGTGATCTTTTCGAAACGCACGGTTAAAACAAACCTGAAAGTGTTGTTAAAATATCAACTTTAAGAGTGATTGGGTTATTTTTGATTATTGCTATAACGATTTCTGCTATTTTTATCGAAAAATGGTTCTAAATTAATCCAGCATATTCAAAATTTGAACTTTCTAAGTACTTATTGCCTTTTTGACGAACAACCCGGCAAAATTCTTATTTAAGAGCTTCCGGTCACGCCAAGTTTAACGGACAGGCGTCTGGTTGTTTAGTGAGGTCAGGTGGAAACACCTGGCCTTTATTTTTGTCCGTATTGAAATAAAATGTTAAAAATTCAATTATTCTAAAAATTTTAATCGACTCGTTGTTTGGTAGTCAAAACAATATTTTGATATCCGTAGTTTTTTGAAATATTACGAATTAAGATCGTAGTCAGTTAAATTTTAAGGCTATCTATAACGATTTCTGTAATTTTTTTTGAAAAGTGGTTTGATTTTTACCCTATTGTTAAAAAATTTATACCGTTAAATGACGCTGGACGTCTTTATCTAAACCTAATAACTAAATAACTATGAAAAAGTCCGTTATTTTTCTTGTCTTGCTTATCGCGATAAGCATACTGGCAGTATTCATGCCGTCAGTACCCACAACCATCGTTACCGAGGGTATTAACTCTGGTGATACTGCATGGATGTTGGCGGCTACAGCGCTGGTGTTGCTCATGACACCCGGCCTGGCGTATTTCTACGGTGGTATGATTGATACCAAAAACATTATCTCAACCATGTTGCAGAGTTTCATCGCCATGGGTGTGATCAGTGTGTTGTGGATCCTGGTTGGATTCAGCCTTGCATTTGGTACAGATGTTAACGGTTTAGGACTTATCGGTGATCCTACTTCGTTCTTCATGTTCCAGAATGTCCTCGATGGTAAGCCTTGGTCTTTAGCGCCTACTATTCCACTGGTTCTGTTTGCTTTCTTCCAATTGAAGTTTGCTATCATTACTCCAGCGCTTATTACAGGTACATTTGCTGAGCGTATCCGTTTCAAGTCATATATACTTTTCCTTGTACTGTTCTCTTTGATAATATATGCACCGTTAGCACACTGGACATGGCACCCTGAAGGCTTCCTGTTCAAGTGGGGCGTTCTTGACTTTGCCGGTGGTACTGTTGTACACATGTCAGCTGGTTTTGCAGCGCTTGCAGCATCTATATATCTGCGTAACAAAGGTGAAGCTAAATCACATATATCTCCTGCCAATATTCCATTCGTATTGTTAGGTACAGGTTTACTGTGGTTCGGTTGGTTTGGTTTCAACGCGGGTAGTGCATTAGCTGCTGGTCCGTTGGCTGCTTCAGCATTCGCTACAACAAACACAGCTTCTGCTGCTGCTGGTCTTGCATGGATCCTGTTCGATGCAACAAGAGGTAAAAAACCATCTGCACTTGGATTCTGTATCGGTGCTGTTGTAGGTCTTGTAGCGATTACGCCTGCTGCAGGTTTCGTTACCATTCCATCAAGCTTGTTCATCGGTACGTTCGCTGCACTGATCAGTAATATAGTAGTATCATGGAAATCTAAAACTTCATTGGAAGATACACTTGATGTGTTCCCTTGCCACGGTGTGGGTGGAGCGGTAGGTATGGTTATGACCGGCTTACTTGCTAACGTAGCTGTTAACGCAGCGAACACAACGGGTAACGGTTTATTTTTCGGTGAAACCACACTGTTCATTGTACACCTTAAGGCGCTTGTAGTGGTAGTAGCCTATTCATTTGTTGGAGCACTTGTACTTCTGAAAGTTACCGACCTCATCTTCGGACTAAGCATTACTCCGGAAGAGAAGAAGGTAGGTTCAGACTACAGCCAGCATGGTGAAAATCTATACCCTATGGATTTCAGCGAGCTGAAAGAGAAAGTTGTTTAACGGAAGGCCGGGAAACCGGCCTCTAAATAGACTCATTAACCAATTTCAACAAACCAAACCTAAAACCTAAACCTTATGAAAAACTGCCCATCTCAATCCAAGGGAAGTACTTGAAGAAATTGCCCGATTCTATTTAGAGACCCAAGCTGTCTATACAAGGTGACAGCAAACTAAAATTCCTTGTGTGAGGTGTGAGAGACCTCTCCCAGGATAACTATGGCCTTATGTTAAACCAACACATTACAAAAAGATGAATTCAAAAAATATACGCACTATATATACTGTAGCCCTAATGATTTTTTCGTTCTCTGCATATAGCCAATCTGACTCAACCAAGACATTTACTTTGTCTGGTTCAGTAGATACTTATGTGCACACGTCACTGGGTGCTACCAATGATGCATTTGGAACACACGGACCTACAACAGCTTTTGCAAACCTCAAGGGCTTCTCATTGGGTATGGTTAACCTGATTGCATCATACCAGGGTGAGAAAGCCGGTTTTGTTGCGGATGTTGTATTTGGTCCAAGAGGTCGTGATGCTGTGTTTTACAGCAACGCTTCTGTAGGTTCTTATACAGGCCAGCGTATCATCAACCAAATGTACGCTTACTATAAAATATCAGATGCGGTTACACTGAACATGGGACAGTTCAACACCTTCGTTGGTTATGAAGTGATCTCCCCGGCTGTGAATGTTAATTACTCTACATCATACCTGTTTTCAAACGGACCATTCAATCATACTGGTCTTCGCGCTGATTTCTCATTTGGTGACGGTGGTGTAGCAAAGTTAGCGATCATGAACCCTACCGATATGCTTGAATTCAATCCTGTGAACACCTATACATTGGGTGCTCAGATTGGAAAGACAACAGATGCTGGTGGTATTTGGTTAAACCTTCTGTACGGAGATCAGGATGGTACTTTGGATGAAAAAGACTTTACCGGAACCGTGGTAAGCTCTGCCGGAACTCTCTTTCAAGTAGATGTCACTACCGGTTGGACTTTAAGCGAAGCATTTTTCCTGGGAGCAAATGCTTCTTACCAGACAATCGCTTCAGGTGAGCGCTATACATTAGCTGGTGATGTGGTGGATATCGATGGCGATGCAACTTCTTTCTTCGGTGTAGCAGTATATCCGAAGTTAACATTGTCGGATGTATTTGCACTCGGTTTGCGCGGTGAATACTTCTCCACAGCAAAAGGACACGTGTTGGCATCACCGATCGGTGTAGATGCAAGTGGCGATGGTAATGTTGTGGCAGCAACGCTTTCCGGTAACTATAAAGTTGGTGGTCTTACCATCATCCCGGAAATCAGATTTGATAAAACTTCTGAAAACTCTTTTACAGACAAGGATGGCGATGCAAAAGATGCGATGACAACTTTAACATTGGCAGCAGTATATAAATTTTAAAATCAACTATAGTCGGGTGAGCACATCACCCGGCTATAGTAAAGTATAACAACAGACCGAAACAAATTTTAAACTATAAACAACAATTAACTTTAACGACAACGCCCTATGTCAAAGACTAAATTAGAGTACATCTGGCTTGATGGTTATGTGCCTACGCAAAGCCTTCGCAGCAAAACTAAAATTGTAAAGAATTTCGATGGTAAACTGGAAAGCTGCCCGGTTTGGTGCTTTGATGGTAGTTCTACAGAACAAGCTCCAGGTGGTTCTTCTGATTGTTTACTTAAACCAGTAGCTATATTTCCAGATCCTGCACGTAAAAATGCATACCTCGTAATGAACGAAGTATTGAGCCCGGATGGAACACCACACCCATCTAACGGACGTGCATTGATCGATGACGATGATAATGATTTCTGGTTCGGCTTCGAGCAGGAGTACTTCCTGTGGAATCCTGAAACCAACAAACCTCTCGGGTTCCCTTCAAGCGGATACCCTGCACCACAAGGTCCTTACTATTGCTCTGTTGGTGCCAAGAATGCATTTGGTCGCGAGCTTGTAGAAGAGCATCTTGACTACTGCATCGAAGCAGGTATAAATGTAGAAGGTATAAATGCAGAAGTTGCTACAGGTCAGTGGGAGTTCCAGGTGTTTGCCAAAGGAGCGAAAGCTGCTGGCGATCAGGTTTGGGTTGCTCGCTACCTGCTTGAAAGAACTGCAGAGAAATATGGTATTGCTATTAACTGGCATTGCAAGCCGCTGGGTGCAACCGACTGGAACGGTTCTGGTATGCACGCAAACTTCTCTAACTCCTTGTTGAGAGAAGCAGGCTCAAAAGAAATTTACGACAGAGTGTGTCAGTCATTCGCTCCTGTAGTGAAAGAACACATTGCTGTTTACGGTGCTGATAACCACCTGCGCTTAACAGGTAAACACGAGACACAATCAATCGATAGATTCTCGTATGGTGTATCCGATCGTGGTGCTTCAATCCGTATACCTATTGCAACTGTTGATAACGGTTGGAAAGGTTGGTTGGAAGACAGAAGACCAAACTCTGCTGCTGATCCATATAAAGTAGCAGCACGTATTATTAAGACAGTGAAGACCGTTCCGGAGTACGCTACTTCGAACGGGCACTAAAAATACCCCTTTTCTTTCAGGGCGTCTGGTTGTAGTTGAAGTCGGGCAGAAATGTCCGGCTTCTTTTTAAAAAAGCAGCGATCTGAAAAAAATAAAGTCATCGCAGGGTTGATCTTGGTCGAGCAACATCTGCGATGACTTCTTTTATATATATACTATAATATATCCGCTATATCCGGTTAAAGATTGTTAAGCGGTTTGATGAATATATTCTTATACCATACCTCGTTGCCGTGATCCTGCAGATCGATATAGCCACTCTTGGTTAAACCATATCCCGGAAAATCTTTCCACTTGCTTTCAGCTCTGCGTTTGTTCCAGTCTTCTGATCCAAGTTCATATTCAACCACCTTGGTGTTGTTGAGCCAATGTTCAACGTGATTTCCCTGAACGATTATTTTACTTTGATTCCATTCGCCTACAGGCTTGGCTGCTTTCGCTGATGGTGGGTGCATATCGTAGTTGGCACCGGTTAACTGACCATCTTTCAGATCGCCCGGATAGCCTTCGTCATCGATCACTTGGTATTCAGGACCTGAAGCATAGGGCTCATCAAAATCTTCGCTTACGCGGAACATAACACCGCTATTTCCCTGTGCTGATATCTTCCACTCGAAAGTGAGCTCAAAGTTTTCGTATTGTTTGTTAGAGGTGAGGTCAGAACGATGGTTGGTTGCATTCTCAACAAAGGGTTTACAGTGAATCGTGCCTTCGCTAACTTCCCAGCTGTTATTCTCTTTATTCTTAAAGAAGTGCCATCCTTCTGTAGTTCTGCCATCAAACAAAGACACCCAGCCTTCCGCGTGTTGTGCTTTTGATACATGATTCTCTCCACCGGTTTCTGATACTGAATCCGCAGCAGTATTGGTGGGAGCATCGGGTTGTTCGTCTTGTTTTTTAGGCTGACACGCCACGAGAACGGCAAGGGCAAAGACAATCGATAAACGTGATTTCATGGTTGCGTTTTTTTTAATTAAGCGGAAGTTAATGAAACGCATGGAAATCGCGATCGGTATTTTTTATCAGCGGAGTATAGGTTGTAAAAGAGACTTCTTTATTCCAATGCGCGGAAGATCCAGACCCGCGTGAATAATCCTGCGCCAACCAATCGCTCATCATCACCATCAACCACTTTTGTTAATGAGAAGATTTTAAAATCGCTGACAGCAACGCTCTTGTTATGAAACTTTACGTTGTCTTTCTCTGCTTTCTCTTTCACCTTCAATGTATGCTTTTCCAGGCTGGGATTGGTAAGGTATGCTATAATCAAAAAGATAGCAATCAGGAGAATCCTCGTAATAAGTTTAAAGATTTTGAAGAGTATATATAGCACAACAATAACTGCGGCAATAACGAGTATGGTAATAATGGTGTTCGTCATAAGCAGGCAAAGAAATGATATCGGTATGAAATAAAAAAGTCCTGAAGTATATAGCTATAACAACAGGACTTTCGTGTTAAAATTGTATGGGTTTAAAAGATCTTACCGGGATTTAATATACCATTCGGATCAAAAGCTTTTTTTATACCTCGCATCACCACCAGGTTTGCTTCGCGCATGGCTATCGGCATATACGGCTTTTTGGCAATGCCAATACCGTGCTCGCCTGATAGTGTGCCGCCCAAGCTTACCGTTAGTTTAAAGATCTCGCCTATACCTTCTACTACTTTGGTATTCCAATCTTCATCGTTGATCTGTTCCTTCATTACGTTTACGTGAAGGTTGCCATCGCCCAGGTGTCCGTAGCATACCGAATTGAATCCGAATTTTTTGCCGATCTCTTTTATACCGACAATCAGCTTCGGAAGATTCGCGCGTGGCACCACTACATCTTCTGATTTTGTCAATGAGTACGCATTAACAGCCGGAGATATATTCTTACGGATTTTCCATAACTCTTCTTTCTGTGCAGCCGTGTCAGCGAATAGAATTTCTCCCACCTGGAATTGTTCTACTACTGTCATCACACGCTCTGCATCGCGCATCAATACTTCATCATCGTTACCATCCAACTCGCAGAGCAGGTATGCATCCATGTTCTCCGGGAACTGTGTTGTTACTTTCGCGGCATATATCTTCTCGCAATAATCGATCGTCTTCATCGCAGCTTCGCGTTCAAAGAACTCCATCCCGGAAGGTTGAACTCCCGCTCTGAATATTTCTGCTATAGCTTTACATGCTTCTTCGTTGGTAACAAAGGGCATCAGCAGGGTTACTGATTTTTGAGGAAAACCTCGCAGCTTGAAAACAATTTTGGTAATGATACCCAGTGTGCCTTCGCTGCCACACATTAACTGTGTAAGGTTATAGCCGGTTGAATTTTTCAGAACGTTCGCGCCAGTCCAAATGATGTCACCGGTTGGCAACACAACTTCAAGATTCAACACATAGTCGCGGGTTACACCGTACTTCACAGCTTTCGGACCGCCACTGTTCTCCGATACATTTCCGCCAATGAAACAGGTTCCGCGGCTTGCCGGGTCTGGAGGATAGAAGAGACCTTTCTCCTTAACCGCATTCTGAAATATTTCTGTGATCACGCCCGGCTCAACAGTAGCCTGTAGGTTGAGTTCATCAATCTCAAGGATCTTGTTGAAGCGCTCCATCGAGATCACAACACCTTTGTTGATCGGCAGTGCTCCGCCACTCAAGCCGGTTCCGCCACCACGAGGTGTTACGGGAATCAGATGTTTGTTGCAGAGTTTTAATATCTGGCTGATCTCTTCCGGAGTGCCAGGTTTAAGCACTACGTCCGGAAGAAACGAGTAGTCCTCAGTCTCATCGTGTGAGTAATTGTAGCGTTTTTCGGGGTCAATAATTACATTTTGTTCGCCAACAATGGCCTCAAATTCGCTAATGATGCCGGTGGATACTTCTGCAAATGCCATGAATCAGTATATTTGTTTTACTTTTTAAGCTAGATTATGAAGCCATTTTTTCAACTCAAAATTAATCAAAAGCTTCTTCTTACAATCGCTGGGGTAGCAACACTTTTTTTCTCTTGTGCTTCTCACAAACAAGTGAATGTTAGGGATAAGCAAGTGGACAAAGTGATCAACACGGCCCGTACATTTATAGGTACTCCCTATAAGTACGGAGGCACAACACGATCGGGTATGGATTGCTCCGGTTTACTTATCAATTCTTTTCGCGCCATCGATGTATCACTTCCACGCAGCTCGGAAGATCAGAGCAAGATCGGCAAGGAAATAAAAAAGATGAACGACATTGAGCCGGGCGATCTGGTGTTCTTTGCAACCGGTAAAAAGAAGAGGAAGGTAACACACGTAGGTCTTGTTACTGATGTGAAGTCAAAAGACAATGTCAAATTTATTCACGCTTCCTCTTCACTGGGAGTGGTGGAGACTAATATTTTTTCGGATTACTATATAAAACGGTTTCGCGGAGCGAGGCGTATCATTGATTAAGTATAGCTATAGTATAGTATAATAAACCAGTCTGTTGCAGGCGTTGTCGCGATGAAATATATACCTGCAGTGGAGTAAGAAGATATATAGCGGTAATGTAGAATTACCATCTTATTAAATTAATAGTATTAAGAACTTTAAATTTTTAAACAGACCATGGATAAGAAAAGCAAACAATTTCTTTACGAGTATCTTAACAATGCATCGCCAACCGGTTTCGAATCGTCAGGACAGCAAATCTGGCTTGATTATATAAAGCCCTATATCAACGATCACATGGTAGATGTATACGGAACAGCTGTAGGTATTATCAATCCGAAAGCATCTTACAAAGTTGTTATCGAAGCGCATGCTGATGAGATCTCGTGGTTTGTAAACTATATTACCGAAGATGGCTATATATATGTGCGCAGAAATGGAGGATCAGATCATCAGATAGCACCGTCCAAGCGCGTAAATATTCATACAGACAAAGGAGTTATTAAAGGTGTATTCGGCTGGCCCGCTATACACGTGCGCGATGCTGCTAAAGAGGAAGCTCCTTCATTAAAGAATATATTTATTGATATAGGTGCCGCTTCCAAGAAAGAAGTCGAAGATATGGGGGTGCACGTAGGCTGCGTGATAACGTTTGAAGATGAACTGATGGAGCTGAATAAGAACTGGCTCGTAGGTCGTGCGCTGGACAATCGCATGGGCGGCTATATGATCGCAGAGGTAACGCGCCGATTACACGAAAACAAAAAGAAGTTGCCATTTGGACTATATATAGTAAATGCTGTACAGGAGGAGATCGGTTTACGCGGAGCAGAAATGATTTCCCGCAGACTGAAGCCGGATTTGGCTATCTGTACAGATGTTACGCACGATACGCAGTCGCCTATGTATAATAAAAAGGAGAGTGGTAACCTGAAGGCCGGAAGCGGTCCGGTAGTTTGTTACGGTCCTGCAGTGCAGAACAACGTTCTTAAAATGGTTATCGAAACAGCCCAGAAGCGCAAGATTCCGTTCCAGCGCCAGGCCGTATCGCGTTCTACAGGTACTGATACTGACTCCTTTGCATATTCTGCAGAAGGAGTAGCATCTGCACTCATTTCATTACCACTTAAATATATGCATACCACAGTTGAAATGGTTCACAAAGATGATGTAGAAAACGTTATCAATCTCATTTATGAGTTTCTACTTCAGTTAAAGGCGGGCCACGATTTCCGCTATATTAAGTAATCATTGGGAAAAAACTTACATCGATAAGGTTAACCCATATATGGGAATCCCCCAATTATTAGGGCTGATCTATCTTTGTGTCATCAAACAACAACCTATCAACAGTTTTATGAGAAAATTAAGTACCCTTGCAGTAGCCCTCCTTCTTATAACGGGGAGCCTACGGGCGCAAGAGCGGCCCATGCACGAAGTGTATTCCATGATGGTTTTCAATTTCACCCGCTATGTTCAGTGGCCTGATCAGGCAACTGGTGGCGAGTTTGTAATAGGTGTAATTGGAAGCAATGACGTTTACAAAACGCTTACTGAATGGTATGGTGGTAAACCAAGAGGATCTAAGACATATGTTATTAAGAAATTCAACTCCGCTGCTGAAGTAGGTGATTGTCACGTACTTTACATTGACAAATCGAAAAGTGGCGAGTTTGATGCGGTAAATTCAAAGGTAAAGGGTAAAGGTACCCTGGTAATTACGGATAAGAACGGATTAGGAGAGAAAGGAAGTGGTATCAACTTCAAGACAGTTGATAGCAAGCTTAAATTCGAATTGAACCAGAAAGCTATCGAAGCATCTAACCTGAAGGTATCCGGTTCGCTTTCCTCTATGGCGATATTGATTTAATGGGTTGTTTGGAAAGCCTCGGAGGTTACTCTTCGGGGTTTTTTCCATATTAATTCATAGATTTAGTAGTAAGAGCCCAAATAAACTTAATCTATGAGAACCTCTATTTTGTTAGTTTTTTCGATCTTCATTACGATCGGGACGGGTGTAGCTCAGGAAAGGCCACCCCATGAAATTCATGCAGCTATGTTGTACAACTTTATTAAGTATGTGCAGTGGCCCAATGAAGGTGAAGCTGGTGAGTTTGTAGTTGGAGTTATCGGAGATGACAACGTCTTCAATACCCTCAAGCAGTGGTACGATGGCAAGCCAAAAGGAAGCAAGAAGTATGTGATCAAGAAATTGAGTTCACCTGCCGAATCTTCTGATTGCCAGGTAGTGTATGTCGGTAAATCAAAGAACAAAGATTTCGACACCATTAAAAATACAACTGCAGGAAAGTCTATTCTAACCATAACCGATGGTAATGGTTTAGGACAGAAGGGAAGTTGCATAAACTTCAAAGTAGTAGATGGAAAATTGAAATTTGAATTAAACCAGGCAACGGTTAATGGTTCAAATCTTAAGATATCAAGCCAGCTAAGCAGCATGGCGATATTGATTTAGTAGTTCAGGAACAAAAGAGCAGGTTTTTTACTTGCTTGTGGAGAATGAAATGTAGGGAAGAACTGTTCAGAGAGCTTGTTGAAAACTCTGAGGACATTTTTATAGTGATAGACCGGTTGTTTCACATCCGGTATGTTTCATCGTCTGTTACCAAAGTGCTGGGAGTTGAAATACCCTCCTTGCTAGGACGGAGTATTCTTGACTTCGTGGATCAGCAGAGATTGCTGAAGTGGACCAGCAGTCTGCATAAAAGCGAAGATCATATAACAGATGAATTTGTATTCACCGATGGTAACAACCACGAGGTTTACTTCGATGTGAATGTCACGAAGCTCTTTGATCAGAACGAACCTCAGGGATTAGTATTAAAGCTATATAATATTACTCCGAAAAAATTACGTGAGCAGGAACTGATCCGCTCGAACCAACAGTTGGATCAGGTTATCTATAAGACCACACACGATATGAAAGCCCCCCTCATGTCGGCACTCGGATTGGTTAAAATAGCAGAGAAAGCCTCCTTCGAAGAGCAGGCGCAATACCTAAGTTTGATCAAGAAAAGCCTGCAGCGGCTGGATTCATTTATCGATGAAATGAATAATTTCTATCGTAATGAGAAGCTGGCGTTGCAGCGCGAAAGGATAGACCTTGAAAAACTTCTCTCAGAAGAAGTAGAGAACCTTAAAAATGTTTACCCCGATCGGTCCGTTAGTATAGTATGGAATATAGCGGGGGATGTTGAGTTATTATCAGATAAGGTCAGAGTACAAACTATAGTCACAAATATTCTTTCCAACGCTATAAAGTACATGGACTTGCAAAAGCAAAATCCATTCGTCAAAATTGCAGCATTGATCACGGAAGAAGTTTGTGATATTCGAATAGAAGATAACGGCATAGGTATAGCACAAGCCTACCTGGATAAAATATTCGACTTGTTCTTTCGCGCTACCGATCAAGGACAAGGAACAGGTTTAGGTTTGTTCATTGTAAAAGATACAATAGAACGGCTGAAGGGAAAGATTGAAGTTCAATCGAAAGTAGGAGAAGGAACAATCTTCAGAATACAAATTCCTAATCAGCTATACCACCAGCCGGTAGAAATAGAATAAAGGTCTACGCACGGGGCCACAGAGTTTTTATAGAGAGGGTCTTTTCTTTGTGAGTTCTGTGCGTTTTTAAGAAATAGAGAGAAGCAGGCTGTGCTTCTTTAAACATTGAAAGTCTACGCACGGGGTTGCAGAGTTTTTATAGAGAGGGTCTTTTCTCTGCGTACTCTGTGCGTTCTTTGTTTAGATTCCATTCTCAGGCGTTTCCATCACATCACGCGGATAGTTTCAGATAAAATCGTTTGGCAACAGCAGTATTCATATATAGTCTGAATTCCGTAGTATTTCTCATGCAATCTCTACCACTATATAAGTAAAAATACGGATACCCTACTGAGTGAATTACCCACATGGTAGTGAGTAATAACAGGATTGTGCCACATATACCTTCTTAGATAAGTTTGACAAAGCAAATGAGAACTGTTCTCTATGCGAAATTGAAAGGATTTAAACGATTTATCTAAAAAGAGTAACATGATACAAGGAAGATTTAAGGCAAGGCTGATTCTGATTATAGAAGATGCCAGAACACGTGAAGGACTCAGTTACGCTATTGAATCAAATAGCCGTTGTTCACTCATTAACTCGTATAGCTCATGCGAAGAAGCTATAAAAGAACTCAATAAGACATCTCCGGATCTTATTGTAATGGATCTGGTTTTTGCGGGTATTGAAGGAATCGAAGCCATCAAATGTATTCGTGAGAAACGTCCGCAGACAGAATTTCTGGTTGTTACCGGAGAGCGTCAGCGTGAATTATTCCTGTCAACTATAGCAGCCGGTGTTACCGGGTATGTATTGCAGGAATCAGGCCTGTCGCATTTCTTAACAGCATTGGATAAAATTCTTGACGGAGGCGCATACCTAAGCCCTGTATTTACTCGCACCTTGCTGGAAACCTTCTGGGTAAACCCTGTATCTCCATTATCTGACCGCGAAACCGAAGTATTAAAGCTTGTAACAGAAGGTAAAAGCTATACCCAGATAGCAGCGCAACTTCAGATATCGCAGGAAACTTCCAAAACACATATCAAGAATATATATCGCAAATTGAAAGTGGGAAGTAAATCGGAAGTGGTTAAGAAAGCTATTAACGATAAGCTTGTGTCGATTATCTAAGACTGCTATAGATAAAACTATAAATAATTTCACATGAAGTATACCTGATTAATCGGGTTCTTTGAAAGGCCATCATCTGATGGCCTTTCTTTTTTTATTTCTCTGTCACGTTAAGCTATACGAAATTAGAAGTATATAATTGAATTCCTTCGGCTATATATCCATTAAATATCATAGAATGTCGAAAGACTATATATGTTATGCATGACGCCTCCATACGATATTGTGGTGATATAGGAAGTTGTTCTTTACCCGTGTTCCTGGAGGCAGTTGGAGGTAATTTTGTAAAGCTTATTTCAACAAGCGAACATATATTTCTTTAAATGAAAGAGGCAAGGTCGTCACAATTCAGCGTGAAGACATCGTTTGCGCTCTGAGTTATGGATATATGTACCCCATTTGTAGTGGTTATATATTTTTAAGATTACCTCGACAACGCGATTTTTTGCTGGTTTAAGCTTCTTCAACTTTAAGGCTTTATAACCTAAACATTAAAGTATGAAGAAAACTCTACTGTTTCTGCTTATCTCGCTATGGATAAGTTTTGAAAGCGTGGGCCAGGACAGAACAATCTCTGGCAAAGTAACCTCGGCGGAAGACGGCTCTGCACTGCCGGGAGTTAACGTTGTGGTAAAGGGTACAACAATAGGTACAGTAACAGATGCTAACGGAGCGTACTCGCTGTCTGTTCCTTCTTCAGGTACCGTACTTGTATTTACTTTCATCGGATTGAAGTCCTCAGAAGTAGAGGTTGGTGATCGTTCTGTTGTAGATGTTCCGATGGGCCAAGACCTTACGCAGTTAAATGAAGTTGTAGTTACAGCGTTAGGTATAGAGAAATCAGCAAAATCAATTGGTTATGCTGTTTCAAAAGTTAAGAATGAAGATCTTACTCAATCCAAGGCAGTAAATGTTGCTACTGCTCTCTCGGGTAAAGTTGCAGGTTTGCAGATCAATACTATTAACAACGGTATTAACCCTACAACTCGTATTACGCTTCGTGGTAATCGCTCGTTAACAGGAAACAACCAGGCACTGGTCGTAATTGATGGAACACAATCAACATCCGATGCTATTAATTATCTGAACCCGGATGATATAGAAAGTGTAACAGTGCTGAAAGGTGCTAACGCAGCGGCACTATATGGTGCAGATGCATCTAACGGTGCTTTGATCATTACAACAAAGAAAGGTACAAATGCAGCTTCAACAATTAATTTCTCAAATACTACATATTGGGAAAGCATAAGCTTCATGCCCAAGTTTCAGGAGCGTTTTGGTTCTGGAACTGAAAATTACAGCAGAGTATATATACCTTTTGAAAATCAGTCTTATGGCCCTGAGTTTGATGGCAGTACTGTAGATTTAGGTAGAACATTGGAAGACGGTACAATTCAGAAGACAACCTATTCATATAAAAAAGATGCAAAGCGTAAATCGTATGATGTGGGTCACACAGTTCAGAACAGCTTGTCACTAACCGGAGGAGATAAGGTCAGCAGTTATTTCCTTTCCCTACAGGATGTGAATACAACAGGTATAGTGCCGGGTGATAAAAACAGAAGAACCTCTGTTAGATTTAATGCCAGCCGTACCATGTTTGAAAAATTAAAGACGAGTTTTAATGTCGCTTATGCTTTAAGACAAACAGATAGGACAACGTCTGACTTTTATTTTAACGTATTAAATACGCCTGGACATATTCCGCTGAATGAATATAGAAACTGGAGAAATTATAAAAACGCTGATGGGTCGTTGAACTATGCTAATCCAAACAACTACTTCAACGATTACTTCTATAATCCTTTCATGGCAAAAGATATGAATCGTCAGAAAGATCGTTATGGAAACTTACAGGGTAATGCAGAAGTAAGTTATCAGATCACAGACTGGATGAGTGCTCTTTATAGAGCCGGTATGACTTATCAGAGTTATGATTATAAATTCACTCAGGAGAAGTATAGCTATAATGCCTATGCTAAATCCACAGGAAAATATATAGCACAGTCGGATATAGCAGGTGGTCTGACAGACGCAGTTGGTTATACCAATAAAATTGTTCAGGACTTCATCCTGACATTTAAGAAAAATATAGGTCCAGTAACAGCTGATCTGATCGTTGGAAGTAACGTACGCGAAGAGAAGGCAAAATTTGTAAGCCTGTCAGCAAATGGATTGGTATTGCCTGACTTGTACAATGTGAGCAACCGTGTAGGTGAAGCTTCTGCAAATGAGTTTGAGTCAACCACTCGCGTTGTCGGATATTATGGAGATTTAACTCTTGGTTACAATGAATATCTCTATTTGCATGCTTCCGGTAGAAGAGACGCATATTCTGTTCTTTCAAAGGACAATAGAAATACATTTTATCCTGGTGTAGATGTATCCTTTGTCGCATCAGAAGCGATCTCTGCTCTTAAAAACAGCAGCATATTAAGTGACGCTAAAATAACAGCTTCAGCTACTAAAGTTGGTAACGTTAACGTTGGTGCATATGCACTACAAAATGTTTTTAACGCCGGGGCAGGATTCCCATATGGAAGTTTAGCTGGATATACTTTGGGCGATACATATGCAGACCCTAACCTGAAACCTGAATTAACTACTTCATACGAGGTAGGTGGTGAGTTCGGATTTTTAGATAACCGTGTTAACCTGGAGTTGGCCTACTATACTCAAAAGACAGTTGACCAAACCGTTAATATAGACATTGCTTCATCTACCGGATATTCAAGAGCTACTGTAAATGCAGGTACTCTTCAGAATAGTGGATATGAAATCACGTTAAAGACTACACCTGTATCGACTTCCGGTGGTCTGAAATGGGATGTGAACATAAACTATGCTGATAGAGGCACAAAAATAAAGGAGCTTTATCAAGGACTCAGCAGTATTAACTTATCAAACTATTACGGACAAACTGGTGATGCAAGCTTAGGACAAGTATTTGCTCAGGTGGGTAGTCAATACCCAATCATAAAAGCAGTTTCATACCAGCGAGATCCTGAAGGGCGAGTAGTTGTTGATCCATCTACAGGATATCCTCTGAAGGATCCAAATCTCAAAACGTACGGACAAGCAAACCCCCGGTATTTCCTGGGCATTCAATCAAGTTTGAAATTCAAAGGATTTACTTTTAATGCATTGGCCGAATACAGAGGCGGAAATGTTGTATATCATGGATTGGCGAGTTCAATGTGGTTCACCGGTGTGGCAGAGGCAACAGCTGCTTACGGACGTGAACGCTTTATATTCCCGAATTCATCCTATCAGGATGCCGATGGTAATTATGTAGCAAATACAACTATCGCTACCAAAGACGGTGGACTAGGCGCATGGGACTCTAACTTGAGAACGGTTGGAGAAAACTTTGTTACCAGTGGTAGTTTTTGGAAGCTTAGAGAAGTATCTCTGACTTATGATATACCGAAAAGCATTCTATCCTCTGCTAAGTTTATCAAATCAGCTTCCGTAGGTTTAGTTGGTAGAAATTTATTGATGTTCCTTCCGAAAGAGAATAAATATACCGACCCTGAGTATGCGCTTGATAACAGTAACTCAGTTGGCTTGAACAGCACTGCTCAAACGCCACCTACGCGAACCTATGGTTTCAATGTATCAATAACATTTTAATCTCCTTAGAGTCATTTTTATGAAAAAGAAATTTATATACTACATACTGTCAGCAATGGCGGTAACTATAATGAGCTGCGGTGATGATTATTTGGATGTCAATACCAATCCAAACCAAGCTGTTTCTGCAACTCCTGAGACTGTGCTGACAAATGCGTTAAATGTAACAGCGTCTCGACTTGTTCACCATGAAATTGGTGCTTTCTGGGTTGGCCAGTGGTCTCCGTCCGGATCTGTTTCTGGTTTTACCCCTGAGAAGACATATGATATTCAAACAACTTTCAGGACGGGAATTTGGACAAGCCCCTATAATAACCTTGAAGACTATAAATATGTAGAAGAGACTGCATTGAAACAAGGCAAACAGGCTATTGCTGGTATTGCCCGCGTTATGAAAGCCTTTAATTTTCAGATTATAGTAGATGCATACAACAATGCGCCTTATTCTGAAGCACTTAAAGGAACCGTAGCTATTCGCCCTGCATATGATAATGGAAGCGCTATATATGATAGTTTAATTCGTGATATCAATGTTGCTATTACATATTTGAGTGTTCCCATTTCGTCTACAAACCCATCAGCTAGTTCAGCGGATATTTACTTTAACGGGGATAATGCTTTGTGGGTCAAGTTTGCTAATACACTCAAGTTGAGAATGCTTCTCAGACTTACCAACGTATCCGACAAACAAGCATTGATAGCATCTGAATTAGCTTCTTTTAAATCAAATACAGTGTTCCTAGATAGTGGAGAGAATGTTTCTGCAAATCCGGGTTATCTGAAAACTGCAGGGAAAGAAAATCCTTGGTATGAAAATTATGGATATTCTGCTGCTGATCAAAGAGCTGGTAGCCACGATTTTTATTGCTGGAGCAATTTCTTCATTTCATTTTTGTCGAATACTCAAGACAGTGTTCGTATAAAACTTCTCACATATCCTGTGGGTACAGGTACCGATAAAAAAATTATCGGAGTTCCATTCGGTGAGGGGAATGATACTTATTTATATTCAAAAATTTCAGGATTCGGTCCTGCGTTCCTTCCTAACGATAATACAGTGAAGGCTTCTTCCATTTACAAGAATGATCAGATTGTAATGAGTGCAGCAGAAAGTTTCTTTCTGCAAGCTGAAGCTGTTCAGCGTGGATTATTAACGAGTAATCTTTCTGCACAACAGTTATATGAAAAAGGTGTAGCGCAATCTTATTATACGCTGGCATCACAAGCTGATACTACTACCTTAAAAAATAGCTGGCCATCAAGCCTTGGTGTAAAGAAAGGATTGAAAAAATATCTAAGCTCAGGTATCAATAATGTTGATTGGTCAGCTTCTTCAAATAAAATTGAAGCCATCATTACTCAGAAGTGGATTGCACTGGCTAATTACGGTGGATTTGAAGCTTGGACAGAATATAGGAGAACAGGTATCCCGAATGTTCCTTTGTCTACTCGTGCTCAAGGTACTCAACATCCTGCGCGACTTCTTTATCCGTTATCAGAGTATAGCAATAATGCAGATAACGTTTCTGCACAAGGTGATATCAATCAATTCACAAGTAAAATATTTTGGGACGCACAGTAAATTTTAATGTATTGGTTATTATGAAAAATCGAATAAGACTATTACTGGCAATGCTAGTGACACCAATAGCAGCAGGAGTATTTTTAACTTCTTGCTTAGAGGATAAAGTTTATACGGATATTATTGACGGAGTTAACAGTGATAATATTATCTTAAGTTTTTATGGCAATGTAGGTACAACGAGTACTCAGTCGGTTCAATTGACGGCAGGTAAGGATACTGTTGACTATGAGCTCAATATATCGGCAACTTCATCGCATATTGTTAATAAGGATGTTACTGTAACTGTTTCAATTGACGAAACCGTAGTGGCTCAGGTAAATGCTTCCATTACGAGCGCTGATGAAAAGTATACGTTGTTACCAGATTCGGTATATGATGTGCTTTCAACCAGCATTACTGTTCCTAAGGACACCACTGAAGCTCCTTTTTATATTCGTATTTATCAGTATAAAATGGATAAATCGAAGAACTATTTACTGCCGGTAAAGATTAATGGTGCTGATGGAGCTATAGTAGCAGCTAATCTCGGAACCGCTAAACTTGCGTTTATTGGTAATGTTTTGGCCGGTCCTTATGTGTCGAATTATACTTTGGAGCGACAGGGTAATGCTGTTCAGAATTTTTCGGAAGATCCTAAAAATATTGAGGCTGTAGATTCTAAAACACTTAAAGCATTGGCTGGATATGCTTTTTTTGGTAATAGCAGTATCAAATTCAGATTTTCGGTGAATGCTGACAATACTGTAACCATCACTTCTGATGAAGATGCAGTAAAGGCGGGTATAACAATTGGTCCCACTGCAGGAAAGACATCAACGTATAACGCTGAAACTAAAACTTTTCATTTATACTATGAGTATGTAAATGCCTCGGGATTGTATCGAAAATTTGATGAGATTCTCGTAAAGAAATAAAATTGGATTTTTGAAGTTTTTTAAAGGAGGCTGGTAAATGCTAGCCTCTTTTTCTTTTGTGGAAAATCAACCTTAGCTTTTAAAGCTCACCGATCTTTTGATTTTATAAATGATAACACTATATAGGTGATGATAGTATTTGTGAATATATTATTAACTACGTTGCTTACATATTGATAATAATTTATTATAGTATATATTGATTCTGTAGATCATTTTTTCTGCATATTTGTTTCGTAAAAAGATGTTTGATATATACAATTCGATTAATCAATGTCGATGAAGCGTTGGGTAACAGTGGTAATCTGAAGCGCTACTTATTGCATATATACTTGTAATCTTTACTTAAAATCTAATCTGCCTATGAAGAGACAGTTACAGCTACTGTTATCAGTGCTATTGTTTTATACTTCTGTTAGTGAAGCGCAAATAGAAGTGCCTGTAAATATGTATACAGGATCTCCCGCCATTACAATTCCACTCTGGACTATTACGGATCATGATTTGAGTGAACCGGTTGGACTTGTGTATAATCCCAATAGTGTAAAGGCCGGAGGACCGTCAGGGTTTTATGGTCTTGGGTGGGGATTGCAAGCTGGTTATACCATTTCACGCGAGGTACGAGGCCTTCCAGATGACTGGGGAAATAATGATGTGCGCAAGGGGTGGTTCAGTGTCAACAATTCCGGAGAGACCTGTGGATTGGATATTGCAAGTTTTCCGAATACGGCAGACCAAAGTGCAGCAACGCTTACAGATGAAGCAACCGATTACGAAACGATTACAGGCTACAATTATCGTACAGACCCGGAGCCTGATATCTTTTACTATAGCGTAGGAGGTTATTCCGGAAGTTTCGTATTTGATGGAAACATGACGGTTCGCATGATTCCATACAGGGATCTGAGAATTGAATACACCCTTTACACAGACAAGAAGCTCAGCAGTTTCAAGATCACTACAAACACTGGTTATAGCTATACATTCTCACAGATAGCAACCACCACGAAAACAGTAGAGAAAAACCCTTTTCTGAACGATATCTTTGCGCAGAATACGGAGTATGAGCTATATAAGACGGCAGTAACCTATAACTCAGAATGGAAAGTATCCCGTATTGATTCTCCCTCCGGTGCATACCTCACGTTCTCCTATATATCGGATACGTTTGAGGATAACGATGATCTGAATGTAGGTTTTTATAAGACCATTAGTGCCATAGAATTAGGATCAACGGATTTACAGCCTATGAAGCTATATACCGTTAAGCAATCCGTTACCCGGCAGTATGTTTCCTCGATTACCGCTTCGTCAGGCACGGTTGTAGAGCTTAATTATACCAGTGCATCAAAAACGCTGAATGCCCTGTATATAAAAGATAATCGCCGGGGTAGCGATAACCTGGTAAAGCAATTTAGTTTCAGCTACCGGCTGGTGGCATATACCGAGAACAATGCGACAATCTATAGCAGGCAATTCCTGGAAAAGGTAACAGAACTTTCCGGCTGCGATGTTTTGGCCCCTTATACTTTTAGCTATGCCGGTCTTAACAGTCAAGGTGAACTTCCATATCCCGGCAATGCCATAGATCTTTGGGGGTATTATAACGGAAGAAGCAATACAACTCTTTTCCCCAAGCTATACATATATCCCAATGAACCATTGGCAGAGCGATACCGCTATACCACCATACCCGGATATACCGGAACCGAAATTATACTGAATGGAGCCGACCGCTCGCCCAGTCGTTTGATGACGATGGGTACATTATACTCCATTATATACCCCGGGGGTGGCGTAACCCGGTTGGAATTTGAACCTAACAGTTACTATGATGCCCGCACCGGACAATCGCTGCCGGGAGGGGGCATGCGTATTGTTTCTGCCACGTATTGGGATGGTATAAATCCTGTTACGATCACCAAGAAGATTCAATACCAGGATGCTGTCTCTAATTCTTCCGGAAGACTTTTGGTGAAGCCTGTATTTTTTATGCCGGCCTATAAATGGAAAGATCCCAATAAACTGAATAGCACTAACACCGCTGACTCAAAGCTATATTCCAGCCTCTCCGGAAATGATGTGTGGAAGTTTTTGACGCTTCGTACAGATATAGATCTTGCCGCGAATGAAGAAACGTATGGAAGCCCGGTAGGTTATACTACAGTTACTGTTACCCGACCAGGAGCCGGGTCGGCCAAGTTTGAATATTATGAACCGGGTATTTATGGCGAAACTTCCAATGGCGAATGGTCTGCTACACAGAACAGGTTTGCGAGACCTTCCGTTACACCTGCATTGGAAATGGGAGTAGCTTCTGCGTGGGGTGCCTGGGCGTTGCCCTATACACGCAATCCCAACTATGATTATGAGCGCGGATTGTTGTGGAAGAAAACAGAATATAGTTCCAGCGGAAATATAGTTCGTCTTACCGAGAACACGTACCAATACCTGTACCGATTCGGTACAGCACCACTGAAGGTATGGGGACTTCGCTACGATAAATATCCTTTCAGTGGTGATAACAGTAGCAAAGCATTTTTTTATGGTAAATATTATTTATTGACAGATGTTGACAAAGTACTGAAACAGGAGAAGGTAACTACCTATGATGCCACCTCAACGGCCAGGTTCACCGCTGAGACAACGGAGTATAATTATACCAGTCCTAACCATAAGTTGCTGGCGCAAGTGAGAAAAACTACACCGGATGGTACGCAATACACTTCCTATATCCGATACCCCAAGGATTATGCGGAAGCTACCAGCAATGCAGAAGAGACTGTGTTGATGTTAACAAACATGCAAAACAATAGTAGACATGGACTTCCGATAGAACAGTATAGCACAGTAAAAAAGCCCGGTGACTATGAACGTGTGCTCAATGGAAGCGTAACCAAGTATAGTTCGTTCAACCTGGGCCGACCGCTTCCGATCTCGGAGTGGATGCTACGAATACAGAAGCCTGTTCGCATCGATAGCTTCCGCGTGTCGTCTGTAATCTTACAGGGCTCCTATAAATTTGATATTGACCCTGCTTATGAGCAGACTGTATCCTATAACGATTATTTTAATTATAATAATTCGTCTAGTGTTACAGGTACAAACAGAATAGCACAAGCTGTTACGTGGGGGTATAATTACACCTTACCGGTGGCACAAGCTATCAATGCCACGCATCTGCAATTTGGTTTTACAGATTTTGAAACAACAACGGGGCAGGAGCTGCAAGCAACCAATGCGCGTTTCGGAACAGGGCGTACCGGAGCCAATGCATTATATCCGGCTGTTACACTATTTAAGAACATCGATAAGGCTCCTGTAAGTAACTATATACTTTCGTTCTGGGTAAAGAATACCGCGAATCAGAATTTTGTCATCACGCTAAAAAATGTTGCAGCCACTACCACGTATTATACCAATACACTTTCAGTACCCACTTCCGGTGGAACCGATTTCAGGTATATAGAATTCACAGTACCGGTTACGACTGTACCAGTCGGTATGTTTCGGATGGAGTTTATCGCGCAGGGACTTACCAATCCTGTCAGTTCTTCAGCCGGATTGCTGCCGGTAATTGATGATGTAGCATTCTATCCTGAAAACGCTTCGGTAACTTCCTATACCTATGAAATACCATATGGTACAAAAAGCATATCGCAGGGGGGGATAACGACCCATACAGTATATGATAAACTGGGACGTGAAAAATATAGGCTTGATAAAGATAAAAACATCGTAGCAAGAAAAACCTACACATTTGCTACTGACCAGGTGCCACTGGTGGCTAACTTCTCGGTGCCGGTTTTGTTATATGCCCTGGAGCCAATCTCCTTTACTGCATCTGACAATCCATGTGTATCGGGGGTAGTATACGACTGGGATTTTGGAAGCGGATATACTACCGGTAACCGCGTGCAATCTTTTACTTTTTCATCATCCGGTACAAAAACAATACGGTTGCGGGTAACAGCTGGTAGTCTGGTGAAGACTATTTCACAAACGATCACTGTATCGTTACGGCCTATATCGATGACAATATGTGCTAAAGGAGTGCAGGAGTACAGTGCTTCCAATAACCTTGTTGTGTCCAGTTATTCCTGTTCATCTATTGCAGATACACCGTCTCCGTATGGAGTGATTTTCCGTGTGAGTGGTATGAATGCGGATGGTGAACTTGTTTATAAATGGAAGCTGAGAAATGCCGGGTCTTATACCTGGACACAAGTAGGTACTGGTATTCAATACAACTATGTCAAAGTAGTAAGTACTACCAAGACCTTTGAAGTACAATGTGATGTAACCGACACGGATACAGGGCGCACAGGTTCTTCCGACATCATGACGGTTACTGTATCCCAATAAAGAATTTTAAAATATATAGTTTCAGTATGAACAGTAAGATTATATATGTACTGGTTACATTTCTGGCTTGCCTGATTAGCGCCAGCGTTAGCACAGCACAAGCTGTAGATGTACGAAAGAACACCATCACCGGGACCGCCTCTGAAAGCATCGACTTGCTTATCGGTAAAACTTATACGAAAAATGTAGTCTTTACAACACGTGGTGACCAGGGTATAGATATACCGAATCGAATGCTAAGCGATATACAGGTAACAAAAGTTGAAGGTATATGGAATGATTTTCAGCTTCCCGGTAAACTTGTTTACTCTGTGCTGATGAATGGGAAGGAAGGTATTGTGACGCTTGAGAAAAATGCTACTGATACATCCCTGATCATTGATACAACGGGTTCCTCACCGGATGGTGTAAAGCGAAAATTTATAATCGACAAGGTTAAGGTAAATAATTGATCCGCGAACCGCGCTTGTTTATACGATGAAATTGAATGTACAAATGAAGAAACACTACCCGATAATATTTCTGATTTTTCTGATCGTTGTGCCGGTTGCCTCCTTGTCTGCGCAATATTATACCATGTTGGGGCCAGCTACCATAACAGCCACCAGCTCGGTAACCTATAGCTATGCCATCGATCCGATTGATGCCGTGGACACTTGGTTTACCAGTCCGAACTGGGTTGTAACAAGCCAGGGTACCATTACCAGCCAATATTTAAGCAGCGATAAACTGACTGCATACGCTGTTGTAAAATGGAATACTGTAGGCGCTGCTACCGTTACGTTTAAGCAAGGCACACGCGTAACCAGTACGAAGGCTGTTACCGTTACTTGTCCAACCATCGAAGCACCTGTATTTGATTTTGAGAATTACCTCTGTGGTACATCCGGTTCTGTGTTGATAACCGCTTCACCGCGTGGTAGCGGTACAGTTGTACGATGGTATACCGAGTCGGGTAGTTATATACAGGAGGGACAGCTATATAATACTCCTGTACTCACCAGTACCACCACGTATTATATAACTTCCTACAATGCCACCATGGGCTGCGAGAGTTCTCCACGTACACCCGTAACAGTAATATTATATCCGATACCGGCAGCACCGGCAGCGGCCTCGGTAGTAAACTGTCAACCCGGAAGTGTTGCACTTGCGGCTACACCGGCTTCCGATGCCAACAGTATAATCTGGTATGCCACGCCAACCGGTGAAGCAATCGTTGCTACGGGTACAAGCTATACTACGCCCTCGCTGAGTACAACTACTTCCTACTATGCCGCGAGCTACAATACGACTGCCGGTTGCATTTCAACAGAACGCACACCTGTTACGGCTACCGTTGTAAACATGTTAAGGCCTTTAAACCTGACCGATGATATTATACTCGGCTCCGGTACTATTACGCTCGATGCCGGGGTGCGAGGTAATGAGGCTGACACAGAAATACAGTGGTTTGCTGATGCCACTTCGGTTGTTACTCCTATAGCCACGGGTAGCAGCTATACCACGCCTCCGCTAACCACCACCACCTCATATTATGCGCGTGCCAGAAGTATAACAAGCAACTGTGTAAGTAGTCTGTCCGAGCTTATCGCTGTTGTAAAACCTATTCTGGCTTCAGCAAGTGTTCAGACCGATGCAATTCGTGCAAAGGGAAAAAAGACAGATGCTGATCTGGTAACACTTACCGATGCTGAAAAGACTACAACGTTCGAGTATCTCGATGGAATGGCACGGGTCAATCAGCAGGTTGTGCTGCGAGGAAGTCCTTTCGGAAAAGATATTGTGCAGCCAGTGGAGTACGATGCTTACGGGCGAATATCGCAACACTATGCACCGTATATACCGGCTACAACCAATGGAGCTTTTCATTCAACATTCAAAGCTGAGCAAGCAACTTTCTATACGGCAGCAAACGACAAGGTTGCGAACGACAATGCTGCGTATGCGCTAACAAAATATGAAGACTCTCCACTCGGCAGAGCGGTTGAACAAGGTTCCGTAGGGCAGGCGTTTCAACCCGGCACAAATCATACTTATACGGCTATATATAGTTTCAATACCGGGGCTACCGCCAATGCTGCCGAAGAAGTACGCCAGCTCAATGCCGATGGTTCCAGCACAGGATTCTACGCTGCCAATATATTAAGTCGCGTAGAAAGTAAAGATGAAAACGGCAATAAAGAGATTACGTATAGCAACGCGCAGGGACAAACACTCGCCATAAAAAAACAACTGGATGAGGTGATTGATGGTGTTACTGTAAACTGGCTCGAAACATACTATATATACGATGACTTCGGTCGTGTAAATTGTATGATATCGCCCAAGGGTACCGTTGCGCTTAAAGCCAGCGGATGGTCGTTTACCCAGAGTATTAAAGACAATTATGTACACCATTTTCTTTATGACAAGCACGGAAGACTTGTACAGAAGAAAATACCCGGACAGGCCTGGGTATATTTTGTGTACGATGCACTGGATCGCCTGGTGCTGACGCAGGACGGACTACTGCGTGCATCCGGTAAATGGAGCTTTATTAAGTACGATAACCGAGGCCGGATTATCCTGCAAGGGCTATATAAAAATACTACGAACACGACCCGCGCTGCCGTGCAAACACTGGTAGATGCACTATATACAGCAGCCAACGTAACCTACCCGGCTTCGGCTATGTATGATGTACGCGGGGGTGCGCTGCATGGCTATACCAATATAAGTTTTCCAAAAACGAATGCAGACAATACCGCACTGGAAATACTGGCCGTGAATTTCTACGATGGCTATGATTTTGATGATGCCGATGGTGTTGCTGACTATACCTATACCAATCAAGGTCTGGCAGGTGAAAGTGTAACATCTCCGGCAAGCCTTTACGGTGTGGCTACCGGTTCCAAGCGACTGGTACTGGGAACAACCACATGGCTCTATACCTATATATTTTATGATGAATACGGCCGCCCGGTACAAGTACGTAGCAACAACCACCTCAGTGCTGCCGTAGATAACCTGGTTACGCAGGTATATGATTTTGAAGGTAAAGTCACTGTTCAAAAGCAATACCATAATGCAGGAGCAGGAAAGATCACGACCATAACGAACAAATATACTTACGATAATCAGGGTCGTCCGCTCAAGGTATATCAGAACAACAACGGTGCTGCTACCGACCAACTGCTGGTGCAATACGATTATAACGAACTCGGCCAGCTCGTAGATAAAAAACTGCACAATACCACGGGGAATACGTTTTTGCAATCCGTGGATTACCGCTATACCATTCGTGGACAACTTGAGTCAATCAACAATGCGCAGCTTGCGGTAAATGCAGCGAACAATGATGAAGCTACAGATTACTTCGGCATGGAGCTGCTGTATAACACAGCCGATGCTTCGCTGGGAAATAGCGCGGCCTGGAATGGGAACATCAGTGCCGTAAAATGGAAAGGTATAGGGGGAAGCTCAGGAACTACAGACCAGCGTGGCTATACCTATGCCTACGACAAGAGTGGCAAACTGAAAACAGCAACCTCGAAGATGTATACCGGCAGTGCCTGGACGAAAGAAGCCGGTACGCTTAGCGAAAGTATGACCTACGACCAAAACGGTAACATACGTTCGCTCCTGCGCAATCAGCGTAAACACCGACTTGTAGGCACAACGCCTTCGTATACCAGCGATGCCATCGATAACCTAAGCTATACCTATAGCGGAAGCATTGGTGAGCAGCTACTAAAAGTAGAAGATGCCGCTGCCAGTACGGGTGGTTTTGTCAATGGAACAAACGCAGCAACCGAGTATACCTACGATGTTAACGGAAATGCACTTTCTGATCTGAACAAGGGCATCAGCAATATAACCTATAACATTCTGGGTAAACCTGCTGTGATGACTTTCACCGATGGCCGCAAGATTGAGTATATATACGATGTATTCGGAAGCAAACTCACCATGAAGAGCTACGCAGCCGGCAGCTCCATACCACAAACCACTACAGATTATGTGAACGGTTTTGTATATGAGAATAACACGTTGAGCTTCTTCGGCTCACCGGAAGGAAGAGTGGTGAATAACAATGGAACTTTGCAATATCAGTACGCAATAGCCGACAACCAGGGAAATACACGCGTAGTATTCAGTTCCGTTACACCTACAGCGGATGCACCGCTGGCTACGCTGGAAGGTGATGCCAATGATGGTGCATCACAATATACAATCAATGCTGCCAACATTGTATCGTTTGGTAGTGCTAACCATACCACCGGTGGTAGTAAGGTGGTGCGCATGAACCAGAGCTATAAGATAGGTCCATCCAAAAGTGTGAAAGTATATCCGGGTGACAAAATCGATATAGAAGTATGGGAATATCATGAAGGGGCTAGCGGCTTTGGTACCACGGGTACGCCACTTAATACTCTAATTACGAATGTAGCAGCGGCCTTTAACGGTGTAAGCGGAGCTATAGGTGAAAGTGGGGCAATCTATGGTGGTGTGAATACAGCTATCACAGCTTATGGTACAGGGGGGAATCAAGGAGATTCAAGGCCGGCGGCATATCTGAACTATATACTGTTTGATAAAAATTACAATGTACTCGATGCAGGCTGGCAACTGGCTCCGGCTTCAACCTTTACGAAGCAGAAAATTTCATTCCCAACAAAAAACATTAAGGAAGAAGGCTATATCTATACCTGGCTGAGTTATGACGATGCTTCCGATAACTGGGTATATTTTGATGATTTTAAAGTAACGCATACCAAAACGAATGTGATTCAATACAACGATTACTATCCGTTTGGTCTTCAGGCAAGTACAAGCTGGACAAGAGAAACCAATAAGAATAACTTTTTATATAACGAAGCATCTGAACTGAATACAACTAGCGGGTGGTATGAAACCATGTACCGTGGATATGATGCTACGCTGGGAAGGTTTATGCAGGTAGATCCGCTCGCTCACGTTGATCACTCGGTGTCTCCGTTTGCGTATGCCGGAAATAATCCTATATTGTTCAATGACCCTACAGGTTTACTGAAAGCTACCAGGGAAGAACTAAATAATTTTATAGACAAAGCATTAGCCGGCAATGGTGGTACCTGGAGTGATGATGGTGGACAGCACATGTTCGGATCGAGCAATGAAGCAGATATGTGGGTTGCTGCTTTTCAACAAATGATGAATGATGGAGGTGGTGGCTCTGTTGAGGCCACGTATGGTATAAAAAACTTCAAGTATAATGGAGCAACGGCTAAAATAAGCTATGGTGTTACGGGATATAAATATGTGCAGGCATCAAAAGAATATGAGGCGCAGCAAGGAGGGCCAGGTGATCCTTCGGTGTGGAAGAGTGCTTGGGATAGCTATTGGTGGAATCTAGCAGATGCTATAGGATTGCATAGTAAAGTTTTAAATAAAGGAGTTGGGATCATAATTATTGGTTCCAACGGTCAAAAAGTACAAGTTGATTATTCGCAGAAGGATAAGGGAAATAAAATGGTTGGTGTCTTGGATTTGAATGATAATTCTAACCTCTTATCAGTGTTGTCTATGCTTGTGATCTCTAATGAATTGGATGGTGTTTCGACTTTTGTTAATATACGACAACAAGATCCAAGAAACAGATACGACAAGAACGGTTTAATGTATTATTATCCAATTCCTGGTTATCCTGGATACTATACTCCAGGACCATCAACTTTAACAGATAACTACTATTATAAATACCCCAATATTGCATTTAAGTATGTAATGAAAGGGAGTGATCATTATATGATTGAAGTGATTCATCCGGCAATTCAAAAATAACTAGAAATGAAAATGATAAAGAAATTATACTTGATAGGAATAATTCTACTCACAATATGTGGATGTAAAAAAGAAAGTACTGGTGAGATTTCGGCCAGTGATTGGAAGAATATATCAAAAATCAAAAAGGATTCCATTTACATAGATGAAAATGGGAATAAGGTGATTCTAAAATTTAACTCAAAAATTGAAGAAGTTCCTAATTCAATTAACGGTAGGGTCACATACTCTTTTGATATAGATAATAATGGTGACCCAACATACGATAAGTTTGGTAAGATTAGTAGAATTATATATAAGGACAATTACAGGAATGATTCATATGGTGTCACGATTAATGATGATACTTTGGATGTTGGAGAGATATTTACTGCTTCTGTTTGGGCTAAGTATAAGAAGTATGTAATAGAGATTGAAGAGCCTGAAAAGCTAATAATTAAAAGTGAAATAATACAGGATTATTATAATTACGAATTTGAGTGTTCTGCGGAAGGTATTTATTCATTCAGAGGAACACTTTTGTCTGATTCAACATCAGTTCCGTTTGAATACAAATTTCTCGTAGAAAATACAACAAATGAACAATAGCAGCACAGCAAGGAAGGCCAGGACCACTTTCAAATCCTAGTACAAATGTATTCGAATTGTATTTACGCATGCTTGTTCACATGCCGAATGCGATTTCCTTTGGTGGAAATGTTGAGGCAATTCCTTTGACGGGAGGTGGAGTTTATGAAAGAGGAAAAATATATATGCTTGATGGAAGGCGGCCAAAGCAAATATCAAGATGTTGGTATTGGATTAGTTGGTATTGATGATGGTGCAAATGTTGTCTTTACGGAATATTACTATGTTAATCTTTCAGGCAAGCCATATAACTTTACAATCAGCGACCATGCTGGACCAAGACTTTCGGCAGGACTTGATGGAAATATTTTTGGTGTACTTAGTGTGGGAGTGGGCTTTTCGATCGCCCCCGTTAACGGACTTAATTCCAAGATGTTCATTTTATCAAGGACAGTTTCTTTAGGGTAGGCATCGAAGGTACTCCGGTGAGCGGGAACGTAAATATTGGGGAAACTAAATTGATTAAGTAATGAACAAGATAGGCTATACTTTACGATTCATTATAATGATTATTTTATTATTTATACTGATAACCATTGGGCTATACTTTTGTGGTATTTTCTTGACAAGAAAATACCCGACAATAGAAACAAGCGATTCCCTTAAAGACACTGTCAGCCAAGTCATCTCTGACGGACGTGGCTCTGTAAGAATAACTTCGACTTCAAATAAAAAATTTACTCTTCCTTGGGCGAAGATATTCGAGCATGGCCAAGAAGTGAGTTTAACACGTGCTGTAACAGAAGGAGATATTTTGCTTAAGAAAGAATTTTCCGATACGATTGTTTTAATACACAATGAAAAGAAGTACACCTTTGTTGCCAACAGGACGATAACGGAGGACTAGAGAACATCGAGAAGCAGTAAAAAGCAACCCGGCATTACACCGGGTTTTGTTTTTTTACTGAGCTCTGTAAATATTGCCTTTAAACTTCCCCCCGAAACGCCTATCTTTGCCGCATGCGTTATGCGCTCCTAATCTTCCTGTCCTTCGTTGCGGCTTCTTTACAGGCGCAACAAGTAGATAGCCTTTTAAACAGGTTGTCTCTGGATAGCATTCCTGTTGCGAAAACAGATGCTTTAGATTCCATTCAATATTCATTTTACGGTAAATCAGACAGTCTGAAGCTTGAATATAAATCGAAATTTAATTCGATTGATTCAACACGAAACGGACTTCAGGCAAATATTGATAGTCTGAATGCGTTACAACTCCCCACCGACAAGTACACCCACAAACTTGACAGCGTAATGCAGCAGCGCGAAAAAGCGGTGGCTTCATTGAATGAAAAGATGAATGATCTTAAGTCAAAGGCTACCGATAAAATTAATAAACTGGAACTCTCTCCCGAGCTTCAAAGCAAAGCGGATGCATTAACAGGAGACATACAGGGATTCAAACTTCCGGTAAAGGATATGAATATACCATCACTGGACTTGCCTGATAGCCCGTTGAAAAATCTGGATGGACTGAATACATCAATCGATTCGCCTGTTGGCAAGATTGGGGAATTGGATGGTCTGCAAGGGATAACCGGAAAAGCTGGTAACCTTTCTTCAATCACACAACAGGCCGGTGGTTATCAAAGTGATATTCAAAATTTAGCACAAGGTAATTTGCAGGACGTTAAACAATTGCCGAATGCACTGGAATCCAAGGCTGGAGATGTGGCAGGTGTTGGTGATCTTAAGAAATCAGCAGAGTCATTGAATCCTATGCTGGACGCAGCGCAAAACCCGGATGCGATGAAAGAACAGGCTGTGAAGAAAGTAAAGGAAGTAGCGGTGAATCACTTTGCTGGCAAAGAACAAGTACTGCAGCAAGCGATGGAAAAAATGTCGAAGCTGAAGAATAAATATTCAAGTCTCAACAGCCTGAGCGAAGTAGGAAAGAAGCGTCCGAATGAAATGCGAGGTAAGCCGTTGATCGAGCGGCTGCTTCCGGGTATAGCATTACAAATACAACGTAAAGGAGATAATATACTCGTAGATTTCAATCCTTATATAGGCTACCGTCTTTCTGGTCGACTCACTTCCGGACTAGGCTGGAACCAACGGTATGGCTACGATACAGATCGTAATACGTTTAGTCCGGGAACGAGAATATACGGCCCTCGTGTTTATTCCGAATTCAAAATCGGTAAAGGCTTTTCTCCAAGGGCAGAAGCTGAGTTAATGAATACATATGTTCCTCCGAGACTTCATTCCGGACCCGCTGATCCGGTGGGCAGAGAATGGGTACCGGGTGTATTTGTGGGCTTGAAGAAGGAGTATAAATTCATGCGGAAAGTAAAAGGCACAGCACAGATTATGCTCCGCGTTTTCAATCATGAAAACAAAAGCCCGTATGGTGATGTGTTGAATATGCGTGTTGGTTTTGAATTCCCGATGAAGAAGAAAATCAAAAAGCAACAGCCACAGGAATAGTATATATTTATGTATGCTATACACCTTCTCAGATCAACTTAACAAAGAAGTCTCAATCTCCTTTCCTCCCAAGCGAATTATATCGTTGGTGCCCTCACAGACGGAGTTACTGGCATCATTAGGACTTCAAAATGAAGTTGTAGGCGTAACAAAATTCTGTGTGCATCCTGCTGCATGGCTGAAATCCAAGACGATCGTTGGCGGCACTAAAAATTTTCATTATGATATTATCAATGAACTTCAGCCAGACCTGATTATCGGTAACAAAGAAGAAAATTACCAGGAAGGTATATATGAGCTGCAGAAGAAGTATCCTGTGTGGATGAGTGATATTGTTAATTGGAGCGATGTCTTCAGCATGATTCACGGTATCGGGAGAATCACCGATAGAGAGGCAGGGGCACTTGATATCATCAATTCTATTAACGAGGCGTTTGCATCGTTAATAACGTTCTCATCACAATCCGTTCTTTACTTTATCTGGTGGAAGCCGTGGATGGTTGCCGGAAGAGATACATTCATCCATACGATGTTGGAGAAGTTGAACCTTCGAAACGTTGTAACGTCTTCGCGATATCCTGACCTAGGCAATGATGAAATCCAAAGACTAAAGCCAGAGTATATATTTCTGTCGTCAGAACCTTACCCTTTTCAGGAGAAACATATAGCTGAGTTGCGGGAACTATGCCCATCATCCAAAATTATACTGGTAGACGGAGAAATGTTCTCCTGGTATGGAAGTCGCCTGCTGCACGCCCCTCTATATTTCAATTCTCTGCAAGACGCGATCCGCTAACTGTATATATACTTTGCGAAACTCCGTGATTTCTCCTTTGTCTTCTTGGTGCAATAGATTTTAAACTAATCCAAATTCCTTCAAATCATTCCAGAAATTAGGATACGACTTTCTTACCACTTCAGGCTTTTCAATCTCAACATTCATCAACGTAGCCAGTGGAGCAAACGCCATCGCCATGCGGTGATCTTTATATGTATTGAAGAAAGCTTTATCCGGCAAAGACGATGATGGTATAAGCGTCCAGTGAGCCGCATCTACTTCTACGAGGTTTCCTCCGATCTTCTGCAACTCATTCTGAAGTGCAGCAATGCGGTCGGTCTCTTTAATGCGCAGACTTTCCAATCCTGTAAAGTATCCTTTTATACCTTTTGCCGCGCAAACAACAGCAACGGTCTGGCCCAGGTCAGGACAATGTGTAAAGTCCCAATGCAATTCTTTTACACTTTCTTTTTTCGTCAACTTCAACAAACTGTTTTCCATAGAGGCTTGCACACCGAGTTGCTCCATGATCTTTACAATCACGCTATCGCCTTGCAGTGATTCAAGATATAGCTTTGGTAAATATATCTCAGCTTTTTCAGCAAGCGCGGCAAATGCAAACCAGTAACTCGCACCTGACCAGTCAGATTCTACTGTGAATGGTGCAGGTATATATTTCTGCGGTGCAACAATAACTTTATTGTCTTTGAAATCACTGCTAACACCAAAGTGTTTCATGATAGAAGCCGTCATTTCTATATAGGGGCGACTTCCGATCTTCCCTTCCAGCTCAAGCGTAAGTCCTTTCGGTAATATAGGGGCTACCATCATAAGCGCAGATATAAACTGACTGCTTACATCACCGCGAATCTTGATCGTGTCGGTTTTCTGCCCGGCAAAGCCCGATAACTTTAACGGAGGGTAACCATCTTTTTCTATATAGTCTATTGTTGCTCCCAGGCTTCGCAATGCATTAACCAGTATACCGATGGGGCGCTCTTTCATGCGCGATGTTCCGGTAAGCACCTTGTGTTGATTGGTGATGGAGAAGTATGCAGTAAGAAAGCGCATCGTTGTTCCGGCATCTTCCACATCAATGGTCTCATCTTTTGAATTTACCAGGCGCAGCATCAGTTGTACATCGTTGGCATCCGACATGTTCTGAATTTCAGATTTACTTCCGGCCAGTGCGTTAATGATGAGTGCACGGTTGTTAATGCTTTTCGATGCAGGAAGCAAGGTTGCAGTTCCCTTCAAAACATTCGTTCGCTTGAGATGAATTGTTGTGTCCAATGGTATCAGAAATTTGAGCGGGCAAATTACTCTTTGTAAAAAGATTTTTTAACAGATGGTTGAAACTTTTAATTCTGAAAAAGGTTAAATTGTATATATGAGTACAACCCGTAAAATAGCAGTAGGATTAGGCATTGCATCGGGTGCTTTGTTGGCGGCCTGGTTGCTTACCGGCAATCGGAAAAAGAAAACCAAAGAGTATATCTCCAAAAAAGCTGACGGCCTGAAGAATGCCATTAAAACCGAAAAGAAACGTTCCTTTGATGATTCAGACGCTCACTACATCTGAAGCGATTGGTAAAATGCTAAAGCACGTTTTACCTCATCAAGACTGATCTCGCAATCCCAACGCGCTCTTCCTATACCATCCTGAAGAACGCATAGTATCTTATTTCCTTTATTTTTCTTGTCCTGAACCGTTAGCTGTGAAGCTTCTTCTATCTGCATATCATTCAGGGCAACCTTGCCGTAAACAGAAAGTATATAGTTTGTTATACTGGTAAAGTCTGCAGCTGTTAACATGGTGCGTTGATGTGCAATAAAGCCTTCAGCGATTATACCAAGTGCTATAGCTTCACCGTGTAAAATACGGTTGCCGCTTGCCAGCAGATAACTTTCAACGGCATGACCTATCGTGTGACCGGCATTTAAAATTTTACGCAGGCCTTTCTCTTTCGGATCTTCCGTGGTTACGTGCGCTTTAAAAATTACCGAATGCTTCAGGAGTCCATCCCAGTCTTGCTGTTGTAATGACTTTGCGCTGATCTGTTGCCACATCGCTTTATCGGAGATCAGCGTATGCTTGATGACTTCAGCATAACCTGAACGAAGTTCTGCCTCCGGTAAAGTTTTCAGGAAGCCGGTATAAAGCAACGTGAGGGCTGGCTGTTGAAACACCCCAATGTGATTTTTCAGATGTTCGAAGTCAACACCAAGTTTGCCGCCAATGCTAGCATCCACTTGTGCGAGCAATGTTGTTGGTATAAGTATAAAATCAATTCCGCGTTTGTAGGTAGCAGCACAGAAGCCTCCCATGTCACCAAGCACACCACCACCCAACACGATTAACACGGCATGACGATCAAGCGCAAGCTCCGTCAGGTCTTTCCAGATTTTTGCGCACGTGTCCAGGTTCTTTTGTTCTTCACCGCTCTTCACTTCGATAACAACATGCCCTGGAAGTTTCTTCTCCAGAATCGGGTAACAATGAGTGCGTGTGTTCTCATCGGTGAGCACAGCGATCTTGCTATACTTTTTTTGATTCAGGAATGCCAGCAAATCGTTGGAAGGATCGGTAGAAAACAAAATGTTATCGGGTAGCATGTGTGATTTTTAGTTCTTTCGCTCGAAAGTTATTAAAAACATCAGAACTGTTACGGCAGAACTTGGGCTAACAATTGTAAGCAGTATATTTGCCCGAATTTTTTCGGCATGGAAGCATCACCCAGGATTTCATTTGAAGACACATCCGTAGCATTCTCTTACAAATCAGACGCAGCTCTGCGCAAGGCAAACTTTATTTTTTCTATGGTTAATCATCCATGGATCTCCGCGATAGCGATAGGCTCTGTAAAGTTCGCATTGAAGGCACATCTTCCGGTGGAAGGCATCATTCGCAAAACTGCGTTCGACCATTTTTGTGGAGGTGTAAGCATTGATGATTGTGATGAAGAGATCGCGCAACTTTCAAAGTATGGTGTGGGCACCATCCTGGATTATTCAGTGGAAGGAGAGAAGTCCGAAAAAGGTTTTGACCTGGTAACAGAAGAACTTTTACACACCATCGATAAAGCAAAGCTTAATCCGGCCGGTATACCTTTCTCTGTTTTTAAAGTTACCGGTATAGGGGATAGCGATCTGCTGGAGAAAGTTCAGAAAGAAGAGGTACTTACCATTGAAGAGCAACGTGCCTATGAACGCGTTCGCGAACGCGTAAATAAAATCTGCGCACGGGCGCACGCTTCAAATGTTCCGGTACTTATCGATGCAGAGGAAACCTGGATACAAGATCCCATCGATGCACTCGCCTATGAAATGATGGCGAAGTATAATCAGGACAAAGCGATTGTGTTCAACACGTACCAGCTATACCGCACTGCCACCTTGCAAAATCTGAAGAACGCTTTCGCGGAAGCTTCGCGAAAAAATTATCACATCGGTGCCAAGCTTGTGCGTGGTGCCTATATGGAAAAAGAACGTGCGCGGGCAGAAGCGATGGGCTATGCAGACCCGATACAACCTAGTAAAGAAGCATCCGATAAAGCCTTTAATGAAGCACTGGAATTCTGCGTTGAAAATATAGCACGTATTGGTTTTATGTGCGGCTCACATAACGAGTACAGCAACCAGTATCTCACTACACTCATGCAGAAGTATGGCATTAAACACAACGATGAGCGTGTGTGGTTTGCCCAGCTCTATGGCATGAGCGATAACATTTCTTTTAACCTGGCGAAGGCTGGCTATAAAGTAGCCAAATATGTTCCGTACGGTCCGGTGCGTTCGGTGATGCCATACCTCTTCCGCAGGGCGCAGGAAAATACATCCGTGGCCGGCCAGAGCAGCCGTGAGTTAATTTTAATCAGAAAAGAACTCGAGAGACGAAAGCGCGAAAAAGCGAATCGTAAGTAATTCTGCCAATGATGTACAAGGCGTAACGTGGTGTAAACGAAAGACAAACCGTTTTTCGGTGCGCTACCTTCGTGCGTCAAAGTATTCCTTTTCTCCCTATTTAGAGTATTTTTGCGAAAATTTTTAATCATGCAACTTAGCGAACAGGAGATCATCCGCAGACAAAAACTGGACGATCTCAGGAAATTAGGTATCGATCCATATCCGGCAGAACTTTTTGAAGTGAATGCCTCTGCGAAGGAAATCCTGGAAAACTACGAACGTCAGAAGAGCGACTATCGTCAGATCTCCATTGCAGGCCGCATCATGAGCACCCGCATCATGGGAAGCGCTGCCTTTGCTGAGTTACAGGATGAGACCGGTCGCATACAGATCTATATTCGCAGAGACGATATCTGTCCCGGTGAAGACAAAACTTTATACAATACCGTATTTAAAAAATTACTGGATATAGGAGACATCATCGGTGTGAAAGGCTACGGCTTTACAACACAAACCGGTGAGATCTCCATTCACGTTACAGCCTTTACGGTTTTAACAAAAGCACTTCGTCCGTTACCAGTTGTTAAAGAAACAACAGACGAGCAAGGCAATGTGCAACGTCACGATGCCTTTACGGATTCAGAGCAACGCTACCGCATGCGTTACGTGGATCTGATCGTAAACCCAGACGTGCGCGATACATTCATCAAACGTACGCAACTGGTAAACTCCATGCGCCAGTACCTCAATGTAAAAGGGTACCTGGAAGTGGAAACGCCTATACTTCAGCCCTTGTATGGTGGTGCTGCGGCTCGTCCGTTCAAAACACATCACAACACGCTGGACATGACGCTATACCTGCGTATAGCCAATGAGTTGTACCTGAAGCGCCTCATCGTAGGCGGGTTCAACGGTGTATATGAATTTTCGAAAGACTTCCGTAACGAAGGGATGTCACGTTTCCATAACCCGGAGTTTACGCAGGTTGAATTGTATGTAGCCTATAAAGATTACTACTGGATGATGGACCTTGTGGAAGAGATGATTGAGAAAGTAGCACTCGATCTCCACGGATCTACCGAAGTAAAAGTAGGCGAGAATGTTATCGATTTTAAACGTCCATGGAAACGCTATACCATGTTTGAAGCAATTCAACATTTCACGGGTGTAGATATATCTGCCATGGATGAACAACAGTTGCGTGATACTTGTCAGCAATTGAATGTGCCGATGGACCCTACCATGGGTAAAGGAAAACTGATCGATCAGATCTTCGGTGAGAAATGCGAGCCGAACCTGATTCAGCCAACATTCATTACGGATTATCCGTTGGAGATGTCGCCACTTGCTAAAAAACATAGAAGCAAGCCTGGGTTAGTTGAGCGTTTCGAGGCAATCTGTAATCGTAAAGAAATAGCAAACTCGTTCTCTGAGTTGAACGATCCGATCGATCAGCGCGAGCGATTCGAAGAACAGCTCGAACTCGGTAAACGTGGTGATGAAGAAGCGATGACACTCGATGAAGACTTCCTTCGTGCACTGGAATTTGGTATGCCGCCAACGGCTGGGCTAGGCATCGGTATTGATCGTCTGTCGATGATCATGACCAACTCAGCATCAATCCAGGATGTACTCTTCTTCCCGCAGATGAAGCCGGAGAAAGCCGTTGCTGGTTTTGATGAAAAAGAATTTTTAGATGCCGGTGTTCGCGCTGATTTGATACCGGTAATACAGAAACTCGGCATCCAGTCGCTGGCACAAATGAAAGAGATGAAAGCTTCCAAGCTGTTCAACGATGTATGCGGAACACGTAAGAAGATGAAACTTGAAATACCGAACCCTACATTACAAGATGTAGAAGGTTGGTTGAAATAAATCAGGATCAATAACCAAAAGCTATAGCAGCAAGTTTAGAAAGCTTGCTGCTATTTTTTTTGTGCATTACTGGATACGCTTCCAAACCACTTCACCGGTAGCACCTGCTCCGGTAGTGGGTGTAGGTACGGTATATTTAAGTTCATCGTTGCTGATGGTAAAGAGTCGTTTCTGTTCAGTGCCTTCCCAGTTCGGATACGAAGCATGTTCAATGTAGAATGTTATCGTACCGGTGGTTTCATCAACAGTATATTTGCCGAAGTGGGTGTTACTTCCCTGCACAGCAGCTTTATACTCCTCTGGTGTACCCTGACCTTTGTCATTTGCAGCAAACTTCGCGCGATTGGCCCGCAATATCTGGAGTGAGTAATTACCCCGAGCATCAAACATAAGTATACCTTGTGGTGATGGTCCGTATAGTTCCACGCGACTGCCATCGGGAAGTATATTGTCAACCAACACGAGCGTCCATGTTCCAACTAGTTTATGAGTCGATGACTTTTTCGAAGCGGATGCTTTTTTATCAGCGTTAGATGCTTTGTCTTTCTGCTGGGCATGCAACACGGTTATACTTCCAATGAGAAGCACGAGGGGCAATAGTCGTTTCATGAGTCGGGTTATTATTTAGTTTAAATGACGGATAGGGGTGGCGTTGACGAAGGTAGCTCACTGAAAAGATTCGCTTGTTAAAAACTTCTTAAATCTTTTGTGCGATCAAAAATATTTAGAGTAAGGGTGTGATGGGCTATAAATAAAAAAGCTTCCAGTTTTTTTACTGAAAGCTTTCGTACCGAAGGAGGGACTCGAACCCTCATGTCTTGCGACACACGCCCCTGAAACGTGCGTGTCTACCAATTCCACCACTTCGGTTTATGTTGACCGTTGCTTTACGTTAAAAACAACTGGCCAACGTTATCTATCCTTTAAACAATGTGCCCAGGACTGGACTCGAACCAGCACACCGGTTAAGGCACTACCCCCTCAAAGTAGCGTGTCTACCAATTTCACCACCTGGGCAAGGTGTAAAATTTCCCTTTTTGCAAGGG
This sequence comes from Ohtaekwangia kribbensis, assembly GCF_042676245.1. Lineage (NCBI taxonomy): Bacteria > Pseudomonadati > Bacteroidota > Cytophagia > Cytophagales > Fulvivirgaceae > Ohtaekwangia > Ohtaekwangia kribbensis. The sequence goes on from NZ_JBHTKA010000014.1 coordinate 180,672, forward strand.
CGACAAAAGTAAGAAGCTTTATTAGATTAAACAAAAAACAGTCGTTATAAAAAACGACTTAACCACATCCCGGCCAGCAAAGAAAGAATGCCGAGTACCAGGCTTGTGGAAATATATAATAGCGAAGTAGCCGCCATCTTCTGATTAAAGAGCGTTACACTTTCCCACGCGAAAGACGAAAACGTAGTATACCCGCCACAGAAACCAACACCCCAAAACAATTTTACATTCTCCGACATATCTGTCTTTCGAAGTGCTAATCCATAAACAAATCCCAGGATAAACGACCCCACCAGGTTAGCCGTGAGCGTACCATACGGGAACGCTGCGGGTATTTTAATAGTTATAGACTTAACCGTTATATAGCGGGCAATACTTCCAAGCAAGCCTCCTATACCAACCAGTACTATTTTAATAAGATCCATGAAGTAAATATAGAGCCGAGAATGGGAATTGGACCCACGACCTTCCCGTTACGAGCGGGATGCTCTACCCCTGAGCTACCTCGGCCTGTCGTGGTGTTATCAAAATTAAGCGAAAGAAGGTAACTACAAAACCTGTAAATCCATTAAATTGTCCCAGTTATGCTATCGAAGAAGTGTAAATATGCTATCCATGCCCTCGTCCATATGGCCCGGGACCCGGAAGAAAAATTTTTAATCAAGGATATATCTGAAGCCTGTAACATTCCGAAAAAATTTCTGGAAGCCATTCTGCTTGACCTGAAGCGCTCCGGTGTACTGGGCAGCAAGCAGGGTAAAGGAGGCGGATACTTTCTTCGGATGAAACCCGCAGATGTTAACCTGGCAGAAGTTGTGCGTCAGTTCGATGGTGCTATAGCACTCGTTTCCTGTGCGGCTCATAAATTTTATGAGCCTTGTGCAGAATGTGAAGATGAAGAGACCTGTACCGTGCACGATGCGTTTTTACAAATACGAAACGCTACGGTCGAGATGTTGAAAGCTGATACACTTGAATCGCTTGTAAAGAAAGAAGCGAAACTGAAAGCGCGTAAAAAGCGTTAACCCTACACAATATTCAGTATAACTCTATTAATTCAATAGGGATTAAGTATTTTAGGACTTCAGTATAATTTGTTTCACTTAAACACGATAGAATATGTCACTCCGACTAGGCGATGTAGCCCCCGACTTCACAGCAGAAACCACTCAAGGTACTGTTAAATTTCACGAATGGCTCGGCAACAGCTGGGGCATTTTGTTTTCGCACCCTGCAGATTTTACTCCGGTTTGTACAACAGAGCTTGGCTCCATGTCGAAACTGAAACCAGAGTTTGATAAACGTAATGTAAAAATCCTGGCGATTAGTGCAGATCCACTCGAGTCCCATAACAAATGGATTGGCGATATCAATGAGACACAAAACACCACGGTAACATATCCTCTCATTGCAGATCCTGAATTTAAAGTAGCCAACCTGTATGGCATGGTTCACCCGGCGGTAGATAAATTTACGGTACGCTCTGTGTTTGTGATTGGTCCGGATAAGAAAATTAAACTGACGCTTACATACCCGGCTTCTACCGGAAGAAACTTTGATGAGATCCTTCGTGTGGTTGATAGTCTTCAGCTTACTGCCAACTATAGCGTGGCAACACCTGCTAACTGGAAACATGGTGAAGATGTGATCATCACGGCAGCTGTGAAAGATGAAGATATAGCCGCTAAATTCCCGAAAGGCCACAAGCGTGTGAAGCCTTACCTGAGAACAACACCACAGCCTAATTTGTAAGTCGTTCTTTTGGAATATAGTCTTATAAGGAAGCTCCGGTTATTGCAACGGGAGCTTTTTTTATATACGGTTCAATCGCTATTCGCTACACTTTGATTTACTTTTCATACACTTCCTGATTTTCGTCACCAACGGGCATCGTGTTTCTATTTACATTAACGGTATGGATACGCGCCCGATACGCAATAGGACAACAATACTCGGTTTGCTTTTTGTGGCATACTCCTGCAATAACCGCGGAGATGTAGTAACACCCGTGGTAAAGCCATTGATGGAGGCGGTATATGCATCTGGCTTTGTGGTATCGGAAGACGAACACCAGATCTTCTCCGAGGTTGATGGAACGATAACCGCCAAGCTGGCGAACGATGGAGATGTTGTCTCAAAAGACGCTCCTATATTTATCATAGAATCCGGCCAGCAGTCAGCACGCTTCCGCATCGCGAAAGAGAATTATGAACTTGCCCTTCGGAATAAAAGCGACAACTCTCCCGTATTACATGAACTGAGCGCAGCTGCAGACGCTGCAAAATCAAAAATGGAATTCGATTCGATCAATGCAGAACGCTATACCAACTTGTGGAACCAGCGTGCCACTACGCGTGTGGAATACGATAGGTATATATTACTGTATAAGAACTCGCGCAACGAATATACCGCGCAAAACAGCCGGCTGAGACGTATGAAAGACCAAGTGGCACTTGAGTTACAGAATGCCACCAACCAGCTAAAGATAGCCGGAGACGAAAGCGGTAAATATATAGTGAAGAGCGAAGTAGATGGAAGAATATTTAAAACTGTGAAAGAAAAAGGTGAGTTGGTAAGAAGAAGTGAACTGCTCGCGGTTGTGGGAAGAGACACCGGCTTCTACCTGCAGTTAAGCGTAGATGAACTCGATATACAACGCATCAAAGAAGGGCAAACGGTATTGGTAAAGATCGATGCTTTTCCGGATAAAATCTTTCACGCCAAAGTTCGTAAAATATACCCGATGGTAAACCGGCAGCAGCAGTCGCTGCGGGTTGATGCTGTGTTGGAAGGTAAATTACCGGAGTCTTACTCAGGACTCGCTGTTGAAGCGAATATTGTGATCCGGCAAAAAGAGAAGGCCATCGTTGTGCCGAAGACAGCGCTATTGCCCGGTGATTCGGTGATCATCAAGACCGATGATGGCGATATAAAGATTCATGTTACTACCGGCATTAAGACACTCGATGAAGTAGAGATAACAGAGGGCATAAAAGCTGATCAGCCTTTGGTATCATTCACCACTATACATTGATACGATATGTCACTGCCATTCACCATAGCGCGTACACACCTGGTATCAAAACCCAAGCAAACTATTGTTGCCATGCTGGGGGTAACGTTTGGTATAGGTATGTTCATAGCGATGGTAAGTTTAATGACCGGGTTGAATGATATGACGGAAGACCTCGCCATGACATCGTCACCGGATATACGGATATACCACGATATCACAGCCGATCGTTCTTCGCTCGCGGAGCAGGTAAATCCACAAGGTATAAATATAGTGTATCACACAAAGCCCAAGAATGAAAGTCAGAAGGTGCACAATGCGTTGAAGATCGCAGAGATGATTCGGAAGAACCCGGAGGTGCGGGGCGTGTCGCCTCAGCTTACGTCACAGGTGTTTTACAATTATGGACCTGTGCAACTGAATGGTACGATTGCCGGTGTAGATATCGTGGAGGAGGATCGTCTCTTTGATATCAAAGCCAAAATGCGGGAAGGTCGTATTGAAGACCTGATTGTAAATCCGGAAGGAATCATTATGGGTAAAGGACTCGCTAAAAAACTGAACGCCAAAACAGGCGACCGCGTAGTAATTACTACCCCGCAAGGCTTTACCATGACCCTGAAGGTCGTAGGCCTTTTTCAAATGGGCGTAGGAACGATCGATAACGTAAAGAGCTACGCCAACATTTCGATGGTACAAAATATACTGCAACGCGATAAGAGTTATCTCACAGATATCAATATCAAGCTAAAAGACTTTCATCTTGCAAAAGCGATGGCACCACAACTGCAAAAGACGTTTGGCTATAAATCAGAAGACTGGGAGACTGCGAATGCTACGATGTTGCTGGGCGTTATTATCCGAAATATACTTACCTACTCTGTTTCAATAACTTTGTTGATTGTTGCAGGCTTCGGGATCTATAATATTCTGAACATGACGATCATGAACAAGATGAAAGATATAGCCATTCTTAAAGCGATGGGATTTTCCGGAAGCGATGTGCGGAAGATCTTTATGATACAATCGTTGATCATTGGTCTCATCGGAAGTCTGGCTGGTCTTGCTATTGGCTTTTTACTTTCATCGCTTATTGTGCGCGCTCCGTTTGATGGTGGCGATGTAATCAGCATTGATCACCTGCCGGTAAATTTCAAGGCAAAATATTATATAGTGGGTATCGTATTTGGTATAGTCACCACAGCTATAGCCGGGTATATGCCTTCACGCAAAGCAGCCAATGTTGATCCGATTGAAATCTTGCGAGGATAAATTCAAGCGTCTATAGTATATGCAGGTATTAAAAGCACATAAGGTAACGAAATACTTTTATGAGCCTGAAAAATTCCAGGTGTTGAAAGCGATTGACCTTTCTGTAAGTAAAGGTGAGTTTCTTTCCCTGGTAGGCAAATCAGGTTGTGGTAAATCTACATTGCTGTATGTACTTTCCACTATGGATACAGATTATGAAGGCGAGCTTGAAATTGCCGGGCAACGCCTTACCGGTAAGGATCAGAATCAACTTTCAAAGTTCAGAAATGCACATATAGGATTCGTTTTTCAGTTTCATTATTTGTTGCCCGAGTTTAGCGTGTTGCAGAATGTAATGATACCGGCATTGAAACTTGCACGCTATTCGCCACATGAAATAGAAGAGCGTGCCTATGAAAAGTTAACGATGCTGGGTGTACAGGAGCAAGCCTTGAAACCTTCAAACAAACTTTCAGGAGGACAGCAGCAAAGAGTTGCCATAGCACGTGCATTGATTAATGACCCGGATATAATTATGGGTGATGAACCTACCGGTAACCTCGACTCCTACAACACGCATGTAGTTTTTGATATATTCAACGAGCTCACGCAGCGCTATAAACAAACGATTATTGCCGTGACGCACGATGAGGAATTCGCAAAAAAATCAGATCGTATTGTAGAGATGAGTGATGGAAAGATCGTGTCGTAACGGTCTTTGGTCGACTTTTTCTGCAAGTCGTTCAGATTTTTACAACACAACCCATAGGGGTTTACGTTAGTATGGGTGTCATAACGGAAATAACACGATTATGGAGAACAAGATCAACCTTTTTACTTCTGTAAATCCTTATTTGCGACAGTTCTATGTAGCGCAACGCAATTTTAACAAGTTGATTGAGGAGGAGAGACTGCAGAAGCGTATCGAAAAAAGTAAACGTCAGCTTAAGGCGCGGGATTAATTTTTTGTTTTGGCCGTTGAGGCAAGCTATAACTCATCAGGCCAGAAGATATATCCTGCCTCACTTACAGTGAAATATAGTATATTCATACAGTGATATTAGGATATAAAAATACCCGGCAAATTCTCATTACCTATAGTATAGTTCTTTCTATTACCGTGGCAGGCCTGCTCGTGAGGCTGTCTAAGTGGAGAGAATTCAGCGTAGGCCTTCAGGTAAAAACAACCATCGCATCCATAGTGCTGGTGGTGGTTATGTGGGAATCGCTTCGCTTAGTTCATCGGTTGCTGAATAAAGTGTATCCCTTTGAAGTGAATCTTGTCAAACGTATGCTGATCCAGATCAGCTGTGGTGTAGGCATCGGGTTGACAGTTCGATTTATAGTATATTTCTTTGGAGAGCCGGCTCTGCCTTTTAAACTCGATAGTCTTTTTCTGGCAGCAACGTGGGCAATCTACATGATCGTGCCCACCGCCATCAACCTCGGTTTTATTTCCAATTATTTTATTGATCGCTGGAAAGATTCGCTTGTGCTGGCGGAGCGATTGGAGAAAGAGAAATCGCAGGTGCAGTTCGATAATCTCAAGAACCAGCTTAATCCGCACTTCTTATTCAACGCGCTTACTTCGCTTAACAGTTTAATCTTTGAAGATCAGAAGCTCGCTTCGCAGTTCCTGCAACAGCTCTCTAAAATATACCGCTATGTTTTGCTGAACAAAGACAAAAACTTTGTTACACTGCAAACGGAATTGGACTTCATTCAACACTATATATCGTTGCTGGATACACGGTTTAAAGATGCTATTCACTTTAAAATTGATATACGCGATGATGCCCGGAGTCAGGCAATTGTACCCGTAACCTTGCAGATATTGATTGAAAATGCACTCAAGCATAATGTGGTTGACAAGACGAAACCGTTAACTATCGAGATCACTTCCATTGGCGATTACCTGGTGGTAAGCAACAACCTGCAACTACGCAAACGCGTAGAGACATCCAACAAGCTGGGGCTCGAAAATCTGCGTTCACTGTATAGTTTTTTTAGTGACAAACCAGTGTTGATTGAACCGACTACAGATCGTTTCTATGTGAAAGTGCCGTTGATATAATGGCAGCCACGACAAAGAATAGTATTTTGCAGCGAAATGAAATAAATACTTATGCATATACGAACTGCTGCAATGGATGATGTATCGAAGATCGTTCAACTATATAAAGAAGTTGCCAGGATCAAAGGCGGTATCGCACGATTGGAAAACGAAATTACCGAAGAATACGTAGAGAACTTTGTTAAGAAGAGTATTGCGGATGGCTTGATACTGGTGGCTATACATCCCGAAGACCCGGAGCGATTTATAGGAGAGATGCACGCCTATAAACCAGGTATACATGTATTCAAGCATTTATTGTCAGACCTGACGATTGCTGTGCATCCGGAGTTTCAGGGACGAAAGATCGGTCGCACGTTATTTACCATTTTCCTCGAAGAGATAGCACTTAACCGAACGGATATAGGCAAGGTAGAGTTGATTACACGCGAGGGGAATGAGAAAGCGATCAAGTTCTATCAGGCGCTTGGTTTCAAGATTGAAGGAAGAATGGAGATGCGAATTAAAACACCTGCAGGACTTTACGAGGCAGATATACCGATGGGGTGGCAGAATCCTAATTTCGAATTTTAAGAAACGGTAATGAATATACTGATCATCGAAGACGAACCACTGGTTGCGCAGGATCTGAAGAACCTGATCGCAAAGGCAGAGCCGGAAGCAAAGATACTCGACACCATTACAAGTGTGGAGGCCGCCAGGGGTTGGTTCGATGGAAATAATTTACCCGACCTGATACTGTCTGACATTCAATTATCAGACGGTATAAGTTTCGAAATATTTGAGACACTGCACATTCATTGTCCCATCATCTTTACTACGGCTTACGATGAATATGCTATTCGTGCATTCAAACTCAACAGTATAGATTATTTATTAAAACCGGTGGATGAAGCTGAATTACGTGCGGCAGTAGCCAAGTATAAATCGCTCTCCACCGAGACTATATTAGGCGAACAACTGAAATCCTTAATGAGTACGTGGGGTAATCAGTCACGAAAGTATAAAGAGCGATTTCTAACCGTACATCGTAACACACTGATCCCGGTAATGCAAAACGAGATCGCGTTCTTTCATAAGGAAGAACTTATATACCTGCACACGCTTAATAATGAAAAGTATATTACCGAACATCACACCCTCGATGAAATTGAAAGTCTGCTGAGTCCCGAAGTATTCTTTCGCGTTAATCGCCAATATATAATACATATACAATCGGTAGCCAAAATAAAAACCACCCACAAAGGCCTCACCGTACAACTCAAACCACCGATTAACCTCGAACTCGACATCAGTCGTGAAAAAGCCGTAGCGTTTAAGAAGTGGATAGGGAATTAGCTGTGAGCTACGAGAAATGGCGGCTGGCCTCTGGCTACAGGACGTTACTGCTAATTTATAGAGTGAATTATTCGTAGTAATGATGTATATATACGTCTTTGAGTGAGGCTGAAATCTGCATTATGTAACGAAATAGCGGTATAAATATCATCTTCTAGCAGCTGGCAGCTCGCAGCTATTTCACACGCCCAGGTCAGCTCCGTCTGCAATCAACAGCAGCAGTTCTTTTACTTCTTCCGCTTTCGCGTGTTCGCCCATTTTATCGAACGACATGATGAGGTTGCGGAATACTCTGCGGATGATTTCGAGGTTGGAGCAAGGTTCGAAAAACGATGTTTGTGGTGTGAGGTGAAGCTCACTGATATAGTTCTCGATGTCTTGTCGGGAGAAGATCAGCCCTTTGTTAAAGGCGTTTATATAGAATTGCGTGTGTCGCTCATCTTTATAGGTGAGAACAAACAGGTTCGGAAGATTTACGCCATGTACCGGCAGCTTTAACTTCTGACTCACCAGTAAATAAATCACACACAATGTTATCGGATTTCCCTTGCGCGTTTCCAGCACAACGTTGAGCATCGAGTTGCCGGGTGAATGAAAATTCTTGGTGTTGGCACCGAATTTCAGTTTATTGAACAGTACACTGTTTACAACTTTAATCTGATCGAACGGGTATAGATCGGGTTTGAACTCAAGCCACGTTTCGTAATAGATCTGCTCAAGCTCCTGCTTTAATTTAATAAGCTCAAGATCAGGATACTGGTACGTTGCCACAAGCCACATACCCGTGAGCAGGTCTTGTTCAGGCGTTTCGTACCACGACTTGATTCGTTCTTTCAATAACTCATACTGTAAAGCATGGATCAGCTCTTCAATCTTTCGCTGTACCTGCGGATTGAAATTACTTTCCCACTCTTGCTCCAGAAAAGGTATAATAGCAGTACCCAGCGAACGAATTTTCTCTTCGACATGGGAAACTATTTGCACATCCTCATCATCGAGCAGGGAAACAAGAGCTTTTAATTCAGTGTCTTTCAAGTAATTGATAAATGGTCGTTGCTAAAGTAAAAACTATTCGATACTCATGCGAATAATGCACTTAAAAAAAGTGCAACGCTTACCCACTTTTTATCCCGTTGCAGTGTCTAATCTCTCACGATCAGCAAAAAACAGCATTGAAAATTGTCTGGAATATTTTTTGATAAACTTAGAAAACCAATTATTCATTTAAAATAACAATCATGAAGTCTACTGTTTTATTTTCCGTTTTCTTTTTTCTGACGACCATAACATTTGCGCAGGAGGGATTTAAAGGTGAACATTTTATAGAAGTGAGCGGCACGGCACGTCAGGAGGTAGAGCCGAACGAAATTTATGTGAACGTACAACTCCGTGAGTTTGAAGAGAATCGTGAGAAAGTATCGCTGGAAAAACTTGATAAGGAATTCTGGGATGCTATCAAGAACGCATCGATCGATCGTAAAAAAGTTACCATCGCCAATGTAGGTTCACAGTTTGGTAAACTGGGTCGCAAAGATAAAGATGCCTTCCGCGAGAAAACATACCAGGTAATTTTAAGCAGCGGTGCAGAACTTGAAAAGCTGCTGGAGAAAGTTGAGCCTGTAAAAGTTAACCAGATCACACTGACAAAAATTACACACACCGAACTTGAGAAATATAGACTTGAATTGAAAGTGAAGGCGTTGCAGGCAGCCAAAGCAAAAGCAGACGCATTGCTGAAGTCTATCGGTTCAGAAATGGGCAAGACATTGATGGTAAGAGAATTCGAAAATTACTATCCGATGGATAACATGGCTACCAATGTAATGGTACGCAGCAAAGCTAACTACGAAGCTGCCGGTGATATGCCAGCGGAAGATCCTACCGCATTCAGAAAAATTACGCTGCAGGCTCAGGTAACAGCCCAGTTCGAAATCAAATAACTGGTGCAAGTCTGAAGACTTGTACCACAAGTGTCTCAAGTCTTCAGACTTGAAAGCTAGTATATATAGAAATATATAGTTAAGAATATAATAAGACAGTCTGAAGACTGCTGACAATGCTGGCACAAGTCTTCAGACTTGCGCCAGTTATGTTTGAATAACTCCTACATTGAATTTTTCGACAGGAGCGTTATTTGCGGCTTCTATACCCATCGATATAACTTTACGCGTTTCGAGCGGATCAATCACATCATCAACCCATAAACGTGACGCTGCATAATACGGACTCAGTTGCTCGTTATAGCGATCCGTAATTTCTTTCAATAACTTTTCTTCCTCTTCTTTGCTGATCGTCTGGCCCTGAGCCTTTAATGTACTCACGCGAATCTGTAGTAAAGTTTTCGCAGCAGAGGCGCCACTCATTACTGCTATCTGTGCAGTAGGCCATGCTACAATTAAGCGCGGATCGTACGCTTTGCCACACATGGCATAATTACCCGCTCCATATGAGTTACCTACAATGATTGTGAATTTAGGCACTGTTGAATTTGCCATGGCATTTACCATCTTGGCGCCATCTTTAATTATACCACCGTGTTCTGCTTTACTGCCCACCATAAAGCCACTCACATCCTGTATAAATACCAACGGAATTTTTCGCTGATTGCAGTTCATAATAAAGCGTGCAGCTTTATCGGCAGAGTCAGAGTATATAACTCCGCCCATTTGCATTTCGCCTTTTTTAGTCTTGACAACTTTACGTTGATTGGCAACTATACCAACAGCCCAACCATCAATGCGTGCTGTACCGCAGATGATACTCTTGCCATAGAGCGCTTTATACTCATCGAACTCAGAATTATCAACGATGTGTTTAATGATCTCCACCATGTCGTAAGGCTTCACACGATCTACCGGCATGATGCCATATAGTTCTTTCGGGTCGAGTGAGGGCGGGGCAGGAGTACTGCGATCGAAGCCAGCTTTTTCGGTCGCTCCGAATTTGCTGAAGAGCGAGCGTATATAGTCAAGACAAGCCTGGTCGTTCGGAAATTTATTATCTGTTACACCGGATATCTCACAATGGGTTGTAGCACCTCCTAATGTTTCGTTATCTATGTCTTCACCGATGGCTGCTTTTACTAAATAAGAGCCTGCCAGAAATATAGATCCGGTTTTGTCAACGATCATAGCTTCATCCGACATGATCGGTAAGTAGGCACCACCGGCAACACAACTTCCCATGATAGCCGCAACTTGTACAATACCCATCGCAGACATCTTTGCGTTGTTTCGGAACTGTCGGCCGAAGTGTTCTTTATCAGGGAAGATCTCATCCTGCATGGGCAGAAATACACCTGCACTGTCCACGAGATATACTATAGGAAGGTGATTCTCCATCGCGATCTCCTGCGCACGCAGATTTTTCTTGGCTGTGATCGGGAACCATGCGCCAGCTTTTACGGTAGCATCATTTGCTACAATCATGGTGAGCCTTCCATGTATATAGCCGAGGCCGGCAACAACACCTCCGGACGGACATCCACCTTGCTCTTTATACATACCATCGCCGGTAAACAACCCGATCTCTACGAACGATGAACCATCATCTGTTAAATAATCGATGCGTTCACGAGCGGTAAGTTTTCCGCGTTGATGCTGCTCATCAATTTTCTTTTCGCCTCCGCCAAGCTTGGTCTTCTTTGCCTTTGATTGAAGCTGATAAATGAGCTGCTTAAACTGATCTTCGTTTTTGTTGAATTCAAGATCGCGCGTCATGCTGAATGATGGATTGAATTGAAGATAATGAAAGACCTAAAGATTGGAAAAATACTGAATAGTCCATAGTCTATACGGTATAGACTATCGCTATAAAGAGAGGTGAACTAAAATATCGGATCTTCAAAACGAAAGGCTATAGTAACTATAGCCTTTCGTTGTTAATTACTCTTGCGCTGGCGTGACAACTCCTTTTCGATCTTCTTGCTGCTTTTACCCAGCGGTGACAGGAAGTGACGCGGATTATTATTGAAATGCTGAGCCAAAGAATCGATTGACTGGAGCATCTTGTTCAGGTTAACATAGAGTGTATCTTCCGTTAACAGTTTACTCGCGGTGTTATCACCTTTGTTCAGCTTGGCCAGTGTCTCATTCAGTTTTGTGAGACTTTCCTGAGCTTTCTTAACCGTGCCATTCAATTGCATCATCTTTAAAGAGTCAGATACAACGTGAAGGTTGGCAATAGTAGGTTTCAATTCCTCCAGTGTACCATTCAGGTTAGTTGCTACAGTTTTGAAATTGGCACCGAGGTCGTTAATGTTCGTGTTGGCAGTAGTGAGTGTTGTGTTCAGCAGCCGCGGTGTTGATTGCAAGCCGGCAAACAATGTATCCAGACGTTTGCTGTTTCCCGATAGGTTTTCCAGTAACTCATTTACTTTCTTTAAAGTTGTAGTAAGGCTGGAAGCTACCGGTTGTGCATTTTGAGTAATGAAGTCCATGATACCTTTGGCTACTTCAGAACGCATGGTGTCTTTTGGATCAAGTTTTTTACCGCCTCCCCGAACATCGAGCTGAATAAAGCGTCCTCCGAGAATCTCACCATTCAGCATAGCGATCGATGAATCGGTAAGAACGATATCTGAATCAATATCAAGTTCAACAATAACACGATCCCGGCTCTGCTGAATTTCAATATTGCTTACGCGACCTACGGCATAACCGTTTAAAAATATCTGGTTAGACTCCGTAAGCTTATCTACATTCTGGTAGATCGCATAGTATTTATTGGTGGTTGAGAAAAAGTCGATGCCTTTAAGAAAGTTAAATCCGAAATACAGCAACGCGAGGGCTACTACCATAAAGAGGCCCACCTTAAATTCTTTGGATAATTTCATGCAGAGGAAAGTGAAAGTTGTTTATTTCAGAATAACCTTTTGGGTCATCAATTTATAGATTCTACTTCATTTTTATACTCCTTAAAGGCCCGGTAAATACCAGAGGCAATTAAATCCTGGCCATCGCCAGTCATTAAGAATTTTTCTTCAGGAGGATTGGACAGGAAGCCGGCTTCGATCAGTACGCTCGGCATAGTGGTGCGCCACAGTACAACAAAACCCGCCTGCTTAACACCGCGGCTAAAGCGACCCACTTTATTTTTGAATTGTGCTTCAACTTTCTGGGCAAAGCTAAGACTACTTTCCTGGTAAGCACTCTGAGTAAGTGTAAATAATATATAGGACTCCGGACTGTTCGGATCAAAGCCTTCGTATCGCTCCTTATAGTTTTCGTCCATCAGGATAACAGAGTTCTCACGCTTGGCCACCTGCAGGTTGCGTTCATCTACGTGCATACCCATGGTAAAGGTCTCGGTGCCAAAGGCTTTGGTGTTGGAATGCGAATTAGCGTGGATACAGATAAAGAGGTCAGCCTTGTTTTTATTGGCGATCTCCGCACGTTCGTCAAGCGCCAGGTAACGATCATCTTTACGGGTGTAAATTACCTTTACATCCGGCATATTCTTTTCTATATAGTCGCCAAGCTTTAACGCCAGCTTCAGCGCGATGTCTTTTTCCCTTGCTTGCTTCCCTATATTTCCAGGGTCCTTGCCTCCGTGGCCGGCATCAATTACCACTACATCTACCTTCGCGTCTGTACGGAAACAGGTAGATGATGAATTTAGCAAGGTTATTGCTATCAGAAGCACAGTTAATCCAATATTCTTCACAGGCCTTACAATGTTCAATCTATTTGCAATAACTTTACGCAAAAATGTGAATTTTTCACTAAAAGCTAAAGCCCTGACATTCAACTCAGCACCTGTGCAGCGACTTTCTATATTTACTTTACTTTTCATCCTATCAATTGCCTCCTATGCGCAGGTGGAGCCGACCGTTAAAACACCAGGGAATACGCTGCGGTTAAAGACCGATTCACTCAAACAAGCTCCGGCCGATACCATTCCTCCTCCTGCAAAAGCCGATACTTTAAAATCTGATACCACCAATACGCCACCACCCAAAGGTGATATAGAAACTACGATCAACTATTCTGCCAGAGATTCTATACGCGCTACCCTCGATAACCAGATGGTATGGCTATACGGTGAAGCAAAAATAGTATATGGAGAGATTGAACTGGAAGCCGATGAAATAGTAATTGATTATGCCAACAGTACACTTACTGCACATGGCAGGCGCGATTCACTGGGCCAACGTGTAGGCTATCCGGTATTTAAGAACGGCCCTGAACTATACGAGACGAAAGACATTGTCTATAATTTTAAAACGAAGCGCGCCCGCATCAGCGAAGTGGTAACACAACAGGGCGAAGGTTATCTACACAGTGAGGCTGCCTTTAAGAACGAGAAGAATGAAATATTGAGCGTACACAACAGCTATACTACCTGTAACCTTGAACACCCGCACTTCCGCATTCGGGCTACTAAAACCAAGGCTATACCCAACGATAAGATTGTTGCCGGACCGTTTTATATGGAGTTCAATGATATACCGTTGCCGCTTGGGTTTCTGTTTGGTATGTTCCCTTCACCCCGTAAAAGTGCTTCGGGTATAATTGTACCTTCGTATGGCGAGGAACGGAGAAGAGGTTTTAACTTGAGGGGCGGTGGATATTTCTTCGACATCAGCGAGTATATGAAGCTTGCCCTTACGGGAGATATTTACTCCAAAGGCGGCCATGCACTATATGCCAACTCCAGCTACCTGAAACGCTATCACTATAGTGGCTCACTGAACTTCTCATACTCAAAGAACCCTGACCAGGATGATAAGATCGAAACACAAAACTTTACAAAAGACTTTCGTTTAACGTGGAGCCACTCGCCACAATCAAAAGGAACAGGACGTTTTTCTGCTTCGGTGAACGCTGCCACGACTACCTATAACCAGAATAACTATCTCGGCTATGGTACATCGTACGATCTGACTACGTCAAGTCTTAGTAATATATCTACCAAGCTCAGTTCAAACATATCGTATAGCAAACGCTTTACAGGAACACCATTTACCATGGGGTTGAACATGAGTCACAACCAGGACCTTGTTACTAAAATTGTTGACTTATCGTTGCCTACCCTTACCGTTAACATGACCAATATATATCCATTCCAGAAGAAGACCGGAGCCGGCAACGGTCCATTGGATAACTTCTCGGTATCATGGTCAATGGCGGCATCGAATCGTGTAACCAACAACCTCGGAAAGATTGGGACATCGTCTACCGATAGTATAGCATCATTCAACATGAACAACTTCGGCACCTTCTTCGAAAATGGTAAGAAAGGTATACGGCATTCTATACCGGCATCATTCTCTTTTAAAGCACTTCGTTTCTTTACAGTTTCTCCATCGGTTAGCTATGAAGAGAAGTGGTACTTTGAGAAAGTTGGATGGAAAGAAGAGAACGGATCAATTGTACGGGGTGATACGACCAAAGGATTTAATCGCATTTCAAATTATTCTTTCAGTACAAGTTTAACAACAAGGGTATACGGTACTCACTTCTTTAAAAAGAAAACTAGTAAGATCAAGGCTATACGACATATCGTTAACCCATCGATATCCTTTGGGTATACTCCTGACTTTACCGGAAATGAAAACTATTTTCAAAAGTTTGAAACTGTTGATAGCGAAGGAAAGCCCCTCAATGTATATAAATCCTATCATGACGGTTTTGTATACGGAGGCTCTAACACTGGAAAAAGCGGTTCCATCGGTTTTAGTTTAGGAAACAACCTCGAAGCAAAAGTACAAGGCCCGCAAGATTCTGTAGCACGTAAAGTAATGTTGTTAAACAACCTTTCGTTCAGTACCAGCTATAATATTATTGCAGACTCATTTAAACTCGCTCCTATAGGTATATCTGCTAACACGAACATACTTGACAACAAACTTAACCTCAACTTGTCTGCTACATTGGATCCTTATAACTATGTGATGATGCCGATAGAGGGAGAGGAGCCCGAAGAAAGACGCAGAGATCAACTCGCGTGGAAAAGCGGACGAGTAGGTCGTATAACCAGTGCTACATTAGCCATGAGTACGAACCTGAACCCGAAAGCGAGAAATAAGGAGACAACGAGTCGTGAAAAAATAGCGAAGTCAAATTTACCACAGCAGGAGAAAGACTTCCTGATACAAAACCCGGATGCCTATTTAGATTTTGAAATACCGTGGAGTCTCAATGTTAGCTATAACCTGAGCTATACCCATGCTGTAAATTCCGATCCGAATGTTATACAGACCGTATCTGCGAACGGAGATCTGTCGCTCTCGGAGAAATGGAAGATTACCTATAGCACCGGCTATCACTTCGAGTCGAAAGAATTTACACAAACGAACTTAGGTATATCGCGCGATCTCCACTGCTGGACGATGCATTTGAATTGGACACCGTTCGGAAGATTCCAGTCGTTCAACTTTACCATCAATGTAAAGGCAAGCATCCTCCAGGATTTGAAACTTGAAAGACGTAAGTCATTCCTGGATAACTTCTAGTTAACCGTTAAGCGTTATCCGTATTTTACTCTGCGTAACTCTGTGTCTTCTTTGAGTTCTTTGTGCAATTGGATTTTTCAATTAACGAATAACCATTAACGGATAACGAGTCACGGATTTCAAAGCCGCGGTTTCCACGGGGTTTCTTCAGCGCCAAGTTCGTGCGCTACCATTCGGGAGAGTACAAAAAGATAATCCGAGAGGCGATTTATATACTTGATCACATCATCCGGAACAGGTTCCTGTTCATTCAATGCAATGATAAGTCGTTCGCTTCTGCGGCATACGGTGCGCGCTACATGGCAATGCGATATAGCGGTATGTCCACCGGGTAAAACAAAGAAACGCATAGGCGGTAATGCAGCATCCATGGCATCAATCTCTTTCTCCAGAAAGAGTATATCTGCTTCCGTTAAAGAAGGAATTTTAACTTTAGTATTGCCGGGCTCTGTGGCGAGAATTGACCCGACAGTGAAGAGCCTGTCCTGAATTTCAACCAGCACATCTTTTCGTTTCTGGTTTACTTCGAGGTCGCGTACCATGCCGATCCACGAGTTAAGCTCATCGATGGTGCCGTACGTATCAATGCGCAGATCGGCCTTCGATACACGCTTGCCTCCAAAAAGAGCCGTAGTACCTTTATCTCCCGTCTTGGTATATATTTTCATAACACTTCCTTTGCAGACGGGAAGTTATAGGAAAGATTTTAATTGCAGTACGATTTAAAGCATCAGCTTTCGGCCGCCACTTCCACCGGCTTGCTGCGGGTAACATTTTCATTCCTGCGATCCCATTCAATGAGTCCATCGCGCAGACGAATAATGCGGTGGGAATAGTGTGCTATATCATCTTCGTGCGTTACCATAATAATGGTGTTGCCTTTATCGTGAAGCTCCTGGAAGAGATTCATGATATCGTAAGATGTTTTAGTGTCGAGGTTCCCGGTAGGTTCATCGGCCAGGATTATGGAAGGATTATTAACCAATGCTCTCGCGATGGCTACACGCTGACGCTGACCTCCGGAGAGTTCGTTGGGTTTATGATGATGACGATCGGCAAGGCTTACACTTTCCAGCGCAGCCATGGCCATCTCTTCACGCTCCGACCGGCTATAGCCTGCATAGATCAACGGCAACGCTACATTTTCCAAAGCAGAAGCACGAGGCAACAGGTTAAACGTCTGGAACACAAAGCCGATTTCTTTATTACGAACTTCCGCCAGTTGATTCTCCGTCATTTCACTTACCAGGTGATTGTTGAGACTATAGGTGCCACTGGTTGGAGTATCCAGGCAACCTACAATATTCATGAGTGTTGACTTTCCTGATCCGGAAGGACCCATAAAGGCAACATACTCGCCTTTGTTTATGGAAATGGTTACATCCTGCAGGGCGTTAACAATGTTGTTACCCATGCGATAAACTTTGGCAATGTGATGTGTCTCAATAATTTTCATCGGCTGCTGTTTTAGGGGCTTAACAAGCTTTGGTGTGCGTTGTGGGTATTAGTTTGTGTTTTAACGTTCTAATTACAAGGATGTATATAATTATTGAAAAGTTTCCTTTCAATATACTCTTAATCCCACGTTTGGTTGCAAATTCAGTGCATTAATCCACCAGCGGTTACAACGCAGTGTTACTTTTTTTGACAGACGCCCCGGCAGTGATAAATGTTACGGCAGCCTCGATAACTGCGTTATCTTTTAAAATGCGTGTGTGACCAAGACCTTGCGTGCTGATGAGACGGGCGGAGGGATAGACTGTTATCAATGCTTTGGCATGTTGTATAACGACTTCCTTGTCATCAGTATCATGGATCAATAAAAGCTCCAGTGGATAAGGTAAATGTTTAATGAAATGTAGTGCAGTAAACTCATCGAACGGTTTGCCGTATGTGCTGATTATAAAATTCTTGAAGAATGCCGCAGCTGCCGGTGAGCCATTAATAGTTCGGAGGTATGTACGAATGATCTCATCGCCAATGGTAGGACTGGCAATGTTGATGAGTTTCTTTACTGGCAACCCGTTCATCGCTGCATGTAAAACTGCTCCGCCTCCGAAGGAATGTGCTATGATCGCCTCGGGTTCTCCTTTCAATTCATATATACTCTGAAGTACCTGTTCAAACTCAAAGATGGTTGTGCGCTTGCCCTCAGAGTTGCCGTGTGCCGGTGCATCAAAACCGATTACACTATAGCCTGCTGCAAGAAGAGGTTTAATAAATCGTCTGAACTGTGTAGCGCGACCGGCCCATCCGTGAACGACCAGGATATACCGGGTATTATCGCCCCAGGTATAGGCCTGTACTTTTTTATTTTCGATCTCGAATGAAAATGTGTTGCTGAACGTTTCAGCCTTGCGTTCTTTTTCGGGCGTTGGATAACGAAGAGGCGTGAAGAAAAGATTAACAAAGTAGCGATGCGTAAGCGTGGGGGCGATCCGCTCGGCTCTCGGAAAAATCCAGCGCACGGCTTTCAACATAAAGGGAGTCTTGTCTTTCTTCATAACCGAAGTTTACGAAAACTTTTCAACTCGCGTTTGCTGCGTGTATATACTTACGATGCTTCTGTTGTGAACTGAAAGGTTTGCGTGGTGAACTGGAAAGTTTTCAGATCATAAACGCGCTCGGCAAAGAGCACGTGGTTATCATGATCGACCAGTACAACGGTAGAACAACGCGAACCATAATTCTCGGTCTTGATAAACATAGACGACAGCGCTCGCTCACGCTCGATGGTCAATCCCGTGTTGGGTAATTTATTGTCGTCTGCAATTTCATTATCGTATAAAACTTCAAACAGGTCGTCAGGATTTATAGTGGACTTCGATAACACCGGTTTCATTTTTTCTTTACCACGCACAACTTTAGGCCATGGTGTTTCCAGCAGGTGATTGCTGATGCCGTAAAAGCCTGGTTCTATTTTATCCACACCTTCTCTATAGTTCGAGTAATAATATAGTCCGTTAATTGTGCCGGCTAGCAGGTTGAAACCATTATATACTTTGCCGTTCTGCTCAATGCGTTTCAGATATTGTTCGGGCTCTTCTTTCGATAGCAGGTAATCACTTACCAGGTTTCCGCGCGAAGGTGCATTCGGGTTGATGTTAAGCGGATCGCGATAGTTGGTAAGCATACTGATGCGTCCTGACTTTGTCATGCCCATCCACGTGCCGCATGCTTCCAGATCGCGACCGCCCAATAGCTCCGGGTGATCTTCCCAATACGCGGCCGCTGCCGTTTTACGATTGTAAAACTCATCGCGGTTAGCCGCTACAATTAATTTATAGGTTGGATGGTTGTGAACAGAGAAGAAGATCAGACACATAGATCAAATTAAGTTGTTAAAGGTATTATTTTGATTTACAAACGTCTATCGTTATCGAACTGAATTTTTCAAAAATAGCGCAACTGAAATCTATTGCTACAAAATGTTGTTGCTATCGATACTATACTATATCAAACACAATCAATTTCCCATGCTTACAGGTTGATACCAATTGCTTAAAGTGATTTTGCTTCATCTGGATATACGTTTAATATGGAGATAAGCAGCATGAAAATTTTCAAAGGAAAAATAGCGCAAACAATAATCAATAATTCACTGCTGTTTATTAGCGTGTTTGTTACGCTGAAGGTTTTGCTGGCAATTGTTTTTTCGATCGTGTTGTCGTTCGTTGAGCACGAATCTCTTGGCGGACCGAGTTTCGGCAGCCCGTTAGAGCAGTTTATTCTTGCTGTATGTGTGGGACCTTTTTTTGAAACATACCTATGCCAGTATATGCCGTTTCATTACCTGTTAAAGTATATGCGGCCGCGCGCTGTTATTCTGCTGTCAGCCCTTTTTTTTGGATCGTTTCATCTTGCCTATAGCCCCCTTTATTTTGTCTTTACTTTTTTGGGAGGTTTACTTTTTTCAACGGCATTTTATCTTCGCCTGCATTCCAGGCCATTGCTTCATACAACAATAATTCACGCCTGCTATAATCTGATAGGTCTTATTGACAATTGGATGAATCCTATTTAATCTTTGCGATCTCCTCGGGAGTTAAACCAGTTAGTTCTGCAATGTCATCAACAGATAATCCTTTTCTTCGAGCATTTTTTACGACCTTCTTAATGGTCTTCTCTTTTTCTTCCTGAACGGCTTGATCACGAATTTTCTTTTCTTCCTTTTTTATGCGCTCAATCAATTCGAATGCCGGAACCCATTTTGTGCTATCTTCCAGTTGCTCGAACAAACCGGTATCAACAAAACTCAAATATGAATTTACAGATATAATCAGGTGATCAATTACCGGTATATTTAGAATTCTCCCTACCTGAATAAGCCGGTCGGTCAGATCTTTGTCGGCATCCGATGGTTTCAGTTCTCCGCTCGGGTGGGCTATAATTGCTTTTACTGCTCCCTTTAATACAGCCACACGAAATACATTCATGGGCTCCACAGTAACCGCGTTTACACTCCCCAGGCTCACCAACTCGATATATAGTATACGGTTGTTGTTGGCAAGGCCAATCATCCAGAAATGTTCTTTCTCCTGGTCTATCTTTTCCTCACGGAGAAGAATACCCTGCATCACGGTATAAACATCGTCAGAGTTTAGCAGCTTGATCTTTTGTTTATCGCTTAGTTCAATAGTCATGTTAACGTGGTAAAGGGAATGTAAACAAAAGTATGAATTTTGTTTACTTCAACTTCAACCTGTAATTACTATTTCTCCAAAGCTTGGTTATTTTTCCGTTCTTGTCGCGTTCAAAAGTTATTTCCTCGCCATTCTCACCATCATCGCGCACGCGCTTAAAAGTATCTTTCTCCACGTGCTTGAGCAGCGTTATATTTTTAGGATTGTCGTTCGGCATATATAGTATAGCAAGCTTATCGCCCCAAGGGGAAACGATCATCTCGCCACCCCAAGGTTTAAAACCATAGGTTCCGCAGTATTCCTCAAACTTTTTCTCTTTCTTTTCATTCAGCTTGTCGTCACACGCCTTGTTATATACCGCGCGCATCGCTTCAAAGTATTTATTCGGATCAACCCCTATAGCATTGATCATAACCACGAAGGCAAGTTTATCTTTCGGGTTGATCATGATGAGTGTTTGATAGCCCGGGCAATAGCCTCCATGACTCACATACGTCTTCCCATCCACCTGCGATACCGAGAATCCCAGACCCCACGAAGTACGCCAGTTCGGATCCATATACTGTACATTATGCATTTCGCGCAACGTAGAAGATTTCAGAATTTCAGAACCGCCATTCTTCAATAATCTGAACTGCCACGAAGCAAAACGTGCCAGGTCTTCAACCGTTGATGTTAAACCAGCAGCAGGCGTTATACCTTTCGTATCAAACCTGTCAAGCATTCTGCGTTCACCTTTGCGACTCGCATCGCTATAGCCGGTAGCCATTCTCCCATGCCATAACTCCTGCGGAAAGTATGTGCGCGTGTCGCTCATGCGAAGCGGCTTGATGATGTTGTCTTCAATATACTTCTCGTAGGGTATACCCGATACTTCTTCAATGATATACCCGAGCAGTGATATACCCAGGTTGCTGTATTGAAAGTAAGTTGATGCAGGGTATAGCGTTTGTTGCTCTTTAAGTTTTTGTTTTACCTGTTCTTTGGTAGGGAAGTTGGCGTCTGTCCAATACGGAAAATCAGATTCACGTGGCAGTCCGGAGGAGTGCGTAAGTAACGTTCGTATCGTAATAGGCCCGCTATCACTCGCGGATTGTTTTATACTGAACCACGGCAGTATAGATGATACTTCATCATCGAGACGCAGTTTACCCGCATCGCGCAACTGCATAATACCAACGGCTGTAAATAGTTTGGATATAGAACAGATGCTATAGATCGTGTTGGGTTGTGCCGGCACATTCTTCGCTATATCAGCTTTGCCATACGCACTGCTCCAGATAAGCTCCTGGTCTTTTATAATGCCTACTGAAATCCCCGGAAGGTTATCAAACTCTGTCTGTGCCTTGAACCACTCGTCCAGCAATTTAAAAGCGTCTTCATTTTCAGTTGAAGCGGTTTGTGCGTGTGCAATAAAAGTATGGGCAAAAAAGAGCAGACAAAATAATTTCTTCAGCATCATGGTATAGGGTCTCTGGTACTGATAAAGATAAAAGGAATGCTTTTGAAGCTGAAATTATTTTGGGGATGAGAGGTAGTATGTGTGCACTATTGGATAGGAAGTGCTTTAAAAAAGCTCGAGCTGCTCGGGCAGCAGCGTAAACGATCTGCGGTGATACGGAGTGATGCCCAGTTGTTTGATGCCATCGCGATGTGCTTCTGTAGGGTAGCCTACATTTGTTTCCCAACCGTAGCCGGGATATTGGTTGGCCAGGCCTTGCATCAGATCATCGCGGTATGTTTTAGCAAGCACGGAAGCTGCTGCAATAGAGAAATAAGTAGCATCTCCTTTTATAATACATTCATGCCGCACATCACGATAAGGCTTGAATCGGTTACCATCAATCAATAACAGCTGAGGTTGCTCGTGCAGTTTATCAAGCGCCAGGTGCATGGCTTTGAACGAAGCATTTAAAATATTGATCTCATCGATCTCCGCATGACTCACTTCAGCAACAGCCCATGCTATAGCAGACTTTTGAATAACCTCACGCAGTTCTTCGCGCGCTTCTTTTTTAAGTTGCTTGGAGTCGTTGAGTAATTTGTGTCTGAATTTTTTTGGAAGGATAACAGCAGCCGCTACAACCGGTCCTGCAAGGCAGCCGCGCCCGGCTTCATCGCAGCCAGCTTCAGTCAGATCTTTTGTGAAAGACGATCGTAGCACCTTCGTTATTCGTTATCAGTTATCCGTGAATCGTTATCCGTTAGTTGTATCCGCGATTCAGTTACGGATAACGACTAACTGAATCGCGGATAACATTCCCACAAACTTAAAAGAGATTTGATTTCATACAAAAAAGAAATCAATAGCTTTGAAGTCGAAGGTTTGACTTCAGTTAAAAATGTCATTGGCTAATCGCGAAACACGTTTATGAATCAAAAAGAAATTAAAAATCCCTGGACAACTTTATCAGGCGAAGAGAAATATACCAACCGTTGGATACAGGTCACCGAGTTTCAGGTTATTAATCCGGCCGGAGGAAAAGGTATTTATGGTAAAGTACATTTCAGGAATAAAGCGATTGGTGTGATTCCTGTGGATGCTGAAGGTAACACGTGGCTGGTAGGACAATTCCGCTATACATTAAATGAATTTCATTGGGAGATTCCGGAAGGTGGTGCTCCGCTGGATGAAGATCCGCTCGATGCTGCCAAACGCGAACTGCGCGAAGAGACGGGTATTGTAGCGAAACGTTGGACCAAGATTGCGCGCCTGCACACCTCTAACTCTGTAACGGACGAAGAAGGTTTTATTTACCTGGCAGAAGACCTTGAGCATGGCGCGAATAACCTTGAAGAAACCGAAGCTGATATGAAAGTATGGAAGCTTCCGCTTAAAGAAGCGATCGACATGGTAATGCGTGGCGAAATAACCGATAGCCCAAGCGTTATAGGCCTGCTCACACTGGGTCGCCTGAAGGGAATTTAAGATGACGATTCGCTCACACGTACGCGAAAATTTACACCTGGCATTTCCGGTAATGCTCAGTAATCTCGGTCACGTGCTGATGGGAGTTACGGATACGGTGATGGTGGGACACCTCAATGCAGAGTCGCTGGCTGCGGCTGGTCTTGCTTTAGTGGTGTTCAATGTCTTTATGCTGTTTGGTATAGGTGTATCGTATGCTATAACACCGCTTGTTGCAGCTGCGCATGGCGAGAAAAATGATAGCACAATAACCGAGACGTTACGTCATGGACTCGTCATCAACGTTATAAATGCTGCTATACTGATTGGTGTCGTGGAGGTTGGTAAGAACTTGCTATACCACATCAATCAACCGGCAGAAGTTGTAGAACGTGCTATACCATTTCTGAGCATCATTGCTTTTTCATTGGTGCCGATGATGATCTTTCAAACCTTCAAGCAATTTGCTGAAGGAATGTCCAATACACGCGTGGCGCTGGTGGTGATGATACTCGCCAACATTCTGAATGTCATACTAAACTATATTTTGATCTACGGACATTTGGGTTTCTCTCCGTTGGGTTTGGTCGGATCAGGATGGGCAACATTTACATCGCGTGTTTTTATGGCTATCGCGATAGCGGTATATATATACTACATGCCGTCATTCAGAAAATTCCGTGATGGTTTTTCGTTGGGTAATTATTCAAAGCGATTGTTCTCAAAGATGCTGCACCTCGGTATACCCAGCGGTGTACAATTTATATTTGAAGCTGCAGCATTCGATTTTTCATTGGTAATGATGGGATGGCTCGGCACCAAAACGCAGGCCGCTCACCAGATTGCTATAAACCTGGCAACGCTGAGTTACATGATCACCACCGGACTTGCCACGGCTGCCACCATTCGCGTTGGTTATTTCTCCGGCACGCGCGATTACAAGAACATGCGCCTCGCAGTATATACTTTACTCGGCATGGCACTACTGCTCATGACTATATTTGCCAGTATATTTATAATCGGTAACAACTGGCTTCCTACTTTATATATAAATGATTCGGAAGTTATACCCATTGCTGCATCGTTGCTGGTGGTTGCGGCATTATTTCAGCTATCGGATGGCACGCAGGTGGTGTGTGCCTCTGCGCTTCGCGGATTGCAGGATGTTAAAATACCATCCGTCTTTATTCTTATTTCATATTGGATCATCGGTCTGCCACTGGGCTACTGGCTTGCCTTTAAATCAGGCTACGGAGCTATCGGTATATGGCTGGGACTTTTCATCGGACTTACACTTACGGCCCTGGGTATGTTCTGGCGACTCCAGTGGATGGTTAATCGTTATTCATTAGCCGTTAATCGTAGGCAGCCAGTATAAATATCAGCAAAACTTTTGTGCCCCTTTGTGTCTCTTTCGTGCCCTTTGTGCAATTGGATTGTTGGAGTCACTATATATACTTACTCATCATTATCTCCATCATCATTCATAGCGAGGCTTTCATGATACTCGATAATCTTGTTCAATGTATTGATCGTAGTCTCCAGGTTTTTCTCGCCCACGAGTTCCTTATAGGTCTCCATTAATTTAAACACGTTGTCGTTGGCATCAACAATTAACTGTTTGCCGCTGGCGGTGAGTTGCAGACGTTCGCTTCTCCGGTCGTCTTTGCTGGGTTTGCTGGTGATCATCTTTTTTTCTTCCAGCTCTTTTATCGTACGGCTCATCGATTGTTTGGCAACCATCGAGCTGCGGGATATCTCCATGGCCGTGCTGCCTTCTGCAGCTATATTACAGATCACCGGCCAGTACGATAATTTCATCTGGCCCCATTCCGGCCGGATGTTTTTATGAGACCATATATCAAGGTGTCTTCTCAGAATATAAATCAATCGTTGCCAATTTCTGTATTTCTGGTTCTCGATTTCTCTCAAACGATCATCAATTTTCATAGCCCAAAGGTAATAAAAATAATTAGTAAACAATGATTACTAAAATAGTAAACAATGTTTACATTTGCCTCGGTCAGAATTTAAAGCGCTGAAATTTTGCCCGGTAACTCATTTATAGTTTCTATTAACTCCAATTCTAAAATGTCAGACAAGTTCAAGAAGAGGTTGCTGCCTCTTTTACTGCTACTGCCCTCAGTAATCTACGCACAACCAACACAACCGATGACGTTGCACGAGGCGTTAACGCTGGCACGCAAGCATAGCAACCAGCTGCAAGCCGATAGCATGCAATATCACATTGCACAAAGTCGTGTTGCACAGAACAAGACCAATGCACTGCCGCAGCTTGTTGCTAACGCCAGCTACAGACGCATGAGTAATAACATTACACCGTTTGTCATAAACCTGTCGCCTGATGTTTCCTTTACCCTTAATCCGCAGATATTAAATCAGTCTTATAATTCTGTAGAACTTACACAACTGTTATATAGCGGAGGGAAAGTTACATATACCAGTCGCGCATTAAAGAGTGAATTCGAAGCTTCGCGATCTGACTATGAGAAAAATATACTGGCACTGGATCAGCAAGTAACGGATCTCTGGTTCAATCTCTACAATGCACGAGCATCCGAAAGAATTATACAGGCGAATATAGAGGTGCTCAACAAGAAGCGCGCTGACCTTGAAACATTTCGTGTGGAAGGTATAGCATTGGCTAACGATGTGCTGAAGATTGACCTCTCCATAACAAGCCTTCGCTCCAGCCTGGCCGACATGGCAAGTCTCGCGGGAAGCCTGAACTATAATTTATGTTTAACAACGGGTACAGATCCGGCAACAACCATTGAAATTCCGGATGCATACTTGCAGGCCGTTGTAGCAATAGCTCCGTTGCAGGTATATATCGATGATGCTTTAGCGAAGAGACCAGAGTTGAAAAGTTTCAAATTCAGAAGCGAGGCTGCTTCTTATAGAATTAAATCAGCACGGTCAGATTATTTTCCGACCATTAACCTGATCGGCTCCTATAATTATGATAAGCCTAACCAGCGTGTTATACCCAGCGAAAATAAATTTACATACTCGGCATACGCGGGAGCAAACCTAACATGGCGAATATCTGCATTCTATACTAATCATACCCGCGTGCGGGAAACCAAATTGAGTGCACTGCAACTCGATCGGAATATATTGCAGACGCAAGACAATATCCGCATGGAGGTAAATACAAGTTACCTCGAGTTTAAAAAGACACTCGATAAAATGACGCTTGTCCAAATCGAATTGGAACAGGCATCTGAAAATTTCAGAGTTGAACAAAATAAGCTCGATGCGCAGACTACAACACCTACTGATTTCCTCGATGCCAACGTAAAATTTTTGCAGGCACAATTGAATCTCGCCACAGCAAAGGCTAATGCAGAACTGGCTTATCGCAAGCTGATAACATCAACCGGTGAAACCGCTCAATAGTAAACTGAAAATTTAATCACATCATGAAAACCATATATACTTTTCCCTCTTTTGTTCTTCTCGCATCGCTTCTGTTGTCATGTTCCAGCCAAGGCACCGATAACGCACAACTGGAAGCTGATATAAGCCCGGTAATACCAAAAGTAAACAGTACGGTAGTGGAGGTTCTCGTAGCAGATAATCAACCGGTAAAGAAAGGCGATACACTTGTGCTGCTGGACAACGCAACCTTTACTATAGCAGTAGAACAAGCGCGTATAGCTTTACTGCAGGCCAAACAGAATCTGAAAGTAGCGGGTATAAATAAAACCGTATCGCATGTAGATGTTTCCAATGCTACGGCAAACTCAAGAGCTGTTGTTGTTACGCTCTCATCTGCAAATGCAGCTATTGAATCAGCAAAGGTGCGTCTCGCGGTAGCGCAGAAAAATTATGAACGCTATGAACGACTGCTGAAGAGTAACTCGGCAACCCAGCAACAGTTCGACCAGGTAAATGCAGAGAAGGTAGAAGCAGAGGCCAGGTTGCAGGCTGCCATTGGTCAGCGTGATGCTTTGCTGAAACAGATTGATGCCAGCGAATATCAGGTTGCAAACTCACGCAACAACCTATCGAGTAACACGGAGAATATATCACTGGCAGAACTCGCTGTGAAGAAAGCACAAACGGATTTGGATGCGGCCAATCTTCAGCTTTCATATTGTACGATAGTAGCACCGGCTGATGGAATTGTTTCGAAGAAAAATGTACAGATCGGTCAGGTAGTATCCATAGGACAAGCATTGATGGCCGTAGCAGATAATAAAAAGATTTGGGTGGTAGCCAACTTCAAAGAAACGCAGTTGGAAGATATACGTCCCGGACAAGATGTAGAAGTGGAAGTAGATGCATATCCGGATACCACGTTTACTGGTAAAGTAGAATCACTCGCACAGGCTACCGGTGCCCGCTTCTCATTTTTACCGGCTGATAATGCTACCGGTAATTTTGTAAAAGTTACACAGCGTGTTCCGGTTAAGATCACATTGGCGGAAAGTAAAGATTCGCGCTATCCGCTCCGTGCCGGCATGAGTGTATATGTAACGGTTAAAACAAACTAGATGAGTGCTATAGCAATAGAGCAGCCTGCTTATGAAGTAGGTGCGCGCAAATGGCTGATCACGATCACCGTGATCACCTGCGCCATCATGGAACTGATTGATACTTCGATTGTAAATGTAGCCACACGACAGATTGCCGGTAATCTTGGAGCCACGGTGGAAGAAACGGCCTGGGTAATTACAGCGTATGCTATATCCAACATCATTGTTATACCGCTCACAAGTTTTCTCGGTGATATCTTCGGACGTAAAAATTACTTCACAGCCTCGGTGTTGTTATTTACCATCGCATCGTTCATGTGTGGTGTATCAAGTTCGATATGGATGCTGGTGGCATGGCGATTTGTACAAGGTATAGGCGGTGGTGCGTTACTGGCTACAGCACAAACAGTGCTGGTGGAAACATTTCCCCCGGAAGAACTGGACAAAGCCAATGGTATATTTGGTGCCGGCATCGTGATGGGGCCAACGCTCGGCCCGGTGCTGGGCGGCTACCTCACTGATAATTACTCGTGGAACTGGATCTTCTATATCAATATACCCATCGGTATAGTGGCCACCATTCTCTCGTGGAAATTTATAAAGGGTACCAAAGGTAAATTTACAGGCAAGATCGACTACTGGGGTATACTGGCACTAATCGTAGGTATAGGTAGTTTACAAATGGTGCTGGAAGAAGGTGAACGAAAAGACTGGTTCTCCAGTATGTTCATTATTGTTTTCTCTATTCTCGCCATCGGTGGAATCGTGTTTTTTATACTGCGCGAACTCAAAGCTAAAAACCCAGTAGTAGACTTGCGTGTGCTGCGATTCAGAAATGTTGCCGTAGGCTCTGCCCTGCGGTTTGCATTCGGACTGAGTATATATTGCTCCATATTTCTATACCCGGTTTTTGTTCAAAGCTTTTTAGGATGGAATGCTACGCGAACCGGTTTACTCATTCTGCCTTCCGCTTTTCTCACCGGTATGCTTATGGGAGTAAATGGTGCATTGATAAAGAAAGGTATAAGTCCTAAAGCATTACTCATCTTTGGTTTTAGTGCCGTAATAGCCTATGAATATATAACCTATATGTTAGCTACCCCTGCGGCAGGCGAGTGGGATTTCTTCTGGCCACAGCTTGTAAGAGGGTTAGGCTTCGGTTTCATTTTTGTGCCGGCTGCAAGTCTTACGCTGGCGGGGTTGAAAGGTAAAGATATAGGGCAGGCTTCTGGTCTTTCCAACATGTTGCAGTTGCTGGGTGGCTCGGTAGGTCTCGCGCTCATCAACACGTATGTAACGCGCAGAACAGCTGAGCATCGCATTGACCTGATGGCAAACTTGTCTATATATAATCCCGCCTCCAATGAAAGATTGCAATCCATCACAACCCAACTGGTTGCCGATGGAACTTCGGGTCAGCAGGCACAACAAATGGCCATGAGTATAATGGATCGTTCGCTATCAACACAGTCTGCTATCATAGCCTATGGCGAAGGCTTTATGATGATCGGTATAATTTGTGCCATCATTCTGCCGTTGGTATTTCTGGCAAAGATCAAAAAAGGAGAAGTGGTTGACGTTGGCGGTGTACACTAAAAGCACATAAAGACATTGCGCTATAGCGACACAACAGGGTAGTTGTAGTTGACAGGATACGTTGCTATAGCGCCTTATTCAAAATCGTTAAAAGTAAATATATACATGGAAGGGAGAGTAGCAGGTACCAAGGATCAGGAAGTTTCAGTAGCAGAGCATGTGAAGGAGTTTGCGGGATATTGTATATACTCCGCCTGTACATGGATTGCATCCGGTATAGCCTTTGATATACTCGCGATGCTTTTTGTTCAGGATGAAATAGAGGCGGATACTATTTATGATATCGATTGCGATCACTTGGAATTTGCATCGCTACTTTGTGCATCTATACTTTCGGATATGTAGAGCGAACCCGTTACGATTTAGTAAATCTATTTTAACGTACCTTTTCGGGAAGGCACAGAAGTCACAGGTTTTTCACTCGTGATTTTCAGTGCCTTCCTAGCATTTCGTATTTCTGTTATCGGATAACGATTAACGAATAACGGATAATAGCTATATTTCCTCCTGATTTCATACACTAACCATGACAGACTCTAAACCTGTTCGCGCTTCGCAGACAACGATTACCGAACTGATGATCCCTTCGTATGCCAATTTTGGTGGTAAAATTCACGGGGGTATTTTACTCTCATTGATGGATAAAGTAGCCTATGCCTGTGCCAGTAAACATGCCGGTGCCTATTGTGTAACGGTGACAGTAGACAAAGTTGAATTTCTTCAACCCGTTGAAGTAGGACAGTTGGTATCTATGCACGCTTCTGTAAATTACGTTGGTAATTCTTCCATGATTGTAGGCATACGCGTGGAAGCACAGAATGTAAAACTAGGCACCATTACGCATACCAACTCATCATACTTTACCATGGTGGCAAAAGGTGATGATGATAAACCAACCAAGGTGCCTAAACTGATTCTTGAAAATGAAGAAGAGGTAAGACGTTTTGTAGAAGCACTTCGTATGAAAGAAATCAAGACCCGCATACGCGAAGCACTTGATGATGCCAAGTCTCAAATCGAACTTCCGGAAGCAAGAGAGCTTCTGAAAAATGAACGCTGTATAATCGATATTCATTTATTGTAAACGCTATGTTCCGATATTTATTCACCACACTCTATATACTCGTTGTATCTATAGCAGCGGCACAAACACCGCTCATCCTCTCACAGCGCGATCAGGCACGTGTGATTGATGAGCTGCTCGATGATCGCCTGCGCACCGTTCTTCCAAAATTGATGCGCAGGGAAGGTATAGATATGTGGGTGGTGATATCGCGCGAGTACAACGAAGACCCGGTAATTGAAACATTACTGCCTGCAACGTGGATGGCTGCACGCAGAACAACCATGCTGGTGATGTTCGATCCGGGTGAGGGAAAAGACATGGAATATATAGCTGTGTCGCGCTACAATGTCGGGAAAGTATTCAGACCTGCGTGGAATCCGGAAAGTCAACCGGATCAGTGGGCACAGCTTGCCGGAATTATAGCAGAACGAAATCCGAAGAAAATTGCCGTGAACAAGTCGGTGCACTTTGGATTGGCTGATGGTATATCATCGAATGATTACGATGAGCTATTGAAATCGCTCGATAAAAAATATCAGTCACGTGTTGTGTCTGCCGAGAAGATTGCCATCGCCTGGCTGGAGACACGCAGCGAACGCGAGATGGTGATCTATCAACAGATCTGCCGCATAGCACATGCTATAATCCAGGAAGGTTTCTCTGATAAAGTAATTCAACCGGGCGTAACCACTACCGATGATGTGAGCTGGTGGTATCGCGAGCGTATCAAGGAATTAAAATTAGATACGTGGTTTCATCCGTCTGTATCAATACAGCGAAGCGAGCCGGACGCCATCTTTACCAGGCGTCCGCAGCCCGTGGTAATTGTGCCGGGCGATCTGCTACACGTTGACTTCGGCATCACGTACCTGCGACTGAACACCGACACGCAACAGCACGCCTATATATTAAAACCAGGTGAGACAGATGCTCCCGAATATCTGAAAGACGCACTCGCCAAAGGCAATGCATTACAGGATATACTCACCAAAAACTTTGTACAGGGAAAAAGCGGCAACGCTATCCTCGCTGATTCTCGTAAACAAGCAATAGCCCAGGGGTTGCGTCCATCCATTTATACACATCCTATTGGCTATCATGGTCATGCCGCTGGCATGACAGTCGGGATGTGGGACATGCAGCAGGGGGTGCCCGTACAAGGCGATTATCCGCTATACTACAACACAGCATACTCCATCGAGCTCAACGTTACAGTAAACATAGCCGAATGGAAAAAAGATATACAGATAAAACTGGAAGAAGACGGCTACTTTGATGAAGGCGGCTTCCGCTATATCGATGGCCGCCAAACCAAACTGATCGCCATCCCCGATAAAGATGCCATCAATCGATAAAAACGAGTAACAGATATAGCACATATATACTTAACCACAGGTGAGGAATCAATTCATCAACCCAAACGTCTTACTTCTTACTTCTGGCTTCTATTTTTAAACAGAATAAATAACTATTTTTATCTTCCATATTTCGGAAACAACCCTGAAGAATGCGGTTGTTGGAAGACCATGAAGATACTGCGCGTTATACATACCTGTTATGGCATGCTTGTGTTTGCCTTGTTGTTTGCGATCTTGCTTCCATTCCTGCTCATTCCCATTATTTTTCCAAGTCAGTTCAAATTAACCGGTATCGTTAACCGTTGGTGGGCCAGACTGCTGCTGTTTTTTGTATTTATTCCGTTCCGCGTTGAGTATCGTACAAAGCTCGATCGGAAAAAACAATATATCTTTTGTCCCAATCATTTTTCATACATCGATATCCCGACGGCCGGGTTGAATCACTTCAATACAATTTTTGTCGGCAAGAATGAGATTGAAAAAATTCCGCTGTTCGGCTATATGTATGGAAAACTTCATATTACGGTAGACCGCAGCAAACTGAAAAGCCGGTACACCTCGCTGAAGCGTTCGCTGGAAGCTATTGATGAAGGAAAAAGCCTCGTGATCTTTCCGGAAGGAGGTATAGTAACGGAACGCGACCCGGTGTTAGGACGCTTTAAAGACGGGGCATTTCGCGTGGCGATCGAGAAACAAATTGCTATTGTGCCTGTAACCATTCCATATAATTGGATAATTTTGCCAGCCGATCAGTTTGAGCTGCACTGGCATCCGCTGAGAGTCATTTTTCATGAACCTGTGGAAACCACAGGCCTCACGTTAAACGATGTGGATGCGTTGAAAGAACGGGTGTTCAGCGTAATTGATACGGAATTGAAACAACATTTGGCAAACCTGCCTGTAGCAACGAACGTCATAAACAATGAATATAGATCGCGCCCTGCTGGATAAAATTGCTCACCTCGCCCGCCTCGAATTTGATGAGAAGGATGCCGAGAAGATGATGAAAGACATGACGGCCATTGTGGACTGGGTTGAGAAACTGAAAGAAGTAAATACAGACGGTGTGGAACCGCTCACCACCATGAGCCACGAAATTAATGCACTGCGTGAAGATGAAGTAAAAGAACATTTGAGTCACGAGCGCGCGCTGTTCAATGCACCGAAAAAAGATGCCGATTATTTCAGAGTGCCGAAAGTACTTGAATAATCTTTTCCTGTTCAGGAGTAAACCCGGAAGACTGTAAAACCTTCCGGGTTTATTTTTTTATACTTGTAAGCTTAACAAACCTCATCTGTTATAAAATGCAATCACTTTTTTTCTGGAAAAACTGGCTGAAAGATTACCGTTGGACCGGATACCTTGCTGCTGCTGTCTTTTTCTTCGCACTGTTCTTTCTTTGGTTCTCGTACTTTCAGGGAACGGATGGTGTTATCCATTGGGACACTATACAGGAACAAAAAACAGTTGAGACAACGGTTCACACTTTTCGCGTGGGGCCGTTTATACTAAATGTACCCGCTGAAAACTATGCCCTTGTAGAATACTTTAATGGCAGCGGTATCGAGCCGAACACTACGGCATCCTATATATTCCTGGCGGTGCTGGCCGTAAGTGCCGTGGTGCTGCTGGCGGTAATTACTACCATTGAAGGCTTCTGGTATTTTGTGGCCATGGCCCTGTTCATTCTTTTTGTTGTGAGTCTGCGCCTGGAGGTATTGGGTATTGGCGGACAGTTCAACCGTATACCTTCTATTGTTATACTGTTGCTATACGGTATACCTTCATTTTATTTTAATCGCTTCAGAACATCGGTTGCCTTTGTAACACGTCTGCTTTTGTTTGCATTTATAACCATGTTGCTGGCGCTCGCAGTAGCGTTCTTCTCGCAAGTTGAATTTCCGCTATATCATCTCACACTTACCGGGTATACGCCAGGTCTCATCTTAACGCTGTTGTTCATCATTATGGTGGCGCATGAAATACTGGCAACGTTTATTAATGTAGTGAGTCAGGGGTCTTCCAAAAGTCTGCAGCATCTTTCGATCATCAGCGTTATCTACATGGCTAACGTAATCATCACTGCGTTGCACGAGTTGGGCGTTGTGGAGTGGAACTTTATTTATATCAATATATACCTGCTGCTTACCATTTCGGCTGTATTGGGTATATGGGGTTATCGCGAGCGTGAGCCTATCTATGGCAGCATCTTTCCGTTCTACCCGTTTGGTGCATACTTCTATCTGGCCATGGGAGCTATATGCTTCGCTACCACGGGACAACTACTAGGCAACGCCAACGATCCGGGACTAAAGATCATTCGTGAAGTAATCATCTTCAGTCATGCAGGCTTTGGTATTATATTCCTCACGTATGTGTTCTCGAACTATATCGTAATGCTGTCGCAGAACATGCCGGTATACCGCGTATTGTACAAGCCTAATCGCATGCCTTATTTCACGTATCGTTTCGCGGGTATTATCGCGATGCTGGGGTTTGTATTTGTGGCCGACTGGAGGAGCTATGTTTACAACGGTATGGCTGCCTTCTATAATTCAGCTGGTGATCTGTATACCCTGCAGGGAAACGATGTATATGCCGAGTCGTTTTATGATCAGGGCAGAACGCACGGCTTCGCCAATCACCGCTCCAACTATGCATTGGCTACAATGAAAGGAATGCGCTATAATTTTGAAGGTGCACTCAAAGATTATTCATCGGCTAATTATATACATCCTTCGGAATATTCGCTTACCAATACCGGTAATGTTTTTATATGGGACAGAAAAATATTCGATGCCATTCGTGAGTATCGTAAAGCGTATGGCATTCTTCCGGAGTCAGGTATTGTTGCCAACAACCTGGGACTGGCGTACGCCAAGATTCATAACCTGGATTCCGCATTGGTATATTTCAGCAAGGCACGCGAGCACAACGTTTCCAAAGATATAGCGGAGACTAATTTCTTCGCCATGGCAGCAACCGAGTTATTGCCGCTGCAGGCTGACTCCATTCTCACCGTGTTCAATACTACATCGCCTGCCACCACGGCCAATGCACTTGCTTTAGCCGGGTTGTATGGTCAGCCTATAAAAGTCAACATTGATCCGTTGGCTGTAAAACGGTTGGACCTGAAATCAGCAACCCTGTTGAATAACTATATTCTTAAAAATGCTGCTACACTGGATACAACCTTTACGCGGAGAGCGTACGCTATAGCTTCTGATTCGCTCAACAGCGACTATGGCATTGCCCTGAAAGCAGCATTGGCGCACGCATTCTATCACCAGGGAAATGTAACACAGGCATTGGCCATCCTGGCAGAACAGGTATATGTAGGGCAAGCCAACCAGGGTAAGTATAATTATGTAATGGGACTGTGGGCACTCGAGCAGGGTAATCCTGCTATAGCAGCGCAGTACTTCAGCTATGCTGATACGTATGATTATAAAAATGCAAAGTTCTATCACGCCATTGCATTGACCGAAGCGGGATTGCTGGGTTCGGCACTGGCTGCGTGGGACACTGTAGCGATCGGCAAAGAAGAATCTCAGCAACGCATTGCAGCTACAGTTAAAAATATACTGTTGTTGCCCGGACAGAACCCACTGGAGCTGAGTGATGGTGAAAAGTATCAATTCTGCCGTTATCGCATCGGGCTGCGGGACTCAGTGTTGTTCGATCGTATCGTGAACACATTCAGCAATGCAAACTATAAAGCGCAGGCACTACTCGACATCAGTCGGAAATACTATAAGGCAGAACAATACGGTCCGGCTATACGCTTTTTCAACCGCATTGCAGGGCTTGAATTAAGCGATAAACTGTTGTATGATGATGTACGTCATTTTGAGCTGCGCATGCTGGCATCGCGAAAAGAACTGCGCGCGCTGGCCACACAGATCAATAAAGGAATTGAGTTTCCTGCCTCGCGACTGTTGGAGAAAACACTCTATACGGCACTACTTAACGAAGCCAACGGAGACACACTGAATGCCCGGAAAAACTTTGATATCCTGAGCCACTATAATCCATACTTTGAAGAAGGTATACTGGCTGCAGCCGATTTCTATCGCAGCCGGGATGCCGGGAGTTTAAAACCCTATACTATTCTTTCGGAAGCGATCCAGGTTAATTCAAACTCCTATAGATTGCTTCGGGCGTATGCAGCAGAAGCTGTCCGGCAGGGCTTCGATGAATATGCATTAAGTGCGCAGCAACGTCTGCAGGAACTGGCACCCTGATTGTGTTGATGTGTTAATGTGTTGAAGTGTTGATGTATTGATATACTCTTTAGGACAATTCTGCTCTCTTTAGTTTTTGTCCTAACATCAAGACCTCAATACATCAGCACACCAACACCTATATAAATAAAAAAGTCAGGGTTAACCTGACTTTTTTATGATATTAGGCGGCTACGCGCTTGGTGGTTTTCTTTTTCACTTTGCGGCCGTTTACCTGGGTGGCGTGTTTGGAAGTTTTTCCGTTCTTCTTCGAAGCCTTTCCGTTTTTCTTTGCTTTTGCTTCTTCCTTCTTTGTCTTGGCTTTTTCTTTCTGCTCTTTTTCCTTCGCTTCTTTTGCCCAGAGCTTTATGTTTTCGCGAATTACTTTCCAGTAATCCTTACCATAGTCTACCAGAATTTCGGAACCTGCCGGTATATCTTTAATGGAAACGATAAATGCGCGAACGTCTTCCGTTTCGTAATCGCAGTTATTCTTAAGGCCGGGTACGCGGGTTAACCCGTTGGCATCATTGGCATAACGCGCCAGAGCCTTGGGTGTTGGCAGTGCATTAATTACGTGAGAGCGCTTTACATAGAAGATATAGCCATTGCGCCCGTCTTCGTCTTTCACATCTTTCCACGAAGAGATCACGCCTTTGTATTCCAGTATGCGAGTTCCTTTGGGTATAAATTTCTTGGTGAATAAACCTTTCCCTGCGTTAGGGATTGTTGACTTCTTAACGTAGAGTTGTTTTTCCAGGAGTGCCATTTAAATTATCAGATCTTAAATAAAAGTGCGTGAAGATAAAATAAATAGCATTCCAAAAAAATCACTCGAAAGAGCACTGGTATTCCAGAGTGTCTTCAGTCACATCAAAACAAACATGGCCGTGTAGTATGTGGGCGGGAGTGATGATATGATTTACACTATTTTCAATCGACACGTATTCGCGTAAAATATTTAAAGAATTGTGCCAGCCAACGATTGCTTTGCCATAAAAAAGCTTGCTGCCAATTCGTGGCAGCAAGCTCTCACAACCAGAAATACATAACCCAAACGTTTTTGCCCCTTGAGGTACTTGCCGGAAACAAAATTGTTTTTTTTGAATTCCGGAAGCGCCCTCCAGTTTAGGTTAATTTGTTAACAGACCGTCCAGTGTAAGCGATACATAGTACAATCCACCAATGGTAGGACCTGCTGCATACTGGATATAGCGGTTATTGAGAATGTTGGTTCCGCCAACTTTAATGCTCGTCTTGATAGCCGGCAGGCGGTATGTAACCTGTGCATCAATCGTGCTATAGGCTGGTATGCTACCGTTGGCCAGCGGACTTTCCCACAGGAATGAATCCTGCCATCTCCACACAATGTTAAAGCCGAGGTTGGTAATTACTTCGCGGTTTCCGAAAGAGATATTGGTTGCCCACTTCGGTGTGTTGAAGCCGGTAACAAAAACATCTTTCTCTTTATTCTTCGATATATTGTTATAGTTCACATTACCACCGATGGTAAATTTCTTATAGAAGTTATAGGTAAGGCCAAGTGAAGAACCGTAGTTGTTATACTTCTGTTTGGCGTTGGTATATACGCGGTAGCGAACCTGGCGTGGAGTACGGTTGGCAGCCAGCATCGAGATCACAGCGTCATCTGTACCCACCTGTACTTGCTTGTCAGGATCAGGATATTTACCGGAAACATCTGCGAGGTATGGAACAGCTACTTCTACTTGTCCTAAAAATCCATCGTACTGGTTGGTATAGGCATCTATATCGACCACCACAGTATTATCAAACAATACGCTTTTATAGCCCACTTCAAAGGAGTTGATGCGTTCCGGGCGTGTAGGCGACAGGTTGGTCGCTTCCAGCAATGCACGGTTCTTCAACGCTGCATCATTGGCGGCCATACCGTTTTTTACATCCGTATTTACGGCAGCATTGAATGTATTGATGGATGCGAGCGTATAGGAGTTGTCGAGGTAGTTGAGACCATCGTTGATATAGGACAATCCACCTACACGTCTGATGTTTCCGTTGTTCACAAATGAAAGCGCTTCAAACAGCGAAGGGAAGCGGAAACCATTCTGGAATGATGCGCGGAAATTATGTTTCTCGGCCACGGTATATACCGCTGCTATACGCGGATTTACTTTCGGATTGAATTCGAGGTTGTGATCCAGGCGAAGCGATCCGAACAGTTTCAGTTTTTCATTGAATAAAGTTTTGGTGACCTGCGTGAAGAAACCATATTTAGTATAGTATACATTGTTACCAAAGCTGCCATCTTCCAGCGGTGTGTTGCGTTCTGCTACCGGACGAGAGAAATCAACGAAGTTATTTCCATCGGGTATAATTTGATAAATGCGCAGATCAGCGCCTACCAGCAGATCAACAATCTTTACTTTCTTGGATAGATCCCATTGTGCATCGGTGTGGTACATGCGGCTCATCTGGTGAAGCTTGGCTCCGCCGGAAGATGTACCGGTAGGCACAGCACTGATATGATCCCAGTTATTGATACCGATGATAACATTCTTCATGGAATCAAAACGATAGGTGCCCGGTTCGTAACGACCAGCGTCTGCATTGGCACGTGCTATACGCATCGCTTCTGCCAGCTCTATATCGGGGTTGGCATTCAATGTACTTTGTAAAGACGCTTTGAATTTATCGCGCCATGCATTGTTGGAAAGATGTGCGAGGTCGAGGTTGTCAGAAAGCGGTTTGAGGTTATAGGAGTCACCAGTGTTTTCAAGCGATACATACGAGCGGATAGAATAGTTGGCACCTTTCAGTTCAAGCTTGTGATTTTGCACACGCGTGTTGTTGAGTTGTATTTTGTTACCACGCTGAAATAAACCATCCAGTAAACCGAAACGGTAGCTATAGGACAATTCTGCATTGCTGCCAATCTTATAATGTATAGCAGCATCGAGCTTGATGTTATCTACTTTACCGGGCACAAGGTCTTTTTCCCAATAGCCGGTTCTGCGAACTACAAAAGATTGATTAGCTACACCGTTGTACGTGATGCCACTTACGGTTACAGCATTGCTACCGCTGTCATCACCATACTTATTCCACGCATCGTATGCCGGGTGATCGGCAACATTTAACTCAGGATACGAAGGATTGCCGGTACCGGGCGTAGAGTTTGGATTCTGATCGGTTTTGGTATTGCCGCGCCAGTCTGTAGCACGCAGGTAACTTGCATTTATTTTGAACGCTATTTTGTTATTGTACGCCTTGGCATAGCGCAATGCTGTTTCAGTTAATACACTCGGATCATAATCGATACCGTCAACATGGTTTACACCAGTCTTTTGATATATACTTAACCCCTGGTATAAAAATGGACTCTTGGTAATGAGGTTAGCCATACCGTTGATGGCGTTCATACCATAGAGTGCAGATGCAGCACCCGGGGTAATCTCGACACTCTCTATATCGAGTTCAGTGGGGCCTATAGCGTTGCCGAGCGGAACACCCAATGTAGCGGCCTGCATATCCACACCATCTACTACTTGTACGAAGCGAAAGTTGTTGGGTATATTAAAGCCGCGTGTATTCGGTACTTTAAAGGTAATGCTCGAGGTCGTCATCTGTACACCTTTTACATTTTCCAACGCATCGTAAAAGCTTGGTGCAGGTGTTTCCCTGATCGCGCGCAGGTCAAGCTTTTCAATGGCTACCGGAGATTTGAGTTGAGACTCTTCTACACGCGATGCCGTGATAACAACTTCTTCACCGAGCAACGCACTTGGATTCAGTTGAAACTTTAATACTGTATTAGGTACAGTTACTTCGATCTCTTCTGTTTTATACCCTATAAAAGAAGCTACTAATGTTACCGGTAATTGTTTTACAGATATACTGAAGTCTCCGTTAGCACCGGTTACTGTTCCAAGCACAGTCCCTTTCACAGCGATGTTAACACCTGCCAGTGTTTCCTGCGTTTCGCCATCGGCAATGCTACCACTAATCAGGTTTTGCGCCTGGACAAATGTTGTAGCGGAAATCAATACGAGTAAGAAAAGCAATCGGTGGTAAAAGTTGTTCATATAGCAGTTTAAGTCTATAGCTTTGGTAGATTTTTAGCAAAACTAGGAGTAATCCCTATTAAATCAATAGACTTAAAAGAATTTTATGAAAATATTGTAGAATTTTTTGCCTAACGGACAATAGTAAAAGCCTCCGAAACGCTGCAGAGGCTTTTTACGACACGCTTTTCATCAACAAACTCTTACTGTATATAGGAGTCGGAATACTTGTTAGCTGAACAGCAGGAATGCTACAATCAGCGTAATAATGATGTTGAAACCCTGGGCGATAAGAAAAGCGTATAAAGGTTTCCGGCTATTGGCGTTAAACAGGTCTGAAAATTTAGTCTCAAGCCCGATGCTTGTAAAGGCCAGCACAAACCATAGTGTTTGTATACTCTTTAAACTTTCTTTTACACTGCTCACGGCGTCTGCACTTAATGCGAATGAAAAAAGGAGTGAGGCAGCAACGAAGCCGATCACAAATTTAGGGAAGCGCTCCCAGATAACACCGAGCGATGGTTTGGTTACTTTACCATCAGCCTGATCTTTACCAGTATACGTCCAATATATACTGATGGCGAAAGCAGCAACACCCAACAAAACGTTTTGAGAAAATTTAACGATCGTGCTGATCTTGAGTGCTGTTTCACCTACGAGCGTTCCGGAAGCCACTACCGCACCCGTTGTATCAATACTACCCCCGAGCCATGCGCCCGTAACTTCCTGCGGAAAGTGAAAGTAGTTCGCGATATAGGGCATGAAGATCATCATCGGAATAGCAACGATCAGTACCAATGATATAACATACGAGAGCTTTTTAGAATCACCTTGTATAGCACCGGCCGTAGCGATGGCAGCCGATACACCGCAGATGGAAACTGCGCTGGAGATCATCATGGTTAACTCTTCATCAAGCTTTAGCTTCTTGCAGATCCAGTATGCGAAATACCAAACGCTCACTACAACCGCGAGTGCCTGAATGAGACCGAGACCACCTGCCTTGAGTATATCGGAGAAAATAACTCCGGTGCCGAGTAACACGAGCCCGGTCTTTACAAATAATTCAGTAGAGAGTGCCGAACGAAACCACTGCGGAAGCGGAAGCGTATTGCTGATGAGTAAACCGATGGAGAGACTGAAGATAACAGCTTCCAGGTTCAATGATTTTATCGCGCTGTTCCCGGCCAGTGCTACGGCTATTACCGTAAGTATATATAACACCGGAAAAACAACGAGCATATTTTTTACAGGTTTGCCGGTTAACAGCGTTCCCAGTATAGCAATCGCGAAACTATAGAGGAATTGCGCACCGATCTTGAAGAGATTTTCACTGGCTAATATTTTTTCAGTGATGTCGTTTCCTTCTTTCCAGGAGAATGCCGGTGTTGGTATAATAAACCAGAGAAGTGAAAAAAGAATTGTGATACCTCCCAGCGCTACGGCTGTCCAGTCTTCATGTAATACAAATCCTTTTTTTTCGCTTAAGGTCTGTGTTGCAGTACTCATATGTTGGGCGCGTGATAAACTAAGAATGTATAAATGTACTCAACCCGAAAGAACATATGAAAACAAAAACGGTGAAGCTTCATGAACGGAGAATGTAGCAGGAGAGTGGCTTGGTGGCTACGGAATGCACCAGTGTCTTTCGAGAAATTCCACCAAAATTCTTTTTAAGACCGGTGCATCCGGAAGCCGTTTTGTTCATGGCCGGAAGAGGATCTCAACTCACCTGACCAGATTTGTATATACCGTTTTACGTCACTGTTACCCGGTATAATTTTTATTGTCTACCAAATCTATAGACAAATGTAAGTAACGATACTTTATATGCAAGTATTCGTGCTATAATTTTTTTTAAATGGTAAGCGCGATCTCTCTTATCTTTTGCAACCGCTGCTCGAGGTATTGACTGAGGTGATCTAGCGGATTAAAATCAATGCCTTCAATATGTATGCTGCGTGAACTTGTATGCGGGCGGATCGCATAGAAATATACCTGGTTTGTTTTTCGATCGGTAACATATTCGATGCTGCCGGTATCGATCAAAGCTGCATGCGCTATTCTCTCCAGCGTGTTCAGAATTTCCAGGGATGGTGCAAATACACTCGCTTTAACTTCAATCGGCCAGCGCTCGGGTTCGTCACCGGCATGGTATATTTTAACAGCATAGAGCACGCGACCATTCAGAATCTCAACGCGGTTGATATGGTTGCCCTTGGGCCGGATATACTCTTGCACCAGCCATGACTTATCGTTTTGTAAATGCAGTTCATCTTTTACGAGGGCATTCACCAGTTCGTTTGCACTTTCAAAGCGCATGGTAACAGCAGGATCGCTGATGCCATTACTCTTTATAATGATTGGGAAGCGAAGTTCATTGCTGGCGGCCAGCAACTGGTCAATGCTGCTCACGATGCGTGTTTTCGGAAAAGGTATACCCAGCGAAGCGAACAGGGCCAGTTGTCGCGACCGGGTACTGATAATCTCCGTAACGCGCGACCCGTTTACAACCTGACTGCTGTTGTGTACACCACTTACCTTTTCCACATGTTTTACATATTCTACGGTTTGAGCAATACCCAGTGCGTTGTGCGCCAGGTAAGGTGGTGAACTCATGTCGTTGAACACGAGGCTATAGGGCACTTCATATTGGGCAGGATCATACAGGTGGTCTGCCGGATTTATTATTTCATAGGGAATTCCCCGCGTCAGCAGCTTTTCAAACAAGGGATTATATTGTTCAGGGTGGCCGTATATAATGCCGACCGGT
Source organism: Ohtaekwangia kribbensis (assembly GCF_042676245.1). NCBI lineage: Bacteria > Pseudomonadati > Bacteroidota > Cytophagia > Cytophagales > Fulvivirgaceae > Ohtaekwangia > Ohtaekwangia kribbensis. Next base: position 223,916 of record NZ_JBHTKA010000014.1, read on the forward strand.
CTTTCAAAAAATGTGAACATGGTTGTAGTTTAATTTTAGCGTAACAGTTTTATATAGTCCATCAGGCAGCCTTGCGGAATGCCGGAATAAGATTTTTATGTTTCTTACTTCCTACCAGTGGCAGCAGGTGCAGGTATAGCGGTGTTGTGCTTTGCTCCGTTTTAGGTTTATACTTACCCACGATCATCGGTATATACATTACTCTTCTGCGACTGGCTGCACCGGTCAGTGGCGATGGCGCCACGCGATGCCATATTCTGCCATCGTGAATAACGAGGTCGCCTGCTTTTGCTTCTACCAATACCTCGTCTTTATCGCCATAGTTATTCAGGTAGTATTTTTTTCGGAAGAGTAAATCCCACAGTCCTTGTTTATGGGTGCCGGGCAAAACGCGGAGTCCGCCTTTATCGGCTGTAGAATCATCCAGGTAAAAGCCGATGTTTAACATAGGCGCTACTTTCTTACCGTAGAATATATCACGTGCGCTATCGGTATGCCAGCCCATGTGGTAGAAATTACTTCCTTCTGTATTGACATAGTGATTGAATACCACACCATCTTTCTCTTCGAGACCGAGGCGTGCGCCTTCCGGCATTAAGACTTTTAATGCCTGCAGAGCCGGGTTGTTGGCGAATGCTCTTACGGCATCGCTGTGTTGATTGGTAAATGCAAAACGTTGTACAATGGTATCACCATTTTCATCTGTACCATATTTGATCGGCACACCATTTACTTTCTGAACATTTGATTTTACCCACTGGCGTTGCACCTGCTCGGTAGAGTTAATAATAGTATCAACAGTTTCCTGTGACGCATAGTTTTCAAAGTGAATGAAGCCGTTCTTTTGAAAGAACTCAATTTGTTCTGTTGTTAATGTACCTTCGAATGTGAATTTTTTATAAGAAGCCATGATCGTTCAATGTTAAGGTGGACGTATAAGTATATATTTAGTAAGGGTGTGATGAATTCAGTGCTCATCAACATCGGTATAGTATATGGAAACAGTTCATTTTCATACGCTTGTTTTTTGCGGTACAAAATATTCCCTGTGCATTCCCCGCGCGAGGATGCAGTGTTTGCAAGTCATTAAAATTTCTATAGGGGATTTTTGAAAAGGCGAAATCAACAACAACAGTTGTTCATACAGTAATTCATGTTGATGGCCTGGGCGTACATACTGTTACGAACGGAGAAATTTTTTGTGTGTTTCATGTTGGTTAAAAATTTTATAGTTCCAATTTTTTTTATTGGTAGGAATTAGCACCTTTTCAACCTGCGGTTGATAGGTTGCTAGGGGATCGCTGAGCCTAGTCTCTACTCCCTTCTGTATAAAACCAATCTGGTGAGAATTGATTTGTCTACTAAATCGATAGACAAATATCAGTATTAATCGTTAACGTGCAAATCTTTTTGAAAAAAATATTTAGAATTTTAAAGCACCGCTATAATTCATTGGCTGCCATGATTTGCGAATCGATGTCAGAAATAGTTCGTCATCTACTTCAAAAATGGGCTACCGCGCCCAGTCATAAATTTTCATGGTAAAAAGCAGTTGCCTGGTATTACGCAGAAGAGCGGGCCTTGCAGTGCTCCGAACAAACGAGCAGGTTGATCCAATGGTAGTTAAGTTCCATAATGCGTGGGTTCAGGTATTTCTTCAGAAGCAATAAAGATACCACATTGTATACATGTAAAGAGCCCGCAGTATAGCGAGCTCTTCATCCCCGGCATTATCGGGTGGTCAGGGTGTTTTGCGCAACCAAATCAATGAGACAGCTTTTGCAGCAAGTTTTTTTAACCAATAAACCATCGACCCTGTTTCACCGGATATATAGCAGGGATATACTTTATGGATTGGCCTTGCGTATGTATACATTGCCATATTTTGATTCGAAGCTATAGCGTGGACCATTGCCCGGTTTTGCAGAGACATAGGTGTGAAAATGTTCATCCTTGTCCATGCCGCCAAACTTGGCTTCCAGGTTAGTGAAGATCTCGCCATAATTTGTTTCAGCGACTAGCTCTCCCGTTGCTTTTTCAACCAGGGCTGCATCTACAGCACCGTATGTAGATGTAACGGAGAGCGGCCCGGTAAACTCTTTGATCTCCACCGTTCCATAAACAGATTCAACACGGGTGTCGGTGTTACGCGGTACCTTAATCTCCAGTACAATTTCAATATCAACGCCATTAGACATCATATCAAATTTACTCTTGCCGGTTTGCTGTTTGTATTTATCGAGTTCTTCCTTGTTTTTAAAAGTGATGGTTTGCGTACCATCTTTAATTGTATAGAACCGGGGCAGGTTTTTCATGTCAGCAATCTGGCTGCGAATGTTAACCGTATTACCAGATACAGAGAGGTCTAATGTAAACGCATTATCATTTTCTCCGTTGTTGATACTTACAGTTCCCTGGATGGAGACTTCATTTTTATCCCAGGTGCTAACCCGGACCAGTTCGGGGTAATCGAAGTGCATGACTATATTTTGTCCGGGCTTAACCGCGATAGATTTGTTGATAGCGGTTTGCGCGTATTCCTTTACCGGAATAATAAGCCCGACTATGATGAACAGTATATTTTTCATAGCAAGAAGTTTGGGGGTGAAGCTGCTCCGATCGATAGGTATAGATCGAAGCAGTCAGATTTTATTTCTTCCGGAGGTATACATTGCTGTGTGTGGAAGACAAGTAGATGTCCAATCCACCACCGTTGAGCTTGCCGCTTACATTGTCGCTATATTTTACCATGTTGTTGGTCTTCTCGATCTCGATCTTGAAATCTGGATCAACAAAGATCTCTCCGTATACCGTGCCTAATTTTAGGTTTGCTTTCAGTGTAGTAGGGAAGGCTACATCTACATGGCCGTGTACCGATATGATCGATACAGGGTTCTTTATATTCGGACTCAGGGAAGCGTCAATGTCACCGTGTACAGTTTTGATCGTCATCGGGCCGGTTGTGTTGTTTAGTACAACACCGTTGTGTACAGTTGATACTTCGATCTCACCTTCAAAGTTCTTGAATGTTACACGATCGCCATACGGTGATGTATGGGAATAAGACACCACGACTCCTTTGGGAACTTTGATGATGACATCAGGACCATCCATCTTCTTCAATTGCTGCACTTCAATTACCCCGCCTTTTTCTACTACCGATAAACCTATACCGGTGTTATCTTCCAGGCCCATGCTGCTGATGGCGCGTAGTCCTTTGGCGCGTTCGTCATCATCTTTTTTACCATTGCGCGATGTAAAGATTATCTCATTGCCAGCGTAGCCTTCAATCTCTACGTGGTTTACTTCTTTAATTTCCAGGCGACCTGTGCTCTTGGCAAGTTTATATTCCTGTGCCTGTATAAACCCTGTTATAAAAACCACCAGGGCTACCGCTGCAAATACCTTTTTCATATTTCGTTGATGTTTTGATTTTCTTACTAAATGTGACTTGAATTTTCTCAGCTTCGAGTTTTTAGCTTTGAGCTTCGAGTTTGAAAGTTGTGTGGGTGTGATTTAGCATGCTATAATATATCTTCATGAAAGTTTCAGTATTCCTGCGTGTGCTTCATCTTTTACCTCTTTTAAAGCTTCTTCATCGTTCGTAATGCGTTGAAGCTCTTTCACGGTGCCTTGTGCCCGTATCTCTACCAGTATTCGGATGAGTGCTATTTGTACGATCGGATCCTTCTGTGTGGTGAGTGATGCAATCAATATTTTGCGTACGTTTTGTTCTTTGTTGAATTTGCTGAGTGCGTCCAGCGCAGCCAGGCGTACATTGGTGTTTGAATCTTCATTCATCGCGTTGGCAAGTGCAAGTATAATTTCATCATCGGGCCGCTCCATCTTCAGTGCTACCGTTGCACCCAACACTCGTTGACTTGCTGACTGATGATTGTCGAGCATCGTCATCATCATGTTCTTGGTGGCTTGCATCTCTTTCCGTATATCAGCAAGCTCCTGTTGTTGTCGCTCATATTTACTGATCCAGTATCCTATACCTCCGCCCAGCACCACCAGTGCCACCGCAGCTGCAACGCGATAGAAGGCAGGCTGAAAGAAAATGGTCTTATTTTTTTTTGAAGACCGTATTTCTTCTTCAATCAGTTTATCAAAAGATGATTTTAGTTTAGCAGTCGGCTCAAGTTTAGAAGAGCGTTCCATGCTGTGAATCACTTCCTTCAGCTGCTCATATAGTATATATGCTTCCTTGTTGTTCACCAATTCCTGCTCTACCTGAAGTTTCTCTTCGGGTGCAAGCCTTCCATCGATGTAATCAATCAGAAGTGTTTCGAGTGTTTCTCTGTCCATAATGCTATAGAACCACGTTGCAGCGTATGTTCTGTTTATATTTTTTCAAGTTCAAAATAGTGTTCGCGTAATTTCAGTATAGCGCGGTGCACCTTTACTTTTATATTCGCCACCGTTGTATCCATGATGGCAGCAACTTCTTCATACTTCATGTGCTGAAACCGTGTTAAGATCAGCAGCTCGCGTTGTTCATCACTGAGCTTCGCCATCGACCGTTGAAGAAGTCTTTCCTGCTCATCCAGCACATCGCTATCTTCGGTATCGTATAAAGCATCACTCACCTTTTCTACATCAACAAAGTCAGAGAACTTGTTTTTGTGTACCTGGTAGTGATCGGAGAAAACATTCCGGGCTACCTGGTATATCCACGACTGAAACCGGGCTCCTTCGCGATAACTGTTCCTGTATTTTATAATGCGCAGGAAAACATTTTGCGTAAGGTCTTCGGCCAGGGCACGATCCATGGTTAAGCGTGCCAGGAAATTGAATATGCGCTTGTTATAGCGCTCAAAAAGCGCAGAGGCCTGCTGAAGATCACCGTTTTTTACGGCCTCCATAAGTAGTTCGTCTGTCATCAGGTACGCTCTTTTTGTCAAATTCGTGTTAGTTACCGGAAGGGGGAGGAAAGGTTACAGAGCAGAAGATAAAAAAAATAGCTGCTAGTTGCTAGCTGTCAGCTGCGAGAGTGATTTTTGTTGAGGTGTTGATGCGTTTACTAAAGAGTGTCCCGAAATCCAATGACACAAAGAGCACGAAGAAGACACAAAGGGGCACAAAGGAAATATACTCTAGATGCCGTTTTGTCTTTTTCCTGTAGCAGGCAGTCTGAAGCCAGCGGCCATACTTGTCAGTCCCTGAAATAGGTTGACCACAAAAGGTTAACTTATGACAAAGCGAATTACATTAGCGAACAGACGTCTTTTTAGCGAAGAATTTAAACAGACAGTCG
>NZ_JBHTKA010000015.1:0-423659 GCF_042676245.1 Ohtaekwangia kribbensis
ACGACTGTCTGTTTAAATTCTTCGCTAAAAAGACGTCTGTTCGCTAATGTAATTCGCTTTGTCATAAGTTAACCTTTTGTGGTCAACCTATTTCAGGGACTGACATGTCCTGAAGCCAGTAGCTTGCAACCAGCAGCCATTGTATTTGTCCAGTGGCCAGCAGCCTTCTACGCTTTCTTTACCGACTCGATCCAGCGGTTTACTTTTTCTTCCAGAACTTTTAACGGTATACATCCGGAATCCAGTACCTGGTTGTGGAATTGAGACACACTGAATTTGTCGCCCAATTCTTTTTCTGCTTTGGTGCGCAGCTCGCGGATTTTCAATTGTCCTATTTTGTAAGACAGTGCCTGCCCCGGTATAGCCATATAGCGTTCTATCTCTGAGATGATACCTTCTTCTGTTTCAGCTTCGTGGTCAAGGGAATATTGAATTGCCTGTTCGCGTGTCCAGCCTTGTGTGTGCATACCGGCATCTACTACCAGGCGGATCGCGCGGTGCATCTCGGCACTGAGCATACCAAAGTATTGATACGGATCGGTATAGAGTCCTAATTCTTTACCAAGTGATTCGGTATACAGGGCCCATCCTTCAGCATACGAGCTATAGCCCAGTATTCTGCGGAAAGCAGGCAATGCTATATTTTCCTGTTGCAGCGATATCTGGTAATGGTGGCCCGGTATAGCTTCATGCAAAAACAGGTCTTCATCCGAAAGCGTGTTATACTTCTTTGCATCCGGTATGGGAACATAGAATACTCCCGGACGTGTACCATCCTGCGACCCCGGATTATACTCGGCACTGGCAGATGCTTCGCGGAAAGCTTCGGTACGTTTCACTTCGAATGGTGTCTTCGGAGTTTTATCAAACAGCTTGGCAAGGTTCGGCTTCATGCGGTCGTGTATAGCATTGAAGTGTGCAATCACTTCTTCCGGCTTAGTGAACGGCATCAGCTCTTTCTTGTCACGCAAGTGAACGAAGAATGCTTTCAGGTCGCCTTTGAAACCGACCTGCTCTTTTACCGCTTCCATCTCTTTGGTAATGCGGTCTACTTCACTTTTACCTAAAGCAAAAATTTCGTCAGCCGATTTATCGGTGGTCGTATAGAGCTTGATCAGGTAATTATAGTATTCCTTACCCACCGGCAATGCAGATATGCCGGACGTCTCGCGACAAGCTGGTATATATTCCTTCTTGATGAAATCATTCAGTCTCTTGTGAGCGGGTATAACTTTATTCTGGATAGCATCTTCGTATGCTTTCGTCAGTCGCGCTTTATCTTCTGCCGAGAACTCGTTCGGAAATAACTTGATCGGGTTGTAGAAGAGGTGATCTTTTACCGGACCATGATCCAGGTCTGCGAGTTGAGGAACAACTTTTTGTGCCAATACTTTCGGAATAACATAGCCTTGTGCTACACCTTTTTTCATGTTTACGATAGCCGTATCCGTCCAGGCTACATAAGCGTCCAGACGCTTCAGCCAGTCTTCATAATCTTTTACACTTTTAAAAGGTTGCAAGCTGCTGCCACTGGCAAGTTGTCCGATGAGCAAATGTGCGGACCAGAACTGATTTACCGGAGTGAGGTAGTCTTTAAATTGTAAACCTTCCAGTGCTATATCGCATTCCCATTTCAGAATGTCGTAGCTCATCTGGTCTTCTTCTGAAAGTTTACTGCGATCGGTAGCCTGAAGTGCATCGCGGTATTGCGTATAAAAATCTTTTAACCGCGTGCGATACTCCTGTGTGATGTTGTTGGGCAACTGGTCATTATACCGGTTGTCACCCATCATCGTAGCATCCATCGGGAAAAGCTTCAGCCGCTCTTCATGATACTGTTGCAACAGACTATCAAGCGAAGCTTGCTTCTCAGTAGATTGGGTTTCTTCTTTCGGAGGCGCTGAACAGGCAACAAGCATCTGTACAGCGACAATGTAGATCAAAAGTTTTTTCATATAGTTAGCATACATGGCAGCAAGGTAGCAAAAAATAGCTGCTAGCTACCAGCTGCGAGCTGCTGGTTGGAGCCCAATCTTTCAATATTTCAATCTTCTAATCTTGCAATCTTTTAATCTCCCAATCTTAAATTTTTCAATTCACCACAAGTTCTGGTGCACGGTGTGGTTCCTTATGCACGATGCTATCCAGGAATTTTTGTAACGTCTGCTTCTGATCGGTATCGAAGATCTGCTTCTGAACTTGTTCTTCCAAATACTGTCTTGTGGATTCGCGTGCATCGGTCATGTCAGAATATTCTTCATTTGCTATATTGATGTTCAGTCGCATATAGTTTCCGGTGCCGAGCATCTCACGGCTTTCATAGTCTGTGGTCTGGTTAACACCGCGCATCATAATATCCGTGATCTCCTGTATCCACTGAAGCTCACCCCAGCGTACGGCTTCCTTCTCGGTAATGGTGCCACAGTAACTTCCGGTGCCAAGCGAGAGTACACGTATATCGTTAAAGGCTATATCTGTTCCATCGCGCTTCTTGTAGAAGCCCTGGTTACCATACCGGCTTATCTCAGCAATGGATGCCATGGTTGGGTTGTTCACATATACTCCGCCATCTATACCGGTGAGGCGTGCATTCTTATAGGTGAAGGTATACGCAGGCAGATATGTTGGTGCAGCGGATGTAGCACGACAGATGTCATGTATCCTGGCGTTGGCAGTAGGATCTCCGACCGCTTCACTCGATTTGAAGAAGACAGGCTTGTTGCCGTTGAGATCGTACGTTGATACCATGATCGGCCGCAGCGATTCTTTTATCGTTTCTTCTTTCACATATTCTTTCAATACTTTCTCGATACCATCAGCATTATAGGCAGGAGAGAAAAGGTTAGTTGCCCGATGAAAGAATTTACTGATGCCGGAGCGGATCGGAAAAATTACTTTACCCTGCTTGATATAGATATTCGCGATATCATCCAAAGTATATTTAGGACCGCTCCCATTTTTCAAGGTGAGACAGGACACAATCAGTCCACCGGTAGAAGTGCCGGCCAGCATATCGAACGTATCGAGTATATTTCGTCCAGTCATTTTCTGTACTTCCTGGAGAATGCGCACGGGTACAATGCCACGGAGACCGCCTCCGTCAATGGTCAGGATGTTGTAGGTCATGGGTCTTTTGTTTAAATGGTGCAACGTAATTTAAGAACGCAAAAAAAGCCCACCGTTCTGCAGGGTTTGCAGATCGATGGGCTCCTGACGGAAGTTAACCAATTATCAGCGCATTACAAGCATTTACTGAATGTAAATTACTTCCTGCGCGGTCTCAAGAGTCCGTTACTCTTTCTTGAAAGTAGTGCTATATATTTCTTCGTTGGACTCTACGCGAAGTATATATAGTCCTGTTTTTAGTTTTTGAATGTCGATCGCAGTGGCTTTCTCGCGGGCATCCTGCGTGAGCCATACTTGTCCACTCATATCGTGAATAGTAACCCGCGCATTCGGTGAAACACCGCTCACCGTGATGGATGTCTTCGCAGGATTAGGGTATACCTGTATAGCATTATCGACAGCACGGGCAGAACTGATAATAGCAGAGGTTCCCGTTGCGTGGTTTACCAGTTTGATATAGTCATGCGTAAATTGATATCCGGTGCTGCTTGCATTTTTACCGGCTACGGTGAAGCGCACTTTTTGATCGCCCGTGTAGAAATTCACATTGGCTACAAGTACTTCTTTAAACTGGGTAGTAGCGCTGTAAAGATCGAATACCGATCCGTAAGCCGCGCCATCTTTATATACCTGGCAAGTTCCCTGGTCAGGTCCTGCACGGAAGCCGAGGTATATATCGTAATTCACAACGCCACTATGAGGAAATGTATACTCTATAAAATCACCTGTACCATCTGCATTTAAGCGAACAACGTTACTGTTACTGGCGGCAGCATCGCTTACTACTGTGTTGGTTGCACCGCTCGACCACCGACTGGTGCTTTCTGCTTCACGAGGAGCAACAGAACCTGTGGATGATGTGAACTCAATATAGTTCAGGTTGAATCCGCCACCGGCAATCTCAAGTCGCAATACCTTATTGCTGCCACCGGTAACAGCAACGTTATTTATCGTTAGTGACTCCCAGGTTTCCCAGCCACCGGTGTTGTTCGGTATAACGGTACCGAGCGTAACACCATCCAGCTTTACTGTCACACTTCTGCCGGTGCCCGAGCTGGCGCTGGCAGATCGCAATGCTATAGTATAGGAACCGTCCACAACATTGGCGATAGTATACTCGAGCCATTCGCCCCCAACGGTATACCCAACCGTATAACCACCACCTACATCACTCGTAGTTCCAATATCAACATCGCTGGTGCGATAGGTATTGCCGTTGTTGCCGTAGTCAGTGTCGTGATAGGCCACATCCTGGTTGCCGTTGTCAAAATTCTCTGCTTGTATTTTGCCGGGTATATTTTGCGTTGTAAACGGTGTTTGTGTACCAACGCCACCCGAGCCTCCCGGTTGATTATGATTTTGTTTATCGAACAACCAGTTCTGAATGAAGCGCCCCTGGTTCTCACCCGACATCAAGTTCCAGTTCCAGTCAAAGAACTGTGGCTTCCAGAAGTTATCGAAGATCCAGCTTTGCCAGCTTATCCACGGACGTGCATCTATATAGTTTCGAAACGGAGTGCCCCAGCCACCGGTCGTTCCATACGTAACGCCATCCGAATAATTCGGATCTTGATTCCAGCCAAACTCGGTCAGCATTACCGGTATGGTATTGGCCGCGTTACCAAATTTAGCATTTAGGTTGGTAGCGGTTGCAGCGCCCTGGTTCGGGTATATATGGTATACATATACCAGGTTGCTGCCAACGAGCGGATCGGTTACGGCACTGTTCACCCGTGTGCTCCACTGCGGACTACCGACAAGAATCAGATTATTCGGAGCCACAGCACGTATAGCATTGATGACGGGCTGGATATAGTTCTTCCACGATGTCCAATTATCCGGATTGATCGGTTCGTTAAAAACTTCGAAGATCACGTTGGGCGTATTGGCATACCGTGGTGCCACGTAGTTCCAGAAGTCCAATACAAATTGCTGCTTCACACCGCCTGATCCGTTCACGTCATAATTACTCACCAGGTGCAAGTCTACAATCACGTATTGATTACGTGCTATAGCCTGTTGTACATACGGATCGATGTGCGTAGCGAAACTCGTAGCCGGATCTTTTACTTTCGCTGTTGTAACGGGTAAGCGCAACACCCGCGAGTACCAGCCGCGACTTCCATCAGCTTGCCAGTCGAGCATTTCGGTCATGGGTTTGTTGTTACAGGTAGTACATTCGTTCTGATGTTCGCTTGGAAGAATCGATACACCCCGAAGCGTAACGGGATTACCCGCGGGATCTTTGATCTGATTTCCGTCCACGTGTAGCCATGGCTTTTGTGCATGCGCTAAAGAAGACAGTACAATAAGAAGGACGACAAGGAGGTAGTATTCGGGATGGAATTTTTGAAGTGCGTGTAATCGTCTGGTTTTCATAAAAATAGATTTTGGTTGTATTGAATTTGTGACGCGTGCCTTTGAGACAAGTCGAAAGGCAATGTGTTCAAGCCTGCAGCGCTTGACTAAAAGTAGGAGGGACCGTAAAAAACAGGAGAGTAAAAATCAGTATATAACAAGGAAAAACCTTCCAAAATGAAACCAGCGGCCGCAATGGTTACAACGACCCGGGTATACGCGCTTGCGGTGGACGATAAGCGGATGGTAAAACACCAAATTGTTTTTTGAACGACTTGCTGAAATAGTTAGCGTCAGCAAAACCAACCCTGCACGCAATTTCATGTACCGGGTGTTGACCCGACTCGAGTAATTGGACAGCGCGCTTCATGCGAATGTCTTTGATAAACTGATTGCCGGAAACGCCCAGTATACTTTGAAGTTTGCGGTATAGATTTGTCTGACTCATGCCAAGGTCGCGACAGAATGTTTCAACATTAAAATCCGGGTCTTCTATATTTTGCTCAACAGCCTCAACTGCTTTCTTGATAAAGATGGCATCCGGAGATGTTGTTGCCGGTGCAGTAGGATTAGCGATGAAGTCGCGATAGTATTTTTTCCGGAAGCTCTCGCGCAGCTCGATGATGTTGCTGAGTTTGGCGAGCAGTACATTGGTGCTGAACGGCTTTACAATATAGTCATCTGCATGTGCAGCTTTGAAGGCATGAAGTTGAAAGTCTTCATCGCTTCGTGCTGTAAGAAACACCACAGGTATATGACTGGTGCGTATATCTTTCTTTATCCGTGAGCACATCTCTACACCATCGAGTACTGGCATCATTACATCGCTGATGATAATATCGGGTATACTATCGCAGGCTTTTTGAAAACCAATCTCGCCATTCTCAGCTTCTTCGATGAGAAACGTAGTGTCAAAATTCAGTTTGATAAACTGGCGGATGTCGCTGTTATCTTCTACCACTAGCAGCAACGGACGCCTGCGTAATTCGGATTGGTCGGTCGGATCTGCAGGTTTAGTATCCGGTATACCATACGTTGTCTGTGTATCCAGTAGCCTGTCCGTGATATCATACGGTTTATTCGCGAATTCATCTGAGGCAAAGGCTTCTTGTCCTACGGGGAGCCATACAGAAAATTCGCAGCCCTCGCCCATGTCACTTTTCAATAGTATATCTCCGTGATGCAGTACAGCCAGTTGCCGTGCAAGTGCGAGCCCAATGCCGGTGCCTTCTTTGGTGCGATGCTCACGTTCAACGCGGAAGAACGGATCAAACACTTTCTCATGATACGCCTGCGATATACCTTCACCACTGTCTGTAATGCGGATGCAGAGAAACGATTTTGCATGACGCTTCTTCTTCAGAATAACTTCCGGAACCGGTGGTATACCTTCTTCAAAGAGCATGATGCTGACACTGATCTTCCCCTGGTCGGGAGTATATTTAAACGCATTGGACAGGATGTTCAATATGATTTTCTCCAGCTTGTCAGGATCGAAGTACTTTTCAGCCGTCGGTACCGAAGTTGAAAAGTTATAAACTATATTTCGTTTCTCGGCCGTAAATTGAAAGGCTTCCTTAATGCCTTTAACAAAACTGATGATATCGCCCTGCATAACATTCAGCTTCATGAACCCAGCGTCCAGTTCGTAGATGTGCATCAGTTGGTTGATGAGGCGAAGCAGATGCTGTCCATTACGATGAATGAGGTCAAGCATTTGCTTGTCTTTACCGTGTATATCCGTTGAAGTCGTTAGCTGGTTGAGCGGACCGAGTATAAGCGTGAGTGGTGTTCGGAACTCGTGTGAGATGTTGGCGTAGAACCGAAGTTTGATGTCATCCATTTCGAGGCGGTTGCGCACCTTCATGCGCTGTACAAGTATATAGCGCAGTACGAACAGCGAAGCCAGGAGAAGTATAGCATAGATAATCTTTGCCCACCATGTTTTCCAGAAAGGAGGGGTGATGATAATGCGAATTGAATTTCCTTGTTCATTCCAGATACCATCGTTGTTGGTTGCCTTTACGCGCAAGATATATTCTCCGGGATCGAGGTTGGTATAGGTTGCTTTTCGTTGTGACCCTACGAAATTCCAGCGTTCATCAAAACCTTCCAGTCTATAGGCATACTGATTCTTTTCCGGAGATGTATAGTTTAGAGCCGCAAACGCCAGCGAGAACACTGATTCTTTATACGATAGCGTTATCACCTGAGCTTCATCAATAGGACACGCGATAGGAGCGTGGTCCTCCCGGAAATTTACAGGCTTGTTGAACACCTGCAGTTCCGTAAAATATACCGGTGGAATAAAATTGTTATCGGCGATACTATCCGGATGAAAGTAGTCCAGACCGTTAATACCGCCAAAGTATATTGTTCCCTGTTTGTTTCGAAAGGATGATAACCGGTTGAAGGAGTTGCTTTGAAGTCCATCGGCTATCTCATAATTGCGGAAGGTCACAGCTTTTGTGTCAAGCCGCGATATACCTTTGTTCGTGCTGAGCCATAAATTGCCGTGGCGGTCTTCTTCAATGGCTTGTATAACGTTGTTGGGCAGACCGTCTTTAATAGTATAGGTGGTAAATGTACTTTTATTCCGGTCGAGTAAATTCAATCCTCCCTGTGTGCCGATCCAGAGATTGCCGCTGCGGTCTTCGTAAATTACATTGACAATATTGTTGCTGATGCTTTGCGGATTATCGCGATTGTATTGGAAGTGAATGAACTGATCTTTCTTTCGATCGTATAGGTTAAGACCTCCGCCTTCTGTGCCAACCCACATATTTCCCTGTTGGTCCTGGTATATAGAAAATACAATGGCGTGACTGAGACTTTCTTCCTTCGTGGCATCGGGTATATAGTGCTGTACCTTTTGATTCTGCTTGTCGTATATAATTAATCCTTCTCCCCAGGTTCCCATCCATATTTTACCGGTAATCGTGTCTTCGGTAATAGCTGCTACGTGCTTTATATCAACATTGAAATTAATTTTTTGAAAGCTATAGGTCTGCTTGTTGAACAGGGAAACCTTTCCGTAAAAACTCCCAAGCCAGGTATAGCCTTCACGGTCTTCATACATGCACAGCGGATAATTACTGGGAATGCTGTTTGTGTTTTGAGTTGCATGCACGAGGTGTTTGAACTCTTTGCTATGCCGTTGGTATATATTCAGCCCGCCTCCGTCTGTACCGATGTATATAATTTCGCTATCATCTTCGTAAATAGAAAGGACATTTTCGTTATTAAGACCGGTGGATGTATTGTTGTTGGTGAAGTGTCTGAATTTGTTCGCAGTACGATCGCAGAAATTTATACCACCGCTAAACGTACCGACCCAGATATTGCCTTGCTGGTCCTTGTATAGTGAGTATACCGATCCGTTGTTGAGGCCGTCCGGATTGTTCTTGTCGTGATTTATATAGTGAAATTTATTGCGGCTCTTGTTCAGAATATTAATGCTTCCGTTTTGCGTGCCGATCCACAGGTTGCCTGCATCATCTTCCGTAATCGAAAGTACATCGTTATTGCTGATGCCATGTTTTGTACCCGGTGTATAGATATAGCGGATAAACCGGTTTTGCGTTTTATCGTAGCGATTCAGTCCGCCTTCGGTCGTGCCGATCCAAAGTGTTCCCCCAGCATCGATATATAGTTTCTTTAAATAATTCGAACTTAGCGAGTATATATTGTTTTCTTCTTTCCGGTAATGGATAAACTTTTCTTCATCGATCCTGAATTTATTGAGGCCTGCATTCCAGGTAGCAATCCATAGTGAACCATCGCGGTCTTCGAGTATATCCTCAATGTCGTTTCCGCTTAGCGAAGAGGCATCTGCAGGAGTTTGGCGATAGCATGTAAAGACTTTCTCTTTTGCATCGAAGCGATTGAGTCCACCGCCACCCGTGCCAATCCAGAGTCTGCCTTTCGAATCCTGTGTGATGGCACGTACCTTGTTCGAACTGATGCTGCGTATATCCCGCGGGTTGTGCAGGTAGTTGGTAAAGTCATCAGTCGCACGGTCGTACAAACTCAGGCCACCGTCTTCCGTGCCCACCCAGAGCCTGTGCTGGTTGTCTTCGAAGATCGTCCGGATATAATTATGACTGAGACTTCGCGGGTTGACAGGGTCGTTCCGATAGACGGTAATTGTATAGCCATCGTACCGATTCAACCCATCGCGCGTGCCGAACCACATAAAGCCTTTGTGATCTTGCAGAATGCAGGTAACGTTACTTTGAGACAGCCCATCATTCCGGTTAATATGTTTAAACCGATAATCCTGACCAGACACATATACTATAGACGCAAGCTGAATGAGACAGAGTATACTCATCAGCTTGCGAAATATACCGGGGCAACACCGAAAATGAATCGTGTAAATACACCTGTCCGATACGACTGCCATTTCTTTCACTTACCTGGATCTGATTCTTATGAAGTAAATCAAATTAAGTCATGAAAGCTATATTCAATCGATTGAAAGGAGCTTACGGCATATCAGTGGTTGTAACGGGTAATGTCTTACAACGACCTTTGAGACAAATGCATCAGGTGAGTCTGGCAGCCTCCGGATCCCAATTGATGATCTTCTTTTCAAAATAGCTTTTGTTGCTCGCAAGTGCCGGGCCAGCTGCGCGCATGCCGAACAGTGCATCTTCTTTTATAGTCTTGCCTTCGCGGATGCCTGCGTAAAAATTCATGTGATGATCGTAGTTCGCGCTATATCCTTCCGGAGCTTTGAACTCGAGGTCTGACTCCACCATTGCTGGCTTTCCGGGTTTATAGGTTGCCTCATACCATTTCTTATACTCTTTCTGTTGCGTTTCGGTAAAGGTCTCGAAGGAGTCCCAACCGCCATACGTGGGCACGCTGGACAATTTGTGTCGTTCTACTTTTACTCCGCCCCAGCCGAGGGTAATCACGCCATCGGTGCCGATAAAGCGAAGTCGCTCACCGCTCTCACTTCCGTCTACAAAATTTACCCGCATCTGTAAATTGAATGCCGAATGTTGTTTCGTCTCGGGGTAGTCATATATACCCATGATTACATCGGGCACATCGCGACCATCTTTCCAATGGCGCAAACCTCCGGAAGCAAAAATCCGGTTCGGACCTTTTGAGCTGGTTACAGCATGAAGCGCAGAGAACAAGTGGACAAACAGATCGCCTGCCATACCGGTGCCGTAGTCCTGGTAATTTCGCCAGCGGAAGAAACGTACGGGTTCGTATGGCATTTTCGGAGCATCTCCTATAAAGCTGTCCCAATCCACCGTGTTGGCTTTTGCATCGGTAGGGATGGAGTATTGCCACGCGCCATTGGAACTGTGCCGGTCCATATAGGTCTCAACGACCACGAGATCGCCAATGATTTTGGATTCAAAGAGCTCCTGTGCTTTCTGCGTTACGATGGAACTCACGCGCTGGCTCCCGACCTGTAATACTTTGCCGGTTTTCTTTTGCGTGGCAATAACTTCTGCGCCTTCCTCAAGTTTGTGTACCATCGGCTTCTCGCAGTATACATGTTTGCCTTTGTTCATCGCTTCTATGGATATGCGGTCATGCCAGTGATCGGACGTAGCTACGATGACAGCATCTATATCTTTTCGATCGAGTATCTCTTTATAATTTTTTGTTACAAAAATGTCATTACCATACACCTCCTTCGCGCGGTCCAGTCGGCCGGTATATAGGTCGCAAACACCAACCAGTTTTACACCGGGTATCTGTACACTTGTCTCTGCATTACTAAAGCCCATAATGCCCATGCCTATAACAGCGATATTTACCTGATCGTTGGCGGTATATTTCTTATCAGGAGCTTTCTGTTGCTGCAACGCTACAACTTTTGTGTTGGAAGCCTGAAGTAAAGAAGGTGCTGCTCCCGTAATGATAGCAGTACCAAAAGCTTTCTTCAGAAAGCTTCTTCGTGATTTTCTTGATTCATTATACATAAGGTACTTCTGGTTGATTAGACTTATGGAAGTTACGATATTTGAGAGCTTTCAAAAAGCATGGTAGATTTTAGGGGAATAGTGATTACGAGCGGAAAAATTTATTTGTGATGATGAACTTCAACTTTTTCAGAAACCGTAGCCTGGCCATTGATCTGGGTAATAACAATACATTGGTGCGTGACAAGAATAACCTGTTGGTATCGCAGCCATCATACATTGTATTTAATGTTGAGAATAACACCGTGAAAGCTGTAGGCGAGAAAGCCTATAGCATGTTTGAAAAACACCACGATGAACTGAAGCCGGTGAAACCGTTGAAGGGTGGTGTGATTGCTGATTACGATTCGGCAAGCCGTATGATTCATGAGCTGGTTCGCCAGGTGAATGGTAAATCATTCATGAGCGGATACGAATATATCATCTCCGGTATTCCGTTCTCTACTACCGAAGTTGAGCGCAGAGCGCTTCGCGATGCGTTAGGACAGTTCAATGCAAAGTATACTTATTTAATGTATGAACCACTGGCGGCAGCCATGGGTATGGGACTCGACATACAGGAGCCGAATGGTAAAATGGTGATCGATATAGGAGGGGGCATTACTGAGATCGTGATCATTTCACTTTCCGGTGTTGCTGCATTTCAATCCGTGAAGATTGCCGGTGATACATTTGATCAGGAGATACAGGACCACTTCCGCAGAAACTATAACATGGCGATTGGCCTGAAGACTGCCGAGCAGGTGAAGATAAAAGTAGGAGCAGTAGTGGATTCGTTGGTTGAAAAGCCCGAGCCGATGATCGTTCGCGGTAAAGACCTGATGGAAGGTATACCGGTAACGCGCAAGATCGATCACTCGGAAGTTGCTCATATATTAGACAAGTCGATTGGAGCTATTGAACATGCCGTGATCCAGACACTCGAAACATGTCCTCCGGAATTAGCGGCTGATATTTACCAGAACGGAATTCACATCACTGGTGGAAATGCGTACCTGCGCGGTTTGCGTCAGCGCTTTGAAGACAGAATCAAATTGCCGGTTCACATTGATGACGAAGCTCTCCACTCTGTAAGTAAAGGTGCTGCAAAAGCGTTACAGGATCCAAAGAAATACAGAAGCGTGTTGATGGAGTAATATTCAGGCATACCGCTCTAAAATTATAAGCCGAAAGTAATAGGAGTAACTCCTATACTTTCGGCTTTCTTAATTTATACTTTACTGGTGTTACAGATTGCCGCGAAGAGCTTGTTCGCGTTCGATCGACTCAAACAGAGCTTTGAAGTTTCCTTTGCCGAATGACTTTGCTCCGTTGCGTTCAATGATCTCGAAGAAAAGAGTAGGGCGGTCTTGAACAGGTTTCGTGAAAATCTGCAGCAGGTAGCCTTCTTCATCGCGATCAATCAGGATGTTCTGCTTTTTCAGTTCCTTGATATCTTCATTGATGGTGCCGACACGGTCGAGTACATCTTCATAGTAATTATCAGGCACGTATAAGAATTCAACACCGCGTTTTCTCAACTCGCTTACCGTATATACAATGTCATCAGTCGCGATCGCGATGTGTTGCACACCGGGGCCATAGTAGAAGTCAAGATACTCTTCGATCTGTGATTTCTTCTTGCCTTCAGCCGGCTCGTTGATCGGGAATTTAATATACCCGTTTCCATTCGATACAACTTTGGACATCAGGGCGCTATATTCCGTGGAGATGTCGCTGTCATCAAACGTAACGAGCAGACTGAAGCCCATTACTTTTTCATAGAAGCTTACCCACTCGTTCATCTTGCCGAGTTCAACATTACCAACACAGTGGTCTACATATTTTAATCCGATGGGTGATGGCGTTAGTGTACTCTTGCGTGCCTTGTACCCCGGAAGGAATGGTCCTTTATAATTCTTACGCTCTACAAACGTATGGATGGTCTCACCGTATGTTTTGATGGATGCTACCACGGCTTCACCATGCTCATCTTTCAAAACCGTTGGCTCTTGCACAGCAACGCCACTGCGGGAGGTTGTCTCATAAAATGATTTACGGGCATCATCCACCCATAATGCCAACACCTTTACACCATCGCCATGCTTGCATACATGTTGAGCGATGGGAGTGTCTTTTTGCAAAGCAGTTGTCAATACAAATCTGATCTTGTTTTGCTGCAGTACATACGAAGCGCGATCGCGCACGCCTGTTTCCGGACCAGCATACGCTACGAGTTCGAACCCGAGACAATGCTGATAATATAGAGCAGACTGCTTGGCATTGCCAACATAAAATTCAATATGGTCGGTGCCATTGATGGGCAAAAAGTCCTGATTCATAAAATGAGATTTAAGAGTTAAACCGTCTGATTCATTTACTTCGCCTGTGAAATTACAGCATCTCGCAAGAGGATGGAAGCATTACAAAGGACATTCGGCAAAATGATAAATGAGCGATTTTTATTGGCTGGACTTATTGAAAATTGTATTACGTGCAAAATAATATAGGGAAGAAAATGCGGTTGAGTTTGCCGGTGAGTGCATCAAACTATTTCCAAATTCAATGATTTCTTTAATCTTTGGGGTAAAATAAGAAACATGGATATTCAGGCATTTGATAAGGCGCTCCAGGAAATTGTAAAAAAGAGAACCGATCTGGAGAAAATTGATTATAACAACCCGAAGTATGATGATCTGGAGGAGCAACTGCACGATCTGGAAGATGCTTTCTCTGTGAAGTATGGCGAATACCTCGAAGATGTATTACAAGATGTGCACGATGAGTTATGTCCTGATAACGATGTACTGTTCCCAACAGCCTATATTAAAGGTGTTCCTGTAGAAATTGACAAGTACGCAGGCAAAGAAACCATATTAACGCTCGAAGCAAATCCACCACGCATCACCCTGAGCATCGGGAAAGAAAAGAAGAAAGAAGTGGTTTGGACAGCAAAATAGTGCTGGTGTGTTGATGTGTTCAGGTGTTGACGTTTAAATGCAGTGTACTTCAACACATCAACACCTGAACACATCAACACATTTCATCGAAATCCCAACGTCTTCCTAACTCTTTCCAAAACCTCGAGCGCGATGGTGCGGGCCTTGGCTTCGCCTTGTTCGAGTTTTTTGTCGAGCTCGGCAGGGTTGCTCATATAGAAATTGAAGGCTTCGCGTTCTTTGCTGAACTTCTGGATGATCAATTCGTATAGCGCTTGCTTGGCGTGGCCGTAACCAAAATTACCCGCGAGGTATTTATCACGAAGTTGTTTTTGTTGATCTTCGGTGGCAAGCAGACTATAGATCTTATAGGTGTTGTCTGTATCCGGATTCTTCGGAGCTTCCAGTGGTGTACTGTCGCTCACGATCGATTTAACCTGTTTTAGTAATTCCTTCTCGGGCAAGAATATGTCGACAATATTTCCGTACGACTTACTCATTTTTTGACCGTTCGTGCCCGGTATAGTCATTACCTGTTCTTCAATTTTCGCTTCCGGAATTACAAAAGTTTCTCCATACTGATTGTTGAATGCTGTAGCGATATCACGCGCCATCTCTACATGCTGGCGTTGATCTTTCCCTACCGGAACAAACTGTGCATCATACAATATTATATCAGCCGTCATCAACACCGGATAGGTGAAGAGTCCTGCATTAACATCCGCTAATCTTTCAGACTTGTCTTTAAAAGAGTGTGCGTTGGCAAGCATCGGAAAAGGCGTGAAGCAGTTCAGGTACCACGTGAGTTCACACACTTCCGGAATGCGTGATTGCCGGTAGAGATAATTCTTTTCAATATCGAAGCCGAAGGCAAGCCATGCGGCAGCTACAGCACGGACGTTGTTGACACGGGTTTCTGCGTCTTTAATAGTAGTAAGTGAGTGAAGATCAGCAATGAAAAAGAAAGATTCATTACCCGATTTCTTTGAAAGTTCTATTGCCGGAATAATAGCACCCAACAAATTGCCCAGGTGCGGACGACCACTACTTTGTATGCCTGTTAAAATTCTTGCCATAATGGTTGCAAAGAAAATAAAATAAAGCAGAACTGAATTAGTTTTAAATTTGAACCGGAAAACGGATTTATGATAAAATCATCCAAAGTTTATGTAGCGGGTCATCGGGGAATGGTTGGTTCAGCTATTGTGCGTTGTCTGGAGAGAAATGGTTATTCCAACCTCGTGTTTGCCACCAGTAAGGAACTCGATCTACGTCAACCAGACCAGGTAAATAGTTTTTTTGAGCGTGAACGCCCTGAGTATGTCTTTCTGGCCGCTGCAAAAGTAGGAGGGATCCTTGCCAATAACATCTATCCCGTTGAATTTCTGTATGATAATCTCATGATTCAGAACAATGTTATTCATGCAGCCTATCAATATGGCGTGAAGAAACTGTTGTTTTTAGGATCATCCTGTATATATCCAAAGTTTGCTGAGCAGCCTATTCATGAGGAGAGTCTCCTTACAGGTTCGCTCGAACCTACCAACGAAGCCTATGCTATCGCAAAGATTGCCGGTATCAAATTGTGCCAGGCATACTATAGACAATACGGTGCACACTTCATTTCAGCAATGCCTACCAATATGTATGGCTATGGCGACAATTATCATCCACAAAACTCACACGTACTGCCGGCACTTTTAAGGCGTTTTCATGAAGCGAAAAATGAAAATAAATCTGAAGTAGTGATCTGGGGATCGGGTAGACCGCTTCGTGAGTTCATGTTCTCAGATGATCTGGCCGATGCCTGTTATTACCTGATGTTAAACTATGAAGACCCCGAGCTTATCAATGTAGGAACAGGTGAAGAGGTGTCTATACTTCAACTGGCTAGTCTCATTGGTGAAGTGATTGGCTATAAAGGTAAAATTGCCTTTGATACTTCGAAACCGGATGGAACGCCACGCAAGTTGATGGACAGTTCAAAGCTGCATGCTCTTGGCTTCAGACATAAGACTTCGCTGCGTGAAGGCATCGAGAAAACATATCAGGAATTTTTGACGAAACAGTTTGAGTATAGTCAAACTATATAAGTAAGTATACATTTAAAACAAAAATAATGTCGTGCCCTGAGGCATGACTAAAAAACATTATCAATTTATTTAAATGAAAAAAGCGTTTATTACCGGTATCACAGGTCAGGATGGAGCTTACCTCGCAGAGTATTTACTAGAGAAGGGGTATGAAGTGCATGGCTTAAAGAGAAGGTCTTCTCTCTTTAATACAGATCGCATTGATCACATCTATCAGGATCCGCACGATAAGGGAGCGCGGATGAAATTGCACTTTGGCGATCTCACCGATTCAACGAATCTGATCCGTCTTATTCAGGAAATACAACCGGATGAGATTTACAACCTGGGTGCGATGAGTCACGTTCGCGTGAGCTTTGATATGCCGGAATACGTTGCCAACACAGACGCTATCGGAACACTGCGGATTTTGGAAGCAGTACGCTTGCTGGGCCTTGGTCAGAAGACCCGTATATACCAGGCATCAACATCAGAACTTTATGGCAAAGTACAGGAGACCCCACAAACGGAGCGTACTCCATTTTACCCTCGCTCACCGTATGCGGTAGCTAAGCTTTACGGATATTGGATCACGGTTAATTATCGTGAGGCCTATAACATGTACGCTTGTAATGGTATACTTTTTAATCATGAGTCACCATTGCGTGGAGAAACTTTTGTATCGAGAAAAATAACGCGCGGTGTGGCACGCATCATGCTGGGCTTACAACAGAAACTATATATGGGTAACCTGGAAGCTAAACGCGATTGGGGACATGCCCGTGATTATATTGAAGCAATGCACCTGATACTTCAACAGCCTGTAGCGGAAGACTATGTTATTGCTACAGGAGCAACAACATCGGTGCGTGACTTCCTCGTAAGAGCTTTCGATCACGTTGGTGTTACCCTTGCATTTAAAGGTAATGGTGTTAATGAAGTCGGTATTGTTGAGCAGGTGAGAAACGTATCAGACGATTTTGTGTTGAAGCCCGGTGCAGAAGTAATTGCTATTGATGAGCGTTATTTCAGACCAACTGAAGTTGATTTACTTCATGGCGATCCTTCAAAGGCGAAAAAGATTCTGGGATGGGAACCCAAGCATGATGTCAATTCGTTGCTGAAGGAAATGGTAGATGCCGATGTTACCTTGATGCGCAAGGAAAGTCACTTGAGACAAGGCGGATTCAAGGTGTTGAACTACCACGAGTAACGATACGTTATTTCAGGGGAATATAGTTTGATTGTGAAATATACACTTGTCCATACAGGAGGCAGTAGGTAAATACAGTACAATATGAAAATTAGGTTGTTTATTTTAGTTCTGATTACGATGATCAGTGCTCATGCCTGGTCACAACAATCGAAGCCTCTTCAGTTCAAGGAGGAGATTTTTGATTTTGGTAATGTAGCAGAAGAAGGTGGCCCGGTAACGCACGAGTTTGTTTTTACCAATGGAAGTAACCGCCCGGTAAAGATATTAACGGTACAGGCATCGTGTGGTTGTACCACACCCGGATGGTCGAAAGAATCTGTAGGTCCGGGAAAGACCGGCTATATACAGGCCAGCTTTAATCCGAAAGGACGTCCTGGGTTCTTCACAAAGTCACTCACCGTTACAACCGACCTCGAGGCAACTCCGATTGTGCTTCAGATTAAAGGTCAAGTATATTCCGGAGGATCGGTTGATGCTTCAGATTTTCATATAGCCAATGGAAACTGGAAGCTGAAGGCAGGATCGTTCAACCTCGGCAAAGTATATCGCAAAGACGAATTTACTTCCCGTGACTTTCAGATTTTGAATGGCGGTAGTAAAGCCATTACATTCACCGGTAAAGTTGTTGGTCCGAACTATATAAAAGTTGATGTTACTCCGAAAACATTAGCGCCCGGTGCAAAGGGCAATGTGAAGATCAGCTACAACGGTAAACTGAAGAATGCGTATGGATTTCAATCAGACAACATCGAGATACAGACGGATGATGAACTGAATCCGGTTAAGTCTTTCTCGGTATATGCGACACTCGAAGATTACTTTGATCCGTTGAAACCTGAGGATCTCGCGAAAGCGCCTCAGCTCAGATTAGGCATGACTTCGCTTGACTTCGGCACGGTGTCATCAAATGGAGCCACGCGTGAGATAACTGTGTCTAATACCGGGAAGAAAGAACTTAACATCCGTTCGCTTCAAGGTAACTGTACATGCGTAACAGCATTAGCAACCAAGCCGACACTCAAGCCCGGAGAGAGCAGTACGATCAAGCTAAATTTCAAGCCTCAAGATCGTAAAGGCACGCAGCAAAAAGCAGTTACTATTTATTCCAATGATCCACGAAATCCGGTCCAGAGAATTACCTTCTCAGCCTACGTGGATTGATTAAGGTAACGTTTCCAATACTTTAAGTTTCTTAAAAGAGAGTTCATGGATATAGAAGTGTCCTTGAACTCTCTTTAATTTTACCGCAATCATTTTCTTACTCACGTTCAGCAGAGCTTCAGCTATGTATGTTCCTGCTTAAAGATAAAGAGAAGGGATGCACGGACAGATTGTTGCTGCAATGGACGAATTGAAATTGAAATTGGGTTTAATAACTGTATATTTACCCCCCTTAAAGAAGGCAAAAACAAAGAAATGACCCGAATTTGGCTGATTTTAGGCGTATTGGTTCTGTTATTAGGCGCCTGTGTTCCCAATAGAAAAATAGTTTACCTACAAAAGGACGATCTGAAGCACCGGGACGAAATTCCGAAGGATACTATATTACGTTCGCATACGCTGAAGATTAGAGAGTATCGTATTCAGCCACTCGATATATTAAGCATCAACTTTGAGACACTAAGTAAAGAGAATGACGCTTTTGATTTCTTGTCAAAGTTAAATGTCAATGCAGGAAGTAGTGGTGGCGGTAGTGGTAGCTCCGGAGCGATGATGAATGGTATTTTGGTAGATACAAAGGGAGAAATAGATTATCCTGTACTGGGAAGAGTAAAGGTAGGAGGGTTGACACTTTTTCAAGCTAAGGATTCAATTCAAAAAAAAGCTTCTCAGTTTTTGCCGGATGTTGTTGTAAGAGTAAGGATGCTCAATTTCAGATATACCGTACTGGGCGAAGTGAATAGTGAGCAGACGGTGTTGTCTACAAATACGAGGCTTACCATGATGGAAGCTATAGGTCTGGCCGGAGGTTTGTCTGAGCTGGCAGACAGAAGTCATGTAAAGGTACTTCGGCAAAGTGGAGATAGTACAAAGGTTTTTTATGTCAATCTCTTGAAGGAAGAATACGTGGAGTCTCCCTACTATTTTGTTCAGCAAAACGATGTTATTATAGTGCCTCCGTTAAGACAACGTCCTTTCAGAAGATACTTTACAAATAACCTGGGTATAATAACTACCACGATTTCGTTCATAGTGCTAATAGTAACTTTATCCCGATAAGACTTTGAATACCCAGGCTCCTATACCAGATATTACTGAAGCCCCTGCAACCTCTTCCAAAGGGATTCAAATCAATTTTAAACGGGTAGCCGATCGTGCTATACGCTATTGGTATATCATATTGCTTTCCCTTATTGTAAGTATTAGTGTTGCTTACCTGATGAACCGCTATAGCACTCGTATATATCCGGTTAAAGCATCTATCATTATTCGGGAAAGCGAGGAAAATGTTGGTGCAAAGTTTTTATATAACAACGAGCTGCTTTCTGAATACCGAAATTTCTACAATGAGATTTACATCATGAAATCATATCCGCTGCTTCAAGAAGTAGTGGAAGAACTTGGTTTTGATGTATCCTATTTCAGAGAAGGAGATATAAAGACGACTGAGTATTACGAGCCTAACTTTCCGGTATCTATTAAAGTTGTTCTAAACGAAGGCAAGCGGCCCTATGGCAGATCATTTTATTTTAAAGTCGTAGATCAGAATACCTATTCATTACAGTATAAAGTCGATGATGACCAGCCAGGCAAAGAATTCTCATCGCTGCATTTTAATGATACGGTTAAAATAAATGGCTACCGGCTATGCGTGAATAGAAAAGCTGATGTATCGGAATTGTTCAACAAGACGCTGGTTGTAAGATTCAATGATCCGCTATCATTGGCTAAATCGTATTCAAGCAGGTTAAAAATAGGGTGGGCTATGACGGGATCGTCTGTTGTAGACCTTGAGATCAATGGATCAGTTATACAAAAAGAAGTAGATTTTCTTAGCAAGTTTATAGAACGCTACCAGGACTATGATGTTGAGAAGAAGAATAAAATGGTGGCACGTGCGATACAGTTCCTCGATAATCAACTTGGAGTTATCGGAGATTCTCTTGAACACTATGAGGACCAGGTTGAAGACTTCAAGCGCAGGAACGTTATCACGGAGCTTGCTGAAGAAACAAACAGGCTATACCTGAAACTTCAGGACTATGAAAATCAAAAATTCCAATACAGGTTATTAGATAATTACTTTACCTATATATCGCAGTTACTGGAGGAGAATCAGTACGAAGGTATCTTTACCCCTCAAAGTGTCGGCATTACAGATGAAATAATAACCAAGCTTATAACATCGCTTATTGAAGAGCAAGGACAGGTTAATTTATATAAAACCAATTCAACAAAGGGAGTTTTGCGGCTGGAAGACAATCCGAATTACCAGGAAAAACTTAAAAGAATTCAGTTCTTAAAAACCGATATATTAAAGACGATCGAAAATAGCCGGAGTACTCAAAAGATAAATATCAAATTCATAAACGATCAGATAAAGATAGTAGAGGATCAGCTTGCCAAGTTACCAAGTACTGAGCGTGAATTGGTTGGTATACAGCGTAATTATTCACTCCGTGAAAACCTGTATATATTTCTCTTGCAGAAAAGAACAGAAGCTGGTCTGTCGATGGCATCTACAACGTCCGATATTGTTGTGGTAAACCCTCCAATGGCGGGTGGCGCTATATCTCCTAAAACCATGCAAAACCTGATGACAGGACTTGGTATAGGTTTACTGGTGCCGCTATCAATATTTATTTTGCTGGAAGTTCTTAACAATAGAATCCAGTCGAAGGACGATATTGAAAATATGACGTCCGCACCAGTAATTGGTGCAGTGGGGCATAACCCGGCATCTGATGCATTGATTGTCTATAACAAGCCACGTTCTGCCATGGCTGAATCTTTCAGGTCACTCAGGTCTAACCTCAATTACTTTACAGGAAATCAAGACCATCAAATTTTCATGGTAACGTCTTCCATTCCTGGAGAAGGTAAATCCTTTACTACTCTTAATCTGGCAACCGTATATGCTTTGGCAGGTAAGCGAACCGTAATCGTTGGGGCGGATCTTCGAAAGCCTAAATTGTACGATGAGTTAGGTTTGAATAATACGATCGGATTGAGTCAATATTTGTCAGGGATGGCAAACAAAGAAGAAATCGTTCAGGCTTCTTCAATTGATAGCTTGTACCTGATAGCCAGTGGCCCGATGCCTCCCAATCCAAGCGAATTGCTTCTTCGTCCGGCAATGGAAGAACTGATAAACCATTTACGGGGTAAGTTTGATTATGTTATTATAGACACTCCTCCGTTGAGTCTGGTGACAGATGCATTTGTTTTATCAAAGTATGTTAATCATACACTCTTTGTTATCCGTCAGGATTATACACCGAAGGAAGCGTTACGATCGTTTGATGAGTTTTACAGATCAGGCAGATTGCTTCGTGTAAGTGTACTGTTCAACGATCTTCGAAAATCAGGACTCGGTTATGGTTATGGTGGCTATAGCTATGGATATGGTTACGGTTACCAGTATGGAGGATATTACTACGGCCGCAAGAAAAAGAAGAATGGTAATGATTATTATCAGGAATAGCTATTGCTGTTTTTGATTATATGAAATAACTTTTATTTGACCAGATGCTATTTAATTCAATTGAGTTTGCTCTTTTTTTAATTATAGTATACGTGCTATACTGGCTGTTAAAAGACAGCAGACGCTGGCAGAACAATCTGTTGCTGTTGGTTAGCTATATATTCTATGGGTGGTGGGATTGGCGCTTTGTTTTCCTGCTAATGTTGTCCACAATTATAGATTATTCGTTCGGATTGTTAATATATAATTCCGAGAGTCGAAAGAAGCTATATTTGTGGTTGAGTATATTTAATAACCTCGCAGTACTTTTCTTCTTTAAATATTTTAACTTCTTCGCTGACTCCACGCAGGCTGCACTTTTATTTTTTGGAATCACGATGAATCCTGTGTTTATTAATATAGTACTACCGGTTGGAATTTCGTTTTACACCTTCCACGGTATGTCTTATGTAATTGATATATATCGTGGAAACGCTAAGCCTATTCATAACTTTGTAGATTACTCTCTATTCGTAAGCTTCTTTCCGTTATTGGTGGCAGGACCGATTGAACGTGCTACGCACTTGTTGCCACAGATTACAGCCGATCGGAAGTTCAACTATACACAGTCCGTGGATGGTTTGAGACTTATTCTTTGGGGTTTGTTTAAGAAGGTAGTAATAGCCGATAACTGTGCAGTATTTGTCAACCAGATATTCGAGAACTCTGCAACGGCTTCGAAAGTTGAGCTGGCATTAGGCGCTATATTTTTTGCTTTCCAGATTTATGGTGACTTCTCGGGGTACTCGGACATTGCCATAGGAACAGCGAAGCTTTTTGGTATAGAGTTACTTGTTAATTTCAGGACACCATATTTTTCACGAGATATAGCGGAATTCTGGAGACGTTGGCACATCTCACTAACAACCTGGTTCCGCGACTATATCTATATACCGCTGGGAGGAAGCAGGGTAAGTACAATGAAAGCAATCCGGAATACAATGATCGTTTTTCTGATCAGTGGTTTCTGGCATGGTGCGAATTGGACCTTTATTGTGTGGGGAGCACTTAACGGATTATACTTTTTGCCGCTTCTCATATCCGGTAAAAACAGAGTTCACACCGATACAGTAGCGGAAGGGCGTTTCTTGCCAACCTTTAAAGAGGCATTTCAGATCCTGGCAACTTTTTCATTGACGTGTTTTGCCTGGATTTTCTTCAGAGCTGCAAATATAGGCGATGCCTTCGAGTATATAGCGGGCTTCTGGACGAATCCGTTGTTGCCAAGTAATAATCTGGTGATTTTAGATCGGTCACTCATTTTAATATTATTCCTTTTTATACTGTTGGAATGGTTGTTTAGAAACGGTATGCCTGAATTTGTTAGAAGCAGGCATGCGGCTTTGCGTTTAGCTCTATACTACGGACTGGTCATACTTATCGTGTTCTTTGGTGCTTTTGGTAGTGAGGAATTTATATACTTTCAGTTTTGATGAAGAAGTTTATATACAAAGTATTGGTGTATTTGCTGCCTGTGCTTCTTTTTTTTGCTTTGCCTTACATCATTTTGGAAGTTTCGGGCGAGCTAAAAGATTTGTCAAATGTTCGGGTAGGGCAGGGACGTTTGCTCGGGCTGGCCTATAGCGATCAGTCAAAGGACTATAAGCTTAATGAGATACTTGCCCGGAAACCTGAAGTTCTCGCGTTAGGCACTTCCCGTGTGCTTCAGATAAGAAGCTTCTTTTTTAAGAAGCCTGATACCTTTTTTAACGGAGGCAGAGTAATTTCCAGGGTAGGTGATTTACCGTGCTTAATTGAGGAATGGGATAAGAGTAATTATAGACCTCGCGTCATTATACTAGGGCTTGATCAATACTTCTTCAACAGAAACTGGGATAACCTGAAAGAAAGATGTGAGTATAATGTTAAGATGAGTGGATTGAACATGCTGAGTAAATCTTCACTTGATGTGTATTCTGACTTGATGGATGGTAAAATCCAAGTGAAAAATATTGCTCAGTATGAAGGCCGTCATGGTCTTACTGCCATGATGACGAATTCAGGATACAGAACAGATGATGGAAGCTATTACTACGGGAAAATAATTCGTGACTTCAGGAAGGGAACAAAGATTTCCTTTGAAGATATGGAGAAAAGAATTGAAAGAGGTAAAAGCAGATTTGAATGGGGAGATGAAGTAAATGAAGATGCAATTCGAATTTTGAAATCATTTGTTGATTACTGTGCCGATCATAAGATTGAATTGACAATGTTCCTACCTCCATATCCTGCATCGATCTATAATCGCATGGTAGATTCAGGTAAATATGGTTACATATTGAAATTGGACTCTGCGTTTAGCGCAAACAGCCTGCGTGTGCATAACTTTTCTTCGTTAGATAGTTTAGGTTCAAAGGATGATGAAGCTATTGATGGATTACACGGTTCTGAAGTTGCGTACCTAAGGTTGATTCAGGAACTCGGTAAACGTGAACCGTGGTTGGATAAATATATAGACCAGGAACAATTTAAGTTATTGAATGCACCGGCTAATGCATTAGAACTGAGAGAGGAAAAGTATTAAAGGTTATTTGAATATATATACATACCAAATGGAACTGAAAGATAAAACAGTATTAGTTACAGGAGCAGATGGATTTATTGGAAGCCATCTCACGCAACGTCTTCTTGAAGAAGGCTGCAAAGTAAAGGCCTTTGTTTACTATAACTCTTTTAATAGTTGGGGATGGATTGATACTTTCCCAAAAGAACTGAAAAACAAACTTGAAATTTTTTCCGGAGATATACGTGACCCTAACGGGGTGCGTACGGCTATGCAAGGAGTTGATGTCGTATTTCATTTAGCCGCATTGATTGCTATACCGTTCAGTTATCATTCACCCGATAGCTATGTTGATACGAATGTAAAAGGAACACTAAATGTAGTGCAGGCAGCACGCGACCTGAATACCAAGCGTGTGCTCGTTACTTCTACTTCAGAAGTGTATGGTACAGCACAATATGTACCTATAGATGAGCGTCACCCGCGTCAGCCGCAATCTCCGTACTCGGCATCTAAAATCGGAGCGGACTGTATAGCAGAGTCTTTCTACAGAAGCTTTAATTTGCCGATTACAATTGTTCGTCCATTTAATACGTTCGGTCCTCGCCAATCTGCAAGAGCAGTTATACCTACTATTATAACTCAGCTTTTAAATGGTGCATCGTCTTTAAAGCTTGGTGATCTTACACCAACACGTGACCTGCTTTATGTAAAAGATACTGTTGAAGGTTTTGTAGCAATTGCCAAATGTGATGAATTGGTAGGCCATGATGTCAATATAGCTACACAATCTGAGATTTCGGTAGGAGATCTGGCTCGTAAATTAGTAAGCCAGATTGGATCAGATATCAAGATTCAAGAAGATCAGCAACGCCTTAGACCGGAAAAAAGTGAAGTATTCAGATTGTTTGGAAGCAATCAGAAACTCATGCAATACACAAGCTGGAAGCCCAAGTATTCATTAGATGCAGGATTGAAAGAGACCATCGAGTGGTTCCGTCAGCCTCAAAATATAGCAGGGTATAAATCTGATATTTACAATCTTTAATCCAATATCGTGAGTCGAGTAACTATTATAGCAGAAGCCGGAGTTAACCATAATGGCGAGATAGAGAAGGCAAAGCAATTGATTGATGCAGCAGCGAAAGCGGGTGCTGACTATGTAAAGTTTCAGACGTTTAAGGCTGACAAACTTGTAAGTACCGAAGCGAAGAAAGCGGCTTATCAGGCAAAGAACATCAATGATGGTGATGATTCGCAGTATGGTATGCTGAAAAAGCTTGAGTTAAGCGAAGAAGATCATCACACGCTTAAAAAATATGCACAGCAGGCAGGTATCAAATTCCTGTCAACAGGATTTGATGAAGATAGCTTGGACTTTCTTGATTCTATAGGTATAGATTTCTTCAAAGTGCCTTCCGGGGAAATTACCAATTATCCGTACCTGCAACATATAGCTTCAAAAAAGAAACCTGTATTGGTATCTACAGGGATGTCGTCACTGGGAGAGATTGAACAGGCGTTGGATGTCTTGACAGGTGCTGGTGTTCTTATCGATAATATAGCAGTACTTCATTGTAACTCCCAATACCCTACACCTTTTGAAGATGTAAATCTGGCTGCAATGCTTTCAATCAAAGATGCATTTAAGGTTCGTGTCGGATATTCCGATCATACCTTGGGCATTGAGATTCCTATAGCAGCAGTTGCGCTCGGAGCCACTGTAATAGAGAAACACTTTACGTTGGATCGTAATTTACCGGGTCCTGATCACAAAGCATCGTTGGAGCCTAATGAGCTGGCACACATGGTGAGTTCAATTCGTAATGTTGAATTGGCATTGCAAGGCGATGGAAGAAAACGTGCATCAGCATCTGAAGCGCCTAATAAAAATCTGGTAAGAAAAAGTATACACTTAGCAACTGATAAGAAGGAAGGTGATGTGTTGTCGAAAAGCGACCTCATTATGAAACGTCCGGGAGATGGTATATCTCCGATGTTGATTGACCTTGTTATCGGAAAGAAAGTATCTAAGAATTTAGCGGCAGGCGAAAAATTGACATGGCAACACTTCCATTGAGAGTAGGCGTTCTGACAAGCTCAAGAGCAGATTTTGGTATCTATCTTCCTTTGCTAAAGAGGATGCAGAACGACTCATTCTTTAATTTGAAGATTATTGCCTTCGGAAGTCACTTGTCTCCTTTTCATGGCTATACGTTAAAGACAATTGAAGCGGAGGGTTTTGCTGTTGATGCCCGGATCGAATCATTGTTGACGGGTGATTCTCCTGAGGCAATTGCCACAGCGATGTCGTTAACCATGATGAAGTTCTCTCAGTATTGGGGAACGTATGCAAGCCAATACGATATTGTGCTGTGCCTGGGCGATCGCTATGAAATGTTTGCTGCAGTAACAGCGGGTGTTCCCTTCGGTGTAAAATTTGCCCATTTACATGGTGGTGAAAAAACTCTGGGCGCTATCGATAACTTTTTCAGACACTCCATTTCACAGGCGGCATGGTGTCACTTTGCTTCAACCGCTGCCTATGCAGACAGGTTGAGACAAATGCTTGACGAACCAGAACATATATACAATGTTGGAGCGTTAAGCCTCGATTCACTGGCAGACATTGCTTTCTTATCGAAGAATGAGATTAAAAGCAAATGGAAGATTGACATGACGGCACCGACTATATTGGTAACATTCCATCCGGAGACCGTCAATGTATCGGAGAATACCCGATATGCGAATGAATTGGTAAAGACTTTTATTGCATTGTCTCAATTTCAGATTGTTATTACAATGCCGAATGCCGATACGTTGGGGGCTACAGTCCGAAATATATTTATCGAAAAACTGTCAGGTCAGCGCCATATAGTAATGGTGGAAAATCTGGGAACGCGTGGATATTTTTCAGTGATACACCATTGTGCTTTTCTATTAGGAAATACATCCAGCGGAATTATTGAAGCAGCATCATTGGGTAAATACGTAATCAATGTAGGCGATCGCCAGAAAGGACGGATGCAGTCGGATAATGTAGTGAATGTTCCTGTATCCAGTGAGGCAATGCTCAAAGCAGTCGGGCAAATTGCTGGAAAAGGTGACTACAAAGGTGAAAATATATACTATCAGAACGGCTCTGCCGAGAAGATATGTAATTCGTTAAAACAACTATTTTACTAGACATAGGCTATGTTTGTTGATTTTAGAGAATATATAATAGACGACAAAAGCAATGCTCGTCAGGCTTTACAGAAGTTAGATGCGCTCTCTTCAAAGGATAGTCGCACGCTCTTTATTACCAATGAAGATGGAAAGCTTTTGGGAACCATAACGGATGGTGATATACGCAGAGGCTTGCTGTCGGGTAGAGAGATATCCGAGAATGTAAATCTTTACATGAATCGGAAATTCAGATTCCTTCGTGAAGACCAGATCAATGCAGATGAAGTAAAATTATATAAAGGACTCAAGATCAATTTGCTCCCGGTACTCGATTCAAAGGAGCGCATCATTAAACTGATCGACTTAAAACAAGTACAGGCTATTGTCCCTATATCTGCGCTTATCATGGCTGGTGGTCGAGGCGAGCGTTTAAGACCGCTTACCGATGCTACCCCTAAACCAATGTTGAAAGTTGGAGACAAGCCTATTATTGAGCATAACATTGACAGACTTATCAAGTACGGGGTCGAAGATTTTTACATCAGTATCAAGTACCTGGGAAAAAACATCCAGGATTATTTTGGAGATGGAAAGTCTAAAGGCGTCAATATAAAATATATTGAGGAAGATGAACCGCTTGGTACAATTGGAGCGTTTCGTCTAGCACCGCAAATTCGTCATGAGCATATCCTCGTAATGAATTCTGATATCCTTACGACACTTGATTTTGAAGATTTCTATAAACACTTTCTGGCTATTAATGCAGATATGTGTGTGGCCAGTGTTCCGTACAATGTAAATATACCGTATGGTGTACTGGAATTGAGTGATGACCTTCACGTCACTTCACTCAAAGAAAAACCAACCTATGTATACTATTCTAACGCGGGTATCTATCTTTTGAGATCGAAACTTCGGGATCTCATTCCAGAAACGGGTATGTATAATGCAACCGATCTGATGGATGATCTGATACGTAACAAACGAAAAGTTGTGAACTTCCCAATACTCAACTATTGGCTGGATATAGGCAATCAGCAGGATTTCCTCAAAGCACAGATGGATATCAAACACCTTGAGCTATAAATGAAGACTTTAGTAGTTATACCGGCTCGTGGTGGTTCAAAGGGTATACCCTTTAAAAATATTAAACCATTGGGAGGGGTTCCATTGATACATCACAGTATAAAAGTTGCACGAACTTTTACAGATGATGCCAACATATGTATCTCAACCGACTCCGACAAAATTATAGAATGCGTTCAGGAAGCTGGTTTGAAGGTTCCTTTCGTCAGACCTGAATCGCTGGCTACTGACACAGCAGGTACTTACGAGGTATTGCTGCATGCTTTGGATTTTTATGAAAAGAACGGAATTCAATATGATTCCGTTTTATTGATGCAGCCGACATCACCTTTTCGCAAAGCACAACATTTGCAGGAGATCAAAGCGCTATACAATAGTTCTTTGGACATGGTTGTGTCCGTGGGGGTGAGTCCTTACAGCCCTTACTTTAATATTTTTGAAGAAGACCAGGAAGGATTTCTTCAGAAGAGTAAGTCAGGTCCGTTTAAGAGAAGACAAGATGCTCCATCAAGCTACTTTTATAACGGTTCGCTATATATGATCAATGCTACGTCATTGCGTAAGCAACCGCTTCACGAGTTTAAGAAAGTGAAAAAGTATGTGATGGACGAATTACACTCACAAGATATAGATTCCCCATTAGACTGGGCGCTATGTGAGACTATACTAAATCAGGGACTAGTATAATTTGATTTACCTGGAACTATTAATTTGTAAAATCTGGATTTGTGAATAGGCTAAAGCAGTTGATTAAGAGACAATTTGAAGATTTCTATTACTTCTATGGTTATCTCGGTTACAGAATTTTTATTTCTGTCGGGTTAAGCTTAACCGTAGGTGTACTGGATGGTTTTGGACTTGCGATGTTTCTTCCCTTGCTTCAGATGGTAGACAACAGTGGCGCTACTGTCCAATCAGAACAAATGGGAAACTTGTCTTTTTTGATCGATGGGTTGAGTTGGCTAGGCTTTAGTATCACACTGCAGACAGTCCTGTTGGTGATCCTTACATTTTTCGCCTTGAAAGGATTGGTGAAGTTTGCAGAAGGTTATTATAAAGTGCTTTTACAACAACGGTTTATACGAACGATTAGATTTTCAAACATCACGTTGCTTTCCGGTTTTAAGTATAAGGCTTTCGTAGGAAGTGACTCCGGAAGAATTCAGAATACATTTAGTGGCGAGGTAGAGAAAGTATTACAGGCCTACCGATCTTACTTTACATCATTTCAATATGGTGTGCTTGTAGGGGTATATATATTCATGGCCTTTATGGTTAATCCGCAGTTTGCCGTGCTGGTTGCCGTTGGGGGAGCGCTAACAAATCTTATCTTCAAGAAGATATACCAGATAACAAAAGCATTGTCACGTGAATTGACAAAGGAGTCGCATACTTTTCAGGGATTGCTCATTCAGAAGGTTGCAAACTTTAAATACCTCAAGGCCACCGGGCTGATACACGAGTTTGGCGAAAAGCTAAAGCGCATAATTCTTAAGATAGAAGAAACGCAACGTAGAATAGGTGTGATGTCCACATTTCTGGCAGCTATGCGAGAACCTATCGTAATGCTGGTTGTGGTATCAGTTATTTTAGTTCAGGTAAAATTCTTTTCTCAGAATCTCGGATTGATTATTCTGAGCTTATTGTTTTTCTATAGGTCGCTCAGTTTCTTAATGGCCCTGCAGAATTACTGGAACACTTTTTTATCAGTTTCCGGTTCGCTGGAAAATATGTCAGAATTTACGAATGAACTGAGAGAACAACAGGAGGAACGGGGAACCGAGAAAGTCACTTCATTTGAGAAATCTCTTTTGCTAAAAAATTTATCTTTCTCGTACGGCAATGAATCGATACTACGCGATATATCTCTTGAGATACGAAAGAACGAAACGATCGCATTAGTCGGAGAAAGCGGCTCTGGCAAAACAACGTTGATGAACGTGTTGAGTGGACTGCTAAGCAGTGAGAAGGGAATGTTTTTTATTGACGGAAAAGACAGCAAGGCCATTGATATAGTATCATTCCAAAAGAGAATAGGGTATATCACACAAGAGCCCGTTATTTTCAATGATACTGTTTTTAACAATATAACATTTTGGGATGCACCAACGCCCGCTAATATTCAGCGATTTGAAAAGGCCATGCGAATGGCTTCAATATATGATTTCGTAATGGGTTTGCCCGATAAGGAAAAGGCGCAGTTGGGAAATAATGGTATCATGGTAAGCGGAGGACAGAAGCAACGTATTTCAATTGCCCGCGAGTTATATAAAGAAGTGGATTTCCTGTTTATGGATGAAGCAACATCAGCGCTTGATTCGGAAACCGAGAGAAGTATTCAGGAAAATATAGATCAGCTTAAAGGACAATTTACAATTATCATCATTGCACATAGATTATCAACCGTTAAGAATGCCGACAGGATAATATACCTGAATAAAGGTGTCATTGAAGATATAGGTGATTTCGAAAGTTTACGATCGACTTCGAATAATTTTAACAGAATGGTCGCACTGCAAATATTTTAATATGAATATTTTATTTCCAATAGAAACACAGAGCCGTGAGCTGGACTATAAACTTCTTCTGGCATCAGCATTAGCTGGAAAGAATGGAAGGAGTATTCATTTTGGTAGTTTCCAATTCCTAGATAAAAGCCTGCCTTATTTTAAAAATGGCCTATATGTAGGTAAGAATATATTTAGAAATGACGCGCGAAAATTTAAGCCCAAGGGATACTACGAGCAAAAGGAACGTGGCATTGATAGTATATATTATTACGAGGAAGGTGGCTTCTTCTTTAAGAATGACGAACTGTGGAAAGAAAGATTAGAGTTTAGCTGTAATCCAAGAGTTTTTGATGAGCATGATTATGTTTTCGTTTGGGGAGAACGTCAAAAGCAGGTTTTGTCAAAAATAGCAAAGCATCCTGAAAATGTGAAGAATGTAGGTGTAGTTCGATTTGATCTGTATAACAAGTACAAATTTCTTTATAAAGAGAAAGGCGAAAAATATCAGAAGGAATTAAAAGACTATGTGTTGATTAACACGCACTACGGTGCCGCCAACAACCACAACAATTTTACCAAGCAGCTACATTTTTTCAAATATCCTGTTATGAATACACAGGAGAGAATTGGATTTCTGACGAGGTATAGTGATGACTTTGATAATTTGATGTCAATGGTGGAGTTGGTTCTTCAACTGGCAGATAAATTTCAGCATATTAATTTTGTGGTAAGACCTCATCCTTCTGAAAATCTCAATTTTTATACGGATGTGTTTGCCAATAAAAGTAATATACATGTTATCAGAGATGGCTCAGTGGGTGAGTGGTTAGTGGGAGCGAAGGCTCTCATACATGGAGGATGCACCACATCATTCGAGTCTCATTTTATGGGGATTCCTGTAATTACTTTTATCAAGAAGGTAAATGCTCACACCATATATCCTGCAAGTGAGATAGGGTATATCTTGAACGATCCTGAAAAAATAGAAGCTTTGGTCAAGTTGATACTGGATAAAAAACATCCATCCGACCACGGTTATACATATTCAATAAAAGGTGATGAAGTAATCAATAACCTGAATATGCCTGCGACAGAATTGTTTTTGAAGGAATTTGAAACGATCGAGCAGAGTTATCTGCAGAATAATAAGGATGGTCAGTTTAAATCTCCTTCATCTCTTCAAGTCAGTAAATTGTTCTATAAAAAACTGCTCTTTGAAAAGGTATATGTGGCGTACAATACGGTACTAAACAGACATACCAAATTGAATTCCTTAAAGTATATCAATAACAAGTTTCCTGGATTTGATAAGGAGAAGATCGAATCTCTCTTGAAGAAAATAGAGGATAACACCGGTAAGAGAGTGAAGCTGAGATTTTACAATCCGCATTATTTTGTAATCTCTTAGTTTGTGAATACCTCTTCGCTAAGTCTTATTGAATAACGGAATGATAAACTTTTAAACAGCGTATAAAAATGCTTGAAGCCATTAAACATGATCTCATTCACAGCTTGTCTGGTTCGCATTTTCAGCACAAAGTATCATTGAATTTCTTCAGGGTGCTGAAAAGTTTCTTTGTAAAGGAATTCAAGGCAATTTTTATGTACCGTGTTTACAGCTATACAGATAGAAAAGGATTGAGTTTGATTACATTCCTGTTGTATGAATATTCAAAGAGACGATATGGTGTTGATATATCGCCTCGTGCAAAAATACAGGGTGGAGTTAGGATAGCACACTGCTCAGATATAGTGATTGGCCCGAATGCATCGATTGGATACGGAACAGTTATTTTTAATGGTGTAACGATGGGAAAAAAGTATCCTGGAGCAAAAGGTGGAATGCCGCAGGTCGGCATGAATGTAACGTTAGGTACCGGAGCAAAGCTTTTGGGAAGTATAACAATCGGAAATAGCGCGAAGATCGGAGCCAATTCCGTTGTGATCCACGATGTTCCTGAATCTTCTACGGCCATGGGTATACCTGCTAAAGTAAAAATCAAAAA
The DNA here is from genome assembly GCF_042676245.1 of Ohtaekwangia kribbensis. Classification (NCBI taxonomy): domain Bacteria; kingdom Pseudomonadati; phylum Bacteroidota; class Cytophagia; order Cytophagales; family Fulvivirgaceae; genus Ohtaekwangia; species Ohtaekwangia kribbensis. The sequence continues at coordinate 33,599 of NZ_JBHTKA010000015.1, forward strand.
AGACGAACAGAGCCAGTGAGAGAAGATAAGTTTTTATTTGTTGTCGGTTCTTTAAAAAAAGGTGGGGCAGAACGGAATACTGCTATACTTGCTAATCATTTGGTCAGTCGAGGACATGCAGTTACGATTGCCCTTTTTATTCGCAACATCGCTTTTGAACTAGACCCCAGGGTGAATATTGTTCATGTAGACCACAAGCGATATAAGAATAAAATACTCAGTGCCCTGTATGTTATCTTCAAGGTAAGAAAACTTGTTAAAGCGCTTAGGCCGAAACGATTGATAGCGATGTCAAGAATAGGTAGTCTGTTGGCGACATGCGTTTTATTCGGACGTACTGTCACGAGGTTTGATATCTATCCGTTGATAGGGTATAAGAAATATAAGCAATGGCAATTTTGGTTTTTCTATAATATGCCGTGGGTTAAATATGTAGTATGCCCATCGGAGGAATTGAAGGAAGACGTAACCGGTTTTTTTCTGAATAAGAATAAGCTGGTGACTATTTATAATCCGGTTCCACTGCCTCGTAAGAATGAGGATTTAATAAAAAATATACCAGAGAATCGCCCTTATTTTGCGATTGTGTCGCGCCTGAGCAGACAAAAGAATGTCGCGCAAGTGATCGAAACATATCATCGATTCCGAATATTTGAAAAAGCGGATTTAATTATCTTAGGAGATGGTTCTGAGATGCTTCACTTAAAGGCTTTGGTTGAAAAACTTGAATTGACCGATTGTGTTAAGTTGAAAGGATTTATAGGAGATCCGCACCCCTATATGGTAAATGCTATAGCATTGATTAATGCATCGCTTCGTGAAGGTTTCCCGAATGTAGTGGTGGAAGCTTTGTCGTTAGGAACTCCTGTGATCTCATCTCTAGCCAAAACAGGACCCAAGGAGATAATTTTTCACGGAGATAACGGCTATTTATTTCCGGTAGGAGATTATGAGAAACTGGGAGCGATCATGACGGAGATTCTTGCAAACAAGGATCTGTATATGCATTTGAAGAGAAACGTTACAAAGGGTCTTGACAGATTCACACAGGAAAAAGTTATGGATAGCTGGGAAAAAATTTTAATGAATTGAGACATGAACACGTTGATAGTTTCCGCCTATAATGTAAAAACATATTCGCGATCCATTATGCTGGATCAATTGGCGCAATACGTTGAATCGAAAAGTCCATCAGATAAGATATACTATTTGAATTGCTCGAATAGTTTTGATACATGCTATTTCAATTTTGATGGTAAACCAGATGTATGCTTCTCCTGTCGTATCAATGCGAATAGAAGCCTGGATCTTGTTGAAGGCGATTTTGTTCCATTAAAATTTGAAGATATTCTTATTGAAGAAGACTGGAAGCAGGCGATTGCGTTTTTTAAAGACAACGCTGCCATAGACTTTGATACAAAGTACGATAACTTCGAGATAGGAGAGTCACTGCTTTCGGTTTATATTTCCAACACAAGGAATCGCGATGTAGCTTTGGCAAACAAGTCAAACTATATTCTAAAAGCTAAGATAAATTCCTTAGCTCTGTATTTTGCGATTAAACGTTTTTTGAAGCAGAACAACATCGATAAAGTTGTAAGTTTTAACGGAAGGCAGGATTATAAGCGTGCAATCTTACGCGCCTCCGAGACGTTGGGCATAGATTGTTACAACTATGAGCGAACTCGTCCGGGGGGATACCTGGAGATATTCAAGAATGCGTTACCACATAACATTGTGGCAAAAACTGAATGGATAGAGAAGGCATGGAGTGATCCTGACTATTCGCTCGAAGAAAAAATGAAAATCGGCGCTCAATTCTACGAGGGTAAGAAAGCGGGTAAGGCAATTGTTGATAAATCGTATGTATCAAGTCAACAGAAGGGATTACTTCCGGAAGGAGTAAAAGACAGTAAAAAAAACATCGTTCTGTTTACAAGTTCTGACGATGAATTTGCTGCAGTTGGTAAGGAATATCAGAATCCGTTTTTCTTTGATCAATTGGATGGTATACGCTATATCGTTGACCTGGTAGGGAAGCAATTGCCAGAAGTTAATTTGATAATCCGCATGCATCCTAACTTGAAAGGTGTTAAAGAAGTACAGGCTACGGGAATAGCAGCGCTGAATAAAGTATATCCGAATATACATGTAATTCTGCCTGAAAGCACAGTGGACAGCTATGCGTTGCTGGATATAGCGGAGAAAGTTATCGTCTTTGGATCCAGTATAGGGATTGAATCCAGTTTCTGGAGAAAACCGGTAATTTTACTCGGTAAGAGTTTTTACTGGTACCTGGATGTTGCTTATACACCCAAGGACAAACAAGAAATATTAAGCTTACTTCAATCCGACTTGCTGAGCAAGGATATAACCGGTTGTATTAAGTATGGGTTTTATGCTTTGAAAGGTGGTGTTAAAGCTAAATATTACGACCAGAAAGGCCCTACATCTACACCGCTTTTTAAAGGCATTAAAATGAACGATTACGATTTTGGTACAAAGATATTGGCTAAAATTATCAGTGTAGTGCATCGTGTTTTTAACATAAAGATGAAACTAAAATGGATACAGTAAGAAACTATAAAATACTGGATTGTACACTTCGTGATGGAGGGTACTATACCAACTGGGACTTCAACAAGGAATTGGTACATACCTATTTTAAGTCTTTCAACGAGTTGCCTGTAGATTATCTGGAGATAGGTTACAGAAGTAGCCCGATGAAAGAATATTTAGGCGAATATTTTTACTGCCCTATATACGTACTGCAAGAAGCAAAGTCGTTATCCAACAAAAAGCTGGTGATCATTCTCAATGAAAAAGATGTGCGACCTGAGCATGTAAAAGATTTGCTGGAGCCGTGCAAAGATTTAATTGACATGGTGCGGATAGCATTGGATCCGGAGTATTTAGGACGTGCATTGAGGCTTGCGGAAGAGATAAAGAAGCTAGGTTTTGAGGTCGGCTTCAATGTAATGTATATGAGTAAATGGAAACAGTATGGCGACTTTCTGAACCAGATTAAGGAGGTAGATGCTGTAGCCGACTATTTTTACATGGTTGATTCATATGGAGGAGTATACCCGCAGGATGTTAAGGAAGTGATCAACTTGGTAAAAGAGCGCACGAAGTGTAAGATTGGATTCCATGGACATAATAACATGGAGCTGGCCCTGATCAATTCGCTAACAGCACTTGAGCATGGCGCTGATATTATTGATGCTACTGTAACAGGTATGGGACGTGGTGCAGGTAATTTAAAAACAGAGTTATTGTTAACTGCATTGAATGCATCACAAGGTCTGAAGACGGACTTCAATGCATTAAGTGCTGTTGTGGATGTTTTTGAAAGATTGCAACAGGATCACGGCTGGGGTACCAATCTTCCATACATGGTGTCAGGAGCTAACTCGTTACCACAAAAAGATGTAATGGAGTGGGTAACACGAAGATTTTATTCTTTCAATAGTATCATACGGGCATTATATAACCAAAAAGAGAAGGTACAAGACAATCAGAAGCTGCCGTTGTTCAGTCCCGCCAAACATTATTCAAAAGTTATTATAATTGGGGGTGGACCAAACGCCAACCTGCATAAAACAGCAATTAAGGAATTTGTACGGAATCTTGAACCTGATACTTGTATAATTCATGCAAGCTCAAAGAATGCTGCAAATTACGAAGACATACAAGTCGATCAATATTTCTGCTTAGTCGGTAATGAAGGGCACCGACTGGAAAATGTATTTAAGAATCTGGTTAACTTCAAAGGTCAATGTGTGCTCCCTCCATATCCAAGGAAGATGGGTACATATATACCAGAAGCATTGGTTGGTAAAAGTTTCGAGCTCTCGAATATTGATTTTACCAATACGTTAAAAGATTCTCACTCGGCACTGGCCTTGCAAACAGCGCTTCAGTTGAACGCAAAGGAAATTTTCCTGGTAGGATACGATGGCTATCAGGAGAAGGCGATTACGCAACTTGAAAAAAGTCTTTCCGATGAAAATGAGTTTCTATTCACAGCATTTAGAAAGCACAGTAGTATAGCGCTGAGTTCACTTACACCAACCAACTATAAAAATTTACCTGTAACCTCTGTTTACTCATACCTGGAATGAAAAAAGATATTTGTTTCTTCCTGCCAACCCGGAAAGGAAGTCAACGTGTTAAGTCTAAAAATACACGCCCCTTTGCCGGAATATCGGGAGGAATTCTTGAGCTGAAGCTTCGACAATTGATGGAGTGTAAAACGTTGTCAAATGTAGTGCTGTCAACAAACGATGAGTTTTCGATGGAGATCGCAACAAAAATAGATCCTCATCAATCAAAGATTAAAGTGATTCAGAGGCCTGATCATTTATGTCTGGATACAACTGTATTGACAGATCTCATTAAGTATGTGCCCGAAATTGTAAAGGAAAGTCATATCATCTGGGGGCACACCACAACTCCTTTCGTGAAAGCAGAGGATTATGACACAGGCATTGAGAAATACTTTTCAAAACTTGAGGAAGGCTATGATTCATTAATCAGCGTGATGCCGCTTCAAAACTTTTTACTCGATCAGCGTGGGGATGTTTTTAACTATGATGCCGGTGCAAACCGGTGGCCGCGTACACAAGACCTTCCTGTTCTTTACGAAGTAAACCATGCAATGTTTATTACTTCAAGAGATATATACCTGAAGGAATCAAACAGAATTGGAAGTAAACCTTATTTATACGAACAAGATAAGATCAAGTCGTTTGATATTGACTGGATCGATGACTTTTTAATAGCAGAAGCCATATATGATAAACTTTTCAAAGTATAAAGTAATTCTGTGGGACTTTGATGGTGTATTGATGGATTCAATGCCCGTGCGTGATCGGGGCTTTGAAATCGTTTTATCATCCTATCCTCAACATGAAGTTGAAAAGCTATTGATATATCATCGTCAGAATGGAGGCCTGTCACGGTACGTAAAGTTCAAGTATTTTTTCGAACAGATTCGAAATGAAACGATAACCAGTGCACAGGTAGATAGTCTTGCTTCCGAATTCTCTGAAGTAATGAGGAGAGAGCTTGTCAATCGCGCGCTGCTTATTGAAGAATCGGTAGCATACGTAAAAGAGAATCACAAGAAATTCAAGATGCATGTAGTGTCGGGTTCCGATCAAACGGAGCTTCGATATTTATGTGATGCTTTAGGACTTAAAGATTACTTCGAATCTATCCATGGTTCGCCGACACCCAAAAAAGAATTGGTAAACTCGGTCCTGAATATATATAAATATACGCCAGAGGAAATTGTTTTTATTGGTGATTCCATGAATGACTATGATGCAGCCTCCTTGCATGGAATTGATTTCTATGGATACAACAACGTCAGCCTTGAAAATATAGGTGTTGGATATATTCAGGCTTTTGATAGTGTTTATAATCTGTGAGTCATGAAATTTCTGATTAAGCTATATCGGGCTCTGCTAGGTTTTGTGTTGATGCTCCGGTTTACGAAACGTTTTGATAAGAGTATACTGGAAAAAAAACGTATTGCTATTGTAGGACCTGCAAGCTCTGCCATGAATACGAACCGGGGAGAATTTATCGATGCTTTTGACTTTGTGATTAGAATCAACAAGTCTCCGTTAGTAGTTAGGGATGGTAAGTTTAAAAAAGATATAGGTTCGAAGATTGACATTCTGTTTCATAGTTTCTTTGAAAATGAATTTAGTGGCGGTGGTCCGCTTGATTTTAATTTATATAATCAACAAGGGATACGCTATGTGATTAACCCGATTCCGACCTATTTTGGCTGGCGGGTAACCTTTAATTTCTATAAAAAATACTTGCTCTCACAGGTGGTTTACTACTTGCCCTCTGCTCCTTATAAACAAGTGATTGGTGCGTTTGGAAAATTTAGACCGACCACCGGATTTTGTGCGCTAAAGGAGGCCATGGAATCAGATTTCTCAGAGCTCTTTATAACCGGATTTACATTTTTTAAAACAGCGTATGGCGATGGATATAGAGATGCATTGAAAGATGTGAACGTAAACAAGAAATATATAGTGGATTCTAATATTCACAATCCTGATATTGAATACGAACAATTTATAGTAATGCTGAAGGCAAATCCGCATAAGACTATATTTGTAGACAAAGAATTGAAGCAGATTCTCTTGCGTGACGGCATTGTCGTAAACGAAGCGCCAGACGAAGTATAATTGGAATAGATCACCAGACGAAGTATGATTAAAAAGCCCGATAGTGTAGCAAAAAAATCTGCCATATTTATTATGCCCCGTTCGAGCAAGGCCTGGGTGGGAGCAGAAGCGTTGTGGATTACAGTGGCTGGCTGGTCGGCAGCGGCCGCCCGTAAATTTGGAAACGCATGGGTGCTGACATCTGATCGCGTTGCATCACCCGAGGAGGTTATACATTATCCTTTAGGTGAGCAGAAACCCGCCTCCACTTCTAAAAAAAAGACGTTAGGTCAGCGTGTACCATTATTCATTAAGACCTTACTGAAAGATATTTTATTGTGGAGAAAAAGTAGGCAATGGAATATAAACAAAACGTTCCCGTGGTCAGACTCTGGCGTTGCGTTTGTATGGCAACAGCATGATTTGTTTGAAGGACCGGGAAAAAAAATAGCAGCACAATTAGGTGTGCCACTTATAGTATACGTTCATGCACCCGTGGTATGGGAGGCTGGAAAATGGGGGGTGAAGCGTCCGATATGGGGGGTGTTGTTAGAAAAATACCAGGAGCGAAAAGCACTGCAACAAGCTGATATTGTAGCATGCGTTTCGGAGGATGTTGCCAGGAAGGTTATACAAATGGGAATAGATCCTGGTAAAGTATTGATCTCACCAATGTCTGTAGATCCGTTCTTGTTTGGTTCTGATAATTCATCTTTGTCATTGAGACAATCGCTTGGATTGGACAACAAATTTGTTCTCGGTTGGACAGGAAGTTTCAGAAGCTTCCATGGCCTGGATATATTGATCAATGTTTTTAATAAAGTATATCAACAGCGAAATGACGCAGTACTGCTGTTGGTAGGAGATGGACAGGAGCGTGAAGGAATTGCCCGCATGGTAAAAGAACTCGATCTTGAAAAAGCAGTAATGTTCCTGGGAAAGAAACCCTTCGCTGAAATTCCCAAGTATGTATCGCTCTTCGATATAGCTATTGTAAGTGCACGGAGTGCTGATGATTTTCATTATTCTCCATTAAAGCTGCGTGAATATTTAGCAGCAGGCAAACCGACACTTGCGCCACAAGCTGGTGAAATACCTGTTATGTTTAGCGACAATAATCATTTACTATTATACAAGGTTGGTGATATAGATGATAGTGCATCTAAAATCATAACACTTATGGAGGATTTAAGTTTGCGGGAGCGGCTCAGTAGGAATGGAGCCAACTATATTCTTTCAAATGGAACATGGGACTATGAGATGGAGAAGGCGCTGAGAAAGATTGAATCCAACACAAAGCATTAAAATACATAGCACAGGTGAAGATCTTACAACTTATTCAAAAGCCCCAGCTTAGAGGAGCAGAGATGTTTGCCTGCCAATTGTCCAATCACTTGTTGGCGATGGGACACGATGTTACCGTTGTTTGTTTACTGGATGGCAACGCGCAGCTACCTTTTAAAGGAAAACTGGTAAATCTGAAAAGACCACTGTCAAAACGATTTTTTGATGTTGGTGGATGGAAGCAACTTGCTGACTATATCAAACAGAATAAACCTGATATTATTCAGGCGAATGCAGGAGATACATTAAAGTTTGTTGTCCTTTCTAAATTGTTTTTCCAATGGAAGACTCCTATAGTGTATAGAAATGCCAATAAGGTTAGCGACTTCATTACATCTCGTCCTAAACTTATCTTTAATAAATTTCTCGTTAAGCAACTCGAACATATCATTTCAGTGAGTGAATTGTGCAGACTTGATTTTATCAAGACGTATAATGTTCCTTCTGAAAAAACCACAATGGTGCCGATTGGTATCGAAGCAGTAGCTGTCAATAAAACTTTATCAGCAGATATACTTCCCTATTTCACCTCGGGGAAAGTAATTGTTAATGTTGCCAGTCTTGTTCCTGAAAAAAATCACGAAGCGTTATTGCGTATAGCCACTGAAGTAGTTAAAGAATATAGCGACATCAAAGTGTTAATCCTGGGAGACGGTAAACTTCGCGAAAGTCTGCAGCAGAAAATTATGGCGATGGGGCTTGATAATCATGTTGCATTACTAGGATATCGTGCTGATGTATTATCGATTCTTTCCAATGCTAATGTATTCACGTTACCGAGTAGAATAGAAGGGCTTCCCGGAGTGATATTAGAAGCTTTTTATTGCGAGGTACCGGTTGTAGCATACAACGTTGGCGGTATCAGCGAGGTTGTTAAAAACGATGAAACAGGTTGGCTCGTTGATAAAGATGATGAACAAAGATTTATAGTGTCTGTTAAGGATGCACTGCTAAACTCAGACAAAACATCCAAAATAAGAAAGAATGCTCATCAGTTTGTCACAAGAGAATTTATGAATGACAGCATTGCCAAAAAGTTTGCGGCTGCTTATACAAAAGTTCTGAATAGCAAAAGCGCAGTATGAATCAAAAAATAAAAATCCTTCACGTAATAAAATCTTTGGGCAGGGGAGGCGCTGAAATGTTACTGCCGGAAACACTGCGTGTGCATAATAAAGATCAGTTCGAGTTTCACTATATATACTTTCTGTCTTGGAAAGATGCGATGGTGAGCTCTATCCTGGAACACGGAGGTAAAGTTACTTGCATTGCGGCACGCAATAATATCGAGCTTTTGTTCAAAGCGAAGGCTGTTTCAGCGTACGCGAAGAAGCATGGTATAAATCTTATTCATGCACATCTTCCATGGGCCGGTATAGCCTCGCGCATTGCAGGTAAACTGTCAGGTATTCCGGTAATCTATACCGAGCATAATAAGCAGGAACGCTATCATATTGCTACCCGGTTGGCCAATCTGTTCACGCTAAACTGGCTTACAAAAATTATAGCAGTCTCCGAAGACGTTGAGAAATCGATACGAAAACATAAAACCAATTTAAAAGCATCTTTAATCACCATTCTGAATGGTGTTAACACGGAACGTTTTGCTCCAGGACAATTTCAGCGTGAAGAGATTCGCGGGAAATTTAATATACCACTTGATGCACCTGTGATCGGAACTATAGCTGTATTTAGATTTCAGAAGCGACTGGACTTATGGATTGAGCTGGCTAAAAAGATTTTGTCTCATCGTCCCGAAACACATTTTATAATTGTTGGCGATGGACCATTGAAAGAACTGTTGTTAGAAAAACAAAAGCAACAAGGTCTTGAAAGCCGAGTTCATTTTGCGGGTACACAAACGGAAGTACGTCCATACCTGTCTACCTTTGATTTGTATATGATGACTTCAATTTTCGAAGGCCTTCCTATTGCTCTGCTGGAAGCAATGTCTTCGGGATGTGCTGTGGTTAGTACAAATGCAGGCGGTATAAAAGAAGTAATCCGCCCCGGTGTAGATGGCCTGTTGTGTGATGTTGAAGAACCTGAACGTTTGGTTGAATTTGCTACAGAGCTGATAGCCGATGCTAAAAAGAGAAACGCGCTGGCTTTGCAGGCAAGAGAGCGGGTTAAAGAAGAATTTAGCATGGAGAAAATGGTTAAAGCCCTTGAAGATGTATACCGGCAGGAGGTAAAAATGTACTAACGTGCATTTACCTCGATTAGCGGAAAGCATTAGTGGTGAAAAATAGCGAGTATTGCATGACAAAAAATTGCTATGGAGATCAGAACTGCGACCGAGCATGATGTACCGTTAATTGTAGAGTTACTTAAGAAAAGCCTGGGTGAAGAGCTTATGCCGAAATCCCGGGAGTATTGGCAGTGGAAACATATCGATAATCCGTTCGGAAAATCTCCCGTTATACTGGCTTTTGAAAATGACATTCTGGTTGGGGTCCGTGCCTTTATGCGATGGCAATGGAAATCCTCCGGACAAGTCTTTGAATCGGTTCGTGCTGTTGATACAGCAACGCATCCGGATTACCAGGGGCGCGGTATATTTAAAAAGCTGACCCTGGAGCTTTTAAATTATTGTGCGAATGAAGGATGGCATTTTGTTTTCAATACTCCGAATAGCAACAGTAAACCAGGATACCTGAAGATGGGATGGAAGGAAGCAGGGAAACTTCCAATCAGCATACCGATACTACACCCTGTTTCAGTCGCACTAAACATGTCAAGACTAAAGCAGTCGGTTGTTAAAACCAATGATACAAATCAAGAGTCCTTTCTTCAGCATCCGAATCTGGAAGAGCTGTTAAAGCAAAATGCAGTGCGCTGCAAAGATCAAATCATTACATCCCATACTGTTAAATCACTGCAATGGAGATATCAAAACGTACCAGTTGCTAAATACTTTACGTCTGGATTGCAAACAGCGGGAAAGCTGAGGGTTTTGCTGGTATATAGATTGAAGTCATCCAGTGCTGGCAACGAATTGAGAGTAACCGACATTTTCATGGACACTGACAAGTATAAAACGGAAGTGCGCGCTATGGTGAAAGATCTGGTAAAGCAGCACGCAGCCGATTATGCAACAGTATCGGGACTAAACTCGTGGTTGAACGGAGCAGGACTATATTTGCGAAAATTACCCGTAGGTCCTGTTGTAACCGTACGCAATATAACATTTGACGCAGCCAACACACTCCATAACTTTAATGGCTGGAGCCCATCCGTTGGTGATCTGGAATTGTTTTAGCTTAACGTTTTTGATAACTACAATTCTGGGCTAAGAAAATATAGTAAACTGTTAGGTGTTTAGCGTTCAAACTATTATCTAGCTGTGTTTAGCAAAATTTAAAAAAGGTCCTTTACCCGCCTTTTCAATTATATGGAAATTCGCCTCGCACATGAAGGTGACATACCCGAAATCGTAAGCCTACTGAAACTAGGATTAGGAGAGAACCTGCTTCCTAAATCTGAAATTTATTGGCGATGGAAACACGTAGATAATCCTTTTGGAAAATCACTGGTGCTATTGGCTATTGACAAGAGTAAGATTGTGGGGGTTCGCACTTTTATGCGTTGGAAATGGAGAGCAGGTAATCATATCATTGAAGCGGTGCGAGGTGTTGATACAGTGGTTCACCCTGATTATCAGGGTAACGGTATGTTTGGAAAGTTGACGCTGGCATTGATCGACCATTGTCGCGAGAATGGATATGGATTATTGTTCAGTACGCCTAATAGAAAGAGCAAACGAGGCTATACAAAGTTAGGATGGGCAGAGGCAGGTAAATTGCCTATCCAAATGAAAATGGTAAAACCGGTTTCAATGATGCTTGATGTTGTATTGCGGAAAAAGAGCAGGCAGAACAATGCATCTAAAAAGGATGAGTCTATCTCTTATTATTTAAACAACGCGGGTCTATCGAAACTTATAGCTTCAAATAATATACTCTATGGTTCGCACGTAATTACCGAGCATTCAGTTGATACGTTGATGTGGCGTTACGCAAATGTGCCTGTGGCAGAATACTATGCGGGTGGAGTAGAAGATACAGAATTGAGAGCATTATTTTTTTACCGTATCAAGCATACGTTTGCAGGGAAGGAACTGAGGATCACAGATGTTTTTCTCTCTGACAGAAAGTATGTTCAGGACTTGAAACAAATAGTGGATCGCAAGGTTCAGGAGCACAACGCTGATTATGTAACGTCAGGAAGTTTCGGAATCGCGAATCTTCTAGGGACAAATATGTTAGTTTTAAAACGCAAAGTTGGACCGACTGTAATGATTCATAATATTATGTTGCCGGATTTAAGCAACTTTGCAGCCTTCGAAGGGTGGAGTCCTTCCTTTGGGGACCTTGAATTATTTTAGAAAATGCTGGGAGGAATACTTGTCATCATAATAACAGGATTTATTTCGTTTGCCTTAATCAACACGGTGAAGCAACGATATCCAATTATAGATGAATCACTTCTGAAGAGGCTCTACTTCTATCATATCTTATTGTCGTTCGCATATTTTGCATATATACTTTTCAATCCTTCAGACTCAAGAAATTATTATCGAAAAGTATCCATGGGTTTCAGAGGAGATTCGTGGGGCGATTTCTATGGAACCAGTACTACATTTATCGAATGGGTTACTTATCCGTTTGTCAACTATCTGGGGTTTTCATATGAGGGTATGATGGCCTTGTTTTCGTTCTTTGGCTTTTTAGGATTTGTTTACTTCTATATATTCTTTAAGGAAAATATACGCTTCAGGCATGAGTTCTATGGGTATGATCTTCTTACACTGATTTTCTTTTTACCTAATCTTCACTTCTGGTCAACATCTCTAGGGAAGGGGTCCATCATCTTTATGGGACTCGGGTTATTTTTTTACGGAATTAGCAATGTTAAAAATAGAATACTCGCACTGGCCATAGGAGCGTTGATCATTTATCATGTGAGGCCCCACGTAATGCTTGTTATATTGGTATCATCGGCAATGGGATTTATTTTTTCATCGAAGGGGGTTAGCGTTGCAATGCGCGTGATGTTCCTGGCAGGAGCTTCCATTGCCTTCTTCTTTATCTACAAAGACGTTCTGTCGATGGTGGGCATTGATGAGGAGGAATTTGTAACGCAGGGATTGGACTTGACACATCGTGCAAAAGAACTTACCAAAGCATCATCCGGTGTTGATATTACACAATATAGTTTGCCGATGCAGGTCTTTACTTTTTTATATCGCCCGCTTTTCTTTGATGCCCCTGGCGCACTTGGAATCATTGTCTCATTTGAAAATGTTTTCTATCTGTTAATCTCATTAAAGCTCATTGGTAATTTAAAGGGACTGAAATTTCTGGTTACTGGTAACTTCTTGGCGAAAACGGCCTTCTTAAGTTTTATTACTATATCAATTGCTTTAGCACAGATCTCTGGAAATCTGGGTTTGGCAATGCGACAAAAAAGTCAGGTAATGATTCTGGTTTTGTTTGTTGTACTGGCATTTCTGGATGAAGAAAAATTAAAAGCCTGGAAACATCAGCAGCTATTGAAACTGAGGCGATCACAGGCAAACGCTACAAACGCTACTACATGACGAAGGGTATATTTACGATTTCTCTCGATTTTGAACTCCACTGGGGAGGTTTTGAAAAATGGAATTTACCGCAGTATCAGCAGTATTTCTTTAACACACGCAAAGTTATACCGCAGATGCTTTCCCTGTTTGAAAAACATGAAGTGCATGTTACCTGGGCGAGTGTAGGAATGTTGTTTCATAACAACAACGAGTCTCTGCGTAACGCTATACCTTCAGAGAAACCAACGTATCAGGACCAGCAACTGTCGGCCTATAGTTTTATTGACAAGTATGGTATAGGGAAAGATGAGCAGGAGGATCCTTTTCATTATGCGGCATCATTGGTGAAAGTTATTCTGAATACACAATACCAGGAACTGGCTTCGCATACTTTCGCTCACTATTACTGCAACGAAGCAGGGCAGACGATTGAGCAATTCCGTGCTGATCTTCGTGCAGCGCAGCAATCAGCAGCGCTATATGGAAAGAAGTTGAGATCGTTGGTATTTCCGCGTAATCAATTCAATGAAGACTACCTTCGTGTTTGTTATGAAGAAGGCTTTGTAACCGTTCGCGATAATCCACGCGACTGGTTCTGGAATATTCGCAGCACACAAAATGAATCAATGTTGAAGCGCCTCAACCGCGGTGCTGATGCATATATACCAATTGGGAAGAAGAACACCTATACATTGGATACAGTAGAGGTGCGTGCAGGCCTGCCGCTGTGTTTGCCGGCCAGCAGATTGCTGCGGCCCTATCGTCCTTCTGAATATTTTTTGAATGCCATGAAGATTGGTCGGATCAAGCGTGAACTTGAACGAGCTGCGAAGCGTGGTGAAGTATATCACCTCTGGTGGCATCCACACAACTTTGGTAGTTTTCCGGAACAAAGTATAGCCGGATTAAAACAAATTCTTGAACACTATGATTTTTGCCGGAACCGTTATGAAATGGAAAGTTTAACGATGGGTGAAACGGCAGATCGTATTTATCAGCTCCATGGAAAAAACTAGATTACTGCGTATCACTACCGTACCTATCTCTCTGCACCTTCTGCTAAAGGGACAGTTTCGTTTTATGCGCGAGCAGGGCTTCGAAGTATATACCATGAGTGCTGCTGGTAAAGAAGTACCGGAAGTTCGGAAGGAAGGTGTAGAACACATTGAAGTTCCGCTAACAAGGAAGATTACACCGATCCAGGACCTGCTTTGCCTTTGGAAAATGATGCGAATCATGCGGGCAATACGTCCGCATATAGTGCATACACATACACCTAAGGCAGGACTGATCGGAATGCTGGCAGCGTGGATTTGCCGCGTGCCGGTACGTATGCATACTGTGGCAGGTTTACCCTTGGTAGAAGCAACCGGATTGAAACGATTTATACTCGTAATGACGGAGAAGATCACATACTTCTGTGCAACGGGTGTATATCCCAACTCTGTCGGGTTAAAGGACTACATGACTCAATCATTGGGTGTGAGTAATGATAAGCTGAAGATCATCGGCAAAGGCAGTAGCAACGGCATCGATACGAGTTTGTTCAAGCGCTCCGACACTATAGAAAAGCAGGCACTTGAAATACGCAATCGCAACGGAATAAATCAAGGAGATGTTGTATTCTCATTTGTAGGAAGAATAGTAAAGGATAAGGGCATAGGTGAACTGATTCATGCCTTTAAGCGGTTGCCAGCATTATCAGGAGGAGCAAAGGTATATTTACTCTTAATCGGTCCGTTTGAACAAGAGCTGGATCCGCTTCATGAAGAAGACTATAAATTCCTGCACGAAAATAAGAATGTAATTCTGGCTGGTTTTCAATCAGATGTTAAACCTTGGATTACAGCTTCCGATATTTTTGTTTTTCCGAGCTATAGGGAAGGTTTCCCGAATGTAGTGATGCAGGCGTGTTGTCTCAATGTACCCTGTATAGTGTCGAACATCAACGGATGTAATGAGATCATTCAGCATGAACAAACGGGTATTGTCGTACCGGTAAAGAATGCAGAGGCGGTGTACCAGGCCATGGTTACGCTGCTGGAAGATATGACGTTGCGGAAGGCATATTCGGAGGCCGCCAGAAATTATATCGTAGCGAATTTCGATCAGCAGTTTGTATGGAAAGAGTTGTTGAACGAATATACATTGCAGCGATCTTAAAATTGAAAAGCGCTCGTCATGTATTGCTTCGTGTATCTTTGCAAATAAAAGTTTAAGGTGTGTACGTATCGATAGTAAAGCCTTTTTTCGACAAAGCCACTGCTTTTGTAGTGTTGATTGTTGCTTCTCCACTGCTGGTAATATCTATTATACTGTTGTGGTTTGCCAATAAAGGAAATATATGGTTTCTGCAGGAGCGCCCTGGTAAGAATGGCAAAATATTCCGAGTGTTTAAATTTAAAACGATGACCGATGAACGGGATGCTCAAGGCAACTTGTTGCCTGATGATAAGCGATTGACGGCCGTTGGTAAATTCGTACGGAAAACTTCGCTGGATGAATTGCCGCAGATGATCAATGTACTGAAGGGCGATATGTCTATCGTTGGACCGCGCCCGTTGTTGGTTGAGTATCTTCCACTCTACAATCATCAACAAAGAAGGCGACACGAAGTTAAACCCGGCATAACAGGCTGGGCACAGGTAAATGGTCGCAATGCCCTCGATTGGCCTGAGCGATTTGCCTGCGATGTCTGGTATGTGGATCACATATCCTTTGCGTTAGATATTAAAATCTTATTTTTGACAGTTGTAAAAGTATTTAAAGCTGAAGGCGTCAGCAGTGGCACATCAGTAACAATGGAGAAATTTCGTGGAAACACATAAGATCATTTTACAAGGTGGCGGTGAACATGCCCGGGTTGTGTTGGACAGTTTGCTTACGCTGGGGCATAAGGTTACGGCTCTTTTCGATCCAAAATATTCGGGCGATTTATTCGGTGTACCTCAGCGAGGTTCTTATGATCCGGAGTTTGAGCCCCACGCAAAAGCCGTAGTCGCCATAGGTAATAACGCAGTGCGAAAGCGTGTAGCAGTGGTAACGAAACATACGTTTACCAATGTTATCCATCCTTCTGCTATAGTTTCTTCTTTTGCATCTTTAGGAACCGGCAACATGTTGCTGCAAGGCTCAATCGTTCAGGCACAATGTAAGTTGGGAAACCATGTAATTATTAACACGGGCGCTACGATCGATCATGATTGTGTTATCGAAGATTTTGTTCATATCGCACCGGGAGCAGTACTGTGTGGTTGTGTAAGTATAGGGGAAGGATCATTTATAGGAGCAGGTTCCGTTATTATTCCCGGAAAGCGAGTAGGTGCCTGGGCAACGGTGGGAGCCGGTGCTGTAGTAATTCAGGATGTGCCTGATTATGCTGTAGTGGTTGGCAATCCAGCCCGCATCATTCGATACGAGAAGTCATGAAAAAGGAGCTCATTATATATGGAGCCGGTGGATTAGGACGTGAAATACTGACGATGATTCGTGCTTTACCCGAATGGCAGCCGATAGGTTTCATCGATGACAAAGTCCCCCCGGGTACATCAGTAAAAGGATTGAAGGTGTTAGGAGGAGTGTCCGTAATGCAAGCAATGACTTCAACCGTGAATGTTGTTCTTGCTGTAGGTAGTCCGTTGGTAAAGCAGCGACTTGAAGAACAATTGTTGAAATATTCCGTATACTTTCCAACGTTGATTCATCCTTCTGTTATTATGCAGGACTCTGCTTCGATTACTATAGGAGCAGGCAGCATTGTTACAGCAGGCTGTATCCTGACCACCGATATATATATAGGTAAACATGTTTTGATTAATCTGAATACAACAATAGGTCACGATTGTAGCGTTGAAGATTATTCTTCCATTATGTGTGGAGTAAATATAGCAGGAGAGGTAACTATAGCACGATCTGCATTTATAGGGTCGGGCGCTAATATTTTGAACCAGGCATCATTGGGAGAATCGTGTACAGTAGGGATGGGGGCTGTTGTATTGAAAGATGTTTTACAACGCACTACTGTGGCAGGTGTTCCGGCTAAAGAGATTTGAAGATGGCATCCATTTCATTGAAAGAGTTTAAGCCAACTATATTTTTCCTGGTAAAGTTTGTCGGGCTATATGTTGTATTAAATCTGTTGTATGGCTTCTATATAACATCATATCATCCCAATCCTGATCCTATAACGATACTAGCATCAAATAATTCTGCATTTGTGTTGAGAGTTTTCGGGACGGATGTTGTTGCTGTTGATTCACTCAAAAAGCCTACGACATCTTTGGTGTGCGATGGGAAAAATATAGTGTCGGTCTACGAAGGCTGCAACGGAGTAAACGTAGTCATTGTATTCCTGGCTTTTATAATTGCATTTGGTCCTTTTACCAAAAGAATGTTGTGGTTTATACCGCTGGGTATTCTATGTATACATCTTATAAACCTGGGGCGAATATCATTGCTATTCTGGGTGTCGAATAGCATGCCGAAGTATATGTACTTTACGCATAAGTATTTATTCACAGCCATCATTTATGTAGCTGTCTTGATCTTGTGGGTGTGGTGGGTGCGCATTTCGTCAGCGGATAAGAAACAATCATGAAAGTACGCATCGTCCTTGGGATAGTATCGGTTGCCGGACTTATCGTGGTGTTCCTGTTCCAGCGCATCAATATTGCAGCAGCAATGGAGGTGTCCCATCATCAGATTCATCAGTTCATTATAAACCGATCAATCCGTTTTCTGTTAAATGATTTCCTTACCATTGGGTTGATCTTCGCGTTGTTTGCGGAAAGAAAGTACGTGATATTTGCGCTGTGGGTTCAGGGGATAGGGATTGTATTTTTTCTGATCCCATACTTCATACTGAAAATTCAATATCCTGCATACAATGGGCCGTTACTTTCGTTTTTACACAGATTGATTCTCAATCCAACGCTATTACTGCTGTTGATCCCTGCATTTTACTATCAAAAGAAAATAAGCTCTAACGGAAAAACTGTTTAATGTATATTTGCCTTTTTGCATATGACTAAAGAAAAGATTTACCTGTCGTCTCCTCACATGGGTGGGGAAGAAATAAAATTTGTTAATGAAGCTTTCGAGGCAAACTGGATATCTCCGGTGGGTCCCAACATCAATGCTTTTGAAGAAGAGTTGGCCACGTACAATGGAACAAAATATTGTGCAGCGCTTTCATCCGGTACTGCAGCGATTCACCTTGCTTTAATCTTGTTGAATGTAAATCCGGGTGATGAGGTTATCTGTTCATCATTTACCTTCTCAGGTTCTTGCAATCCTATTCGTTATCAGCAGGCTATACCCGTGTTTGTTGATTCCGAAACAGACTCCTGGAACATGGATCCTGTTTTACTGGAGAAGGCTATAAAAGACCGTATCGCGAAAGGCAAAAAGCCGAAGGCAATAATTATCGTTCATTTATACGGCATGCCTGCCAAAATGAATGAAATAAATGCAGTAGCAAAACAGTATGATATACCGGTGATCGAAGATGCTGCTGAAGGACTTGGTTCAAGTTACTTTGGAAAGAAGCTTGGTACCATGAGCGATATGGGTATTTATTCATTCAATGGTAACAAGATCATAACTACCTCCGGTGGTGGTGCTCTTGTATCGGAGAACAAAGACTGGATTGCCAAAGCAAAATTCCTGGCTACACAAGCACGTGATGCTGCTCCTCACTATGAGCATACACATATAGGCTATAACTATCGCCTCAGCAACATCAGTGCAGGTATAGGTCGTGGACAACTTCGTGTGTTGGATGAGCGTGTACGTCAACGCAGAAATGTATTTGACTTCTACAAAAAAGAATTGGCAGGTATTAAAGGCATCGTGTTTCAAAGTGAGTTTGAGGGTGCCTATGCCAACCGTTGGTTGACAACTATATTGATCGATCCGGCACAGACAGGATTTGATCGCGAGAAACTGAGACTCACACTTGAGAAAGAAAACATCGAGAGCAGACCGTTATGGAAGCCGATGCACATGCAGCCTGTCTTCCAAGAATATCCATCCTATACATCCGGAGTATCTGAAAAACTTTTTGAGACAGGACTGTGTTTACCGTCAGGATCAAACCTAACTGCTCAACAACTTTCTGGTATAGTTGAAATAATTAAGAATACCTAAATAGTTGGTATGTTATAGAAATATTGTCTAGCTTCATAGGCAGTTGTCCGAAGAAACAAATCCCCCTAAATAAAGGACTTCGGTCCTTCTGCCTATGAATATGACTAAACTCGCACTGAGTATCGGGTTCATATTGTTTACAGGTTATTTACATGCACAAACAATTACCTCTAATCAAGATGGTCCCTGGAACGCCACTTCAACTTGGGTTGGTGGTATAATCCCAACCAATACCAATTCTTCCGCTATTGTCATCAATCACAATGTATCTATACCCAATGGGTATTCAGTTACAATTGATGGTCTAACATTAAATTCTCAGGTAACGATAAATGCCGGCGGCACACTGGATTTTCTATCGGAGGCAAGTCCGGGGTTTGCTCAGAATTATATCAATGGAACGTTAGTGAGAGAAGACTTGTCCAATCTTACCGGCACCACGGGGAACAACCTTGTCTTTGAATCAGGCTCGATCTATAGACATCTCTTCACAACAACGCAAGGAGCTATACCGCTGGCCTCATGGAATATAAATTCAACCGTACAGATTGAAGGATATACTTCGTACTCTTTCAGTAGTGCTGCAGGTAACTGGTCGCAGTCCTTTGGCAATGTTGTGTGGGATTGTACCGCGCAAACCAACACGTTCAACATGAATGGCTTGTTGACTTCGATTGCCGGAAATTTCCGGGTTATCAATACCGGTACAGCGGTTCTTCAAATGGCAACTACTCAAAATCCAACAATATCTATTGGCGGAGATCTATCTATTGAGAACACCGCACGTGTACGCTTGACGACTACAGGAGGCGCGCCCGGAACTATATATGATATTACCGGAAGTTTTATATATACTTCCACGAACGCCACGGGTTCGGATGTTACAACATCAGGTGTATGTACGCTGAATATCGGAACAGATTTCAGTATGAATGCTCCCGGTGGACTTCTTGCTATTTCGAGAAATGGTGCCGGTGTTTTAAATATAGGTAACAACTTCGATCTTGTCAGCGGAACGTTATCGGAGATCGGTGTAGGTAGTGGGGATATCAACTTTGTTGATCCGGGAATCGATCATACATTTTTAAATACAGGCACAATCAGCGATGTCAGCTTGCTCAACTATACTATACCGGCAGGCCATTCCCTGCGATTGATTGGTGAGTCTCAATTGTTGGGAGGAACCAGCAGTTCTTTGACGGTGAGCGGAACGCTCATTGTCGAGTCAGAAAATTCAACAGGTGCTATAATAACCGGAGCCTTTGATGGTTTGGGTAACGTACGCGTTGAAGACAGAATATTCAATACAAATTCCAGAATTGTTTATGGTGGTGCCGCCCCGCAATTTATAGGAGATGGACATCCTTCGACACCAGACGTTGATGCCGAGATTAACAATGCATCCGGTGTCTCTTTGGAATTGGGTACACCTACATCGCTTACATTAGGGAGAGATCTTTATATCACCACCGGTAACCTGAATGTAGCAAACGATGATCTGATCATTTCCAGGAATGTATACCTTACTGGCGGAGATATTTCGCTTACGACTACCACCAATATACGAACATTGCAAGTAGACGGAGATATAGGCCTTACTGGCGGAAATATAAATCTAAACAGTGGTGATGCTGATGCTATTCTGGTCGTGAATGGTACGATATCAGGTGGTAACTATATATTCTTTAACGGAGATAATTGCAATCTGCAGATTGGCGGATCAGGAAGTCTTGGTATGGACTTCCCGCTTTTTGGTGCCACCGCCGTTGAGACAATCACCGTTGATCGGGCAGGAGAGACGATTGTCTTTGCACAGGACCTTACTACACTGGATATTACCATCGACAATGGAGCCGTTGATATGAATGCACCGCTGGTAGTATTTGACGATCTGAACCTGGCTACCGGTACAACACTATATATAGAAGGGCAGACGCTTGAGTTACGCTCACAATTTAATAATACCTTAACGGGTGGTGTTATATCGTCAGACGCATCGTCATCACTTAGCATTCTTGATGCAGGTATATTGGGAACCCTCGCATTTTCTCCAACCGGTAATACGCTTGGCAGTTTTACCCTTAACAGAGCAACAACAGGTACGCTGGTTACATTGAACAGTAGTGTCACCGTGTTAACTACCTTCAACCTTGCCGATGGTATAGTTGATAATATATCAGGACTGACTTTCGGTAATGGAACCAATGTTACCCGAAATTCTGCGGCATCTTTTACGGGTACCAGTGCAGTACCTGCAGGTGGCCCCTATAACCTTGCCTTTACCGGGGGAACCATGACTACCGGGGCAGAGGCAAGAGGTTCGCTTAACAATGTTACCTGCAGCGCCGGAACAATTACGCTGGCAGCAGCGATAACAGCGTCTGGCACATTTTCAGTTACATCGGGTACATTTACAAGCGGAGCCAATACAGTTAATGTCGGATCACTTACGATATCGGGCGGTACATTTAATGCTCCCAGTTCAACGCTGACGGTGTCAGGAGATGTAACCAATAGCGGCACATTTAATCGTAACAATGGAACAATCATATTTGCCGGAACGTCTTCTATACTGGGGACATCCAATCCTTCCTTCCAGAATGTAAGCATCAGCGGTACGCTTACTTCGCCGGCAACATTTAACGTGCATGGCGCTTTTACAAATAACGGGACATTCAATGCGGGTACTGGTACCGTTGCGTTTTTAGGAACGGCAGCGGTTACGCAGGTTGTAAGTGGCAGTAGCGTTACAGCCTTCAACAATATATCTGTGGCAAACTCTACCGCTGCTACCGATGTACGCTTTGAAAACAGCCATACCGTACGAGGCACATTATCAATTACAGCCAATGCGGTGGTGGATGCCGATGGAACAACAGGTACCGGTATATTAACGTTACTTTCCACAGACGATGATCCGGCAGTCGATGCTGCTATTGCTGCGCTCTCCGGTACATCACAGGTAACGGGTAACGTAACGGTTCAACGGTATATGTCTATTGAAGGAGGCAATAACAGCCCCTCGTTTAATAACGGTCGAATATATAGATATATATCATCGCCAGTTCAGAATGCAACCGTGCAGGATATTCAGGCAGAGATACCGATTACCGGGTCGTTTACCGGTACTTCAGTTTGTAGTGGTTGCGGAACTTCACAATCCATGTTTTTATATAATGAATCTGTTATCACGGATATAAATGGCAGCGGAGCCAATGATGTTAACGATGGGTACCAGGATTTTCCATTAAACGCCAATACAGAAACATTCACTACCGGGAGAGGATATACATTATTCATCCGTGGGAATATGCCTCCGATATCAACACGCGGAAACGCCCGCTGGGATGTGCGAAATCCTATCAATTCAGGAACAGTCAATTTTACTACCTTTATGTCCTATACATCCTCAGGAGTTGACGCGAATGACGGATGGAACCTGGTAGGAAATCCATATCCTTCAACTATCGATTGGAACGCAGCAGCCGGATGGACGAAGACCGGTTTGGACAATACTATATATATGATTGATAACTCAGTCAATCCGCCTGTGTACGCAACCTTTAATGGTACCTTGGGTACAAACGGAGGGTCCCGATATATACCGATGGGACAAGCCTTCTTTGTAAAAGCCAATAGCGGAGCGTTTACTTTCAGCTGTGCTGAAACCGTGAAGTCGCCAGGTTCCGCGACTATATTTTTCAGAGAGGCTGCGCCTGAAAACGTACTTCGTATTACGTTGCGACAAGGAGTATATCGCGATGAAACAGTTATTCACTTCCGTGAAGATGCGACTGAACAGTTCGACAATCATGCAGACGCATTTAAGCTCATGAACAGTTCTTTTAATGTCTCCACAATGTTGGGTAATGACAAAAGACTTTCCATCAACTCACTTCCTGCATTAAGCTGTCAGAATACGATTAAACTGGATGTCAGCAATATTGAAGAAGGCCACTACCGACTTGATTTTTCTGAGCTGGAGTCGTTTACCAAGGGTATAGCATTATCGCTGACCGATAAGTTTACCAACGCCCAGGTATCGATAAAGGAATTGCGTTCCTACGAGTTTGATGTAACCTCGGATGTTCACAGTTATGGTTCCGAGCGATTCTATATTTCCATCTCCCCAGCGAGCGAACCTGCATATACATTGGCGCATGAGTCGCGCATTTGTAAAGGTGAAAACGTGGTGATAAAGATTAACGGCTCTCAGGGCGGTAACGACTATGCTGTTACGATGCGAGGCCAGCCGGACGAAGTTATACGCCAGCGCAGCAATGGAGGTATACTTGAACTCACCATACCAAACGACAAGGTGTTGGTTGGCGAGAACGTGTTCACCATCTCGGAACAAAATGCTTCGTGTGCCACATCGCTATCGTCCGTGGAGGTCACCGTTTTTGTTGAAGAAATTCAACCGGCCACGATCACGGTAGGGGAGAAAAACGTACTAACATCGAATTATGAGGCCGGGAACACCTGGTACTTCGATGGCACGATAATAGGGGAAGAAAAGGCTGTAAATATCTCTGAATCCGGAGAATACACGCTCGAAGTTGTTACTGGAGCATGCATTCTGGTATCAAAACAAAACATTTTCGCAGAAGATTTGCAGTCTGATTTCGGTGGATATAGGGTTTATCCAAATCCTGTAGCCAAGGGAAAATTGTTAAAGATTGAATCTAAGCAATTAATTAGCAATGAGTTGCATATAACCAACGCATTTGGTGTACAGATCGGAAAAATTGCTATGATACCTTATGATCAGGGATATTTGGGCGAGTTTGATTTGGGAAAATTTCCGACAGGGATTTATTTTGTAACTTTGAGAAGTGGAAATACTATTAAGAAAGTCAAGGTTTTAAGTTTAGAGTAGATGCGCAAATTATTCCTAGTACTTAGTATAGTTTTTATAAGTTCTTTAACATCATCGGCACAGCCAGGCAACCCGGAAACAGATCCGGATCAGCCAGTACCCATCACGGGTATAGAGTGGTTGATTGCCGGTGGGTGTGCTATAGGATTGAAAAAATTCCTGTCTTCTAAAAGGGCTTCTTCAAAAGAATGAAAAGAATAAGTCAGACAAGATTAGCCCTTCTTCGGAGACGATTAAAGGGAAAATACTTGCTTCAGAATGTTATAAACCGGCTCACATTCCTGCCCCGGTGGGTCATTATTTTAATTGACTTATCGGTAATAACATTCTCGTTTGGGCTAGCTTTTTTTTTCCGGTTTAATTTCAACCTGAATTCCATCGATGAATTTAATCCTTCGTTCAGTATCCCTGCTGTATTATTTATCTCGATAATATCAACGTTAATCACCAAATCGTACGCTGGTATAGTGCGCTATACTGGTATTCAGGATGCCATACGGATTTTACATACTGAGTTACTGAATCTCTCGTTCCTAGTCGTTATTAATTTGATATACTTCTATAATGTAGGAAAGAACTTCATTCCTTATTCGGTAATATTCATTTCGTTCTTTATTTCTTCTGTACTGTTATACCAGTATCGATTGGTTATTAAGAGCATCTTCAGTCACTATAAATCAAACTTTCCCAACAAGGTTCCTGTGTTGATTTTCGGGGCTGGTGTTGCCGGCTTCCTTACTAAACAGGCGATTGAAGCTGATATGACTGGCCAGTATAAACTGGTAGCTTTCTTAGACGATGATGTTAAGAAAAACCGTAAGGATATAAACGGAACAAAGATCTATAGCTATGATAAGTTGACAGAACTTGTGGATAAGTACAAGATTAAGAAGATAATTATCGCGGTACGTAGTCTCTCCATCGAAAGGAAGAATGAAATAGTAGATGACGCGCTGAATCATCTTATCCGGGTGAGTTATGTAACTTCGTTTGATAAGTGGCTTAAGAATGAATGGGATGTTAAAGAGATCCGGGATGTTAACATTGAGGATCTTCTGGGCAGAGAGGTTATCAAACTGGACAATAAAGCTATCGATGCTGACCTGCAGGGCAAAGTAATTTGCATTACGGGTGGAGCGGGATCTATAGGTTCAGAAATGGCGCGCCAGGTGCTGAGCTTTAAGCCGAATACATTAATATTGATCGATCAGGCCGAGTCTCCATTATATGAGATCGAGCGTGAACTGAGAAGTAAGAATAAGCAAACGAAGATTTTCGTATTCATTGCTGATGTCTGTAACAAGACACGTATCAGAAGAATCTTCGAAGAGTTCAAGCCGGAGATATTATTCCACGCGGCTGCCTACAAGCACGTGCCGCTTATGGAGAGCAATCCATCGGAAGCTGTGAGTGTAAATATATTCGGTACCCGTACGTTGGCGGATCTTTCTGTTGAGTTCAAAGTAAAGAAGTTCGTAATGATCTCGACAGACAAAGCTGTGAACCCAACGAACGTGATGGGATGCACCAAGCGTATTGCCGAGATATATGTACAATCTCTCGACAGACATCTTGAGCGCCTTGGTATCAGAAAGACTTCCTTTGTAACAACGCGCTTCGGGAATGTACTGGGTTCCAATGGATCCGTTATACCTGTATTCAAGGAGCAGATTAAAAACGGAGGACCGATCACCGTAACACATCCGGAGATCACCCGATTCTTCATGACTATACCGGAAGCTTGTGAGCTTGTGATTGAAGCCGGAGTAATGGGGCAGGGGGGAGAGATCTTTATTTTTGATATGGGTAAACCTGTGAAGATTTATGATCTGGCCCGCAAGATGATCAAGCTATCTGGTAAGGAATTAAATAAAGATATAGAGATTGTCTTTACCGGATTGCGCGATGGCGAAAAGCTATACGAAGAGTTGTTGAACGATCAGGAAAACACTATCCCTACTCACCACGAGAAAATTCTGAAGGCGAAAGTATCAGAGTACTTGTACGATGAAGTTTCCCGTAACCTTGATCTACTCGAAGAATTCATCAACGATAAGAACGAGCACAAAATGGTTACGCTTATGAAAGAGATTGTGCCGGAGTATAAGAGTAATTATTCAAGGTTTGCTGTGCTGGATGTAGCACATTAAGAAGCATAAGAAAATATAGAGTAGGAATAATTTCTGGCTAGGGTATTATCCATCATTAGTATTGTATCATTAGTTAGAAAACTAACCTGGCTCTTGTCAATTCCAATGGTTTGTGAACTGATATCAAGACTGATTCCGAATCAAAGTCAAGTATAAAAAGAAAGAGGGATACATTTTGTATCCCTCTTTCTTTTATGCCGTTGTATACTTTAATATACTACGGTCTTCTATAGTAGTATTTTCTTTTCTTATTGTACAGCTTTCTTTGAGAGTCGTTGAATAACTCGTAAGGAAGATAGTATTGAAGTGTAACATTCATCAGGAAATAACCATCGTTCTCTTTCGGATTTCCACGAACACCAGCTTGCGAAGGATTGGCGGGTTGCGTTCCAATTTCAACACGCCTGTCAGATAAAGCTCTGGAGAGATCACTCTTCAGCGTTGATGCTTCCGGATATCTTCTTACACTTACATCATCCAGATAGTCAGTAAAGGTAATTCGATAGCCTCCTTCGATAAGGAGGTTAAAGAATGGATCCAGTTTTATTCTTGCTCCCAAACCAAAAGGAATTACCGGAGTAATGCGGCTATAACGCACACCTTCTGTTTCAAGAGGTTGAAGAGCATACTTTTTACCCTGGTACTCTGCTTTCGGATTGAAGTACAGTAAACCTATACCGGCAAATGCGTGCAGGTTCAACTTCGATCGCTGATAGAAGCGAAGTCCCATCGGACTAAGATTCACAACCCCGAGAGCACTTAACTCTATATTGGAAGATGTGAAAGACAGGTTTCGTTCTTGTCTGTCATCATCCGCTTTAGCATCGTCCCCTGAAATCTGGAAGAATGTTAAGCCGGCGCGCACGCTAATGCGATTATGGATATAGTATTCAGCGTTGGCAGCGATGTTGAATTTGAGTATACCAAATTCTCCAGGGTTAACCATTTCGCCATAATAATTAGCCGTGCCTGAGCCAAATCCAACCAACAGGTTTCTATTCTTTCGAACGGCATAAAAACTTTGTGCGTCCGCTACCTGAAAGAGGGCGCAGGTAGAAAAAGCAGATAGAGCTAAGAGTCTTTTTATTGATCGCATTACGAGCAAAGTTTGTACAATATAGAAAATTTGGTGAGTCTAGGAAATTCCTATGCCAATACTTCCTTTACACGTTGTGCTGCGTCTTTTAACAGTATTGCGGAGAACACTTTCAAGCCGGATTGTTCAATGATCTTCGCGCCTTCTTCAGCGTTAGTACCTTGTAAACGTACTATGATCGGAACCTTGATATCGCCAATCTTCTTGTAAGCCTCAACAACTCCGTTGGCAACACGGTCGCAACGAACAATACCACCAAAAATGTTAATCAGGATTGCCTTCACATTTGGATCTTTCAGAATGATTCGGAAACCTGCTTCCACAGTTTCAGCATTTGCTCCACCACCTACGTCAAGGAAGTTAGCAGGTTCACCACCAGAGATCTTGATGATGTCCATAGTAGCCATCGCCAAGCCGGCTCCGTTTACCATACAACCTACGTTACCATCCAGTTTTACATAGTTAAGTCCGGCTTTACCAGCTTCAACTTCCAATGGATCCTCTTCTGTTATATCACGCAGTTCAGCAAGATCTTTATGACGATACAAGGCGTTGTCATCCAGATTTACTTTTGCATCAACAGCGAGTATTTTATTGTCAGATGTTTTTAACAGCGGATTGATTTCGAACATTGAAGCATCAAGTCCGAGGTAAGCATTGTAAAGCGAGTGAATGAATTTCACACCTTCTTTGAAAGCATTTCCTTCCCAACCTAATGAGAAAGCAACCTTACGAGCCTGGAATGGCTGAAGACCAACAAGTGGATCGATCCATTCTTTAATAATTTTTTCAGGATGAGTTTCTGCAACTTCCTCGATGTTCATTCCTCCTTCTGTAGAAGCCATAATTACCGGGCAACCCTTCGAGCGGTCGAGGAGGATACTCATATAATATTCTTTCGGTTCGGTCTCGCCCGGATAGTATACATCTTCAGCGACCAGAACTTTATTTACCTTTTTACCTTCAGGTCCGGTTTGGATAGTAACAAGTGTACCGCCCAGAATAGCTTTTACCTTATCGTGTACTTCGTTAATTCCTTTCGCCAGAACAACACCTTTCGATCCGGTTTCCTTCACGGTTCCCTTTCCACGACCACCGGCATGTATCTGAGATTTAACAACAAACCATTTGGTGCCGGTCTCTGCCTGTAGCTCTTTTGCTGCAGTTACTGCATTGTCTGGAGTATCGGCTACAATGCCCCGTTGAACGGCCACACCATATTTCTTCAGAATTTCTTTGCCTTGGTATTCGTGAATGTTCATTGAATTTTTTGTTTTGGGCGAAACTAGCGTATTTAAAGCTTTATTTCAAAGGAATCTATACAATTAGCAATGTTAAGAGCTACACAGGTTGAAAAATCCTACGGTCAGTTGAAAGTACTGAAGGGGGTAGACTTAGAAGTTAATGAGGGTGAGGTGGTTGCCATTGTTGGTGCCTCGGGTGCCGGCAAAAGTACTTTACTGCATATTCTCGGTACTTTGGATACGCCAGACCGCGGCCAACTCTTTATTCACGATAAAAATGTATTCTCACAGTCGCCTAAAAACCTGGCTGCGTTCCGGAATAAATCCATTGGCTTCGTTTTTCAGTTCCATAACCTCTTGCCGGAGTTTACTGCGCTTGAAAATGTATTGATACCGGGCCTGATTGCCAACAACACCAACGAACAGGCTATACGAAAACGCGCTGAAGAATTGCTGAGCATGTTGGGGCTGAGTTCGCGTATACATCATAAACCTTCCGAACTGTCTGGTGGTGAGCAACAAAGAACAGCTGTAGCCCGTGCATTAATTAACTCACCGGCTATAATTCTGGCCGATGAACCAAGCGGTAACCTGGATTCTAAAAACGCATTGGAGCTTCACGGACTATTCTTTCAACTGCGGAAAGAACTGAAGCAGACGTTCATCATCGTTACGCACAACGAAGAACTTTCAAAGATGGCGGATCGAAGAATTGAAATAAAAGATGGAATTGTAAATCGATAGTTGTTGATCGATTTTACAGACAGGTATAAAAAAACGAAGAAGAAAGCCCTTCACAAACCAAAACCCCCAAGTTCGTGGCTTCCTCCTTCATCCTAAAGCAGGCAGGTTAGAGTAGACTGCTTATTTCTTTTAACTGGATTGATGATACAAAGATATAGCACGCTGAGAACCTGATTCGTGCAGAGACCGGAGAGAAGGTAGAGGTGTAAGATGATCTTAATTTCTACAAAATAGTGCACGCAGGGTGGTAGTAATCCGAGAGGTGTAGTAACAATCTTACAGATAACCTACACCTGATATTGCCTGCACTATATATTAATGGATGAATACTTCCGCTTGTGCATCTTCTACTTCAACATGGCCGTGATCGTTGATGGCCAGAAGCTTAACGTGTTTCAACTCGTTGACTAATACAGGATCGTATTTCGCTGTAACACGGATATAGTTTTCGGTAAAGCCATGCATCATTCCGTTTTCAATGTCATTTTCAAAAAGAACGGTGGCTTCTTTGCCGAGATTCTCTTCGTAAAACTTTCTGCGTTTTTTATCGGAGAGTATATGCAGCATTTTGGAACGATCAGCCCGCTGACTTCCCGGTACTGTACCAGTCATTTCTGCAGCAGGTGTATTCTCGCGCTCCGAGTATGTAAATACATGGAGGTATGATATGTCTAACTCATTGAGAAACGCGTATGTATCGAGAAAGTCTTCGCGTGTTTCTCCGGGGAAACCTACAATCACATCAACACCAATGCAGCAGTGCGGCATCAGCGATTTGATTTTGGCAACACGATCGGCATATAGCTCGCGCATATAGCGTCTGCGCATCAGCTTCAGAATTTTGTTCGAGCCGGATTGTAAGGGTATGTGGAAATGAGGAACAAATCTTTTTGACTGAGCAACAAACTCGATGATATCGTCTGATAAAAGATTCGGTTCGATTGATGATATACGAAAGCGATCTATACCTTCCACTTCATCCAGCGCCTTTACCAGATCAACGAAACGCTCAACGCGTACTCCTTGTTGAATACCAAAGTCGCCAGTGTTTACACCCGTCAGCACAATTTCGCAAACTTCAGTCTTTGCAATATCATGAGCAGTCTTCAGTATATTTTCGATGCTGTCACTTCGGCTACTGCCGCGTGCCAATGGTATCGTACAAAACGTGCAGGAGTAATCACAACCATCCTGTACTTTTAAAAAAGTACGGGTACGATCGTTAATAGAGTAGGAGGTATTGAATTTATTAGCCTGTTCAACTTCCGAAGCATATACTTCAGCCTGAGGCTTGCGTACAAAACCATCGAGTAATTCTACCAGTCGGAATTTTTCGGCAGCTCCCAACACAGCATCCACTCCCGGAATCTCGGAAATCTCTTTGGGTTTTAACTGTGCATAACAACCTATAATGGCTACGTATGCATCCGGAGCTATACCGCGTGCTTCGCGCACGATCTTGTGGCATTTCTTATCGGCATTCTCCGTTACGGAGCAGGTATTGATAATGAAGATATCGGGAGTATCGGTAAAGTCTACTTTCTTATAGCCTTTCTCCTCAAACATCCGTGAAATGGTGGATGTCTCTGAATAATTAAGCTTGCAGCCCAGCGTATAAAAAGCGACTTTTTTCATGATGAAGCCGCAAAGATAGGGAAAACGTGTTTAGGTGTGTAGGTGTTTACGTGTTTAAGTTAACGTACACACCTACACACGTACACACTTACACACTCTGCAAATATGCTTCTACGCCTTTTATTTTCAGGTCGAGTTGTTCATCGACCTTTTCAAATTCTGAGCGTGAGGCTAATGGAGCGTTTACACTGATGTAAAACTTGATCTTGGGTTCTGTGCCGGACGGACGAACAGAAACCTTTGTGCCGTCTTCCAGGTAAAACTGAAGCACATCTGATTTAGGGAAATCGAGATTGGTTTCTTTGCCCGTCAACAGATCTTTTTCTTTCAGGATTTTATAGTCGAGCAAACGAACCACGCGACTGCCGATAATCTCGGAAGGAGGGTTGTTTCTGAACTTCTCCATCATCGCCTTAATCTCCTGTTCTCCCTGCTGACCTTTTTTCGTTACGTTAAGCAGTCCTTCTTTATAGTAAGCGAACTCTACATACATATCGATAAGCCAGTCGTACATAGACTTGCCTTCTTCGGTAGCGCTGGCGGCCATCGCAGCAAAGAATGCGCACGATGAAACAGCATCTTTATCGCGAACAAAGTCACCCGCCATATAGCCATAACTTTCTTCTCCGGCGGCTACGAATTTTTTCTTGCCTTCGAACTTGCCCATCAGCTCCGCTATATATTTAAAGCCGGTGAGTGTGTTATAGCATTCAACACCAAAGCGTTCAGCCATCATGTCGATGAGCTCTGATGTAACGATGGTCTTTGCAATATAGGCGTTGTTCTTGTCTTTCAGGTTCTTCATGATGAAGTACATCATCAGGCTGAAAGCCTGGTTGCCATTGAGGAGTATAAATTCTCCGTTGGATTTACGCACGCCCATCCCCACGCGATCTGTATCCGGGTCGGTAGCCATAACCATAGTGGCATTCACTTCTTTACCCTTTTGAATCACAAGCTCCATCGCAGATTGTTCTTCCGGGTTCGGAGACTTTACCGTAGGGAAATCACCATCCGGTTCTTCCTGTTCTTTTACTACATGGATATTAGTGAACCCGATTTGTCGTAAACATTCAGGCACCATCGTGATACCCGCACCATGAAGACTTGAATATACCAAGGGTATATTTTTGTGCTTGGCGATTACATCGTGGTTCGGAATGATCTTCTTTACTTCTTCGTAGTAAGCTTGCTCAACCTCAGGGCCTATAACATTAATGTTGGCAAGTGTTGGTTTAAACTTAACCTGGTCGAACGAGGTGATGGCCTTTACTTCTTCAATGATATTTTTATCGTGAGGAGGCACTACCTGTGCACCACCGGTCCAGTAAGCTTTGTAACCGTTATATTCTTTCGGATTGTGTGATGCAGTGATCACCACGCCCGAGTCGCAGTTGAGATAACGGATGGCGAAAGAGAGGAGAGGAGTGGGGCGAAGTTCATCGAACATATATACCTTGATACCGTTGGCAGAGAAAACGGCTGCTACGATTTCGGCAAAGTCGCGGCTGTTGTTACGACTGTCGTGAGCAATGGCAACTTTTATTTCCTTGCCCGGAAAAGTCTTGTTCAGGTAGTTGGAAAGTCCCTGCGTGGCAACACCAACAGTATATTTGTTCATACAGTTGGAACCAACGCCCATGATACCGCGCAATCCACCGGTACCAAATTCAAGATCTTTATAAAAACTATCGATCAGTTCTTTCGGTTCTTCTTTGGATAGCAGCGCTTTGATGGCTGATTTTGTCTTGTCGTCAATCGTGCGACTGGTAAGCCAGGTTTCTGCTTTTGCCTGTACGGTTTCTAATAACTCACTCATGATCTTTTTTAGTAAGGCCGTAAATTTATCATAAGTTTTTACAGACGCGAT
Source organism: Ohtaekwangia kribbensis (assembly GCF_042676245.1). NCBI lineage: Bacteria > Pseudomonadati > Bacteroidota > Cytophagia > Cytophagales > Fulvivirgaceae > Ohtaekwangia > Ohtaekwangia kribbensis. The sequence continues at coordinate 66,483 of NZ_JBHTKA010000015.1, forward strand.
GTGTTTCCACACTCATTTTTAGATTTCCTGACCAGCGGCAAGAAGTTTGAAAGTCTGCGAGTCGTTGTCGATTTGTAACCCCCAGCGATGCAGCACCGGGTGTTCCAACGATTTCTCGCGATACTCGTCAGGCGACATAATAGGTATACCATAGATGATCGGGTAGTAACGCTTGCAATGTGTACAGGTAAAGATACCTTCCAGTATAGTATCGCCTTCCTGGCGGATGATCTTCAGATCGAGATCGTTCTTATCAAAAGGACAGGCCAGTTTATGAAGAAGTGAAGTTTTCATGATGATTCATTTGTTGTGTTTGAACAGCTTTAATAAGTGGCTGAGGAATACATTTTTATCGCGGACGAGTCAGCGCCTCCTTGAAGTCTTGTGCAGCGCGTGCCGGGTCGTCTGCTTTTAATATCGCGGAGATCACGGCAACGCCGTTTATACCCAAAGGCAACAGGGTGTTGATCGATGCCGGAGTAATTCCTCCAGCAACAAAAATGGGCAGATTGGTTTGCCGCCTGGTTTCTTCTACTACCTCCGGACGAACAATTTCACAAACACCAGCCGAGGCCGAAGGGAACATGGAACAGAAAGAAAGATAGTCGGCAAAGCGTATAGCCCAATCGATGCGAGTCTCGTCATTGCCACAGGTTATACCGGTGAGGAAAGGTCTCGTTATGGTATTACGGTTTGTGTCCCAATCGGCAGGTATAGCATCGAAGTGTACACCATCAATCATGGTGCTTTCGAGCCAGTGCCATTCTTCGTTGATAAGTACGGGCACATCAACGGCATGCGCCAGCGTAGTGATACTGTCAATGAAAGCTTTTTGATCCTGACCTTTGTGCCAATGATTCCAGATCTGGAGAACATCTACACCACCTGCCAATGCAGCTTTCACTTTGGGCAGAACGGTTTCGATGCCTTCATGCGGATCAATCACCAGGTATACTCCGCCTTTAACCTTTCTGCGGAGGTCTTCGATTGTTTCAGTATATAGTTTACCGTTTACTGTCATATACCTTTGGTTTATTTCCAGCCTTTCCCGAACGCGTCAAAGAATGCACTCCAATAGGGATCGGCTCCCGGATGTTGCAGCTCAACAACTTCCTGATCGCGATGTATTTTCAATCCCTCCGATGGAGCCGTGACCGCACCAATTACAGTAGCCCGCACGTTGTTCGCTGCCAGATGTTCGACCAGAAGATGTGCCTTATCTGCTTTGGCGGTGATGATCATTGCGCCTGCTCCGACACAGTATAGCGGGTCAATGTTGAACAAGGCACCGATCTTCTGCTGAGGTTCACCCAAAGGTATAGCAGGCTCGTTCACTACCACACCACATCCGGAGGCATGCGCCAGTTCATATATAGCACCGAGTACACCACCCTCGGTAGCATCGTGCATGGCTGTAACCGACTGTGTATGCCGATGAAACTCACCTGTGGCCAGACCAGCTTCGACAGCGCTGGTTTCGTAAAACAATTTTGCTGCGCGTTGTTGAATATCAGAACCACAGGATTTTATCACCGTCTCCGGAAAGCTTAGCGCGAGGATGGAAGTAGCGATCAACGCACATTCTTTGGTCATGATCAGTACATCGCCTGGTTCAGCACCTTTACTGGTAATGATCTGTTCTCCCGGAGCTACGGTAATCATCGTGCCACCTCCGGCAATGGTGGAGTTTATGCCTTCAAATCGCCCGGTGTGTCCTCCGGTAATAGCAATGCCGAGGCGATTGCAGAACTCATGTATATAATGCCAGTACTGCTCAAAGTCGTGTACCCCAAGCGTTGTGGGAAGGTTCAACGTAAACTGTGCATACTGTGGAGCAAAGCCGGTGGTGGCCATATCGTTAGCCATGAGTTGAACCGAGAGCCAGGCCGATTCACGAAGTCCCAGCGTTGGTATGAGCGAAAGCGGATCGCTCGTCATAGCCATAGCCAGTCCATTGGGGAGATTCACGATGGAAACATCTACACCATACTCCGGTCCGATAACTACTTCGCTTCGCTTGGCACCGCAGAACGGGAACACCTTTTCCTTGAAAAATGAGTTTTGAATCTTGCCGGTTTCGGGGAAATCCATGTTTGTGCGTGTTGATGTGTTGGTGTTGAGGGGGATATACCTTAGCGTTTCAGCTTTACGTATAGGCCGAAAAAATCTCCGTAGGGAACCTTCCATTGTTGTACGGGGAACCACTCGGGCAGGCCGGTACAATTCCATTCAAGGGTATATTCTTCACCTAGCAAGGCTTCTTTGATGACCGCGGTTAACGTATTGGGCGTGTAGAAGTTAGCTGTTACATAGAATGGATTTTTACCGAAGAGTTGCTGTACTCGCCTGCGTACTACTTTCGGTGAATTACGGTTCATCATACCGAACACAATGCCGTGCTTGCCAACACGCGCTGCTTCGCGGATTACTTTAACAGGATCTTTATAATATTCGAAAGTGGTGATGAAGGCAACGGCATCGAACGTGTTGTCTTTGAAGGGCATATGGTGTGAGTCGGCCAACACTAAATCACCTTTGAACAACTGCACGCCTTGTCCCAACATAAAAGGAGAGAGGTCGCCACCCGTGGCTTCTATACCTATATCTTTCCACCAGCGGGTAAAGCGTGTCGTGCCGCATCCGAACTCGAGCAGCGTGTGGATGCGGTCATCTTTTTTAAGAAGATCGCCAATGATTTTCTTCTGCCAGATCTCGGCTCGTTTGTAGCGTCCTTCGTACCAAAGTTCATACGTGTCGGTATGTTCGCGGTTGAAGAACCATTCTTTCCGGTTCTGCCAGGATCTCAGATTTTGCGTGACGAGGTTAAAAGACATTGTTTGCTTGTTTAAAATCCAACAAAAAAGCCGCACCCAAAAAGGAATGCGGCTCAATATCGTATGCCTGCGCAAAGTGAAATCGAAGCTGTGCATTCCCTTCGCTGGTATTAGCCAGATCAGGTTCCCCGGGTATAATCTCAGCCGTTTTGCACAGCACCCCGATGCGCTTATGAGACAAAGGAAAGTGATAAAACCGGACGATGCAAGACCTCTCCATTAAAATTAGCGTGATGCCATTCTTCAGGTTTTAATTAAAAATGAGTTTTGTTTGTTAAAAATGATGGTGGTTAATTGCGGCCAAATTTGAAAGGCGTTATGATGTTCAAGGTTTTCAGAGCGGTATGGTTTTTCTCGCTGATCGGGGTGCTGGGCGCGCTTTTATATGTGTACGCAGACCTGCCAGAGAATGTGATTGTGCAGCAGGAGGGAATCGAATCGAAGCTGATCAGTCGTGATATTTTCTTCTACATTGTGCTCATTCTGCTTACCATTGCCAATGCGTTGGTGTATGCTGTTGGTAGTGTTTACAAGCACGACCTGACTTTCAAAGCATGGTTCTGTGGTTTGATTATTACCCTCAACCTCTTTTTTGTGGTGGGATTATTCCTGGTCAATGCCTATAATAGTGACGAACGTTTTGATTTCAGTAGGATCGGTTTTGTGATTTATGGTAGCTTGGGGCTGATGGTTTTGTGGGCAATAAGCTGGCCGGTGGTGAAGATGGTGGCTAATAAAAGATCTAATGAATTAGTTTAAATTATTATTCATTAGTATTTAGAAATCAAGTATTTAAATGTTTTAATCTTATTCATTTTTGTAGTTAAAGTTTTTGTTGAATAATTGAAGTGACTTTAAAATTCATTTTATTAGATGCGTATAGATTTTTTGCCGGGTTTAGGAAGCTGATTCTTTCAACTTCTGTTCTTGAACCCGAAGCAGATTTTTTAAACTTTGAAACTGAATTTTTTAGTCTTCAATTTTCTGAACACTAAATCCATTTCGTGCTATGGCAAAATCGGAGAAAGACTCTTCTATGTTCACGTATGACGAATCCAGCATCAAGTCGCTTGACTGGCGTGAGCACATTCGTCTGCGACCTGGTATGTACATCGGTAAACTCGGTGACGGGTCATCCAAAGATGATGGTATATATGTACTCGTAAAAGAAGTTATCGATAACTGTATCGATGAACACATGATGGGATACGGCAAAAACATCGATGTGCACATCACCGAATCGAAAGTTACCGTGCGCGACTATGGCCGTGGTATTCCACTCGGTAAAGTCGTGGATGTAGTTTCTAAAATCAACACAGGTGCCAAGTACGATTCCGGTGCGTTTCAAAAGTCGGTGGGATTGAACGGTGTCGGTACGAAAGCAGTGAACGCGCTCTCCAGTTATTTTAAAGTGCAGGCTTTCCGCGAAGGTCAGCAGAAACTGGCGGAGTTTAAGAAAGGTGTTTTGGTTAACGATCCGAAGCCGGGAAAGAGTGACGAGAAGAACGGTACATACGTTGAGTTTGAACCAGACAACACGATGTTCAAAAACTATCACTTCATTCCGGAATACCTGGATGACCTGATGTGGAACTATGCGTTTCTGAATGCCGGTCTTACCATCAACTATAACGGACAGAAGTTTTTCTCGAAAGACGGTCTGCTCGATCTGCTCAGACAAAAGTCTGATGCCGATGATCTGCGTTACCCGATCATCCACCTGAAAGGAAAAGATATAGAAATTGCGTTGACACACGGCAACCAGTATGGTGAAGAATACTATTCATTTGTAAATGGTCAGAACACAACACAAGGTGGTACCCACCTCGCAGCCTTCCGCGAAGGTGTAGTGAAAGGTGTTCGTGAATTTTATAAGACTGATTTTGATGCTGCGGATATCCGCGCGAGTATAATTGGTGCTGTGGCGGTACGCGTGCAAGAACCTGTGTTCGAGTCGCAGACTAAAACCAAGTTAGGTTCGCTGGCAACAGCTCCGGAAGGAGGGCAGCCGATCAAGAGTTTTGTAGGCGACTTCGTTGCCAAGGAACTTGAGATATACCTGAACACCAATCCGATTGCTGCCGATGCATTAAAGAAACGCATTCAGCAATCTGAGCGCGAACGTAAGGAAATTGCCGGTATAAAAAAGCTGGCGAACGAACGCGCCAAGAAAGCAAACCTGCACAACCGTAAGCTTCGCGACTGCCGCTATCACTTCGATGAGAAGAATCCCAAAGGACAGGATTGTATGATCTTCATCACGGAAGGGGACTCAGCTAGCGGATCGATCACAAAGTCACGCGATGTTGAAACGCAAGCCGTATTCAGTCTTCGAGGTAAACCGTTGAACTGCTTCGGTCTTACCAAGAAGGTTGTATATGAGAATGAAGAGTTCAACCTGCTGCAGCACGCATTGAATATAGAAGACGGTCTGGATGGCTTACGCTATAACAAAGTGATTATATCTACCGATGCCGATGTGGATGGTATGCACATTCGCTTGTTATTGATGACGTTCTTCCTGCAATTCTTCCCTGACCTGGTAAAAGCCGGTCACGTATTTATACTCGAAACGCCACTGTTCCGCGTGCGGAATAAAAAGGAAACTATATACTGCTATAGCGAAGAAGAGAAACAGGCAGCGATGAGAAAACTCGGTGCTAAACCGGAGATCACACGCTTCAAAGGTTTGGGAGAAATTTCACCTGATGAGTTCGGAAAGTTTATAGGTGAGAACATTCGCCTGCAACCTGTTCTGCTTCATAAAGACAGTCACCTGCAAAAGATACTTGAATTCTATATGGGTAAGAACACGCCAACCCGTCAGGATTTTATTATTGAAAACCTTCGCATCGAACTCGATAAGGTTGAAGCAAGTGCCGAGAAAGCACAGGAAGAGGAAGTAGAAGCCTAGTATATATATCGCGATGCAGGATTTGCGATAGGCAGAATCCTGAAACAAAGACAAACAGCATTTTTGAAGTTTATATTTTTTAATCGGTCATGAGTAAGAAAGAAAACCCGAAAGCAAACGAGGACAACGAATCAAACGAAGAAAACAACAACGGTGCCGGTGGAGGAGAAGATGTTATCCACTCGGTTGCCATTGATGGGTTATACCAGAGTTGGTTCCTGGACTATGCATCCTATGTAATTCTTGAGCGCGCAGTTCCGCGCCTCGAAGATGGGTTCAAACCCGTGCAGCGCAGGATCATGCATTCGCTGAAGGAAATGGACGATGGCCGCTTTAACAAAGTAGCAAACGTGATTGGTAACACCATGCAGTATCACCCGCACGGTGATGCGTCCATTGGTGAAGCCATAGTAAATATAGGGCAGAAAGATCTGCTCATTGAAACGCAGGGTAACTGGGGTGATGTGCGCACGGGTGATGGTGCCGCAGCGCCACGTTATATAGAAGCGCGTCTCTCCAAGTTCGCGCTCGATGTAGTATATAATCCGCAGACTACAGAGTGGCAACTTTCTTATGACGGTCGTAAAAAGGAGCCGGTAACACTTCCGGTAAAATTCCCGTTGCTGTTGTCGCAGGGTGTGGAGGGTATCGCGGTAGGTCTTTCAACAAAAATTCTTCCGCACAATTTCGTTGAGCTCATCAAGGCTTCGATCGATATCCTGAAAGGAAAGAATCCTAAAATATATCCTGACTTCCCGACTGGTGGTATAGCAGACTTCACAGACTATAACCAGGGATTGCGCGGTGGAAAGATCAAAGTAAGAGCCCGCATTGAAGTGCTTGATAAGAAGACGCTGGTTATCCGTGATATACCGTTCTCGACTACGACAACTTCTCTTATGGAGTCGATCGTGAAAGCGAGTGAGAAGGGACAGATCAAGGTAAAGCAGGTAATTGATAACACCGCTCAAAATATAGAGATACAACTTCAGTTGCAGCCGGGGCAATCTCCGGAAGTAGCCATTGATGCGTTGTATGCATTTACGGATTGCGAAATATCGATCTCGCCGAATGCGTGCGTGATCGTAGATGACAAGCCGAAGTTCATGCCGGTTAACCAGATCCTGAAGCACAATACGGATCAGACCGTTCAGTTGCTGAAGCAGGAACTGGAGATCAGGCGTCAGGAGTTGATGGAGAAGATTCTGTTCTCATCACTGGAAAAGATCTTCATTGAGAACCGTATCTACCGCGACATTGAAGAAGCGGAAAGCTGGGAAGAAGTAATTGAGACAATCGATAAAGGACTCAAGCCGCACAAGAAAAAATTCTATCGGGAGATCACAACGGACGATATAGTTCGATTGACGGAGATCCGCATCAAACGTATTTCGAAGTTCGACTCGTTCAAGGCTGACGAGATGCTGCGTGATCTTCAGAAAGAGCTGAAAGAGACCGAGCATCACTTAAAGAACCTTGTTGAGTATGCTATATCGTATTTCCAGAAACTGCTGGAGAAATATGGTAAAGGTCGCGAGCGCAAAACTGAAATCAAGAGCTTCCAGTCTGTTACGGCTGTTGAAGTTATTGCCAACAACCAGAAGCTGTATGTAAACCGTGCTGATGGTTTTGTGGGCTACAGCTTGAAGAAGGATGAGTATATCTGCGATTGCTCGGACCTGGACGATGTTATTGTAGTCCGCAAGGATGGTAAAGTAAGGGTGTCACGTATCCAGGAGAAAGTGTTCATGGGTAAGGATATACTATATGTAGGCATCTGGAAGAAAGGTGACGATCGCATGGTATACAACGTGATCTATGCCGATGGAAAAGGAGGGAAGAGTTTTTCTAAACGTTTCAGTCTGCCAGGCGTAACCCGTGATAAGGAGTATGATATCACACAAGGCAATCCGAATTCGCGTATACTCTATGTGAGCGGAAACCCGAATGGTGAAGCTGAACAGGTTGAAGTAAAGCTTTCACAATCCAGTACCGCACGCAAGAAGGTATTCACATACGACTTTTCCGAACTCGAAGTAAAAGGCAGAAGCTCAAAAGGAAATATACTTACACCGTATCCGGTTCGTAAAGTTGACTTCCTCAAAGCGGGTGGCTCTACACTGAGTAAACTTGATCTGTGGTTTGATGCCGATGCTGGTCGTCTTAACAAAGACAAGCGCGGTCGCTATATCGGCAAGTTTGATGTGGACGACAAGATCATCACGTTCTATCGCAACGGTTCGTACAAGATCACGAATTACGAACTAACGAATCGTTTTGATCCGGAGAAGACTTTGCACGTTGAGAAGTTCAACGTTGAAAAAGTAATCTCCGCAGTATATGTCGATGGCGAGAGCAAGCAGTATATGGCGAAGCGTTTCGTGATCGAGACTACAACACTGGATAAAGAGTTTGGATTTATATCCGAAGGTATCGGTTCACGACTTGTGGCCGTAACAACTTCTGAAACACCGGAGATCGAAGCCGAAGTAGTGAAGGCAAAAGATAAACCGAAAGTAACCGAAGTTATAAACCTGGAAGAAGTTGTAGATGTGAAAGGTTGGAAAGCTGTCGGTAACAAACTTTCTCAGTACAAAGTATCGAAAGTGAAACTGGTTCAGGAAGAAGAAACTGGTCTTGAAGAAGGTGATGATGAGACTGTATTAACGGAGACTACTGACGCGGATCAGTCGTCAAAAAAAAAATTGAGTTCGAAACTGAACCCGAAGTCGAAGAAGACGGACAAGTCAGTCTCTTCGGCGAGCCCCAAAAAGCAGGCACCGGTCAAGGCGAAGTCAAAGGACAAGCCCCAAGCCACCAGCAAAAAAGTGAGCCCACCAAAAAAATCCAAGTCGAGCAGCAAGCCCTCTTCGGTGAAAAAGGTGGCCAAGAAAGCGCCAGCCAAGAAGTCGGCAAAAGCTCCGAAGAAGAGCAAGGGAAAAGGGAAGAAATAAATAAGTCAGGAAGTCCGGAAGACGGAAAGTCTTCTGGCAATTTCAGTGCAGGTGATACGATTGAGTTTGATGTTTGAGTATTTTGTAAATTGCTTCTATGAGAAATCTTCCGTTTACATTTTAAGATCGAGAAAGATGGAGAACAGTTTCATGCGTGGTGTCCTGAGTTACCAGGGTGTCATACACATGGCAAAACTCCTTCCTTCGCACTGGAAAATCTTAAAGATGCTATTCAACTCTACCTTGACGCGATCATGGAGGAGGAGATAGCACGACTGACAACCGAGATGTTGGATGAAGCCTAAGGAGTTAGTGAAGCTTCTTGAAAAAGACGTTTTATTTTCGTTCGGCAATCGGGGAGTCATGCTATATATCGTAAAGCTGGCTCCAAAATCATTATAGTACCGATCCGTAGCAAAGATATACTGACCGGTACATTAATGTCGATTTTAAAAGATGCAGTACTGAAAGACTGATAAGGAATTAAGAAGTGAAGGGATTTGTCTCTTCGCTTTTTTTGTTTCCCGCAGAAGGCCTGATTTACGCAGGCCAAATGCACTGTATACTAATAGTAAAGCCTTGTGTACTTTTTGAAATGAAAGTAAATATATAGGGACAAGGAATAGTGAATCGATGAGAATGTCGATTCGTCATTAAAAACTTATCTGCGTAAATCTGCTTCCTCTGCGGGAAAGAAAGAAATCAGAGTCTCTTCTGCACAAGCTCCGCTACAGTTTCGCCTATAGATAGCGAAGACGTGGCCGCAGGCGATGGTGCGTTGCATACGTTGATGGCCAGCTTTTCTTCGAGGATCATGAAGTCGTCCAGCAGGCCACCGGTTCGGTCGCAGGCTTGTGCACGTACACCGGCACCGCCTTCAATCAGGTCTTCTTCTTTTATCTCGGGCAATAATTTCTGAAGTGCTTCGGTAAATGCTTTCTTCGAGTAGGAGCGGTACATCTCACCAAAACCAGTGCGCCAGTATTTCGATACAATTTTACGGAAGCCAGGCCATGCGAGTGTCTCACCAAGCTCTGCCAGATTTATATCTGATTTTTTATACCCTTCGCGCTTGAAGGCGAGCACTGCATTAGGTCCACACTCAACACCGCCACCGACCATCGTAGTAAAGTGTACACCCAGGAACGGAAAATTCGGATCGGGTACCGGGTATATCAGCGTTTTTACAAGATACTCTTTCTCTTTCTTCAATTTATAATATTCACCGCGGAACGGTATAATCTTTACGTTCACATTCTGCGATGTTAATCGCGCGATCTTGTCAGAATATAGTCCGGCACAGTTTACTACAAGCTTGCTGCTATAGGTTGCTTTCGGTGTTATTACTTCTACGTTATTGGTACTGAAGCGTATGTCAATCACTTTCTCACCGAGTTTTATTTCTCCGCCTTTTTGCAGAAGTACTTCGGCATACTTTTCTGCTACTACGCGGTAGTCAACAATACCGGTTTGCGGAACATGTATACCAGCTATACCGGCAACGTGAGGTTCATATTCCCTAAGTTCTGATGCATTGAGCATCTTCAGGTTTTGCAATCCATTTTGCTGACCGCGATCAAATATATTCTTCAACAGCGGCAGTTCGTTGTCGGCTGTGGCGACTATCACTTTACCGCAGATGTTGTGCGGTACATTATATTGTTTGCAGAAATCGAGCAGCAGGTTGTAGCCATGAATGCAATTCTTGGCTTTGAGACTTCCCGGTTTATAGTATATACCGGAATGTATCACGTTGCTGTTATTGCCGGTCTGGTGATTGGCAACAGCGTTCTCTTTTTCAAGAAGTACTACTTTTAATTGAGGATTCCGGTTGACTAGCTGTAAGGCTGTGGCGAGCCCGACTGCTCCGCCTCCGATTACAATAACATCGTACTGCACAGGATGATATAATTTTTGCCCGAAGCTAACGATTAAATCTGATACTGCAGACTATAAATATACCAAGTGCGTGTAAATGAAAAGCCCCGCAGGAGCGGGGCTTTTACTTTTCTATTTTTTCTTTTTAGCTACTTTCTTAACAGCCTTCTTCGGTAATTTTTTCGCGGCCTTCTTAGCGGTAGCCGTTACTTTCTTCACCGGCTTCTTCGCTGCCTTTTTAGCAACTACTTTCTTCACCGGTTTCTTTGTTACCTTTTTAGGAGCTGCCTTTTTCGCTACAGTTTTCTTCGCTGCTTTTTTAGGAGCTGCTTTCTTCGCTGTAGTTTTCTTGGCTGCCTTTTTAGGAGCACTCTTCGAAGCTGCTTTGGTAGCAGGTTTAGCAGGAGCTGCCTTCTTCGCTGGTGCGCTCTTCTTTTTAGCGGCAGGTTTAGACTTTGTCGGAGCTGAAGCTGCAGGTTTAGCGGGAGCTGCTTTTACAGCTTTCTTCTCGTCAGCAAATTTCTTCGCCATCAGGTTCAATGCTGAACCTGCTTTGAACCACTCGATCTGGTTAGCATTGTACGTATGATTTACCACGATGCTATCTTCAGATCCATCAGCATGGTGAATTGCCAGCGTAAGAGGTTTTTCAGGTGCGAACGATGTTAATCCGATGATATCAAATGTATCGTCTTCCTGTATTTTGGTATAGTCTTCCTTGTTAGCGAACGTAAGGGCAAGCATACCTTGCTTCTTCAGGTTCGTTTCGTGAATACGTGCAAATGATTTTACAAGTATAGCGCGTACACCCAGGTGGCGTGGCTCCATCGCTGCGTGTTCGCGTGATGAACCTTCTCCGTAGTTCTCATCACCAACCACGATTGATCCTATACCTTCTGCTTTGTAAGCGCGTTGTACTTTTGGTACTTCATCGTACTCAGCAGTAAGACCATTCTTTACGCTGTTGATCTTTTCATTGAAAGCGTTGGTAGCACCGATCAACAAGTTGTTGGAAATGTTATCGAGGTGACCGCGGTATTTTAACCATTTACCCGCCATCGAGATGTGGTCAGTAGTACATTTACCTTTCGCTTTCAGGAGTAAGCGAAGACCTTTCAGATCTTTACCTTCCCAAGGTTTGAATGGATCGAGTAACTGCAAACGATCTGATACCGGATTTACTTTTACCGATACTTTGCTGCCATCTTTAGCAGGTGCCTGGAATCCAGGATCTTCAACATCGAAACCTTTTGTAGGAAGCTCATCTCCGGTAGGAGGGTCAAGCTTCACTTGTTCACCACGTTCGTTGGTGAGGTAATCAGTGGTTGGGTTGAAAGTAAGATCACCGGCTATAGCAAGTGCTGTTACCAGTTCAGGCGAAGCCACGAATGCATAAGTATTCGGGTTGCCATCGTTACGTGACTGGAAGTTACGGTTGAAGGAGTGAACGATGGTGTTCTTCTCTTTCTTCTCAGCACCCACGCGGCTCCACATACCGATACAAGGTCCGCAGGCATTCGCAAATACTTTTGCACCGATCTGATCGAATGTATCAATAAAGCCATCGCGCTCAATGGTATAGCGCACAAGCTCTGAACCTGGCGTGATGGTAAATTCTGCCTTCGTCTTTAATCCTTTTTCAGCAACCTGTTTCGCAAGACTGGCTGCGCGGGATATATCTTCGTAAGAAGAGTTTGTACATGAACCGATCAATCCTACTTCAACAGTAGTAGGCCAGCCATTCTTTGCAGCTTCTTCTTTGATTTTAGATATAGGAGTAGCCAGGTCTGGTGTGAACGGACCATTCAGGTGTGGCTCAAGTTCAGAGAGGTTGATCTCAACAACCTGATCGAAGTATTTGTCAGGATCTGCATATACTTCAGGGTCAGCATTAAGATGTTCTTTAACAGCGTTGGCAAGTTTTGCAACTTCTGAGCGGCCGGTAGATTCAAGGTAACGTTCCATTGACTCATCATAACCGAAGGTAGAAGTAGTAGCACCTACTTCAGCACCCATGTTACAGATGGTACCTTTACCGGTACAGCTTAATGACTCTGCACCTTCACCGAAGTATTCAACAATAGCACCGGTTCCTCCTTTAACGGTGAGTATACCTGCTACTTTCAGAATAACATCTTTAGCAGAAGCCCATCCATTTAATTTACCGGTAAGTTTTACACCGATAAGTTTAGGGAATTTCAACTCCCATGCCATGCCTGACATAACATCAACAGCATCAGCACCACCGACACCTATAGCAATCATACCAAGACCACCGGCATTTACCGTGTGCGAGTCAGTACCGATCATCATACCACCGGGGAATGCGTAGTTCTCTAACACAACCTGGTGAATGATACCGGCTCCTGGCTTCCAGAAGCCGATACCATACTTATTGGATACAGAGGCAAGAAAATCATATACCTCTTTACTTTCTGCATTCGCGTTTACTAAATCTTCCTGAGCACCTGTTTTAGCAACGATCAAGTGGTCACAATGTACGGTCGATGGCACCGCTACTTTCGGTCTGCCTGCAGACATGAACTGTAACAATGCCATCTGTGCGGTGGCATCCTGCATGGCTACACGGTCAGGAGCGAAATCTACATAAGACTTTCCACGGCCAAAGTTCTCCAGCTTTTGATCTTCATGGAGGTGAGCGTACAATATTTTTTCTGACAACGTAAGAGGACGGTTAACAACTTTTCGGGCTTTGGCTATGCGTGCGGGCATCTTAGCATACAAAGCCTTGATCATTTCTAAATCGAATACCATAAGAGTTTAAATTTAAAGCGATGCTAAAGTAGTAAACTTTTTTATCGCGAAGAAGTTTCCGCCTCGAGCGTTTGCTTCGTACTCGTTTGCTTTACTTTATCAGAGCCTCTGACTTTGTCTAACAAGTGGTTTAAAGTGTGGGTTTCATCTTCTGTGAGATTATGTAAAATGTCCTCGAAGGCATTCACCTCAGTTTGCATCTTGTCAAGAACTGCAAGGCCTGTCTGGGTGATTCTGACTTCAACGCTTCGCTTGTCCTTCTCGCAGAACTCGCGCGTAACAAAACCTTTAACACGCAGGCGTTCAACAATCCGTGATGCATCAGACATCTTATCAAGCATACGATCTTTGATAAGGTTGATAGATGCGTGACCCGGTAACTGGCCTCTCAGGATTCTCATTACGTTGTACTGCTGACGTGTAATGTCGTGTTTTTTGAAAACACCATTCATCTTGTCCACCATGTAGTAATTGGTGAAGAGCATGTTCAATAAGGCTTTCTGATACTCGTTCTGAAAGTCCTCCTGTTGGATGTCTTGTTCAAATGACATAGTAATGGGGGGTCTGGGGTTTAACAACTTATTTTTTATGTACAACCAAATTAACCATTAATGCTATTCGTTAGACAGAATACCTTAATAATCCGGTACAACACGTATCTCCCAACACACAACTAAAAAGGCCCTTTCGGGCCTTTATTTGCTATTAATGTAGTTTAAGAACTCGCGTTTAATATTTTCATCATTGAATTTTCCTGAGAAATAAGCTGTACCAGTTTTGCTGTTTGTATCACCAACTCCGCGTGAAGCGACACACATGTGGTTGGCATCTATCACCACACCGATATCTTCTGTCTGTAATACGCGCTGCATTTCTTTTCCGATCTGTACTGTTAAACGCTCTTGTACCTGTGGACGTTTGGAGAAGTATTGTACGATGCGATTGATCTTTGATAAGCCAATTACTTTACCACTCGAGAAGTATGCTACATGTGCCTTGCCATATATAGGCACAAAGTGATGTTCGCAGTGTGAATAGAACGTGATGTCTTTCTCCACCAGCATCTGATCATAATTATACTTGTTCTCGAAGAGTCGTGGATGCGGACGGTTCTTGGGATTCAATCCGCTGAACACTTCCTTCACATACATCTTGGCTACTCTGCGCGGAGTTCCGTTGAGACTGTCGTCTGTCAGATCAAGACCGAGGATCGTCATGATTTCGCGAAAGTGTTTTTCAATCTGCTCGATCTTCTCTTCATCATCCAGGTCGAATGCATCGGCACGCATCGGAGTCTCGGCCGATGTACCAACGTGATCCTCCGAAAGATCTTCAGCATCAGTTGGCTGGATATTCAACGAAATTCCTTTCTGTCTCATACAAAGTAATTTTCAATTCAAATTTAGAGTCTATATGCTGCCGTAGTATTCTCCAGATTATAATGGCAATATTTTCAGCAGTTGGGTTTAGTTCTTTAAAATATTCTAAGTCAAGATTCAGGTTACGGTGATCAAACTTGTTCAACACATGTTGCTTTACCAGATCGCTCAGCACTTTCATATCATACACATAGCCTGTGGCAGGGTCTGGTTCTCCAGTCACACTGACAATTACTTCGTAGTTATGGCCATGAAAATTAGGATTGCTGCACTTTCCGAATACTTCCTGATTCTTTTCGGGCGACCACTCCGGATTAAAAAGTCTATGGGCAGCATTAAAATGTTCCTTGCGCGATACCTTTATCTTCATGTCATAAAGGTAAACAGGATTGCCATTAAAAGGTTCAGACTGAATTTTTTTATCCAGGGCAGGGAAGGAGAGGAGAGGCTGGTTTCTTGTGGTGTTGAGTAAGAAGATTAAGAAGTAAGGAGTAAGAATCAAGGAGTAAGACAATACGATTAATCGTAAAGGTATAGCTCCGTTACTGATCCTTCACGTTTAAGTAGTTTGCAATAAGGTACTGATATATACCTGGCAAGTATATAGATCTGCGGCTAAGAAAGTATACCGTGAGGTATATCTAAGGATTGAAACTGTATACGGGCCCTGTATCATCCTTACAACCATTCGGTACATTGAAGTCGGATGAAACATGAACAGATTCATGATTAACATGAACTATTTGCCGATCATTTTGGGTTTGCCCAAATACAGTCTGACCGCAAAATGCAAGTATCGTGAGTAATACTGCTAAAAGTATGCGATATTTCGGATTCAATTTTAATGAGGTTTAGGATTGAACAATGCTAATATACAACGATAAAGTAATAATGCAACAAAACTTTATCTTTATTTTGATTATTAGCTAGTTAGAGTGGTTTACTTAATGGTTGAATTACAGTGAAAATCGAAGAAATAAAGGCCAAGCTTGAAGCTTACAAAGCCGAAGACAAGAAGCTGTTCACGACTTCATCGTTCCAGTCGCACAGCCTGGTATTGCTGCATATACTGAGTCGTATTGATAAATCTATACCGGTATATTTCATCAACACGGGGTTTCACTTCCCGGAGACGGTGCAGTTCAGAGACTATATCGGTAATGCGTTTGGTCTGAATATAGTTGATCTTAAATCAGACGTGCCCAAGTTTATGCAGCGTGATGCTGAAGGACGATTACTCTTTACATCCGATCCAGATCACTGCTGCTACCTGAATAAAACTCAACCAACGGATGCCATACTGCTTTCGCACGATGTATGGATAAACGGAGTGCGTGCCGACCAAAGTGCTGTGCGCGCTGCTATGAAAGTAGAACAACCTGCCAAGCACGGATGTATACGCTTTCACCCGATGCTCGACTGGAACGCCAAGATGATCTGGCAGTATCAGAAAGAGTATAATTTACCCAAGCATCCGCTGGAAGAAAAAGGATACATCAGTATAGGATGTGAACCTTGCACCCGTAAATTAGACCCCGAAATGCAGGAGCGTGAAGCACGCTGGTTCGGTATGAACAAAGTAGAATGCGGTCTGCATACAGATTTAATCAACAAGTAGTATTTCAACCCCATCATGAAAGTATTAGTTACCGGAGGTGCCGGATATATAGGCACTGAGTTGATCAGTGCGCTGATAGCAAAACCAGAAGTAGATCAAGTCATTGTATACGATAACCTGAGTCGTCCGAATTACAACATGTTTCTCGGGCTGCGTCTGCAGAAGCACATGAAGATAACTTTTGTAAAGGGCGAGCTGCTGGATTCACGGGCACTCCGTAAAGTTCTGAAAGGTGTTGATGTAGTATACCACCTGGCCGCAAAAGTAACGACACCATTTGCCAATGCCGATGCGCACTCGTACGAACAGGTTAACCACTGGGGCACGGCCGAACTTGTATATGCGGTAGAGGAGAGCAACGTTAAACGATTTATATATACCAGCAGCACAGGTGTTTATGGCTCATCGAAAGAAGCGGCTGATGAGTTAACGGCTCCGGATCCACAAACACTTTATGCGATCTCCAAACTGCGTGGCGAAGAACACGTGCGCAGACTTTCAGAAAAGATTGATACTTATATCATGCGCTGTGGAAATGTATATGGATATAGTCGTAGCATGCGCTTTGATGCTGTTATCAACAAGTTCGCCTTTGAAGCAAACTTCATGAAGCTCATCACTATACAGGGCGATGGCAAACAATCACGTACATTCATTCATGTTGACATGCTGGCGAATGCGCTTGGCAACTTGTTAACGGCACAGCTTGCCAACGGCACCTACAACCTGGTGGAGCGCAATCTGAAAGTAATTGATATACTCGATGTGCTGAAAGAACTGATCCCTCCGCTGGAATTTATTTTTATCAACCAGCATCTTCGTTTACACGAGCTGAACGTTAAGGTAAATCAGCAGGTAAATGATATATTGGGGGTTGCAAATAACAGACCGTTGAAGGAAGAACTGGAGGAGTTCCTCACGAAATTCAGCTACTGAGTTCAGCCATCTGTTTTTTACTAACCCCACTGCATGCAAAATATAGCTACTGTTATAATTCTGCTTGCCGTAGTCACTGCGTTGGCAGAGGTAACGGATAAGATCAGAGTACCATATCCTATTCTCCTGGTTATAGCCGGGATCGCCATTGGCATGATTCCAGGTATGCCTTCTGTTTCCCTTGACCCGGAAGTTGTTTTCCTCATCTTTCTGCCACCCGTGTTATACTCTGCGGCATGGAATACATCGTGGCCGGATTTCAGAGCTGCGAAACGTCCTATAACTTTATTGGCTATAGGGTGTGTAATCTTTACTACCTGTGCCGTAGCGTGGGTGGCACACCTGGTAATTCCTGGTTTTAACTGGGCCGAATCATTTGTACTCGGTGCTGTCATTTCGCCACCCGATGCTGTAGCCGCTACGGCAGCAACCAAAGGTTTAAGTTTACCGAAACGTGTTATCACCATCCTGGAAGGTGAGAGCCTTGTGAATGATGCAACGGGTCTGATCGCCTATCGGTATGCGGTAGCGGCTGTTGCTACGGGAGCATTTAATTTGTGGAATGCGGGTATCCAGTTCATTGTAGTGGCTACCGGAGGTATAGCTTTAGGATTGGCAGTAGGTGTGATCTTTAAATGGATCCATAAGTTTACACCTGATAATCCTACAACCGATACTACACTTACATTTCTGGCACCCTTTGTTGCATATTTAGGGGCCGAGTCCATTCATATTTCCGGAGTGTTGGCCGTAGTGGTTGCTGGTTTATATGTGAGCTGGAATTCCAGTGAAGTCTTTTCACAACAAACGCGCCTGCAAGCCTATGGCTCATGGAACACTGTACTCTTCATTTTGAATGGAGTCATTTTTATTCTCATCGGTTTACAACTTCCCGAGATTGTGGGTAACATCGGTGCTAATTCTTTTTGGGCATGGAAGTATGCAGTCATCATCAGTATAGCGGTAATCATCGGTAGAATTATATGGGTATATCCCGGAACCTATATCCCACGCTGGCTCAGCAAACGTGTTTGCGAACAAGAGCCTGATACCAACATTAAAATTACTACCATTGTGGCATGGTCGGGTATGCGAGGCGTTGTGTCACTGGCGGCTGCGTTGGCTTTACCGATCACCATCAATGGATCAACTCCATTTCCACAACGGAACCTTATTATATTCCTTACCTTTTGTGTGATCTTCTCAACACTTGTGCTTCAGGGATTAACACTTCGCCCGTTAATTAACTGGTTAGGAATTCAATCGGATGGAAAAGATCACCAGGACGAACAGCGTGCAAGATTGGTGCTGGCTTCATCTGTCATCGAACACATCGAAGAAAATTATGCACTGACGTTGAGCGATGAGGTATTGAACCAAATCAAAACAAAGTATGAAATTCGTATTCAGCGATTGCGGAAAGATCAGACCGAGCAACGCCTCAACGATGAGCAGATCCACGAATTCCACCGGCTCCAGCAGGAGCTGTTACATAAAGAGCGCGCGGACCTGATTCGCATGCGCAGAGAAGGTGCCATCAGTGATGAAGTACTTCGAAGAATAGAGTATGAACTTGATCTCGAAGAAACCCGACTCATGCTGGAGCGGAGCCTCACCTAATTATACCATTGCCTTCTTCTATATAGCGCTCGTCAGAAATCAATTCTTTTCAGGGTTGGATTTTAGTGTATTTGCAACACTGTAAATAACTCATATATAGTAAACTAACCCAAATCTGAAAAGGTATTTATGAAGAAACTGCTAGTCCTGGCATTGGCACTTGCACCACAATTGATGATGGCGCAGGTGAAGCTCGTTGAAAAAGTTGAGCAGAAGGGAGACCAGGTTGTTATTCCCTATGAAAAGTATGTATTGCCCAATGGGCTTACGGTAATTGTGCATGAAGATCACAGCGATCCGATTGTACATGTTGATGTAACGTATCACGTGGGATCTGCCCGTGAAGAAATTGGTAAGTCGGGCTTCGCACACTTCTTCGAACACATGATGTTCCAGGGAAGTGATAACGTTGGTGATGAACAACACTTTAAGATCGTAACCGAATCCGGAGGAACGCTGAACGGAACAACGAATCGTGATCGTACTAATTATTTTGAAACCGTTCCGAGTAACCAGTTGGAAAAAATGTTGTGGCTCGAAGCGGATCGCATGGGCTTTTTACTCGATGCTGTAACGCAGAAAAAATTTGAGATACAGCGTGCTACTGTAAAGAACGAGCGTGGACAAAACTATGATAACCGTCCGTATGGATTGGTAGGTGAGACCATTGCCCGCAATCTATACCCGTATGGTCATCCATACTCCTGGTTAACGATCGGGTATATTGAAGACCTGAATCGTGTTAACGTAAATGACCTCAAGAATTTCTTTCTGCGCTGGTATGGACCGAACAACGCAACGGTAACGGTAGGCGGTGATGTAAAAGCTGCTGATGTTGTAAAGCTTGTTGAGAAATACTTTGGTTCTATACCGAAAGGTCCGGAAGTGCAGAACATGAAACTGCCGGCACCAGTAGTTTCAAGCGATCGCTATGCAACATTGGTTGATAATTATGCGCGCCTGCCACAACTTGTTATTACATACCCAACCGTACCAAGTTACCATCCGGATGAACCGGCACTGGATTGCCTCGCAGAAATTTTAGGACAAGGCAAAAACTATGGCATTGCTGGAAGAGCGCATGCTGCGTCCTAAATTTACTCCGGAGGCTTTCGCGCGAATTCAGAAGCAAACTATAGAAGGTTTCAAGCAACGCAAGTCACAGCCAGCCATCATTGCCAGTGAATTATATACCAAGCTTAATTATGGTGGCGATAATATCTTGGGATTGAATGATGTCGGATCAGAGTATACCGTTAAGAATTTAACACTTAAGGATGTTGAGGATTACTACAGCAACTATATCACATCAACCGGTGTGGATGTAGTGGTAGTGGGCGATGTAAAGCAGGCAACCATTCTTGGCAAGCTCGATTTCCTGAAGAAGCTTCCTGCTAAAGATGTAAAACTGGCTACACCAGCAAAAGCTCCTGCCATCGACAAGACTCGTATTTATATAGTAGATGTACCAAAAGCAGCACAGACCGAGTTTCGTGTAGGCTATGTTACCGGCTTGAAATATGATGCTACCGGTGAGTACTATAAAACAGGTTTGATGAACTATGCACTGGGTGGAGCTTTTAACAGTCGCATAAATCTGAACCTGCGCGAAGACAAAGGCTGGACCTACGGAGCACGCTCTGGCTTTAGCGGTGATAAATATAGCGGCGAGTTTGTATTCAGTGCCGGTATAAAAGCTGCTGCTACGGACAGCGCTTTGGTAGAAGTGCTGAACGAGCTAAACACCTATGCGAAGAGCGGTATACAAGATAGTGAGCTTCTGTTTATGCGAAGTGCTATCGGTCAGCGCGATGCATTGCGCTATGAAACAGGCTTTCAGAAAACAGCGTTCATCGCGAACATTCTCCGCTATAATTTACCGGGTAACTTTGTAGAACAGCAAAGCAAGATTGTAAGCACGATTTCAAAAGATGAGTTGAACAAACTCGCTAAGCAGTGGATCGATACTTCCAAAATGAATATACTGCTGGTAGGCGATAAGACTACGATACTTCCCGGGCTTAAACGTTTAGGTTACGAGATCATCGAGCTTGATATAAACGGCAACAAAAAAGGAGTGATCAACTGATCACTCCCGTATATACTTTAAATAAAAAGCGGGCTCTAAACCCGCTTTTGTTTTATTAGCAATATTCATCGAATACTTCTACCAGGTGCTGGCCGATCATCTGGGCATTTCTGCCTTCGATGTGGTGGCGCTCTACGAAGTGCACCAGCTCACCATCTTTAAACAATGCTATGGCCGGAGAAGATGGCGGATAAGGCAGTGTATATTCTCTTGCCTTTGAAACCGCTTCTTTATCAACACCGGCAAAAACAGTAGCCAGGTTATCCGGTTTCTTAGGAGATGACTGCAACGCCCACTTAACGCCTGGTCTTGCAGCACCAGCAGCACAACCACAAACTGAGTTGATCACCAGCAGGATCGTTCCTTTCTTGTTTTGAAGGTAGCTATCTACTTCGTCAGAAGTTTTTAGTTCAGCAAATCCAGCGCTCGTCAGGTCGGTGCGCATGGGTGCTACTAATTGTTCGGGATACATAGTTTTATTGACAGTTAAATCTGATAGTATAACAAATTATAGAAATCCTAGTTCAAGTTTGGCAGCCTCGCTCATCATGTCCTGCGAGTAGGGAGGATCAAAGGTAATCTCGACTTTCACATCGTTGATGCCTTCAATAGCTTTTATTTTTTGTTCCACTTCTCCGGGAATCACTTCGGCCGAAGGGCACGAAGGCGAAGTAAGCGTCATCTGAATATATACATTGTTTACCGGGTAGATGTTGATTTCGTAAATAAGGCCTAACTCGTATACATCTACCGGAATTTCAGGATCATAAACCGTTTTAATGGCTTGTATCACTTTATCCCGAAGCTCAGGAATTGTGGTTTGCGATACATTCAGATTTTCAACCTGCTCACTCATGACTTAACTTCCATTTTGGTTTTAAAGGCAAGCGCATACAATTTCATTTGTTTGATCATGGCTGCAAAACCATTCGAACGCTGTGTGCCGATGAATCGTTCCATACCAATCTTGTTCATGAAGTAAAGATCAGCATTCAGGATCACATCAGGCGTCTGGCCATTGAAAATGCGCACCAGCAGACTTACCAATCCTTTTGTTATCGCAGTGTTGCTATCGGCTGTGAAGTATAGCTTGTTGTCTTCCAGTTTGCTGGTTAACCATACTTTCGACTGGCATCCTTTTACAACGTTATCTTCTGTTTTATCAACTTCAGGCATTACAGGTAATTTCTGGCCCAGCTCCATAATGTAGAAGACCGTCATTTCCATATCACCATCCAGCAGCGAAAACTCACTTATGATCTCGTCTTGTATCTGATTGATCGTCATTGTTTACTTCATGAAGTTAATGACCCGCTCCAAACCCTCTACGAGCTGATCAACCTCTTTCTTAGTATTATAAACCGCGAACGAAGCCCTTACAGTTCCTTCAATGCCATAGCAAGTCATGAGAGGTTGTGTGCAATGATGCCCGGTGCGAACCGCGATACCGCGCGCATCCAGCATCTGGCCAATATCGAAGTGGTGAA
This sequence comes from Ohtaekwangia kribbensis, assembly GCF_042676245.1. Lineage (NCBI taxonomy): Bacteria > Pseudomonadati > Bacteroidota > Cytophagia > Cytophagales > Fulvivirgaceae > Ohtaekwangia > Ohtaekwangia kribbensis. Next base: position 88,967 of record NZ_JBHTKA010000015.1, read on the forward strand.
TGCCTTCCACCGTGAAAGCTAAAACGCCCACTTTGTTTTTGGCAGTACCCACAAGCTTCACCGATTTCAGTTTCGAAACGCGTTCTGTTGCGTAGGTTAACAGCTCATGTTCATGTGCCGCTATATTTTCACGACCCAGTTCATTGATAAAATCGAAAGCATATTTATAGGCTACTACATCGGCAATGTTCGGAGTACCCGCTTCGAATTTATAGGGAAGGTCGTTGTATGTAGTTTTCTCGAACGTAACTTCCTTGATCATTTCACCGCCACCATGGTAGGGAGGCATCTTTTCAAGAAGTTCTTTTTTACCGTAGAGTATACCAGTGCCGGTAGGACCGTACATTTTGTGTGCAGACAGGCAGTAGAAATCACAATCCATGTCCTGCACGTCAATCTCTAAGTGAGCACCTGCTTGTGCACCATCAATCAAAACAACAGCGCCAACTTCATGCGCCAGTTTGATTACTTCCTTCACAGGGTTAATCGTTCCCAGGCTGTTGGAAGCATGGTTGATGGCTACAATCTTTGTTTTACCGGAGAGTATCTTTTTGAAAGTATCCAGATCAAGTTCACCTTCCGGAGATACCGGGATCACCTGCAGTTTTGCTTTCTTCTCTTCACATACCAGTTGCCACGGTACAATGTTCGAGTGATGCTCCAGGCCCGATATAATAATCTCGTCACCTTCTTTTATAAAAGCCCTTCCATACGATGATGCCACCAGGTTTATACCTTCGGTTACGCCTCTCGTAAAGATGATCTCTTGTTCAGACTTCGCGTTGATAAAACGCTGTGCTGTATGGCGCGTCTCTTCGTAGGCTTTCGTTGCTTTCTCCGCCAGTGTATGTATACCGCGGTGTATATTGGCATTGTAGCTTTTATAATAATCGATCAAGGCATCGATCACAACCAGCGGCTTCTGCGAAGTAGCAGCGTTATCAAGATATACTAAATCGCGACCGTTAACCTGTTGATGAAGGATCGGAAATTGTTTTCGGATCGCTTCAATATCAAGTTTACCGGCTATAGCAGGAGAGGAGGAAACCATACCTAAAAGTTTTTATGTAACCTTTCGCTGATTACGTTGTCGAGATATTCTTTGATCACAGGGTGCTTCACATTGTCCAGTACTTCGCCCGCGAACGCGTAGAGCATCATAGCCTGTGCTGTTTCTTTACTGATACCGCGTGCCTGCAGATAGAAGAGTGCTTCTTCATCCAACTGCCCCGTAGTACAACCGTGCGAACATTTTACATCATCTGCCCAGATCTCAAGCTGTGGTTTGGTGTTTACCGTAGCTTTATCGGTGAGCAGTATATTCCGGTTTGCCTGGAAGGCATTTGTTTTCTGAGCATTAGGACGCACGTAGATCTTACCGTTGAACACGCCTTTGGAGCTGCCATCCATAATACCTTTATACATTTCATTGCTGAATGAATTAGGCTTCCGGTGATCAACAACGGTATGGTTATCCGCCAGTGTATCGTTTGTCAGCAAATATAGTCCGTACATGTGCGATTCAATTCCTTCACCATCCAGCACAAACTGCAGGTTGTTTCGTACCAGTTTACCACTCAGGGTAAAGGTATAGGTATTAACACGGCTGAAGTTAGACTGGTATATCTGTGTAAGACCGAACTGATAGCGAGGTCCGTTATCGTTTTGAATGGAGTATAGATTGAGAGCTGCATTCTCGGCCACAACGGCTTCTGTTACCGTATTCGAGAAGTTTGCTGAACCGGTTGAATCGAATTTCTCCAATACAGTCAGCTCGCTGCTCTTGCCTACAACAATCAGGTTACGGTTAACCGATATCACCTGACCTTGTGCAGCATCGTGTATATGGTGAAGTACAACAGGCTTCTCCACTACTGTGTTGTCAGGAACGTATATAAATACACCATCCTGAAATGCGGCCGTGTTCCAGGCTATAAATGCATCAGCCTTTGCATCCGCATATTTACCCAGGTGCTTCAATACAAGATCAGTCTTGGTAGACAGTGCTTCCTGTAAAGTAAGAACGGTAAGCCCGGTTGATTTGATCGAAGATGTTTCCTTCGAAAACACCCCGTTTACAAATACCAGTACATCAGCTTCAACTCCGGCAATGGTATAGTCAGAAACGTTATTGATTTTGGAAACCGGATTCTGCAGAGCGAAATTGAAGTTCTTCTCCAGTGATCGGGTTATCGGTGTGAATTTATACTCTTCTGCTTTGTTTGCAGGAAGTCCAAGCGTACGGAAATTCTCCAGCGCTTCCTTGCGAAGAGCAGTTTCCGAAGATGCAGTCTTCAGACTCTTCTCAATGCCTGCAGCAATCTCGGACGTGATATTTTTTTCAGATACAGCAACACTCATCGTTCTTGCATTAAGCTACTGAAACTTCATCCTTAATCCAGTCATAGCCTTTTGCTTCGAGCTCCAGTGCTAATTCTTTCGTGCCTGACTTCACGATCTTCCCTTTGTAAAGTACGTGTACAAAATCAGGTACGATATAATCCAGCAGTCGCTGATAGTGTGTTACTACAATAACTGCGTTTGATTTATTACGAAGTTTGTTAACGCCATTTGAAACGATCTTCAACGCATCGATGTCAAGACCAGAGTCTGTCTCATCAAGTATAGCAAGCTTTGGTTCAAGCATCGCCATCTGGAAGATCTCGTTGCGCTTCTTCTCACCACCGGAGAAACCTTCGTTGAGGGAACGATTCAACAGTGATTGATCGATCTCCACAAGCTTCATCTTTTCGCGCATCAGTCCGAGGAACGATACAGCGTCAAGTGCAGGTTGTCCGCGGTGTTCACGAATCTGGTTCACAGCAGTCTTCATGAAGTTGATAGTGCTTACGCCCGGAATTTCCACCGGGTATTGAAATGCGAGAAACATACCTTCGCGGGCACGTTCTTCCGGTTCCAGTTCGAGCAGATCTTTTCCGAGGAACTCAACTTCACCACCGGTAACTTCATATTCTTCACGGCCTGCCAGTACCGATGCAAGTGTACTCTTACCAGAACCGTTAGGGCCCATGATGGCGTGCACTTCACCCGGTTTTACTTCCAGATTGATACCGTTCAGTATTTGTTTGTCTCCGATCTTCGCTTGCAGATTCTTTATTGTTAACATCGCTATATCTTCTTTGCTTTATATACTATATGTTTTGGTGTATGAAGGATTTATGCTTCACACGTAAATTATCCTACACTTCCCTCCAGGGTCAATGCCAGTAGTTTTTGTGCTTCCACAGCAAACTCCATCGGGAGTTGGTTGAGTACTTCTTTGGCATAACCATTCACGATCAGTGCTACAGCAGATTCTTCATCGATACCGCGTTGCAGGCAGTAGAAGATCTGGTCTTCACCAATCTTGGATGTTGTAGCTTCGTGCTCGATCTTGGCTGAGTTATTTTCAACATCTATATACGGGAAGGTGTGCGCTCCGCATTTGTCACCCATCAACAATGAGTCACACTGTGAGAAGTTGCGTGCACCTTCTGCGCGTTTCATGATGTGAACTTGTCCACGGTAGCTATTCTGCGAGTGTCCTGCAGATATACCTTTCGATACGATGCGCGACTTGGTGTTCTTACCGATGTGAATCATCTTCGTACCGGTATCAGCCTGCTGATAGTTGTTGGTAACGGCTACGGAGTAAAACTCACCCATGGAGTTATCACCTTTCAATATACACGAAGGATATTTCCAGGTTATAGCCGATCCGGTTTCAACCTGTGTCCATGAAATTTTAGAACCATCGCCAAAGCAAAGGCCGCGCTTCGTTACAAAGTTATAGATACCGCCTTTACCTTCTTTATCACCCGGGTACCAGTTTTGTACGGTTGAGTATTTTACCTGTGCATCTTTCATCGCGTAGATTTCAACTACCGCTGCGTGTAATTGATTCTCATCGCGCATAGGAGCGGTACAGCCTTCGAGGTAACTGACGTAAGAACCTTCATCGGCTACGATCAATGTTCTCTCAAACTGGCCCGTATTCGCTGCGTTAATTCTGAAGTATGTAGAGAGTTCCATCGGGCAACGAACACCTTTGGGAATATAGCAGAACGATCCGTCTGTAAACACAGCGGAGTTAAGCGCTGCAAAGTAATTATCGTTTACCGGCACAACCGAACCCATATACTTCTTCACAAGGTCAGGGTGTTTTTGTACGGCTTCGCTGAACGAGCAGAAGATGATCCCCAGTTCGCCCAGTGTTTCTTTAAACGTAGTAGCAACCGAAACGCTATCGATAACAGCATCCACGGCTACACCGGTTAGTCTTTTCTGTTCTGTTAAAGATATACCCAGCTTTTCGAAAGTCTTGATCAGCTCAGGATCAACGTCCTCCAGGTTTTTAGGAGTTGCTTTTTGCTTGGGGGCAGAGTAATAAATAACGTCCTGATAATTAATAGGAGGGTAGGTAACGTTCGGCCAGGTGGGTTCTTTCATTTTTGTCCACTGGCGATAAGCGGAAAGGCGCCACTCGAGCAACCACTCGGGTTCGTTTTTCTTGGAAGAGATAAACCGGATGATGTCCTCGTTCAACCCTTTGGGAGCAGAATCGGTCTCGAAGTTGGTGGTCCAGCCGTGCTCGTATTCCTTGGAGGTCAGCTCCTCTAATACCTGATTATCTTTACTCATTCAGTTCGTCTATTTAGACTGATTATAAACCTACAAAGCTATAACAAAAATGAAATTTTTAGGTTCTTAGGCCCGTTTATTTCCCCATAGAAGTTTTCTATTGCCTAATAGAAATTGCAAACACATGTACGTATTTACGACAACTCTTTCAAAATCAATCACATAAAAAATCCCGAAGCGAGGTTCGGGATTTCAATGCGTTGTCGTGAGGTTGTAAGTTGGTTGAATATCGATGTAAGTACTAGGTGAGATTCAAACTGCGATCGAGACTTTCTTCCAATGAGATCATCGTTTCAGTACGCTCAATACCTTCCACCTGTTGTATTTTATCATGAAGTACTTGCTTCAGGTGATTGGTGTCTTTGCAATGTATTTTGGTAAACATACTATAGTTACCCGTTGTATAATGAATGCTGGTGATCTCGGGAATCGCTTTGAGTTTTGCCATTACCTGATCGTAGAGTGCGCTCTTCTGCAGGAATATCCCGATAAAAGCCGTGATGTCATAACCAAGCTTGGCGTAGTTTACCTTTAGCGTAGTCTTCTCAACAATGCCGGCTTCTTCCATTTTATTCATGCGAACGTGGACTGTACCACCCGAAACAAAAGCTTTTTTGGCCACTTCGGTATAGGGTTTCTTGGCATCCTGCATCAGAATCTCCAGAATCTTCAGATCCACATTGTCAACTTTATAATTTTCGGCCATATATAAAACTGGTTTTAGTTTTAATTCAAAAATATGAAATAAAATTGAAAAGTATATAAATATTATTAATGTTTATTGATTCGAGCAGCAGTTTTGGTGTTACTTTGTTACATAATTTACAACGAGACGCACTGATCACACACACACTCAAAGCCCACACAAACCCATTGTAGGGTGTTGGAATTTGGCAGACATGCCCTCCGGTCTCGAGGGTGGAGGTAACGGGATAAAGTCCAGCCTTTGGCGACCTAACTGCTCCGTGGAGGTTCGAGCCCTCCCTCTACAGCAAAGTCTCCCGATAGCTATCGGGAGCATCACACACACAACCAACCACACAAATATATTGTAGGGTGTTGAAATTGGCAGACATGCCCTCCGGTCTCGGGGGTGGAGGTAAACGGAACAAAGCAATGCACCCTGATCCCGTTCAAATCGGACAAGATCAGGTCAGCGCCTAACCGCTTCGTGGAGGTTCGAATCCTTCTCCTACAGCAGCTCAGTTTAGGTTAATGAGTTATTCAGAGCTACCCGCTTCTCCAGGAGAGGCGGGTTTTATTTTTTTAACGATGCCGCTACTTTTCTGTTATTTCTTCATCTAAACATTGTTTTCATCCCCCAAACGTGATAAATCTTTGCGATCTAATTTGATTTGCTGATAAACAATCGTTTGCTTTGGAAATCTGTAAATTTGAAGGATTATTTTTTAAGAAAGCGTAGATGTTATGAAGGATTTCCCGTGGTTTAAGCATTACCCAAAAGGCACCCCTCACGAAATTAACTTGTATGACTATTCTTCTCTGGTCGATCTCTTTGAAAAAAGCTGTGCGAAGTATCGCGATAAGGTGGCTTTTGTGAATATGGGAAAGGAGATGACTTTTGCCGAGATCGATAAACTGTCAAGAGACTTCGCGGCGTATCTGCAAAGTCTCGGGTTGAAGAAGGGCGATCGCATCGCTATACAAATGCCCAACCTGCTGCAATTTCCGATTGCTTTCTTTGGTGCGCTGCGTGCCGGACTTACGGTAGTAAATACCAACCCGCTATATACTCCGCGCGAAATGGAACATCAGTTCAAGGACGCTGGTGTTACAGCTATTGTTATTGTAGCAAACTTTGCCAGCCACCTGGAGAAGATACTTGCAAACACATCCATTAAACACATCATCGTTACGCAACTCGGTGACATGCTCGGTGGATTGAAAGGATCGCTCGTGAACTTTGTGGTGAAGTATATCAAGAAAATGGTGCCCGACTATACTTTACCGAACATCATTCCTTTTAAAGAGGCTATGAAGAAAGGTGCATCACTGTCCTACAGCAAGCCTGAACTTTCGGTAAAAGATATAGCCGTGCTGCAATATACCGGTGGTACCACAGGTGTATCAAAAGGTGCCAAACTTTCGCACGGTAATATCATTGCACACAACTCGATGATCACCGAGTGGTTCAAGCCCTATATGTCGAAAGACGGTAATGATCTTATTATTACAGCTATACCGATGTATCACATTTTCGCGTTGACGGTAAATGGATTCCTGATGTTCAGCACCGGTGTGAAGAGCGTGATGATCACCAACCCGCGCGACATGAAGGGCTTTGTAAAAGAATTGCAGAAACATAGATTCACCATTATCACAGGTGTCAATACTCTCTTTAATGGTTTGCTGAATACACCGGGTTTCAAAGATCTTGACTTCTCTGTGTTGAAAGGTGCTGTTGGCGGTGGTATGGCTGTGCAAGATATAGTGGCCAAGCGCTGGGAAGAAGTTACCGGCAAACCTTTGGTGGAAGGTTACGGATTGAGTGAGACATCTCCTGTATTATGTTGCAATCCGCTTGACGGACAGCATCGTTTAGGTACAATCGGTTTACCCATGCCAAGTACAGAGGTAGCTATATTTGATGACAACGGAAATCAATTGCCACAGGGAGAAACAGGCGAGATCTGTGCACGCGGTCCGCAGGTAATGTCGGGTTATTGGGAGAAAGATAATGACGGTGTGTTCTTTCATAATGAATGGTTCCGCACCGGAGATATAGGGAAGATGGATACGGATGGATATTTCAAGATCGTTGATCGCAAGAAAGACATGATCAAGGTATCCGGCTTCAATGTTTTTCCGAATGAAATTGAAAATGTAGTGGCTGCACATCCAAAAGTATTGGAAGTAGCCGCGATCGGAGTACCCGATGCAAAATCAGGCGAAGTAATAAAAGTCTTCATCGTGAAGAAGGATCAGAGTCTCACCGAAGATGAACTGAAAACTTTCTTCCATGAAAACCTCACGAACTATAAAGTACCGAAGCACATTGAATTCAGAACTGAACTTCCGAAGACCAATGTGGGTAAAATTTTAAGGCGTGCGCTTAAAGAGCAGGAGGCAGCCGCAGCCGCTTAGGTATAAGAACAACTAAGTTTGTAAACAAAAACTCTCTCGGTGGTGCAGATATATAGGGGAAGATGTAACGAAGTAGGGGCAGCTTGCTGCCGGGGAGAAATAACGCTATCAATAGTTGACTATCGATTATAAGCATTGTAACTTCCTATAAACCTATAAACTATGATTGGCTTTTTCGAGCACCAGTATCTGTCGTACAAAAAAAATCACATTAAGAATCTTCTTGCCCTGGCCAAGGTCGATGGTCACATGCACGAAGCTGAAGAAGCATTGCTATATAAGATCGGTAAACGTTACGGACTAAAAGATCGCCAGGTAAAAGAACTGGTAGACAGCGATGAAAAATATCAGATCAACGTGCCCGATAATCATAACGACCGCATGAACCTGCTATACGATCTTATACTCATGGTATATGCCGATGATGTAGTGGATCAGCACGAGGTAAGTTTCTGCGAAGATGCCGTGGAGCAGTTTGGCATGAGACGTGAACTGGTTACGTGGTTGCTCGAGGAGTTTCACAAAGGTACTCCTCCACCGGTTGACGAATGGGAAGAGATCAAACGCGAAGCACAGGCAAAATTTGCGACTAAATAATAACATCAGGAGGGCAGCATAACAGCTGCCCTCATTTTTTTTAGATGCACGCAAATTCCTACATGTCAAAACTTTACATACAAATGGCGAGTTATGCGTATAAACTTTATATACATTTAACTTTTAACCGTTTGGCATTAACGGTAAATTAGGCGCGAAAGCAGGAGACAGCTTATGGAAGAATTCAGAAAACTTACCACGCAGGAGAAAGCCCTGAGGATCAATTTAAGTAAATCAATTTACGGATCGTTTGCTGAAATAGGAGCGGGACAGGAGGTAGCTGCAAATTTTTTTAAAGTAGGGGGTGCTTCCGGAACAGTTGCTAAGACCATGTCGGCTTACGACATGAAGTTCAGTGACGCGATCTATGGCGTGGGCGATCGCTACGTTTGTGAAGATCGACTTCTTCGCATGCTCGATCACGAGTATGTACTGTTGCCGGAACGATTACCACATCGCATCGATAACACACGGTTCTTCGCGTTTGCTGATACCGTTGAGATTCTCAACTACGAGCGCACCAACCAGGGACACGGCTGGATCGGACTCCGGTTTCAACTTACACCCAAAAGTGAACCGAATGATTGTGTGATTCATGTAAAGATGCACGACACCGATCAGCTGCAACAGCAACTTGCGCTTGGTATAGTGGGGGTTAATTTGTTATACGCTTGTAACTTCATGAGCAATCCGGAAGATATACTCATGTCGCTGCTGGATGGACTGACACAACGCAGAATCGAAATTGATATGTTCCGTCTGTCGGGGCCAGACTTCAAGCACGTTGACAACCGTTTGATGGCGCTCAAGATGGTGAAGAATGGTTTGACGAAAGCGGCCATGTTTGGTCCGGATGGAAACGTAATGCAGCCTACGGATGAACTCTATAAAAAGAATGTACTTGTGCTGCGCGGTCGCTTCAGACCACCTACGCATGTTAACGTAGATATGCTGCTCACATCGCGCAGGCATTTCAAGCAGGAACAGGATGTAGACCGTTCCAAAATTGTATTGCTATCCGAACTTACGCTGAATGACCTGAGCCCGGATGGAAAGATCGATGAACGCGACTTCCTGCACCGTGCCGATATACTTTGTTCACTCGGCCAGAACGTACTCATCTCGAATTACTTCGAATATTACCGCCTGGTAGACTATCTCTCCAAGATCACGAAAGGGAAGAAGATAGGTATCATCATGGGTATATATGCGTTGCAGAAAGTTTTTGACGAGAAGACATACGAGAACACGCGTGGAGGTATATTGGAGTGTTTCGCTTCGCTCTTCGGATCGAACGTAAAACTATATATATACCCGGCTCTTCGCGTTGGCTCGCAGGAGTTGTTCACGCTGAAAGATTTTGAGCAGGAGTTGCCGCCCAACCTGCAAAACCTCTTCCGTTATTTGATGGACAACAATAAGCTGGAAGACGTGAACGATGCCGATACACGCAAGCTGCACATCATTTCCGATAATGTACTATCCATGATCCGCAAAGGAGAAAATGGCTGGGAAAAATTTGTACCACACAAAGTGGAAGAAGCCATTAAGGAATTTGGTTTGTTCGATTATCCTATACCGGATACAAGTGAAGAAGTAAAATCCATTCCCATCGCTAACTGATATATACCATGCTACTCCACAACGATGATCTGGCCAGACTTATACTGCGATTGACTTGTGGAGGTATACTGATCTTTCATGGTATATTTAAAATATTCACCGATATAGAACATGTAAAAAATATAGTTGTAGCTGCCGGTCTTCCGGCAGTTACTGCTTATGGCAGTATCATTGGCGAAGCGATCGCACCTGCGTTGGTTATTGTGGGGTATAAAACAAGGTTGGCGGCTATTGTTATCGTAATAAATATGCTCATGACTATATGGGTTGCTCACCGCGATATAGCTTTCAAAGTAAATGACTATGGTGGCTGGATGATTGAAACCAATATGCTTTTTCTTCTCACCGCCCTTGCTCTCGTCTTTACCGGAGCAGGTCGCTATAGCTTTTCAAAAGGCAAAGGGCGCTGGGATTAACACATGTTCATGTGATGTCAACATTTGCGAGACAAACGCAACCTTAACGTGCATATTCAAGTTCTAAGAGTCTTTAAAAGATCCCTTTAAAGACGTTATGAAAGAAGTATTGAATGTGGTAGCGCGTGATGGTGTGCACCTCTCGGCCACATGGTATGCAGCGAAGAACCCACATGAAAAGGTAGCGCTGATCAACTCAGCAACCGGTGTACGACAACAGTATTACAGTGATTTTGCCAAGTGGCTGGCTTCCGAAGGTTTCCAGGTATATACTTTCGATTATCGAGGTATAGGTAATTCCCGTCCTGAAGATCTGAGCGATGCTTTGTATGATATGCACGACTGGTCGGTAGATATAGATGCCATGATCAGTCACATTAACAAAGCTCACCCGTTATCGCAGCTGATCATTGTAGGACATAGTATTGGCGGGCAACTCATCGGTATGTCAAACCTTTCCAGGCAAGCGGAAGCTTTCATCATGATCGGTTCACAAACTCCGTACTGGAAAAATTATACCGGGTGGCGTATGAAGTTAAAGCTGCTCTGGTTCTGGTATATGGCTATACCGGTGTTGACAAAGTTATTCGGTTATTTTCCTGCCTCGCGATTACGCATGTTTGAAGATCTTCCTGCCGAGGTAGCAAAACAATGGTCGCGCTGGGGACGCAACAAGAACTATATATTTGATGAATTACCGGCCGGGCAAAAATCATTCGAAGCATTGCATCAACGTACGTTGATGATCAGCTTTTCAGATGATACACTTGCGCCACTCGATGCGGTTCACGACCTGCAGCATTTTTACAAGAATCTGAAAGTAGAACACTGGCATTTAACACCTGAAGATGTATTGAAAAAGAAAGTCGGACATTTCGGATTCTTCCGCAAGCATATGGAAGCCGTTTTGTGGCGTGAAGCCATTCGCTGGATTGAGAAAGATAATGCGACCGAGAAACGCAGAGCAGCGTGAATCAGAATCCATCCGTCTGTGTATAGATCATAAGAACGATGTTCAGACATTATCCACGGCATAAGTTTTGTTCAGGTGGTTAAGCTTTTCTACTTTTAACATTATGAAAAAACTAACCGCTCTCATTTTGATCATCTTCGGAGCTCATGTACTTTATGCTCAGAACGATGCTATTACAGCCGAAGGTAAAATAACAGATGCCCGCACCGGTAAAGGTATAAAGGCTAATATCCGCTATAGCAGTATTCCTACCGGAAGCATCTTCGGCCGCTTCAACGACAGCACATTTTCCTTTTCAATCTTCGGCACAGCCAAATACCAGATTACGGCTGCCGCAGAGGGCTATAATCCGCGTACAGTTATTGTTGATCCGAAAGATATAGATGCCAATAAAAAAGTTATTCGTGATATCATGCTCACGTCTAAAGGACAGACGATCATTCTGAATCACCTTATCTTCTCGCAAGGTAAGTCGGTGATCGATCCGAAGTCATATCCCGAACTGGACGAAGTGGTACAGATGATGAAAGAGAACACGCGCATCGAGATACAACTGGAAGGCCATACCGATAACGTAGGCAGTCCGAAAGCAAACCTGGAATTATCACAGAGTCGTGTAGATGCTGTGAAGAAATACCTGGTTGAGAAAGGTATAGCCAAGGGAAGAATCCAGACAAAAGCGTTTGGCGGCTCACAACCTCTTGCAAACGAAATGACCCCGGAAGCACGTGCCAAGAACAGACGTGTGGAGATGCGGATATTAAAAGATTAAGTCGAAACCATTTCTTATCTTAAAAGCGTCAACGTGCTAAACACGTTGGCGCTTTTTTTATGGATAACAAGGCAGACTTTATTCAGGTGCCCTATCAGCAGATGTACGATACATTTCTTCAGGCGCTGCTGAACCATGGATTCATTCCGGAGAAAGCAGCGCAATGTGCATCGATCTTTGCGATCAACAGTGCAGAAGGTATATATACCCATGGTGTTAACCGGTTCCCGCGATTTATATCCTATATCCGCAGCGGGTATATAAAAGCAGATCAGGCACCATCGCGTATCGGTGGTTTCGGTGCCATCGAACAATGGAATGGTAATCTCGGCCCGGGGCCGCTCAATGCTATAGATGCATCAGATCATGCCATGGCATTAGCTTCTTCACATGGTATAGGATGTATAGCTTTATCAAACACCAACCACTGGATGCGCGGTGGATACTATGGATGGCATACAGCACGCAAGGGATTTATATTTATAGGCTGGACAAATACACTCGCCAATATGCCCGCATGGGGTGCTGTTGATAGTAAAGTCGGGAATAATCCATTGGTAATAGCAGTGCCTTACCAGGATGAAGCGATCGTGCTGGACACAGCCATGTCACAATACTCGTATGGAGCGTTGGATCAGTATCAATCGAAAGGCGAGCAGCTTCCTGTACCCGGTGGTTACGATGAAGCCGGTAATCTTACCAAAGATGCCGGTAAGATACTCGGATCACGCAGGGTATTGCCGATTGGTTATTGGAAAGGAGCGGGGCTGTCGTTACTATTGGATATACTCGCCACTATACTCTCCGGTGGATTGTCAACCCATGAGATTTCTAAAAAAGAAGCCGAGCATGCTCTTTCACAAGTATATATAGCGATTGACATAAAGAAGCTTGGGCATTTTCCGGCTATAGCAAACTCGCTGGAGCAAATCATACAGGACTATCACACCTCACAACCGGCCGAGCCCGGTAAATCAATACGTTACCCGGGCGAGTACATCAGACAAATCCGTGAGAAGAATATAGAGTCGGGTATACCTGTATCGCGAAAAGTTTGGGACGAGATACTGGTGTCCGTTAATCGTTAACAGTTATTCGTTAATCGTTATTAGGATGATATGGCAAAAAATCCACGGATAACGATTAATGTGTATCGGATAACCGATAATTATTCGGTTATTCCAGCAATGACAGCATCCAGAGCTTCCTGATCGTATACTGTATTTGAGCTTCGATTGAAGAGTGTAGTAGTATTATCACCAATAGCACCGGCGTCCCAATAGAAAGGTATAATTCCGTTTGCCTTGGCTTGTTTGGTTACATACTTTAAGAAGTATGCGCGCGATGCCAGGTGTAATGTTAGAGCATCACCCGTTAGCGTTGATCTGCGTATCGCTCCATATTCGCCCATAATTACCGGTATACCTTTATCTACAAATTTAGTCTTCATCATTTTAAATTGAGAATCAACGGTACTTTCTTCACCCCATGTAGCATTGCGGGTAAGGTCCGTTGTAGAATGGTAGTTGCTGCCCCAGTAATAGAACATCTTTCCCCAGCTCTCATCTTTTGTAAGCAGACAGAATTGAAAAGGAGTATAGAAGTGTACCTCTGCCATCAAACGATCTGCAATTTCATCCGTTGGTAATGATGTCATCAGGTTGTTAGTCTTCTCTATATCTGTTGAAGGCCCCTGAACAATTAAAACCCGATAGCTGTTTTTCCCTCCTGTAGAGCGCACAGCATCCACGAATGTCTGGTGATACGAACTCAGCACGGCCATCTGCGTTGCATTCTCAACATTAGGTTCGTTCGCACTCGCGAAAAGTAAATGTTCATCGAAGTCACGTAAATGTGTTGCGATCTGTTCCCAGAAAGCTTGTTGCTTTGCGTTGTTGGCATCTTGTTTATCGGTAGTACAGTTGTTTTCCAACCATCCGCCATCCCAATGTATATTCAGAAGTACATACATATCATTATCAACACAGTATTGTACCACTTCCTTTACTCTGTTCAGCCAGTCAGTCTTGAGTTGTGCTGTTGAACTGTTGGACATATACTGATCCCATGAGCATGGAATACGAATCGCGTTAAATCCATTTTGCTTTACCAGGTCAATCAGTGCCTTCGTCACTTTCGGATTTCCCCACGCGGTTTCACCTCCAATAGCTTCCAGTGTGTTACCTATATTCCAGCCCAGTTTTATTTTGGTGGCCAGTGTTACAGCGTTGCTGTTCATACCGGTAGCATCCGGGGCGATAGGAGAAGTGTTGTAATTCGGATAGAGAGAACCTTTTTGTGTCACAGTGATCTGAACGTCAGCAGCACCTTCTGCGCTTATCCGTACCGTTGCAGTGCGCGCAGCTCCGGTATTTGCCGATGCAGTGACAGTAATGGTTGTAGCGCCTGTGTTACCGGTGCCTTGTGTAAATTCCAACCAGTCTGCATTCTCGCTCACGCTCCACTGGGATGCATCTGTTGTAACCTTGAGCGACATTGTACCACCGGCTTTACTGTAAGTAATGGTGGATGGATCTGTTGTAGTACTATATAGATAGGTTGATGAGCCTTGCGTAACCAGCACTTCAACCGACTTTGCACTACCTGCTGTAAATACAAGTGTAGCGGTGCGGGTTTGCAGTGTGCGCGTATTTACAGTTAGTGTTACCGTTGTCTTGCCGCTTGCTCCGGTAGTGGCTGAAGCACTCAACCAATCCGAAGCAGAATTACTCATACTCCACGCATCAGCATCGGTTTCAACCGTAAAGCTGGCAGTTCCTCCGTTGGCAGCGATGTTTACTTTTTGCTGACTTAGTGTAAGTGTGTTTAGTTCGTCTTTACTGCACGATGCGATGGCGACCGAAAGAATGATCAGAATGTAGCCGATGTAATTGAGTTTTTTCATGCTTGCTCCTGGCGGAATGATTGGGTTAGTTACCGTTTTGGGAATCGTTCATTCGTTTGCAAAACAACTGGAAATTTCAAAATCCCACGGGCTCAAATCTTTCTATATAGGTAGCAGAATGTTTCCAAAAGCAAATAACAATGCGAAAAACCAAGTATTGACATTTTTCTCCGGAATGTATGCAGATGACTGAAGCAGCGTGTGGAAAGTTGTACTCTATACATAATAAGAGAAAGTTTGCATTGCCATGACTCGGATTTATACTTTACCAAGCAAACCGCGTTTTGAAGCAGTTGAAATTGTTGGATTGTTTTTAGTCACTATGCCTATATTTGGTTAATGCAATAGTCTGACTATACCGGTACAATGACTATCTATAACGGATAACAAATTAATGAAATGAGATTTGAGATACCTCGAATAGTGTTAATAGTATCTATAGTAGTTAGTATGGTTAGTTGTTCAGACGATGACGAACCTGCAAAACCGGAAGATATACAGATTGAATTACTCAACGCTATAAATACGTTGCGTGTTACCGGCTGCCAATGCGGCAATGATATAATGCCTCCCGTAGAACCCGTTACCTGGAATGATACGCTAGCGCAAACCGCGCAGGATCATGCCATCGACATGTATACCTATAATTATCTCAGTCACTTGTCGCGTGACGGAACGCCTCCCATTATCCGCACACAACAAGCCGGATATAGCGGTATATATGTAGGCGAGAATATAGCACGTGGCTATTTCAATGTAACGGATGTTATGAAAGGATGGGAGGAAAGTGAAAGCCACTGCAAGAACATGATGGACACCACCTATACCGAGATAGGAGCCTCCAAAGTTGCTGGTTACTGGGTACTCGATTTAGGCCGACCGAAGTGATAACATCCATCGAAATCGTTTGAAGTTTCGATTGAAATACCGGAATTGTACCCTTCTTTAAGAGAAATTATACCCTTCCTCACGAGTTTCATCCCTAATTGTTAACAAATCGTGCTGTGACCTGCTGCTACTTTTATGCAAACGATTTAAACAAACAACCAAATGAAAAAAGTTTTAGCATTTCTCATCCTCGCGAGCATGACACTCGCATGTCAGCAAGAAGAAATTACCCCAACCAATGATGCCGAAGTCCTCGCGGCATGGGGTTCCAGTGAACCATGGGCCCAGTGGTCCAACGGCGGATATACTATATATAATAATATATGGGGACAGAAGAACGGACCGGGGCCGCAATCTATATGGGCCAACTCGTATAGCAACTGGGGTGTATGGGCTAACCATCCAAACACAGGCGGTATAAAATCATATCCCAACTCAACACGTTATGTGGGGCGCAAATTAAGTGCGTTGGTTTCCTGCACCAGTAAAGTTAGCGCTACAACACCAGCCGGTGGCGCATGGGCTTCCACCTTTGATATATGGGACAGCGCGAAGCAACACGAAATCATGTTGTGGATGAACTATACCAGCAACGCGAACGGAAGTGGTAACATTAAACCTATATCTTATAACTGGAATGCTCAGGGATACCCGGTTGCTACTCATACCAATGTATCAGTAGGTGGCCATACCTGGAACGTATTCCGCGGACACAACGGAAATAACTATGTATACTCTTTCCTGAGAACTACAAAAACCAACAACGCTACAGTAGATGTAAAGGCCATTGCAGAATGGGTAAAAGCCCGCGGATGGTTTGGCGACATAACTGTAGGCGATGTGCAATTCGGCTACGAAATCACCTCTTCAAGCGGAGGACTGAACTACGTTACAAACTCATATTCGGTATCGTTTAACTAGAGCTCCTGGCTGCAAGCTGCCAGAGGAAGCTGCGAGCCTTGAGCTACGAGCTATGAATCTTGAGAGCTGCTGGTTTTTGATTACGGGACTGCTAAGACATTGATAAAAGATTATAGGTATATATTTTATTCGTCTTAATGACCGTGCTCAGAAGCTGGCAGCTATACTGGCTTCCTCAAAGCCAAGCAAAGAAAATCATATAGTTTAAGAAAATTTACCAGTAGCTCGTAGCTCTATCACCGCTCTTGCAGCCAAGTAACGCTAATTATATAGCCTGGCAAAATCGACATCTTGCAGCTAGTAACTGGCAGCTAGAAGCTTCAAACACACGGGTGCGGGAACTTTCAGCGGCTTGCCAACGGGAGTGAGTTTGCCTGTTTTAGGGTTGATGCGGAAGGTGGCGATGGTGTCGGTGTCCTGGTGGGCTACAAATATATATTCGCCCTTCGGGTCGATCATGAAGTTGCGTGGTGTGCTGCCACCTGTAGTTTGTTGCCCGACAAGTTTGATTTTTCCATCGGCACCAATGCTATATATACTCAGTCCGTTATAGCCACGGTTCGACATGTATAGAAATTTACCTTTTGGATCTACATGAATATCGGCACTGGTATTTTTGCCGGCAAATGTTTTGGGTAGTGATAGCACTGAATCCTGCAATATCGTAAGATCACCAGTCTTTTTATCAACTTTGAATGTAGCTACGGTTGAGGTTAACTCTTCTGCTACATACATATAATTACCGGAAGGATGGAATGCGAAGTGTCGCGGACCGGTGCCGGCTTTTACCGATACTTCTTTTTGTTTGGAATCGTCCAGCGTGCCTTTCTTCAGGTTGAAATTGTAGATATATATTTTGTCTGTGCCCAGATCAGCTGCATAGAGAAAGCGGTTATCCGGTGAAATCAATGCCGAGTGCAAATGCGAACTCTGCTGACGATCCGGATTTATACTGCTTCCGGTATATTTCTTGGAGTCAGATGGATTTCCTACGAGTCCGTCTTCAAACAACGGAAGCACTACGAGATTACCTTCGTTATAATTTGATACAAAAGCATACTGGCCGGTTTTATCAAAGCTAATGTGACAGGGATCGGCTCCGAACGATGAGCGTGTATTCAATGCACTGAGCTTACCGGTTTTTGCATCAATAGTATAAGCTGTTACAGAACCGCCGGTTTCATTCTCGCTTGCTTTACCTCGATTTACCGAGTATAAAAACTTGCTGGTAGGATGAATGCCAAGAAACGAAGGACTCTCAAGCCCCGTAACCGTTTGGACTAATGTAAACGACTTCTTTGCGCGGTTAAAGGTATAGATATAGATACCTTCGCTGCCGCGAACACTGAACGTGCCTACATATAAATATTCTTTTTTACTCTGTGCAAGAGATGAAAATACAGAGAGGGTTAGAAACAATACGCCCAGTAATTTTCGCATCATAGAAAGTAGGTATGGTAACTATATAGATTGAAGGTACACGCAAAATTTCTTAAACAGAAACTTCTTTATGTTTCTGTATGCTGATTTTTTTTGAATGGGCGAGCGATGCATACAGCGCACCACTGGGTTTCATCATCCGGTTCTTGGTTTTCAGATCGCATTCATATAATCCGAAGCGCATGCTGGGACCAAGGTGCCATTCAAAGTTGTCCCACGTACTCCAGAAATAGTAGCCCTGAATATCGATACCATCTTTGATCGCTTTGTGAATAATCTCGGCATAGTCCTGTATAGCCTGCAGACGCAGAAAATCACTTTCATCACAAACACCGTTCTCGGTAATGATGATGGGCTTTTTATACTTGTTCCAGTAACGGTCCAGGCACGCGCGTAGTCCTTCGGGATAATACTCCCAGATGTCATCATGCTTGCGGCCCAGTTCTTTTATTTTGTGAGGTGTTTCCAGATACGTAATCGGTAGCGGATCGTGTGGAATGCGACCGTAGTAACTCATGCCGAAGAAATCAACTTTCTCAAAGTGACTTGGCACATAGTCCATAAACCACCAGTCGCTGAGGCGTGCGGGAAACCATCCGAGTATATTTTCAGCAGAAAACACTGTTGCATTATGCGATATACCGATCGGCTGATTCGGGAATTTTGCTTTGATATAGTCGTAAACTATATCGTGTGCCTTGCCCATGTTGATCACAACTTTGCCGGCGGTAAGCGGGTTGATCTTGAAAGGAGGGAAGAAGCCGGTGATCCATCCATAGCTCGCATATACATTTGGTTCGTTGAATGTATTCCAGTACGAAATATACTCACCATATTCATCAACAACTTTTTTGCAGAAGTCAACCCAGAGCGCGATGTTCTCTTCGCGTTCCCATCCACTGCGTTTGGCAAACCACAACGGATTGGTAAAATGGTGAAGCACCATCATGATGTTTACACCACGCGATTTTAATTGCTGTAATAATGAATGGTAGTGTTGTCGGGTTTCCGGATCGAAGTTGCCGAATGGCTCGCGCTGAAGTTTGCTCCACATCAAACTCATGCGGTAGTTAGGCGCGAGTGATGCAATGATAGTTACATCCTCTTCCACTCTCAACTCGTGGTCGGTTGTGCGGTCGAACAGGTATCCATCCCGTGATGAGATGCCTTGCCAGTCGTGTTCGAAAGCTGTTTCTATTTGTGTCGCGGCTGTACTTGTTCCAAAGAAAAAGTGTTCCGGAAAAGTAAGTCTCATAGTTATTTACGCGTCATGGCGCCCTGTGCATCTTCTACCGCTCTCCAGTATTTACGCAGAAGTTTGATATCCTCATGTATGCACGGATATAGTTCATCACATTTCGGTATAGGGGGCAGTTCGCCATGCGAGAGGTGTACAGAAGTAAGTCCGCCTGTCCATTCGAAGTGACCGGGATCATAGGGTTTTCTCCAGCGTCCGCCCCAGCGTAAGCCGAGCTTTTCACCTTCAACACCGATCTTCAGCCACAAAGCTTTATTGTCCCATACAGCAACCGAATCAACAATAGGTACCAGGTCAACCGCGAGTCCGTATTGATGTTTGGAACGTCCGGCTCCCGAGCTGGTATATTTACTCCCCATCACTTTATATTCATTCTGCTTGGCATGTGTGCGATACGATTCTACTACAGCAAGTTCAATTCCCTTGGCGCGGCAATTCACGATTAATGTTTTGATACGATCGCGAAAGTAAGGATGCAAAGCTTCCAGATCGGTGATCATCGACATGGTTCCGCGATCTTTTCCAAATGCAAAGTTCTCTACCATACTCCATTGTTTCCAGCCCGATACGGTGTCCATGGTAATGGTGGGCTCTTCTGCTGCGACTGTAACTTCAGCAGCGGGTTGTTCAACTGGCTCGACTACAGGTTCATTGTAAAAGAATTCAGCATGTTCGCGGCAATCAAAAGGGGCGAATAACCCATCGAGTTGAGCATGAGCAACGACAGCCGTGAGCATCATTAAGGAGGAGAGTAAGAAGGGCTTCAGAACATCACGCATTTTTGCAACTTGGTTTTGGTATGCAAATATATGACATTAAAGGTATTACAACTTTACCAGAACATTAAGCTTGATGTGAAAAACTTACATCCGTAGTGCTTTCATATTTCAAAACGATAGCCGGCTATATATACTCTGCAAGAGGCTGGCTATAAAAAAGAAGAGGCTACCTGTTGGGCAGCCTCTTGCTTGCGAAAGTATATCTTATGTGTGAATCAGTTCACCGCATTGTCTTTGGCGAGCTCATCCATCAGTGACTGATATTTGGTTTTAAGACCTTCGTCACTGCTGATGGCTTTTCTTACTTTGTTAAATGCTGCTGCACCTACAAAGTCTTTCGCCAGCAACTGGTACGTTTCCTTAATCTTGGCTGTGCCTGCATCCTTCTTCGCAATAACTTCTTTTACGAAGGCAATCTCTTCCGGAGTTGCATTTGCTTCCAGTAGTTTACCTTCATCATTGATGACTTTGAAAAGCTCATTATAACGTTGTGCAGATATAGTCTGACTTGTAGTCACCATCTCTTTAATCTGTCCCGACAGAACCGCTTGCATCTCATTCACAGAATCCATGGCAATCGCATACTTTTTCAACTCCTCATCCGTAACTGTTGCTGCATCTTGTGCGAACAACTTAGCAGAAAAAAGCGCCATGAAACACACCAGGCTAAAAAACTTCAACTTCATACAAATTTGGCTTTTTTTAGGTAAAACTTTATTTAATACTGTCCGCAGTATAATAAACCAAATGTTTGAACTGCGTTTCGTTTGCTATGAACGGGCGATAATTTATACAAATGGAGCATGCTTCCGACAAAATGAAAAAAGCCGCCCCCGATAAACGTTCGGGGCGGCTTCTCAATCAATCCCTGCCTGATCAAGCCAACAACTGGTTATTGTGCGTGCATCTTGACATGAGGTGCACCTGCCAATATTTCGGCATTGGCGTTTTCAGAGAATTTCTCGAAATTTTTCAGAAAGGCCTCTGCTAAAAACTGTGTCTTGTGATCATACGCATCTTTATCACTCCATGTATTGCGCGGGTCGAGTATTTCAGAGGGCACATTCGGACATGATGATGGCATGGCAACACCAAACACTTCGTGATTTTTATACGACACTTTATCAAGTTCTCCATTAAGTGCAGCCGTGATGAGCGCACGGGTATGCTTCAGACTCATACGGTCACCAACACCATACGCGCCACCTGACCAGCCTGTATTTACCAGCCATACATTTACGTTGGCTTCTTTCATTTTCTTGCTCAGCATCTCTGCATATACCGTAGGATGCAACGGCATAAACGGAGCACCAAAGCATGCGCTGAACGTCATGGTAGGTTCTAGAATGTCAGCTTCTGTGCCGGCAACTTTTGCAGTATAGCCGGATATAAAATGGAACGCAGCCTGGCCCGGTGTAAGTTTAGCAATAGGAGGGAGAACGCCATACGCATCGCAGGTGAGGAAGAATATATTCTTCGGATTTTTACCCAGCGATGGCTGCGCTATATTTTGAATGAACTCGATCGGATAGCTTACCCGTGTGTTCTCGGTAAGTTTACCATCAGCATAATCTACTTCGTTAGAGCCTTTTCTGAAGCCAACATTCTCGAGCAGTGCGCCTGTGCGGATGGCGTTAAATATATCCGGTTCTTTTTCTTCTGAAAGATCGATAGTCTTTGCATAACAACCACCTTCGAAGTTGAAGATCACATTGTCATCTGTCCAGCCATGCTCATCATCTCCGATCAGTTTCCGGTTCGGGTCAGCAGAGAGTGTTGTCTTTCCGGTTCCTGACAATCCGAAAAATATAGCGGTGTCACCTTGCTTGCCGGTGTTGGCAGAACAGTGCATCGACAAAACATTTTTCTGATGTGGTAAAATGAAATTCAGTGCTGAGAATATTCCTTTCTTGATTTCACCGGTATATCCGCTACCGCCTATTAAAATAATTTTGCGCGTAAAATCAATGATTGAAAAGTTATGCTGACGGGTTCCATCTTCCTCCGGTACAGCATGAAAACCCGGTGCATTCAACACCAGCCACTCCGGTTCGAAGTTCTTCAGTTCATCTTCGTTTGGTCTGATAAACATGTTATACACGAAGAGATTGGACCACGCGTATTCATTGATCACGCGAATGTTCATGCGATAACGCGGATCTGCGCAGGCATATACATCGCGTACAAAGAAATCTTTGCCTTTGAAATAGTGAAGCATCTTTATATAGAGCTTCTCAAATCGCGCAGCATCGAACGGTATATTAAAGTTGTTCCACCAGACAGTCTTTTCGGTGACACTGTCTTTAACCGTGAATTTGTCTTTGGGTGACCTACCCGTAAACTCTCCCGTATGAATGGCCACTGCACCGCTGCTGGTGATCTTGGCATCACCATTATCAAGTGCCATCATGGTAAGTTGTTCGGGAGCGAGGTTCCAGTAGGCTTTTCCATCGGAAATACCGAGGTGTTCGATCCCGACTAATCGGGATCTGATTCCGAATTCCAGCATGATCAATTTGGGTTAATGAGTTATGCGTAAAGGTATGGGCAATTGAAAATGGTTTCAATCGTTTGCAATTATATTTTGTTTCTGGTTGCGGTTAACAAACACTATTTGCGAAAATGGATTTATCGGCCTACTTTCAAGCCGGTTTGAAGAACCGCAAGCAATATTTTATTTTACCTACCTGACCTTTTTGTTTAAATGAGTCAAGAAAAAACATTTTTTGGCCATCCGCGCGGACTGGCTACTTTATTCTTTACCGAGATGTGGGAGCGCTTCAGCTACTATGGTATGCGGGCGCTTCTGTTATTGTATATGGTAGCTTCTGTGGAAAGAGGTGGCATGGGCCTGGACGATAAAACCGGTGGCGCTGTGTACGGACTCTATACCATGTTTGTATACCTGCTTGCGCTGCCCGGTGGCTGGCTTGCCGACAAGTTCTTTGGCCTGCGCAAGTCTATATTTTATGGCGGCTGCATCATTGCACTCGGTCACATCTGTCTTGCACTTCCTACTACAGAAACATTCTTTATCGGTTTATTACTCATCACGCTTGGTACCGGTCTACTCAAGCCGAACATCAGCAGTATGGTGGGAGAGATATACCCGCCGGATGAACAGGTAAGACGCGATGCAGGCTTCTCTATATTCTTTATGGGTATAAATTCAGGCGCACTCATATCACCGATTATTGTAGGGTACCTGGGCGAGAATATAAACTGGCACTATGGATTTGCCGCTGCCGGAGTGGGTATGATCTTCGGATTGATACAATTCAAACTCACGGAGAAATATTTAGGCAACGCAGGTCTTGAACCGGCACGTTTACCCGATGCAACGCAGCAGAAAAAACGCGAGACTTCTATTCGCACGGGTCTGTGGATCGTAAGTATACTGCTTATCGCATTTGTAGCGCTGCTGTTAACACGCACCATCACCATTAACCCGGTTGTATTTGCAAGCGCTTCCGGTGTTGTTATCGGTATATCCGTGTTGATATACTTTATATATGTATTCCTGTTCGAGAAGCTTGATGGTGACGAGAAGAAAAAAGTGTTTGCCATTTTCCTGATGTTCCTCATCACAACGATGTTCTATACGGGGTATGAAGGACAAGGATCATCGCTTAATCTTTTTGCCGATCGATATTCCGATCGCAGTTTAGGATCGTTCATCATGCCGGCAAGCTGGCTTCAGTCGGCTCCGCCATTTTTTGTAATTCTGTTTGTTCCTGTATTTACCTGGCTGTGGTTTACGTTGGCGAAACGAAAACTCAATCCCATTACACCGGTAAAGATGGCGCTCGGTTTGATCTTTATGGGACTGGGCTATCTTGTGATGATCGGAGCTTCGGATATAGTGATAGCAGGCGGTAAACCTTTACCAACCTGGCTCATTGTTACCTATATGTTCCATACATTCGGAGAGATATGTTTATACCCGATTGGACTCAGCGGTGTAACCAAACTTTCACCGAAGAGACTGGTAGGACAAATGATGGGGGTATTCTTTATGGCGCTGGCACTCGGTAACTTATTTGCCGGTTTATATGCCGGTGAATTCAGTGACGAAGCGATCACCGCCAATCCTACATTGTTAACCGAACTGTTCGGCTTCATTGTAAAGATCATGTTTATAGCCGGTGCTATTGTGCTGGTGTTCAGTAAACCAATTCGCAAACTCATGGGCAACATCCAGTAAAAACTCAACACGAACTCATTAACCATCATGGAAGGAAATAAATTTTTTAAACCGTACGTCTCACCGGAACAGCGAATTCCGGAGTTCACAGTCAAGTCTGTATTGTTTGGTTCGCTCTTCGGAATTCTGTTCGGAGCTTCAACGGTATACCTGGCACTCAAGGCAGGTCTTACGGTTACAGCATCTATACCAATAGCCGTGATCGCGATCACGCTGGGACGCAAAATTCTCAAGACAACCATACTTGAGAATAACATTATACAAACAACAGGCTCAGCAGGTGAATCGATAGCAGCCGGTGTTGTATTTACCTTACCCGGATTTCTATTTCTCTCTCCCGGCCAGGATGGTGTAAGTATAGGGGAAGCTTATTTCGATTACCTCACGATATTAATACTGGCTGCCTTTGGTGGTATGCTTGGTACGTTGATGATGGTTCCGTTACGGAGATCGCTCATTGTAAAAGAACATGGTACACTTCCTTATCCGGAAGGAACTGCGTGTGCTTCGGTATTGCAGGCTGGTGAAAAAGGAGGTGTATTTGCACAGACAGCGTTTGCCGGCATGGGTATAGCCATGCTATATGCGCTGATGCAAAAAGTATTTCACGTAATCGCTGAAGTACCGGCCTATATCACGAGCCAGACGAACAAGTACTGGCCATCAGCAGCAACACGCGGAGAAATTACTCCGGAATATTTGGGGGTAGGGTATATCATTGGTCCGCGCATATCGGGTATACTCGTAGCGGGTTCTGTGCTGGCATGGTGGGCTATTACTCCGCTGCTGAGCACACTGATTCATCCGGATACGATTGCCCTGCAGCTTGTTAAATTAGGAAACCTGGCAAGTCTTGATACTCCCGGTGGTTATGGTAACTGGAATCCGCAGACGCATACCTTCGGGAGTTATGCCGATGCTATATATCGCGCCTATATACGGCAGATCGGTGCCGGTGCTGTAGCGGCTGGCGGGTTCATCACACTCATCAAGACTATACCCACGATTGTGAGCTCCTTTCGCGAGAGTATGGGCTCATTAAAGGAGAAAGGACAAACCAGTGTATTGCGTACGGAAGATGACTTGTCGTTCAAGTTTGTGATTATAGGAAGTATAGCGTTGGTATTGCTAACGGCGATGCTTCCCAGCAACATTATGCCCGGTGATAGTATACTTCAAAAACTCTTCATTGGGTTGCTGATTGTAATCTTCGGGTTCTTCTTCGTTACCGTGTCCAGCCGTATTGTGGGTTTGGTGGGTACCAGTAACAACCCGATCTCGGGTATGACCATCGCTACGTTGATGGGTACCTGTCTCATCTTTACCAGTATAGGTTGGTCAGGCAAATTTTACGAACCACTGGCCCTTGTTGTGGGCGGTATGATCTGTATAGCCGCCTCGAACGCAGGAGGTACGTCACAAGATTTAAAGACGGGATTTATAGTAGGAGCAACACCCCGCTATCAGCAGCTTGCATTGTTCATCGGTGCGATTGTTTCATCTATTGCCATCGGGGGCATCGTTCGCATTCTCGATACACCGACACCTGAAATGCTTGAGCAAGGTATAACACACGCCATCGGCAGTGATAAATACCCGGCACCACAGGCAACGTTGATGGCGACACTCGCACGCGGTATACTTTCGTTTAACCTCGACTGGCAGTTTGTAATTGTAGGTGTATTTATAGCGATCACGATGGAGCTATGCGGTATTAAAGCCCTTGCGTTTGCCATAGGACTATATTTACCATTGTCCACTACACTTCCCATTTTCGCGGGCGGTGCCGTAAAAGGTTATGTTGACTGGCGTGCTGAACGCAAAGGTGAAAAAGTACAGGATGATGAACTTGGTCGCGGAAGTCTGTTTGCAACGGGTCTCATTGCAGGTGGTGCGTTAACCGGTGTGATTGTAGCAGTACTGGCTGTAGTGTGGCCGAACATTATGGATGCTATGAATGTAGAGCATACTTTAACAGACCGTTTCGGAATTGGTGGTTACTATGCGATTGGTACAGGCTTCTTCATCGCGATGATGGTTATGCTGTATCGCCTTGCTATACGGAAATAACATATAGAAATACGCAGGCGAAGTCTGATATAGTATAAGCAAAAAGAGGATGTCTGTTCAAGGCATCCTCTTTTGTTTATGTTCTTTACTGTTTTATAGTTGTGCTATATATTCAGCACGGTGTAATACCTGTTTCGAGCTCTTGCTTACGAGCAGCGTGTGTCGCATCGGTGGCTTCAGACATTCGTATACATCATATTTCGTTTCATCGACATCCCAGAAAAAAGAAGAGGCTTCGTATTCTGCTCCGGTAACTTTCTGTTTCAACAATGCTATATCACGAAAAGAGATCGGGTAACATACGGTGTCTGCTTTTATAGCATAGCGGGGAAATGGTAACGAACCGATAGCCTGTAGCAACGCATCGTGATCGGCTTCATAAGCGAAATAACTGGCGTAGTTGCCGTTCTGATACTTGATCTTTACACCTTCAGCATCGTTCAGTTGAAGCGTGGTCAATACATTCCTGGTGAGCGTATCTTTTAACGAAGTACGAAGAATGAGCGGAGGTATATCTGCGAAAGCATCATCATGAATAGATGCTGTCGGCTTTTTGCAGGCAAATGTAAAAAGCAGTAACAGCGGAATAACGATGACGAAACCTTTCATAAGCTCATTACACGGTTATATCCATAAGTTGTTTCAATGTTTCCAATGCTTTGGTTTCCGATTGGTCTACTTTTCCATCGGCACGTACAATGTCCTGCATCGCTTCGAGTACATTGCCTTTTGGCAGATCAGACTTTTGTCCGAAGTGCTTCGCGGTTTGCAGGAACAGGTCGTTCAGTTTTGATTTATCAAATGAATTATACTCCCGTATAGCTGTATATAGTTTCTTCTCAATGTCTGTGTCAGCAGGGTATAGCGCTTTCATTTTACTTTTGATAGCAGCGAGCTCAGACGGATCGTAACTGCTGTCGGCCTGCGACAAATGCACATATAGGAACACAACAAAGTCAGGGTAGGAATTGTGAATGATCATGGTATGGAAAGGTCTTGGTATAAGCGAATGTAAACCTTATCAGGCATCCGCGCAAAGGGTTTAAAGTCGATAGCAATAAAAAAGCCCCGCTGTTCACGGGGCTTGATTTTTATAGAAATCAAATTTGTTATTTGGCAGAACTTAAATCACCTACCAGGTTTTCTTCATAAGCAGGTTCAACGGTTCTTTGTGACTGGGCTATGGTTAATGGCGCAATCAGGTCGGTAACTTTCAACAGTATACCGGTACCAACAAATGTATAGGCCACTACAATCACCAAAGCTTTCATGTGTACAATGAACAATGCTGTCTCACCGAAGAAGAGACCGTTACCCGTAGTGTTTGCTCCGTTCACGGCTGTGTTCGCCAGCAAAGCAGTCATGATCATACCAACCGCTCCACCTACACCGTGGCAAGGGAATACATCAAGTGTATCTTCCAGCGAAGTTTTGGTAGTTTTCCAATGAACCATCACGTTACTGATCAAGCTGGCAAATGTACCGATGAACAAGCTCGAAGGTATAGTCACGAAACCGGCAGCAGGTGTAATTGCTACAAGTCCTACAACGGCACCGATACAGAACCCAAGAGCTGAAGGTTTTTTACCACGCACAGAATCAAAGAGGATCCACGCAAGACCAGCCGCAGCAGAAGCAGTGTTGGTAGTTGCAAACGCAGAAGCAGCCAACGTACCAGCGCTCAACGCACTTCCGGCATTAAAGCCGAACCATCCGAACCACAGTAAACCTGTGCCCAGCAATACGTATGGAATGTTAGCAGGAGCAATGTGTTTCTTCTCTTCGTTGCTTCTCAAAAAGATAGAAGCTACCAATGCTGCTATACCAGCAGACATGTGTACAACAGTACCACCGGCAAAGTCAAGTACACCCATCTTGAAGAGGAATCCTTCCGGATGCCATGTCCAGTGTGCAAGCGGTGAGTATATAAACAGCGAGAACAATACAAGGAATATAATGTACGACTTGAAGCGCACGCGTTCAGCAAATGTACCCGTGATCAGGGCAGGCGTGATGATGGCGAATTTCAACTGGAAGAAAGCAAACAACACCAACGGTATGGTTGGAGCAAGTGACCATGGTTTGCCGTCCAGTACATTATGGAACATAAAGAAAGATCTTGGATCACCGATGAGTCCACCGATAGAATCTCCGAACGCAAGGCTGAATCCCACCACGATCCACAATACACCAACAACACCCATCGCGATAAAGCTCTGGAACATCGTATAGATTATGTTCTTCATGTCGATCATACCTCCGTAAAAGAAGGCGAGACCGGGTGTCATCAATAGTACAAGGGCAGATGCTGTGAGCATCCAGGCGATATCACCTCCGTTCATCCCCTCCGTCACAATTTGCTTCGGGGTTGCCGGCATGAAGACTGCCAGCACGCTGAAGCCGATGAGCAACAGCAAAAAGATTAATGATTTCTTCATAGGCGTTTAAAAGTTCTGGTTGTACTTCAAAAATCGCCATTTTTTTTAAGATATGGTTAAATTCTGACTTTCGTTTGCATAAAAAATGACCGAAAACGTTTTAGAAGGTTTGCGTTTTACCCTGCTTGATTAAAATTGGAGTAGTTTTTTGAAAATCTTTTAAAAATCCGCTGCCCGTTTTCTCCGCAGACAGTTGTCGGAAAGTTATCCGCACGAATCATGGACAATGCGTGTGAAGGAATTATTTTCGCGCCCATGTTCACGCAATACGAAGATGTTCTCCAGTATCTGTACGCGAATCTTCCCATGTTTCAGCGGGTCGGGTCGGTTGCATTCAAGAGTGATCTGTCCAATACCATAGCACTGTGTGAAGCACTTGATAATCCGCAGCGAAAGTTCAAGTCCATTCACATTGCAGGCACTAACGGTAAGGGAAGTACCTCGCACATGCTGGCGTCTGTGTTGCAATCAGCCGGGTACAAAACCGGGTTATATACTTCACCTCATCTCAAGTCATTTACGGAACGGATTCGCGTGAATGGTAAAGAAGTATCGGAGCAATTCGTGGTGGATTTTGTGAATCGTATTCAACCGGTGATCGAACGTGTGAAACCTTCGTTTTTTGAGATTACGGTAGCGATGGCATTTGATTATTTTGTGCATGAGCAGGTTGATGTGGCCGTGATTGAAGTAGGACTGGGCGGAAGACTTGATTCCACGAATGTGATTACACCTGAGCTTTCGCTGATCACAAATATAGGATGGGATCATACCGATCTTTTAGGTGATACACTCGAAAAGATCGCTGCTGAAAAAGCAGGAATCATTAAAAAGAATGTACCCGTAGTGGTGAGTGAACAACAGCCGGGCATTGCCGATGTATTCAGGAGCAAGGCGGCAGCCGAGACAGCACCGTTACGCTTTGCATCCGATGTATATACCGTTCAGTTTCGCGAAGAGAAGGGCACTATACTTTTTGATGCATTGAAAAACGGAAAACCAGCTCATACAGGCATAGCCCTACCGTTGCAAGGTATCTATCAACAGAAAAACCTGGCGGGTGTTCTTTGCGCCATTGATGTTTTGAGACAGCAAGGCTGGAAAATCACCGATGAGCAACTGGTGGATGGCCTCATGAAAGTAATGTCTCAAACCGGTTTGAAAGGTCGCTGGCAAAAGTTGGGAACAAACCCGTTGATCGTGTGTGATACCGGTCATAACCTCGATGGTGTTACGCAGGTGGTGAAACAGCTTCAACAGCTTTCATACAAGAGACTGTTCATGGTCATTGGTATGGTAAAGGATAAAGATATATCCGGTGTACTGGAGCTTTTGCCGAAGGAAGCGAACTACTACTTTTGCCAGGCTTCTATACCGCGCGCACTGGAGGCAGGTATATTGGCTGAAAAAGCACGCAGTACAGGATTGAAAGGCGAGGTAATTGCCAATGTAAATGAAGCCATTCAACGGGCGCGCGCGAAAGCTTCTGCCGAAGATGTGATCTTCATTGGTGGAAGTACATTTGTAGTGGCCGAGATCGATGGACTATAGTTACAAGTAGTATTTAAATTAGTAAAACTCAGAATATAAATTTTTGTGAAGCGTAAACTCGAACGTTTTAAGATCATCGAAGAAAGAACTAACGTGATCGAACCTACCAAACCGATCTATAAAACAATTAAAGGAAAGTGGCGGGAAGAACATTTTAAAAATGATAAACCGATAACCGTAGAATTGGCGTGTGGTCGTGGAGAATATTCCGTAGGACTCGGCCGACTTTTCCCGGAACGCAATTTTATAGGTGTAGATGTAAAGGGTGAACGAATATGGAAGGGGAGCACCGTGGCAGTAGAAGAGAACCTGACCAACGTGGCTTTTCTGCGTACGCATATACTGTTGATTGAGAATTTCTTTGAACCCGGTGAGATTGATGAAGTGTGGCTTACCTTTCCCGATCCGCGTCCGACCAAGCGTGACATAAAAAGACGCTTGACAAGTCCGCGTTTCATGGAGATGTATAAACGCTTGTTGAAACCCGGAGGCTATGTGCGCTTGAAAACAGACAACACGATTCTGTATGAGTATACATTAGAAGAAGCGCAGAACCGGACTGACATCGGCGATCTGAAATTTACAAACGATGTATATGCTTCCGAACTTCGTCCGGAATGTTTTGATATAAAGACACGTTACGAAGAAGCGTTTGCCGCCAAAGGAGAGACTATAAAGTATCTTCGTTTTCACTTTTAATATTTAACTTTCGGTTATGAGCGACACGACTAATTTTTACCTCGAAGAAAAATTCCTGAGTGCTGACCGCATGATCAGTGAAGGACGATTAAGTGAAGCAGCACACCTGTTGGAAGAGATACTGGCGGAAGCACCTGATTTCGGAAAAGCACATAATCACCTGGGTTGGCTCTACGAAACTAAATTTAAAAACTATGCGCAGGCCGAAGAACATTACCGGCTCGCCATAAAATTCTCGCCCGAATACCCGGCAGCATACTACAACTATTGCTATTGTCTTTCTACACTTCGCAAGTATGACGACCTCGAGCGTGTACTCGAACTCGCCATCAAAGTATCCGGCATCAGCTATGCAACTATCTACAATGAATATGGATTGCTCCGCGAAGCACAGGGTAAACTTGACGATGCCATTCACTACTTCCGCCTGCATATACAAAACTCGTTCGATGCCAAGAGCATCGAAACTGCTGCAGACTCCATCAAGCGTTGTGAACGAAAGAAGCAACTGATTGGCTAGACGCCAGATACAAAGACTGCAGGCTGGTCACGGCTGATTTAAGGTGTAGCGTGCCCCGATAAATCCGCGTATACCCTGGTTGGGTGCAAATACATAGGAGGGATCGAACGTAAGCGCATGCGGATTGTCGGCCGTTGCTACCACCTGTCCATTGCCATCGAACTGTACATAGCGATCAAACGGATCAAACGGACGTGCTATACTATTGACCGGTGGCGTATAGTTTAACAGGTTTTTAATACCTCCATATACTTCCCAGCCTTTTTGAAATTTCCGTGTGACCTGAATGTTCTGTATACTCCACCATGGAGAATACTCCGCGCGGTTGTCGAGTTCTCCCAGTAAAGGAAGTCGCATCGGGCCATATACATTGCCGGTATAGTCAATCGAAAAACCAGAATTCCCGAAAGTATATCCTGCATTCCACACACCCGAGAACCGTTCAGTTAGCAGCTGCTGATAGGTTTCACCGTTTTCAGTTACCACTACGTCCTGCGCTGTAAACCCGGCCAGTATTTTTAAGCCGTTCGCCCAGGATACATCAACGTTCATTGACACACCTTTGGATACAGCCGAGCCATCCAGGTTGCTATAGATGATTTTGTTGGGATCTGTTTCATAGTCCGGAATAATGCGGTTGGTAAAGTATGTATAGAACGCGCTTGCATCGATACCTATAAAAGTGCCGGTTGCAGTATATATCTTTTTCACAACGTTCAGGTTAGTGTTCCACGATGTTTCCGGCTTTAGCGATTCGGTAAATATTACTTGCCGGGCGCCTGTCAGTGCAGCATGGTCTTCGGTAAAGACATTCGCTACACGGTAACCATTTCCTGCGCTAAGTCTCACAACAGTTTGTTTGTTGCGCGTTGTCCATTTATAGTTTAGCCGAGGTGAAAAGATAGCGCCATGAACACTGTTGTGATCGTAGCGAACACCCAGCAAAAGGTCGTTGAATTCGCTCAGCTTGATTTGATCCTGCGCGAAAACACCCGGCAGAGATGTAACAGAAGGGTTATTACCGTCTGTCCCCACCGTGGCAGGCGTGTTGTCGTCATAGAAGGTATACCGGTAGGCTGTACCCAGTAATACAGCATGGCGCTGTCCAAGTTGCTTGTTCCAGGTTAGTTGTCCAAATGCTATATATTGATCGGCATCGTAAGACGTTGTTCCATAGAATGAATTCTGGTTGTGTCCGTTGGCACTGAATTGAAAATTTATATTCTCTTCTACTGGCAGTTGGTAAATGCCAAACGTTTCCCAGCGACTTGTATATATACTTTCACCATAAATTTCATCACTTCCCCGGTATTCAGGTGTCCATCGCATATCGCCTCCCCAGCGGTCTTCATAATTATACCGCGCGGCTATTGACAATGTTTTGTTATCCTTGCGTTGTATTTTCCACTTGTTGAAAACGGAAATTCTGTTTTGCAGCGTAACATCTGTAAAGTTATCGTGATTGTTATCGATGCGGTTTTGATAGTTGAAGTAATTTACGCCCAATAAACTCTGCGCTTTTTCACCGTGGTTAAATTTAATGCCGAGGTCGGTATTTACTTCCGCCCACGATGATCCCATTACGTCAACGGATAGTATAGGAGCGCGCGCGGGGTTCTTTGTAATAACGTTGATCAGTCCACCGACAGCTTCCGAGCCATAGAGTGTAGAGGCAGGACCTTTCACAATTTCCATACGCTCAATCAATGCCTGCGGTATACCGGTGAGACCATACACCGTGGACAGTCCGCTCACGATAGGCATACCGTCAATAAGGATCATGGTATAAGGACCTTCCAGGCCATTGATATGAATATCGCCCGTATTGCAGACGTTACAGTTAAGCTGCGGCCTGACGCCATTTATATTTTGCAAAGATTCGAACAGGGAAGGAGTGGGGTTAGCTCTGAAAAAAGAGGAAGTATATACTTCCACCGGCACCGGGCTGTCCATACGACTTACTTCTTTCATGGTGCCGGATATCACTACTTCCTGCAATTCAGATACCGATTCCTTCAATATAAAATCGAGTGTAATGGTCTCATTCTTTTCAGACAGAGACACCTCACGGCTCTGCGGTTCATATCCTACAGCAGAAGTTGTCACAGTATAATGTCCAAACGGAATGTTGCGAATGGTAAATATGCCGGATTCATCTGTAACGTCTGCGAGTGAAGAGCCCTTCACCATAATACTGACAAAAGGTAGGGGCTGCCCATGTTCGGTAACTTTTCCGGAAATAGTCCCGGCCTGTCCAAAGGCCTGAATGTGGTATATAATAATAAGAGTTGTAAAAATATTTATTTTCATTATTGTTAAATTAAAATTTATATTAATAAAATTATAAAGTTAGATTTATCTAACAAATTATTCCGCTGAGAAATATTTATATCTTTGACAATTACAGCTGAAAAACGGATAACAATTAGCGGTATAACCGATAACTATAATTACGGAAAGAGTTGATGGCTTCGCAAACAGAGGAGAATTACCTGAAAGCTTTATTTAACCTGGCCAATGAGCAGGGGGAGATCAGTGCAACCGACTTAAGCAATGTACTTGAGGTAAGTACACCTACGGTAAACAGCATGGTTCGGAACCTTTGCAAGCAAGGGCTTGTAAACTATGAAAAGTATAAACCCATTTCGCTTACAGCTAAAGGTAAGCGTGAGGCTGCACTGGTAATACGAAAGCACAGACTTACCGAAATGTTCCTGGTTGAGAAAATGGGATTTGGCTGGGAGGTAGTGCATGAAATAGCTGAGCAGATTGAGCACATTCAGTCACCAGCATTCTTTGATCGAATGGATGAACTGTTGGGTAATCCTACGATTGATCCGCACGGATCTCCCATCCCCGATAAGAATGGAAAGATCGTTTGGAAATCGTATCAAAAACTTTCAGACTGCAAGCCTGGCGATACAGTAAGCCTATCGGCACTAACACATTCATCCGAAGACTTCCTGATATTCTTAAACGGCAAGAAACTACATCTCGGTGTAGTCATCAAAATCGAATCTATCGAAAAGTATGATGGAAGCATGACCATTACATACCTGAAAAAATGCCGCGAAGTTTTGAGTAACGTAGTATGCGAGAAATTACTCGTGGAGAAAGCGGGGAAGTGATCATTGTTAATAAACACCCATGCGCATTACCCACCCGCTCCGGGAGTATGTTTAAAAAAGAGATGAAAGGTTGAGCCTTCATCAGGTTTACTTTCCACATCAACTTTGCCACCCATCGCGGTCATCTGCGTTTTAACCAAATATAGGCCCATGCCTTTTCCTTCAATATGTAAATGAAAACGGCGATATAGTGTAAAGATCTTGTCCTTATATAAGGCCGTGTCCATACCGAGTCCATTGTCTTGTATCGTTACGTGAAAGTAATTATCCTTTACTTCCGAGCGAATGCTCACGACCGGCTTTCTTTCCGGGTGCCTATATTTAATGGCATTGCCGATCAGGTTCAGTAATATACTATCGAGGTAAGCCTTCACAGTCCAGACCGTAGCACCGTTCGAGAAATCTTCGACAAATATAGTTTGTGTGTCCTGTATCTCTTTCTCCATGTTTATCTTGATGAGGCGCAACTCTTCTTCCAGGTTCACAGGTGCAATTACCGATGCCGAGTTTCTCCGCGCTTCGAGCACGGTGTTGAGATCTTTTACAACACGATCGAGCTCTTCTGTGGTAAATACAATCTTATCCACAATCATCATGGCCTCTTTCAAATCGTTGTGACAGATGTTCAATATATGACCGAGGCCCAGTATCCTCGCTACAGGTGCGCGCAAGTTATGAGCCGAGATGAAAGCGAACTGTTCCAGTTGCTGATTATATTCAACCAAATCACGTGTTCGTTCTTCAACCTGTGCCTCGAGTGTTTCGTTTCGTAATGTTATTTCTTCGTTCTGTTTCTCGATTGTCTCACGGGCTTTTTGCAGCTCCACATTTTGTGCTGATACGATATCGCGTTGTGCCGATATTTCTTCCTGGCTCTGAATCAGTTCTTCATTCTGTTGTTCCAGTTCTTCGGTTCGCTTCTGTACCTGTAGCTCCAACATCCTGTTATGCCGTTTGATGTTACGAACGCGCAATTTATAGATAGCGACAGCAACTGCTGTGAGCACAAATATACCGGTCAGTTTTGCCCACCATGTGCCCCACCACGGTGGCAGTATACGGATTACCAGGGTAGCACCTTGTTCATTCCAGACGCCATCGTTGTTACTGGCTTTTACCCTGAAAGTATATATATTCGGATCAAGGTTGGTAAACATAACCGATCGCTGGTCGCCTACATAATTCCAATCGGAATGAAAACCCTCGAGTTTATAGGCATACTGATTTTTATCGGGAGCGGTAAAATTGAGCGCTACATATTTTAACGAAAAGAAGTTATACTCGGGAGGAAGTGTCAGTATTTTCGTTTCGCTGATCTGCCGTTGCAATATACCTCCGAGATCACCCGGTCTGACAGGTTCATTGAGAATGCCGAGTTCAGTTATGAAAACTCCCGGTGCAAAGAGATTGTCGCGCACGCTGTCGGGATTGAAAACAGTAATGCCTTTACCGCCAAAGAGGAATTGATTGTTCCTATACCGAAGGCTTGCGTTGGCTTTATAGTCGTTGCTGGGTAAACCATCGGCGACATCGTAATTTCGAAATATACCCGTGTCGGGATTGAACCGCGATATGCCGGCCGAGGTGCTCAGCCACAAGTTACCATGATCATCTTCGAGCATAGCCTGTATCATATTGTTACGTAATCCATCGCGCGTAGTATATCTCTTTTTGAACGTGCCATTGATGAGAAGATGCAGACCTTTACGGGTACCAACCCACAGCCGCCCCTGGCTGTCTTCAAATATACTGGTACACAGACCACTTACCTGTACCGAGTCCGGGTGTGTTGCTGTCTCAAACCGCGTCAGACTTTTTTTTGCAGGATCGTATTGTAATAGCTCTTCGATGGTGCCTATCCAGATATTTCCTTTTTTGTCTTCGTATATAGTATGTATATAGTTGTTGAATTCAAATTGCCTTTCTCGGATATATTCGAAAGTACCTGCACGTTCATCGGATAGTACATTCAGACCATCATACGTGCCAACCAGTATCTCATGCGTTTTACTGGATTGTGATATGGCAAATACATTGGGATTGGAAAGAGAACCTCTGCGTTTTTCATCCGGCATATAGTGCACGAAGTTGTCGTGTACCTCATCATAGCGATTGAGGCCGCCTCCCCAGGTACCTATCCAGATACGTTGTTGTGTATCCTCGTATATAGCAAGTACAGGATTAGCCTGCAGACTTTCTTTGGCAGTTGTATGTTTATAGTATTTTATACCGCTCGCCGATTTCATGATTAATCCGCCTTCTGTGCCAACCCATAAGCGGTTCTTCGAGTCAAGTATGATCGCTTTTACGTTGTTGTTTTCCATGGGTATATCAACCTCCATGAATTTTTCATGCATCCTGTCTATAACTGCTACACCATTGGAAAAGGTGCCTACCCATACGCGTCCCTCGCGGTCTTTATAGAGTGCGTGAATGGAATTATCCGGCAGCGATTCCGGATCATTTTTGCTGGCTTGAAATGTTAGTAATTCATTGGTAATGGTATTCAGCCTGCAGAGGCCGCCATTTTCTGTGCCGATCCAAAGGTAATTTCTGTCCATGCAAACATTCAATACATCGTCTATCGGCAGGGCAGGAGTGGTGCCTGAATTATAGAGTATATATTTATTCCTCGCTATATCATATTTTTGTACTCCTCCGCGTGCGGCAACCCATAAATTGTTATTGCCATCTTTTACAGCCCGCTGAAGCCTTATCGGAGGGCCTTGCTGACGTATATATTTCTCTTTCAAATTCCAGCGAAAGAGTCCGACTCCACGAACTCCCACCCAGAACTCATGATCAGATGCCGGGATGAGGGCGTGTACCGGGTTGCGTGAATTGAGAAGTTCGTAGTATTGATTACGACCGTTTCGCTTACTTATTTGTTCAGCAAAAGCTTTGTCATGACGTAAACCTGCAATCCATACACTGGTATCGTCTTCGTGGAATTCAGCTACCTCGCAGTCAAACGAGTATTGCGGCAGTCGTTTGAAATTATCCTGCTCACGATTATAGATGTGAAGACCACCACTGCTTGTGCTCACCCACAGTACACCACGTTTGTCTTCAAACAATTTAAGAATAACATTTTTCGACAGACTCGTTGTATCATTCGGAATATTTCGATACACCGTTATCTCATAACCATCGAACCGGTTGAGTCCGTCTTCTGTACCGATCCACAAAAAACCACGTGAATCTTGCAGGATGCTTGACACATGCGGGTTTGATAACGCAGCCGCTATCCTCGAGAATTTAACTTTTTCCAACGGAGATTGGGAGAAAGCTTCGTTCATCAAAAAAGAGCAAAGCAATAGCGTACGTAGGAAGTGGTTCCTGAGCATATTGGTGCGTGCAAACACAGCAGATGAATATACAAATTTTCGAGCGAAGAAATCCTATAATTTTATTCCAGGCTCCAGGTCTGCCAACACGGATCTGATGTTGATGATTATCGAATACAGGTTTTACGGATATTTTTATATAACAGTGATCGCAAAATTATAGTATATATATAGTGTAAAACCAGGAAGCGTAATGTAAAGAAGATAGCGTTTGATGTTTAGATTTTTTTCAGGCCGAAATTGGATTATGTTTGCTTACATTTTGTTAGTTCTTAACAGGAGATTACGTGACTGACAAGTAATAAAATTAACCGTGGATATAATCAATAACGAATATCCGTTAACAATTTCATAACAACCAAGATCATCTCAATTCACAATGGCACTTTACCTTTGCAGCAAAGAACTTCTTCATAGGTTTGGGGATTCCCCGAGAGACATTCGTGTCTTGGGGAATCATTATTTATAACCAATGGGCAAGAAAAAGAAACGAGAGCTGGAACTCGTCATTTTATCAGATATACACCTTGGCACCTACGGCTGTCATGCGGAGGAGTTGTTGCGTTATCTCAAAACCATCAAGCCGAAGAAAGTTATACTCAATGGCGACATCATCGACATGTGGCAGTTCAGTAAACGCTACTGGCCCAAGTCGCACATGCAGGTGATCAAGCACATTATGGGCCTGCTCTCCAAAAATACCAAAGTAATATATCTTACCGGTAACCACGATGAAATGCTGCGCAAGTTTGCCGGCCTGCGTCTAGGCTCATTTGTTATCGACAATAAAATTGTACTAAAACTAAACGGCAAACGTGCCTGGGTTTTTCATGGTGATGTATTTGATGTTACCATGCAATACTCCAAGTGGCTTGCCAAGTTGGGAGCCATTGGTTATGATACGCTCATCCTGATCAACACCATGGTCAACTGGTTTTTGCTGAAATTAGGGAGGGAAAAGATATCGCTTTCCAAGCGCGTGAAAGATAGTGTGAAGTCTGCTGTAAAGTTTATCAACGACTTTGAGAAAACTGCCGGAGATATAGCCATTGAAAATGGTTATGACTATGTTGTGTGCGGCCATATCCATCACCCTGAAATGAAAAGAATCGCCACCGATAAAGGTGAAGTGATGTACCTGAACTCAGGCGACTGGATTGAGAACCTTTCGTGCCTGGAATATGATGGTACGAACTGGAGCATTTATAGGTATGCCGAAGATAAAGTTGCCCAGGCCATAAAATTACCGAAACGATTTCGAGGTGACAGGCTCGATAACGATGAAATTTTTCGCGACCTTGTCAACGAATTTTTAACGGTTAAAAAGTGAAAATCCTATTTGCTATTCAAGGTACAGGTAACGGTCACCTGGCCCGCGCGGAAGATGTCATCCCGGTGCTGCAACAGTATGGCGACCTCGATCTGTTCATCAGTGGTGCCCAGGCCGATATAAAATTACCCTATCCGGTAAAGTATAAATCCAAAGGTCTCAGTTTCTTTTTCGGAAAGAGCGGGGGTATAGATTTCCTGCGAACCTTCAAGCAAAACAGCTCCAAAGAGGTATATAAAGAGATCAAGAAATTCCCGGTGGAGAAATACGACCTGGTCATAAACGACTTTGAACCAATCAGTGCGTGGGCTTGTCGCAAGCGCGATATACCCTGCGTGGGACTCAGCCATCAGTCGGCATTGCTTTCATCGAAAGTGCCAACACCGAAGAAGATAGATCCCGTAGGAGAATGGGTGTTGCATAACTACGCGCCCGTTGAAAAGTATGTATCGTTCCACTTTGAGCGCTACGACAAGAATATATATACACCGGTTATCCGCTCTGCTGTGCGGGAGAGTAACAATGTAGAAAAGGAACATTATACCGTATATCTCCCTTCGTACGATGATAAGAAGCTGGTGCCGTTACTGGCGAAGATCCCGAAGATAAAGTGGCACATTTTCTCAAAGCACGCAAAAAAGCCGTATCACATCGGTAAACTTTCTGTATACCCGGTTAATAAAGATGAATTTGCCGAGAGCATGACATCTGCAAAAGGCGTACTGTGCGGTGCGGGTTTTGAAACACCGGCCGAAGCTTTATACCTGGGCAAGAAGTTAATGGTGGTGCCTATGAAATCGCAGTTGGAACAGCATTACAATGCCGCATCCCTGAAACAACTCGGTGTACCCGTACTGAAAAAAATGCGCAAGCGAAACATAGAGAAGATCGTAGAGTGGATTGAAACCGACAAGCGCGTCACGGTACAATATGATAACGTTACTGCCGAAGCCGTAGAACGGGCCGTGAAGCTGGGTAGAAGCTGATATACTATATATCGTTGTCCGGTATTCGTTACAGGTTATCCGTTAAATTACTTTTCTATAGATACACTGCGCAGAGACATTAGTATCTGCGCAGTGATTTTACTTGTAGCATGCAGCTCACAACTCAAAGCTATTTTCAGCTATATTTCAACATTTCGTAATCCCCATATAAACATCCGGTAACGTTTGTCTTGTATTTTGCCTGGAGAAGAAAAGTTATGAGAGAGAAAAAACATTTCCGGGTACTGGTGGTTGATGATGATAAGGATATTCTTGAGTTACTGGAGTATAACCTGGAGAAAGAAGGGTTTACGGTAAAGACCATTGATGAAAGCCAGGATGCAGTAGCCGTGGCAAAAGATTTTTCCCCCGATCTAATTATCCTGGACATAATGATGCCGCACCCGAATGGCATCGAAATATGCCGCGAGCTGCGAAGCATGAAACGCTTTGCCGATACCTATATATTCTTTCTCACGGCCAAGTCAGAAAATTATTACCACGAAGCGGCACTCGATACGGGCGGTGATGACTATATCGAGAAAGTTATCGGCCTGCGTGCGCTTACCTATAAAGTTGCCACGGTACTGAAGCGTAAGTTTGTGATCCGTAAAAGTATAGCAGAACTGAAGATCGGCAACCTGCGCATTCATCGCAAGTCCAATTCGGTGCAGATCGGGGATGACGAAATTACCCTGAGCAAACCTGAGTTCGAGTTGCTGTTCTTCTTCGCGCAGAATCCCAGCAAAGTAATTTCACACGAAAACCTGCTTCAGAATATATGGGGTTCGGAGATATACCTGTTCGATACCTCCATCGATGTATATATCCAGAACCTCCGGAAGAAGTTAGGCATAAATCTCATTCATCGCACCAGCGATAATCGTTACCGGCTGGATCACCGGTAAGTATATAATTAATTCCGTTTTTCAGAGGCAGGTGGTACTACGCCCAGTTTTTGCAATACGAGATTCGAGATGTTATACTTCTGATCGCTGAACAACAACACATCACCACCACCAAGCATTTGCGGGTTGATGATATAGGAATAACCGTGTTCAGTGGCTACCGCTTCTATAGCTTGTCCTACTTTCGTGAACACCGGTGTAATGAGTTCATGCTGTTTCTTCTCGATGGATGCCTGGGCATTACGTCTGAAATTCTCAAGGTTCTCCTGCAGGTATGCCAGTTCCGATTCCTTATCCTTGCGTATAGCTTCGGGTGTATCAGCCGGTAAAGACTGATACGATTTATACTTTGCTTCGAACTCCTGGGTTTTTAGTTTTAACTGGTTTTGTAATTGAGCCTCGTACGTTTTTAAGTCAACTTCAATTTGTTTGTATTCCGGCAAGTGACTGAAGATATACTCCCAGTCAGCGTGACCAATTTTCTGATTGTTCTGCGCCTGTAGGGAAACAGGTATCAACATCAAAACGCAAAAGATCTGATTCATCATAGACAGTAAAATAGTTAATGTACACCGCAGGCGTCTTTGCTATGATGATTGCTATTCCGAAAAAGTTTATCGGTATAGTAAATATTTTTACAGGGGGAAGCTACCAGAACTTGGAAGACTTGAAGAAAGCGTTGGGTGTTTCACCTGTAAATGACTTGAAGTCTTTTATAAAATGTGCCTGATCAAAATAACCGGCAGCATGCGCGGTATCGGTCAGACTTTGCTGAGCGGCATGCGAATCGATAACATGGCGCATGCGCAGTAACGCTGCAAATTGTTTAGGAGATGTGCCTACTATGCGTCTGAACTTTTTCTCAAACGGATCGCGACTGATGGGTAAATCTGAGAGTAGCTCCTGTATACGAATGATCCCGTTGGCTGACCTGATCGTTTGAATGGCATGGTTGATCAGGCTGTCCGGTAAAGCAGGTCTTAACTTCGAAAGCAGGAAGCGTTCCATCGTTGAGATGCGTGCAGCATGGCTTCGTGCTTCAGCAAGTTGCTCTTCAATATATATAAGTTCAGTACGCGGTAACAGATCATCCAGCGATATACTGGTCTCAAACAATTCATGCAGGGGCTCGCGAAAGAAAGCCGTTGCGCCTCCCGCATGAAACTTCACCAGCAGAATGGAAGTCTTCTTTGCATAGTCCATGATGCGTGGCGACTTGCGAACACCCGAAATTACCGAGAGC
This sequence comes from Ohtaekwangia kribbensis, assembly GCF_042676245.1. Lineage (NCBI taxonomy): Bacteria > Pseudomonadati > Bacteroidota > Cytophagia > Cytophagales > Fulvivirgaceae > Ohtaekwangia > Ohtaekwangia kribbensis. Next base: position 131,709 of record NZ_JBHTKA010000015.1, read on the forward strand.
GGCAGAATACCCGTTTCATCCTGCTGCGTATACCGTATACTGCCGTTGAAACGGAACGCCATGATCAGTGATGCTTCCGGTAAAATTTTATTCACCATGCCCGATTCACTTTCAATGATCGTGAATGTTTTGATGAACGGCCTGAGTTCATCACGCGGTGAATAATTTTCTATACGCATGCTTACCAAATGTAATGAATTTCCATTACACCGAAACAACGCGACTCGCACGCGTAGTTCCATCGAGTAGTAATTTTCGGATGGTAACAAGGTGTGCGAATAACACGAGCGGAACCACACAGCAAGGCAACCAGGTAAACGGAAAGTATAGCACGGCTATATTGGGCTGATCGAACGCAAGTTGTTGAAACGGCATCGGGGCGGATAGGATAGCCGTTGTAACGATGTTAGCCAGCAGGCCCAGGCAGATAAAATTCCAGAGAAGGATTATATGCTTGTTGATGCGCTTCGTTACAAAGCCAAAGTAATGGATGACAGGAGCTGTAAGACCAGAAAGTATGTCGAGGTTTCTCCCTTCAAAGGTCATGATCTCGGGTATAGTTTTGTGCAGACAGAGTAAATATAGCACGATCTCGACCGGCACACGTATCGCATGCAGCAACGTTAGTGCTTTCGGATCGAGGCTGTCGATATAGCGTTTCCCGATAGTGGTAACAAACAGTAATATAATAAGCAGCAACGGTGGTAATATCAGCAATGGAAAGCGGGGAGGGAAGGCATCGGTATGGGTATAAAATCCCGTGAGCGATACGATGGATTGAAAGATCAGCCAAAGTGCAACAAGCACTATAGAAACCTTCGAGTTTCGGCTGGCTTTATAAAACAGATATATAGTCAGCAGCGTGGTAACTCCGAAGAGTATACTTATATAAAGAGGTAGTGTTTCCATGGGTAGTGTATTTTGATACAAAGGAAACACGCGCCCGGGACTTTAATCTTGCCAAATGACAAGAAATCACGATCATTGTTTTTTGGTAAGTTCTTTTCGAATGCGACTTAAGGAAGAATCGGTTATACCCAGGTACGATGCAATATATTTCAGCGGTACATGCTCAAACAATTTCGGGTTGGTCTGCAGCAAGTGTGCGTAACGTTCTTCAGCCGTTTCGGTGATCATGGAAAGCATGCGTACTTTCAGTGAAGCAAATCCTTTAACCAACACCGAGCGTCCGAACTCGCGGAACTCCTGCAGTGAATGGAATAGCATATTGAGTTGCGCGTACGTAATATACCAGCCCTCGCAATCCGTAAGCGCCTGTATATTTTCTTTAGATATAGTCCGGTTAAAAAAAGACGACACTTCAAACACCACCTGGTTGCCGGCATAGAAGTTCGTGGTAACATCGTTGCCATCTGTATCATATGCAAAGGCGCGAAGGAAACCGCTTCGCATAAAAAAGTATTCATCGCTGAGCTGACCTTCCGTAAGCAGGAATTGATTCCGGGCAATGCTCTTCGGTTTGAAATGATCCGCTATAATTTCAGCCTTTTCACGCGAGATGTGATTGGTAGCGGTAAGAAACAGAATCAGTTCTGTTTTGTCCATCTTTTTGTCATGAATATAAACATTCATCAACAGATCGTCACGCTTTTTTCGAGCGCTGTTCGCTTATCATGTAGGTATAACTGACAGATGCGCAACGCATGCTTATTATATCATTTAATATACTATCTTGTATGTTAATATCCCGCAGTATATTAACTTAGGAATAAGTTATGCGATACTTTACCGCACCTGAATTGAAGCAATGGATGGTTGCCAGTGTGATCATTGTGAACCTGATTTCAGGCAGGGCCATTGGACAATCGATTCCACAGTATATAACAAAACTCGAAAACGCTTCTACCGCGCAGGAATTTGAAAAAATTTTCGGGGAGATGATGACGTTGTTTCATGCTGGTAAAATGCCTTTTAAAGATGATGACGTTACGGTCATCGTAAACATTGCCCGGAGCAAATCATTTTCTGAAAGTATATTACCCAGTGTATACGGCTGGGCCGGTACCATGTTTGGCAATGGACGGATGAATGACGCTATTGTTTATTTCATGGAGAGCGCCATGCTGTTTAGAAAACAGCACAAACCGGTTGGCGAATCACTCAGCTATTTTGAGATTGCATTGATACAACATAAAGCTGAAAACTATGAAGAGGCAAAAGAATATTATAGCAAAACGCTGGCGGTAGGTAAAGATTCCTTGTATCACCGAACGCTTATCAATTGCTATAACGGCCTCGCGTTGATCCTTCGCGAACAAGGTATGTATGACCAGGCGCTGCCGGATTTCAGAAAGGCCTACAACATTGCTATCAACAAAAAAGATACCGCCTGGATTGCGATACTGGCCGGCAACATCGGAAGTATACATTTGCGTGAACAGCATTACGACAGCAGTCTGCATTATTATTACCGTAACCTGGCACTGATCAGGAATACAACGGAAACAGAAAATATAATCGAAACGTATGCCCACCTCGGCAGACTTTACCTGTTAATGAAAAATTACCGCATGTCCTTTCGTTATCTGGACAGCGCGCAGTTTGTCATTGAAGGACGTAAGATCAAGTTCAATGACTTTTTTAACCCGATGGACTATATCCACGAATCGTACGCCAATTTATATAGTGATATCGGTGACTATAAAAAAGCATTTGAGCATCAGAGCAAATCGCACCAGATCGGTAAAGAAAAGCAACGGCTTATCAACAGTCGCAATCTCAAACAACTGCAGGCTTCGCAGGCATTCCGGCAAAAACAGAGCGAACTGGAACTACTGCAGCAGATCAACGAAGCCAATATTGCCACCATCAGTCAGCACCGGTATGTGCAGATAGCTTTTTGCATCATTATTATACTGATGAGTATACTGGCCTATATAGCGTTTAATACCAGCAAAGTTCGTAAGAAACTGAATATAGAGTTGTCTCATTCCAACGAAGAGCTCGGCAGACTGAATCGTATCAAAGACCAGTTGTTCTCGGTGATCAGTCACGATCTGCGCGGTCCTATCGCAAACCTGCAAGCCGTAGTTGATCTCTATCGAATGGGAGGTGTTACTGCGGAGCAATTCGGAAAGTTACTGGATGATCTGAACGATCAGATCAAAGCATCTGGCAATGCGTTGGAGAATTTGTTGCAGTGGGCCCGAACGCAGCTCGGTGACATTAAGATTACTCCCGGCAAAATTGTTTTGAAAGATATAGCCGATCGCGTAGTAACTCAGTTGAAGCGAAACCTCGAGATAAAAAAGATAGCATATGAAAATCAATTGACAGCTGACGTTATAGCCTGGGCTGATAAAAACCAGGTTGAGATTGTTATCCGGAATCTGATCGGTAACGCGATCAAGTTTACGCAGGAGGGAGGTATGATCAGAATTTCGGGAACGGTCCACAGCGATGGCGTAAAGCTGATGATTGAAGACAATGGCATCGGCATGACCGAAGAAGAAACAGGAAAGCTATTTCACCGCGATGAATACTTCACCCGACCAGGTACACGCCAGGAAAAAGGCACCGGCATCGGATTGCTGATCTGCAAGGAAATGGTAGTTAACAACGGAGGCTCCATTGACGTAACCAGCAGCAAAGGCCGGGGAACTATATTTACGGTAACACTCCCCCGCGAACCGAAGAACCGCTGCTGATAGTATATATAGCTTCGAGCTGTCAGCTTGTGAGCCTCGAGTTAAAATGCAAGTAAAATTATGGGAGAGATTTTCTTGCAGCCAGAAGTTTTTTTCCAGCAGCTTGCAGCCAGTAGCCTTTTATTCTCGCAGCTCGCAACTCAAAGCTTACAAGCTATTTCAATTGTCCTCTTCCAGCAACTCCAGTATCTCCGACAGTTCGTTGTACTGCTTCAGGCCGGGTTTGATTTCGTTGCTGCCGCTGAGCGCGATGCCATGGATATATTGCTGGTCGATGCGCTGGATGTTTTCCGTTGATTCTACGGTGAGCAATATTTCATGGTCGTTGGCAAGTTGCGCAAGGTCGCTGCGCTCATGCACGAGTATAAAATTAGGTTCCGTTTCAATCGAAGCGAGTGTTTCGCCTGTGTCGATGGAAAGTATAAAAGGAAGACTGATGTGATCTTTTAATACCCGCCACTCTTTTTTACCGAACTCAAGGTAATCCGGGCGGTAATTCTCAAGAATGGCGACAAGCTGGTCAGCGTGCGTTATACCATATACCTCGGCCACGATCTGCGGCCCGGTAACCCAGCCTCGTATTTCCTGAAATGATTTTGGACTAATGTAGTTCTCTTGTCCTTCTATTACACGAAAGCCCAGCAAATCAACGCCCATGCCTGCGCAATACCGCGCATCGCTCAGGTTGGTTATGCTGCCTACTTTTACGAATGTTTTTAATGCCATAGTTAAAATGCTCTGGAAAAAATAACTTTGAACTGTTTACGTTCAAATTCGAGCGCGGATTTAAAGAAAAATGGTTAATCAGTGAAGCATTTTCTCAGATTTTTAATTTTACCCCTCCTCACGGGCGTTCTGGTGGTCGCCTGCGATTCGTCAGATAATGACACATCACCGGGCACGGGTACCGAGTATTTCCCTCTTAAAACTGGTTCTTACCTCGTTTATGATGTGAGCGAGATCATATATACCCTCAGTGTACCCGAAACTTTACAGTACCAGCTCAAGGTTGCCATGGTCGACAAATTTCTAAACAGCGAGGGAGACAGCACGTTCGTGATCCACCGCAGCAGGCGTAACATCGCAGCAGATAACTGGACGTACCAGGACACTTGGTCGGTGCGGAAGAACGAGCGAGAAGTTGTTATGAGTGAAGGCAACGTGAGTTATGTAAAACTGAAATTACCGGTGCGCCAGAATATGGAGTGGGACGGTAATGCCTATAACACGTTGGGTGAAGATGAATATACGCTGGAAGAATTGAAAGTATCCAAGACCTATAACAACCAGACGTTTGAAGATTGCATCACGGTAAATCAAAATGATAATGACGACTTTATCGTTTTTCTCGATCAGCGCAAAGAGGTATATGCAAAAGATATAGGCCTCGTTTATAAAGAAACAACCCAGCTGCATTATTGTACACAGGATGATTGTCTGGGCCAGCAGAAAGTAGAGAGCGGTACCATCTATGAGCAGACTATTACAACGTATGGCGTGGAGTAGAGCAGTATATATAGTGGGCCTGGTGCTTGTGAGTGTTACTGCGTGGGGGCAGACGAACCGGTATGTGGTAATTTTTAAAGATAAAGCGGCATCGCCCTATAGCATTTCCAATCCTTCTGAATTTCTGTCGCAACGGGCTATCAACCGCAGAGAACAACAGGGTATATCGGTTACCGAGCAGGATCTGCCGGTAAATATAGCCTATATACAGGCCTTGAAAGATGCCGGAGCGGATGTCTTTTATAAAACACGGTGGCTCAATGGTGTTTTGGTTCAATGCGATGCATCCCTTATAGCAACGCTAACAGGTTTGTCATTTGTAGAGCGTGTGGAATATGTGGCACCCAACGCCAAGCTTATGACGAATGGTCGAAAGAAATCCAACCCCCGCGCGCGCACCTCGAAAGTAGCAGACATTACCCAAACACAACTCGGCATGGTAGGCATTGATGATATGCATGCAGACGGCAACCGCGGTGAAGGAATGATCGTAGGTATATTTGACAGTGGTTTTCAAGGGGTGAATGTAAATGAGCCCTTTCAGCCACTCTTCGCTGAGAACCGCATTGACCTGACCGTATCACACGATCTTGTATACAATACGAAAGATATATTTCAGTACGATGAACATGGTGCTGAAGTGTTCTCGGTAATTGCAGCCTACCAGGAGGGAACCTATACCGGTGGCGCCTATAAAGCAAGCTACCAGCTTTTTGTTACTGAAGATGTAAACACCGAATATAGAATAGAAGAGTATAACTGGCTGTTCGCTGCCGAGATGGCTGACAGTGCAGGGGTTGATGTGATCAATTCATCACTAGGGTATAATACGTTTGATGACGCATCGATGGACTATACCAAAGCTGCCATGAACGGAAAGACTGCCGTGATAACGCGTGCCGCACAATGGGCAGCCGACCGCGGTATAGTAGTAGTATGCAGTGCCGGTAATGAAGGAGCAGGCTCGTGGCAAATTATTACAGCACCGGCCGATGCAGAAGATGTACTGGCCGTAGCATCTGTAACGAGCACAGGCGTTCGGGTAGCATCCAGCTCCAAAGGACCGAGTCCTGCGATTGATGGTGTTATTAAGCCAGATGTAGCAGCCATGGGCTCCAACACAAGTGTTATACTTCCGAGTGGCGCGGTTGGTTCAGCTTCCGGCACATCGCTGGCAGCACCAATCATCACAAGTCTCGTAACAGGTATATGGCAACAGTACCCATCACTTACCAATAAAGAATTACTGGATATAGTCCGGCAATCCGGTTCGCAGGCCAGCACGCCTGATAATTTACTGGGCTACGGTATACCGAATTACCTCACCGTAGAAACACTGCTGCAATCCATGCGCGAAAATCCGTTCAGAGTATATCCCAATCCGGTGGTCGATGATACTTTGTCCATTAAACCCTATAGCACTTCCGAAGTATCAACATGCCAGATTGAATTTATATCCCCGAAAGGACAATTGCTATTTACAGGTGACTTGAGTTTCTCAAAAGAGAATCCCGCATATACCTTGAGTGTAGAATCACTCGCTTCGGGACTGTATATATTGCGTATCAAGTGGGGGGATGATGTGGCTACGCATCGGATCGTTATCCGTTAATCGTTGTGTCGGGTAAAGAATGAATTAGTATTGATATGATTATTTTCGGAACGAAGTCCACTCATTTAACAACGCAGAATATTTCAGGACAATGTAAGAACTGTGGTACGAGTAACAGCCTTCAATTAAGTGCTTTTCAGAAATATGTTCATGTATTCTGGATACCTACTTTTCCTGCAGGCAGGGAATATGTGACTCAATGCAGTCATTGCAGGAACGAATTAGTGAATGGTGGTGAAATTCGATTTGCCTCTAAAACAGCTTATGACGAGATCAAGTATCACCTAAAAACTCCCCTTTGGATATATACGGGCGTGGCTTTGATTGCTGTTTTAGTTATGTATTCAATAATAGAAGAATACAAAAAGGATGAGAACAACAAGGTATTCATCCAATCGCCAACGAAAGGTGATGTTTACAAAGTTAAAACCGAAGAAGGACAATATAGTTTATTGAAGGTGTCGCGAGTTAACGGTGATACAATTATCGTTTTTCAAAATAATTATGTAGCAACACAAGCCCGTAGTTTAACGGAACTAATAGCTCAGGGCGACTCAACCTATAGCACTGAATCATACCCGATCTTGAAAGACGATATTGTTAAAATGTTCGAGAAGAAGGATATAATTGATGTCGTCAGAGAGTAATACTATACGGTGACATTCTCCTTTATTGAACGGGTATAAATCCAAACCGCTAAGAAGGTACAGAAGTCACGGAGAGATTTTTTCTTCGTGACTTCTGTGCCTTCTTCGTGTTCTCAGTGGTTTGGATTTTATATTTCACGAACGGCTAAAACCTAGTACGTAGGCATATCCGGATCAATCTCCTTCGCCCAGGCGAGAATGCCGCCTTTCAAATTATAGAGATTAGTAAAGCCGTGATTTTTTTCAAGCCACTGCACCATGTTGCCACTGCGTGCACCGCTGCGACAATGAACAATTACCTGTTTATCTTTTTCAATTCTGTCAATGCTGTGCGGCACTTCTGCCTGAGGAATCAGTTCGCCTCCCAGATTGCAGATGTCGAATTCATGTGGTTCACGTACATCGATCAATTGAAAATCTGCTTTGGAGTCCATGAGCTCTTTTAACTCCTGTACGGTTACTTCTTTCATTGTATTCTCGTGATTAAGGTTCAAAGATTTATTTTTCCCGTCATTAATGCCACAAAATTCATCATAATCCACTAAATGTTTTATGCTATGGCGGGCTTGCCGGTCGGCAATCGTGATAATATTCTGTTCCAGGGTAGCACTGTCGAGCAGTAACAGTTTGTTGGCAAGCGGTTCGCCTATGCCGGCAACAATCTTGATGACTTCATTGGCCTGCATACAGCCGATCATACCTGGCAACACACCAAGCACACCGGCCTGTTCACAATTCGGAGTGCTGGCAGGATCAGGCGGCTGCGGAAAGAGATCACGGTAATTGGCACTGAAGTTACCGGCAGCATCCCTATAATTGAATACTGCCACTTGTCCTTCAAACCGAAGTATAGATCCGTATACAAAAGGTTTACCGAGCAGCACACATGCATCATTGATCAGGTAACGTGTCGGGAAGTTGTCGGTGCCATCCAGCACCACATCATAGTTCCGGATAACATCGAGCGCGTTCTCGGCACGCAGCGCGAAGGTGTAGCCCAGGAGTTGTATTGCGCTGTTAAGCGCCTTTAACCGATCGATGGCAGCGAGGGCTTTTGATCGCCCTATATCGGCCTCGGTATAAAGCACTTGTCGCTGCAGGTTAGAAATATCCAACGTGTCACCATCAACAATACCAATCGTACCAATGCCGGCAGCAGCGAGGTAGAGCAGGGCAGGCGAGCCCAGTCCCCCGGCACCGACAACGAGTACTTTTGCATCTTTTAGTTTTTGTTGGCCTTTCGTACCAAAATCCTGCAACACAAGGTGCCGGCTATACCGTTTATGATCTTCGTTGGTTAACTTGCTCATTCATTTCAAAAATACGATTCACATACATGCAACGAAAAAATTTCTCTTCTGGTGCCAAGTGGGAAGACATAGTAGGTTACTCACGTGCCGTATTGATTGGTAATCATCTTGAAGTATCCGGAACGGTTGCGGCCGATGAACAAGGTGTAGTAGGTCAGGGAGATTTTTACAAGCAGACCAGGTTTATCCTGGAGAAGATCGATAAAGTTTTGCAACAGGCGGGGTTCACGATGCGCGATGTTGTGCGCACCCGTATGTTTGTTACCGATATATCACAATGGGAGGCAGTAGGAAAAGCACACGGTGAATTCTTCAAAGACATAAAGCCGGCTACGTCCATGATCGAGATCAGTGCACTGATCGATCCGGAATATCTTGTTGAGATTGAAGTAACTGCGATCAAGAGTTAAATTTTTTACAACTACATTTTTATTTTTTACATGAGCGAACTTAAATCAAAGTTGCATACGCTATGCCATGACTATGCCGATCAACGTATTGAAGCTGCACGTAATGCCATTGCAGCATTACAGATCTCTGCCGATGAAGAAACGAAAAGCAGTGTTGGCGATAAGTATGAAACCGGCCGTTCTATGATGCAACTGGAAATGGAAAAATATAGTATACAATTAACCGAGGCTATTAAACTGAAAGAGACCATCGGACAGATTGATACTGTGGTGCAGACGGACGTGGTGCGCCCCGGATGTTTGGTACGAACCAACCAGGGTAATTTTTATATCTCCATCAGCGCAGGTTTGCTGAAGGTAAATAACGAATCGTTTTTTGCTGTCTCAACGGCATCGCCTATTGGTGTAAAGTTAATGGGACTTGCCGTGAAGGCTTCGTTTACATTCAACAACAAACCGTACGAGATTCAGCGTATTGAATAAAAGTCGAAGTGCCTTGAAAGGCACTTCTTTTCATATATATTGATGCCTCGAAGTAAATTTAGTATATGCCACACATTTCCATTATCTCCGCGAGTGTTCGTACCGGTCGGTTAAGTCACCGGGTTGCGCTATATTTTAAAAAGTATATCACGGAGAACAACCTCGGTACGGTTGAGATTCTCGACTTGAATGAATACCAGTTTCCATTGTTCAATGAACGACTGGACCATCAGCAAAATCCGCTGCCACAGGTATTGGACTTTGCTGATAAGATCAAAAAGTCTGACGGTATCATTATCGTTACGCCCGAGTATAACGGAGGCTATCCGGCCAGTATAAAAAATGCAGTGGACTTGTTGTATAAAGAATGGCATCGTAAGCCGATCGCTATATCTACCGTATCGGATGGTTCGTTTGGTGGCACGCAAGTGATCACATCCTTACAGTTCTCACTCTGGAAAATTCGTGCGTGGACGGTGCCAGCCATGTTCCCGATGCCCAAAGTAAAAGAATTGCTCGATGACGATGGAAACCCTGCCGACAAAGCTGCACTCGATAAACGCGCGAAAGTCTTTACCGGTGAGCTGCTGTGGTGCATAGAAGCGAAAAGACGAATGGAAGCTCAGGTATAACTATTTTGAGCTCCGGCCAATCAAAAAATCTGTAAAACACGTTATAGCAACATTGTGTGTTTATACGAAGAAAATCACCACCAGATTTTTATACATGGATAAGTCGTTTCTAAAAAAACTGTATCAGTCTCATCAGGCATGTCCTACGTGCCCGGCACCGGCAGAGGTGTCGCAGTTCTTTGTTGAATTACTGAGCGCGTTGTTTGCTGACTTCTCTCAATTGGCGCATTTGTCAGAAGATGACTTCATGCGGTTGATGGAGAAACTTCGATCCGATCTTGAAAAGTTACTTCGAAACAATCCGGCTTCCGGTACCCACAATGCCGCGGCCCTGGCTGAGAAATTCTTCGATGCCTTGCCGGAGATACACAGCATGATCGAAGAAGATGTTACCGCGATGTTTGAAGGCGACCCTGCTGCCAAAAGCAAGAGCGAGGTGGTGCGTACCTATCCCGGCTTCTACGCCATTGCCGCCTATCGTATAGCCCACCAGTTGTTAAAGCAGGGTATAAAGGAAATACCGCGCATCATCACCGAACATGCGCACAGTAAAACCGGAGTTGACATTCACCCCGGTGCTTCTATCGGCAGACATTTTTGTATTGACCACGGTACCGGTGTAGTAATTGGGGAGACTACCGTGATTGGTAACTTTGTAAAGATATACCAGGGCGTTACACTAGGGGCGTTGAGCGTAAACAAAGAAGATGCGTCACGAAAGCGACATCCCACGCTGGAAGACCATGTGGTGGTATATGCCGGTGCTACTATATTGGGAGGTGAAACGGTAATCGGTCACCACAGCGTGATTGGAGGAAACGTATGGCTTACACGCAGTGTACCGCCTCATTCCAAACTCTACTACCAGGCTAAAATGTTTAATGGCGATACCAACGAAACCGACCTGGTAGTCTTTCGTTCGCACGAGTAATTAATAAGTAAATTATTAGCAATGAAGTGGTTAGGGGGCGATTGAGCACCCTGTCCGGTGTGTTGCTTTATTTGTATCTTTGAGGCGCAGTTTGAACGCCTGCTTGTGAAAAGACTCCTTCTAATTCTACTATTCCTTTCGGCAGGTAAAACGCTTGTTATAGGTCAGGGCTTCACGCGCAAAACGTATCACGATCCTGAGCGTAAGCACATCAAGGAAATATACCAGGTAAAAGATACCGTGCGTAACATCGCGCATGGCAAGTATCAGTCGTACTACCTCAACGGCACAACAGAATCCAAAGGACAATTCGAAAACAACGAGACCGCTGGCGTGTGGGAGTTTTACTACGAAACGGGTAAACTCAAAATGCGCGGCATTCTTTTTAAAAGCTCCAACTATGGTTTGTGGGAGTACTTCTATGAAAGCGGCCAGAAAAGTATGGAGGGCATTGTGAATGGCAAAGACCGCCAGGGCGAATGGAAATCATACTATGAGAACGGACAGGTAAAAGAAATAGGATCTTATAAAGACAGCAAGCGCATCGGCATCTGGAAAAATTACTTTGAAGATGGAACGCTGAAAGGAGAGATAGACTATACGGATGACTTTGGAAGGTATACCGAGTATTATCACTCCGGCAAAGTATTGGGCGAAGGTCCGAAGACAGGCTCAAAGAATACCGGTCATTGGAAATACTTTACCGAAGATGGTGCCCTGGAAAGCGAAGGCGACTACGACAACGGAAAGAAACATGGTGAGTGGATAACGTATTTTCCTTCAGGTAAAATTTCGTCTAAAGGTAAGTATATACAGGATCAACCTGCCGGTCCGTGGGAGTATTATTTTGAGAATGGAACCGTGCGATCATCCGGAGAATATACCGGGGGAAAAAAGAACGGCTATTGGAAAACACTTAACACCGATGGTACTATAAAAAGCGAAGCTACATTCGACAAAGGAACAGGTGAGTATCGCGAGTACTATACCAGTGGTAAACTGAAAGTAAAAGGACAGATACAGGATGGAAAGCGCCAGGGTAAATGGATGTTTTACTATGAAGATGGAAAGCGCGAAGGCGAGAGCGACTATGCAAATGATAAAGGTATATATCGCGGCTACTTTCCCAACGGAAGCCTGCAAACCAAAGGCGCTTATGATGGTGAACTGAAGACGGGAACGTGGGAGATATATGAGACAGACGGAAGACTCTCAGGGTACTATCGTCCGTATTACGAAGATCAGAAGTTAGGGAAGGAGATCGTGCAGCTTGCTACCAAGAGTACACATCGCTCAAAAGCCAAGGCACGTGGCTTCAATTACTTTCGTGAAAAAGGAAATGAGTTTCATGGTGTGATCATGAGCTCCAACCCGATATGGCTTGCTGTTGGGCGACTTCCGTTCGGAGTGGAGTTCTATCAACAGGAGCGTTTAGGACATGAGTTTGAATTTGTCGGTATACGCGATCCATTCTTCACAGCCGATCTTAATATTACACCCAACAAACAATTTGAGCGTGGGTATAGCATCAGCATCAAGCAGAAATTTTATAATGCCATGAAAGTGGGCATGTGGTACTTTGGTCACGAGATACGTTTTACCAACCTCGGGCATTTTGTTAATCAGCCGATCAACAATAATCCGGATAATTTATTTACGTTCAATTCGGTGGAACAGCGCATTGAGTGGGGGCCACTGCTCGGCTATCGCATTATGCGCAGGAACAACCGGAGCGGGTTTACGATTGATACTTTTGCTTCGTGTGGTATAGGCTACCGCAGCTTTGATGTCGATCCGGCATTTGCCAGTTACTTCGAAGATCTTAATCAATCCAAGCTGTCTACAGCATTTCACTTCGGACTCAATTTTGGCAATGTCTTCTCGTTCGTGAAGTAAAGTTTAGCTGAAGCATTATATCTTTGCATAACAATCATTGAAGGATAAAAACCTTCCGTATATATGAAGACAGTAGAATTAGTGCTTTCGCCTGCAGAGGCGTTTAACGAAGAACAATTTGAGACCTTGCTCTACAAAAAGCTTGGTTTGAAAAAAGATGGCGATGTATATGTGCAGCCGGTAAAACGTTCCATCGATGCACGCTCGCGCAACGTTGTGGTTAGAGTGCAATGTGAATTGCTTTCTCCTTCCGAAAAAAAATCACCGACAGCTACTACAACCTACCAGCAGGTTGGCAACAAGCAACAGATAATTATAGTGGGCAGCGGACCAGCAGGATTATTCGCAGCACTGCGATTGATCGAGCTCGGTGTAAAACCAATTGTACTCGAGCGTGGTGCTGATGTACAGGCCAGACGCAGAGATCTTGCTGCGATAAACAAAGATCATTTCGTAAATCCGGAGTCAAATTACTGTTTTGGTGAAGGCGGTGCCGGTACCTATTCTGATGGTAAACTATATACCCGCTCGAAGAAGCGCGGAGATATACGCAGGATACTGGAGATTATGGTAGCACATGGTGCAAAAGAAGAAATTCTGTTCGATGCGCATCCGCATATAGGTACGAATAAATTACCAAAGCTGGTGGCAGAACTTCGTCAAAGTATACAGGATGCAGGAGGCGAGGTATATTTTAATACAAAAGTTGTTGATCTTATTCTGAAAGATGAAACAATAAAAGGCGTTGTTCTTCAGAATGGTGATCGGGTAGAGGGTGAAGCGGTAATTCTCGCTACCGGACATTCGGCCAGAGATATATTTCATCTCCTTCATCAGCATAATATACTTATTGAAGCGAAGCCTTTTGCGTTAGGCGTTCGCGTTGAACATCCGCAGATACTGATCGACCAGATACAATATCATTGCACAGGCGATCGCGGTCCATATTTACCGGCATCATCATACGCATTGGTACATCAGGCAAACATTGAAGGACAAGATCGCGGTGTATTTTCATTCTGCATGTGCCCCGGTGGATTTATAGTACCAGCAGCAACAGCACCGGGCGAAATTGTTGTAAACGGCATGAGTCCTTCGCGCAGAGATTCGAAGTTTGCAAACTCCGGTATTGTTGTAGCCGTTGATGAAAATGATTTCAAAGAGTATGCAAAGCACGGAGCGCTGGCAGGCATGATTTTTCAATCGGCTATCGAGCAAAAAGCTTGTGTGATAGCAGGAGGTACACAACTGGCTCCGGCACAACGGCTTGTGGATTTTGTTGATAAGCGAGTTTCGTCATCATTGCCGGAAACATCGTACCAACCGGGACTTGCTTCTGTAGAGATGCGCGAAGTGCTTCCCAAAAGGATAGCCCAGGCGTTGCAGCAGGGCTTCCGTAACTTTGGCACCCGTATGAAGGGTTATCTTACCAACGATGCACAAATTGTAGGTGTCGAGAGCCGTACATCATCACCGGTAAAGATTCCGCGCGATAAAGACACACTGGAACATCCGCAGATCAAAAATCTGTTTCCATGTGGCGAAGGCGCAGGCTATGCGGGCGGAATTGTATCAGCAGCGATGGATGGCGAGCGATGTGCCGAAGCAGCATTCGCCAGAATAACGAACAAGTCATGAATTGAATTTGAAAAACGATGAGTAAGAAGACCGTAATTATAGGGGCAACTGATAATCCGTCACGGTATGCGTACCTGGCGGCGTCCATGCTTACCGAGTATAAAAACGAAATCGTTCCGCTCGGTATAAAAACAGGTGAGGTGTTCGGAAGCAAGATCCTCAATATAAAAGATAAACCGAAGATTGATAACGTTGATACCGTAACGCTATATATAGGCCCGCAACGCCAGCCGGAATGGTATGACTATATATTGGGGCTCAACCCCAAGCGCATCATTTTCAATCCCGGTACCGAGAACGATGAGTTCGAGAAAATGGCCGAGGATAAAGGAATCGAAGCGCTGGAAGCCTGCACGCTGGTAATGTTGCGTTCACGACAATTCTAACCGATACAGGACAAGTATAGTTATACTAATAATAGCTAACTTCCTGTTATTAACCTGCTCACACTATGGTATCCGAAGAAGTCGCTGTCCAATTCAAAAAACTGCTCGTAAAGCCGGGTAAGAAATTCAAGCTGTCGGATTGTGATACGGCTTACAACGGAGAGGCTATCACCAAAGACGAAGCCCAGCAATTGCTGGCGCAGGGATTGGAACACCTGGCCGAGATACAGGACAAACTCTATGCGCACAACCGCTTTAGCGTGCTGATCATCCTGCAGGCGATGGATGCTGCCGGTAAAGACAGTGCCATCAAACACATGCTGTCGGGATTGAATCCCACCGGGGTGCGGGTATATAGTTTCAAAACTCCATCGTCAACGGAACTCGATCACTATTACTTATGGCGACACAATCTGGCGTTGCCCGCACGGGGCGAGATTGCCATTCATAATCGTTCGCATTACGAAAATGTACTCATCACCAAAGTACACCCGGAATATATACTCAACGAAAATCTTCCGGGCATTCAATCCGTTGAGGATATCGATAAGCACTTCTGGAAGCAGCGGTATAAACAGATCAGACGATTTGAGAAGAACCTGCATGAGAACGGAACCATCATTCTCAAATTCTTTTTACACGTGTCCAAAAAAGAACAGAAGAAACGATTTCTCGAACGCATCGATAATCCCACCAAAAACTGGAAGTTCTCCCTGGGCGATCTGAAAGAACGCGCGTATTGGAATGATTACCAAAAAGCATACGAAGATGCACTGCGGGCCACATCAACTGAACATGCACCCTGGTTTGTAATACCTGCCGATGATAAATGGTATGCACGGCTCGCCATGGTATCTATACTCTACAAACAATTTCAGGCACTCAGCATTGAATATCCATCCGTTACCGAAGCGCAGAAAGCAGAACTTGAAAAAGCAAAAGTGCAATTGCTGGCCGAGAAAGAATCCACACCCCGATCACCTAAAAAGAAAGATCAGTGAAAGCTGTTGCGCGGTCCTGATACACGAACGGTGATATCATACATGGCGAGTTCTTTTGATTTTCGGTCGATGAAGAGCCGTACATTTTCACGCCAGGGATTATTCATCAGCGAGATGAATCGCAGTTTGGGATAGTTAAATATAGTCTCCGGCAAATCGGTCATATAATTTTCAGAGAAATCCATTTCCTCCAGCGAATCCAGTTGCAGCAACGTATTGGGTATCTGTCGCAGGCAGTTATTCTGAACGTATATAATGCGAAGTTTAGACAACTGGTTTATGTCATCCGATATACTCGTCAGCCGATTGTCGTAAGCATACAGCTCTTCCAGCAGCCGTAGCGTTGTAAGCTTCTCCGGCAATTTCAAGAGTTTGTTGTGCGATATGAAAAGTATCTGCAGCGAATCCCAGTTGCTGATGCGATCATCAATCGCTTCGATCTGGTTAAAGTAAAGATCAATTACATTCAGCGAGCGCAATTCATATACGCCTGTCGGCACAGACGTTAGCCGGTTGTTGTAGAAGGAAAGGTGTTTTAACTTTTTGAGACTTCCTATGGCCGGTGTAACATTGGTGATTCGATTGTGATTTAAACTCAGCCGTGTGAGGTTGGGAAAGCGTGTGATCTGGTCAGGCACCTGTTGTATGCGGTTGAATTGCAATGCGAGCTTTTCAAGATTCGGATGCAACTTTAATTTATCGCGAAGGGTAAGTTCGTTGTGTTGAAGACTCAGCTCTTTTAGTTTCCGGTTTCGCGCGGCACCGTTCGGAAATTTTACGAGTGCATTGTTGGATAAATCAAGAGTCTCAAGCGCTTTCAGCTTACGATAGGAGCGAGGCAATGCTCTGGCATGATCACCATGAATGGCGAGCAACGTAATGCGATCATTTTTATTTAACCTTAATGGACGTTTATACGTGTTGTTGAGAATGGCGATAGAAGTAAGTCTCGGTAACTGATTGATCTGCTTTTGAATTTTACGGATCGAGCAGTTTACAAGTTCAATACTTTGAAGGCTGTCGCAACGCAAGAGTATAGATGGCAGTTCTTTCAATTGCAGACCAATAATGCTTACCCTTTTTACTTTACGCAGATCGCGAATGAGCGTGAGACTATCATAGGGTGTAAAATCAGGTGAAGGTTTATAAAGAATACGAAAACGAAGAATGGCTTGTTCACGAAGCACATCGCGCAGATTTTCCACACTGTCGAGTATCTTCAAATCAACACGTTCATCGTTATGAAGTTTATCATACAACGCATTCACATTAGCCAATCGAACAGAGTCCTGAGGCGACTTGTATACGGGAACTTCAAGGTTACGATTCCGGGTTATACTAGGCTGCCCGATTGCAAAGGAGAAACATAGAACAAGCAGACACGTGTATGTAGGAAAGAGTGCTGCATCGATGCGATTCATAGATAAAACTAAAGATTTAGTTATCGAAAAACAAGCGCCAAAAATGGTGCTGATGCATATAAAAAAATACAGTGTTTTTTTTCTCTAAAAATGCGGTGTGGCAGGCAAAAAAACTTATTTTTGACGGTTTCAAAAATTGACAATGAGCGAAGAGAAAGCGAAAGTTCCAGCTGATTATTCAGCCAGTAATATTCAAGTATTAGAAGGGTTAGAAGCAGTACGGAAACGTCCTGCCATGTACATCGGTGATGTAGGTATCAAAGGACTTCACCACCTCGTGTGGGAGGTTGTTGATAACTCGATCGATGAAGCACTTGCCGGTTATTGTGATACCATTCATGTAACGGTAAATGAAGACAACTCCATTACGGTTGAAGACAACGGTCGCGGTATTCCAACCGACATGCACGAAAAAGAAAAACGTTCGGCATTGGAAGTTGTGCTAACGGTACTTCACGCGGGTGGTAAATTTGATAAGAATACCTATAAAGTATCCGGTGGTTTGCACGGTGTGGGTGTATCCTGCGTGAATGCTCTCTCGGAGCATTTACACGTAACGGTACAACGCGATGGAAAAATATTCGAACAGGAATATGAGCGTGGTAATCCGCAATACCCGGTTCGCGTTATCGGTGAATCTACGAAGCGTGGTACTACCGTAAAATTCCTTCCGGACAAAACGATCTTTACCAATTGGGAGTATAATTACGAAACAATCGCATCGCGTGTACGCGAGCTTGCGTTTTTGAATCCACGTATTACCATTCACCTGAAAGATCTTCGCGAGAAGGATGAGAAGGGCGAAGTAAAAGGCGAAACGTTTTACTCAGAAGGAGGCTTGCGCGAGTTCGTTGAATACATTGATGCAACACGCGAGAAGCTGATTCCGGCTCCGATCTATATCGAGAATGATAAAGGCGAGATACCAATTCAGGTTGCGTTGAGTTACAATACATCCTTCAGCGAAAACCTGGTGTCGTATGTGAACAACATCAACACGCATGAAGGTGGTACACACGTAGCCGGTTTCCGCAGAGCATTAACAAGAACATTAAAAACATACGCTGATAAATCAGGATTACTCGAGAAAGTAAAGATTGATATCAGTGGTGATGACTTCCGCGAAGGATTAACAGCAGTAATCTCGGTAAAAGTTGCCGAGCCTCAGTTCGAAGGACAAACCAAGACTAAACTTGGTAACTCCGATGCGATGGGTGCTGTCGATCAGGCTGTAGGTGAAGTGCTTCAGTACTTCCTCGAAGAACATCCGCGCGAAGCAAAGCTCATCGTTAACAAAGTTATACTCGCAGCACAGGCTCGTCACGCAGCGCGTAAGGCCCGTGAGATGGTACAACGTAAAAACGTTTTATCAGGCACAGGTCTTCCGGGTAAGCTGGCCGACTGTTCCAGTGCTGATCCTGCTATATGCGAACTATATCTTGTGGAGGGTGATTCTGCGGGTGGTTCTGCCAAGCAGGGAAGAGATCGTAACTTCCAGGCTATTCTGCCATTGCGCGGTAAGATCCTGAACGTGGAGAAAGCACAAGAGCACAAGATCTACGAGAATGACGAGATCAAGAATATGATCACGGCTTTGGGTGTAACATTCGGTACACCGGAAGATGACAAGGCTCTTAACATGACGAAACTCCGCTATCACAAGATCATCATCATGACCGATGCGGATGTGGATGGTAGTCACATTCGTACACTGATCCTTACGTTCTTCTTCCGCTATATGCGTGACCTGATCGAAAACGGATATGTATATATAGCGCTTCCTCCTTTATACCTCGTGAAGAAAGGTAGAGAAGAGCGTTACTGCTGGACAGAAGAAGAACGTGCAGCCATTGTAGCGGAGCTTGGTGCCGGCAAAGAAGACTCTGTAAACGTACAGCGCTATAAAGGTCTTGGTGAAATGAACCCTGAGCAGTTATGGACAACCACGATGGATCCATCCAAGCGTTCATTGAAACAGGTAAGTATAGAGTCAGCTGCAGAAGCTGATCACTTGTTCTCAATGTTGATGGGAGATGAGGTTGCACCACGCAGGGATTTCATTGAGAAGAATGCCAAGTATGCACGTATCGACATTTAGTCTGTATTTAAAACTATTTATACCTATCCGCTAAATATTAACCGAATGATAGCAGGGAAATAGTTAGCGGATAACGTTAACTTTTTTACCTTGCTGATATGGATGAGTTACATATTTCTTCGGACAGGATAGCACAACAGATTTACGAGAGTGAATACATCAGCCGCGATCTAAGCTGGCTGAAGTTTAACTATAGAGTACTGGAGCAGGCCAAGCATATTGACCGCAGTATATTTGATCGCCTGAAGTTCCTTTCCATTACAGCCTCCAACCTGGATGAGTTCTGTACCATCCGGTTAGGAAGTTTGTATAATTACCTCGACTATAATAAAGAACGTTTTGATTATAACGGTTTGCGTGAAGAACCGTTCCGTAAACTTTTACTCGCGGAGACGAAGAAGTTCTTCAACGATCAGAACGAGTACTATATAAATAGTCTGAAGCCGCTCTTTCACCAGAACGGTTTTGCTATATGTGCCTATAGCGAACTCTCTCCTGAGGATACACAACGGGTAAATGATTACTTCAATCACATCATCTTCCCGATGTTAACGCCCATGGTGTTTGATAACTACCATACGTTTCCGGTGTTGATGAACAACAGGTTGTTGTTTGGTGTGGTAACGAAGAACACGAACGATGCGCAGAACCAGCAACGAGTTTCATTTATACAGGTGCCGCAGAATCTTCCGCGATTCTATGAGTTGCCTTCGGAAGATATAATTCAGTTTGTTCCGATCGAAGAGATCATCCGAAACAATATCCATCATCTCTTCCGCAATGTAGAGATTGCCAGTACAAATCTTTTTCGCATAAATCGTAACGGTGATTTTACACTCGAAGAAAGTGAAGATATAGAGTCAAACTTCCTTGAAGATCTGAAGCGTAAACTGAAGACACGCAGAACCGGCCGTGTAGTGCGATTGGATGTTGAAGAAAATCCGGATCCGTGGATGATGCGCCTGCTGAAAATTCAGTGGGATCTCGATGACCACAATATATTCTCTGTTCCGAAAGACAGCATGCTGGAATTTAACGGTCTCATGCAGATTATCGGACACAAAGAATTCAAGAGTAAACGCTCGCAACCACCGGCACCGATCAAACCGTTGAATTTTCCGGAGCAAGGCAGTCGCGATTTGTTCGAAGTGTTGAAAGAACGTGATATACTTTTACACCATCCCTATAACTCCATGGAACCCGTACTGGAGCTCCTGGAGAAAGCAGCGGATGATCCATATGTACTGTCGATCAAGATTACCATATACCGCGTAGCAAAAGAGTCGCGTGTTACCGCAGCACTGTTGCGTGCCGCTGAAAATGGAAAGCACGTTGCCGTGTTGTTCGAAGTAAAAGCGCGTTTTGATGAAGAGAATAACTTGCGTGAAGCACAGCGACTGCAGAAGGCCGGCTGTTTCGTGATCTACGGTGTGAGCAGCTTAAAGACTCACACGAAGTTGTTGTTGATTGTGCGCAAAGAAGAAGACGACAAAGTTTATCGTTACGTTCATCTTTCCAGTGGTAACTACAATGAGTCGACATCGCGTTTGTATGTAGACATCGGTCTGCTTACAACGAAGGAGGTATACGCCAACGATGTGTCGGAATTCTTTAATGTAATTACCGGGCACTCGCAACCTTCTACCTATCGTAACCTGATTACGTCTCCGCGCGATATGCGCATTCAATTGTGTAACCTGGTGAAGCGTGAGGCGGAGAATGCAAGAAACGGTATACCATCGGGTATCGTAATCAAACTGAATTCCTTCCAGGATAAAGAACTCATTGACGAATTATACCTGGCATCGCAAGCCGGAGTACCGATCAAGCTTATTGTTCGCGGAATGTGTTGCCTGCGTCCCGGCCGGAAAGGTCTTAGTGAAAGTATAGAAGTTATCTCGATCGTTGGTGAATATCTGGAGCACTCGCGTATATATTATTTCCACAATGCCGGAAATCCGAAAGTGTATATCGGAAGTGCCGATGCCATGGTACGAAGCTTCGACAGAAGGATTGAATCACTCTTCCAACTTGACGATGATTTCCTGAAGAGACAAGCCATCAACAACCTTCGCTATAATTTAAAAGATAACGTCAACTCCTACATCATGAAGGAAGACGGCACGTACGTGATCAAAGAACTGAATGGAGAACCACCGTTCAACATCCACAAAGAATTCTATCATGTAACCCGAGATATAGTGATGGACGCAAAGCTCTTTTGATAAGAATTGTAAGATTGTAAGATTGTAAAATTGGAATATTAGTGTGATTGAAAAATTAGAAGATTATAAAATTACAAGATTGGAGAATAAGTTGTCTTCGGTATGCAATCTTCTAATTTTTTAATCTTCCCAATCTTTCAATCAAAATTCAAAAAAATCCTCTGACGTTCGCCAGAGGATTTTTTTTGAATTTGACCTTATCGGTAGTCGTAGTATTGTGGACACTCGGGGTTTTTGTGGATACCTCTGAATATGGAGCGGAAGTTCAACATGAACTCGTGCGTACCATTGGAGAAGTTGTTCAGATCGGATTGAGTCCAATCGTATGAATATCCAAAGTGTAATTTCTCGGTCAGTTTGAGATCGATGAATGTGATGAACGAATCACCGAGACGATACGATCCTCCAATACTGAATACATCGTAGAATATTACCGCGGTGTTGATATCAAAACTTAACGGCTGTCCTTCCTGTGTACGCACCAGGAATGAAGGATTGATCTTTACTTTATCCATACGATCCAGCGGAAGTATAGCACCACCGCGGAGGAAGTAATAACGAGCTTCTTTAATGCCACCTAGCAGGCTTTCAACAGAGTTGGCTACTTCGTTGTTCATAATGAACGGAACGGAGAAGCCGAGGAAGAAATTCTTCTTGGTATAAAATATACCGGCTCCGAAGTTAGGCTTTACCTGCTTGGATATATTGTAGAACGATGCATCATCAGGATTCTGCAAATCAAGTTTGCTATAGTCGGCACCCAGCAGGTTGATACCAGCCTGGAGTCCCATGGCCAACGTTGAATTGGGAAAATGAATCTTGTACGCATAGTTTACATAGATGTGATCGTTGCTATAGCTACCAATCTCATCGTGGTTCACCATCAGGCCTACACCCACTTTATTCTTCGCCAGCGCAGTATGTGCACTGATGTTAAATGTTTTGGGCGCGCCCGGAAAGTTCACCCACTGGTTCCGGTACATCGCTGTTGCACTAAACTTGACGTGAGCACCTGCATAGGCAGGGTTTATCACCATCTCGTTGAAATAATACTGGGTGAAGACCGGATACTGCTGCGCCATTCCGGCTATAGCAATACCCAGTACAAACAACGTAGTTGAAAAAATGTGCTTCAGGGTAGAGGTCATTACATTAAATTAATTAACTATTTCAAGATATCCGGCCAGGGGCTTCGAACCATCGCGCTTGTCAATGATGTAGAAGTATGTACCATCCGGGAGGTTCGTACCCATTACACTGATACCCTTGTTGGATTTACCATCGAAGAAGATATCAATGTTGTTGTATCCTTCATGCTCGTATACCAGTGTACCGGCACGGTTGAACACCTTCACGATGTTATCCGGGAAGTTCTGGATACAGTTGATGAAGAAGATGTCATTCTTACCATCACCATTTCTGGATATACCATTGTAAGGATGTATATCTGTTTTCACTTCAACTTCTTTCGAAGCTTCACAGCCGAGCTGTGTTCTTACTGTTACTTTATATAAACCTGCTGGTATACCATCGAGAACCGGATCACCCATAATGGTTCCATTAACAGATTCCCAGATGATCTCGTCTATATCAACATCGTTTGTGATGGTCAGCATGATTTGTCCGTTCTCTTCATCACAGCTTGCCGGGATGATTGCGAACTCAAATTCAGGAAGAACCGGTTTAGACAGAATTTCTTCGCTTACCGGATCAGACACGCAACCTGTAATGAGACTTGTTGCACGTACAGTATATATACCTACCGCAAGGCTATCGTAGTATGATCCTACAAAATCAGGAGATGCTTTTACGGCATTACCGATATACCATTCGAAGATATAGTCTGATGTATTTCCGTTAACCGATGCCGAGAGTATACCGTTGTTATCCACACAGCTTGTCACGTGCGAGATGACTTCTATACTTGGTTGTTCAACACCTACCGGTACGAATTCAAGGATTACCTGTGTTGTATCTGAACAGCCTGAAACGAGGTCGCTTGCAATAACAGTATAGGTACTATCTCTCAGGTCGCTGATCTGTGAACCGGTAGCAAATGGAGGAGGAGTTATAGTCTCGCCATACCAGTCGAAAGTATAGTCGATCACGTTACCGTCCACGGAAGCTGAAACGATACCGTCAGCCTTCACGACATCGCAGTTTGTTCTCGGGTTAACTGCTGTTGCCGTTACAACCGGGTATACACGCATATCATCAATGGACACGGAAGCGGACACTTTGCAGAATGCATCTGCCTGATCGGTTGCTACTACCAGGAATGTATTCGGGAATATAGCTGGCTGGATATTTTCAACCAGTTTACCAGTGTAGTCAGCTGATGGTTTAACAGCTGCGCCTATATACCATTTATAGTCATAATCATTAGGGCTTCCGCTTGTAACGGTGGCATACATGGATCCATCCGGATTTACACAGAATGTTAGCGGACTTGTTGATGCTGTCATCGTAACGATGGCTGTGTCCTGAGATAGTTCATAAGTTTCTACAACCTTACAGTGTGAAGTAGTATTCTCGACTGATACAGTGAAGAAGCCAGGGTTAATAGTCTGTGCTATATTTCCTGCGTTACCATAGCTATCAGTACCCGTTACGTTGCCGGCTGGTAGAGGTGTCGTTGTAGTCGCTCCGGTAAACCAGCTATAGGCATAGTTTGTACCAGGGAGGCCAGATGCCTGCACTTCAAGTTCACCCAACACGTTTGTCGGCTTGAGACATTTTGAGGGAACAACGAAGCGTAACAGGTCGACATTGACCGAGTTGATTGTTTCATCTTCAATTGTAAAGCTCGCAGTAACATCGCAGTTGCTGGAAGTTTCATTCGCAATAACATAGAACTCGCCAGCACCCAGATTACCGATATCACCGGCTACTGCGTCATTGTCAGCTACTACGGAGTTATCAATTCTTCTCCAATCGAAAGTATATCCTGCGAACGGAGAAGTCAGCGCCACTCCATCTACCATGATACGCTGGAAGGCAGCTGCACCTTGCGTTAAAGGCGTTACTCCATCCGGACCACATTCAGTGAGGCTTGTCAGGGTGATATCACCGTCAGCAAGATTTACGGTTACTTCTTTCGGATCGTTTAATACAGTGAATACATTTTCAGTATAACAGCCTTGGTTAACACCACCGTTGTCAGTCATCAATATTCTATACTCACCTGGTTTAAGACCGGTTATATCTTTTGTAGTTGCAGAGAATGAAGCATCCGTGTCCGAAGTCCATTGGTAGTCATAGTCTGCAGGAACACCAGAGCCTAATGCCAACGTAATGGAACCGCTTCCCGGATTTCCGGCAACTTCAGTTTTACAAAACTTGTTAACCATCGTAGCGGCTGCCGTTGCCGTGGCATCGATAACCGGATCGCTAATAGTTTGTTTGATCACGAAAGTTGCGGAGGCACGGCAACCTGCGAGTGCACCGGTGTTTGCAATGGCAACCATCGTATAGTACTTGGTAGTAATATTGAATGGACCATTAGAGTCAAACAAATAGTTACCCAGAGTCGGACTAGGATTTACAGACGTAACCGGAGTACCTGTACCTGATGGAGTTTCAGGGTCAACACTTCCTTCAAAGTATTCTATTGTATAGTCTGTATCAACAAAGCCGGTTGTTGGTTTAAGCTCTGCTGTGATACTTCCTCCATTGTCAGGAACGCAGGTAGTGATATCGGTTTGTGAGAATGGCTTTAATGTGTGACCATTGAGGAATGGCAGGTATATAGGGAATTCTTTCTTACAACCTGTATCGCGGTTTGTGATCTCCACTACATATTGTCCGTAGCGCAAATCAGTAACCAGTGAAGTGGTTGATGTGTTGGTAACTGTCGCGATTGGCGTACCGCTGGCAGGAACTGTGAATCCTTTGAACCAACGGAAGTCATATCCTAATACGCTTGGAGTCGTTACGATTACGTTAATGCGACCAGTGTTCGAAATACAGTCATTAGGTTCTGTAAGAACCGGATCGTCAATAACTATATTCGGAATATTGTTCAACACCTCGGTTTGTTTCGCTGGTGTAACGCATCCATAGATTTTATGTCTGGCACGCACGGTATATATACCAGGATTAACACCGGAAAGTATGCTCGTGGTGGCGCCTGATATGAGTTTGGATGCCGTTACGGCTGAACCTGTATACCATTCAAATGTATAGTCACTCGGTACGCCAGGGCTTACGGTTTGTACTTCGATCTGACCATTGTTAGGCGTACAGGTTGACTGACCTGTTGGAACAACGGTAAGTATTTCTGTTGTCGAAGGACCATCTATCGTAATCTGTGCTGTTGACGAACACGAGGTTGTCTTACCAGTAACCTTCACCGTATAAGTACCTGCCGCAAGACCCGTAATAGAAGGATTAGTTGCACCTGCAATGGCATTTGCTGCCAGGGTGTTCGGTCCTCTATACCATTGATATGTATTGTCAGAAACATTACCCTGAACGTTTACGGTAGCAGCACCGATTGAACCGGTACATGATAACTGATCAGAGTCTTTTGTTATACCCGTGATAACCGGAGGCTTGGTTTGTTTAACTTTTATAGTTACCGTATCGGAAGTACATTTTGTGTTGATGTCAGTAGCGAACACGGTATAATTTCCGGCATTCAGGTTATTGTAAACTGAACCGGTATAATCGTCTGTCGGTTTTACAAAACTTCCATTAAACCATGAGAATGAATAACCCGTGGTTCCTCCGTTAACAGTTGCTGTTGCACTTCCTTTTGCTGTAGCGGAACAGGTAATATCAACGTGTGTAGTATCTAATGTGAACGGAACCGTGAGATCAAGTATATCTCCGGAGTCGTTACCCTGGCAACCGGTTGTTTTCTCGGTAACCAGTACGGAATAGGAACCCGGCTTTAATCCGGTTAATGTATGACTGATGCCGAGCGTATCCCCCACAAGAATGTCCGGACCGGCATACCAGGTATACTCGAATTTACCGGTAGGTTCTCCTATACCATCACCATCGGTATCATTTACAATAGCCTGTAATACACCGGTTGGATTTTTACAGTCATCGTAGTTATGCATTGTAATCACGTTGACATTAATAGCACGTGAGATTTCTTTTACGACCACACTGGCTACTGTATCAGAGTTACATTTTGCTGTTTTGTGAATAGCATATACTGTATACGTATCAGCGGGAAGACCGGTATAGGTGTGCCCCACGTGATCAGCAGATGCTATAGGCTTGGCAACGGTTCCTTTGAACCAGTAGAAATTGAAACTGGTTGAATCTTTTTTACCGTTGATCAGAACGTATGCACGCACCGCACCATTATTAGGAGCATTGGTAACGTTGCTACATCTCAGGTTGTCGCGAAGTACTTCAGCCTGAAGTGTAACCGGCAGTGGAACAACATTTGTTTTCAGAATATTGTCGCCATAGTCGCACTCTTTGATCTTTGAATTTGGATTCGGTATAGTAATAGGAGTAGGGATGGTTGTACCATCGTCATTCAATACTATATATAGTGTAAAGGCAGAACCAGGACCTGTTATGCTTACGTTGGTTTGCGTAAGGGTATCACCAGGGTTCATGTTGCTCAATGGTATTGTAGTCTTTCCAAGCAGTATTGCTCCGGCAGCCATAGGGTCACCGTTATAGAATGCAACAGGTAAGTTACCGCTGATTCCGATATCACCTTTGTTTCTGAACTTGAAGGATACCGTAAAGTTTTTATCCGGACACGTAGGAGGATTAACCTGTACATCAAAGTCGTCACTGAAAGGTGTAACGGCCAGGTTAGGCGCTGCATATGAAGGACAACCAAATGAGTTCAGAAAAGGTGATTGGTTCAGGAAGCTGTTCAGCGGCCTGCTTTTTCCATCTACAAAACATTGTGCATTTTCGGCATATACCAGGTGGTGTGCCTGCATTTGTTTCGGAATGGTAAGGTCGTCATTAACGTTGGCTACAAAATAACCGTGCTGGTTCCAGAGCTTACGTGCCGGTACCCACGGTTCGTTGGCGGATTCATAAACACGTACTTCAGCTTCACTGTAAAGGTTTGTAAGAGCTGCTCCGTTTGTTACGTTGTCGGTAGAACAAACCACGCATATTTCAGTCGAACCATCTCCATTCATATCCACAACAATCGGATATTCATTGGATGTACGGGAGGCGCATCGGATTGGTGTACTGCGTGTAACGGTTACTACACCACTCGTATTTGTAGTGGTATATATATAGATATAATTCTCGTCACGGTATACAATTTCAGATTTACCATCGGCATTAAAGTCAAACATGGTACAGCCTGTGTAACCGGAAGTTTCTTCCGTAACACCACGTCTCCACAAAGTATCCAGGCCAGCAGCAGTTTCTTTAAGTGCATATAGATATTTACCGGATACATATACGGCATTCATTTTACCGTCACCGTCTATATCCGCAAGGTTAACACGACCGGCACCGTTCTGCCATCCATTTTTATACTTGCTGTCGCTTGAATTGGAGAGATCTGTATAAGTTTTCAGGGCATTGTTTTGAACGTCCCAGAAGAAAATGGTAGTCGTTCTGTCCTGGTTGTTACCCGCCTGCGTGGTAGAGCCAACCGCTACTATATCAAGATAGCCATCCAGGTTAAAGTCAGCCACACTGGTACCACTTCCGGATACGCGTTGATTTCTTGTAAAGTACTCGGAACGTTGTTGTGAAAGTGTAAGTGTTGAGCCCAATACCGGAGGTGTTGCCGGAGGAGGAGCAGGACGATTAATATTTACCGAGTATATCCGGCAACCCGCCACAAGTTCTTGTGTTGAAGATCCGGTCAATATATCAACAGCTATAGGAGCGTTGCTGGTCTCAAACCAACTTCCGCCACTACCAGCCCAGTTGTTCTCGGCCATTAATGTACCGGAGTGAGCATCATAAATCCGGGTACGGGTATATAACTCGACATAACCATCGCCATCAAAATCTGTAAGCCCCATTGTACCAGGGTATACTCCCCAATCTATAGGACTGGTCCAGGTTTTGTTACCGTTACAATCGTAGGCCATAATTTTATAGCCTGTTCCGTCTGATGTAGCAGTAAGAATGAAAAACTCGGCACATCCATCTTTATTGATATCAGCCATGGCTATATCTTCAAAAGTAGGTCTGAGGTTGTCGTTCAGTGTATTGATCTGTTTCTCCAGTTGCAGGATAGTACCGGCAGCGGGAGCACTCAGAACGTTGATAAAACCTTCGGTGGGGTCTGCAGCAGGGCTGCTGTTTCCATTTCGGAATGTCGTAACTATTTCAGGAGTACCATCATCATCAACATCTCCTACAATCAGGCGGTTAACGTGGTTAGTTCGGCTAGGCTCTGATTTAAACTTAAGCTTCATTTCGAAAGGAGGGAAGCTGTCAGGCTTAACGTCACAAGTTATATCATGACCGATAAAGAAATCTTTACAAACTGCATCGATGGAACACTCCTTGTCGTAACAGTCTATGAAACGGTCGCCATCATCGTCTATACCGTTATCACAGATTTCACAAACTTTAGCGCCACAGTCTCCGTCACGGCAGTCTACGAGGCCATCGCCATCGTCATCCAAGTTGTTATTACACTTGGGACCTGTCTCCTGTGCGAACGAACTCATTGCTATCAGGCTTAGGAAAGAGATCAGTAAAATCAACCTTTTCATAGGGGTAGAAAAAATTATGTGCAAATCTAAGGACACTAAGGCTTCCATGTTAATCGTTATAAAGATTCTTTAAGCGATTCATTCCTTACATATGCGAATGAATTAGCCGTTAGAACAAACGAGTTACATTAGCCCGTATCCGTATACTATATTAAGATATAGTAGCGCTTGTAACCTGATGATGTAAGTTTTGAACCGGAAATGTGACCCTAAAAAGGGCCTTTATCGACAGCCTGACGTAAACAACCGATAGACTGCGGCAACCTTTTGCTACCTGATTAACGTAATGCTCCCTGCACGAGGCACGCTTTCTTCTCCGTCACAACGAATTATATAGTAGTATACTCCATCGGGAAGCTTCTTACCATTGAAAGTACCATCCCAGTTATTTTGATAAGGTTTTGCTTCGAATACCTTTACACCCTTCTCGTCATATATAGTAATGCCGCATTGCGGGTAGGTCATAATGTTCTCGACTACCCATAGCTCATTTGGTCCATCGTTGTTCGGAGAGATGAAGTTACCGGGTTTTAGCTTGGTAACAATCGCATCGCCAGCTACTTTCACTTCAATGGTGGCCTTGCCTTCGCAACCATTGGCATCTAACCCTGTAACCTGGTAGGTGGTGGTAGCCAACGGAGTAGCTACTGGGTTGGCAATAGAAGTTTGCGATAAAGTTTCCCCGGGCTCCCAGCTATAGTTTTCCAAACCGGATGCCGCCAATTGTGACGATTCTCCTTCGTTGATCTGTGGTGGCGTGGCAGTTACGATAACACTTGGAGCCGGTAGGGTCTCAACGACACGGCTTGCCGTCAGTACGCAACCATTGGTGGCTGTTACATCCACCGAATAGGTTCCTTCTTCGCTTACTTCGATGGAAGATGTTGTTGCACCGTTACTCCATGCGTATGCTGTAAAGGTCCCGGTAACCTGGAGTACCAGCGTTGCGCCTTCACAGAAAGTGTAGTCATTGTTCGGGTTGGTTATGGTAACCGCCGGAGCACTTGTAATGGTGATCGGTATAGTTTTCGTTTCCGCACAGGAGTTGCCTGCGTACGATACGGTAAGTGTTACATCAAATGTACCGGCTGAGGTAAAGATGTGTTCAGGATCTTTTTCGGTAGAGGTTTTACCATCATCAAAGTTCCAATTGTAAAATGTTGTCACAGATGCATCTGATGTCGATCCGTTGGTGAATTTTACTTTCTGGTTAGCGCATGCAGTAGCAGGAGCGCTGAAATTGGTGGTGATGGTTGTTGTGATGGTAACTTTAACCGGAGCGGTTTCGATATTCACACTACACCCCGCGTTGCCAGCCTTCACAGTATAATTTCCGGAAGAGGCAGGAACAGAAGTTATCGCTAACTGTGCACCGGTAGATACAGGTGCTCCATCTTTAAACCATTGATAGGTATAGGCCGGATCGTTGGGCACTACTTCCAGGTTTTGTGATGCTGCTCCCTGGCAAAGAACAAGCTCGTTGGCAGGCGTAATGCTAAAGGTAGGTACATCTACAGCTTGAACCAATGTAGATTGCTTTCGCAGGAGACATGAACCTACTTTGACATCTACATAATATAGTCCGGCTTTGTCAAGACTGAAATTTGTAATTGGAGTAGGCGCGGTGCCCGTGCCGGTATATCCTTGCGGACCAGTCCATTCATAGGTTACTCCGGCTATATTATTAATAGAGAGATTCAGTGTTCCCCCTAAACAGACCGGGCCGTTGTTGGCGGGTGTTGTTGCACCTGCAGTTCCTGCTACCACCGTTATATCAATACCATCAGATTCTTCACCACAACCTGTAGCGGAAGCACAGGTACCACCTTCGGAAATAACGCGTACGGTATATACACCTGTACCACTCGCAGCGGTAACATCAAATGTATTCTGATTGAGTCCGCAGGAAACCACCGCACCGTTCTTACGCCATTCGTAGTAAGAACCTTTGCTTACGGTAGCATATAATTTATAGGGTAAAGCACCAGTACATAACGTTAATGGAGTTTCATTCGGTGATATAACTGGGAATACACACGAGCGATTTCTGAATACTGATACTTTCGATGCTGGTATTGTAGAGTTGTCAACACTGGTAAATGAGATATCGGGTTTGCCATCGCCATCCAGATCACCAATGCGAACGTGACGTGTGATATAGGTTGTGTTTACCACGTCTTTTGTAAATGACAGATTACCTGGAGTACTTTGGTTATTCAGGATGGTGAGTTTCGTTTGAGTAACAGACGCTATTACGATATCCATCTTACCATCACCATCCAGGTCGCCAAAATCCAGACCCCATGGATTCGCTTCCGTAGCGATCACCAACGGAGATGCAAAACTGATTGTTGAGCCCGAGCCCTGGTTGCGGAATACGGAAATGGAAGATCCGAGTAACTGTGTTACCGCTATATCTTTCTTACCATCGTTATCAAGATCACCAATGCGAATTCGTTTCACTGTGTTACCAATCGTCAGGGTTGATATGGTTCCGATTGCTACACCGGCAGATGTACTTTCGTTCTCTATAATAAAGAGGTTACTGGTTGCAGTCTGAAACTGACTGGTTATTATTTCAGGATAGGAATCTCCGTTAAGATCGTCCACGGCAATACCATCGGTACTCGCGGTTGATGGTATAGTTATATTTATAGGAGAAGCTGCGAACGCGATTGATCCTAAGGTACTTTGATTCACTAATACAGAGATCGTATTACTTCCCTGGTCAGTAACCAGCAGTTCAGGTTTACCATTCAGGTCGAGGTCTGCTATATCTACTTTTGCATTCTTTCTCCCGGTAAGCTTGATCGTTATCGGAGTGCCAAAGGTAAAGTTGCCGGCACCGGTACTTGCATTGGGCAGTATAAATACGCGATCACTCAAAGCAATACTACCTTCTGTTAATACAAGGTCTTGCTTTCCATCACCATTCAAATCGCCACAACGAATGTGTAACGAAAATGTACCAAGTCCGAAGGGTATTTTAGTAAAGCTGATATTACCGACACCTGTACTTGTATTTCGTAGAATGGTTATGTTGTTGTTACCGTTGTTGGCAGTCGCTATATCTGCTTTGCCATCGTTGTCCAGATCGCAAAGGCAGTGGTCGTATAGTCCTTTCTCTGCATCAAAATCAGATTGAGCACTAAGGTTGCTAACGTTAAAAGGATTTTTACCACTAAAGCTCAGTAAGAATGAATCATTGCTATATCCCGTAAGGCCATTGGCTGTATTGGTTACGGCAATATGTCTATACGTTGTTCCGGCCGGTACTTCAACCTGAATCATTTGGTTGGTCACCGTCAGGATTGTTCCTTTCACGGCTCCGAAATATACCGCGAGCTTTGTAGCATCGGTGCCGAAGTTGGTGCCCATGATGGTAACCTTCTCCGACATACTGGTACTGGTCTTATCTACCGATCTGATCTCCGGTCGTTGCGCATATACTGCACAGCATGCGAGCATCATTATATATAGAGTAATACCCGTTGGTTTCGCGATAATGTTGAATAATGCCTTCATTATACCATAAATGCAGCGAGATGTTGAAAACGTAACCATACCCATTCCTTACTTATCGGAAGTTACAACCAACAGACGAGCTGTTTTCAATTTTGTATATGCCTTCAGGTTACGGATCTCTTCATGTGCCTCGGCAGCTTTCGCGGTTTCGAGTACATGCACATAATACTTTTTATCCTGTGGATTATAGAAGATATCCGCATTGAACTTGTCGTTAACAAGTTTACGCTTGGCAGCATCCGCCCGGTTAAAGTCAGGGAATACATTGATAACCACAAAGTAACGCTTCTTATTCTCATCCGTCTTGGCAATGTTATCCGGATCTTGCGTGCCTTCCTGGAAGCGGGCCGTGTGTTTCTCGTTCGGTGATCGGGTAAGTGTAGAGCGAAGCACTGGTGCAGCGCGTTTAAACTTCTTGGCATAGCCTAACCGAAGTCCTAAAATTACTTCGTGTGTACCCTGCGAAAAAGCATCTTCCGGCTGACTGTTGGGTTCATACGAATAACCGATAATGAAACGACTTACCTTTATACCCGCGTTGGCCGTATAGCCATACGGCAGACGATACGAACCTCCTAACCAGAAATTTTCCGAGAGGTTAAGCTTTCCCAGGAACTCGAACTGACTGGTACCAAATTTAGAGTATTTGTAATTAAAGTAGAGTTCAAGCGGAGCGATGGTCTCGCGTGTTTTTACTTTACGTTTCAAGCCGCCTTTACTGCGACTAACAATTTTACTCTCTACTTTTTTCTTATAGTAAATGGTGAAGAATACATTGTCCGTAGGAGAGACCGTAGTAACATTAAAGCTGGCATCGCTGTTAAACTTCGAAGGGAAAAGCTGAGGCAACGAAAGACCTATATTAATACCCGAGCCCGATCGGTATAGCATACCAAAGCTTGAGGCAGGCTGCATGTTGTTGGCAGAGTAACTTGCCAATGCCGGATCGTTCGGATCCGTCACTTTATTCATGTCGATGCTGTTGGAGATAGCGCCCCCGGAGAGCCCGAACATCAGCCAGTTTTTCTGACCAACGGGCATGGCATACGCATACGAAAGAGAGAAGTCCGTTGTATTGAGAAGTCCGCGCTTGTAAGATGAAATCTTGCCACCCCATCCCGCACGACTTTCATTCATCATGGTATTGAATGTTAATGTGGAGAGCTGAGGAGCTCCTTCTATATTCATCCATTGTTGGCGATGAAGCGCGTAAACATACGTGTATTCCGTAACGGCTTCGGCCGGATTATATAAATATGGATTGATGAAGAAATTATTATAAACAGGATAGTTTTGAGCAGATGCAATATATCCGCACAACAGGAAGAGAGTACTAACTAATAAGTTAAAAAAATACCGCATTCACGTCCATTAATATGGGCTATTGCTCAAAAGTCACTCGTTGATTCTGGTGAAAATCACCAGTCATTTTAAAAATGTTAGTCACCAGAGTGAATTGTATCAGTTTAAAAAGTCTGTTTAAAGTAAAACTCACGAATATACAGCGTTTTTTTGTTTTTAACAGAATTGTTCAACGTCTTACTTGACCGAAATCCTGTATTTTTGAGCATTTAAAGAATTGTTCTGATAGAAAAACCTCAACCTTAGTGAAAACACGTATATCAAGTGTTCTGATTCTTACTTTTATTTTTTGCAGTACTGCTTTTGCACAAGTACTTGTGGGACCTGTAGCAGGTGCAAATTTTTCGTGGACCTCTTTTAGTGATAAAGATCTCAAAGACGAATACAATGTATCGCCAGTATTTGGGTATCATGTCGGTGGCCACCTTGCATTTAAGGTTCGCAAGAGATTTTTCCTTCACACATCGCTCATCTATTCAACCAAAGGAAAGAACCTGAAAAGTGAAGCAGGTGATCTTTCGTTGAAGCTCCGGTATAAATATATCGAGATGCCAATTGTATATACTGCTTATTTTAAAGGGCACATTGGTGAAAAAGAGTTCAAATATTCGCTGGGTGTAGGTCCAAATATAAGCTACTGGCTAGGAGGGAAGGGGACATTTGAAAATGCAGATACGCATGAATTCCATAACGGACCATCGGGTGTTATACCGGTGGATATAGTATTTGGTAAAGATCCCGGCTCTGCTACTGAAAATGAAATGGTTATACAGCGTCCTAACCGCGTACAGTTCGGACTAAACTTTACCGCTGGTTTTCTGTTTGAACCGGTTCGGTATCGTGAGGTAGTACTTACGCTGCGTTATGAACTTGGTCACAGTTACCTGAGTCGTGAGAGCGATGGTGTATTCAGTCCTACATTTCCTTCGTTCAGTGAATCGCAGAAAATCAGAAACCAGGGATTCCGTATATCACTCGCCTATCTTATCGACTTGAAAGTTGAAGAGCGTAAGCGCGGTAAGAGTACCATCGACAGAAAAAGACCTAAATAGCAGAGGTCATTCTCTGTTCATACTGGTATATAGCTTTAGAAGTTTAGCTTCTGCTGGGCAACGCTTTGCTCGTACAAGTGTAGCATAATGCCATCTTTCAAACCTACTTCCGGTACAAGTATACTGGCTGCATGAGCCCATTCCATAACCTGCAGGTAAATATGGCTGGCGGGTATAATTACATCCGCGCGATCGGGGTTCATCTGTAACTTATAGATACGTTCCTCGAGCGAGTAACCTTCCACCATGTCGCGTATCTCTTTCACTTTCTTTACCGACATGATGCTGCCCGGTTTTAGTTTAGCGAGTTCAAATATCTTGCTGATGTTACCACCGGTACCAACGGCAGTTACTTTGCCGTAGTCTTTTTTTACGTTGTCTTTGATCCAGCGCTCCATATCCTCCCACATAATCGGAGAGTCTATTTGTTCGAGCACGCGTACCGAACCAATCTTGAACGAACGTGTCTTGATTTTTTTACCGGCCACATACAAGTTCAATTCAGTACTACCACCACCCACATCAATATGCAGATATGTTTTATCCGTTAAGTACGAGCTTATGGCACGGTTGATCAATTCAGCTTCGCGATTGCCATCAATCACATGAATAGTTATACCCAGTTCTTCTTTTACCTGGTTGGCCAGTTCAAGACCGTTGTCGGATTCGCGCATGGCCGATGTAGCACAGAACATATAGTCATCTACCTCATACAACTCCAGCAGCAGTTTATAGGCCGTCATCAGTTTTTTGAATTTGGCGAT
Source organism: Ohtaekwangia kribbensis (assembly GCF_042676245.1). Classification (NCBI taxonomy): domain Bacteria; kingdom Pseudomonadati; phylum Bacteroidota; class Cytophagia; order Cytophagales; family Fulvivirgaceae; genus Ohtaekwangia; species Ohtaekwangia kribbensis. The sequence goes on from NZ_JBHTKA010000015.1 coordinate 167,955, forward strand.
GCTGGCGTTGCTGATTCGGTTGGTGGTAAATACATCGTGTCCTAATCGTAACGGAAAGCGAACGTATTCCAACTTTTTGAATACAGGTTGTGTCTGATTATTAGCCAGCACGGTAGAAACCTGAAAGCGTATAGCGTTAGAACCGATGTCGATGGCAGCTAGTTTCATGCGTTGGGTGTGTTGTTGAGATAAGGGTGTCGAACGAGGTCGCGGTTCATCAGCGAACCGGATGTGAAGAAGCGAGCATGTATACTACAACTAAAAATCATATCCGCTATAGTGGTTTGACGGCACAAAGATCATCAAATCATTTATTTTGAACGTCTTCTTCAAAGTTAAATTTTAATAAACGTTTGTGCTTATGATAAAACGCAGGATTGTACTTTATATGGTGCCGACACTTCTGTTGTTGGTACTTTCAGGTTGCTGGGTGAATGAGTACTCTTCGTATGATGATCCCGTAGAAGGATATCGCCCGGTATATGGAACCTCACAAACGCAAGAGGTCACGTTAACCAGTGCACGATCTGTGAATAACCCCGGAAAGATTTATGTATACGGACGTTTTCTATTGGTGAATGAGGTGAACAAAGGTATACATGTATTCGACAACACCACTCCGGAGAATCCGAAGGCAATAGGTTTTGTACAGTTACTGGGAAATACCGACATGGCTATACGAAACAATGTGTTGTATGCCGACCACATGGGAAATCTCGTAGCGCTGGAAGTACATGATTTCGAAAAACTTACCAGCATCGGAACGTTATCGCTGCAAGACTGGAACCTTGGTATTCCGCCACCGGCAGGTTACTATTTTGAATGCGTTGACCAGACCAAAGGCATTGTAACAGGATGGAAGAAAGCAACCCTTACAAAATACGAATGTTATGCGAGCTACTAAATTAATATTCTTTCTGTTGCTGATTTGCATCGCAGCATGCGAATCAGACTCCTCCAGTGAACTGAATAACTCACAGGGAACAGGCGGCTCGATGACGCGGTTCGCGATCAGCAACGGCTATATGTATATAGCCAGCCAGAGCACGATTTCCGTGTTTGATATACGGAACAATACATTTGAAAAAATAAATACGATCTCCACCAATGGCGGCCTTGAAACAGTCGTGGCAAGAGGCGAGTACCTATACCTCGGTGCTACCGATGCAATGTATATCTATAGTATAGCAGATCCGGTAACACCCACGTTCATTTTCAGGTATGCGCATATAGTTTCATGCGATCCGGTTGTAGTGCAGGGCGATCGGGCCTTTGTTACATTACGTGCCGGCAGCGCTTGTAATCGCGGAGCCAATGCACTGGAGATAATCGACATCACCAATAAAAATAATCCTTCGCTGATTGCTAACTACCCGATGTTATCACCACACGGTCTTGGTGTCGATGGTAATCTGTTGTTCATCTGCGAAGGCGAACATGGTCTTAAAGTATTCGATATTCAAAATGAACGATCTATACAGCTGAAACACCACATCGAAAATATACATGCCTACGATGTTATACCCAATAATGGTATTTTGTTGCTGACAGGAGAAGACGGTGTATTTCAATACCGCTATGATCAGCAAACCGGTACGCTCATCTTACTAAGCAAAATCCCCGTGTCGCGTACGGAAGTATAGCATTGCTGATAACGATTAACCAATAACGATTAACCAATAACGACTAACGCCCCGGTGACACGTACAACTCTATCTCTACTACTCGCCTTACTAGGTACGATCGCCCATGCCCAGGATTCACTTCGCTATCAGAAACTAGTGCCGAGGCATGCGTTGAAATTCAGTCCGTTTCATTTGATTAATTTTTATCCAACACTCGAGTTCTCATACGAGAAGAAAATTACCCGCACGTTTACAGCACAGGCAGAGTATGGACATGTGATCAACTATACGAACCAGGATGAATCGTATCGCGACAAGCGCGGCTATAAAATGAAACTCGAAGTGCGAAAATACTTTGCACCTATTGTATACCGAAGGTTGATTTTTTATGGTGCAGCCGAGTATTACAAAAACGATATTGAATTCGACAGACTATTCCGCCAGCAGGAATGTTTTGGTAATGACTGCGAGCATACCATTATACGCTATCACTATTACCCGGTGCAGTATAATGAACAAGGCTTCAGTGTAAAGTTTGGACTGATCAAGTACTTTTTCTCCGATTTTTTTCTCGATGTAAACTCCGGGTGGACCATACGATTTGTTGACTATGATGAGGTAAGACCAAACGGTATACCGGCCTTTCCGGAAGGAATGGAAGATGATTTGTTTTTTGATATACCCAATGAAGAAGATCGTGTGGTACCCTGCCCGGTGTTAGGTATCAGAATAGGGTATCGTTTACGGTAAGTTGTTTTGTAGTTTCATTCCTATTCATTTTCTTTGCCAAAGCTTATCCAGAAAGACCGAGGGAATGGGCCCGATGACGTCTTAGCATCCTATTCGTTAGCTATGTTAACGAATGTTGTGCTAAATCCCTTTCGTTACTTTGCATGATGTAACGGAAAAGATAAGTTAACCCACCTTACAGTGGCTCTCTGGATAGCAATAACTAAACGCGGAGGGCTTTATGAAAATCGAAGACATTTTAAAGGAACGTATACTCGTGATTGATGGTGCTATGGGTACCATGATCCAACGGTATAAACTTGAGGAAGAAGATTTCCGGGGAGAGCGTTTTAAAGATCATGGCTTCCCGCTCAAAGGAAACAATGATATTCTTTCAATAACTCGTCCTGATATTATCAAAGCTATACATCGCCAGTACCTTGAAGCGGGTGCTGATATTATCGAGACCAACACATTCAGCGGTACTACCATCGCGCAAGCCGATTATCACCTGGAAGACGCGGTATATGATCTGAACTATTACTCAGCAAAAATAGCGAAAGAGGTAGCCGAAGAATTTACGAAGAAAGATCCCAGCAAACCTCGCTTTGTAGCAGGTGCTATGGGGCCAACCAATAAGACGGCTTCCCTTTCACCAGATGTAAATAACCCTGGCTTTCGTGCCATTACATTTGATGAACTCGCACTCGCATTCAAGCAACAAGCGAAAGGACTTATTGATGGCGGAGCAGATATACTCTTGCTTGAAACCATCATTGATACACTCAATGTAAAAGCAGCTTTGTTTGCTATACAGGAGTTGTTTGATGAGATAGGAAGAAAGTTACCCATCATGGTATCGGGTACAATAACGGATGCGAGTGGTCGCACACTTTCCGGACAAACCACCGAGGCATTCCTGATTTCGGTTTCGCATGTACCCTTACTAAGTATAGGATTGAACTGTGCGTTGGGTGCGAGCCAGCTAAGACCTTACCTGCAAGTACTCAATGAGAAGGCTCCGTACTTCGTGAGTGCTTATCCGAACGCAGGACTTCCCAACGAGTTTGGTCATTACGATCAGACACCCGAGGAAATGGGACAACAGGTTGAAGTCTTTTTGAAAGAAGGACTGATCAACATTGTTGGCGGTTGCTGCGGAACAACACCCGAGCATATTAAACTGATTGCTGAGATAGCGAAGAAATATAACCCCAGAGGAGTAGTAGAAGAACATGTCTAAATATTTATTGTTAAGTGGACTGGAGGGAGTCACCATTACTCCCAGTTCTAACTTTGTCAATATAGGTGAGCGAACCAATGTTACCGGCTCCGCCAAATTCTTAAAACTCATTAAAGAAGATAAGTTTGAAGAAGCACTCGAAGTAGCATTGGACCAGGTGCGCGGAGGCGCGCAGGTTATTGATGTGAACATGGACGAAGGGATGTTGGATTCCAAAGCAGCCATGGTGCGCTACCTGAACCTGATGGCATCCGAACCGGAGATCGCGGTTGTACCCGTGATGGTTGACTCGTCCAAATGGGAAGTGATTGAAGAAGGTTTGAAATGTCTGCAGGGAAAAGGTATAGTCAACTCGATCAGTTTAAAGTCTGGTGAAGAAGAGTTTGTACGACAAGCCAAACTTGTAAGACGTTACGGAGCTGCTGTCGTAGTGATGGCATTCGATGAACACGGGCAGGCCGATACATACGAGAGAAGAATTTCCATTTGCAAACGCGCGTATGATATACTGGTGAACGAAGTAAAGTTTCCGCCACAGGACATCATTTTCGATCCGAATATATTTCCCGTAGCAACGGGTATAGAAGAGCATCGGAACTATGCGCTCGATTTCTTCAAAGCAACCAAATGGATCCGTGAAAATCTTCCGGGTGCGCACGTGAGTGGTGGTGTGAGTAACGTGTCGTTCAGCTTCCGCGGTAATCAGAAAGTGCGCGAAGCCATGCACTCAGCATTTCTATACCACGCTATACAACATGGAATGGATATGGGTATAGTAAACCCAACGATGCTGGAAGTATATGACGAGATCGATAAAGAATTACTCGAGCGCGTTGAAGATGTTCTATTGAATCGCAGAGACGATGCAACGGAACGTCTACTGGAATTCGCGGAGACTGTAAAAGGTGCTGCGAAGAAAAAAGAGACAGATGATGAATGGCGCAAAGGCACCGTTGAAGAACGCATTACGCATGCACTGGTAAAAGGTGTAATAGACTATATCGATCAGGATACCGAAGAAGCGCGAATCAAATATGGTCGCCCGCTATATGTTATTGAAGGTCCGTTGATGGCCGGAATGAACGTAGTAGGAGATCTGTTCGGCAGTGGTAAAATGTTTTTACCGCAGGTTGTAAAGAGCGCGCGGGTAATGAAAAAATCCGTTGCCTACCTCACGCCTTTCCTCGAAGAAGAGAAGAGGCTGACAGGAGATCAGGGCAAAGCAGCAGCAAAAATATTAATGGCCACCGTGAAGGGCGATGTACACGACATCGGTAAAAATATAGTGGGTGTAGTGCTCGCATGTAACAACTACGAAGTGGTAGACCTTGGCGTAATGGTGCCTTCTGAAAAGATCATTGAAGCGGCCAAACGCGAGAAGGTTGATGTCATCGGGTTGAGTGGTTTGATCACGCCATCACTCGATGAGATGGTGCACGTTGCCAAAGAAATGCAGCGTGAGAAAATGGAATTGCCCCTATTAATTGGAGGAGCGACTACATCGCGCATTCATACGGCAGTAAAGATCGACCCGGTATATGATGGTCCAGTGGTACACGTCCTTGATGCTTCACGTTCTGTACCTGTGGCGAGTGAGCTGATCAGTGTCGATACACGTGCAGGCTTCAAACTGAAAGTAAAGAATGAATATCAGCAGCTTCGTACCGATCATGAAAACAGAAAAGGTACGAAGAACTATATATCACTGGAAGATGCCCGCAAGAACAAAACCAATATAGATTGGTCGAAGACGATATATACCAGGCCTGCTTTTACCGGTAGAAAAGAGTTTGTGAATTTTCCGCTGGAAGAGTTACGAAAGTACATAGATTGGACTCCGTTCTTCCAGACGTGGATGCTGGCTGGTCGCTATCCGGGTATATTTAAGGATGCTGTTGTAGGTGCCGAGGCTAAGAAACTTTTTGATGACGCCAATAAGATGTTGGACGATATCATCCGGGATAAAAGTCTGCAGGCGAGCGGTGTTATAGCATTCTATCCCGCAGTAAATGCCGGTGATGATGTTGCACTATATGCAGATGAGAAGCAAGCTACACCTTTTGCAACGTTTCATTTTCTGCGGCAGCAAAACAAGAAAGCGCAGAACCTTCCAAACTTTTGTCTTGCAGATTTTATATCTCCGGAGCAGGGTAAAGATTACTTTGGCCTGTTTGCTGTAACCGCAGGACTTGGTCTTGAGAAATTGGTTGACTTCCATAAAGCCAACCAGGATGATTACTCGGAGATCATGGCGAAAGCACTTGCCGACCGACTTGCTGAAGCCTTCGCTGAGTGCTTGCATCAAAAAGTTCGTAAAGAAATTTGGGGTTACGCAAGTGATGAACACTATACGAACGATCAGCTCATTGATGAAGTATACCAGGGTATACGTCCGGCACCAGGCTATCCTGCATGTCCGGATCATACCGAAAAGAAATTACTCTTCGAACTTCTCGATGCAGGTAAAGTAGGCATTCAGCTTACCGAGTCATACGCCATGTACCCGGGCGCAGCCGTAAGCGGATTCTACTTCTCCCATCCCGACTCCAAATATTTCGGTCTCGGCAAAATCGAAAAAGACCAGGTCGAAGACTACGCCAAACGGAAGAACATGCCGCTCCCGGAAGTGGAGAAGTGGCTGGCCCCGAACTTGAGCTACGATGTTTAGTTGTGTTGATGTGTTGAGGTGAAGGAAGGTACTTGATGTTGTGTCTAAATAAATAATAAACGTTATGGGGAAGATTGAAAGGTTTGAGGATTTGAAATGTTGGAAGGCTGCACGGGAGCTGGTAAAGGAAGTATATACTTTGTCGGATACGGGTAAACTTTCAAAGGATTTTGATACGCGAAGTCAATTCAGAAAAGCTGCATTGTCTTCTATGAATAATATAGCAGAGGGATTTGGTCGATTTAGCAGAAAAGATTTTATCCGGTTTCTGGATACAGCCCAGAGTTCCGTACTGGAGGTTCAAAGTATGCTATATGTATTGTCAGATCTTGATTTCCTCTCAATAGATAAAATAGATTTACTGCGAATAAAAACAGATGAAACAAAAAATCTTATACTGGGCTTGATACGATATTTACGGGAATCGGATAAATAGTATATATCTGTAACATCAACACATTAACACCACAACACGCCAACACAGCAAAAAATGAAAGTAGTCGACCACCTGAAAAGCGCTAACGGTAAAACTTTATTTACGATTGAGATTCTGCCTCCGTTGAAAGGAGAGAATATTAAGAACTTGTTTAATAACATTGATCCGTTGATGGAGTTTAAGCCTCCGTTTATTGATGTTACCTATCATCGTGAAGAGTATGTATATAGAAAGAAAGCAGGAGGCTTGCTGGAGAAGATAACCACACGCAAACGTCCGGGAACGGTAGGTATATGTGCGGCTATACAGAACCACTATAAAGTTGATACGGTGCCGCATATTATCTGCGGTGGATTCAGTAAAGAAGAAACTGAAAACGCGTTGATCGATCTTCACTTCCTCGGTGTGGACAATGTACTGTTACTGCAAGGCGATGCTATTAAAAGTGAATCACGTTTTGTGCCCGAACCGGATGGACATCGTTATGCATCCGATCTGCTCGCACAAGTGGTAAACATGAACATGGGGGTATATCTCGATGAAGAACTCACTACGGCAGCGCCTACTAATTTTTGTATTGGTGTAGCGGGCTATCCTGAAAAACATTTTAATGCTCCGAACCTGAAAGCTGATCTCAAGTATCTCAAGTTAAAAGTGGATATGGGAGCGCAGTATATCGTTACGCAAATGTTCTTCGACAATCAGAAATATTTTAACTTTGTAGATAAGTGTCGCGAAGCCGGTATCAATGTGCCGATCATTCCGGGTATAAAACCGCTTACCGGTAAAGCACAGTTAACCGTGCTTCCCAAAACATTTCACATCGACATACCCGAAGAACTTGCCGATGAAGCTGAGAAGTGTAAAGATAACGAAGCTATAAAAGAGGTTGGTATCCAGTGGTGTATTCAGCAATCGAAAGAACTTGTAAGGAAAGGTGTTCCAACATTGCATTTTTATTCCATGGGTAAGTCAGATCCTATTTATAGAATAGCAAAAGAATTATTTTAACTTATATTAGCGGCCTGTTTGTTGGTATGTGCCCTAATGAAGAATCTGATTTCGTTTCTTTTTGTCAGTTTAATTGCGAGTTCGCTTGTAGCAGGCCAACAACACAGGATTGACTCGCTTTTAAAAGTTCTGCCGAAGGTAGAAAACGAGCAACGTGTTGACCTGCTGAATGAACTTGCCTTCCAGTATTCGCTTATATCGGCTAGCGATGCCGAACGATTTGTCAGTGAAGCTTCTTCCGCTGCACAAGCTTCTTCTTATAAAAAAGGTTTAGCGGAATCATTAAAGATCCAGGGTATACTTCACTATGTGCGGAATGAATACTCCGTAGCCGTTGAATATTGTTATCAGGCACTCAAGCTATACGAAGAACTTAACGACATGTCGGGCAAAGCCAAGGTGCTGAATAATCTCTCCATGATTTTCACCCGGCAAAACCAGTTTGATAAAGCACGGGATTTTTCATTGGAGTCTCTTAAGCTAAAACGTTCTATAGGCGATAGCCTGGGCGTTGTAAACTCGCTGTTATCCCTTGCTGAGTATTATCGCAATACCCGCGATTTTACCAAGGCGCTTGACTATTGCAACGAAGCGCTCGATCGTTTAAAAATATTAAAGAACACCTGGGCCACCGGCAATGCATATTCATCCATAGCCGATATATATGCCGACCAGGAGGAGTATAGCAAAGCATCGTTATACTATAAAGATGCAATCCGCTATGCGCGACTCTCCAACGATCACATGCAGGTTGTTGCGGCCAACAACAAACTTGGTCAACTATTCTTGAACTCAGAACAATTTGATTCTGCCTATTATTACCTGCACACTGCTATAGCACTGGCGCGCCAGAAAAGCAGCAGGAGCCAGGAGATGGAAGGACTCAAATTCCTGAGTGTTTACTTTGAACGTATGGGACAGCTTGATTCTGCGCTATACTTTACCAGACAAGTGTCTGCACTGGAACGTGTTATATTCGAGAATGAAAGACGTGAGCAGATTGCTACCATTCAAATGCTGTACGACTATCAGCAGAAAGAACAGGAGCTGGGCTTCCAGCGAAAGATCGTCAAGCGACAATATATAGCAATAGGAGGTGTATCGCTGATCCTGGTGCTATCGGTTCTTCTTGGATTCAAATTCTATGGACTCAATAAGACGAATCATCTTGCTAAAGAGGCGCTCATGAAGCTGAACATCGAGATCAACAAGATGAATGAGAACCTGGAGATGAAAGTTAAAGAACGTACTGAAGAGATTGCACTGCAAAACCAGAAGCTTGTTGAATATGCATTCTTTACCGCGCATGAAGTACGCGGACCGTTAGCCCGCATCCTCGGCCTGGTAGAACTTGCCCGCATCAAAGAACTGAGTGACGATCGCGAAGAGATACTCGAACGCCTGCAGGAAGCAGCACAGGAGTTGGATGAGATCATCCGGATCATCAACCGGAAATTAGAGAGCAGCCGCTCGAAGTAGCATTCCGCTACGCTACAAAAATGTTCGCTAACGAACATACTTTGTACGAATATAGCCCGTTCATCATTTATATATGTGCACTCCGTTGATGGAAACCTTGTTTTCATACTTTGGCATTTCGATCGTATAAGTATAGTACTCGTAAGCCGTGTTGGCAGTTTGTTGTAACAATATTGAAGGTGCGCGATAGGAAGTGAAGCTGCTGCTGCCAAAATAATAATAAGGCTTGTAACCATTTCGATTTAGCACAGTATCGTTTTAAATACTTCCTCCCATGATCAAGAATTACATGACTTCCGTGTGGCGCTATATTTCCCGGAATAAGGCGTTCACCACCATTAATATACTGGGGCTGGCCATCGGTATGATGGCATGTATGCTCATTACTCAGTATGTTATGCACGAGTTCAGTTATGATAACTTCCTCGCCAACAATAACAGGATCTTTCGCGTGCAGCTTGATCGGTACGATCGGGGTGAGCTCTCAACACAATGGGCTTCGGGTTGTGCCGGTATAGGGCCTGACTTGAAAGCCGATTTTCCGGAAGTGGAGTACTATACCCGTCTTACCCAGCGCAATGTCGTGTTCTCGTATGGTGATGTATTCTTCAAGGAAGAAAATTCATACTTCGCATCGGAAGATTTCTTCAAGGTATTTTCCATCAGGCTTATTGAAGGTATAGATTCGGCTGTGCTGAAGGAGCCTTTCAAAGTAGTGGTGTCTCAAACCATGGCGAAGAAATATTTTGGCAACGAGAATCCCATTGGTAAATTTCTAAAGAACAATGGCAAAACTGATTACGAAGTAACCGGTGTATTCGAAGATCTGCCCGCTAACTCGCACATGAAGATTGATGTGCTGATGTCATTTGCTTCACTCCATAAATTATGGAACGACCCGATCACATCCTGGCAATGGGATGGTTTTCTAACCTATATATTGCTGGATGAGCACACCAATGCGAAAGACTTTGAAGCAAAATTACCAGCTTATGTGCAGAAGCGTGCAGGCGAAGAACTGAAGCGTTATAATGCCGGTATGGAGTTTCATTTACAGCCGGTAACGGATATACATCTCGATTCTGATTATATAGGCGAGTTCAAGCGAAACGGAAACCGACAGGCTTCTTACTTCCTCGCTATCGTGGCCGTGCTGATTTTATTTATAGCGTGGATCAATTATATAAATCTGTCTACCGCGAAATCCATTGAGCGTGCTCGCGAGGTAGGCGTGCGTAAAGTAATGGGAGGCTTCCGCTCACAGTTGGTGCAGCAGTTCCTGCTGGAAGCTGTTTTACTAAACGCAGTGGCCGTTATCATTGCTATAGCGCTGGTTGTACTATTAACACCGGCATTCAGCGAAATGACAGGACGTGAGCTGGGCTATATATTGTTCAAGCAAAGAATGTTCTGGCTATGGATAGGACTTCTTATTGCAGGCGGAGCATTGTTGTCTGGACTATATCCGGCATTTGTACTATCTGCTTACAGACCAGTGGAAGTACTGAAAGGCCGCTTCAAGAATACGAACAAAGGTATATTTTTCAGAAAGGGCATGGTGGTAACGCAGTTCATAGCTTCCATTACCTTGATCGTGGGTACATTTACAGTATACCGCCAGATCAGTCACATGCGCGACCAGGCACTCGGTGTAGACATTCAGCAAACGCTGGTGATACACTCCCCGAATGTTGTCGACTCCACATACGAACAGAAATTCCAGGTGTTCAAGAATAAGATCGTGCAATACTCGGAAGTAAGCGGAATGACTGCATCTACTGAAGTACCCGGCCGACAACCCGGATGGAATGCAGGTGGTATACGGAGATTAAGTCAGCGGGAAGATGAAGCAAAGCAATACCGCATCATTCTGTTCGATCACGACTATACCAAGTTCTATGGTGTAGATGTAGCAGCCGGACGTACGTTCTCAGCCGATGTAGCCGATGAAGAGCATTCTGTACTTCTGAATGAATCCGCTTCGCGTAGTTTAGGATTTCAAAAACCGGAAGACGCATTGAACGATCAGATATTCTTCTGGGGCGATACGTTCAAGATCGTAGGTGTAGTAAAAGACTATCACCAGGAATCATTGAAGAAAGCATACGATCCGATGGTGCTGCGCTATGGCAAAGCTCCCGGTGGATTTTATTCAATCAAGTTCAATACTACAAATGTAAAATCATCGCTGGCTAATTTTGAAGACGATTGGAAGCAGCTTTTCCCGGGCAATCCATTTATATACTTCTTCCTCAATGATCACTATAACCAGCAATATGAAGCTGACCAGCAGTTTGGTAAAGTGTTCGGTATATTTTCAGCGCTGGCCATATTTATAGCGTGTCTCGGTTTATTCGGACTATCATCGCTCACGGCTATACAACGCACCAAAGAGATTGGCGTACGCAAGGTATTGGGCGCATCGGTGCCCAGCATACTAACGCTGATCAGCAAAGACTATATTTTACTGCTGGGCATTGCCATTGTCATAGCCACACCGTTGGCGTGGTGGGTAATGGATACGTGGCTGCAGGACTTTGCGTATCGCATTCAATTGGACTGGCTCATCTTTGCACTGCCGAGCCTGGTGGTAATTGCTATAGCGCTCTTTACGGTAAGCATTCATACCCTGCGGGCTGCACGGGTAAATCCTGCCAAGTCGCTGCGATATGAGTAGATTTACAACGGTAGGGGTATCGTCTATCGGTGTATTCGGGGCTTAATATGGCTATCAAGACAGCTTACGGCAATTTTGTTGGCGTACTGGTGTGCCGTATAGAAATTCAGGGTAACAAATTAACCCTGTCGTATGACCATTTCGCAAAACATCGATTTTCGTGAACTTTTGCAATATGTCTACAATTCATTTAATGCCCGCGACATAGATGCAGCGTTAGAGGTTATCCATCCGCACGCAGACTGGGCCAATGCACTCGAGGGCGGCCTCGTGCAGGGGCATACTGGTATTCGGGATTACTGGTCACGCCAGTGGAGCTATATGGATCCACATGTAAAGCCGGTATATTTTGAAGAAGATGACGAAGGGCGCTTTGTTGTGGAAGCCAACCAGATTATCCGCGATCTGAAAGGAAATATAGTTTCGATCAAGAATGTTCAGCATATTTTTCAGATCGAAGAAGGGTTGATCCGGAATATGCGCATCAAGCCTTTGCTATAATTCTTTTCGTAAACATCTATACCCATCGCTATAGATGTTCGTATGATTGTCTTTAAAATCCGATGAGGATAAACGGAGCCCAGTAATAGGGAGCTGCATACTTTTCATTCTTCACCAGCTCCAGCTTTGCTTTGCGCAGACTGGTACAGAATGTAGTATTCTGTTCTTCGAGCAGCTTACGGTAAAAATTCTTCATCAGCTCGGATGTTGACTCATCGGCTACACTCCAGAAGGAGACGATGATGTTTTGCGCACCGGCATATACCAGCGCACGCGATAACCCAATGACACCTTCACCTTTTGATATCTTGCCTAATCCCGTCTGGCATGCAGAAAGTGTAACCAGGTTTGCGTTCAGATCCAGGTTATAGATTTCGCCTGCAAACAGGTTTCCGTCTTCAGAGCCTATATCAGATTGTAAGAATATTCTTGATAGTGCAGGATTACTCTCATCTACCACGCCATGTGTGGCCAGATGTATATAGGTATAGTCCTTTACCTTCCCGGATTTCACCAGCTTCTCGTCAGCCTGATCTTTAATATATAGTCCGTTGGTATAATTTTGAGATGCGAAAAGTCTGGCGATCTCATTTACTTCCGATTCCGTACCCGGTAATTCCGGAAGTCCATCTTTCTCCGGGAATGTTACCGGGGCACATAGCAGTATGGATGGCGTATCGGCAGTCCGTTGTGCGCCTCCTTTCTGAAGTATAAGCCCTGCCGAAAATTCATAGCGTACGGTATAGCGATTGATGAGGTAAGGCAATGCATTATAGCTATCCGTTTCATTGACAGCGTTTGTAAACAAGGCCTCAAAAGGTATAATGCTTAGTCGCCCGGTTGGTAACACCAGCAGATTCTGCACTCCAGACGGCAGGTGTTGGGGAAGGAGCAATGCCGATAGTTTCGCTGCCGATTTAATAAATACCTTTTGGTCATTGAAGAATATACCATTGCGCATGCCGGTTATATACTTGCCGAACTCTGCCGGTAAAGTGTGGTCGATGATGCTATATTTCTTTTGGGTGATCTGGAATATATATAGCCGGTTGTTCTTTTCGTCTATGAAATAACTCAACAATGCTGTGTGTGCATCCAGTTTACTTTGCAATTGCTGAATGGATGGAGAACTGGTGTTGAACTTCAGGTTGAAGTATTCCGGAAATTGATTCTCCAACCGCTTGGTGAATGCTTCATAGCTGCGATTCAGACTGAACGATGTTTCCCGCAGATACTTCTCTTCATCAGCCGCAGGTTTTTGTGCGAGCTTTTGTGCGCACAGGGCGATAGCGGTCTTCAGGTTTTTCTCTTCGTCCAGCAAATCTGTGGGTATACCGGCAAACGATTTGGCATTGGCATCGGATATAGCTTCAAGCAACACAGCTGATTTACTTTTCTCTGCGAAGTAAAAAGCAAGTTCAAAATAAGTTTTCTTTTTCAGGGCAACATTGCCGGCTTCATGCGCAATGCGTACGCCATCGGTATATACTTCATTGGCTATAACCCCCAGCAGAATCTTGTCGCTCTCATTGGTGATTAGCTGGCGCAGCTTATCGATCAATGTATCGCATACCTGCAGTGTTTGTAACGCGAGCGAAAGGTTGGTGAACTTCAGTGTCCGCCCATAGTACTGAGATTCCAGTGCCTGCGCTTTACCCAGTAATGAGTATAGCAGCACGTTACCATCGTAGAAGTTTTTCAGCCGCGGTTGTGTGGTGATATCAGTCGCTTCGTAATCATTTATATTCGCCTGTAATGCCTGCTGATAGTAGTTCAGCGCCTTCTCAAATTCATTCCGCGGTATATGTATACTTGCTACAGCATTTAATACCCGTGCGATCTCCGGATGTTTCTTTCCGTAGCTCTCCTGGTACATACTCAGCGCACGCATGTAGAATGCCTCTGCTGCTTTGGCATCACCAATCTTCAGATAGGTTTCTCCCAGGTTAAAAAGTACAAACGCTTTGGATGGATGGGCTGTGGTATATACCTGTTCCCATATCTTAAGCGCAGATTCAAAGTTGTTCACCGCGTCACCATATAGCTCGAGCTTGCGGTATACAAACCCTATATTAGTATTGGCGATGGCAATTTTAGGATGTTGCTTGCCATGGACTTTTTGATAGATGGCCAGTGCCTTTTCATAATACTCCAGTGCTTTGTCAGGATCGGTGGCGGTAAACGTAAGACCGAGGTCGTTGTAAGATGCTGCGATCAGTTCGTGATTTTCCTTCAACTGCTTTTGTCGCAGCGACAGCGCCATGTTCAGTTGCTCTTCAGCCTGGGTATATTTACCGGTGGCACAATACAGGTTTCCGAGATAGGCGAGGGCTTGCGCGGCTTCGAGTGTTTCTGCTTTGTTACTTTCATCAAACAAGTGTGTTGCTTTCTGCAAGGCATCTTCGGCAACATCATTTCGTCCCTGGTTCATGTAAAGTAAACCATAGGTTGTTTGTGTTATAGCCTGTTGAAATCCCGGTGTAGACGGAGTGTATATACCCGTAAGTATTTTTTCAGCCTGGTCCAGTTTACCGAGACGAATCAGCGCTTCTGCCTTTTTATTTTGCAGCAAGGCCACGGTATGGCTGTCGGAAGTTTTCTGCAGAGCAAGATCAATCTGCTGCAGGGCTTTGTCGTACTCTGCGTTGAGTAAATACTGATCTACCAGCGTAATGCTCTGTGCCTGCGTATAGCACGACAACAGGAGCGGAAAGGAAAGAAGTAACAGGAACCTGCGCATATATCAGAAACGGTGGTAGTAACTTATAGAAGAGACCAGTTCGCGTGTGAGTCCATCCGGATTTACATCGCGATTGGTAATTTTATGACCTACCAGGAGTTTTACACCCGATTGTACATTGAAGTTATAACCGGTGGTAAAGATGCCGGACAATGCAAGGCCATGGGCTTTATCTTGTTTGAACCGATTTCCATTTGCATCGGCAATTTCATCTTTGTTGATGCGATATATAGGCAAGAGCCCAAATGAAAAATTGATCCTTGAAAACCGAAAGTTACGCTCGACACGGAACATGATATCGGTGCCACGCTTCAGCTCTTTTGCCCGCGCATAGTCATGTATATAACCCATGTCTTCAGAACTACCTTCCCACGCTGACCACAGGAACTGGTTGTTGTTCTTGTTGAACGGGTGTTGTATACCGGTAGCGAACAACCACTTTTTACTGATAAGGGATATACCGGTAATAAAATCGTACGTACCCAGACTGGTCTGGTAGTACATCGGTAATGGATATCCATCCACATCTTTATCGGATCGGTTGGTTGGTATTTTGCCCCCGACTGATAAATTGATGTCGTAGTTTTCGGTAGTATATATATTGCGCGTAATGCACAGCGATATATCGCCAAGCCCGGAAGTGTTGGCCAGTGAACCGGATACAGCCTGGTAGGGCAGCTTTACCTGGAAAGATGTTTTACGATTGAGACTGAAGTTCAGGTCGGCCGTTGCAACGTACACAATAGGCGTAAGCGTAGTGGTGCCCCGGTAAAAACTGATCTCCATGGAGCGTAAGCGAAGTTCAATTTTCTTGTTGAAGGGCTGATCGGGTTTCATGGCCCCCATAGTACAGAAGCCGGCATCGCTGCATCCCTGGGAGATGGCGTTGGTGCAGGCGATCAATACCAACAAACAGGCAGGTAGAAGTCTGGGCATCGCAGGTATATATTCTAAAGTAAAGGTACTTTAAAAAACAAAATCCCCGAAGAGTGGTCTCCGGGGAAGTGTAAAGTCTATTGTTACAGTGTCAGAATGAATGTTTCTTGAATGATTACATACCGAGTGACTGGTTCTCGATCGAAGCAAGCTCCAGTACTTTTTCGTATTCAGCCGCTGTGAGGTCGTTGTAAAAATAGTGCACCGGGTCTACCTGGCTGCCGTTGATCAGCACTTCATAGTGCAGGTGAGGAGCCGTTGACAGTCCGGTGTTACCCACATAACCGATAAGGTCACCACGTTTCACGTTCTGGCCGGAGCGAACAGCAAACTCATGCATGTGCGCATAGCGTGTACGATAACCGAAGCCGTGATCAACTTCTACCATCTTTCCATAGCCACTGAATTTCACACTTACTTCAGCGATCGTTCCATCAGCAGTTGCATATATAGGGGTTCCGATAGAAGCAGCGAAGTCAATACCGGTGTGCATTTTCTTAACCTTGTAGATCGGGTGCGTGCGCCATCCGAAACCGGAAGCGAGTGCATGAAGTTGTTTGTTGGATACCGGTTGAATAGCCGGGATGGCAGCATAGAGTTTCTCTTTCTTTTCAGCCAGCTTTACGACTTCATCCTGCGATTTAGATTCGATATATAGTTTTCTGCGAAGCAGGTCTACCTTTTCATTCAGGCCAACCACCATGTCTTCATGATCGATGTTTTTATCGCGGATGTCTTCGTAACGATCGGTACCACCGGCACCGGCATTGCGTATAGCCTTATCGATAGGTTCAGCGCCCAGAACCACACGGTAAATGTTATCATCACGATGTTCTACATCACCGAGTATCTCATTCAGGTTCTTTACGTCCTGGGTAAGCTTGTCGTAGTAGAATTCAAGTTCTTTGATCTCATTTTTAAGGATGAGTTCCTTGGGGGATTCGAAGTAGTTGGTGTAGAGAATGAGGAGACCAACAGCCATCGCTACCGTTAACGAAAGAATGCCGAGGGCATTCATTACAACATCACTTGTTTTAGTTTTTACCCGCTCGTATTTACAGGTTTCGGTGTCGTAGTAATACTTGATCCTGGCCATAGTAAGTTAAAGTAAATCTGTAAATTAAGTACTTTTCGGACGAAAGATCTTAACGACCTCTTCGTTACATTCGATAAACGGTCCTTCCAGCAGATCAATGCAATACGGTATCGCTGGAAAAACAGCATCCAGGCACTGCCGGATTGCTTTTGGTTTCCCCGGTAAATTTACTATTAAGGTCTGGTTTCTGATACCAGCAGTCTGGCGCGAAAGGATTGCCGTGGGTACGTATGTAAGACTTTCAGCACGCATCAACTCTCCAAAGCCAGGCATCATTTTCTCGCATACCGCTTCCGTGGCCTCCGGAGTGACGTCCCGCTTTGCCGGGCCCGTTCCACCTGATGTAATGATCAGGCAACATTTACGGTTATCGGCCATATCAATCATTGTTTTTTCGATGAGATGTTGCTCGTCCGGAATTACCGCGTACTCTTTTTCCCACGGACTCTTCAAGTATTCATTCAGTGTTTCTACAATCGCCTTGCCCGGTATATCTTCATATATACCCTGACTGGCACGATCTGAAACATTTATAATACCGATGCGAATTGGTTTAACGTGGTCCAAGAAGTCAACAATTTTAGAGTTCAGCATTAAATGTACAAAAACCACCCCAACGGTAAAATCTCGTGAGGTGGTTTATAAAGATTACGCTTTGTGCGTTGTAACTATGATTCGTGGCTGCGGATGTGTTCTGATCTTCCTTTCTTGAAGACCTGCCTTCCTTTATTTATACCTTTTCGCAGCTCGCGTTGCTGTTCTTCCGGGAGCTCTAATATATCCTTGCAGGCGTCTGAGCAGCAGTTGTTATACTTCTCTGCACACTCTGTACATTGAATGAATAACAGGTGGCAGCCATCATTTTTGCAGTTGGTGTGATCGTCACAAGGTTTACCACATTGGTGACACACGGCTATAATATCTTCGGTGATCCGTTCACCCAGGCGTTCATCAAACACAAAGTTCTTACCAATGAACTTGTTTTCTATGCCCTGATCTTTTACTTCCTGAGCGTACTTGATTATACCTCCGTTCAGTTGAAAGACATTTTTAAAACCGATGTGTTTCATCCAGGCACTTGCTTTCTCACAACGTATACCACCCGTGCAGTACATCAGCAGGTTCTTGTCTTTCTGATCGCGCATCAGGTCTTCTGCTACCTGGAGCTCTTCACGGAACGTATCTACATCCGGACATATAGCACCTTTGAAATGTCCTACTTCGCTCTCGTAGTGATTGCGCATATCGATGATGATCGTGTTCGGATCTTCTGCGAGCTTGTTAAAGGTCGCAGCATCTACGTGCGTACCGCTGTCGGTTACATCGAATGAACTATCGTCAAGTCCATCGGCAACGATCTTTTTACGCACCAGTATTTTTAGTTTGAAGAACGATTTTCCGTTATCGTCTACAGCAATGTTCAGTCGAACATTATTCAGCCAGTCAACGCTATATAATCTGGTCTTGAATGTGTTGAAATTATGTTCGGGTACACTGATCTGCGCGTTAACGCCCTCGGTAGCTATGTAAATTCTCCCCAGAACTCCCAGTGCATCAAACTCGCGGTAGAGCTGATCGCGGAATTCCTGTGGATTGGTAATGTGATGATACTTGTAAAAGGAAATGGTTACCCTTTTTTCGAGGGTGGAGCGCATCTTCTCCTTGAGAAGACGGCCGTCAACGCGATTGTATAATGCCATGGATTAATTGCAGGTTAATCGTTGGTGCTTCCGAAAAAGCGTGGCAAAAATACAAAGAATTACAATGAGTCAAACTTTGATTTTTAAGTTTCTATATATGTAAACTTTGTACTCCTTTGCGGAGTAGTTTTTTAACGTTGATGGTCAGATTTAGTATTCTGCTGCTAAGAGCAGCCTTTCATTTTTGGGAACAACAAGATGAACATGTGAGAGCGAAAATACGTGGAGGGATTGAGCGCTCACGCGCATAACTTAAATATCAAATTCTTTAAGAAACTGAAAGATGATATTTGGGAATTTAGAACAGAGTATCGCGGTGTTCAATATAGATTACTCGCGTTCTGGGATATATACTTTAGAGGAAACTAAAGATAAACTAATAGGCAAGCGTGGTACAGCCAAGCGTGAAGAATATGAACTTGATTTGAGCATGGATGTCCTATCTGATACGATTAAACGACTTCGTATGGAACGTGATATGACACAAACAGAATTAGGTCAATTGATAGGAGTACAAAAAGCACAGATATCACGACTAGAGAATAGTCCTCAGAATATGACGTTAGGAACAGCGCTTAAACTATTTACAGCACTTCATGCTGAAGTGAAATTCATTGTAAGGCCGGAACGCAAGGTATCCAGAAATCAACAGACTGCTCGACTATAAAAATCTCTTGCACTAAGAAGAAGACACAGGGTTTCGCGGAGGCTTTCCTTCGAAGCATTGTGTCTTCTTCGTGGCCATTGTGCCATAGGATTTTAAACCACGATTAACTATTAACAGATAACGATTCATCTGTTCGCAGTCTTCGGCTGAAGCTTGCCGCGGATCAGTAAATTATACTCCTCGCATGTAAGTATACCTTGCTCGTTGCAATACGGACACGTTTTATACTCGTTGCCGAAAGCACCCCGGTGTATAATAACATGATCGCCCTTGCATGCCGGACAAACAACTTTACCGGCCGGGCCACAGTCAATATCATAATCCATGGACAGTACTTCCTGTACCTTTTCAGCCTGTGTTGATTTCTCTTTCAGATATTCCGTTTCGGCACGTTGCTTCCAGAGTATAGCATCCTGCGAATACTGACCGTTGGTTCCCTTCAGTTGTATATATTTGTTAAGCCAATCTATACTTTGCTTATACTGCTCCATGTAAAACGAGTTCTTGCCAAAGTAATAAGTAAGATCAGAAGGTACGCTCTTCACTGAGCTAAGAACATGGCGGAATATTTTATCCGCACGTTTGTAATCACCATTGTCCATATAGTAAACGCCAGAGTCAAGCTCGCGCATCAGGGCGGCTTTCTTTGCCTGTTCCTGCTGACGTACATATTCATCAGCCTTTTCTTTGTCCTGGGCGTGAAGTGTATGTATACTGCCGATCATGCAGCATACCATCATCATGATACATCCAATAGTCTTTGTAAATCTTCCTTCACCGGGGTAATACTGTATACTCATTATTCGAATCGTTCCTTTTCTAAATTAAGCCACGCCAAAGCAGCGTTGTGAAATATATCTTCTTTTATACTTGTACTCAAATCCATCGCTTCAATAAATGCCCCGATCTTCAGATCACCCAGCGGAAAGGGATAGTCGCTACCCAGTGTAACACGTTTTGATCCCTGCAACTTCAAAACATACTCCAGCATAAACGGATCGTGCGTAACACTATCCACCCAGAATTTGCCGAGGTAATCCTTCGGTGCCACAGCATTGTCAACCGCTACGAGGTCTGGTCTGCACTCAAACCCGTGCTGCAGTCTCCCGATCGTTGGTAAGAACGATCCGCCCGCATGCGCAAAGTTAACCCGAAGCGCAGGGAGTCTCTCAAATATACCGCCAAAAATCATGGAGCTGATCGCACGCGCTGTTTCGGCCGGCATCCCTACAAGCCACGGAAGCCAGTAACGCTGCATACTTTTTTCACCCATCATGTTCCAGGGATGAACCAAAACCGCCATTCCTAACGTTTCGCAAGCTTCAAAGATCGGAAAGAACTGTGACTCGTTCAGGTTCAGGTCGTTAATATTTGAACCGATCTGCACGCCCTGCAAACCCAATTGCTTACAACGCTCCAATTCACGAATCGCGAGCGCGGTGTCCTGCATAGGGATGGTTGCAAGGCCCAAATAGTTTTTCGGATGCTGATCAATTAGTGAAGCAATGTGATCGTTCAGGAATTGTGAAATAGCCAGGCAGTCAACCGGCTTGGCCCAATACGAAAACATAACCGGGATCGTACACACCACCTGCACTTGCGTATGATATTGATTGTACTCTTCGATGCGTAGCACAGCGTTCCAGGCATTTTCTCCGATTTCACGAAAGAACTGGTTGCCACGCATCATGTTGGCAAAACCTTTCCGATGATGCTGCAGGTAAATAAAATCTCCGTAGCCGAACTTGCTGGTCCAATCCGGGAGTCGTTCGGGTATAATATGTGTATGAGAATCTATCTTCAGCATAGGTGGCTTGTGAACAAAGATAGAATCAATTTTTTATCCGCGAGGCCGGCTTCGCGATTTGTGCGAAGGATACGATGAACGTTTTTTCGGAGAGTGTTTCTCTTTCTTCAACTCAATGTAACGCGAGACACTTACGTTAATGAGTGCAAACATATCCCTTCGCTTTCCGGATATATCGTATAGGGTCTGGTAAGCGTTAACACGCTGCATGTATTCATCGGTGCGCGGATCAAAGATTCCGTAGTTCATACGAAAGTCTAGAGACATCATCCAATCGTCTGATACTTCCCAGTCCGAACGAAATCCCAGCAAGGCAAACACCTGGTATGACTTGAAATCCTTTTTATCAGCTATAGTATATTTTGATACCGCGGGACTTATTACGCCATCGTAAACAATGGTATAGTCGGAGGGAAGTATAGGATATACCTGTGTTGGAAATGTGAGTTTGGCTTCTTCATGACTCACGGTTTCTTTACCCTTCATGAGGAATGCAAAACTTCCGCCAGCGGTAAGACTTAATTTAAAAAAAGAGAGATCAATGATGTGCAGTTTAAATGCAGCGGGAAGATTGATGTAGCTCAGATTTATCTTGCGCGTTCCCTGCTGACCGCCAACGGTATTCGTGACATAGAAATTCTGCCCTATATTTACCAGACCGGGGTTGATGAAAAATCCATATCCTTCAAAGTCCAATCCATAGTTCAGGGATACAGGAGCAAACTTGATATCATACCGATCTTTATACCGTGGGTCTTTGCTTATGCCGTTATCCCACGTATAGCTTGATGTCATCCCGGTACCAATACCTAAATAAAGTGTGCGCGTTTGTGCGTGACTGAAAAAAATAGAAAACAGTGCGAATAAAAAAATAGAAAGCCGGATCATTACAATACTTCACGGTTTAGCTACAGGCGGCAAAATAAGCAATTAATGCAGGCGCACACATGCTGGTTTAATTTTAAGCGGGGCCATGTGATAATTATGTCAAAATTGTATTAAATCGCACTCCGTTAATCTAATCCTTGTTACACGAAGGAATATGCGGAACTACTTTCAAGGCCTGAAGCTTCAGGGAAATATTTATGTAGTGTTGGTGCTCAGATTTCTGCTGGCCATGCTCTTGTATACGCTTTGCCGACTCGGCTTTTACGTTTTCAACAAAAGTTATTTCACGGATGTTACTGCAGACGATATGCTGCGCATTTTTGTGGGCGGACTTCGTTTCGATCTCTCGGCCGTACTTTACACCAACGCTTTGGTTATCCTGCTAAGTATAATACCACTGCAGGTTCGATTTCACCCGGTGTATCAGCGTATAGTCATGTGGTTGTTTTACATCTTTAACGGAATAGCCCTGGCGGCCAACGTTTCTGATTTTATATACTTCCGCTTCACCGGCAGACGCACCACGGCCGATGTATTCAAGCAATTTGAGAATGAACAGAACATGGGCAGCCTTTGGTTAAGTTTCCTGATGGACTATTGGTATGCGGTTGTATTTTGGCTTGCGCTTATAGCATTAATGGTTTGGCTATACCGGTGCATCAAACTGCAAGGCCCGATGATTAAAAACAAAATTGTATTTTATGTCGGTGGACTGGTCTTGATGGTGCCCATTATCTACCTGGTGATAGGCGGACTGCGCGGTGGCTTTGCACACAGTACGCGTCCCATTACACTCAGCAACGCGGGTGAGTATGTAAAAGACCCGAAAGCGATAAGCCTCGTGCTCAACACACCGTTTGCCTTGCTGCGCACACTCGGTAAAACCAAGATACAAAAGGCGACTTACTTTACGGATGAACAGCAACTTTCAAACGTATATACCCCCGTACATATACCGGTAGATACGGTCGCGTTCAGACCCGATAATGTGGTAGTAATTATACTTGAAAGTTTCTCGAAGGAGTTCTTCGGTGTATTCAACAAAGAAAAAGAAAATGGAATGTATAAGGGATATACACCTTTTATGGATTCGCTCACACAACACAGTCTTACGTTTCAATATTCATTTGCCAACGGACGTAAATCCATTGATGGTTTGCCTTCGGTGATCAGCAGTATACCATCGTTGGGACTTCCTTACTTCTTGTCTCCGTATTCCGGAAATAAAATAAATAGCCTTGCATCGTTGTTAAAGCCGCAAGGGTATCATACATCTTTCTTTCATGGTGCGCCCAACGGCTCCATGGGTTTTCAGGCTTTTATGAACCTGGCAGGTGTTGACCAATACTATGGCATGACGGAGTATGGTAATGACAATGATTCGGATGGCATGTGGGGAATCTGGGATGACAAGTTCTTTAACTTTTATGCCGATAAGCTGAATGAATTTCAGCAGCCGTTCATGAGCTCCATCTTCTCGGTTTCATCGCACCATCCGTTTAAAGTACCGCAGGAGTTTGAAGGTAAATTTAAAGGCGGTCCGCTGGTGATTCATAAATGCATAGAGTATACTGATTATTCGTTGAAGAAGTTCTTTGAGAAGGCTTCGAAGATGCCTTGGTATAAGAATACACTGTTTGTGATTACGGCTGATCACACCTCATCCGAGATACAGTTTGATGAATCGCGTACAGCCTGGGGGTTGTATTCGGTGCCGGTGATCTTCTTCAAGCCTGATCATAGTCTGAAAGGATACTCGGATCAATTGGTGCAGCAAATTGATATCATGCCTTCTGTGTTAGGACACTTGCATTTCAATACTCCGTACGTAGCGTTTGGCCGTGATATATTTCGCGATGATTCCGTGCCGGCTGTGTTCAACTATAAAGACAACGCTTACCAGCTTTTGGAAGGTGATTACGTAATCCAGTTTGATGGAACCAAAACACTGGCGCTCTATAATTTTAAAACTGATAAGATGCTAACGCAGGATGTTAAAGATACACAGCCCGAAGTAAAGAGCAGGATGGAAGAAAAGATCAAGGCTATCGTTCAGCAATATAATAACCGTCTTGTGGAAGACCGGTTTACGGTGAAGGATATAAGTGCCCGGTAGTTAGCAGCAATTTTGAAGTATATTTCTTAACATGCTATAAATAAACAACCCTCTATAATGAATGCTGAAAAAATAACCTCAAGCCGGTATTATCCTGAAGAAAAACTCATTGTAACGCATATCTCCGGTGATGTTGATAAAACAGATATTGAAACGTGGGAGCAATCTCTGCACGATGCCCTCGCAAAAGTAAACAGCAACGACTCGTTCAAGATTTTCATCAACCTCTATGGTTTTAAAGCGATCGATATAGATGCGCATAAGCGATTCCGGACCATTGTACCACTTACGTTAGCGCAATACGGCTGGAAAGTGGGCTACCTCGATATGTTTGAAGAGGATGCGAAATCAATACAGTATACCAACACCCGGGGAATAAAATGTGTAGGCGCTGTGCACGTTCATCAGGACAAGTCGAAGATAGACGTATACGAAAGTAAATATAGCCGTGAAAACGAGCACTTCTATACCGATCCTGGCCAGGCTGAGCAGTGGATCAGAAGTCTTCGCGTGATGTGATATATACTTTTACGATAATGATAGGGCATTCACTATGGATACCCTATCATAACACTATCGACTGATCGCCAATACATAAAAATGCTTAAGCTGCGATGCCCGACTGTCCGGATCCAGAAAACTTCCTTTCGGCTTTGACACACGGTAATTATATACTTGCCTGGTGATGGTGTAGGGGATATGGCATCGGTCAAGTTCGGCTTTGCCATTTACGCCTGTGCAGATCCATACGGGTTGCCTGATGGTTGAGAGTTTTTGGGCTGATATATCGGCTATTAATGACGCAGAATAAAAATCGAGGCTATTGCTGTGTTCATAATCCTGTAAATAATATAATTTGTTTCGGTCGATGGGCAATTGAAGTATATCTTCAGCCAGCGTTTTACCAGCCTGATGCGTTAGCAATTGCGGATAAAAATGAAAGCTGAGTAACGTATTGCAAAACAGTGCCGTGCAAATGGAAAGCATAACTACACGTTGTTGCAAGGTTGCTTCCTGCTGAAAATGAAAATATAGTATGCCGGGTAACAGCAGCAGGGGAATAACCAGGAAATTCTGCAACGGGAAGACCCAAAGCGTCAGAGCAATCATGCCAATCAAAAGTAACCCTGCCTGAATAATCTGCGTGATGAAAAAATCACGCTGCGGCCGTCTTCGTAATGTACTGGTAAGGTAGCCTGCCAGTAATATTGAAAACAATGGCAACAGTATATTCAGGTAATGCGGCAATTTGAAATTGGACGCTGATATAATTATAAAGATGATGGTGATAGTACCAAATGTGATGAACTCGCGCTGTGAACTATAGCGGAATCTCTTGCGTATAAATTTCTTGAGTCGCTTCCAGTATGCGGCAATGGTAAGCAGACTCCACGGTATAAAAGCCCAGAGAAATGTATGCAGAAAGAAGAACGGATCGCCCTGTGCAACAGCTCCGAATTTTTCACCCTCGAGTCGTTCAATGTTTTGTGACCACAGTATAAATCGAACTCCGGATATAGCCGCGTGACCGCGTACAAACTTTTCAGGATGAAGGTCAAATTGCAAATAGTAACAGTATAGCACCGGGCCGATCAGCATCAATACAAATACCGGTAACAACATCCATTTCCAATGATATAGAATTGTCCAATTACGTTCATATAGTATATGCGTGGCAACGGCAATGCCGGGCATCACGACTCCGATCATGCCTTTGGTAGAGAATCCACAGGCGAGCCCTATACTTGCCAGCATCAGATTTTTCCAGCGGAGTGTTTTTGTAAAAGCAATCAGTTGCCAGATGGAGAATATAACAGACGATGTTAAAATCGCATCCATGCGAACATCGTGGTTAGCGAGTATAAATGAAAATGAGGTGGCGAGTATAAATGCTGCCAGTCTGCCGGTCTCTTTGGAGTATAATAATTTACCGAGCCTATAGGTAGCATAGATGCCCAGTATACTGAAGAGGAGCGAAGGGAATTTATAGGCAAAGGAGTTCACACCAAAGATGTGATAAGACAATGCAGCTAACCAGAAATGCAGATGAGGCTTGTCGAGATAGTCGCGCCCCTGATCGATGAGCGAAACATAATCGCCCGTACAAAACATGTGTAACGCGATGTTAGCATGATGAGCCGCATCGTTATCCATAAGAGGGATAAATAATCCGCGGAGATATACGACACCTAACAACGCACCGGCTAACCGATAGAAATTCTTCGACATTCTTTTCAAATAAGGATGCGTTAAAAATAGTGTTCAGGTATTAATCAAGTATTGTTAAAATGTGAAGTCATTGAACCCATGTTTATACAGGATATTTAGTATGTTTGGAATATCTTGTTGCAGCGATGACAGCAAGGTATACGGAATCGTTTTCATCGCGAAAGACCTAATCAAACTACAAAAGTGTCATACGTTTTAATCTTGGGAGCTACCAGCGATGTAGCCGTTGCCTGTGCGCATGAGTTTGCCGCAAAAGGATATAATCTTTACCTGGCTGGACGCGATATTGATACACTCAATGTCATGGCAGGCGATGCCGCGATCCGTCACCGCATAGAAGCAAAAGCATTGAAGTTCGATGCGCTGCAATCGGAAGCACACCAATCGTTCTATGATTCATTGAGTCCGAAACCCGATGTTACAATTTGTGTATTCGGTTTGCTGGGCGATCAGCAACGTTCGGAGCAGGACTGGGCTGCGAGTGAAAAAGTTATTCATTCCAATTATACCGGTGCTGTCTCTATCCTCAATGCCGTTGCCAACAACTACGAGGCAAACAAAAACGGTGTGATCGTTGGGGTAAGTTCAGTAGCCGGTGAACGAGGCCGCCAGAGTAACTATATATATGGCAGTGCTAAAGCAGGATTCACGGCTTATCTCTCCGGACTCCGAAACAGACTTACCAAAAGTAATGTTCACGTGGTAACAGTAAAGCCGGGTTTCATCAACACGCGTATGACAGAAGGTTTAAAGTTGCCGAAACCACTCACAGCAGAACCCGGGCATTTAAGTAAAGCAATCTTTAAGGCTGTTAAAAAAAAGAAAGATGTGATATATGTACTTCCGGTATGGAGACTGATCATGTTAATCATTCGTAGCATACCGGAAGGTATATTCAAGAAACTGAAACTATAGCGAAGTTCCTATAGTTTGGTTAAACAACGTTAAGCAAGGTTATGATAGACGGCTTGAACGTCATCATCACCTTCCAATACTTCTACCAGTTTTAATACTTCATCCTGCTGCTCTTCGCTCAGTTCTTTGGTAGTGTTGGGTATATATTGAAGCTCAGAACTTTTCGGTTCAAGGTTTTTGGATTCGAGGAACTTCAGCATGTGACCGAACTCCGTGAACTTGGTATAGATTACAATTTCCTCATCGTTGCGTTCTATATCTTCTGCACCGGCATCGATCAGGTCGAGCTCGAGGTCATCCAGGTTTAGCTTGGCTGGTTCGAATTTAAAAACACCTTTGCGTTCGAACAGGAAAGCAACGGAGCCGGAGTTACCCATGCTGCCATTGTTTTTCGAGAAATGGAGACGTACGTTGGCTACCGTGCGTGTAGGGTTATCGGTAGCACATTCTACCATCAGCGGTACACCGTGTGGTGCATAGCCTTCGTAAGTAACTTCCTGAAAATCTTTTTCTTCTTTCGAAGAGGCACGTTTGATGGCGGCTTCCACTTTGTCCTTCGGCATGTTAACACCTTTGGCATTCTGAATGGCCAGACGGAGCTTCGGATTGTTTTCCGGACTAGGACCACCGTTCTTTACGGCAATGGCTATATCTTTTCCTATTCGGGTAAAGGCTTTGGCCATCCGGTCAAAGCGCGCAAACATCTTGTGCTTTCGTTTTTCAAATATGCGGCCCATGGGGTTGTGCTTTTTATAAGGTTGGCAAAATTATACCAGATCAGGAATTAGTCAAATCCGATAGCGGCATAATCATGCCTTAAATAGAAAAATATATAGATAACAGCCTGTTTTCTAGGCAGTAGCACGTTTCGCTTTTTCCCACACCACCGACTGCTTGCCCCGCAGGTAACGGTTCAGTCCGAAGTATACCGACAGGTTCATCACAGCGAAATAGTACGGCACGAAGAAGCCTTTGATGCCGATCTTCTTATCGCGGAGCAGGTATCCAAGAAAGGCAAGTCCATAGAACAACACCTGCAATACCATGGTCAGTTGATAAAAGGGAACGCCATAAAATGCAAGCCATGCATTCGCTATAAAGATGATGGGTAAGAAAAGCGGAGCGAGCGTCCAGCGCATAACACGATGTGAGATATACTGAAAGCTCAGAATGCCATAGCGAAACGGATTAAGAAGATAGGAGAGTTTGGCCATGGCCTGAAAACCTCCGGCCGATATACGCACCTTTCTTTTCCATTCTTCTTTTACGGAAGCAGACGCGGTTTCCATCGCGAAGGCATCGGGTTCATACGCAAAGCGATATCCTTTAGCCGTTATGCGCATGGAGAGATAGAAGTCTTCGATGATCATATTCTCGGCAGGCTCTTCGAACAGCTCGGTGCGTACTGAAAATAATTCACCAGCTGCACCAACAATAGAATATACCTCGGCATCTTTCTTCTTCAGGAACGATTCATATTTCCAGTAAAGTCCTTCGCCTGATCCGGACGCATTGTCCTTATCTTTACTTAAAATTCTTTTCTCACCGGCAACTCCTCCGATAGTCGGATCCTGATAATGTCTCACAATATATTTGATAGCCTCGCGGTTGAGATCGGTGTTCGCATCGCAGAAGATAACGATAGGAGTTTTAACAGATTTCATCACCCTGTTAACGGCATGTATTTTACCTTTTCGTTCGAACGAGTGAAATAATTGAATGGCGGGATATTCTTTTACAATTTCCGGAGTCTGATCGGTAGATCCATCCGTCACAAAAAAAATCTCCAGTTTATTTTCCGGATAGTCCAGTTCGAGCGTATTCTCAATTTTTTTCCTGATGATATCGGCTTCATTATAGGCCGCTATGAGCAGCGTTACATTGGGTAATTGTTCGTCTGGCGCGGAACTTAAAACGTTTGTTCTTTCCCTGAGCTTTGATAAAATGTAAATAATTATGCCATATCCTACATAAGTATACCCAACAACCAATATACCGACCCAAAAGATTACCGAAATGATACCAACCATTGTTTTTAATCAATTAAACCACGAAACTAAGAGTTACAATTAAAATTCAGAGAGGATAGAGATATTATTAATTTAATTATTTTTGTCGGTCTATAGTTGAAATATGCGTTTTTTACGCCAAATATTACTTTGTGTTTTACTGACCCAAGTCGGGCTAGCCTTTGCACAGGTGCCTGTTACTTTGCCAGACTCTGAGGAGATGGACGAAGACGGTGCGCCTATAACCATTCCTGTACTGTCTAATGATATAGACTTGTTAAGTCTGGATCCGGCAACGCTGGATCTTGATCAGTCAACAGATGGTGTTCAATCTTCTATTATTATATCGGGCTGCACGTTGTTAGCGGATGCTTCAGGAGTAGTAACGTTTACACCTGCAGCCAATTTCAATGGCACGATAACAAATTCCTATACGGTTAAAAATAGTCTTGGTATATCTTCTTTACCAACGCTTATTACAATTACAGTTAATGCAGTAAACGATGCACCCGTAGCTGCCAATGATCTGGCCAGCACCAGTGAAGATACTCCGGTATCGTTTAATATAGTAACGAACGATACGGATGATGAATCGATCAACGCCGCCACGGTTGATCTGGATCCTTCAACGAGTGGAAGACAGAGCTCTAATAACATTCCAAATATAGGAGTGTTTACAGTTGATAATGCGGGTGTCGTTACATTTACCCCCTTTGCTGATTACAACGGCTCAGCGTCTGCCCAGTACGTTGTGAATGATAACAACGGAGTAACTTCCAACGAAGCTACTATTACCGTAACGATCACTTCGGTTAACGATCTACCCGTAGCGAATAACGATGGTGCAGGTGTTACCACACCAGAGGACACTCCTGTATCGCTGAATATTATTAACAACGACACCGATGCAGAAGGACCGGTTGTGCCCTCAACCGTTGACCTGAACACAGCGACAACGGATATTGATGCAAGTCATACGAACACAGCTGGTTCCTGGGTAGTAAATACTTCAACCGGAGTTGTTACTTACACACCTGCTTCTGACTACAACGGTACGGCTACACTGACCTATACCGTGCAGGATAACAGCGGAGCTACATCGAATCAGGCCACAATATCAATTACGGTTACGCCTGCCAACGATCTTCCGGTAGCGGGCAACGATAGCGGATTAACAACACCTGAAGAGACTGCACTCGTTATTACTATTTTGTCGAATGATTCTGATCCGGATGGGACTATAGCCGCCAACACGGTAGATCTTGATCCTACCACTCCGGCCATCGATAACACCTATATAAAAGCTGACGGGAACGGAACTTGGAATGTGAATGCATCCGGAGTAGTTACCTATACTCCGAAAGCGGATTTCAACGGACCGGTTTCACTTACCTATACCGTTCAGGATAATAGCGGAGGTACTTCCAATGTGGCAACTATATCTGTGAACGTTACAGCTGCAAACGATGCCCCGGTTGCCAATGGAGACAATGCCACTACCAATGAAGAGACAGCCGTATCATTCAGTGTAACAACCAATGATACCGATATAGACGGCACCATCGCTGCCAATACAGTAGACCTGGATGTAAACACCACAGGTATTCAAAATGCATTTACCACGCCTTCAGTAGGAGCGTGGACGGTGAGTACAACTGGCGTTGTTACGTTTACTCCGGCGCTTAATTTTCAAGGTTCTGCCACACTGCCGTATACAGTAAATGATAACGGAGGCGCTACTTCCAACCAGGCAACTATATCGGTTACCGTAGTGGATGTAAACGATGCTCCAACTGCAGGCAACGATGCCGCAACTACAAATGAAGACACGCCTGTTACTATAACCGTGTTGACAAATGATACCGATGGTGATGGCACCATTGCAGCGAACACGGTTGACCTGAACACAACGTCAGGTGGTATACAGACATCGTATAGTGATGATGATGGCGGCTATACCGTAAGTACATCCGGCATCGTGAGTTTTACACCGGCCTCTAATTTCAACGGCTCCACCACGCATACCTATACCGTTAACGACAATGACGGGGCTACGTCCAATGTCGCTACAATTACCATTACGGTGAATGCAGTAAACGATGCGCCAGTAGCCGTGAATGATGCTGCCACCACTGCAGAAGAAACTTTAGTAACGATAAGTGTTCTGGACAACGATACAGATGCGGACGGAAAAGCAACGATCAATGCTACTTCTGTAGATTTAAACACAGCAACGCCCGGTATACAGAATGCGAACAACGTTTCAGGCGTTGGCGCCTGGACTGTTAATACTTCCGGTGTCGTTTCGTTTACACCCGCCACAAACTATAACGGTACGGCTACACTACAATACCAGGTTAACGACAACAGCGGCGCTACTTCCAATGCTGCTACGATAACCGTTACGGTAAATCCTGCAAACGATGCTCCCGTAGCGGTGAATGACGTAGTGACGACCAATGAAGATACACCCGTAACCAAGAACGTAGTAACCAACGATACCGATGCTGATGGCAACGGTACAATAGCCGTAGGCACGGTTGATCTGGATCCGGCAACTGCCGGCATTCAAACCTCGGCATCCGTAAGTGGAGGAGGAGGGACCATAACCGTAAATGCTTCCGGAGTGATAACGTATACCCCTACCGTTAACTTTTATGGAACAGCTACAGCAAGCTATACTGTGAACGATAATACCGGTGCTACTTCCAATATAGGTACGATCACCATTACAGTAAATCCGTTGAACGATGCACCAATCGCCAACAACGATCTGACCAATGCAGACGAGAATGAAACGGTTACATTTAATGTAGTAGCCAACGATATTGATATTGACGGAACCGTTAACCCGGCAACCGTTGATTTGAATGTAGCACAAGCAGGTATTCAGAATTCAGCTACAGGCACAGGCGGAACGTTTAGCGTGAATGCTACCGGTGAAGTAACGTATACACCTACGCTAAACTATAACGGAACGGCCATGATACAGTATCGTGTCAATGATAACACCGGTACGGCGTCCAACACCGCTACGTTTAGCATCCTGGTTAATTCTGTGAATAGTTTGCCGGTAGCCGTAAATGATGCGATCACGATTAACGAAGATGCTACAGCAACGCTCTCACTGGTAGGGAACGACAGCGATCCGGATGGAACCATCAACGCTGCCACAGTAGATTTGAATACATCATTAGCGGGCATTCAGAATTCATATACCGTTGCATCGCAGGGTGTCTTTTCAGTGAATGGTTCTGGTGTGCTTACCTTCGATCCGGTTGATAATTTTAATGGAACAGCTTCTATTACCTATACCGTTAATGATAACGTAGGAGCAACGTCCAATCATGCTACGATCACAATAACCGTTAATGCTGTGAACGATGCTCCGGTCGCAAACAACGATGTGGCTAATGCTTCAGACGGTGTGGCCGTACAGATCAACGTGGTTGCCAATGACACCGATATAGATGGTACTATAAATGTCGCCACCGTAGATCTGGATGTAGCAGCATCCGGAATTC
Source organism: Ohtaekwangia kribbensis (assembly GCF_042676245.1). NCBI lineage: Bacteria > Pseudomonadati > Bacteroidota > Cytophagia > Cytophagales > Fulvivirgaceae > Ohtaekwangia > Ohtaekwangia kribbensis. The sequence continues at coordinate 200,951 of NZ_JBHTKA010000015.1, forward strand.
AGACGACCAAAACAGTTTCCGGTCAGGGCACATGGACGGTGAATACCTCCGGTACCGTAACGTTTACCTCGGTTGCCAACTTTAACAATACAGCTACACTGCAGTATCGCGTAAACGACAACGGAGGGGCTACCTCCAATTCAGGAACAATCTCTGTAACGGTAACGGCAATCAATGATCCTCCGGTAGCAAACAACGATGCCGGTACAGCAACCGAAGACAACGTTTTGAATATAAATGTCATTGCCAATGATACTGATCCGGATGGAAGTATCAACGGATCAACGATCGATCTCAACCCATCATCACCGGGTATACAAAATACCATTACCAATGCGAGCGGTACATTTGCAGCCAGTGTAGCATCGCCCGGTATTGTAATATATACTCCGGCATCGAACTTTACCGGCACAGCTACAGCAACCTATACGGTGAACGACAACGGTGGACTTACTTCCAACAGCGCTACCATTACGATCACCGTAACAGCTTCCAACGATGCACCGGTAGCAGTGAACGATGCCGTAACAACAACAGAAGATACTGCCGTTAAATTTGACGTAACGGCAAATGATACGGATACAGACGGAACCATTGACGGAGCTACTGTCGATCTGAACACAGCGCTGGCCGGTATACAAAACACCAACACTGTAACAGGCGGTACATTTACAGCAAGTGCTACAGGCGAAGTTACCTTTACACCAACTGCGAATTACTACGGGACCGCCGTTGTAAGTTATCGCGTGAACGATGACGCAGGTGCTACCTCGGGAGCTGCCACTATCACCGTAACGATACAAGCCGTTAACGATGACCCGGTGTTTGATGAGATAACACCTAACCCTCAGCGCGTACTACGCAATGGCGCACAGAAGACGATAACCATAACAGGTATCTCTGCAGGACCGGGTGAGACAGAACAGTTATTACTCACGGCTACGTCCGGCAATACAACGGTTATACCGGACCCGGTTGTTACTTATAACGGAACAGGAGCAACCGCTACCTTAAAATATCAACCGGCTGCGAACCAGTCAGGTTCAGCCGAGATCACGGTAAAATTACTTGATCCCGGATTCAAAGAGTTTACCCGAACCTTTACGATTGATGTAGTCGAGGTGAAATTTACTTCCCAGCCGGTAACTGTAGCGGTTGAGGCAGAATTATACCAGTATAATATTACCATTACCGATGTAGTGGATAATCTCACCATTGCTGCCGTGCAGAAACCCTCGTGGGCAACACTCACAATTCCGCCTACCGGAAAGAATGTTGCCGTTCTGAAAGGAACGCCACCTTCAGGTGCACCGGTAAGCAGTGTGGTAAGATTGCAGATCAAAGATGGTACAACCGTGTTGGATGAACAGCAGTTCACGCTCATCGTGAATCGCAGGCCGGTAGCAAGTTCCTATAACCTGGCTATAAATGAAGATATAGCGACACCGCTGGTATCGCAAGACATCGCCAATTCCTATAGCGATCCGGATGGAAATCCGATTGCTGGTATACAGATCACGGGACTTCCCAGGCACGGAAATTTAGTGTTGAACAACGCAACACTGACCCAGGATGCTACAATCCCTTTCGCTTCGGTTTCCAATATTATATATCAGCCTGCACAGGATTATACAGGCCACGACACCATTTACTGGAAAGCAAGCGATGGATTCAGCTATAGCAAGGTCAGTGCATCCATTAATTATACTATAGCCCCTGTAGACGATCCGCCTGTGATTACATTTCTGGAAACTGATTCGCTGGATTATGATTTGGGAAGTGAAGATGCCCAGATCCTCACCGCTTTGTTCGAAGCTAACGATGTAGACTCCGACAGTCTTACCCGTGCTGAAATACGATTCCGCCCGGATGATTTTGAGCCGGAGCACGATCGCCTGCTCTTTACATCGACACCAACCATTACCGGTATATACAATGAAGCAACCGGTGAGTTGCTGCTGACCGGTAAAACGACTATACAGGAATATGTACAAGCCATTCGCACGATACAGTATAATTATATAGACCTGGAAGATATCAACCTGGGAACCAAACGTGTTACCATAGCACTGAGCGATGGTGAAAGTCTGAGCACACCACGCGATCGCTACATCGAACTCATATATACCTTTGAAGGTATCGATATTCCAAACGCATTTACACCCAATGGCGACCACGCCAATGATGTATGGCGTATATCGGCATCCAAAGGTGTGGATCAGTATAACGAAGCCGAGATCAAAATATATAGTAAACGCGGCCAGCTGCTATACCAGAGCGTTGGTTTTGATAAAGCCTGGGATGGCATGTACAACGGTGAAATATTACCAGCCGATACATATTACTATACAATCGATCTGAAGTATAACAAGATTATGTATAAAGGTATAGTTACGATTTTACGATAGCGCGTACCCGATGATGAGACTCTTTACGATAGCATTTATTTTATTGCCTGCCATACCAGCGTTTTGCCAGTATATACCCAACAGCGGTCAGGCGTTTCAGTTTGCGTCAGCCTATAATGCAGCGTTCACAGGGGTGGATGAGTTTGCCGATCTTCGCATCGGTTACCGGTACCAGATGGCCGGCTATGGAACCAACGCTCCCAAGTTTGCAAATATAGTCTTCAACTACAGGCTTAGACAGCCGGCAGATCTGGTTACCAATTCGCTTCGTCCTTCGAAAGGAAATGCATTGGCTTCGGCAGTGCCTGCCAAGAAGCGGATCATTCATGGTATAGGAGCCAATCTATTCAGTGAGAAAGTCGGGTTGATCGATCGCCTCGGAGGAGGAGTATCATACGCGTTTCATTATCCGCTGACACGAAAGCTCAGACTTTCAGCAGGATTCACGGCATTTATCGAGAATACACAGCTGGATGTAAACGGTATATATCTCGGGGAGAATCCCGACCAGGATCCGTTCTACGATCATCTTATGCAGGGAAGTTCAAAACATTCCGAGTTCAGTCTGCGCGGAGGTGTATTGTTGTATAGCAGGAATTTCTATTTTGGCGTGTCATATTTTCCGATCGCGACATCGGTTATTTCAAACTCGGATGCAAACTTCTCTGATCCGTTTTATCAGGGATCTGTTCAAACCGGTTTCGTACTTCCGGTCAATGCCGACCTGGTGCTCAAACCGAGCGTACTCGCCATCGTCCAAACAGACAATCATGTTTTGCTTGACTATAGCGTAAAAGGCTACCTGAAGAACCGTGCATGGTTCGGACTTACCTACCGTGATATTAAAGCCGGTGTTGTATTATTGGGTTTTGATTTTACAAAGACATTGTCCGTTGGTTACTCATACGAAATGTCCATGGGAGATTTCGGAAAGTTCAATGATGGAAGTCACGACCTGGTGCTGGCGTTACGATTAAACAACTTTAAAGGTCTGCGGTCATACACATGGTAAAGTATTGTATTTTTTTGCTCGGTATCTTTTCATGTATACCAGGAGTTGCACAGAGTCTTGAATTTGGCGAAGCAAGCAAGCTGTCGTCCGGTATAAATGCCGAGAGCGAAGATCTCATGCCGTTGCTGTCGCCTGACGGATCAACACTATATTTCACGCGCGTGTTGTCATCACTCAACACCGGTGGACAATATGCAGGATCGGATGCGTGGTACAGCCGATACGATGCTGCCACAGGCTCATGGAGTAAAGCCGATAACAAACTGAAGATAAACAGTAACAACACCGAAGCCGTGATCGGCATTAATGCCAAAGGTGATGTACTTTATCTGCTGAGTACTTCAGCAACCAAAAAGACACAGGGAATTTTCTTCGCCCGAAAGCAAGGTGCTACCTGGAGTAAGCCCGAGCTTATACCGATGCAGGGGTTAGACTCGCAGCAGTTCCTTGGCATATTTGTTTCACCCGATGCGGATGTAATTTTTATTTCTATGCGCGGTGAAGACAGTATAGGTGAAGAGGATTTGTATGTTAGTGTGAAGAACAATAAAGGCGAATGGTCGACACCGAAAAACCTCGGACCTACCATTAACACTTCCGGTTTTGAAATTTCTCCGTATCTCTCACAAGACAAGAAGCAACTATATTTCTCAAGCAATGGCCATGGTGGTTTGGGCGATGCCGACATCTTTGTTTCAGATCGTTTATTTGATTCGTGGGAAGCCTGGTCTGTTCCGAAAAACGTTGAGAAGATTAACTCTAAAAATTTTGATGGATACTTTTCATTCTATGGCGACAGTGTTGCTTATTTTGTGAGCAACCGAAGTGGTTCATCCGCTGATATTTATAGCGTTAAACGCATAAAGCCTGTTCGCGAAGTAGTAACCGATTCACGCAAGTATCTGAGTCGCGCAGAAGTACAAACATTGGGCGGTGCAGTAACAACGGTATATAATTTTACGTTGGCGTCATCAACACTCTCTGAGAAACAAAATCAACAACTCATGCAGTTAGCCCAAACCTTTGCACCAAAAAGCGACATTAAACTTCACTTGATCGCTCATAAATCCAAAGAATCGACATCGCTTGAAATTTATCAGAAAAGATTGTTTACAATACTTGATCAATTGAAGCGGGGAGGCATCGCGGGAGCAAGAATTACATTCGGTATCGATCAGAATGCTGCGACATCGATTTCGGAAGAAGGGCAGGTAGATATTCTTTTCTACAGATAACACAATATGAGATTAACCGTATTAATTTTAGTATTTTTGATCTAACCACGTACAGATGGATTTTTATCTTATTTTAAGAACTCTTCAGCGCAGACTTTGGGTGTTAATTGTGTTTCCTCTCATTGCCGTTGCCTGTGCTGTTTTTTTTGTGCTGCGGATGGATAAGATTTATAGTTCCTATGCACATCTTGCTACTGGCTTTACGGCTGACGATGCGGTAAGACTAAATGATCAATCATCTAATTCTTTTGAAGTCAATACACGCTTTACGAACGTAATTGAGTCCATGCACTCCATGCCGGTGCTGAGTCTGGTTTCGTATAAGCTCATGCTTCATGATCTTGAAAATGAGACACCTTTCAGAAAGATTGAAGATAACAAAGCGCTTGACTTTCCGCTTACCGAATCATTTCTGACCAAAGCGAAAGAAGCATTCAAGAGTCAGGCTGCCGAAGCTAAACCAATCAACACTTCCGATCCGTTTGGCTATCAGCTCTACGAACTTTTAAAAGCGTATGGCTACGATTATGAGTCGTTGTCCGAAGACTTTAACATCAAGCGTTTAACAACGTCTGATTTTATCTCGGTAGATTTCAGTTCCGAGAATCCATTTCTTTCAGCGATGGCCGTGAATACACTCTGTCAGGAATTTATACGCTACAACAAAGTATTGAAAGGTGATCGCTCATCGGAGTCTATCGACTTTCTCGAAACTCTTGTACGCGATAAGAAGCGTGTGCTCGATGAGAAAGAAGCTTTGCTGAATGATTTCAAAGTAAACAACAACGTGTTCAACTACGGTGCGGAAAGCGAAAGCAAGATCGCACAGATAACTGAATACGAGATGAACAAAGAACGCGAAGAGAAAAACATCAACGCATTGAGACTTTCACTCGCACAGCTCAACGAGAAAATACAAAGTGGTGCAGGTCTTAATCAACAGGAAGTTATACAGATCAATCAACGCATTATCGATCTGCGCAGACGCATCACAGACATTACCAACACTGGAACCGAGGCCGAGAAAGCAACGCTTGGTCGTTTGAGAGATGAACTGCAGCTTGAAGCCAGTCGCCTGGATCTTCTTAATCAGGCAAAAGAACAGGATCAACTGGTTGATCTGACGAAAGAGCGGGATAAAGTAAAACTGGACCTGGAGATAGCACAATCAAATCTCGCATCCGCAGATCTCGCACTCCGCAGATTGAAATATGATGTATCAGGTTTTGCTACCAAAGAAGCCAAGATATCAGAACTGCAACGCGATGTACAGGTTGCTTCTGATGAATACCTGGATGCACAGGATAAATTAAACTCATCACGCAACAAGGCACTCGGAGTAGGCAGCTCATTGCGTCAGATACTCGAAGCACAACCAAGCCTTGAACCCGAACCATCAAAAGGTATACTGATCGTGGCACTGGCTGGTATAGGTTCATTTGTAATTTGTATTGTGGTGTTGTTGCTCATTGAGTTTGCAGACATGAGTATTCGCATACCGATACGCCTGGAGCGCCTCACCGGACTTTCTACCATCGGTTCACTGAACCAGATCAAGATAAAAGGATTTGATCTTCGTAAGACGTTTGCTGCGAAAGCAACCGATCGCGAGTCTACTACATTTGTACACTTCCTGCGGAAGCTTCGCTATGAAATTCAGAAGTCTGACAAGAAGGTATTCCTGGTATCCAGTACACAGCCGTATGTAGGTAAATCGTTTATTATCATTTGCCTCTCGTATACACTGAGCCTGGTAAACAAAAAGATACTGATCATTGATACCAACTTCAAACGCAACTCGCTTACGAAGTTGTTGTTGCCTGCACCGGACAATCGTAAACTGTTGAAGCGTGGTGTAGATGAAAAAGCATTGTTGCTCAACGGAAAGAATGGTGAAGCACAGGAAACCAACGGTACGACAAGTGAACCAGCCGGAGAAGACAATCACAACATTATTTATAAAACAGAATTCAAAGGTGTTGATATCATCGGAAATATAGGGGGCACGGATTCACCTTCGGAGATATTGGCGGGTCGTGACTTTAAAGAAATGATTGCCAACCTGTCGGAGCAGTATGACTATATATTTCTCGAAGGTCCTTCGATCAACGAGTATTCAGACTCCAAGGAACTGATCGACTATGTAGATAAAGTTATCGCTGTATTTGATGCCAATACAAACCTCAATCCACTCGATAGAGAATCCATCACATATCTGAAGTCAATCAAAGAGAAATACCTGGGCTCTGTTTTGAATAAAGTACAACTTAAAGATCTCTCGGTTTAGTATCGCTGGTAAATTACTATGGGCAAAAACTCGTATTGGCTTAAATCTGGTTTTTACTCCATGGGTTACAGGCTGGCTGTGCTGATCTTTGGATTCGGGAGTTTCTACTTTCTGATCCGGTATTTCACCAAAGCCGAGTTTGGCGCATGGGCACTCTTCATCAGTATCACCACCATCATTGAGATGTCGCGGAATGGCTTGATCCAGAACGCGGTGATCAAACTCATTCACAACAGTCATCCCGATGAAGTAGGAAAGATCGTTCTCTCTTCTTTCATCATTAACATTGTATACTCGGCACTCATCTACGGAGTGCTGGCAGGTTTCTCCGGTGTCATCAGCGATATGTTTCACATCGCAGATATAGGGCCGATGTTCGTGTACTACGGTATAACGATACTGCTGCTGATTCCTTTCTCGCAGTTCAACTATATACAGCAATCAAAGTTCAGCTTCAGCGGAATTTTCTGGAGTACCGTGTTTCGCCAGGGAAGTTTCTTTCTCGCGGTGCTAACCATCTGCATGCTGAATATAAAAATAACATTGATCGACCTTGTGTTGATACAGTCAGGCTGTACGTTTTTAGGATTGATCTGCGCGTACTTCTCAGCGCGAAAGTATATACAGATTACATTTGAATGGGACGGTACCATCATTAAGAAAGTATTGAGCTTTGGTAAGTATGTAATGGGTACCAACATCAGTTCGCTGGTGTTTAAAACGGTGGATCAATTCTCGGTAGGATATTTTCTGAATACAAACATTGTGGCGCTCTATAACTCTGCCATACGGGTTTCCAACCTCATCGAATATCCGAGCACGTCCGTTGCCGAAGTAGTATATCCGCAGAGTGCTTTTCGTACGAGCAGCGAAGGCGACCATGCCGCGAAAACACTTTATGAAAAATCGGTGGGCCTTACGCTGGCGCTTACATTGCCGGTAGTTTTAGGCACCGTTATACTCGCAGACTATATCATCTTCATCATTGCCGGCCCTGAGTATCATGAGGCTGCCAATATATTACGCGTCACCATTCTGTATGGAATCTTTACTCCGTTCAGTCGTCAGTTCGGTACGGTAATGGATTCTTCCGGGAGACCCAATCTGAATTTTATACTCAACTTTTCCAGTGTATTTGTAAATATAGCGAGCAACTACTTCTTCATTCAGGAGTATGGTATGCTGGGCGCAGCGTTCGGCACACTGTTCTCCAACATTCTGATGTTTATAGCAGGTAACATCATGCTACGCAGAATATTCAAGATCGAATTGCAGCAGGTATTTTACTACATGTTCTTTTACTATGGCGTTGGGTTCGATTTTCTTCAAAAGAAACTAAAAACGAAATTACAAGGGCGATGATCGAGGGAACAGATATAGTCATGCTGGCGCTGGCGCGATGGGATGGACCTTATGCATCAACAGCGTTCTCATTAGCACAAGAGTTATCCAAGAACAACCGTGTATTCTATATCGACAATCCGTTTACACTGAAGGATGTCGCCACCAATCTTCATAAGCCGCAGATACAGTCACGGCTTACACCGTTGTTTACCGGGCAGCACATTGGCAAGCAGATCTATGCCAATAATCCTAATCTTATTAACCTGCGCACAAAAGCAGTTATACCGATCAACTTTATACCGTACGGAAAATTATATAGCTCGCTCTCCCGTGTAAACAACCACGTGGTTAACCAGGCGCTGCGTTCGGCTATCAAACGGTATAATATATCTCGCTTCATCTTTATCAATTCGTTCAATCCGTTTTACCTGCAGGATGTTACTGAATTTAACCCGGAGTTGACAGTATATCATTGTGTAGATAATATAGCAGAATCAAAATATATAGGGAAGCACGGTAAAGTGCTGGAAGCGGATGCCATGCGTGAATACGATGTAACGATCACCACATCCAAGAAGCTTCATGAAATGGCCCTGCGACATGCGAGCAACGTACACTGTTTGCCAAACGCTGCTGACTTCGGTCATTTCCAAAAAGCGGTGTATGAACCCTTTTTACGTCCCGTTGAACTGAAAGGGCTGGAGTCTAAAAAAATAATTGGCTATATTGGACATGTGGACTTTCGTATTGACTACGAATTGCTCAACACGTTGTCGCGTACGCATGCCGATAAAATTATTCTGATGGTAGGCCCGGAGCATGAAGCCGACAAGGATAAGCTGGAACGGTTTCCCAACGTGATCTCTACCGGAAAGAAACCATTTAGCGATTTGCCGGCATACCTCAAGTATATAGATTGCGCGATTATACCGTTTCTGAGAAATGATCTGACGGCCAGTATATATCCATTAAAACTCAATGAATACCTGGCGGCCGGAAAGCCTATTGTTACAACGGGCTTTTCTCCGGATCTCGAAGACTTCGGTAACACCATACGGGTTGAGAATACCATTGAGGGTTTTGTGAAGGCTGTAGGAGAGGAGATTGCCACCGATGCTGAATCGAAACAGGAGCAGCGTATGGACATGGCCAGTCACAATACCTGGGCTGCACGTGTTGAAAAATTCTGGGAGATTGTAACACCGTTAATAGAAAATAAAAAGGTTTATGGATAACGTGAACGAGACTGACAACGAGAATACCGAGTTCAACATTCCGGTTCACCATCGGATCATGGAATGGCTGTTGATCATCATGAGCATTGCCGTGAATGTTATTTTCTTTTCAATCATTATATTCTAGGCGTGCAGGAGAAGAAAGACTATATCCTGGATTTTACGGCTGATCCTACGCTGAAGGAGCGGAAGGCTACCATAACGCCCCGTCCTTCAAAAGGACTCTTGCAGTCACCGTGGATATATGTATTGCTGCTGATCATGTCAGTAGGCATTGGTTTCTCATTTTCAATTTTCGGGCCGGTCTTTGGGTTCCTGGTGATCGGTATGGCTATCGGTATACCTACCGTGCTATACTCGCTGGTAAATCTGAAATTCGGTATAGTTGTATTGCTGATCATATCGTATTTCCTGCAGGGACTTAACCGCGTGTCATCCGGTGTACCACTCGGTATCGTATTGGATGTGTTTCTCGTGGTGATGCTCATCGGATTACTGATTCGTAAATGGCAGGCAGGTGATTATAATCTCGCGAAAGGACCGATCAGTTATGTAGTATGGGCGTGGATTATTTACAACGTATTGGAGTTCTTCAACCCGGTTGCCAATACACAAGCATGGATATTTGTAATTCGTGGTATAGCGATCCTGATGATATTCTACTTCATCATTCTCTATGCGATCGACAGTATGTCTTTCTTCAAAGTACTGCTGAACATGTGGATCGTGTTGTCACTCATCTGCGGACTATATGGATTGTTCCAGGAGTTTCATGGTCTGTTACCATTTGAGAAAAGCTGGGTGGCAGCTGATGAGTTCCGCTATAAACTGATCTTCAACTGGGGGCGCTATCGCATCTTCTCGTTCCTCAACGACCCTACGGTGTTCGGTGTACTCATGTCATTCTCAGGTTTACTCTGCATTACTTTACTCACAGGTCCTTTCAAATTCTTATACAAAATATTTCTCGGGTTCAGTGCCATGGTTATGTTGCTGGCCATGGTATATGCCGGTACACGTACTGCGTATGCCATGTTACCTGCAGGATTTATATTCTATGCACTGCTTACCTTTCAAACCAGAACGCTGGCCTTTGCAGCCTTTGGATTAGCAGTGGGAGCCGCGATCATCTTTTCGGATATCCGTAGCGTTGGTCCGTTCCTGAGTACCAATAGTCTGGAACGTATCCGTTCGGCCTTCAAGCCGAGTGAAGATCCGTCCTTCCAGGTGCGCGAGCGAAGCCAGGCGTTTATCAAGCCCTACATTCATGCGCACCCGTTCGGTGCCGGGTTAGGAAGTATAGGTATATGGGGACAGCGTTTTAACCCGGGGTCGCCACTTTCCAGTTTTGCTCCTGACAGTGGTTTTGTGCGTGTAGCCGTGGAGTTAGGCTGGGTAGGTCTGTTGCTGTATTGCGCCTTCTTTGCCGTTATATTGATCGTAGGCATACGAAACTATTACCGGATGCGATCACCCGAGCTAAAAGCCTATATGGCAGCCCTGGTGGCCGTTGTATTCAGTATCGTGATCGGTAACTATCCGCAGCAGGTATTGATACAGGTGCCCAACGTGCTGGTCTTCTATGCGATTATGGCCATGATTGTGCGGCTTCGCGAACTTGATAAAGTAACTACTATACAACAGAATAACCCATATGAAAATTTTTAAAACGGTGCTCTTTATTCTTGTGCCATTGATTGCCACCGCGCAGACAGTTGACTATAATAAAATTGTTATCCCGGAGCGCATTACCGCTGTTACGTTCGATGAACGTTTGGTGCAGCTTGCCTGGAAGAACCACCCCTCCAACAAGATTGTGCAACAGAATGTAGAGATCGCCAAGAAGGAAAGAAACTTGGCACGCTGGTCATGGCTGGATAATATATATGCCGTGGGTAACTTGAATGAATTTACCATTGAGCCGAACAGCAACGACCGCTCAACATTTTATCCGCGCTATAACTTTGGTGTGAGATTTAGCCTCGGAACATTCGTAGCTACACCGCTTGAGACAAAAATAGCGAATGATAAAAGCGTCAATGCCGTGCACATGGTGAACCAGCAGAAACTGGTGATCCGCGAAGAAGTACTGGTAAGTCTTGAGAAACTGAAAGAAGCCTATAAGATCATCAAGCTGCGTCAGTTCGTGAAAGAAGAATTTTACCAGATGTATAAAGAAGCAGAAAAGAAATTCCAGACGAACGAAGTAAACCTGGAGCGCCTGCGTGCATCCTTACAAGAATACTATAGCCGCTCGGAAGATCTTATTACAGCGCAGTCTACCTTCAATCAGGAAAAGATAAACCTTGAAGCAATAATCGGTATAAAGCTCGAAGACGTAGAAGGATATTCAGGCTTCCTGGCCAAACTAGACGAAGAATCCAAACAAGATTTTTAATATAGGGAATCGGAGAGGGATAAGGGACAAGGTATGTTTCAATTTTTAAAAAACCTTCCTGCGACATTAACGCGGGTAACTTCGGGTGGTCGGGTAATCAAGGAAATTGACGGGCTTCGATTCCTGGCTATATTTCCGGTAGTGGTTCAGCACCTGAGTGAACGCTTTGAACGCTATACAGCCATACAATTTACTCCCGGAAGTGAGTATCAGTTTACACACTTTGTAACCAACCGCGGATTTATAGGAGTATATATATTCTTTGCCATCAGTGGATTTATACTCGGCCTTCCGTTTGCCGCGCATAGCCTGCACCAGGGCAAGAAGGTGGAATTGAAAAGTTATTTCTGGCGCAGGATTACCCGGCTGGAGCCTCCGTATATTATCGTGATGACCATCTTTGCCGTAGCGGTCGTGCTGATGGGTTTTTATACCTTCCAGGATATTATACCACATTACTTCTCGAGTATATTTTACCTGCATAACATCCTGTACAAAGGCTGGACGTTTATTAACCCGCCTGTGTGGACACTGGAGATTGAAGTACAGTTTTATATTCTGGCACCGTTCCTGGCCATGTTGCTGTTTAAGCCTAAATCTGCTGTACTGCGCAGATCATTGCTGATCGGATTTATAGCCGTTATCATGCTGCTGCAACAGCACTACCAGATTCTGCACCAGTTTACCAAACTTACTATTTTAGGACACCTGCAGTTCTTCCTGCTCGGCTTCATCTTTGCCGATCTGTACCTGAACGAATGGAGAGAAGGTATCCGTAAGCATACCCTCTACAACTACACCGCTATACTCAGCTTCATAGCAATGATTTTAGTATGGAGCTGGAATCAGGAGCTGATCAACCGCATCGGGTTCATAACCTGTCTCTTTGTGCTGTTCTATTCAGTGTTCAGAGCTACGTGGGTAAACCGACTCATTACCTTGCCCTGGATCACCGCGATTGGTGGCATGTGCTATAGTATATACTTGTTGCACTTGCCTTTTATCGAGTTCCTTATCCGGGTAACCAAGAACATCCAGGTAACGAGTTCGTTTACTATTAACTATATCTTCCAGTTTATAATTATTGCACCGATTCTGCTGGCCGTGAGCATAGGTTTTTACCTGCTGGTAGAAAAACCATGCATGTATAAAGACTGGCCGCAGCGCTTGTGGAAGAATATACAGACACGCTTTGCCGTTACGAGCAGAGAAGAGGCTCAGTAAAAAATACTAAGCCGGTTTTCTGCCGATTACCTGGATGGCGTTTCCGGTGTTCTTTGGGAAGTATAGCATGGAATCCATCAATACAAAGGCTTTGCAGAGCGGCAAACACATCAGCTGAACTGCAGAGCCTCCTTTTTTACTGAGGAAGCCAATCTCCCAACCGGCACGTGATAACAGACCATCCGTTGCCGAACTATAGACAACATCAAAACCTTCTTCGTGGAAACGGTTCTTCAATCCTTTCAGATCATATATCTGTCCTACGTGGGCATCGTCAACCCAGTGCTGGTGGTCTTCAAAAAATGAATCCGGTAGAATAGTATTCTGCTTCAGGTTAGGAATTTTTACAAGCAGGTAGCCACCGGGTTTTAACCGCTCGTAGCAATCGTGAAAAGGCATTTCGTCTTTGGGTATATGCTCGAATACATCTACCGCAAAAATGAAATCGAATTTTTCCTGCGCATCCAGTTGGTCGATCTTGTCCGGAAATATAGTCACGTTATTTACATGGAGCTTGTCCACGACCTGGTTTAGTCTCTCAACCCGTTCGGGTAAAATTTCGATGGCCGTAAATTGAGTTTCCGGTAGCGACTCGGCCATCATAAAGGTAAATTCTCCGAGGCCGGCACCGAGGTCGGCTACATTTTTGAACGATGCCAATGGCAGCATGTTCAACAACCTGATGAAAACACGTGAGCGTGCATAATTACCAATGTTGGTATAACCGAAAATGTTGTGAACCATTTTCGAGATAAAAGGTGACCGTCTCATTCGATCACTGCAAATGTACTGAGTCTTTCCATAGTGGAAATGCATGGTATAGAGGGGTTAGGATCTTTTGGAATTGTATAGCGAATGCTATACTTTTTTTTGACACAAAGGCGTTCACTATTGCACATGGCGAACATGCAATACATGCAGACGAGAGCTCATGCCCGACACGCTTTATTGCTGTATGTATAGCAGCAACGGGTGTTGAGATTCAGTTACAACGGTGGGGATCCGTATCGATCGTCCGGCAATGAAAGGTGTATAGGGGTATATATATACTTCGCTAGCCCGATATTCGTTTGGCTGCGTTGTACAGGATTGGCGGTGTTATCTGTTTGACAATTTCCTTAACTGAAATTTTCGAATGGTCAACCTGAGGTCTGGCCTTAAAGATTGTAGAGTGCTTTTCAAGACCACCGTTAATTTCGTAGGCAGGACGACCATTGGTATAATAATATAGTGCAAGCGACTTGCGACTTCTTCCTTGTGGACACTTCAATGCATCGGGGTGACCATGATAAGAAAAATCGGTTGTGGTAAAAATGGCCATGCGGTTAAATAAAGGCAGTATTTTTTTTACACTATGTTTCATCTCGGTGTCCCATAGTTCAAAATGACCGCCCCATTCCTCATGCCAGTCTTTATTGAGATATACCAGTACATTCAATCTTCGGTCGAGGTTGGTAAGTTTGTTCTTGTTAAAGTCAGCATGGATCTTCAGCAAACCACCGGGCATGATCTGGTGACAGCCGCCACCATCGAAGTATGGATCGGGGATAAGTGCATCGATGCCAGTAAGTATTGATAAAAATTCAAGGAAAGGTTGCGAGTTCAGAAAGTGCATGAACTCTTTAGTCTCATCACCAAAACGATATTCACCTTTGGAAGCAAGCTTCACCTGATTGTAGTCGTCAAATTTTAGATCGGGTTTCTTGCTCATGTCCGGAAACTCATCCAGGACTTCAGACAATCGGTGTGTGTTAAAAAAGTTGTCAAAGTAAATGTTGGGGAACGGGGCAGCAGTTTGATACTCTTCGCTTTTGTTTCTGGCGAGCTCATGAAGCTCTTCAACGGACAAGTTAATGAATTTCATAGAGGTGGGGTTTTGATTAGGATTTTATTCAAAAACGCGCTCGGGTATATTAGTTTTCCCTCGCAACATGCTTTACTTTAGGGGAAGTATTAACGTAATGAATGTACAGAAAACGTTTGATATATTTTGATATATAGCCTGGAAAAATTATCACATAATGATGTTACGAAGACTCCTGCTAGCCATTACATTCCTGACTATACCTGTCATCGCAACTATATATATACCGGTAGATGAATTTCTGGTGGCTGGTATTGCGAGTGTTGCGGTGCCGTTCTTTTTAGCTTGTTGCTGTATAGCACTGGTATACTTCCTGATAAAGCGAAGCCGGTGGGTGTGGCTGCCGGCCGGTGTATTGTTACTCTTTCTGGTATTGGTACATGGCATATTTTCTATAGGTATATGGAAGGGAACAAAAGGACAGAAGCCTGATGCACGAATCATTTCCTATAATGTAAAGGCATTGGGCTACTATACCCGGGGCAGTAATTACCAGCAGAATTTTGCAGCGCTATCTTCCTGGCTCGAGCGCGAACAGCCGGATATAGTTTGTCTCCAGGAAACAGTACCTACACATTTCAGCCGGGTCTTGCCTTCATACCATCGCTATTTCTCCGGGAAGGAAACAAGGGAAAAAGACAGTTTGGGACTATTTATCATTTCGAGATTTCCGATTGTAGCATCGGGTAAACTTGAATTTGCCTTTAACTCTTTTAACCGGCTTATATGGGCTGATGTCGTGGTCAACAACGATACGGTCAAGATCATCAATGTCCATTTAAAGTCCTATAATTTTGATAAGACTTCTCGTTTAAACAAGTATAAGAGTATACGGTCTGCATTGATTGCACGGAGTTACCATGCCAAGCTCATCCGCAAGTTTATAGAGCGGTCGTATTATAAAGTAATACTGTGCGGAGATTTCAATGAAACTCCGCACAGTTATGTTTACCAGACACTTTCTGAATCGATGAACAATGCGTATGAAGAAGCTGGCTTTGGGTATTCATATTCCTACCGTTTTATAGGCATGCCCGTGCGGATCGATCATATTTTTGCCGACCCCGCCATTGCGTTCGAGCACTACCGAACGCACTATGAAGTTACTTGGTCTGATCACTTTCCGATTGAGACAAGTATTGTCTTGCCAGCTTCGGATTGATATATACTTCGATCGTTGAATCTTCCAGCTTACGCGGGGCGAGAAATGTATTGTTGCGTATATAGTGCTTTCTCAACTCATCACGTACTTTGTAGGGATAGAATTCCGTGAGACTTGGAATATCTTCGAAAAGCACCAGGTCGTAATAACCACTGCGTACCCGTTCGTTGATCTGGTCGATCTCTTTCTGAAACATACCGATATTAACATGGAACCACAGCGGGTGTTGTGTTAATGGTGTATAGCCAAACTCTTTTGCCAGGAATGTGATCTCCGACATGTTAAGCACCTTGAGATCTTTGTTGTGGATGAACGGAAGCTTCGCGAGACTGTCCACTCCGGCAATCGTACTTTCCGGCAGCATGATGTGCTTGAGTGATTTATAGTTCGAAGTGGTTTTCCATGGTGTAGCGTGTTGAGGCGCATTACCGGCTGCAATCAATTTTTTGCTGTGCAGGTGGAATATATCTGCTACATACTTCCAGTAACCGGCCGAGTAAATTACCATGATGAATAATAGTATAGCTGCGGCAGGCTTGAGTTCGGAACTCCAGCGTTGCCACGGGAAGAAACTCATAATGCACGCAAAACCAAATACATGATAGTACGTCATGTGGTCAGTAGGCAAGGGGCTCGTCATTTTGGTAACGATCGACTGCAGAATGAGACACACGCTGATGGCAGCGAATGTAAACTGGTTTTGATCTTCGAAGAACTGCCTGAACGATTTGAAAGTAGAGATCAGCAGGATGAGAATAAGCGCGAGGTAAATCTTCTCCACCATCGATCCTTCCAGGAATGTATTCAGTAACAGAATAACATCGAGACGCGAGCTGTGTGGTGGCTGTCCGTAATTAAACCAGTAGAAGAAGTCAAAACCAATAAACGGTATTACGGCCAGTAGGCTTACCGTTGCAACAGATACCAGGTATATGGCCGTTGGCAGTTTCTCTTTCACCATAATAGCACGGTATACCAGCAGGAAGAGGCAGAGTAAAATACAGATGGCACCAACATCCTGCTTGGTGAAGAATGTTACTACCGAGAAGATACCGGCCAGTGCAACCCAAACGGTTTTTGATCGGGTACTCTCTGCATTGAAAGACTGTGTGAGAAAGAATATAGCAACCAACTCATAGACAACGACCGAGTGATTATACCACGGCCAGAAATTATATACTATATACGTTAAGCAGAATACCAGTATGCTGAGTGTTACAGCATAAGGCTTCAGCCTGAGGTTATATAGTATACCGCGAAGCGAAAGCATACTAATGAGGTTGATGAACACCTGCGCCTTCACCAATGATAAAAATGTAGGGCCAAACAACTTGAAGAACAATGCTGGTATAAGCCAGTAACATATTCCCATGGGTAGTCCAAAATCTTCATAAGGAACCTGACCAATGGAAAGCCTGTAAGCGCCTTCCCATGATAAAAAGATGTTAACGCGGTAGGGAAGTTTAATGAATAGAGGGAGTACGAGGAATGGAACGCAGATCGCTAGATCAACGAACCGGGGGAGTCTTTTTTGCACAATTTTTTAAGATTAAAACCATTCAAAGATAATGTTTTAACCATTTGCAGGGGAGAGTAATAATAATAATTTTACACAACCAAAAGTTAGTATAATGCGCTTCTTCTACCTGCTACGGATCCATCACTGGATCAAGAACTCTTTCGTCTTCATACCTGCTTTTTTTGCAGGGCGTTTGTTGGAAATAGAAATCCTCGAGTTGTTGGCTCAGGGTTTCTTATGTTTCAGTCTCATGGCATCTGCAATTTATATTCTCAATGACTATCGGGATATAGAAGCCGACAAAGTACATCCTGTAAAGAAACAGCGCCCGTTGGCGTCCGGTAAAGTATCGCCAGCGTTAGCGCTGGTAATTATGGCGGTGTTGTTTATTGTCTCATTGGGTTGGTCGTATAGCCTGTCCGATACTTCAACGTTTGCAATACTGGTATTGGTGTATGGTGTGATTAATATAGGTTACTCACTTGGCTTGAAGAACCTTTCGCTGGTCGATATATTTCTGGTGTCCTCAGGCTTCCTGATCCGCGCGGTGGCAGGAGGTGTGTTGATCGGAGTAGTCATTTCACAATGGCTTATCATCATGGTGTTCCTATTGTCTATATTCCTCGCGTTTGCCAAACGCAGAGACGATCTCGTGCTCGCACAAACATCCGGTACAGCACTGCGTGCTTCCGTGAAACAGTATAACATTGAGTTTATCAATACGTGTTTGGCCTTGATATCGGGTATTATCATGGTGTCCTATATCATGTACACGATTTCAGAAGAAGTGGTGGATCGTATTGATCGCGACTATTTGTATATCACAGCACTGTTTGTATTCGCAGGTCTTTTGCGGTATCTGCAGATCACCCTCGTGAATAACGATAGCGGATCGCCAACGAAGATTCTCCTTACCGATCGATTCATTCAGTGTACCATCGTTGGGTTTATCATCACGTTCCTGGTAATTCTTTATATATCAAAGAACACGTACGCATAGTTAAAAACATATTTCCCGCTTGCAGTATAGTTTATGAATAAAAAACCGGCTCTCGCATTATTTGATTTTGATGGTACCATCACTACACGCGACACGCTGTTTGAGTTTATACTCTATTGCAAAGGACGCAGTCGGTTCTTCTCCGGGTTTGCGTTCTTGTCACCGGTACTGGTGCTGTTCAAGGCTGGAGTAATTTCCAATTCACGCGCGAAGCAGATTGTACTGTCTCATTTCTTCAAAGGTGTAAGCATCGAAAAGTTCAATAACGATTGTCTTGCTTTCGCGAATGAACGTGTACCATCACTCATTCGCCCGAAGGCACTGGAAGAGATACGACAACATAAAGCCAACGGGCATACAGTAATTATTGTATCGGCATCTCCGGAGAACTGGGTAAGACCCTGGGCCGAGAGCCTGCAGGTTGAATGTATTGCTACGCGCATGGAAGTAGCCGATGGTAAAATTACCGGCATGTTCGAAGGCATGAACTGCCACGGAGAGGAGAAGGTACTTCGTATTAAAAATTACCTCGACCCCCGGGAGTATACTTTGATTTATACGTATGGCGATACCAAGGGCGACAGGCCTATGCTCGCCCTCGGCACACATTCACATTATAAACCTTTCAGGCAGTAAAGCGAATACTCGAGAACGGGTTCGAGCATCCGGTTTTATAGGGATTGAAGAAACCTATATACGTTACCGGCTGCGAGGAGTCCATTTTATTCAGGAAGAAATCGGTTGAGAGTAAAAACTGTCCGGTAATAACACTCCGGTTCTGTACGTACTTGTGATGGTATGCTACTTTCAACCCAAGCGAAGAAAGGAAGTGCTGCACACAGATGAACATCTTCTTGGAAAACGAGAACCGGTCCCAGAAGAATTCTTTTTTAGCATCAGTCATAAATCGAT
This sequence comes from Ohtaekwangia kribbensis, assembly GCF_042676245.1. Lineage (NCBI taxonomy): Bacteria > Pseudomonadati > Bacteroidota > Cytophagia > Cytophagales > Fulvivirgaceae > Ohtaekwangia > Ohtaekwangia kribbensis. The sequence goes on from NZ_JBHTKA010000015.1 coordinate 220,551, forward strand.
CAATAGCCTCTCCGTTGAGCTTCAGTGCTTCGGTATCAACAACAATCATTCTTCGTACAACGCGATCAAACTTCAACAGGAAATAGGCAGCTATAGCAGCCACAACAGTCAAAGCAGAAAATCGAATAAAGGATCGTCTGTTCATGATTGTACAAGTTTATCGGCAGCCCGTAACGAAAGTGCTGCCAGGGTTATCGTTGGGTTTGATGGTGTAATGGTAGGGAAGGCGCTTCCACCCAATACCAACAGGTTTCTATATTGATGATGACGCAGGTCTTTATCGACTACACCGGTAGCCGCATCGTTGCCCATGCGTGCTGTGCCGAGGATGTGAGCTTCCGAAGGTTGGTACTTATCATCCAGGTAAATGTTCTCAATCGGCAGTGATCCGAATATTTTGCCGATGTTGTTTTTCAGGTAATCATACCCCTTTACAACGTAGTCGCTATGCGCTTTATAGGTTACTGCAGGAATCAGCGGATCGGCTGAGCGTTCCACCCGGTTGTCGGCCTGCGGTATATCTTCAAATACAAACTTGAACTTGGCAATGTTTCTCCACTTGCCGGCCTCGTGTCGGATGAAGACATCGTTGTGACTTTCAATAATACAGGCAGCACGTTCTTTCCGGAATGCACCATCGTATAGCATAAATCCGTTTGCTGTAATGATGGAGCTTCCGCCTACATTCTGAAAATCTTTCAGATCAAAGTATCCGTAGTAGCCTACCTGTTCCGAAAGGTTACGACCTGTATGCACATTAGTATCGCCTGAGTTTAAAAGTATATGTGCATTAAAGATCGCGTTGGCTCCGAGCGCAACCAGGTCTGCTGTTGCTTTCTTATCCTGGTTGTTGTGCCGGTATTGAACACCCGTTGCTATATTGTTTTGAGTGTCCACTTGTATAACCTGCGCCTGGTATATGATCTCTACACGCGGGTCGCTATATACTATATTCTTTAAGCCGTTCTCGATGGTAAACTTGGCTTCCACCGGACACAGGTGACAGATGGCACTCGTGCAGCATTTGTTTCGTTTGTTGGATATACTGCTTCGCGCGGTGGGCTGACTGATATACTGATCGCCATAGGCTTTCTGCAAAACTTTATCTACCGTACTCAATTCATGTGCTGGCTGCGGATATTTTCTAGACATCGGGTAAGGCGTTATATCCGGGCCTGATGTGGACATGATATCTTCCACCTCGCAGTAGTATAACTCTATATCACTATAGGTTAGCGGCCAGTCTTCACCAACGTTGTATTTTGATTTCATTTCGAAATCGTTGGGCATGAAGCGCGGTGTACATCCTGTCCAGCAATTGGAACTGCCACCAAAACTAGGATCAAAGATCCACGATTTTTCAGGCGTGTTATTCCTGAATGTGTTGCCGCCGTTTCCACCACTCACATAGCTCACTTTTCCCAGCGGTCTTGAGCGGGCATCCTGAAGTCTTTTCTGATGCGGAATAAATTCACCACGTTCCAGCACGAGTACACGTATATTCTGTGAAGACTTTTCAAGAAACTTCTTCAGGAAAAAAGAAGAAGCGAACCCGGTGCCAACGAGTATTAAATTATAATGCATGGTAACATGTTGGTAAAGTGTTAAAATAGCATAAGAATTTCAATAAATTGCAAGGTAACAATTTAACTCCCGTCATGAATCTTGTAAGCCCTCGACTCGACAAATTGATCTGGTTCTTTTTCTTTTTCATCATGAGTTTATACGTGTTGTATGAACATGCCACTAGTTGTCTTGCGATTGATCTGGCTACACAGATCACACGTCATAAAAATATTATCGCTGGCAATTCCGAGTTTTATAATCCCTGGCAATACAGGATACTATCTCCATACCTGCTCGAATCAATCATACAGGTATACAATAAAGTGCTGCCTGGTAAATACGAAATAGTGCCTTATCTGTTTTTAAGATTTATACAAAATATGCTGATTTTTTATATCAGCTTCTACTACTACCGCGCACTGCAAATTAAAAATCCGATTGTGATCTTTGCCGGTCTTATGCTGTTATGCTATACCATCAGCAACAGTGTTTTTCAATCCGATCTTTCATTCAACACATACTTCGATATCATTTTCTATTTGCTGGCAGCATTGGTTATTCTGCACGAGCGTTTTTACTGGATCATCCCGATCACGTTTCTGGCAGCACTAAACCGTGAGACCAGCGGCTTTATTCCGTTTATGGTGGTTGTTCCTTTTCTGCTCGCCAACCGCCAACTGCTTACCAGAGAAAAGTGGATCATCTCCGTGGCATCGCTTGCGTTGTTTGCCGTTGTATTTATAGCGATACGACTATATTTCGGATTCCGGGAAGCAGAAGGTATACACGGTATGCGAAGTCCGATGGCTTATCTGAAATTCAACCTCACATTCTTCCGAATGTATCCTCAATTGATCGGTACATTGGGATTGATTCCATTCATCACGATCTTCGGCTTTCGGCGTCTACCCGTACCGTTGAAGAGCTGGTGCCTGCTTATTGTTCCCTTCTGGCTCCTGATTCACCTGGTGAAGAGCACCGCGATGGAGTCAAGACTCTTCCTGGTGCCGCAAGCGCTGATCTTTATACCTGCTATGCTTTGGCTGATGGAAGACTTTTACCGGAATCACTCGCCTGGTAAAGAATCAGTCGCGAACGTATAAAGGATTTGATTTACTTCATCGGGTCTTTCAAAGTGCGGCATGTGGCCGGCATCTTTGATAGCACGATGTTGAAGCGATGAAGTAAACGATTGGTAGATCGCGACATTTCCCTGTGGGAAGTAAGGGTCGCGGTCACCGTACACCAGGAGTATATTCTGTTTAAGATTCTTGAGCAGCTCTGTATTTCGCTGATTCAACGTGTGCATCCATGTAGAGTGATTCACACGCTTGTATCCTTCAAACTCCATAAAGTACTCCAGACGCTTGCTGTATCTTTCGAAAAGTTTCTGATCAACAAATTCCTTTCGTTGGTTTTCAACCGCACGTGGATACCAGTAAAAGGTCATTAACATATTTGATACTACCGGCAATTTCAGTAACAGGTTCGGCTTGTAATCTCCGGTTGTAGCCGGATCGAGGAACACGATCCGGTTTACACGATCCGGGTATAGTTTGGTATATTCCAGTGCGATCATCGCACCCATCGACATGGAGATAATGGTAAAGGGTTGGATAATCTTCAGTGTATCCAGTAACTGAGAAAGTTGATCAACCATCAGTTTGGGAGTATAATCAACATTCGGTCGGTCGGTATAGCCACGTCCGTATAGATCGTATGAGAGTGTTCGGTATCCTTTCTGTTGAAAGAACGGTATATTGTTGGCCCATACTTCCTGGCCGGTTATACCGCCACCGTGTATAAATACAATCAACTCCGCTGTATCACTTCCTTCCAGTTCATAATGTACAATGCCGTGATCGAGTTCTATAAATTTACCGGGCGCTGATGAACGATCTTCGTTCGTTAAATTTTTTGTCTCTTGCGAAAGGGACATAATAAAATAGGATAGTACTACAAGTACTATCCCACCAATAAAAATTGCTAACAGGGTCTTTTTCATAGAGAGGTAGAGGGTAACAAGTTTATACTATACTAACTCTTCTTGATCACCTTGAGTTTAGTTGCACCAACAATAACAATGTATGCACCTTGAGGAAGGCCGGCCAGATCCAATGTTATACTCTCATCAGATGCTGCTATAGCACGCTCCGCTACAGTATCGCCTACCACGTTTGTAACTTTTACAGACGTTGCGTTGGTTCCTTTCAGGTTCACTACCAGTTTATCGGTAAACGGATTCGGAGAAGCGGAGAGTGCATTCTGTGATGAGGTTTCGTTTCCGGTAGGGGATACGTTGACGCCATCGGAGAATCTCGCACAGCTTCCGTTCGTAACGGATACGGAATATATACCATACGAAGCCGGGTATATATCAAACTGGTTCTGTCCTTCCAATAAAGCACCATCCAGGTACCACTGGTAGGTATAGTTTGTTTTATATTCAGTTGAAAGTTTATTCGCAGCAGCAGTAACAACGGGTTGTGTCAGTGCATCGACTGTTACGTTGATTGCTTCAGCAACTTTTGCTGTAGCGCAATTCGCGTAGCTGTAGCCGGCTTTGATATCTACCTGGAATGTACCGGCACCAAGTGCTTCTTTACCAAGTGCGAGTTGCAGTGTACCACCGGTTGAAAGTACTTTCTCTGAAAGTTCAGTTGTTCCGATAAAGGCCTGATACTCTACATCGGCAACTGTATTTTCAATTGTGATGACCGGAGTACTTTCACAAACGCTGGCTGCAGAAATCGCCTGTGGCTGTATTGCTGCAATTTCAGGTTTAGTCAATACCAGGGAGAAACGTGTGCCTTTTGAAAGCGAGCTCTCGGTAATGGCAAAGCTATAGATCTGGCCACCGGTTATCTCAGTTTCCGTTCCGGTAAAGGAATCTTTCAGATATACCTTGGTTACATCCGGGTTGATGTCGCCAAATTTCAAAGAGTAATTTCCTTTCGCTGCATTTTCAATATTCAACGCAACAGTCTGCTGACAGAAGTTGTTGGATACAGTGTTAATCACGAGTGACTTTCCATCTTCTGATTTCGAAGAGAAGTTGAAGTATGTATTGTTTTGCTTCAGTGCATCTTCATTCTTGCTGAAGGTATTAACACCGGTTGTCTTGGCAACAATATAGGTCTCATCGATGAACGTACCGTTGGTCATGGTAATTTCGATAGCTTCTGAAGTTTTACCTTCGCGATAGAAGGCACCATCGGAGGTAAATTTAGCATTCTCCGTAATTGTGAGTGACGGTGTTGCCGATGTAGTCTGTACCCAGAACGCCTGGCCCGGAGCGATGATACCATTATCAAGGTTTCCGGTTGTTCCATTCCATACGCGCCACCTGTATTGTGTACCGAAGTTTTCGCGTACACTTACCGTTGCACTTACATCCGTCATGGTAGACCATTTGCCATCGGCTGAACTTCCGGTCCATTGGATAGGAGCCGGATATGGATTACCCAACATGTTCCAACCGTTGTCTTGTCCTAATGTACCACCGGTCAACGTAAATATGAATGACCCCTGGTATGGAGCTCCGGTTGCTTCCCATGTCGTTGCGTTGGTTGCTTCGCGAACGAAGATTGAATAACCTTTACCGATGCGCAAAGTGTCCTGGTTTGTTCCGTTGTTAGGAGGGAAGTTTGCATATCCACCAGTTGTTTCGTTGTGACTGAACATCGATGCATTGGTGAGCAGACCTGTTCCGGTGCTGGCACCTGTAAACACACCTGTTACCGGTATATATTTCTGGATATCGGCTACTTTAAAGTTTTTGATCGGTGAAGCTATATAGCGATATATACGGCCTTCGCCTTCCATATAGCGTTGGTAAGTGATGTCGCCAGTAATTTTGGCACCGCCCAGGAGTGGACCTATGCGCGCACTACCGTTGGCATCAGAGATCAATACCATGTTTCCGTTATAGGTGTTGAGTTCTCCTCTGGTAAGGGTAACCAGGTCGTATGCTTTGATAAGACTCAGCAAGTTGATCTTCGCAGTACCGGTAGAAGAAAGTGTGAGGTTGGTAATCTTGTTATCGGTTTCGCTGAAGAGCAGGTTTGATGATGTTGTTGATGTTGTGCTCAACGTAAGGTCACCACCGTTCATCGCAATTATACCTGTCTCACTGTTCGGGTTCACGGCTACATTTCCGTTCAACACGAGGTTGTTATTGTCGAGTTGAAGCGTAGAACCTGTTTGAAGTATAAGATTACCACCGTTGCTGTTTCCTATATTCAGATTTACAGCGTTATCAGTTCCATTGTTGATGGTCAAGGCATCACCGTAATCCAACGTAAGTTGATACAGGCTCAGATCTTCATCAGGATTCATGGTGATGATGTGATTTTTACCACCTGTGAAAATCAGAGAATATAATTGATTGCCGGTTAATGAACTGCCTGCTCCGAGGTACGACAGGTTTCCATTAATCGATACGATTGAACGGTTCGGTTCATTACCCTGTATAATTACCTGGTCGGCTACGGTAAGATTTCCTTTCACTTCGATTGAGCTCAACGGAAGTGACTTGGTTGAAAGCGGTGTGTTGAGATTCAGGTTACCATACGAAGCTACGGGCACTACACCGTCAACATTGAAGTTTACAGTAGATGTAGTTGCCAATACTCCGAAGGACGGAATCGTAGTGTTGTTCAGATTGATGGTTGCATTATCTTTTGCTTCCAGTTTACCGGTGAGCGCAGCGTTTACATCTAATGTTAAACCAGTACCCACGATAATTTTTGAGCCTGTTCCCGTTACGGCCCATGCTGCACTCAGTGGCACAACGCCTGAACGGTTCTGTATGTTATAGGTTTGATAACCGGTAGTAAAGTTTGCCGGAGCAGTACCCGTACCGTTGGTGTTGGTTCCCCATGTACTCAGATCCTGTAAATTACCCGTAGCTTTCGAGTAGTATGTTACAGGTGTAGCGCTGGTGCGGAAGAGCTTCGAGTTTGGTATAGTTTGTTTTCCTAAACCTGTACCTGATCCCGGAGGGTCGTACTGTACCGTCATGGTCTGTGCCAAACTATTGGCATAGAAGTACTCGATGCGTATAGCATGTTTACCGGTAGTAGTAATGCTTACAGTTTTGCTCTTCTCAGTCGGAGCAGACTTCAGGCCATCGTTATCCACCTGGAGAACACCATCCAGATACAGGCGGCTACCGTCATCAGAACGTGTATAGAATATATAGTTACCGGTCTGATCGATCTGGATATAGCCTTCGTATACAAAAACAAATTTGATGTTTCGGTTTCGCACGGTTATATCAACGTTGCTTACAGTACCTTGTTTAACCGGTGTTTGTGTTGATGCAAAGTAACTGGCCAGTGTAAATGTAGTCGGTACGGTGAGTGGTTCGTAGTAAGAATAGTTCAAACCATTCTGTGGCGACAACGTTGTTCCCTGAAGAGCTTCACCCGGGAAGTCGGAGAAGTTACCACGTGAATCTACAGCACGTACGTTTAAGAAGTATGTAGTATTGGCAGCCAGGTTTGTAAAGGTATAGCTCGTGGTGGTAACATTTCCGTTTACGAGGTTAGAGCCTTCATATACTTCATATTTAGCAACGCGGTCGTTATCGGTTGATGCATCCCACGATATAGAGATCTGTGTATCGGTAATGTTCGTAATGGTTACATTGCCCGGTACACTTGGCTTGATAAGATCGTTTGGTAAAGTGATTGATCTCTCGGTTGCAAATCTTCCATCGCCTGATCCTACAGCACGTACACGGTAGAAGTAACGTGCCATCGGACGTAAACCTTTATCATTATACGAAGTTGAATTGGCAGGAACGATCGCTACCATTTTGTAGGGTTCGCTGGTATAGCCGTTCGCGTTGTTACGGTTTCTCCAGATCTCGAAGTATTCTTCGTTTGTGGAGTTATCTGTCCAGGAGATTTTTACTTCTGTTTCCGATACAGATGTAATGCCGTTAGTTGCAACGGTAGGAGCCGTTGGTATAACGTGCGGGTTAATATAGCTTACGGTTACAGGCGCAGAGAGTAAACTTAAACAGCCTGAGCTCTCGCGTACTTTTACAGCGTAGCTGCCAGCCTCTGCCGTTGTACCAGCTGTACCGGAAGCATTCAGAAAGTATGCGATTTTAGTTCTTGTAGTAGTGGTATCAAATGGAGTTCCATCTTTAAACCAGTAGTATGTCGAGAATCCTTCCTGTGCGGTAAGTTTCAGGGTATCATTCTTGGCTCCGTTGAAATCGATCGGAAGAACGCGTGTACCTGTGTTGGCGAGCGTAGGAGAGAAAGTTGATGCAGATTTAGGAGTTATGTTAACCGGATAAGACTCTGCCCATTTACCATTACGTCTCTGGAATTTGACGGTATATATACCGGTTTGATTCAAGGTATAGAAACGCGTAGTGGCAGCGGGGATATCCACTCCGTTGTATGTCCATTGATAGGCGAGGAAACCATCGGAGAAACCGAGCTTGATGGAACCGTTCTCACAAAGTTCAGTCGCGCCACCAAATACATATATATTCTTTTTGTTCTGTGCTTTTATCCACGGGAAGAAGTCGTTCTCTGCGTATGCTGTTGTCCATGTACCGTGCCCTAATGTCGGGTACAAAGTATAGATCGGAGCAGCGCCTTTGCTTTTCAACAGGTCGATGATATCCTGTGCAGCCTGTGGTCTCGGGTTGGTATCGGTACCACCCTGGAACAACCATATAGGCATGGTTACCAGTATATCTGACATTGCTTCATTATTGGTTCCTACACCAGACATTGGCAACATTGCCGCGAAGAGATCAGGTCGTTTTGCAGCAGCATCCCACGAACCTTTTCCTCCGTTGGAAAGTCCGTGTACAATAACACGATCCTGGTCAACATTATAGGTCTTGATGAAATACTCTACAATGCCGATGGCCATGCGCATGTTGTCCGCCAGGTTACCATCTTCCCAACCGTTTTGCCAGCTACCACTGTGACTCACTTGTGGCATGATGACAATACCGGGGAATGACTTCGGATCGCTGGCTGATTTTACAATAGCGGCAGCGTGCGAGGGACCAGCATGTGCAGTGTTAGTACTGTTATTATCATACTGCGGGTCATCAGGAGTATAGTCATAGCGACCTGCCCATGAACGACCGGATTCACCGGCACCATGCAGCATGAGTATCAAGGGATACTTGGTAAGTGTATCCTTCTTGTTATACCCATTCGGGAACATTACTCTGAAATTCAAAAACTCTTCAACGACAGCGCCATTACTTTTCCAGTAAGTATACTCACGAAACCGAGCTTCGTTTGTAAAACTTGCCATCTTGTAATAGTGACTGAGCTGATTGTTTCGAAGTGTATACCCACTATCATAGTGGATAACCGATTGAGCAAAAACAGGAGTGGAGAGCGCGGCAATAACATACACCATTGCCACCGCAAGAGACTTAGGTAAGGACATAGAGAATAAAGCCATTAAACAGTTATAGACCTACAAAAGTAACGATATATAACTGATGTAATAAAAAAGTAACTTTTTATTTTTTTAAACTGTTCGTGCTTTCGTGTATTTATCTATATACTTGATTTTTAGATTAATCAAACGTGTGAAATAAAAAACGCTGCCGTGTGAGGGCAGCGTTTCTTTAAAATAGACGGGATGAAAAATCAATTTTTCTTTATAAATCTTATTCTCTTCGAGTCAACTCCCAGGATATAGGCACCGTCTTTCAGATCAGAAACTTCGATGTTCCGGATGTCTTGCGATCCGTTAACATGAACCTTCTTGATCGGGTTACCGATCTGATCGTAGATGGTGATTGTTTGTGCCGAGAAGTTTGTGAGATCAACGGATAGGGTACTGGAAACCGGGTTCGGATATAGCGATATACTTCCTTCGCTGGCTACGCGAGCACCGCTACCGCCATTACCCAGGAATAATTTATTGTTTGGTATAGTTTGCTTCGGTGCGCTTCCTACAGGGTCATACTGTACTGTAAGTACTTCGCCACCTCCGTTTTCGAAGAAAGTAACTTTTATGGCATGACGACCAGTTGTAGCAAAGTTGTAGTTACCGCTGCGTTCCACTGTTCCGTGCAAACCATCGTTATCAACTACCATGGTACCGTTGATATAGAGTCGGCTACCATCATCCGAAGATGTATAGAAGGTATAAGAACCTACTTGGTCGATCTGGATATAGCCATCGAATGAGAATACAAATAAGTCATTCTGATTTCGTACGCTTATATCAAAGTTACTTACGATACCAGTTTTGGCTGGCGTTTCGCCAAAGTTAAATGCAGCTAAGCTTGATAATGAGCTTTCAGATTCCCAATAGGTATAGGCAAGGCCGGCTTCCGGTGTAGTGAATTCAACGGAGCCTGCTGCTGATACATTGTTGCCGGCATCTACTGCTTTTACTTCTGCGGTATAAGTAGCACCTGGTGTCAGGCTGGTCAATACAAAAGAAGTTGATGCCGATGTACCTACCTGCGCTGAGTTCAGGAACACCTGGTAGCTAACTACCTGGTCGTTGTCAGTAGAAGCTGTCCACGAAAGTGTAGCTTGTGTACCAACGGAGTTGCTGATGGCAAGATCGGTAGGAGCTGATGGCGCTATATTATCAGCCTGTGTTGTGATCAATCTTTCATTTGAAAAACGACCATCGTTGTTACCAATCGCTCTCACGCGATAGAAGTATTGTGCATTGGGTCTCAAACCAGCATCAACATAAGCCAATGTATTTTGTCCTACAATGCCTACCACTTTATAAGGTTCAGATGAGTATCCGTTGGCGGCACGTCTGTTTCTCCAGATTTCATAGTACTCTTCTGTAGGAGAATCTGTCCATGACAAACTTGTTTGTGTAGAAGACAATACTGTAGGAACAGCTTGCGTAGGAGGTGTAGGGCCTACGTGCGGTGAAGTATATACCATTGCTATTGCGTTAGACTGCAAGCTTGCGCAGCCTGAAGGTTCTTTCACTCGTACTGTATAGGAACCTGCCGTGCCAGATACACCAGCACCTGTAGAGATATTACGAACGTTGGAAGTTGACGTGGCAACCTGTGATCCGTTTTTAAACCAGTAGTATTCGCTATAGCCAGTAGGAGCAACCAGGTCAACTACGTTGTTCGAGCTGATATCGATCGGAAGTACTTTGGAGCCTGTGTTGGTTAAAGCAGGTGAGAAAGTTGAAGCTGGTTTTGATGTTACGTTAATCGCGAAGGATTCGTACCATTGATTATTGCTTCTCCTGAATTTCACAGTATAGGTACCAACCTGTCCGGCATCAAAATACCGAGTAGTGGCACCGGGTATATCAGCACCGTTTAGGGTCCACTGATATTGCAGGAAGCCTGCGGAAAATCCAAGTCTTACGGTTTCACCAAGACAGAATACGGGTTCGTCACCAAACACATATATCTTTCTTTTATCCTGCGCGAGCAACCAAGAGAAGAAGTCCGGTTCAGCATATGCAGCATACCAGGTTCCGTGGCCGGTATTAGGATATAGCGTATAGCGAGGCTTGCCTCCTTTAGAGATCAGCAGGTTTATAATACTTTGCGCAGATGTTGGGTTCGGGTTGGTGTCGTTACCTCCCTGGAACAACCACAGCGGTGTTGTTACCAAGGTTGTAGTCATTGCATCCGGGTTGCTACCAACACCTGACATAGGGGCCATGGCAGCAAAGAGGTCAGGACGCTTCGATACGAAGTCCCAGGTACCTTTTGCACCGTTGGAAAGACCGTGAACATAAATGCGGTTTATATCGGCATTGTATTGACTTACCATGTATTCGATCACGCGGATCGCCATGTTTTCATTCTGAGTGAGTGCCCCGCTGTTCCAGCCGTTTTCCCATGCACCACTGTGATGCACCTGCGGGAAAATTACGATACCTGGAAAAGCTCTCGGGTTTGAGGCTGTTCTGTTAACAGCATCGCGGTGTTCTTGTCCACCGTGAAGAAGGTTGTGACCATTGTTGTCGAAGCGTACGTCACTAACAGCGTAAGTGTAGTGTCCTTGCCATGATCTTCCGGATTCTCCTGCTCCGTGAAGCATCACAATCATCGGATATTTGGTAGGACCGTTCTTTTGATATCCAGGAGGAAATATAGCACGCCAGTTCATGAATTCAGTCACAGCGTTCGAACTATTCACAGCACGATAGTTGAATTCTTTGAACTGACTATCGTCCCAACTCACCATTTTATAGTAGTGAGACAGTTGATTGTTTCGCAGAGAGTAACCGCTATCATATAATAGGGTTTGGGCGAGGAGCGTGGTTACACAGCACATGCTGAGCACACCACAGAGAAGCCATTTAGACATAGACATTGGAGGATTTGTTTTTTGGTTTTAGAAATGTTTCAAATAATGGTATTTAAGGTTTGAAATAGTCTCGGGATTGTGTGATGTGCTTACTGATGCCACGAATGTGCGGCAAATGGATAACTCAATATTGAAATTAAAGAAGCCTGTGAGTACAGGTTCACGAATAGGCAGACATAATGGAAAATCCATAAATATGGATCCAGATAAAAGCCCAACCATAGATGTAATATTTTGTTACCTTTTATAGACAGTTGAAAACGCGGTGACGTTTTCGTATATAAATGTATACCGAAAAAAACTAATTAGTAAGTGTTTTTACCGGATTTTTTAATAAATCTTTTCGGATGTCCAAAAACATATCGTATGTGCCTTTTTATGACAAAATCGAATAATTATAAAAAAAATGGGTTCCGTGTGCCTTAACGAAACCCATTTTAGTGGTATGAAATGTGGAATTACTTACTCATTATTTACTTATGGCTGTGTAGATCCAGGCCCCGAAATACTGGTTTTGCTGCCGGATCCTTCTCCATTCGTCAATCACTTCCTGGCGGTTCAGCGAATAATAGATATATACATAGTAGTAATTTTTCTCGGCCTGGTAAAGTATAGATGGTGTCAGCCCTTTTGTACGAAGTGTACTTAACTGCTTGCGTGCATTTTCCGGATGTTGGTATACACCAAGCACAAGGTAGTGGCCGGGGGCGTGTTCTTCCGCGATCTTTTCTTCTTCCTGGTTAACGTGTTGTTCTGGTTGTTTCTCAACCGGGGTTACTTCGGTTCGCGCAGGCGTTGTCTTCTCTGTAGGAGTGGTAGTAGTATTCGTCTTCTCCGGAGTTGTATTTGTAGTATTGGCCGGAGGCGCGTTTTGCACCGCTGGTGGTGTCTGCTGCTCTTGCTTGGCTACTAGCGGCTCTTGTTTGTTTTCCTGAGCTTCGGTATATATCTTTTTATTGGTGGTAGTATCGGCCTTCAGTTTGTTTGCTTTTGCTACTGCTTTCAACGAGTCATCGTGTTCCTTCTGCGCGAATATCTCGTCTTCGCGGTTACGGTGGCCTAGTCGCGCACCCAGGTATATCTCATGCGTGTTGCCGGCTACGCTGGATATATCTCCTGTAGGTCTCTCATACGCATAGCCGATACGCAGCAGACTCTTTATGTTCAGTCCAATAAATCCGGTAACACCATAGCCATCGCGGTAGGAACCACCCACCCAGATAACATCTTTGATCGATATGTGCAGTAAACCTTCCCACTGATCCTGGGAGCGATCCAGTGATCTATAGATCACATACGGAGAAACTTTTACACTGCCGAGATCAAAAGTATAAGACACTGATCCGAAGCGGTTGTCAAATTTACTGAACTTCACATCTTCGAATTCTTTTGTGCTGTTGGGTCTGGAGTCGAAGAGTTTGGGTAAAGCAAAACCGATGTTGAAATTTTTGAATTGGTAGTTGAACCCGAACTGCCCGTTGATAAAGGTATTGTTCTGCGTTATACCCGCGAGGGCAGGATCACTTGTATCCTCAAGCGCAGAGAAGTCAAACGAGTTAAAGCCGGCACCTGCCGATATACCAAAATTAAGGTTGTGATTCTGCGTAAAGCGTATGCGATATCCAAAGGTAGCCAGCACCGATGTGGAGTTGAGTAATATAGTCTTGTCGGAATATGCTGTGAGCCCAAGTGAAACATTCTTTCCAACCGGAGCCTGTATATTCAGTGCGCCAACGGTAGGGGTATTGTTTATATCAAGCCATTGCCTGCGGTAAAATAAATTAGCTTCTGCATACCCGCGGTGCGCAGCATACGAAGGATTGAACTGATATGGGTTGGCAAAAAACTGACTGAACACCGGTGGGTTCTGTCCAAAAGCAGTTTGACTTATCAGCAGCAGTAGAAGGAACAGGGTAGTAAGTATAGGTAAAGGTCTTTTCATGCTAGAGAGGGGTCAACGGATTAATCGGATCGCTCCAGAGTACTTTTTGCTACTGCCGCATTGAATCACGTAGTAGTAATCACCTTCTTCCAAAGGTCTTCCATTCAACACTGCGTCCCAGTTATTTTCATAGGCATCAGCTTCAAAAACTTTCTTCCCGAGACGGTTGAATATTTTTATCGGGCAGCTTTCGATCATGGTTATATTCTTTACCACCCACGTGTCATTGGTCAGGTCTCCGTTAGGTGAAAAGAGTTTTGCTGCTCCGATCGGATCCGTAGGATCTTCAAGTACGGTGATGGTCACTTCATCCGAAGCGGCAGCACCGGCATTGTCGATTACGGTGAGCTTCAGGGTATATACTCCTTCAATCAGGTCTGTAATGGAAATGATCGGGTTGTTATCCAGGTATACATTGGCAGGCGGGCCGCTGAGCTGTTCCCAGGTAAATGACATAATGGTACCATCTGTATCGGTTCCTATTCCATCCAAGGCCAGGAAGTTATCGGGTAAGTATAGTGTGGTATCATTACCGGCAAATGCTGTGGGCGGCAAGTTCTCGGCACGTACATCAATTACAATCTCTGCAAATGCCGAAGCGTTTTCATTATCAATCGCAGTGAGGCGGAATGTATAGGAGCCTAATTCCAGACCGGCCACATTTAGTGTCGTACTACCGGCACCGGTTAGCGTTGCTGTTGAAGGACCATCTTGCTGTGTCCACGCGAGCGATGCTATAGCACCATCCAGATCAAATGCAGATCCATTTACGGTTGTGGTGGTCGAGGGTTGGAATACAATGATCGCGTTACCCGTAGTTACAACCGGTGGCTGGTTCACGCCTGCAGGAGCAATCACTACGGTTACTTCATCAGAAGCAGTAGCCCCTCCGTTGTCGGTTACTGTAATGCGAAATACATAGGTGCCTTCCGGAGGATTTGATACGGTAAGAACCGGAAGTGATACCGACCCCAATGAAACAGCAGGCCCACTGATCTTGGTCCAGTTGTAAGAGGCTATAGAACCGTCTGCATCAGAAGCAGTGGCTGTAATTACAACCGAGGTAACGGGAACACGTCTGAAGATATCATTGCCCGCACTCACGATCGGGTTCTTGTTAATAGAGCCTGGCAATACAGATACATTTACTTCGTCCGTATTGGTAAGTCCGCCATTGTCTTTAACGGTCAGCGTAAACTGGTATGATCCAACGGCCAATGCTGAAAGCGAAAGTTTGGAGGTAGCCTGACCACTGAGGGTAACAGTTCCTCCGGACTTCTTCTCCCATAAGTAAGTTTGAATTGTGCCGTCTGTATCGAGACCATTGCCTTGCAACTCGGTTGTTGACTGCGGTAGGTAAATCACTTGGTCGAAACCTGCATTTGCTATAGGCGGTACGTTGGTTCCTTCCGGAACTACGGTAATATCTACGAAGTCAGAGCCGCTGGCTCCGTCATCATCCTCTACCGTTAGTTGATAGCGATATACGCCTTCCAGCAAGTTATTCACAATAAGTGTAGGCGAGTTAATATTTTCAAGCACGGACGAAGCGCCTAAAACCTGTGTCCAGGTATAGGATACGATCGATCCATCGGGGTCAAAACCGGAACCGCTGATGGTAACAGTGGAGTTCGGCAATACGATGGATTGGTTGCTTCCGGCATTGGCGATCGGAGGTTGGTTGATCGTGCCCGGGAAGACTGTAACGTTCACTTCGTCAAATGCTGTTGCACCATCATCGTCCGTAGCCGTAAGTCTGAAAGTATATTGTCCGGCAATCAGGTTGGTTAATGTAATGGTAGCCGCAGTGGTGTTGCCCATCGTTACAGTCGGTCCCTGAATTTTGGTCCATTGATAGGAGGTTATGGATCCGTCATTATCGCTAGCTGTTCCGGTAAGGTTAATCGCGTTGTTGGGTAAGAACAAGGTTCGGTCTACGCCTGCATTCACCAGGGGAGGCTGGTTCGAACCGGCTGGCAGTACGATGATATTGACTTCATCAAAAGCAGTAGCCCCTGCGTTGTCTGCTACCGTAACGCGGAATGTATAGGTACCTTCCTCGAGACTTGTTACCAGCAGGCTGGCCGTTGTTTCTCCACTTACAGTAGCGGTAGGTCCTACCTGCTTGGCCCAGCTATAGGAGGCAATGCTTCCGTCTGCATCACTGGCAAAAGCGGTAATGGTTACGGAGTTGGTGGGCAGTGTAACGGTTATGTTATTACCTGCCGATACTGTTGGCGTTTGGTTCACGCTGGAAGGAAGCACAATCACCTGGCAGTTGTCGGTTGCAGTAGCGCCATCATCATCGGTTACGGTTAACCGGAATATATATACACCTTCTACCAGGTCGGTCAATGAAAGCACCGGAGAATTGGCATTGATCATAAAGGCTGAGGGGCCGCTTACTTTTATCCAGGCGTAGTTGGTGATGGTTCCATCCGGATCAGTACCCGCGCCAATCAGGTTGGTACTGTTTACCGGGAGCGAAAGGGTAATGTTCGGACCAGCATCGGCTATAGGCAACTGGTTGGTGGTTGCCGGATTTACCGTTACAGTAACATCATCTATACCGGTAGCACCGTCATCATCGGTCACGGTTAAGCGGAACACATAGGTTCCAGCAGCGAGACCGGACGCAGTAAGTATAGCTGTATTTTGATTGGTGAGTGTTGCTGCACCCCCGGATATTCTTGTCCAGGCATAAGATTGAATCGTTCCATCAGCGTCTGTTCCCGAACCCGGTAACACAACGGTGTTGGTAGGCAAGAATATAGTTACGTTACTTCCTGCATTCGCTACCGGGTTAACATTGGTAGCGGCTTGTACAATGACACGGGCTTCATCAAAAGATTGTCCGCCATCATTATCGGTAACGGTGATACGAAATATATAGGTACCAATGATCAGGCCCGATATATCTACAGTAGCAGAAGCTGTACCGGTCATGGTTGCTACCGATGGACCTGACTGCTGCGTCCAAGCATAGGTTGATATCGTACCATCGGTATCGGAGGCTGAAGCAGTGAATGACGTAAAGTTTGTCGGGAGTACGAGTGTTTTATCAGTACCGGCATTTACAATCGGGTTCTGATTTACAGATGTTACTGTTACACGCACCTCATCACTCGCAGTAGCTGATTTGTTATCCGTTACCGTAAGCCTGAATATGTATACACCTTCCAACAGGTTGCTGGCGGAAAGGGTAGCCGTTGATGTTCCGCTAAGCGTAGCAGTAGGTCCGCTGATGCGTTCCCATAAATACGAAGTTATACTGCCGTCAGGATCGGACGCTGTTCCGGTAAGGGTTGTTGAGTTCGTTGGCAATGTCAGGGTAACATCGGTTCCGGCATTTACCACAGGCGGTTGGTTAACCGTAGGTGGTAAAACAACAACAGCAACAAGATCTGTTGCTGAAGCTCCTTCATTGTCGGTAACACGAAGTCGAAAAGAATATGTACCCTGCACGAGGTTCGAAAGGTTTAGCGCTGCCTGCCCGGTCGGTCCCAGGGTGGCGGCCGGCCCGCTTACTTTTTCCCAGGCATAGCTCGCTATCGTTCCATCGGTATCTGTTCCGGAGCCTGTGAGCGTAGCACTATTGGCCGGAAGTGTTAGTGTTACATCCGTACCTGCATTTGCAACGGGAGGTATATTGGCCGCCTGCACAATGACAACGGCATCGTTACTGGCGCTGGCTCCATTATTATCAGTTGCTGTAAGCCGAAAGGTATACGTGCCCTGCACCATGCCTGTTACCGTAAGTGTAGCGGATGTAGCATTGGTAAGCGTTGGCGTGTTCGGGCCGGTTACAATGGTCCAGCTATAGCTCGCTATCGTACCGTCCGCATCAGAAGCAGAACCGGATAATGTAACAGTACTTGTAGGAAGCTTGATGGTTTTATCCGGACCAGCGTTTACTACCGGTAATTGATTGGCAGCACTCACTACAACGGTAGCCTGATCGAATGCACTCGCCCCAAGATTATCAGTAACTGTTAATCGGAATACATACGATCCAACCGTCAGGTTGGTTAATGATAATGTAGGTGTGGTTGCCCCGGTCATAATAGCCGCAGGGCCACTAACTTTCGTCCAGGTATAGGTTGCGATCGATCCATCCGGGTCACTGGCTGAACCGGCCAGGTTCACTGAATTGGTAGGCAGGGTAAGATTTCTATCAGGGCCTGCATTGGCTGTCGGCAATTGGTTGGTGGCAGCTGGTTGGACGGTTACAGTAACCTCATCGTAGCCGGTAGCACCATCATCATCGGTAGCAGTTAATCGAAATGTATAGGTGCCGGCAGTAGTCAGTCCGTTGACAGTTAATGTAGCAGTGTTGGCATTTACCAATGTTGCTGCAGCACCGCCTACTTGTGTCCAGGCATACGTTGTTACCGTTCCGTCTGCATCACTCGCAGAACCATTGATGGTAGTAGTTGTTACTGGAAGCGTTATGGTTTTATTGGTACCGGCATTGGCAACAGGTGGTTGATTGACAATGGCTGCCTGTACCGTAATGGTTACCTCGGCATAGCCTGTTTCACTCGCGTTGTCTGTAGCGGTAAGTCTGAACACATACGTTCCTTCTACCAAGTTCGTAAGTAAAAGTATAGGTGTATTCTCATTGGTAAGGGTAGCAGACGGACCACTGGTTTGTGTCCATTGATACGATGTTATGGTACCATCCGCATCGGTAGCAGAGCCGATAATGGTAGTCGTATTGATGGGAAGTATAATTGTTTGATTGGATCCCACGTTCACAACCGGTTTTTGATTTCCGGATAGCTCGAATGCACCGGCATCCCAGTTGGCACCGGTAGGACGAAGAAGTTTATCAAAGTCGAACGTTACACCAAAGAGCGCAACATTACGACCTGCGTTGATCGCGGGTGATCCTGACTGCAAACGGTAATCATCGTTAGTAGGGTTAACAAACTTGGCGTTGGCGAGTACCGGAATTACCACGTTGTTCCCCTGCGACCAATCGGTATAGGTCTTCAACTGATTCCAGTTGGTGGTGGAAGCAACAATCAGGTTGTTGTATAGAACGTTACCCGGAGCATTGTTAATGTTCTCCTTTACGGCAGCTGTCTGCGCATTTACAATGGTGTTGTTTATTATATATACTCCTCCGAGGAAACCGGTGGGCACTATATCGGTAGCGAGTGGAGTAGGGCGGGTGTTAACGTTAATCGCCTCAGCTCCCGGGTTGACAATTACGTTATTGAAAACATAGTTCAGTCCTATACCCTGCACAACCAGGCAAGGACCAAAGCCACCTTTGACAAAGTTGTTATAAAGTTTACCGGTGGTACCAACTCCCATTTGTATACCTCCGTTTTGCGAAGGGTTATTGGCTGATCCGTAATTATATACTTTGTTGTTATAGATCTCCACATCAGCAACGGCAGATCCTACCTGGATGGATTCCCAACCGGAGTTCATCACCAGGTTGTCGTGTATCCGTACACCACGCACTTCATGTGGATATTGCGTACTTCCGCAGTAGATCGTGGTACCGTTGTAAAAGCTGTTACCGATGTAAAATCCCTCACCACCAATATCATGTATATAGTTATGGTGCAGGTGAATGTTGCTCATTCTGAAATTAGGACGCTCCGGGGTTTTATCTGCGCAGTTGTTGCTGGGGTCCGTCTTGGCCATGATACCGGCAAAACCAGTCTTGGTGATTTCGATGTGATCGATCTCGATGTCTGAACTGAGTGATGTGGCAACGATACCCTGTGTTCCGCTCTTGGTCTCTACGATCTTGATACCATACTCCACACTCGCATCGCCTGTACCGGTAATGCGGAAATAGCGTGAGCTGTTAATCAATATACCGTTACCTGCATTGGGGCCACCGATCAGCGCCTGGCCATTACAGTTCTTGATAGTAACATAGTTGGTGGCAGAGCCAGTTATATTTTGAAAAATAATACGTTCGCGCGCACCGCCTTGTATACAGATAACATCACCGGGCTTAACACCCTGAGCAGTTCCGTTAAACGTAACACTGCCCGAACCCGCCGGTATCGTAAAGGTACACCCGCATTGAGCGATGGCATGAAAATTTAATGTCGTGATAAAGAGAAACAGGAAGAGCACTCTTGCATACATAAGGGGCTCTGAAGGAACGGGTATTCTCTTCATAGATTAGGAGGGTTTATAAAAAAAAGTAACTACTTGATAATATACCAGTTAATCGTCAATTACGCCAGATTATTCTTTTATTCCGCGACTTGTTCCACAAGTTGCGGTTTAAGTCTTTTGATTACTTTAGCCGGTACACCAGCGGCTACGCAATAAGGTGGAACATCTTTCGTAACTACCGATCCCGCTGCTATAACTGACCCTTCTCCAATCGTTACTCCTTTTAAAATGGTTGCCCTCGAAGCTATCCAGACGTTATCACCGATAACAATATTTCCCTTTTTACCTTCCGCAGTATGATCGTTAAGATCATGAAAGTCGCTGTCCAATATCAATGTATAGGGAGCGATGCGTACAAATTTACCGATTGTTACATTGCCGGCAACTGCTATATGCGTTCCGTTTACACGCGTGCCTTGTCCAATAGTTAAGGTGCCTGTTCCCTTTACCAGCAGTTTGGTACGTTCAAATATAGACCAGAT
The DNA here is from genome assembly GCF_042676245.1 of Ohtaekwangia kribbensis. Taxonomy (NCBI): domain Bacteria; kingdom Pseudomonadati; phylum Bacteroidota; class Cytophagia; order Cytophagales; family Fulvivirgaceae; genus Ohtaekwangia; species Ohtaekwangia kribbensis. The sequence continues at coordinate 241,004 of NZ_JBHTKA010000015.1, forward strand.
GGCTACTTTATCTTCGATGATGATGGTGCCGCTCGCATTGATCAACGGTTTACCATGTACGGTTACATATTTGCCAACTTTTACACAGTTGCGCAGATAGATCTTTGCTGATAGCAAACGCAGGAAGATAGATAGTATTCTGCCAACGGTTAATATCCATACTCCGAAACCAGATGACCGCGGATTTTCATTTCTGATTTCTTGATATTTCTTTTTGATCTCGTCAATCATAACCGATTATGGTTCAAATGCCAGGAAATCCCCTGAAGATAGCTTTTAAGATTCGGAAAATCCAGTTGCAGTAAAAACTTTGCAATGTCTTTTGGAACAGACAGTATGAAAAAGAAAAGCATAGACGACAATTGTGTTACGCCTTTTGTATTTCGCTTCAGGTATAAAATACGGTTCCGCGTGAGGTAATAGGTCTTGAGCGGATTGTTTTTTCCTACAGATATAGATTCTTTGTGATATACTTTGGATGTACCCACATAATATACTTTGTAACCGGCACGCTTCACCTGCTCGGTCCAGTCGTGCTCTTCGTAGTAAAGGAAATATACTTCCGGAAGAAGTCCCACTTTCTCCAGTACATCGCGTGAGGTGAGCAGACATGCTCCATGGCCTAGTTCTGTCTCCTGTATTGTGTTATACTGGTTGGTGTCGGTCTCCAGGTATCCTAACTTTTTACCACGACCGGTATACGGATTTATTTTGATCGCACCGGCATACTGTATAAGCTCCTGCCGGTTATGATATACGATGCGCGGAGATGCAACACCGGCCTTGGGTTGTTGCTGTAAAGTTTCCACCAGCGGTTCAAGGAAGCCGGGTGTAACTTCCACATCGTTATTCACCAGAAGTATATATTCACCTTTGGAATCTTTTATACCCACGTTGTTACCACCGGCAAAGCCGAGGTTCTTGCCGGTAACGATGAGATTGATTTCAGGAAACTCCTGTTTTAAGGATTGAACCGATGTATCGCGTGAACCGTTGTCTACCACAATAACTTCAATAGCCGGATACGTGATGTTCCGGAGTGATACCAGTAGATCGCGGGTTACAGCCGTCTGATTGAAATTAATAGTAACTACGGAGACAAGCGGATAAGAAACTGTCTTCATAAAAATATTTACTCAGAAGTTACTCCGTGTGGTGTATGTATAAATTTCTTATTGGCATTTTTCAGTTTGAAGAGCAATAAGAACATGCGTACAAATATACCCGGAAGATCGAGTATAGCTTTGAGCATTTTTTTAGAGTAATATTCACCGGGTATAGATACCAGGATAGCGAGTGTATTGATGCTGAATAAAGCTACCCATATCGTAGCACCATACGCGAGGTAATTACGCAGCAACACCGCTACAACTGTAAGTACAGTTAGTAAACCGAGGTTGATAAGTCGTGGTAATTGTATGTTGCGTAGCACGGCACTGTTAAAGAAGGTAAAATTACCTTTGAAGAGTGCAGCCATACCCGGCTTGAAGTACTTGGCGAGGTATACATATTGACTGGAGATCCAGCGCTTCCGCTGATTCTGGAATGCACCGGCCTGCGAGATCTTTTCATCGAGCACACCGGCATCACGGAAATAATATACCTTGATACCTTCCTGCAACAACTGAAGTTCAAGCTCACGATCGAATCCACCGATGGATTCCATCTTGCTGAGTTTAGTCTTTAATAACGTGAAGTCAAATACAACACCGGAGCCGCTGATGGATGAAGACAAGCCCGCAGCTGTATGTCCCTGGCGGTATACATGGTTGTTGATGGCTTCGCTCACACCATCCAGAAACGCGAGGTTGTTATTCTGGTTCTTCGGCTTGCGTTGTCCCTGAACAGCTTTGAATTTATAGGCTGTGAGTAACGCATTCTGACGCTTGAGGAAGTCAGGTTCCATTACGTTATCAGCATCGAGTATCACAGCATAGTCATAGTCTTCAGCATTAAGTTGAGACAATGCCATGTTCAGTGATTTTACTTTTGTACTGCTTTCGAATTTTACTTCCACTACTTTCAACGGAAGTTTTCGCAGGAACTCGAGTGTAGCAGGTTGCAGCGAGTCAGCAATCACCACTACATCATAGTTATCTGCAGGGTATTTTTGTTTCAGTGCCTGCTGTGCTACATCCATAATTACAGCATCTTCTTTATAGGAAGGAATGAGCACACAGAAATTGAGTTTGCCACTGGGTTCGGGCGTTGGCAATGTTCTGTAGAATAAACCTGCAAAGGCAAAGAAAGCTGTATACGCAACTACGTAAACAAAATACAATAAGATAATGAGTTCAAGGATGAACATGTAGTACTCGCTATGATTATATAGTAAGGATTAAACTTGTTCTTTCTGTAACAAAGCCGGCACGGTGCTGAATAGTATTTTCATATCCAGCCAGAAAGAGTTCTTCATGGCATATTCCATATCCAGGGCGATGCGTTCTTCAGGAGACATCTCGCCTTTACCACGCTTGGTCACCTGCCACAGACCGGTGATACCTGCAGGAGCGAGGAAGCGCCATGCGATCTGGTCTTTTGTAAGTTTCTCAGCTTCGTATAGGGGAAGAGGTCTGTTACCTACCAGTGACATATCACCTTTCAACACGTTGAAGAGCTGGGGGATTTCGTCAAGACTGGTGTTGCGTATAAAGTTACCGACACGGGTTACGCGTGGATCGTTTTTGATTTTGAAGAATACGTTATCGCTTGTAGTAGAATTCTCTGCATATTGATTGAGGTGTTGAAGTTTTGCCAGATCTTTATCTGCACCGGTGCGCATAGATCTGAATTTATAGAAGTCGAAGATTTTATATCCTGCACCGGCACGCTTCGATATATAGAAGATCGGTCCTTTCGACTCGAGCTTGATCACAACAGCGATGATCAGCAGGAGGGGAGAGAGGCATAGCAGCGCCGTTAGTGAAACCATGATATCAAATGCACGCTTCAATGTCCACAATTTGATAGTAGGCACTTCTTCATGTGCACGTACGATCGTGTAGGGCTTATTGCCGCGCTCGATCTTATATAGTTTCAGTTTCTTGATAAACTCTACACGCTTGTAGAATGCAGGTGTGATCGCTCCGTAGTGATATTCATCCGCACCTGTGCGATGCGCCAGATCTTTGGCAGCCTGATCGAACTTGGGAGTATAGAATATATAGGGTATAGCTTTCTGAGCAGCGAGTGCTTTCAGTTGCTCTGCTTCAGCTGTAAGGCCGGTAGGGTTGAGCAGAAGAGCATCGTACTCGACAGAGCCCGTTTTTATTTCTGCAATTGTCTTTGTCAAGGTTGAATTGATAAAGTGCACGGTACCTTGCGCATAATCATTTTCAATCAGCGAATCCGAAAAGCCGATCTTTACAATGTTCTGTGTAAAGGTTGAAGTATGAGTGTTCGCCTCATATACTACAGACATAGGGGATTCATTTACGTTTAAATTCACTGCAACATCCATAATTAGTTAACTGTTACATTTTGTCTTTGAAATAATAATGCACGGTCTACTTCAGCCAGAAATGACTGAGGTTCAAAGGGCTTTACCATGTACGTAAAAGCTCCCAGATCAAGGCACTGTTTGCGTTTGCTTGCGTCTTCATATCCTGAAAGGATAATGACCGGAATGTTTTTAAAGAGACCGCTATTACTTAAGTTCTCCAATAACTCGATACCATCCAACGATGGCATCTTGAGATCTGAAATAATAAGGTCTGGCAAATTACCATCGGTGAGCCAAGACCAAGCCTCCATTCCATTGTTCATAATGACTACTTCGTGTTTCTTCTGAAGTATCTTTTCTAAAAGCCAGCATAGTGGGACATCGTCCTCAATAACTAATACCCGTTTCATGGTATATAAAATTTTAAACCAACAAAAAGCAGTGCTGCTCTAAAGATCTGATTGTAGTTAGGCGGGATCTTTAAAGACAACTATTAGACAAACCAAAGCTAAATAAAATAATTGATACAGATGTAACCTTTACTTCTAAAATAAATTAAAACTTTATATGAATACCGTATAAATAAGGTGCCAGCTTGAAAAAAACGATAATATTCTGATAATACGATTTAATGGGGTATATTATATGTGATGTAACGTTTAGGACCGTTTTGTAATCATTTCAATCGTTTTTCTTCGATCAATTTTGTCTGTATTTGTGTAGAGAAATTTGGGAAGTGTGATGATATCTTTGGGAGTTTCGTAGCTCGAAAACGTTTGCTTAATTTTTTGATGAATTATATATTTTTTTTCTTCATCAAGCGCTTCGCCCTCCAGTAACAAGGTAATTTTCTCTCCCAATTTTTTATCGGGAACTGATGCTATAAAAAATGGCCGTAAAATTCCACATTCATATAGTGTGTTCATCATGCGTGACTCAAGATGTTCCGGTATGATCTTTATTCCGCCGCTGTTAATAACATTGTCCCATCGGCCAAGCCATAGAAAGGCATGGTTATCTTTTAGCTCTACAAGATCATTGGTAACAATCTTCTCCGGCAGGTGATGCGCGTCAATGGTAAGGCAGCCGCGTTCATCTATAGCCAATGCTATACCCGGCAACGCACGAAACACAGATGACGCATTTATACCGTTAAGGGTCTGTAATGCTATATGTGATATTGTTTCCGTCATGCCGTAAGTAGCGTAAAAAATACACGAATACGCCTGCAACTCATGGATAATCTCCTGGTTCAGCGGCGCACCCCCGATGATAACACATCCTATACTATTCAGACGTGCGGCTTCGGGTGAAGACAGTATCGCATATAGTTGGTAGGGGACCCAGGCTGTGAAATCTATCGCGATGGAGTCGGGTATGTTCGCCAACGGATTAGCTGCTGGCTCTGTTACAACGATACGCATACCGGTCGCGAAGCATCGCACCAGCATCATTCTGCCCGCGATGTATTGTGTATGAAGACAAACCAGCGCGGTATAGCCAGGCTTCAATGCAAGCGCCTGTTCCGTCATGTGGGCACTGGCGAGCATTTGCTCACGTGTCAGTATGATCTTTTTGGGTGTGCCCGTAGAACCACTGGTCTGGATTTCAAATATAGTCTGGTCGCTCAGCCATTCGCGTATAAAAGTGAAAGTAGCCCGCTCGAAGTCACTGGCAGGCAAAGCTGTTTCATTTCGTATAGCTTCTATTGATATATCTCTGCCGTTTATCCAAATTGTGGAAAAAGGATAGGTCATGGTTTTTTCGTTCTTCGCCTGATCGCGAGTTCTTTATACCCATAGGTAGCATCGGTGTCGCGATCGAATATAACATCGGTTAACTCGGCCACTGCGACCTCTGCTGTGGTATAAATTAGATTGTCATCCAGTAGATGTCCTCCTATAGTCTGTCCCGTGCTGTCGGATACTGACAGGTGTATATGTACAGACTCATCCGAGATTGTTCCGGTAAGTGAGATAATCTCAAAGTGACCTTTCTTTACTGTGCCATGTTCCTGGTTGGCAAAGCGAAGGGAGTATTGTTCAAGACTACCCACGCACGTTACAATAACAGCTGCCTTGATCTTGTTTTGTTTAGCCCATAAAACGAGCGCCTTCTTCAGATCTTCGTGCGGCTTGAGCCGGAACACATGTATCGTAGAAGCAGATTCCATGGTGCTTTGCGCTGATACCAGACTATATATACCGGTGCAGATCAATCCGAACAGCAATGCTGTATATCGTTTCATGCACATTAAAGATGCTGAAGATCTTTCTTGAAGCGATCAATAATAAACGCCTCAATCTCGTGTGTACCACTGCATGCCTGGGCTACGCGTTCAACAACTCGTATGGCTGTTGAACGCAAGTTATCCGTAAGATGCTCTTTATACTTTCGCAGATCGTGAATGGCCTGGTTATAGGCTGTCTCAATAGAAGGCTGGATCACTTCATCCAGCAGGTCAAAACGACTTTGTGCTGCCCATGAATCATATTGCAGTTCTTCTCCAATAATCTTATTGAAAGCAATACGCTCTTCTGCGCTCAACCCTTTATCTGCTTTGGCAATAACATAGGCCATCTCGGCTATGCTCCGGAGTATTTCAAGCTTCTCTATCTGCATGCTGTACTATATTTACAGGTATATATTTTGATTAAGGGAATTTAGGATACTTGGACCAGTCTGGTTCGCGTTTCTCCAGGAAGGCATTCTTTCCTTCTTTCGCCTCTTCGCTAAGATAATACAGAAGCGTGGCATTTCCTGCGAGTTCCTGTATACCGGCCTGTCCGTCAAGTTCGGCATTGAATGAACTCTTCAGCATGCGTATCGCCAGCGGGCTCTTCGCTATAATTTTCCTGGCCCATGCTACATACGTCTCTTCAAGTAATTCGAGTGGAACAACTTTGTTTACCAATCCCATATCAAGTGCATCTTTCGCATCGTACTGATCACACAGGTACCAGATCTCGCGTGCTTTCTTTTGTCCTACAATGCGTGCGAGGTATGAAGCGCCAAAGCCGCCATCAAAGCTACCAACCTTAGGACCGGTCTGTCCGAAGCGGGCATTCTCTGCAGCAATCGTCAGGTCGCATACTACATGCAACACGTGTCCGCCACCAATGGCCCATCCGGCAACGGCCGCTATAACAGGCTTGGGTATAGATCGGATCATCTTTTGTAAATCCAGAACGTTTAGCCTGGGCGTTGTGTCTTCACCAACATAACCGCCATGGCCGCGTACGCTTTGATCGCCACCGCTGCAAAATGCTTTACCACCTTCGCCTGTCAGAATCACAGCACGAACATCAGCATCTTCGCGGCAGATGTGCATCGCATCAATCATCTCTTGCACCGTAAGCGGTGTAAAGGCATTGTGTACATGCGGACGATTTATACTGATGCGGGCAATGCCTTCAAACTTATGGAAAAGAATTTCCTTATACTCTTTAACCGGTTTCCAGGAATATTTAAAGCTCATAACTCTTTTTGGTTTTCTCTTTCAGAATATCAAATATGATTTTGTTGATCAGTGTATCCGTCTCAATCTCAAGTATCTTGGTTTTACCATCAAACTCGAAGAAGTCTTTTACCAGGTTCTTTACCTTGCGCTTGTTATCAAGCCTGAGATGATCGAAGCCAAACTCTTCACACAATTTCTTCGCAGTAAGTCGCTGTCGTGTAACAAAGTATTCATCCGCTTCCGGTAATGATCCCGGGCCATCGATCATTTTGAAAATAACACCACCGTGGTTGTTCAGCAACACGATGCGCAAGTTTGATAACGAGTAGTTGTGCCAGAAAGCATTACGATCGTAGAAGAAAGCAACATCACCGGTAATTAAAATGTTGGGTCTTTCATTCGAAAGGCTGTGTCCTATAGCTGTGCTCGTGCAACCATCTATACCGCTGGTGCCGCGGTTGGCATATACCTGTATATTTTTCTGCTTCGCTATCAATCCGATAACATTGCTGTAGCGCACGCTCATGCTGTTGGCCAGGTGCAGGTTGCAGTTATCTGGCAGACTTTGCATAATGGTATGCACCAGTTCAAGCTCTGCAAATTCATCCTGCGGAAAGAACTCTTCAAGCGTGCGTATCGCTCTGCGTTCTTCTACTTCCCACAGTTTATTGAAGTTGTTCTGCTTCTGATTTTCGAACGACTCGCTGTTGGGTATAGAGCCCAGGAAACGGAAAAAGTTAGCAGGTGTAGTATTGAATACATTAGTTATACTTTGAAATGTATCGGCTACTATACCTGCAGGTTGTATATGCCAGTGTACCTTCGGCGAATATTTACGAAGGAACTGTTTCAGATTTTTCGAGATGATGGACTTACCGAACGTAATCAGCAAATCAGGGCGCAGGGTCTTCTTTACATCGGCAGAAGCCTGTCCTAAAAATGTATCGGCATGGCGGACTACTTTCTCAATGCCATGCAGGTTGGAAATGATATCGCCTGCTACGGGAATGTTGTGTCGTAAAAAGAAATGAGACAGTGCTTCGGTCAGTTCCTGGTCAGCTTCGTGCTGGCCGGCTACGATGAGTATATTATGATACGAGCGCCACTCGGTGTTAAGTTTTTTCTTTTGTTCTTCCGACAAAGCGAATGGAGATGTATACTCATCCATAACACGCACGGAATCGCTATAGGATATCGCTTCTCCTTTCGGAGGATATAGCGGTTCGCGAAACGGAGCGTTGATATGTACCGGACCTTTCGGTTCCTGAAACGACAGGTTGATCGCTTCATTTACCATGCGATTGATCGCCCATTGGCTATCCGCATGTTCATACTCCTGTGGGAGCTGAAACGACTTCTTTACATGCTTGCCGAAGATCTCCGGTTGATGGATCGTCTGTCCGTCATGTTGCGCGATCCACTCAGCGGGCCTGTCGGCTGTAAAGATGATCAGCGGAGTTTCACTGAACCAGGCTTCGGCTACAGCAGGAGCAAGGTTATACGCGGCTGATCCCGAAGTACATACAACAATGGCAGGTGCTTTCTTTTGTTGTGCTATACCCAGCGCTACAAAGCCGGCACTGCGCTCGTCACTGAACGTGCGTGTTGTGATTTCAGGGTGTCGGGCAAACGCTAATGTTAAAGGAGCACATCGCGAACCCGGGCAAAGTATAGCCTGTGTCAAACCTTTTCGGGAACAGAGCTCAGCGATGTCGTAAATAGGTTGAAAACGGACCATTGAATTATTCGTGTGCGAATATGGGGACGGCACGGGAATAATCAAATATGACTGCGGCCATGCCTTACTTTCAGGACGCTTGATTTTTTGTAATCGCGTTACAGGCAATGGGTTATAGTGCTTAACGACCTGCCTTTTCGCGAAGAAGTTTTTTAAGTGCCGGCTCAATGGCCAGTGCGTGGGCGCCACCAAACGTAACAAAAACACGGTCGTACCGATCCAGCGCATCGCTGATTTTCCGGAGCAGCGCTTCATCGCGTACGACTTTCGAAGTACGACCTATTGCACAGAACTTGCAGTTGTCGTTCAGAAAATCGAATTGCTCGATGTCCACTTTCTCCAGGTCAAACGCTTGTCCTGTATGTTGCTGGTATAGCTGCCGGATGTAATCGAAAATCTTCTCCGATTCTGTTAGCGGAAAGCCATGTTTGGTAAGATAACCGTTGATGAAAGTTGCATAGGCTTCTTCGAGGGGCTTGTCGCTGTCCATGCCATATTTATAAGGGATGATGAATCGTTCAAATGTATAGTATAGCAGCAGCTCATCTTTCGGATATAGTTTGAGCATCGTGCTGAATTCTTCTTCCTCGGTGAAATCACCATTCATCATTTTGATACCCGCTATATCGCAGTGATATTTCAGCAGCCCTGTTTCGCCACGATCGTGTATGGCTTCGTTGCGCGATGTATAGCGTACATCTTCCCGCACAGTACCTCCTTCGTTAAAAGCAATTTGTGGTTTAAGATGTTTAAAGTATATATCCAGAAGATCGAACTCTTTGGCGGTTGTATCCCGCGAATGCGGACAGCCTATCAGCACCACTTGTTTGCCTTGGTTGTTCTTCAGATCTAAAACGGTTGGGCCTCCTATATCCTGTAACATCAAACCCACCTGTACATAGTCGACCATCGGATACGATGGAGTTGTTGAAACGTTGCTATCTTTTCTGCCATGACAGCACAGCATGCACAGCGAGATAAACAGAAGAGAAGGTTTCATGATGTTAGTTTACGGAAAGTAAACTATAGAAATCTCAACAAAATAAAAAGGAAATCAATAGCGGGCTTCAACACCAAACACATCTTCAAAGTATGTTTCGAGTGAGCGTGTTTTGGTTTTCGGAAAAGAAGGTTCTTCGGTAGCTACCCAGAAGTCGCCCGTATCGTTGGCTTTGGTGATGATGTAGGTAGTCTCTTCCGTATAGGCACGTACCGATCGGGCACCTTCATGAAAGTGACCAAGTGTTTCTTCGAGCAGGTTCAGTGGTATTGCCATAACGGTGGCAAAAGTAATAATAAACATCGAGCAAGTACAGTGTATTTTTTTACTCATTCTGTTCTTTTTGATATTCTGAAAAAGTAAATGGGGAATAAAAGCTTCGTTCTAAACGATTTCAGTCCGCTCAATTCCGTTTCTTCTTCACACGCACAACGGCATTTTTATTTTTACACGATATCATACTACTTAACAGTTTGGGTATGATACTTCTGCAACGCTCGTTTTTAGTCCTCACCGGAGGCGCACTGCTGGTAATAGCAGGTTGGAGTGGCACTCAGGTTTACCGCCTTTCGTCAGAGCGCGCGGATATCAAGAAAGATTACAGTGTTCTCAACAACATAACGTACGGCCTGCTATCGGTAAATGCGTGGCGCGACCACATGGTAAAAGTTATAACGCATCGCATTGACGACTTCGAATTTACGCCCGAACAGGAAGCTGCACTAAAAGAAGAAGTCGCACAGGTGCTTCATGCTGTGGTGGACAAGGCAGACAGTCTCATTGACAGAAAGCAAAAGACACTGGGAGGTAAACTGAAAAAGTTTGCTGTAAAAACGCTCGTGAATGAAGAGAAAGTTCATGCACGTGTGCCCGAGTTTGCATCGACCATTGTTAATGAGATCAAGAAACCCAGGAATAAAGAGCGACTCAAATTTCTCGCGCAAAGTAAACTGGAAGAATTCGGTTCTATCACATACGATAGTGTAAATGATGTGACGCGTGTGCAGGCATTGCTCGATAAATATAGCGTAGCCGATGTACCAGCCTTCAACGCCATGAGCAGCAATATGCTGGAGAGCCTTTACCAACGCGCGTATTTCTTTACCTATATATTGATGGCGATAACGGTTATATTCCTCGCAGTCTGGTGGCTGCTCCGGAAACAGACCGCACTGCATACACCGTTGTTTGTGTTGTCGGTAATGCTGGCGCTGATCATGCTTATCACCGGACTCACTTCACCGATGATCGAGATCGATGCGCGTATTAAAGAGATGAGCTTCCTGCTGATCGGAGAACGTATTTCTTTTAACGACCAGGTTATATTCTTTCAGAGTAAAAGTATTGTTGATGTGGTTAGCATCTTGCTTCAAACCGGTAAATATGATTCTGCTATAGTGGGTATACTCATCCTGATATTCAGTATTGCTTTCCCGATCGGGAAGTTGTTCGCTACGAAGTTTTATTTATTGGGCAATGAGCGCTGTCGTAACAACAAGGTGATTCGTTTCTTTGCATTCAAGTCGGGCAAGTGGAGCATGGCTGATGTAAATGTAGTAGCGATCTTTATGGCCTATATAGGTTTCAAAGGTATATTGGACAGCCAGCTGGCGCATCTTAATTTACAAACCGATTCGCTGGCGAGCATCTCTACCAATGAGACATCGCTTCAACCCGGATTTATTCTCTTCGTAACCTTTGTTCTGTTTGGTTTGATCTTGTCTGTTATCCTGCAGCACATCACATCCATCGCCTGCAAACACGAAAAGCAGGATGTGGTTACTAAACCGGTAAGTCATGCCATCGCGTGATTTTTTACCCATTAGGTGTCAACGGAAAGTATATTTCATATTCCTCTTCGTAAATCTGCCCCGATAACTATCGGGACGGGAAAGAAAACATTTAACCGTATATATAATTCCTGTCGTTGATTAAACTCCAACATTGTAAATTATTTCCGTTTTAAACCCAACCTATGAAACGGAAACCTGTCCTTACCTTATTGCTTGGTATACTGTTGTTCGCGTGTCAGCCCGCAAAAGATGAAAGCGCTTCTACAGATACACATGCGTACCTGGAAGAAATTACCATCCGACAATTACAACAGGGCTACCGCGAAGGTAAATATACCATTACTGCCGTGGTGAAAGACTACCTGGCACGCATCGATGCCCTTGACAAGAGCGGTCCGAAAATAAACTCCGTCATCTGTATAAATCCGGATGCTCTGCAGATCGCTGAGCAACTCGAAAAGGAGTGGAAGGACGGAAAGATACGCGGACCACTGCATGGTATACCTGTCATTCTGAAAGATAACATTGATACACACGACAAGATGCCGAACACTGCCGGAGCCGTTGTACTTCGTAATTCATTTCCGGCACGCGATAGTTGGGTTGCTCAAAAGCTGCGAGAAGCCGGAGCGGTAATCATCGCGAAAGCAAACCTGAGCGAGTGGGCTAACTTCCGTGGAGACATGTCGTCAAGCGGATGGAGTGGTGTAGGAGGGCAGACGCGTAATCCATACGTACTCGATCGTAATCCCTGCGGGTCAAGTTCAGGTTCAGGAGCTTCCGTGGCAGCTAGTCTTTGTGCGATTGCCATTGGTACAGAAACAAACGGATCTATAGTTTGTCCTGCAAACAACAACGGTATTGTGGGCCTGAAGCCTACCGTTGGACTGATCAGTCGCAGCGGAATTATACCCATCTCGTTTACACAGGATACACCTGGTCCTATGGCACGCACGGTAGAAGATGTAGCCATCGCATTGGGAGCGCTGGTGGGTAAAGATACATCGGATAGTAAAACACTTAACCCGGAAGCAGTCTTTCATTCTGACTATACCAAGTTTCTGAAAGCGGATGGCTTGAAAGGAAAACGCATCGGACTGTTGAAAGATATAGCAGGCTACCACGCACGCGTGGATACATTGATGAAAAAGACAGTAGCATATTTAAAAAGTCAGGGAGCAGAAGTTATTGAAATAGAAGAGCCCGTTGGTAAAGGAGCTGGTCAGCCTTCGTTCCAGGTGCTGTTATATGAATTTAAAGACGGACTTAATAAATACTTTGCTGGCCTCACCAATGCGCCCGTGAAAGATATTCAGCAGTTGATCGAGTTCAACAAAAAAGATTCTGTTGAACTTCGTTACTTCGATCAGAAATTACTCGAGATGGCACAGGCAAAAGGTGATCTGGAGACAGCTGAGTATAAAGAATCACTCGCAGCCATGCACAAGGCAACACGCGAAGAGGGCATTGATAAAGTCATGGCGAAATATAGTCTGGATGCATTGATGGCACCTACCGGTTCGCCCGCATGGAAGACCGATCTCATCGATGGTGATCACTTTATGGGAGGCAGTTCATCCGCAGCAGCTATAGCCGGCTATCCTTCCATCGCAGTGCCTATGGGTTTTATTGATGATCTTCCGGTAGATGTATCATTCTTTGGTAAAGCATGGAGTGAACCTGTGTTGCTCGAGATTGCATACGCCTACGAGCAAGGCACCAAACACAGAAAAGCACCGCGCTACATTCCGTCCAATTAAAAAGACTGAGCGTGTTTAGGTTGGTTTGCCGGAAGGTTTTAAAATGTTACCTTGCAACACCTAACCTAAACACGTTATTAGTTTATGATCGGCTTTTATACACCACTCCTGGCCTTGCAGGCGTTCTGCCTGTATCACGCATATCGCAATCATGTTGAACAGCGCTGGTATTGGTTCATCATATTTTTCCCGGGTATAGGTTGTGCCATGTACCTCTATCATAATTTCTATAGTCGCAGAAGTATAGAAACGATAGCAGAGGGAGTAAAGGGTGTTGTAAACAGCAACTATAAAATCGAGCAGCTCGAAAAAGCACTACGCTTCAGTGATAACATTACCAATAAGACAAACCTGGCCGATGCCTATGTAAGCTACAATCGTTATGATGAAGCGCTTGCCTTGTATAAAGAATGTCTCACAGGATTTATGGCCGATGATCCGGTAATCCGCATCAAAATATTATTCACATCATTCCTCAATAAAGATTACGAAGCTACCGTAGCCTATGGCGATGCGCTTGAATCCGAAAAGCGTTTTCAAAAATCAGAAGAGCGTGCGGCGTATGCATGGGCCTTACACTATACCGGCAAAACCGAACAGGCCGAGAAGTTATTCCAGCAAATGGATTCGACCTTTACAAACTACCGCCAACGGATTGAGTATTGCAAATTTCTGATGGCCATTGGCAAGCCCGAAGAATTGAAAAGTAAATTACAGGAAATGAGCGAAGAGCTCGAACACCTGAAAGGCCCCGAGCGAAAATTCTACCGCCACATAGCGCGCGAGATACGCGAAATGCAAACGCAGAAGTAGCTGCTGGCTGCAAGCTTCTGGCCATTGGACTTGTGTGGGTGAGGCGAAACTAGCGTCCTCTGAAATAGCTGCTAGCTGCGAGCTTTGAGTTCGCTTTAGTGTACGTTTACGTAACGTTACTTTGCTACGAAAGCGAAATGCTATATACCGATAATCGTCTGGCAGCTAGAAGCTCGCAGCTAATTCCTATCTTCCTGCATGAAATATATAGCTTCGATCGTGCTGCTGGTGGTCGTTACTGCGATCAGTCAGGCACAGCCGCGTAAACGTGCGCGTGAGTATGGTGTAAAGATTGGTGTGCTGGCACCGGGTACATTCAATGCGATTACAGACGTGAAAGGTGTAAAGGTTGGCCATGTTACTATCAATCGCGGTAACGATATACATACGGGTGTTACAGTTATACTTCCGCACGATGGAAATATCTTTCAACTGAAAGTGCCAGCTGCTATATATGTCGGCAATGGCTTTGGAAAACTGGCAGGCACTACACAAGTCATAGAGCTCGGTAATCTTGAAACTCCGGTTATACTTACCAATACGCTGAATGTACCTGTAGCGATGGATGCTGTGATTGAATATACTTTGCAGCAAACCGGCAATGAGAAAGCACAATCCGTAAATGCTGTTGTGGGTGAAACGAACGATGGCGGACTCAATGATATTCGTGGCAGACATGTTACGCGTGCTGATGTTATTCAGGCGATACGCCAGGCAACCACGGGTGCTGTCGCGGAGGGAAATGTAGGAGCCGGCACGGGTACAATATGTTTTGGATTTAAAGGAGGCATCGGTACGGCATCGCGCGTGTTGCCGACAGCATCAGGAGGCTATACGGTTGGTGTGCTGGTGCAAACTAATTTTGGTGGTGTGTTGCAGATTGATGGAGTGCCGGTAGGCGAGGAACTGAAACAATTTTACCTGCACGATCAGTTGAAGGATTCCGGTGATGGTTCGTGCATGATGGTGGTTGCAACGGATGCGCCACTGGACGCACGCAACCTTGAGCGACTGGCCAAGCGTGCTTTTATGGGACTCGCCCGCACCGGTGGCATTGCTTCCAACGGCAGCGGTGATTATGTGATCGCCTTCTCAACAGACGAAAGCTCGCGCATCAAACATGCAACGCCAGACAAAACAGAAACAAAAACGGTATTGCGAAATGATGAAATGTCACCGTTATTTATGGCCGCTATTGAAGCGACCGAAGAAGCCATCATCAATTCACTATTCAAGGCAGAAACGATGACGGGTAAAGATCAGCGTACCATACAGGCTCTGCCGATAGAGGAGGTGATCCGGATTTTTAAAAAGTATAATGCTATAAAATAATATGTTTGCTTATATACACCGTGAGATCGTTCCTGTTGAAAAAGCATTTCTACATGTAAGCGATCTTTCCATACAGCGTGGCTATGGTATATTTGATTTCTTCAAAGTGCAGGATGGACACCCGTACTTTCTGGATGATTACCTCGATCGTTTTTACAACTCTGCTGCCAGCATGCAACTTGAAGTGCCGCACCAGCGCGATGACCTGAAGAGTATTATCTTTAGTCTTATCACGAAGAACAACATAGCAGCATCAGGTGTAAAAATGATTCTTACCGGTGGTTATTCGGCTGACGGTTATCAACCCGCGGAACCGAACCTGATCATTACGCAACATCATCTTACCTTGCCGGGTGAAGACCAGATTAAAAACGGAGTGAAGATCATTACGCACGAGTTTGTGCGCGATTTCGCTTCGGCCAAAACGATCAATTACTCTACCGGTATATGGCTTATCAATAAAGTAAAAGAGAATCAGGCGGTGGATGTATTGTATCATCAAAAAGGTATAGTGTCTGAATTTCCACGCTGCAATTTCTTTATCGTGCGTAACGATAATACCGTGGTAACACCGGCACACCAGGTGTTGCGGGGCATCACGCGAAAGAATATACTCAAGCTGGCCGCGCGAAAGTATAGAGCGGAAGAAGGCGTTGTTACCCTCGAAGATATAGCCAATGCGAAGGAAGCTTTCCTCACCAGTACAACCAAGCGAATCGTACCGGTTGTGAAGGTGAACGAGACTGTGATCGGTGATGGTAAACCCGGAGCGGTAAGCCTGTCATTATTGAATGATCTTATCGCGTTGGAGAATGAAGACTTTCAATCAAAAGCGAACTGAGTATATGTTGATCCGCTATACATGGCCGGCCATGGTGTGGTCGCTCGTGATTTTAATTGCAACGCTTATTCCCGGCAAGGCTATTCCGAAAGTCGGATTTTTTCAGATCGATAAGGTTGTTCACTTTTTCATCTTTGGTGTGCTTATGTTTTTGTCGTGCCATGCATTGAAGAAGACCTGGCAATTTACCGGCAAGCCGTTACGGTTTATCCGCATCGCGTTGATATATAGTCTTGCGCTGGGTATTGTTATCGAATTGATCCAGCAATATGTACCCGGTCGCGGTCCTTCCGTTGCCGATGTAGTGGCCAACAGTATAGGGGTAGCGTTGGGTTACGGAGTGTTCCGTCTGTTGCAGAAGCGAACTGTTGTATAGGTTAATTCGCCACTGCTGTAAATGTGCTCCGGGCTATTGTAGGAAATGCCGTAGTATTGATAAACCAAAACGATCGCCCCATGAAAAATCTGTCGGTATCAATCTGTCTCATCGTGTTGCTAACAGCAAGCATTCCCTATAGCGTCTCCGCGCAAATTGGTGTAGGAGCAAAGCCTACAAAGAAAGCCGAAATACTTTTTGACGGTACACGTAAAATGCTTGATGAAAAGTGGACTTACTGGAAAGGTCCGCGACTCGCAGCAACGTTACCCATCAAGTGGACGATCGTAAATGATCCGGTAGATAAAGGTACGGTGCTGAATGGCAACGACCCGACTGCCGCGGGGGGTAAATATGGAACAGCAGACATCGTTACGAAAAAAGAGTTTCGCGACTTCCGTTTGCATATCGAGTTTCTTATTGTGAAACCCGGAGGCAACAGCGGAGTATATCTTCAGAACCGATACGAAATACAGGTGCTGGATGGAGACTCAACCAGTCATGGTATGGCCGCGGTAATTAATGAGTCGGAATCTCCTTACCATGCTTACAACGGACTGGCTAGATGGAATGCGTATGATATCGTTTTCCGGGCAGCACGTTTTGAAAATGGCAAGCTTACCGAGAAGGCCATGCTAACCATGTACTTTAATGGTATAAAGGTGCATACTGATAAATCGATTCAGCAGGTTTGGGGCGGACCCAACTCTGGTATAGATGGCGGCAATGACGGTGGTAAAGGTATAACCGATATACCCGGTGGATTGAAGCTGCAAGCCGAAGGTCACGATGTACTCTTCCGCAATATCTGGATCGAAACCCTCGATCTAAAAACAGCACATACCGATTTCTAAAAAAGGTTTCGCATAGTTCAGTGTGACTAAATCTTCGCTGCGGAATTACATAGCTGGAACACGAAGCAACATTTAAGTGTTACACCAGATACAGAATTTCCGCGACAAGCGTTTAAGGGAATATAGTACACAACCTGACTGCGTATGAAACCTACTATACTGATCCTCTTTTTGATAGCGGGGGTTGCCAGACAATCAACCGCATATCCTATTGATCCGAGACCACTGCGCAAACTCATCATGGAGAGCGAATACATTGTGATCGGGCATGTAAAGGAAGTATACGAACGGAGAAGTAAGAAAGACTTTTTCGGAGATGCCGTGGCGCGAATCGAAGTGCGTGAAGTATTAAAGGGCACCATTATAAAAGATCTTATCGAAGTTTCGTTTGCCCAGCACATGGTTTGTCCGGCACCGCCCCGGTATAAAGCGGGCACTGAAGTCGTGGTCTTTCTGGACAAAGGAGACAAGGGGATGTTCAGGACACACGCGCTGTCGTACGGTGCACGCCAGGTAACATTGAATGATATAGCCGTGTTCCGCGATCGCATTCGTGAGATGCAACGGATACTTACTCTTACCGACACCGATCAGCAATTTTTTGAAACCACCGAATGGCTTGTAAAGTGTGCCGAACATGAAGCCACCCGTTGGGATGGAGTATATGAGCTCTCTCCGGAAAGCGACTTCATGTCGTACTACGCCCGGTCCGAGCAACTTCCGTTCAAGTATATGCTTGCCTATGAGCAGAAGCAGCGACTCAAGAATGCACTACTGGCAACAACAGAAGTAGGTTACAGCGACTTTGGCCTGGTGGACCTGGTATACCTGGGCAACGAAGAAGCCGTGAGTCGTTTTCTGCTGGACGGATTGAAGAAGTTACCCGCACAGCACCTGTGGTATGCCGGCGAGTATATGAAGCGACTAAACTATACCCGTGACTCAGAGCAGCTGGACACACTCATCTCTTCTTTTGAAGAGAAGCAGTTTGAATCGGATAAAGAAGATGAACTGAAAACGATCGTACAGGAATTTATAGCGCTGGTCGATCCATAACGTTCACACATGACACGCACGGTAAAATGATGCATGTGTCCACATATATAGGGCTGGTATAAAATTTGAGTATATACCCTTTCTTCAAAAAATAATAAGCATTTCACTATATCGTATACATTGCTGGCAGGTTTTTACTAATTTAGCATCATCCTGTGTGTATGCTTATGAAAAAGACCCTGATCCGTTCGGCTATTATTTTTGTTTTTACCCTGCTCTCATCCTTTGCTTTTGCTCAACAGTATCATTATGCAGTTGTTGGTGTGTTTGCTGTAGAAAGTAATGCGCAAAAGTTTACCGGCTATGTACGAAGCCAGCGATTCAGTGCCGGCTACGGATTGTATAAAAAACAGAAACTGTATTACGTATATGTTATGAAGATTGCTGATCGCAATGCTGCCCAGGCAGAAGTGCGTAGTCTTCATAAAGAAACGGAGTTTAAAGATGCCTGGGTATTCTCGGGTATACTGGAAGGAGGCGAAGATCTGCCGCTTGATACCGTGGAACCTCCGGTTGTTGAAGAGAAAACTCCGGTTGTGGAAGAACCTCCGGTAACACCACCGGTTACGAACCCCGACACAGCAGCGGTCGTGGTGGATAACACCCCCGTTGTAACAGTAGAACCAAAAGACAGTGTAGGGGAAGAAGTACCGTCTGCACCGCCTTCGGTTATAAAAGGTAAATTATTCAAGTTCACCATTCAGAGTACGGATGGCAAACCGGTAAAGGGAGAGATCCACAATGTTGATTTCAGGAGAGGACGTGACCTCGGTGTTTATAAAACCAATCAATATGTAGATATACTTCGTCCGTCTGCACGAAACAATCCGATATCACTGGTGTGTGGTATTTTCGGATACAAAGAGATTGTGAAGATGCTCGATTACGATAACCCGGCATTCATGGAAAGCAAAGCCTTCCAGGATGGAAACGGTGCCTGGGTAATTCCGTATCAGCTGGAACGTATGAAGAAGGGAGATGTATCCGTCATGTACCACGTGGCATTCTATAAAGATGCTGTGGTAATGCTGCCTCCGTCAAAATCTGAAATGGATGAGTTGGTAAGTATGATGACGGACAACCCGGAATACAAGATCACCATACACGGCCATTGCAATGGTAGCAATTCACGTAAGATCATCGCGCTGGGTCCTACTAAAAATTACTTCTCCACTCAGGGCTCAGCTGAAATTACCGGCAACGCGAAAGAACTTTCCAAGTTACGGGCACAAGCCGTTCAGAATTACCTGATAGATCATGGCATCGATAAGTCGCGCATGCAAATATATGCGTGGGGTTCGCAAAATATGCTGGCACCTGAAAATGGTCCAAGCTCCAAGCTGAACGACCGCATCGAGATCGAGATCACAGCAGACTGATCTATACTTTTATAAGCACAACAAACGGGTTTGAGAACGGTAAGTATTCTGGGATGTGGATGGCTGGGAAAACCGTTCGCTGCAACGCTGGTAAAAGAAGGATATATAGTGTACGGATCAACCACGCAGGATTCGAAGGTACCTGAGCTTGCTGCACTGGGCATCAAACCGTTCGTGATCACGTTCAATCCGCAAGCTGCCGGAAACAAACTCGGTGATTTTTTTCAGACCGATATACTGGTGATCAGTATGCCACCCCGCATGCGAACTGTGCAGCCAGAGGTATATCTTTCACAACTGGAGCATGCCGTGCAGCGCGCCAGGCAAGGTAGCATTCAGCATATACTATATATCAGTTCCACCGGGGTTTACCCCGATGTAAATCGTATTGTGACGGAAGACGATGCCGATCGTGAATCATACCTGGTAAAGGCAGAGTCGATTATCCGCTCGTTTGGCAGCACTACCGTTATCCGGTTTGGTGGTCTGGTGGGGCCGGCCCGTCACCCCGGAAGATTTCTTGCCGGTAAAAAAGATCTGTCGGGTAGAAACACTCCGGTTAATATCATACATCAACGCGATTGTATTGGTATCATGAAGCACATTGTGGAGCAGCAGGTGTGGGGCGAAGTCTTTAGCGCTTGTGCCGATGAACATCCCACACGTGAAGCGTTCTATACCCGCGCGAGTATGGCACTGAACCTGGAGCCACCGCAGTTCCTACACGATGACAGCAATCCGTATAAAATTGTGAGCAGCGAAAAGGTGAAGCAGCGGCTCGGGTATACGTTTGTATATCCTGACCCGATCGCGATGATCAGTGAAGAACCGATGGAAGAACGTTAGTACGCTGCCGGTAAATTGAAACATCGGCTGTTAATACAGCCTGTTTATATATAGTTTACGTTCGCCATATTCATTTTACGATCACGTTTATGAAAAGAAGAAAATTTATTGGCATAACAAGTACTACATTTGTAGGAATGAACTTACCCCTGGCAGCAAGTAATATGAGTATATCAACAGAAACAAGCAAGCGAAAAATTCTGATCTTCGGTGGTGGTTATAATGCAACATTCATCCGGTATATGGCGGGTCTTACAGGCAAACCGATGCCGCGACTTTGCTTTCTGCCCACGGCATCGGCCGACAGTCCATTTGGAATTGCCAACTGGTTTGAAACGTGCGCACCGCTCGATGTAAAACCGTTTGTTCAACGCCTGTTCATCAGTAGCTATAACCAGAAACTTTCTTTCGAAGAAGTATTGCTCAGCATGGATGGTATTGTAGTAGGCGGAGGAAACACACTGAACATGATGGCCATCTGGAAAGCACAGGGTATAGATACTATACTTCGTCAGGCATGGGACAAAGGTATTGTGCTGGCCGGTGGCAGTGCAGGATCGTTGTGCTGGTTTGAACACGGCACGACCGACTCGCGTCCGAAAGATATTTCGAAAGTGGAATGCCTCGGGTTTATAAAGGGAAGTCACTGTCCGCATTATGATTCGGAGCCTACGCGCAGACCGTTGTATCATTCGTACATCCAGTCCAAACAATTCAAGCCGGGCTATGCGTGCGATGACCAGGCCGCGATATACTTTGAAGACAACGAAGTGAAAAAAGTAGTTGCCCTGCGCGAAGAAAGCAATGCTTACTATGTTTATGAAGAGAACGGAGAAGCGAAAGAACGCAAACTGGTAAAAGAAATAATCAAGTAACACCGGTATATATACCGGATCTATAGTTTAACAATAGCGCATGGATATTGCTGCTTTAAAACAGGAATTAGTGTTCAGTACATCCCGCAGCAGCGGTCCGGGCGGGCAGAACGTGAACAAGGTAAATACCAAAGTAACCTTGAAGTTTGATGTTGCCGGCTCGGCAGTGCTAACCGAAGAAGAGAAGCAAATTATAACAGCCAAACTGGCAACGCGTATCACAACGGAAGGTATACTGGTGCTGGTGTCGCAAGACAAGCGCTCGCAACTGGATAATAAAGAAGCTGTGCGTGAGAAGTTCACGAAGCTCATCGCGAAGGCTTTCGAAAAGAAGAAAGCCCGCAAGGCAACCAAGCCCTCCAAAGCTTCTGTGAAAGAACGCATCGAGACCAAGAAACGCCATGCCGAGAAAAAGAAATGGCGAAGGGGAACGGACGAATAATCAATACTTCGCTACTGAACCATGATTCTGAAAATGCCGTTCACTGTATACTTATCCTCTAATCCACAATCGGCATTTGTATGGTAGACTTTATGCGAAAATACCCGGCAACGCTTAGCCTTATCGTTGTAAACCTGCTGGTGTTTCTGTGGATGTACCTGCAGACCGGCACGCTTGATGGATCTCCCTGGATGCAGTATTCATTTGAGCATGGTGCTTTATTCAATCCCTATACTTTTAAAAACGAATGGTATCGCATATTCACATCCATGTTTATGCACGCGCACTTGTTACACCTGGCGGTAAATATGAGTGCATTGCTATTTACCGGTAGTGAGTTGGAAGAAGTGGTGGGCACCGGTAAATTTCTGTTGGTATATTTCTTAACGGGTATAGCAGCAGCATTCAGCACTTTATACTGGAATTTGTTTTTAGTAGGTGTGGGCGCTTCCGGAGCGTTGTTCGGTTTGTTTGGTTTCTCCATCGTAGTGCATATATACTATAGCCGCCAGCAGAAGCTGCCCATTATGCCGGTACTGGTAAGCTTCATGGTATTCCTGATTGTGAATACGATTTTCTCAGAGGCGTTGAATGGTGATCATGCTGCTCACTTTGGCGGTCTCTTTGCAGGCATTGTTTTGGCTTTTTCCTCGCTGATCTTTACAAAATCATTTCACAAGGTTGGTGTGGAGTATATATTTCTTGTATTGCTGATCGTGATATTTTTTGCCATGCCCCGCTACCAGGTTCGCTATTTCGACTTTTACCAGCAGGTGCTTGTAGCGGAAGATTCGGCCAACAGTATATTTGATAAGAAGAATATATCCGATGAGGCATTTGCCAACGCATTCAAGGAGAATACTCGTTTGTGGGACTCTGCTCTCACCAGCCTCAACACACAACCTTATATACCGGAAGCGTTGCAAAGCGATACGTTCAAGCTGAGACGATACCTGAACCTGCGCAGGCTTGAAAATATATTCCGGGTTGCCATGATCGAACGCGAATCCTATATATACCTTGACAGTATCGAGTTGGTGCAGGATTCCTTGAAGCACTATATTTCACTGGACTATCCGCTGTCGATGGCGCATGTGCGGGTAAAACCGGAGGAGCCGGAACCCGATGAAGCACCTCCGATGGAGATGACGAAAGTTTGGTACGATCATAACTGGGAAGAGATACCGGGGCCGCCCGCAAGTTATTACCGGATCGGCTTTCGCGATTCCCTCGGTCGCTGGCAAGGCGCTGTACGCGATTACTATATCAGTGGCGCTATACAAATGAAGGGCACCTATAAAGACGATAAACGCGATGGCGTGTTCTTGTATTACTCTGATCATAAAACCTATACATCCGCAGGCCGCTATCGGAATAATCGCAGTACCGGTAAATGGGAAACGTACCACACCAATGGTCGCCTGGCCAGCGAAGTATACTATACCGATCGTTACTTTTTGAAGAACCTTTGGGACTCAACCGGACATCAATGGGTTAAGGATGGTGAAGGCAAAGAGATTCAGCGATACGCTAACGGTGTGGTTGCAGCCGAAGGCGAGTATAGAGATGGGTATAAAGAAGGATACTGGTATGGTCGTCATGAAAATGGTGAGATGTACTACGAAGAGAACTACCATCAGGGCAGACTTATTCATGGAAGATCGCGAAGCCTGAGAGGCGAGAACTCAGTGTATGATGCGAGCAGTGAATACCCGTTGCCGGAAGGCGGCTATAAAAAGCTGAATGCGTATTTACGCGAAGAAGCTGGTAAAATTAACAGCACAATGAAAGGAACCGTTCGATTGTCGTTCCGCGTTACTACCGATAAAGTACTTGCCGATATAGAGGTTGAAAGCAGTTTATCGCCTGAGCTTGATGAAAAAGCAAAGGAGATTTTACGCGAAGGTCCTGCGTGGATTCCTGCCCGGGAACACGGACAGAAAGCTATAGAAGGCTATAGCGTTGTCTCCATTGATTTTTAATGGAATCGCCCGTCACGATATACTGAATCTGTGGGTATATTTGCACCCGAATAATAGAATAGTATCCTATGAGACTAGGACAATTAGCCCGGAAACTGGCAGTAATACCCGCCGACATCGTTGACTTCCTTGCCACCAACAATATCCGGATTGATGAAAGCACCAATACACGGCTTGAGCACGAACAGCTGATGCTGGTAGTAAATCATTTTGCACCCGCGCGTGCAGAAGAGTTCACCGCTCCGGCAGCCGATGAAAAACAAGATATACCGGAAGAAACAAACGCTGAGCCCATTGAAGTTGTAGCGCCTGAAGTTATAGAACCGGAGCAGGTTGTATTGGCACCGGATATACAGCAGGAGATGGTTGTTACGGACGGGAGCAATACTATACCGGATACAGAACAAGAGCAGAAGATAGAAGTGATCAAAGCGCCTAAAGTTGAATTGGCAGGGTTGAAGGTACTGGGCAAAATAGAATTACCCGAGCCGAAGAAGAAAGAGCAGAAGCCGGCAACCGAATCGGCAGAATCAACTACTACAACTTCAACACCGGAAGCCGATAGTAAATCGTTTAAAGAAGAACGCAGAGAGGGAAGAGAAGGACGAAGAAAGTCTCATCACAAATCCGATCAGAATGATGCGCGTAACAAAAGACCGCGTAAAAATCCGGTAGCACTTCAACGCGAACGCGAAGCATACGAAGCGCAGTTGAAGCGTGAAGCAGATGCTAAAAACGAAAAGGAGAGACGCACACTATATTATCAGAACCGCGTAAAAGCATCTGTACCAACCAAGCCTGCACGCCTGATCGATGAACAGGTTATTGAAATGACGGGCGACTTGACGAAAACTCCCACCACGTGGCTCGGTAAATTCTGGAAATGGTTCCGGTCATAGTGTTGGTATAGGATCATACAATATTTTTCGATTGTAAAGCACGTGCTGTGAATCATACACGTGCTTTTTCATTTTCCGGGCAGGCATGTTTTTTATGTTTCATATCCGCGAACTATAAATGCTCAGAGATATGAATATGCCAGCGAAGTCTTCAACGTACGATTACGCCATTGCCCCGGGAGTATGGGGAAAGCGAGATTTGTTTGTGAATTATTTCATCATCCAGGATAGCGAAACCAACGCGTGGTTCCTGGTAGATGCCGGGTTGAAATGGTCGGCTCCGCGTATCAAAGCAATGGCCCACGAGCTATTCGGTGAAGGAAGTAAACCGGCCGGTATCATTTTAACGCACGGTCACTTCGATCACGTAGGTGCCTTGCATACGCTTGTACAGGAATGGAATGTGCCGGTATATGCGCATCCGCTGGAGTTGCCATACCTTACCGGGAAATCATCGTATCCTCCGGCAGATCCAAGTGTGGGTGGTGGCTTGATGTCATCGATGTCGTGGATATACCCGACCGGTCCTATTGATATACAATCCAATCTTCAGCCCCTTGCTGATAACAGTGACAATGCTATACCGGGCCTTAACGGCTGGCGGTTCATTCACACCCCCGGGCATTCTCCCGGACACATCAGTTTATTCCGCGAAAGCGATAAAGTATTAATTGCCGGCGATGCTGTTGTAACGACAAGACCCGAGTCAGCACTGTATGCATTGTCCTATAAGAAACAAGTATCAGGTCCGCCTAAATATCTCACCTGTAACTGGGCTTCCGCCAAGATATCGGTTTTGAAACTGGCAGCACTTGATCCGCAGATCATCGCGACTGGTCATGGTGAACCGATGCAGGGTGAAGCGATGCAACTGGCGCTGCAGCGCCTGTCAACACGGTTCGATAAACTCGCGCAGCCTGCACACGGCCGCTATGTAAATGAGCCTGCTATTACCGATGAGACAGGCGTGCTATATTTACCACCCGCTGTTGAACCCGACTATTCAACTGCATTGAAAGTGGTGGGCATATCTATCGCTGTGTTATCGATCGGGTATCTTATTTACAGGCAGGTAAAGAAAAGATCAGAACCCCAGGATACTATACAGGATTGGCTCGCGGACTGGCGCAAAAAGCCTCGTCATAAACTTCACCACTTGCTGAATTAAGCAGGTGATGCCAGTTATATACTTATGATTTTACGGGCTGATCGATGGTGTGCGTGGATACGGCACCTTCGGTTGGCTCTATTTTCTTGCCGTAGCGCGTTGCATACACTTGTGTAAATTCAGCCCCAAACAACAAGATCATTCCGGCATACGTAACCCACAGCATGATGAGAATGATTGACCCTGCTGCACCATACGTGGATGCCGGATCTGCATTACCGAAATATATACCCAACGCATACTTGGCAATAACAAACAATACGGCCGTGAGCGTTGCACCAATCCATACATCTTTCCAGCGAATGCGTGCATCCGGAAGAAATTTATAGATGGCAGCAAAGAGCAGCGTTACAATACCAAACGACACCAGTAAATCAATAATACGAAAGATCACAAGCAGTGATTCGGATAGATAGCCCGCTACCCAGTCGCGTATGGCGATAAGGGCTGTCGAGATTACCAGCGATATCAACATCAGGAAACCAACCACGAGTATAAGTCCGAATGAAAAAACGCGATCGCGCACAAGCTTCAGAAATTTTTGCTTCGGCTGCGGCTTCACTTCCCACATCTGGTTGAGTATCTGTTGCAGTTTATAGAATACACCGGTGGCACCAAAGAGCAGCGTTACTATACCAATGATGGATGCCAGTGTCGAGCCTTTGTTTTCACTGGCACGCGCGACTATTGTTTCCACATCTTCGGCTGTGCCTGTACCAATCATGCCGCCCACCTGCGATGATATCTTGTTGGTAACGGCTTCCTCGCCAAAGAAATATCCGGCCAGGTTAATAATGATCACGAGCAGTCCGGGTAACGAGAAGATGGTATAATAAGCAATGGTAGCGCTGTTGCTGAACGGATCGCGATCATTCCATTGCTGAAATGTACTTTTCAACAGCATCCAGAATTTGCTGAATACATTCAATACGCGCATATAGCTTGAGCTTTGCGTATAGAGCAGCAAAAAACTATTCCATAGGTATATAAAAAAGAAAGCCATCCGGTCGGGATGGCTTTCGCTATAGACTATAAATTTCTTATTAGAACGTGATTGACTGGAACTTGCCGCTGCTTGTAGATACTTCGAAAGTGATCGTTGCAGCCGTAGTAGCTTTAACCTGGCTCAGGTTATATACCTGACCGAAAGAACCTGTTACCTGAACATCCTGTGAGTGCAGTAAAGAATTTCCGCTGAAGATTTTTACAGTAACAACTTCAGAACCGTTGTTCGCTACGTTCAGCATATACTTGTTATCAGCGTTTGCTACTGCTGTAACTTTTACAAAGCTAACGATCTTGTTCATCGCGTAGTTTACTTTCTCTACCTGCTTGCCGTTTTTGTCTTCCAGCACGATGGTATATTCACCTTCAGGAAGTTCGCTGAAGTTATACGGACGTACGAAGGATGCAACGTTGCTCATTACTTCAGAGAACACAAGCTGATTGCTGCTGTTGATGATCGATACTTTTACTTTACCGGCTTCTTTTGTTTTGTAATAAACTTTGTAAACCTGTGAAGTTGCAGGCACAACGGTTAATGATGTAGGAGCATCTGCAAAAGCTGAAGCTGTTGAAACAATAAAAGCGAAAACTAATACTGAAAATTTAGAGTTCATGTTTTATTAATTGTTAAAATTTGTTCGTGTTTGATGATGCAAAGGTGTAGAATCGTTTCGGTTGAACTTTTGCAAAGCGCATGCTCGCAAGCGAAACGTAAGGAAAGCGATTTGACCGCGTTGTCAGGATTTTCTTCTTCCAACATCACCGCCCACCGAATCGGCAGTAGTAACACATACACACTGCGTAATTGTATTACTGTTTAAAATGATAAACAGAATAATATTCTGATTTTGGTCGCTAAAAAATCCGTTTTTAACGAATGTTTGGATGATTTTAGGTGTTATTCAGAATATAATTCGATTTAATGGTATGTATGGTTTGATTCGGAAATCAATAATTCCGGGGAAATATGCGTGGCCAATGCACAATCCTACCTGCACGCTGAAGAAGACTGCCAGAGACTATATCTCGACCTGTGCAGACAGCATATTTACCTATAAATATCGGCAGCTGCGGCAGGTATAATATTTTAAATGGTAAAGTATAAACTAACATAATTTTCCATGGTATACGAGATCGGCAGCAATACAATGTTATTTGAGGTAGACCGCGCATCCATCGTTGATATTTCGGTGGGCGATATCATACATGCCCGCGGTTTTCATGACGCACCTTATTCCTGGAAGCAGCAGGACAGTCAGTTTATGGAGAGTAATCCGGATGCTAAAGTGTTCCTGAAGATCAAACGTGAAACCGATGGCACGTGTGAAGCTGCCGGTGTAACCATTATCACGGAAGGATCGTGATGTATAAATCTATACTATTGGTTTGTTGAATACCGGTAGTGGATTTCTTTTTCCGTTCATTACCTTTGTGCTAATTATTACGTATAGCATGAGCGGAACCATACGCGCGAATATAGCGAAGGGCACACACGTCAAGATCGTATTGAAGAAAGATCAGCGTACCGGTATATTAACAGAAGGTATTGTAAAAGATATACTTACCAGCGCACCGGTTCACCACCGCGGCATCAAAGTGCGCCTCGAGGATGGCCAGATCGGCAGAGTAAAAGAAATTATACACTAGACGATCTGCATATGGAAAGCCAACCGAATAATCCGTTGCACGGCAAGACCCTGGAGATGGTTATCAATTTCCTGGTAAGTCATTATGGATGGGAAGAACTTGGAGAACGCATCCGCATTCGTTGTTTCAATGAAAACCCGAGCGTAAAATCGAGTCTTACCTTTCTGCGCAAAACTCCGTGGGCTCGAACCAAAGTAGAAGAACTCTACATCAATACCATCGAGAAAGCAAAACCATAATATATAGTATACTAAGCCTGCTGATTACCGGCAACTTTAACTGTAACCAGTAACTGGCCCACATGGCGTTGTGTATGCTCGGCAGCATGAAAGAGTAGGCCGAGTACCGTTGAAGACAATTGTTGTCGGCCGACAGCGCGATGTTCCGTTAATCGTTTCTCATCAGTTTCCTGAAGTTGTTTGAGCGCACGCTGTACCTGTTCATGAAAAGCAGTCACAAGTTCAGTTGCTGTAGCGGAAGGAGTGGGAGCGGTGCCTTCCTGTTGAAGCGCCTTGAGTTGAAGCGTTGATAACGACTCACCTCGTGCATACGTAAAGAGCCGATCGAGCACGCCGGAGAGGTGCTGCAGGTGAAACCCCACCGAAGCCATACCATACGGTTTATCCCACAGATATATAGTGTTGAAAGAAGCTATAGCACTTTCTACTTCTTCCGCAGCCTGTAACAACGCATGGGCTACCGGCTGCAGTAACTGCGGAATTTCCGGGACTGGGCCCCGAAGCCATACTTCGCGTTTATCACTCATGGCGTGTTTGCTGCGCGTAAAGATACGTAAAAGTTGCTGGCTTCTGGCTGCAGGAAAGGAATAGTAAGGAGTAAGAAGGGATGCTACTGGTTTCTAAAATTTCGCCATATAGGACGGGATGGTGATTCCCTGTCAAGCCATTCTTATCTTCTAATCTCAAAGCTCGTTGCTTTTTATTCACAGCGCAAAGATACTTCTTAAAATCCTTCACCATGTGCATCTGATCGAAGTAATTGAACTCATACGCAAGTGATGGCGGGTAAAGATATTTTCCGGTATATATATTCTTCTACAACCGGGCGCAGGGCATCGGAAGGCGCCTCCTTTTCAACGAGCGAGGTAACGGAGGGAGTCATAACAGCGCGTTTTAAGTGAGAACAATATATTCTCTTTTACAATAACTTCCTTCCTCTCGCAGCTTTCTGCAACTTCACTCTCGCAGCTCGCAGCTAATTCTCATTCGTCATAAAAATCCTGCAGAGAACCAAAGTACATCGTATTCCAGCCTTCTACAATGTCGTTATAGTCTTCGTCTGGTATATTGGTGTGTCTCAATTCGACTGATGTTGCACCGTCTGCAGCAGGATGTAGTCTAATGGTGACAATTGATTTTTCTTCCTGGTCTCCGAAGTACCACTCCTGTACAATTTTTTTGCTCGTTTCGAATTCAAGGTTTTTACCAACGATGCTTCCATCCCAAAGTGAAAATTCAGAACCGGGTTCGGTAGACATCTCGGCCTCTTCACCCGACCATAACTGAATGGTTAGCGGATTTGTTAAGGCGAGGTATACATATTCGGGTGTGGCAGGAATGGTATAGTATTTCTTGAAGTCTTTCATAAATGAACAATGCCTCAAACGTACGGAAAAAATATTTATATAGTACTGTCACTTCGAGCGTGCGCTTTTTGATCGTGTTGCTGTGCTCACTGCGAGAAGTCCCGCAGCCGGGGCAACGTTCATGGTTTATATAGATGTATTTCGTTAACGCTCCGCAGGAATCGCATTGATGAAGTAAGCTTGTGTGTGGGCTCGCGGGTATGTGCATTAATCGGGAACTTAGCTCGCTCGAAATGACGGGACTATATGTTATTTTTGTAAAATGAAAACAAAGGAGTGTCCATCGTGCGCGATGCAGGTTGATGAGAAGAGCAAGATTTGTCCGATCTGTCAGTATGAGTTTACGCGAACGAATCGTACATGGCAGGTGGTGGCGTTATTACTGGTGTTGCTTTTTATATACCTGATTCTGTTCTAAAAAAAGGACATACCTGCGTATGTCCCCGTTTTGTGTAAAGTGTTTTTTAATCAGGTAGCGTTCTCGGTGTTCTCTACCTGCGGTGTAATCTTCATCGCGGCTGCATTGCTTTTATATACAGCAATTGCTTTTGACGATAACAGTACAACCAGTACAGCAAGCGTCAGCAATATACCTGCGCATATAAATACATTGGATGTGCTGGTGAAAAAGTTGCCAGACGCATAGATGGCAAGGATAAGGATAACGGAAAACGGCATCGAGCAGGCCAGTACGTTCATCGCGAAATCCAGGTCAAAGGTGCGCGAAGTTGGTTTACCTTCCACTTTACTTTCCAGTTGAGCAACGGAGGCCATATGCGCATACGGCCAGAAGCTGCACGCACTTTGCGGAAATACTACGATGAGCAACATGGTGGGTATATCCGTAACCGGGAAAAAGAATAGCAACAGTCCGCTGATCAGAAAGGCTATACCGGAGCGAAAGAAGAGGAATGAAAATATAGTGCGAACCTGGTCCCACGTAAGTCGCATGGAAAGTCCTATAAATAATAGCACAAGTGGTGTCATCATCAGGCTCAGGCGATCTATACTCAGACGAATAAACTCCGGGAATGCAGAGTAGGAGAGTCCCATCGAGAGCATAATAATGGCAGTGACGATAACGAGGTTTACCGGTTCGTTCAGCAACGAGAAAAGTAAATCTTTTACTTTGTTGCCCTCCTCCGGCATGCTGTCTTTATTCGCTTCGAAATACCATTTCATCGCAATGGTATAGGAGATAATGAGCACGAATATTTTATTTCCGACATCTGCCAACGCTGCCATCGCCAGCGGACCTTGCCCGCTATATTCCATGATGAAGGGAAAACACGAAAGCCCGGGTGCCAGCGAAGGGATGAGCATGATCAGCACGCGATATTGATTTACCGGTATACCAAACACCGGCCGGAGCGGAAGTTTATCAACCAGTATATGCATAACGATATTGAACCCGAGCGATAGTATAGGTATAATAATAAGATCGGATTTGAAATCGATCTGCAGCAAGGCGATAAATATAGTGGCGGGCAGCGCAAGACTCAGTATCAACGTTTTGATGCCTTCACGCTGATCTTTGTTCTTTATCTTTTTCCTAAAGAGGTAACCGATGATAATAAGTAAGAGGAGTGATATGGTTTTGGTGGTGGCAGAACTCATAATTTACTCAATTGGACATGATGGATAATTGATTACGCTTGCCCCTGGGTAAAAGGACAATCGCGGCCAGCATGACTATATATACTCACACTGGCGCGGTTGTTTCCCTTCTTTCGGGGCGGCTATACAAGCCTGGGAACGGATCGTGAGCGGTTAACTCACAATCTGGTTCAGCGTTTTTACAAAGAGCTTAAGCTCATCCATGGTGCCCATGCTTACGCGTGCATACGGTTTGCCATGTATATCATATCCTCGAATGCCAACACCTTTCTCCAACATTTTCGACATCATCTCCTGCACCGGCATTTGTATCGGGAAGAGAATGAAACTGGTGTAGGATGGTATCGGATTTAACCGTGCTTTGGTGAGTTCTTCAAAAACATACTCTCGGTTCTTCTTGTTGTTGGTGCGGGTATATAACTGGAACTCGGTGTCCTTCATACTGGCCAGCGCACCTTCCAGCGATGTTATACTAATGCCCATCTCGGTGCGCACCAGTTCCTGTATCATTTTTACACGCTCGGGCTTTGCAATCATATAGCCGATGCGCAGTCCGGCCATACCGTGTATTTTCGAAAAAGTTCTGCTGATGATCACATCGTATCCTTCCTTTACCAAGCCCACGGCTGTCTGTGAATCCGGGTTGTCCAATAACTCCAGGTATGCTTCATCAATAAACACCGGTGTATTGGTAGCTACTTTCCGGCAAAAGGTCCTGATCTCTTCAATCGGTGTGAGTGTACCGGTAGGATTATTCGGATTGCAGATATATACCAGTTTCGTATCGGCATCTACAGCCCCGGCCATGGCGGTCAGGTCGTGCGCATAGTCAGTCCGTAGGGGTATATTTTTCCAGGTGGCACCGATCGAAGTTGCTGTGTTGACAAGCGACATATAGGAGGGATCGGCTGAGATAACGTTGCCACCTTTCCGGCAGAGCGAGAATGCTACTTTCTCCAGTACATCCGTGGAGCCGGGAGCCAGGAGTATATTTTCAGGCGCTACGCCTTCTTTCTGCGCCACGATCTCAATCATTTTGAGACAGCTTTTATATACATACCGGTTGCCTTTACTGGCCGCTTCGGCAATAGCCGCCACAGCTTTCTTCGAAGGGCCCCATGGATTTTCATTGGCGAGCAAGCGCGCTTTCAGGTTTTCCATATCGGCCGGGGCAACGTGGTATCGCTCCAGTAAATGATACTGTCCTTTATAGGGCTGCATACCAAAGGCAGGTGTTGCTGTTGTGGTGCCGGGTAAGGCGAGTGCTGTTACAATGCCGCCTGCCGTTACTGCGCTTTGTTTTAACCAGGCGCGTCTGCTAATACCGGATGTTGTCATGTTCGTTGTTTTGTTTGGTGGTTAATAGTTATGGTTATTCGCTGGCAGCGACTGGTGTAGCGTTTTCTCCTATATCACCGGAGGCAATCACGGTGGACTGAAGTAATATCTTTACGTGGGCGTTGTACGTTTCGAGGTTTTCGAAAAATGTTTTATCAGTAATGACGTAGAATTTGGATGTGCTGAATTCTCCCGTGGCACCGCTAACCGAATATAGGGGCTGGAGTTCCGTGACCAGGTCGTCTTCAGCCTTGCCGGTGTAGATACCGGTGGGGTATATGTCCGCACTGGCTGTATTATACAGCGACACCTGTACGAGTGTTTTCTTTGTATTGTCGCGCCAGAATACCACGCGACCGTAGATATTACCCTGGCCGGGTATCGAGTCGAGGGTATAGGCTTTATAAACTGTAAGTGTACCACCACCGGGGGCAGCTTCCAGTTCAGGTTCAACGTTCTCCTGTTCGCAGGAAGTGAGCATGAGTATAGCCGGAATAAGCATCAGCGCGAAACGAAATATAGGAGCAAAATATGTTTTCATATCGGAGGCGGATTAGAAGTTAAACAGAATACGACCGTAGTAATAAGCGCCATTGGAACCTTGCTGGCTGTTGGAGTATAGGTAGAAACCTCTGTTCTCGGCTCGCATTATATCCGGGTATTTATCGAATATATTGTTGCCGCCCACCGACAGTTTCAGGTTCATGGTAAGGTCGTAGCTGATGCTCATATCAAATATAGTCTGAGCAGAGAAAGTTTGATCATAATATACTCCGTTGGTGTCGGAAACGGTTGAAAGTTCTGTAACGCTTCCATAGTAGGTACCGCGGAGCATCGCGGAGAATTTACCGAGGCGATAATTTACCGAGCCGATAAACTTCGATCGCGGTGTGCCGGTTTCGAATTGTCCTATTACCGAACGGTTCAGGTATTTTTCTACCAGTTGCTCATCGGTAAGATTCTCTACGTTGAGGTCTACTATCTTTGATTCCAGTAATTCATTGCGGCTGAATATAGCAGCCAGGTTTACGTTGATCTGCGATTTACCAGTAAGACTTGTAGTATAGTTGCCTACAATCTCGATACCTCTTGAGCGAACATCGCCACCATTTACAAAGAATTGTGCTTCGCCCTGCGCACCGATCACCTCGTCATAGTTATTGCCAACCTCGGCTGCGTTAAAGCTGTTGGTGCGGAAGATGCGGTCCTTCACATCGATCTGGTATGCATCTACTGTTACTTCAAAACCGGTAATGGGCTGATAGGTTAGTCCCATACCTATACTTTTAGAGCGCTCTTCCGAAAGTTCTTTTATACCCAGTACGCGGGCAGCCGTGCTGTTGGTCGGGTACGTAGTGTAGTCAACGGGTTGTGGCACGCCAAACTGGTCGGGTAAAAATACCGTGGCGGTGTGCGTATAGTTTAACTCTTGCAGCGAAGGTGCACGGAATCCGCTGGAGATTGATCCGCGCAGGGAAAGGTTTTTCAGGATGGAATAACGCGCGGCAAATTTACCGGTAACTACTTCTCCGAAGTCAGAGTAATTTTCAATGCGTGCTGCGCCTTCTACCAGCAACGCTTCGGTCAGTTCAAGTTCGGCATCTACATAGGCTGCAAGGTTTGTTCTATACTCATCGCGTTCGTTCTTCGGACCAAATCCGGCAAAGCATTGACAATTCGATGCAAATGATTTGACGATAACCTGGTCTCCGCGCTGAACGGTAATCGGGTTGCCGTTGGCATCTACGATAGGTGTGCTGCTGCCATCTTCCAGCGGTTTACCATCCGGACCGATCAACAATCCATCCTTTGTAACGGTAAGGGTACCCGCATCACCCGTAGTATAACTTTCTTCCTGGCCTTTCATGATCTTGTAGTTTTCCACGCGCATTTCTGCACCAAAGGCTATATTTAGTCCGTGCGCTATATCTTTGAAAGAGCGCGAGAAGTCCAGGTTCGTGGTGTTCTGCGAGAACTGGTGTGTGCCGAGATTCATCTCTACCGGTGAGTTCGATCCGATGGATGCGTTGAATGTATTTACCATGCCAATGCGCATCTTGTTTCGTCCGAAGGTATTGCTGAA
Organism: Ohtaekwangia kribbensis; assembly: GCF_042676245.1. NCBI lineage: Bacteria > Pseudomonadati > Bacteroidota > Cytophagia > Cytophagales > Fulvivirgaceae > Ohtaekwangia > Ohtaekwangia kribbensis. The sequence continues at coordinate 276,356 of NZ_JBHTKA010000015.1, forward strand.
GTCCATGTTGAAAAGACCTGCTTTGCTGCGTATACCAATCGTTGAAGAATAATCTGCTGTATTCGATGTCATCTGCGGACGGAAGCCGTTCGGGTATAGCAGGTAGTTGAAGCGGTCGGTCTGTGCCGGTCTGCGGAAGTAACAGGAATAGCCTTCCAGGAATTTATACGATATACCCCCGAAGGCATAGAGTGTTGTTGTAGGACTTAATGTATACTCTGCATTGTAAAATGTACTTCCTAACGTGATGGCAGGCATACCGGCATATACCGCGAAGTCTTCGGGTTCCAGGCCACGCGCAGTCATCAAACCTTCCTGCGTACGCAGGGACGATGCCTGCGCATCATCGCCACTGCCGAGTGCTGTCACCAGCTCCGGATTGGTTATGATGGGATTACCATACTTATCGGTGCGTTCGTTGTTCAGGTATGTAGCATCGTATACTTGCCAGTCATTTACAAAGGGCCGTAGTGTAGGCCTCCGTTGTGTGAGCTCCCCGGAAAAGTTGAGAAAGCCACGCGTGCCCAACGAAAATCCATAGTTCGCGGTAAGCTGGTAATTATAGCCATCCGGGTTTCCTTTGTCGGTGAGATTGCCGGCATCGCCACCGGAGTTGAGATAGCCGCCACCGGTAAAACTGCCGGTGAGTTTATCGGTACCTTTTTTCAGTACTATATTGATTACACCGGCTACTGCATCCGATCCATATTGTGCTGCAGCACCATCGCGAAGAATCTCCACGCGTTCGATGGCCGATGCCGGAATCGTCATCAGGTCTACCGAGGTGGATGGACTTCCTACAGCAGTGGTGATAATGAGCAACGATGATGTGTGTCTTCGTTTTCCATTTACCAATACCAGTGTTTGATTGGGAGCGAGGTTTCGCAGCTGCGCAGGATCTACATGCGAATCAAGATCGCCTCCCTGTGAGCGAACGGCATTAAAGCTCGGAGCAAGTATAGCAAGCATTTGTGCCAGGTCGATCTGCGGAAGTTCTCCCATGATATCCTGGATGGGTATAACATCCACCGGCACTGGTGTTTCCAATACGGTGCGCCCCACACTTCGCGTACCGGTTACAACAATCTCGCTGAGTTCATTGAGAGACTCATCCATCGGGGCATCGATGGTCGTCTCTGAACCTACTCGTACTTCTTTCGTCTTGAATCCGATAAAGGAAAAAACCAGTATATCATCCGGACTGGCTGATATAGTATATTTTCCCTGCGCATCGGTAAGTGTTCCCTTGCCGGCATCACCTTTCAGGATAACGCTTACACCGGGCAGCGGTGCGTTGTCTGACGTGGAGGAGACTTTACCGGTAATGGCTGTTTGTGCCCAGACTGGTGTTGCACAGAGTATAAAACATAGAGTTCGTAAAATCACTTTCATGGTGGTAAGGGGTTAATTGTTGTTATTCCTGGTGGGGTATATATACCGCGGCACCTTATGAAAAAGACAATACACGAGTGTACGGATCACGACAGCGATCTGTAACTGCGTTAACCGGAGTTATACCGGTACGACAAGGCGATTCAAAAAATAAGACAGTCATCTCCGGGATGAAGAGACTGGTGCCAACAATTAAGTTTTGTGTGGATATACCGTTCTTCTCATACGTATTTATAGGTTTAATTAGGTGCGTAATTCAAAATGTCAGCTCGGAGAACTCTCTGCTTTTCAACCTATACACATGCTTGCTATAAAACTGACATTTATACCACTTTCAAACGATAGCTTACTCACTCTTCAACATTGCATGGACTATAAAAGCGATACATGTAGTAAGTTAATATGATGTATACAGGCTATACATCAGCATTAATACCTAGAGAAAATCTGAAGAAATTACGGAGCGGTTTATACGTAATGCGCAGTGTTTGTGGAGTTGTGTTGCGTTGCAACGTTAGCGGGAATCACTATCCGTTAATCGTCAATCGTGAGTGTAGGTGTATATATATATAATAGATATATAGTTGACGGTGGACTTCGGGGTTAAAAATCCAATTGCACGGAGACTCGAAGAAACACAAAGGGAAATGTACTTTAAGCCGCTAACGTTCAATCTAGAAACGGATAACGATCCATGGATAACAATTATATCCTAATCTTCTGCTCAGCGATCTTCGTAATGAGTTCGTTGGTGTTCTTCAGGTTGAATTTACTGAGGATGTTGGCGCGGTGCGTGTCGATGGTGCGCGGACTTACAGCAAGCATGGCTGCGATCTCTTTGCTTGAATTCCCTTCCATGAGATATTTGATGATTTCCTTTTCCTTCGAAGTGAGGAAGGGGAGTCCTCGGAAGTTTCGTTTCTGAAGGTTGCTGATAAGGATGTTAGAGATTTCCAGCGAATAGAATTTTTCACCGTTCAGTACTTTGTTAATGCCGAGGATGACTTCTTCCGGTTCGGTGTCTTTGTGAATATAGCCGTCTATATCTGCTTCAACAGCGCTCATAATGTGCAGGTCTTCTTTGAGCAAAGTGAGAATAACTACTTTCAACCCGGGATTATACTCTTTTATATAGGCAGCTATATCAAAGCCCGTTTGTTTGTTCAAGGCTATATCAACAACAACGAGGTTGGCATCAAGGTCGGGGATAAGTGGTTTAATGGTGTTGAAACTTCTATATACTCCTGTAACTTCAAAGCGTGGGTCTTCCTTCAGAAGTGTTAGTAACCCGAATCTGAACAGAGTATGGTCATCAACAACCGCTATTTTTACCATGTTAAGTAAATATAAACTATTCGCTTTAGTTTGTAAACCGACAAGTGCCGGCTTCTCTCATAAAATATATTTTGATTTTTACACAATCGTTTGAAGTATATATATACCCTGCAATATTTTCGCTGAACGTTCGGAAAAGAAAAAGGCTTCAACATTTTTGAAGATGCTGAAGCCCTGGAAGCAAGGTTGCATGCAACTTGTTTATCCGTGTACCCGGGGCGCTTTTGTTACCCACGGACTTTTACGAACAACGGTTGCTTTGGCGCGATGTCTTGCTGCCGAGACGGGATAATCTTTTAACTTTTCATTGGCTGGTACGGTATGCGAGAAAAGCGTAACCAATATTTCGGTTGAGCCCAATACCAAGTGCGGCAGATATATATAGTCTGCAAAGCCGAAAAGCCAGGGCGATGTCGCCAGTAATAACCCTGAAAGGAAATCGATGATCAGGTGCAGAGGCATGGGCAGTAATTTGATCGCGCCCAGTTCATAGTTGGTAAACAAACTGTAGAACAACGTGCTGCCTCCGAGTATAACCGGGATCCAGGTTATCAATGTATTGTCTTCAAAATCGAGCAACCACGGTGTTGCCATTAACAGGCCACCCACCAGGTAATCGAGTATGCCATGTATTTTGGTTGGTATAAATTTCATCGTTGTAAAATTTAGCCGGGGTGATTGAACGCGGTGGCGTAAATTTTATGCCTGCAAAAGCAATCGATGCAGCAAGTATACTGAGTATGAGGCCCGTAAGGAGTGGTGATTTTCTTCAACGATTTTAGAATCAGACGCTTGTTGAAACAATGCTGTTAATGGCCTGGCTGACGATTTAAAAAATGAAATATATAGCTGTTTTTTATTGGTGATTTTTTCAACCGGTTCTTGCTGATTACGTTTGAACGGGTAACATTTATATTTCCACCAACACTTCAAACCCATTTTGAATTACCGTAGTTTCGCGCGCCTATGAACGCTACAACGCTTGCTGCTCCCTTAAGAACTGTTGGTTCGCTTAAATCATCCCGCATAGAATCCATCGACCTCCTTCGCGGAGTGGTGATGGTAATTATGGCACTCGATCACGTGCGTGATTATTTTCATGCCGATGCCTTTTTATATAATCCGGCTAATCTTGATAAGACAAATGTTGCCTTGTTTTTCACACGGTGGATTACGCACTTCTGCGCCCCGGTGTTTGTATTTCTGGCGGGCACGTCTGCATTTATGGTAGGAAGCCGTAAAGGTAAAGCGGAGTTGTCTGCGTTTTTGTTGAAGCGTGGTATATGGCTCATCGTGCTGGAGTTTACGGTTATCAACTTTGCGTGGTTTTTCAATTTCTATTTTTCATTGTTAGCCCTTACGGTGATCTGGGCATTGGCGATCGGTATGATTGCGCTTGCCGGGTTTATTCACCTTCCCTTTAAAATTATTCTCGCCCTCGGGATATTGTTTGTGGCCGGGCATAATATGCTGGATGGTATAGATGCTGTTATAGGCGGAAGCGGTGGTGATGCCATGCTGTGGTCACTCCTGCATGAACAGGGCGGCTTCCGTTTTCCATTTGCATTTGTGTTTGTAGGCTACCCGGTTATACCGTGGATCGGCGTGATGTTGCTGGGGTATTGCTTCGGCAAACTATATCTGCCATCGTACGATGCGACTCAACGCAAAAAGATGTTGCTGATGCTGGGGGGTGGTGCCATCGCGCTCTTCGTTGTATTGCGACTGATCAATGTATATGGCGATCCGCATGGCTGGAGTGTTCAGAAGGATGGTGTGTTTACGTTCCTGTCGTTCATTAATGTAACCAAGTATCCGCCATCGCTGCTGTATGTACTGATAACACTCGGGCCTTCACTCATTTTTCTGGCTGTGGCCGAGAAATATACGGGCAAACTCGCGCAGGCTTTTATATCACTCGGTCGTGTGCCGATGTTCTACTATATATTGCACCTCTACGTTATTCATATACTGGCGGTATTCGCTGCATTACTCACAGGCTATACGCTCAGCGACATGGTGTTCAATACGTGGGTTACCGACTCGCCTGCATTGAGAGGATATGGTTTCAGCCTGGGTGTTACATACTTGGTGTGGATCGCAGTGGTGCTGGTGCTATACCCGATTTGCAAATGGTACGATACCTATAAGATCAATCACCGCGAGCAATGGTGGCTTAGCTACCTGTGACGCGATCAGAATAAATTACTCTCGTTTTTGATCTCATCGATGAGGTATTGAACAAAGCTGAGTTCTGCCAGGAACTGCTCAATCGATTTGTCGGTGTCTTCGCGGGTGAGTTCATGGATCGCTGCGTTTAAATGAACCAGGTGCTCTTTCAAGACAGGTGTATAAACAACTTTTTCCATAGGGGCAGGTGGGTATGGTTGCCTACTGAATATCGCAAGCAGAATGTCATAATACAAATTTCAGCATGAAATTTATTGCCTGCTCCGATAGCGGCCGGAGGTATATAATCTTGAATTATATAAGAAGAGAAGTGACTTTGCAGAGAAATGTTATGCCTTGCTGATAACGTTTAGAAGCGTGTTGAACTTGATCTCGGTTTCATTCCATTCGTTCTCGGGTATCGAGTCGATGGTAACACCGGCACCGGCATATAGTATAGCTTTGCTGTCGAGCAGTTGCGTACACCGGAGGTTAACAAAGATGTTGATGTTGTTGTTTACATGTACCGGTCCGAGGAAGCCCGCATAGAACTGACGGTTATAGCCTTCGTTCTTCTGAAGAAATTCCAGTGCAGGTTCAAGCGGCATGCCGCATACTGCGGAAGTAGGATGGAGCAACTGGAGCATCACCGAACCCAACTGTGGAAAGTTGATCGCCTTCATATCCACCGTGAAGTCTGATTTAAGGTGCATCAGGTTGCCGGCTACTACAGTTTTAGGTCCGTGTTCATCATATTCACGCACGCGTATCTTTTTAAAGCAGCTGATCACATAGCGTTCTACCAATGCCTGCTCTTCAATTTCTTTTTGTGTCCAGGCTACTGATCTCAGATTAACACCAGTGTTATAGGGCTGCGTGCCGGCCAATGCTACGGTGCGAAATATAGCTTTGTCTTCTACGCTAACCAGTACTTCAGGTGTTGCACCAAGCCAGCTGCCGGTTTCCGGTGAGCTTACAAAAGAGATGAGTGCGTTGGGGTAAGCATCACACAAATTCTGAAACGACTGTACGATATCAAATCCCAAAGGAAGATCAATCATCTTGGTGCGTGAGGGCACTACTTTCTCGAATGTTCCTTTTTCAATTTGCTGTACACCGTGCATCACCAGCTCGGTATAGGAAGCAGCAGCTGCAGATGTTTCTGTTTTCTTTACGGTATAAAACTTCGCTGTCTTGAACGATGCCACGGTACGCAGTTGTTCCTCAAGCCAGGTATAGGACGTTGTCTCGATGGGTTCTTCCGGGGCACGCAATGCACCATCGGTAAATGTAAATTTATAGTCGGCTGGTAAATATACCGAGTCACTGTTGCGGTCGAAGGGAGCGAATATAAATCCTTGCGCGAGTTCTTCGAGAGCTGCGTTTCGTTTCAGCAACTGCGGGCTTCGCGAGATGATAAGATGTTTTCGTGAGTCGTTGGGGAGTCTCCACACTGCAACGGAAAATTGATTTTCCACGGCATGGTTAATCAGGTAAGCAATGTAGTCAGTTTCGTGAATCACAGAAGTGGAAACTGAAGCAACTTTATTCATTCGGCACTATATCTAAATCCTTGTCCTAATTTTTTCGGTCTAACACCGCCATCGTAATTCTGCTGATGCACACCAGGTCACCAGTCTCGCTGGTAATACGGATCTCCCATACCTGCGTCTTCTTACCGATGTGAATAGCCCGGGTTGTACCAATTACAAAACCATCGCGTACGCTTTTGATGTGATTGGCATTTATCTCCAGACCTACGCAGTATTGTTTGGTTACATCCACGCAACACATGGCCGCTACACTTCCCATGGTCTCCGCCAGCGCGACTGAAGCACCACCGTGTAACAATCCCATGGGTTGATGAGTTCGGTGATCTACCGGCATTTTTGCTTCAAGATAATCTTCACCTACAGCTGTAAACTCGATGCCTATATTTTCGGCCATCGTATTGGGCGACCACTTGTTAAGCGTTTCTACGGTTAGATCTTCCTTGAAAATTCTCATGCTCCTTCGTTGTCATTAACGGTCTGGTTATCCGCTCGTAATTAACCATTCGGGGGAATGGATTGTTATTTCATCCATGCAGTTTCTTCCCCGGTAATTTTTCATCATTAAACCGAGAACTTACCGGATGGAATAAACGGATAACTGCCTGCGATTAACTATACTTGCGCCCAAAATAATGCAAAATTGACCAGCAAAAAAATCTACCTCATCCGTCACGGACAAACCGACTACAATCTTCAGAACATTGTGCAGGGAAGTGGTGTGGACACTGATCTGAATGACCGGGGCAGAGAGCAGGCGCAGGCATTCTTTGACCGGTATAAAGATGTTCCGTTTCAGAAAGTATATACTTCGGCATTGAAGCGCACCCACCAATCAGTAAAAGGATTTCTGGAGATGGGGCTGCCGCACGTACAACTGCCGGGGCTAAATGAAATCAGCTGGGGAACAAAGGAAGGCTACAAGGTAACACCTTCGGAAGATGAGTATTACCACTATATGTTAAAGCAGTGGCAGTTGGGTAACACCGCTTTGAAGATTGAAGGAGGGGAGAGCCCTGAGGACGTAGTGAAGAGGATGCAGCCTGCAGTCGATCACTTCATGAGCCAAACCGATGAACAAACCATACTGATCTGCATGCACGGTAGGGCTATACGCATTCTGATGTGCATGTTATTGAACTACCCGTTAAAGAGCATGGATATGTTTGAGCACGAAAACCTGTGCTTGTACCTGTTGAATTATACCGGCTCCATGTTTTCGGTAGAGCGGTATAACGATCGCGATCACTTGTTGTCGTTGAGCTGAGCCAGCGCAGATTTAGCTTTGCTGTCGATGCTGTTCTTATACTCGTGTTTCTTATAGCTTAGAGCACGCATAAAGTATTCGCGGGCCAGCGGTATATTCTTTTCATCAAGCGAGATATAGCCCAGTTGCAGGCATGCGTTGGGAGCAAAGTACCACGGCTCATCTCCGGTTGCCTTTATAGACTGCTGGTAGAGATCATGCGCAGCCACGAGGTCATTGGTTTTGTGTGCAAGTCGGGCCTTGCGATAGGTAAATTCAATCTGGTCGCGTTTCGTGGGCAGCTCTTGCGGAGTAATGGAGGCGAGCATCTTGCGGGCATCCGTGTAATAGCCACCGTCTGTAAAGTAACGTGCTTTGGTAAGCTTGATGTGTGGCAATTCGTTTTCGGCCATGCTTCGTGCTGCATATTTATCTGCTTCCGATGATTCCTTGCCCAACGTCTTTGCCTGCTTGAACACTGCTTTGGCATCCGCAGCATTTCCGTTCAGCCAATAGCAAAGTCCTATCTTGTAATTCGCATCCTTGATATAGTTCACACCTTTATAGTTACCTATGAAGGAACGATAAGCCGCTATAGCATTCTGGTAGTCGGCTTTATGCAGGTATACTTCTCCCCGCAGGTAATCGGCATAGTATAGCGGCAATCCCCGCGGATGCTTGGTCAGTTCGCTTAGATAATAGAGTGCTTCTTCACTTTGTGAGTTCTTGATGGCCAGTGATGCCGCGAGAAACAACGCCAGCTTGTTGGAAGGGTAGGCCGCTATATCCTGCTTCACCTCGGCCAGGGCCCAGTGTGGCTGCTGCAATACAAAGCCGCGCGTTAAAGCATATAGTAAACTTGATTCGAAGGCGAGTGCGTGATCCGAGTTCTGAATGTTATCGAGTTCTTTCAGGCCGAGTTCAATCGAGCCTTCCATGCTGAGCAGGCCCAGTACCCAATCGTACTTCTCGGGTACAGAACCTATAATTACATCGAGTAACCCGGAAGGTTTCTGCACAGCGGTGAAGTTCGGGAAGCGCTTGCGTATTTCGTCTGTTACCTGGTAAGCTCCGCGCAGGTTTAGTGCAGCATCAAACTCATGACCGAACTTCAGGTATATAAATGTCCATTGTAGTTGCAGTTCGGCTTGCAGAAAAAGATCGGGAGCGGAGTTGAGTTTGGTTTTTAATTCCTGTCGTTTCTCGAACGCATCTTCATACTCCGAAAACTTCTCATTGTCTTCGGTGATAAGAAGTTCAAGCGCATCGGCTAGTGCCAATACATAATGTTGTTGTGGTGTTTTGGGATTGGGCAACAATGCACGCGCTTCATCCATCTGGAGGTTCAGAACATGGTCGTATGCTTGCTGCGAAGTAGCATCAAACGTCCACTCCTGTGCACGTGCGGTCAGCAGGCAGCATAAAAAAAGGCAAGCTAAAAGGCTTGCCTTTGGGTGTAAACAAAATATAATGTTATTCAACTTTCTTTCTGCGGCTAGGTGCAGGGGTAGCAGTTTTAGCAGTTTTTGGTTTGTCGCCTTCATCGAGGGAATCCATATCAACATCTGCTAAGATACGACCAGAATGTTCATCGATTACAATTTTCTTTTTCTCGCGGATCTCAGCGATCTTCTGCGGAGGGATTACAATGTTACAACCTTCAGCGGCACCACGTACTACGCGTACAACAGCCAGTCCGTTGGAGAGACTGCCTCTCAATCTTTCGTAGTACTTCAGAAGTTTGTCTTCGATTTTCTTGGTAGCCTTTTCGCGTTCTGAAAGAAGTCTCTTCTCTTCTTCATGACTCTCGGCCATGATATCATTCAGTTCTTTCTTCTTGTTGTCGAGGTGATCGCCACGTTCCTTGATGAGGTTACCGGTTTTCTCGATCTCATCTTTCTTAGAACCAATGCTGTCCTTACCTTCTTTTATCTTCTTTTCGCAGATCTGGATTTCCAGTTCCTGAAGTTCGATCTCTTTGGTGATAGCGTCAAACTCGCGGTTGTTTCTAACGTTCTTCTGTTGTTCGCTATATTTCTTGATAAGCTTTTCAGCTTCCTTGATGTTCTCCTTATGCTTCTTGTTTCCTTCTTCGATCTCCTTTAGCTCGGCTTCGTGGCGGGTGAGACGCGTTTTGTAGCCCTCGATTTCGTCTTCCAGGTCCTGGACTTCATCGGGTAGATCGCCCCGGAGTTTCTTAAGTTCGTCTAGTTCGGTGTCAATGGACTGGAGTTTTACGAGTGCTTCAAGCTTCTGTGCGATTGATTGATTTTCCATTCGTTATAGGTAGCTAATTGGATTCGTGGCAGTTTCTGAAAAAATGATCGCAAAAGTAGAAAATTTTTTCATTAAAACATCCTGTAAAAGTTCTTTGGTGAATACTTCGCTCTCATAATGGCCAATATCTGCAATAATTATGCGGCCATCAGCATCGAAAAATTCATGGTATTTAAAGTCAGCCGTAACAAAAATGTCGGCCCCCGCCTGAATTGCCTGAGGTAACAGGAAACTTCCGGCTCCTCCGCAGACGGCCACTTTTTGGATCGGACCGTGATTGATGTTGGTGTGACGGATCATCTGTAAATCCATACTTACCTTTAAACCTTGAAGAAAGGCCAAAGGTTCAGCAGGGGTAGCGAGCTCTCCAATCATCCCTGAACCAACTTCCTGATTTTCATTTAATAAGGTGCTTAAATAATATGCAACTTCTTCATACGGATGTGCCTTGCGAAGTGCCGCGAGTATCTTACCCTCCAGGTGCTGCGGGAAAATTACTTCGGCCCGTACTTCGTTTACATACTCCTGTTTATTGCTTTGCCCTATATGCGGGTTCGCGTCATCGGTCGGCATAAACGTGCCTGTGCCTTCAAGTCTGAAGCTGCAGTTTTTATAGTTACCGATTTGGCCGGCACCGGCTTCATGCAAAGCAGCCAAAACATTTTCGGCATTTTCTGTGGGTATAAAAGTTACGAGTTTACCCAGCGTTTCTTTTTTAGGGGCGAGTATCTTTACGTTGGTCAGGCCGATCTTGTCGCAGATCCTCCGGTTAACACCTGTATAAACATTGTCGAGGTTGGTGTGGATAGCATATATCGCAATGTCGTGCTTGATAGCTTTGATGACTGTGCGCTCAACATAGCCGTTGCCATTCAGTTTCTTTAAGCCTTTGAAAACAATCGGGTGGTGTGCTACAATCAGGTTGCAGCCTTGGGCGATAGCTTCATCCACGACAGCTTCAATGCAGTCTAATGTTACCAATATACCTTTCACATCCCAGGATGCATGGCCGGTAATGAGGCTGGCATTATCATAAGACTCCTGGTAGCTTCTGGGGGCAATAGATTCGAGGTAATCCGTTACATCCTTTATCTTTACGGCCATGTGTTATCGCGTTACGGAAATGAGTTAATGGTCAAAGTTAATTTCTCACCGCATAACACAAAGCACCTTTACCTCATTATTGCATGGCATTGATCCGTATTCTAGTATTTCCTTTTGCTGTACTGTACAACATCGTTACCACCCTGCGCAATGTTCTGTATAATCGTGGCCTGAAGCCTTCTGTTGAATTTGATATACCGGTTATCAATGTAGGCAACCTGGCGGTGGGAGGTACTGGCAAGACGCCAATGATCGAACACCTGGTAAGACTGCTGCAAAACAAGTATACGATAGCAACGCTGAGCCGCGGCTACGGACGCAAGACCAAAGGATTCCGAATCGCTACGGACCAGGATAATGCCGACACGCTGGGAGATGAGCCGCTGCAGTTCTATCGTAAGTTTAAAGGGAAGATTGTTGTGGCAGTGGGGGAAGATCGTGCGTTCGCGATTCCCAACATCTTGCAGGAGCGTGATGAAGTGAGTGTCGTGCTGCTCGATGACGCGTTTCAGCACAGGCGTGTTAAGCCTTCGCTCAATATTTTACTGTCAGACTATAATCGTCCGTTCTATACCGACTACCTGTTGCCTGCCGGGCGCCTTCGTGAGTCGCGCACCAATGCCGCACGTGCGGATGTAGTAGTGATAACGAAGTGTCCACCGGAGATCTCGATCGATGAACGTATGGAGATCGAGCAGGCGGTAAGAAGCTATACAACGAGACCGGTATTTTTTACAACCATCCACTATGGTGATACAATTGCTTTTGGTGCTCCAGCCCAACCGTTGAATAACCGTGTGGTGCTGATCACTGGTATAGCGAATGCCACGCCATTCCGTAAGTTCATTGAGACCACCAGCACCATTGTGCATCACTTTAACCTGGCGGATCATCATGAATATACCCATGAAGATTTCAGGCGCTTTCGCGATATAGTAAAGAGTGATCCGTCCGTTAGCTTTATCACAACCGAAAAAGATATGGTAAAGCTGGCCGATCGCAAGTTTGCTGATGAAACCCGGAGCCTTCCGTTATTTTATATTCCGATCGAAGTGAAATTTCTAAAAAATGGACAGGATTTTGATGCGATGATTTTAAATGCAGTTCCTGAATGAGCATAAACCATCTCAAATCATTTAAAAGTCTATTTTTGCGCGTGCGTTTTAAACAGGTAATACTTTTCGTAAGTCTCATAACCATAGGCCCGTGGGCTTATGCGCAGATCGATGCTCCCCGCAGAGGTTCGCGTGTTATCGATGATACTACCAAGCAGGTTTACGGTCCCAAGACTTCGCGCTATTTTTATGAGGAGGACGTGTTGCTGAACAAGCAAACGTATCATTTCATTGATACGACTCCCCGTAACTTCCATCGCTATACCTACATACAGCAGCACGAGAATATGTACCAGGACCTGGGAAATATAGGTACCGCTATGAACCCCATTTTTTACCAGGTGCCCGATGTGATTGGAGTCAGTTCCGGCTATCATCAATACGACCTCGTATGGGATACTGAGCAGGTAAAGTATTACAATACCCGCTCGCCTTATTCGAACATGAAAGTAATTCTGGGAGGAAAGGGCAGGTCTATCACGCGTGCAAATTATAGTCGTAACATCAATCCGCTTTGGAATGTAGGCTTTAATTACCGCGGACTATTTATAGACAAACAGGTGCAACGGGCCGGTAAGGGAGATCGTAACGTATTGTCTAACTATTATGATTTGTATACGGCCTATCAGTCCAAGGACAGTACCTATAGATTATTCTTCAACTTCAGAAGAAACATGCTGCAGGCTGATGAGTACGGAGGTATATTACGAAACAGTACAGACTTTGCGTATGCCGATTACTTCTTTACCAACGCGCAACCGAACCTGACGGAAGCAACCACCAAAGAACTTCGCATGAACCTGCACCTCTTTCATCAGTATGAAGTGGGGAAGGCGCTGCAGGTATATCATATATTTGATCGCTATCGTCAGGCGAATTACTTCCGCGACACACCTGGATCGGAGCCGGAAGATTACTTTGACTATACAGATTTTGATAGCACGCATGTGGATGATGGCGCGAGGTTCAAATTTGTTCGTAACGAGGTGGGTATAAAAGGTAATCTGCTGAAGCTGTTTTACAACGGATACTATGCACTGCGTAACTATAACATGTCCTATAACTATATCAATGCTGGTATGGATTCGTTGGACAATGTTAAGCTGAAAGGCACCGAGAGTTATCTGGGTGGACGCGTTGCGCTTCGACTCGATTCGCTGGGTGAGCTCAGTGGATTGGTTGAAGTAATGCAGACGGGTAATTATCGTCTCGAGGCTAGTCTCAAAAGCCGATGGTTCGAAGCTACGCTGAAGCAGGCGCAATATGCACCTTCATTTATGCAACTGGCATACCGTGGTAGTCACGATGTGTGGTATCCCGCCTTTTCATACTCGACAGACTTCAGTGATGTAAGTGTAACGCAGATAAACGGGTATATACATTATCGGTCCAAAACATTGTCGGTCTCTCCGGGGTTAACCTTTACGCGACTCGGTAACTATATATTTTTCAAGCAGGGAGATTTTGGACTTGACCAAACGGTGCTGCCCGTGCAAACGCCCACGGCCCAGGTTTTTGTAGCACCCGAGATTAATTTGTCGCTGTTAATTGCCGACCATATTCATGTAAAGGGTAAAGCTATATATACCCGTGTACTCGAAAATCCCGAAGATGCTATACAGGTGCCTGACCTGTTTATAAACGGACAACTTGCCTACGAGAATATATTCTTTAACGGTAACCTGGATATGCAGGCCGGTGTAGATGTGCACTGGAAGTCATCGTACTTTGCGCAGGGTTATGATGTACCCACGCAACAGTTTTATGTGCAGCAGAGTTTTACATCACTTCAGTTTCCGCAGATTGATATCTTCCTGAATGCGCGTATCAAACGCGGTCGTATATTTCTGAAGTATAATAACCTGATGCAGGCCATTACCAAAGAAGGATATCTGCCTACGCCTCATTATCCGGGGCAGCGGAGTATATTGGACTTTGGTTTTGATTGGTCGTTTTATGACTGATTATCAGATTTGGAAAATTTGAAGATTGTAAGATTTCAAGATTACAAGATTTAAAGATTATGGTGGTGGGCATAATAATTATGAGGTATTGAATTTTTTAATATCAACGGGATGGAAGCAAAAGATAAATTTACGTTGGGGCTTGAGTTGCCTACGGATCCGCGGTGGATCAATATTGCTGAATTGCATCTTGAAGATATACTGGTAGATCATGCTTATTGTGAGCAAAAGGCTGCCTCATCGGGTATATCGCTCATCATTCAATATCCTGAAAAAGATATACTGGTTGAACGTTTAACGGCTATTGTGGCGGAGGAGTGGGGGCACTTTGAACGGGTGGTTGCCGAGCTTCGGAAGCGCGGCTGGAAACTGGGCAAGCAACGTAAAGATGAATATGTTGTAAAGCTTAATGAGGTAATTCAGAAGGGCGGATCGCGCGAGCAACAGTTGATGGAAAAATTGTTATTGAACGCGTTGATCGAAGCGAGAAGCTGTGAACGTTTTAAGATTCTCTGGAAGAATATACCCGATAAGGAACTGGCGGAGTTTTACCACGAGCTCATGATCTCGGAAGCCGGCCACTATAAAAACTTTCTGCAACTGGCGAAGGAATATATGCCGGAAGATGTAGTGATGAACCGCTGGCACGAGTTGCTGGAGCAGGAAGCGAAGATTGTAGAAAGTCTTGCTGTGCGGGGAGACCGCATGCACTAAGTATATATATTATTTTTATACGTTGCTATAAAGAAAGAAGGGTTGCCGATGAGCAACCCTTCTTCTTTATATTCTTTTAATGACTATAGCTTATTTCGAGCTATCGGCAGGAGCAGTAGTGCCGTCTGCAGGTACTTCGAGAGCAGGAGCCTGGTTAGCAGGAGCTTGTTGTTCGCCAGCTCTTTCCAGGATGCCGTTGTTTGTACCGCTTCTGTCAGCCGTGATAAAGTTTGTAGACAGGCAAAGAACCATGATACCGATGATGAAACTCCAGGTAAGTTTCTCTAAAAGATCGCCTGTCTTTTTTACACCGATGATGTTGCTTGCTGCAGAACCACCGAATTGGCTGGTCAAGCCACCTCCTTTAGAATTCTGAGCCAGAACAACCAGTACTAACAGTACCGAGAAAAGGATGATTAAACCGATAACTAATGCGTACATATTTTATTTTCTTAGATCTTCTATTTGAGCCGCAAAGTAAGCCTTTTTTTGTGGAAACTTCCAAATCAGCTTTTTCAGAACCTCAATTGCCTTGTCTTTTTTTCCTTGTTTTACAAGAATTTCCACCAGGGTTTCAGATACCACGTTGTCTCCGAATTCACCTGTTTTTATAGATGACAAGTCTCCGGAAGGAGGCGTAAAAGGTTTTTCCTTGGTTTGTGTTATGGAAGGCTGCGTCTTGATGAATTGTTCGATGATCTGAAGCTGCTGTTTTTGCTTTTCTCCTTCAGGCGTAAGTTCTTCTTTATTGGCAATTTCCTCAATCAGCTCTTCCCCGGAGTGTTCGGCCTTTTTTTTTCTGCCCTTGCTCTTTGATTCCGGCTCTTCACTGGCTTCGGCTTCATCTTTAGCCTGCGCTGCTTTGGCAAGTTCAATGATGCGTTCTTTCCTGGATTTGGTTTCTTCCGGTTTGGCCTCTTCCTCTTCCTTCGCTTGCATGGCTTTCGCCAATTCTTTAATTCGTTCCTTCCGCGTTTTGGCGGTGCTTACAAACTCAGATGCTTCGTCCTCTTCTTCTTTCTCAGTTTCCTGTACAGGTAATTCCGGCTCTGCATGCTTTGCAACGGTATGACTATCATCAAATAACATTTCGAAATTATGCCTCGCCTGGTTCAGTTTTTCCAGGTCGTGCATTACTTCTTCGGCTAAATCATGTGTCGAAGTGCTGGAAGTATAAACAGGAACGGTAACAGAAACAGGGCGTTCTACCGGGGTAACGTCTGCTATACCAGCGGATGTTGTTGTGTTGGTATAATTAAGAACGATCGTCTCTTCGGTCATTACTTCCTTTAACACACCACGGTCGGCTGCATATACTGCAGCTAATTGTAATTCAGCTTGTTGTGTGCTAAAGCCATGGTCTTTCGCCAAACGGGCCGAGAGCGCGTGCAGCAGTTGGCTATAGGGAAAATTCTCTTTTAACGAGAGTACTTCCCTGGCTTCTTCTACCGAACTATCAGCGTAGTGATTTAAAACTTTTATGAACAGATTTTTTTCCACAGATGTCATGCCTTAAGGTAAAAATACTAAATTTTACCAATTGGCAACGGAAGCATTGAAGATGTCATTGATTATTCGGTCGAAAATCTCTTTAGTCAGCTGTTCTTCTATGTCAGTGAAGTTTTGATCGTTGGTAAAATCCTTGTAAAAAGAGAACGACTTATCCTTAAAGCTCATCGTTTCATCCAGTGTATTCACATAGGTAACTTTCACCGTAATGGTGAGTCGGGTTGAAGAGGCGTTGTTGATCTGGTTCTCGTTACCCGTTGATACCGGAGATATAGGCGTAAGTCTGAAATCAGTGATTTCGCCATCCATTTGAAGTTCGCCACTTTCCTGAACCACGGTCAGGTCAGAGTTCTGAATCAAGTAGTTTTTTAAACTGTTGGTAAACGTCTGGCCCATATTCGCCTGCCCGAGATCGGCATTATTATAGAACTCGGTCATAGATATAGTCTTGGCTGTGGTGCTGGTGCCTGTAAAAGAATATACTCCGCACGACTCCAGTAACACCGTTGCCGCGAGGAGTGTAATAGAAAGTATAAATGATACCGGGTGAATGTTGAGCGGGGTAAGGCGCTTGCCTTTTACATTAATCTTCAAGGTCGTACTGTTTTATTTTTCGGTATAGGGTCCTTTCGGATATACCCAAATCGCGTGCCGCATATTTACGTTTGTTATTATTTTTTCGAAGGGCACGTACAATTAGTTCTTTTTCTTTCTTCTCGATGGAGAGTGAATCATCTTCCGCTTCGTGTGTGATGTCGTGAACATCCTCAACATGTTCGTTGTCATCAATGTGATGATTACCTGCCGGTAAGTTGAGCACGACTGCTTCCGATGGCGATCCGTTCGAAGGCTCCGGATGCATATCTTCAAATAAACCCGGGTGATCTTTCACAAGCTGTGAAGCTTTGGATGGATTCGAAAATGTATCCAACACCAGTTTCTTCAGATCGTTAAAATCCTTCTTCATGTCGAAGAGTACTTTATAGAGTATATCTCGTTCCGACATGCCGTCTTTTTCCGGAGTGGCTCCTTTATAAAGCGCAGGCAAACTTGTTTCTTTGGGAAGATAGCGCTGCAGTATATCTGCATCGATCTCTTTCTGATCAGTCGATAAAACCGAGATCTGCTCCACCAGGTTTTTCAACTGACGGATGTTCCCCGGAAAGCGATACTTCAATAATATATCTTTCGCGTCATCAGTTAACGAGATTGGCTTCACTCTGTATTTTTCAGCAAAGTCGGTCGCAAATTTCCGGAACAACAGTTCTATATCCCGGCCTCTTTCGCGCAGGGGTGGTACATATATAGGTACCGTACTTAAACGATAGTACAGGTCTTCGCGAAATTTACCTTCTTCCACATTGCGCATCAGGTTAACATTGGTGGCGGCTACAACACGCACGTCCGTCTTCTGAACTTTGGAAGAACCTACTTTGATGAATTCGCCATTCTCCAATACACGGAGTAAACGTGCTTGCGTTCCCAGCGGCATCTCGCCAATCTCATCGAGAAATATAGTACCGCCATTCGTTACTTCGAAGTATCCTTTGCGCGCTTCATGGGCACCGGTAAACGAGCCCTTTTCATGACCGAAGAGTTCAGAGTCGATTGTACCTTCGGGTATAGATCCGCAGTTGATCGCAATGAACTGTCCGTGCTTGCGCGGACTGAGGTGATGAATAATTTTGGAGAACGATTCTTTACCGCTTCCACTCTCACCCGTAATTAACACCGACATGTCAGTCGGTGACACCTGTATCGCTACACTAACAGCATTGTTCAGCAACGGAGAATTGCCGATAATGCCGAAGCGTTGTTTTACACTTTGTATCTCTACATCTGAAATTGCCATGAGTCATTATCCGTTAAAAGTATATACTATATTTAAACAACCCAGAGAACACATGGCCGGGTTAGCCGTTGGTAAAGCTGTTGGCAGCCACGGATAATTAGCTGTTCACAACTCGTCCGATTAGTGTTCCTCCGGTGCATTCTTCTACAAATACGTTAACATATTCACCCTTGCGGTGTGTTCCCCTCGGAAAAACAATCACTTTGTTAGATGAATTTCTTCCCTGCAGGTCATCTTCCGAACGTTTCGAAAATCCTTCGATGAGTACACGGTGTACTTTGCCAACATCAAGCTGATTACGGAGTAAAGAGTGTTCGCGTTGCTTGGTTACAACTTCTTCAAGTCTGCGCTTCTTCACATCCAGCGGTACATCATCCTCGAATTTTTTCGCAGCCAATGTACCGGGGCGTTCCGAGTAGTAGAACATATAGGCGAAATCGTATTGTACAATATCCATCAGGGTAAGTGTATCCTGGTGATCTTCTTCTGTTTCGGAGCAGAAGCCGGTAATCATATCAGAAGATATACCACAGTCATCACCCAATATATGACGGATGCTTTTTGCTTTCTCCAGGTACCACTCGCGCGAATAGCCGCGGTTCATCAATTCGAGAATGCGCGTGCTTCCGCTTTGCATCGGTAAATGTATATTCTTGCAAATGTTCTCGTACTTCGCCATGGTATACAGCACCTCGTCCGTAATATCTTTCGGGTGTGAAGTAGAAAACCGTACCCTTAAATCCGGATGAATCTGTGCTACCATTTCGAGCAGGTTGGCAAAGTTCACAACGTTACTGCTGCCATTCTTTTCGAGCCATGCTTTGTTGTTCTCTTCCGGACTCCACTTATAGGAGTCTACATTCTGACCGAGCAGCGTAACTTCACGATAGCCTTTTGCAAACAGATCCGTTGCTTCCGCAACAATAGATTTCGGATCGCGACTGCGTTCGCGCCCGCGGGTGAGCGGCACCACACAGAATGTACACATGTTATCGCATCCGCGCATGATCGATACAAAGGCTGTTACGCCATTGGAGTTCAATCGTACCGGACTGATGTCTGCATACGTTTCTTCGCGCGATAAAAATGTATTAACCGCTTTTTGACCGTCATCAACCTGGCTTATGAGTGTAGGCAGATCGCGATAGGCATCGGGGCCTGCCACCAAGTCTACTATCTTTTCTTCTTCCAGGAACTTGGCTTTCAGGCGTTCAGCCATACAACCCAGCACGCCCACCAATAATTCCGGCTTATGTTTTTTAAGACCGTTGATGTGCACCAGGCGGTGGCGCACTGTTTGTTCTGCCTTCTCGCGGATGGAGCAGGTATTCAGGAAAACAACATCTGCTGTTGCTATGTCAGAAGTGGTGTCGAAGCCCTCCTTTTGTAGAATGGACGCTACGATCTCGCTGTCAGCGAAATTCATTTGACATCCGTAACTCTCTATATATAGCTTCCGCTTGTTTCCGGTATTTCCATCTTTCGAAACATGAATGGTCTCACAGGTTTCGGTATCCTGAGGATTTAAAACATCAAGGTCTCCAATCAAATTCTCCATCGTGCTCAGATTAAGTCGCAAAAGTACAACTTTTAGTCTTTTATGGTGACATGTTGTCATGGGGATTTACAATTTTCGATTTACGATTGTAGATTTCGTCCCACTTAAAAATCAGATTATGGCCTTGATCAAAGCTGTACGCGGGCACGAGCCTAAGTTTGGGAACAATTGTTTTCTGGCAGACAATGCGACTGTAGTTGGGGAAGTAGTGATGGGAGACAACTGCACCGTATGGTTCAACGCGGTAGTTCGGGGCGATGTGCATTCGATAACCATCGGTGATAACACGAATATACAGGATGGAGCCGTGATCCATTGTACCTACCAGAAGGCGAAGACCACCATTGGCAGCAATGTATCCATCGCGCACAATGCCATTGTACACGGATGCACGATCCACGACAACGTACTGATCGGCATGGGCGCTATTGTGATGGACGATGCCGTAGTAGGGGAAAACTCGGTAATTGCCGCGGGAGCCGTGGTGTTGGCCGGAACCGTGGTGGAACCCGGCAGTATATATGCAGGCATGCCGGCCAGGCGTGTTAAAGATATTGGCGATGAGATGAAAGCAGTCATTCAGCGGACTGCCCGTAACTATCCGATGTATGCGGAATGGTTTAAAGTATAGTTAAGGTTTGCGGAAAAATAAACCGTATACACTTCATTTTCTTAACTATATAATTGTGTTTTTTTGAGCTTTTATTTTTAAATTAAAGAACGATTAAGTCGAGTTATGGCAGCAGTAGAAAATCTAGGTTTCAATCCTAAAGTCGTTGAAGATTACCAGGCACGCATGACTGCCCTGGGAAGAACTTATGTATTGGATGAGGAGGACGAAGCTTCGGATGAATATGCACACTTCTATTTCATCGGTAAATTTGAAGGAAAGGATGTCATCTACGATGCCGTTATCTATACCCTGCGTCTGCAACATGAAAGCGAATTATACGAAATTGCTGAACACCGCGCTGCCAAACATTTTCCGGAGTATAAGAAGATAACGTACGATGAAGACGAGAACGGCAATCTCGAAACGCTTGATCCGTTAGAAGAAGAGATCGGTCTCTTTATGGCTGAAGTCATTATGGAGCTCGAGGAGGATGAAACGGTGAAAGTAAAGGAGCATGTAGACATGGACGAGAATGCTGAATTTGGTGTGAGCCTCGATGTTGGTCTTCACGTTGAACAGATCACCGACAAGATCATCGAAAAATTCATTCGCGATTTTAACGAGGATACATTGAAACTCGATCCCACACTTTATTCCTACCAGACTGAGGATCAGGAAGCTGGTTAATTTCATGGCGCACAGTACGGTAAAAGATTTTGTGTAAATTATCAGGATGTCGTATCCTGCCTCCAAAATTTCTGTACATATTTGCGCCCTGAACTCTGATCCTTAAAGAATGAAGAATCTTTCGTTGATTTTAAACATCGTGCTGCTGGTAGCAGTCGCGGTACTATTTTACTTACATTTCTCATCGGCCAAGCCGGCAGCAGCTGAAGGTTCTTCAGTAGCACCAGGCGAACTTACAGTGGCCTATATCAACTCCGACACGGTATTGAAATACTACGATTACCTGAAGGCGCAAAAGACAGTGCTTGAAGACAAGTCGAAGAAGATTGAGCAGGAGTATCGTAACCGCGCCATCGGTCTTCAGAACGAGATCGAAGCATACAAGCGCAATGTAAACAGCATGACACTTGGCCAGGTACGTGCAACAGAAGAAGATCTTGGTAAGAAACAACAGAACCTTCAACTATATCAGCAGAGCCTCGGCCAGCAATTGATGGAAGAAGAAGCAAAACTGAATCGCGAACTATACGATCGCATTACCAAGTTTTTGAAAAAGTATGGTACTGAAAAAGGTTTACAGGTTGTATTGAAGTACGACCCTACCAGTGATGTACTCTTTGCAGGAGAAGCTATCAATATTACCAAAGACGTTATCGATGGTTTGAACACCGAGTATACACAGGAGAAAACAGGTGTACAGGCTGATACTACTGCTGCTAAAAAGTAAGTAACGATAAAAAATCGCAACAGAAATCCGGGCCCGATAAACTATCGGCCCGGATTTTTTTATATTTGACGACTACCTTATGGCAAGTCGTATAGCAAATGTGCTCCGCATCAAGAGCGAAGAACAAAAGCAAATCATCGTGATGCTTTGCACCGGCTTCTTCATGGGGGTGTTCATAGCAACCTACCAGGTAACAGCCGACTCGCTCTTCCTTAACCGCATGGGCGCGTACCTCGACAAAGCCTTTCTCGCGGCCGGTGCGCTGGGTATCATTACAACATCAATCTTCGCGTTTTTTCAGAGCTGGATCCGGTTTACAACGCTAGCCCTGGGCGCAGTTGTTCTTATATTAATATTTACCCTCGGTGCATACTGGCTGCTGCAACATGGCGATCCTGCCTGGCACAACTACTTTGTGTTTGCTTTGTATTGCATGACGGGCCCGATCACCGCCATTCTGCTCTTGAGCTTCTGGGGTATATTTGGTCGCTTGTTCAACTTCAGGCAGTCCAAAAGAATTATCGGGTGGATTGATACCGGGCAATTGATTGCCGCGATCCTCGCCACACTCATTGCCATTCCGTTTACGTCCAAGATCATTCATGATACTGCTGATTACCTGCTGGTGTGTGCCATCAGTATAGCGATTGTATCGGTGTTGTTATTCTTTATATCATCGTCATTCACATTATCAAAGAACAACCCGCGCGAGTTTGGTGCAGGCGTCAGGAGAGAGACCCGGATAAACAAGTTGCTGCGCGATCCGTATATCCGCATGCTCTCTATATTTCTGCTCATCTCCATGGTGATGTTCATGTTCACGCAGTATTCTTTCCAACAACTGGTGCAGATCCAGTACCCAAAGGAACGTGAGCTTACAAACTTTAACTCGTTCTTTACCGGTGCGGTATATGGTATCAGTCTCATCATGCAGACGTTTATCAACCAGCGTATCATCAGCAACTACGGTTTGCGTATATCACTCTTTGTATTGCCGCTTGTCGTTATACTCTTCGCGATCGGGTCGATCCTTACCGGTGGTATTTTCGGATACGAGAAGGTGCTGGGTACAACGGGGTTCCTATACTTCTTCTTATTTGTTGCCTTAACACGTCTCTTCAACTGGACACTGCGTGATTCATTAGAGAACCCGGTGTTCAAATTGTTCTTTATACCTCTGGACAACCGTCTGCGATTTAATATTCAATCCAAAGTAGAAGGGTTGATGAATGAGAGCGCACGTTTCGTAGCAGGTTTGTTGATCTTTGGTCTGGCATTCGTGCCGTTCTTTAAAGTTATACACATCGCTATATTTCTGTTGTTGCTGGCCGGTGCATACTTCTATGTTGTTAACCACATGTATAACGGCTATCGTAACAAGATCCGTTTGAAACTGGAAGGTACCGACATCCAGCAGGAGAAACTTGAAAAAGGTTTATCGCAGGTAACATCGCGACTGGAAAATATGCTGGGTGTTCCCAATCCTTCCAAGGCTGTGTTCTCGTTCAAGTTGCTGGAGAAGATCAACGCAGCGCACGTACCCGCGTGGGTGAACAACCTGATGAAAAACGAGGAGGAATCGGTACGGCTATACGCACAGGACAGAATGAATGAGCTGAAGGGACTTTCCGTTTCCGACAAGTATGTTATCCGTATGGATACTACCAGGATGGATGGTTCCGAAAAGAATGTACTGAGCAAAGAAGATCTTGAACTGATTATTCAGAATGGTGGCGATATAACCAAGACGCGTATCCAGAAGTTAACGCGTTCTGCCAATCCGAATGATCGCCACTATGCGGCCGAGTTGTTGTTGCATACTTCGAAGGAAGAGTATACTTCCTTTCTGATGGAATTGCTGCTGGACAGCGAGCCGCAGGTACGCAACACCGCTATAAAAACATCGATCAAGAAACATAATGCGGAGATCGTCAATGCCATCATTGAGAACCTGGGCAACCCGGTATATAGCAACCAGGCGATGAATGCACTGGTGCAGATTGGTGCTATAACTTTACCGGCTCTTGATACTGCTTTTTACCGCAGTGGCCAGAGTACACAAATGATGTTACGCATCATCCAGGTAATCGGCAGGATAGGAGGGCAGCGCGCCCGCGAAATACTCTGGAACAAAATGGACTATCCCAACAAAGTGATTGTATCGCAGGTGCTGTTGTCGTTGGGTGAGTGCGGGTTCAAGGCGGGTATATCGCAGATCACACGTATCAAATATGTTATCGAATCCGATATTTCGGATATAAGCTGGAACCTCAGCGCCCTATACGAAATTGGTGATGATGGATTCAGCGAGCAGATCAGAACGGCACTGCGTTTCGAAATTCAGAACGACATCGAGCACATCTATACCTTGCTTACCATGCTATACGATACGCGGTCTATCCAGCTGGTGAAGGAAAATATAGATAGTGGTACAGCGGAAGGTATTACCTACGCCATCGAGCTGCTGGATGTATTCTTGTCGGAGCAGTTGAAGCAACGTGTTATACCGATTCTTGATGATGTATCCGATGCCGAGCGCATCAGTCGCCTGGAGTATTTTTACCCGCGGGTAAAACTTGATTCACGATTGGTGTTGAAGTTCCTGATCAACCGCGACTTCACGCAGTCTAACCGCTGGACGAAAGCATGTGTGCTCTTCCAGATCGGTATACGCAAGATCGAAGATTTCAAGCTTGATCTCATTGCGCAATTATTCAATCCTGATCTTTTAATTCGTGAAGTATCGGCCTGGGCGCTTCACAAGATCAGCCCGACTGAATACGAACAAAATTCACGCAGATTAGGTTCCGATGTCAAGTACGAACTGGATACGCGGATCATTCACGCACGCAGAATTATGCGCTTTGAAAAGGTGTTGTTCTTTCAAGACATCAATATATTCAATGGGGTGCCGGGCTTGACGCTTACATACCTGGCCGATCTGAGTGAGGAACTGCGCATGAGGAAAGACGAATCGCTGGTGCTGGACGAACGTTCAAACAATTACTTTTATGTACTGAATACCGGTGTAGTACATCTTTATCAGCGCGGTGAGCTTACATCTGAATTCAAGCAGGGCGAATTTATAGGAGAGATGCTGGGCGTGCATCATTTTATTAATACCAACCTGATTGTTGCCCAGACCGATGTAGTAATTCTGAAGTTTAACAAAGACCAGTTCTACGAGCTGTTGTCTGATAACGTGGCGCTGGCCGATAAAGTGCTGGAGTATATCTGAGTTATACCATGACGAGAGGTAAGAAGATATTTAGTTTGTTTGTAGTGGCATTTGTTATTCTGATTGCGTACGCGAGTTACGACATCAGCCGAAGAACCACTTTTCCGGGATCAAAATCGCAGCTCCCTCAACGCATCAAAGACACTTACCTGCAGGCCGATTCCGCAAAACAGGATACAACTCAAAAAAGGTAACCAGAAAATTTACACTTTTTGATTTTTTTTCAGTGCAACCGGTTGATTCAACGAAAAAAAATTCTACCTTTGATACAGATTAAAGCCAACTATAGACATGACAATCCCCCTTAGTCGAGAACTTCGGGGGATTTTCATTTAATAGCAGTGCAAACACTGGCCCATCCATCTGCAAATAATCCCATTCATCTGCTATATTTTCATATGATCGATTCAGGCATGGTACTTTTTTACTAGTGCTATACCTTTGACTCAAGATTAAAGCCAACTATAGACAGTGATTATCCCCCGGGGTCCAGGACTTCGGGGGATTTTCATTTTTAGTCGAGCCCATAGCTATAGTGAAACCCAACCTGGCCAGTACACGTACCGTTGTGCCACTTGCTTTCCCGGTATCATTGCCCAATATTCTTCGCGAACGTATTTTTATCGCTGATTTTGTCTATCTTTTCTTATGATTAAAAATATACTTAGACCCTCGTATACGATCACTCTCCTGATTCTCGTTGTCGCGGCTTGTGTAGATCATAACCTGAGTTCGTCCTTTATTGTAGAATGCGACAATGGTACAGCAGTGAGTTACTCGAATGTTGTTGCACCTATTATTCAATCCAAATGTGTAATATGTCACAACAGTAGTTCAGGCCTGCCAGACTGGTCTGTGCTGAACAACCTGCAGGAGCATGGTGCCGAGATACAGCGCAGGATAACCTTGCCCTTGACAGATCCTGATAAAATGCCGCGTTCGGGAAGTATAACACAGGAAGAACGCGAAGCCATTTACTGCTGGATTCAGCAGGGAGCCTTAAACAATTGATATACTATATATAGCATGAAGATTGGATACCTTGTGTTGCTGTTCCTGTGTACAGGAGTGTTATCGGCAGCCGCCCAGAATTATACCACGGAAAAAAGTTTTATCTCGTTTTATTCACATGCACCGATCGAAGATATAAAAGCGGAGAATGTGAAGGCCGTAAGCCTCTTCAACACCGCTACCGGTGAAATTGCTTTTTCGGTTCCCATCAAAGAATATCAATTCAGAAAATCATTGATGCAGGAACACTTCAATGAGAAGTATATGGAGTCAGAGAAATATCCGAAGTCTACATTTCAGGGAAAAATTACCGGGTTCAACCCCCAGGCAAAGGGTATACAGCATGTATCAACTTTGGGTAAGCTTACTATACATGGTGTAACTAAAGAGGTAAATATAAAGGGCACCATTGAAAAACTGGTCGATAAGCTGAATATGAAGTCAAGCTTTATCGTGAAGCTGGAAGACTATAATATAGTGGTTCCGCAGCTGCTTCGTAACAATATTGCCGAGCAGGTAGAAGTTACCATTGATTTCGTTTTTAAACCTCAATAATTTTTTTGTTGTTTGCTGTATGAGGATAATTCTGGTATTTACTCTTCTGTTATGGGCACAGGTCGGAAAAGGCCAGCAACGCTTTTTTGTTGACAAAGCTTTGGTAACTTTTTTCTCAGATGGGGTGATCGAAGATATAGCAGCCGAGAATAATAACGTTACCAGTATATTCGATGCAGGGCAGGGGGAGATTGCCTACCTGATGAACATCAAGGATTTTCAATTTGAAAAGAAACTGATGCAGGTGCACTTCAATGAGAAGTATATGGAGTCGGAAAAATATCCGAAGGCATCTTTTCAGGGTAAGATTGTTGGTTTCAATAATACCATTTCCGGTGTACAAAATATAAAGGCCGTGGGCAAGTTAACGATCCATGGTGTTACGCGCGATGTTGAATTACCGGGCACGGCTGAAATGAAGAACAATCAGCTATCACTCAAGTCGAAGTTTACTGTAAAACTTCTAGACTATAACATCAAGGTACCGCAGATCGTGTGGCAAAATATAGCACAGCAAGTAGAAGTGACCGTGGATTTTAATTACAGACCGCTTTAAGCCTGCATTATGAAGAAACTATTTTTACTTCTTTTACTCCCCACCATTTCTTTCGCACAGGATGATCTGCTGAAAGAACTGGAAAAGCAAGATCAGAACACAGACTATACCATTGCCACTTTTAAGGGCACACGCCTGGTAAATGGCCATAGTGTTGAAACAAAAAATGGCGGAACGCTCGAGTTTATATTCGCACACCGCTTCGGAAAATTGAACGAAGGTCTCTATGAAATGTACGGACTTGATCAGGCCTATGTTCGTCTCGGGCTCGACTATGGTATAACCGATAATCTCTCCGTAAGTATAGGTCGTAACTCGGCCGACAAGATCATGGACGGATACCTGAAGTATAAATTGCTGAGGCAAAGCTCCGGGGAGAGAAGTTTTCCGTTCACCATGACATTGTTGGGAGGTACCGCATATAGTATATCTCCGAAAAGAGGCAACGAGCCCGAAGGTTTTAAAACTGTAGATCGACTGGCCTATACAGCACAAGCGTTGATTGCGCGTAAATTTACTCCCAGCCTTTCGTTGCAGATCATGCCTACCTATATTCACAAGAATGCTGTAGATCAGTCGCGGGAAAAGAATGATCAGTTGGCTATTGGTATTGGCGGGCGCATCAAGCTCACACGCAGTGTAGCATTAACCAGTGAGTATTACTATCGCCTTGATCCACCCGATAATGATTTGTTTGAAGCGGGAAGCAAGCGGTATAATTCACTCGGCTTTGGTATAGATATAGAAACAGGTGGGCACGTGTTTCAAATCGTTCTTACCAACACATCCAGTCTTACAGAGCGTACCTTCATTACTGAAACGAAAGGCGATTTCTTTGGTGGCGATATTCACTTGGGTTTCAACGTTACGCGCACCTTTCAGTTGAAGAAGAAAGATGCGAAATAGTCTGCTGCGTTTTTTACTTTTAGGCTCACGAACAGTTTAAACTGTAAAAGCGAATTGTTACTTCTTTCTATCATCCTATACCTCATTGTTACCGTAGCGATTGGTTTCTGGGCGTCACGCAGAGTAAAAAATTCAGGCGATTTTATGCTTGCCGGCAGAAGTCTGCCCATCGTGTTAAGTTCTGCGGCACTCTTTGCTACCTGGTTTGGTTCGGAAACTGTATTCGGTGCCTCGGCTGAATTCCTGGAAGGAGGACTATATGCCGTAATCGAAGATCCATTTGGTGCCTCGCTATGCCTGCTCATCTTCGGGGTATTCTATGCCCGCAGGCTATACAACATGAACCTGCTCACCCTGGGCGATTTTTTTAAAGTACGCTATAATAAAGTTACCGAGTTAACCGCCAGCCTCTTTCTCGCGTTACCGTACCTCGGCTATATAGCCGCGCAGTTGGTGGCCATGGGGTTGATACTCAATGTAGTGATACATATACCCGTGTGGCAGGGCATTGTTATCAGCTCGGTGATTGTTACGTTATATACCTATGCCGGTGGCATGTGGGCTGTATCCATTACTGATTTTGTGCAGAGTATAATCATCATCGCAGGCATGGTGGCGCTGGCGTATATCTTGTCAGAAAAGGCGGGTGGTGTGTCCGTTGTAATCAGTGAGATGCCCCAAGAAGATTTG
The DNA here is from genome assembly GCF_042676245.1 of Ohtaekwangia kribbensis. NCBI lineage: Bacteria > Pseudomonadati > Bacteroidota > Cytophagia > Cytophagales > Fulvivirgaceae > Ohtaekwangia > Ohtaekwangia kribbensis. The sequence continues at coordinate 305,124 of NZ_JBHTKA010000015.1, forward strand.
AAGTTTCTTCCTTCATTCGAGTTCAAAGAAATTGCTGCGTACCTGGCCGCATGGTCGGTGCTCGGCTTAGGTTCTGTGCCTTCACAGGATGTATTTCAGCGGTCCATGTCTTCAGGCTCGGCACGAACCGCGGTGTGGTCGTGTTATATAGCAGCCGGTCTGTACCTCACCATTGCCATGCTGCCGCTATATATAAGTTTATGTACCAAGCATTTATACCCTGATCAGATTACAGGCGATACACAACTTACCTTGCCGAACATGGTGTTGCAGCACACGTCATTGCCTGTCCAGATTCTGTTCTTCGGTTCATTGCTATCGGCCATTATGAGTACAACCAGTTCGGCTATACTGGCACCGGCCGCTATATTTTCAGAGAACCTGGTACGGCCGTTGGTAAAGCACCGCTATACCGACAAACAGTTTTTGATGCTCACCAAAATATGTGTGGTGATTTTTGCCATACTCGCAACTATTATGGCCTGTTTTCGGTCTAATATATACGAACTGGTAGGAGAGTCATCCATACTCAGCCTGGTTTCCCTGTTTATACCGCTCACATTAGGTTTATACTGGAAACGTTCCAGCAGCAAAGGAGCTTTGCTCGCTATGGTGGCAGGTATGATAACTTGGATTATCTTTGAGGCCATTGAAACATCGTGGCCAAGTTTAATGCCGGCAACAGTTGTTAGTTTGCTGGCAATGATAGCAGGCAGTTATGCCTGGCCGCAGGAGGAAGAAAAAGCTGTATGATAAAAATTGAATTAAGTCGTTTGAATGATGCCTTCCACATGGAAGCGCGTAATGAAGCCGGTAAAACCGTGCAGATGGATTCATCACCCGAATCAGGAGGCTCTGACCTGGGCATGCGCCCGATGCAGATGTTGCTCGCAGCCATGGGAGGGTGCAGTGCGATTGACGTTATTACCATTCTGAAAAAGCAGCGGCAGAATTTGAAGGATATCAAGATTACGGTAACGGGCGAGCGTGAGAAAGATGCTACGCCTTCACTATACACCGAAGTGCACGCACATTTTAAATTGTATGGCGATATCGATACGGAGAAAGCGGAGAAAGCGGTAAACCTTTCCATTGAAAAGTATTGCTCCGTAGCAAAAACGCTGGAGAAGACCGCGAAGATTACCTATAGCTTTGAGGTGATCCGGTAACATTTATCACATTATCTGCGTAGCAGTTCACATTTCAGATTCATTTTATTTTCATGGAAGAGAAAAGAAATTTCGAGACCGATGCTATACGTGCGCAGCACCAGCGCACATCCTTTCGCGAACATTCTGTGCCGCTATACCTCACATCAAGTTTTGTATTTGATGATGCAGAGCAGGCACGCGCTATGTTTGCTGACGAAATTCCCGGTAACATCTATAGTCGTTACTCCAACCCGAACACGAACGAGTTTATTGAAAAACTTTGTCGCATGGAAGGAACGGAAGATGGTATCGGTACAGCTTCCGGTATGGCTGCGATGTATAGCAGCATGGCAGCGTTGCTGAAGTCTGGCGACCATGTATTGGCATGTCGCTCGGTATTCGGTTCAACACATCAGATCCTGAATACTATATTCCCGAAGTTTGGTATATCGCACAGTTATGCCGATGTAAATGAACCGGAAACCTGGGAGAAGAAGATACTGCCGAACACACGCATGATCTTCGTAGAGACACCATCGAACCCTGCTCTGGATCTGATCGATCTCGAGTGGCTTGGTAAACTTGCCAAGAAGCACAACCTCATTCTGAATGTAGACAACTGTTTTGCTACACCGTACCTGCAGCAACCTGCCAAGTGGGGAGCGCATATCATTACACACTCGGCTACTAAATTTATGGATGGCCAGGGCCGTGTAATCGGTGGAGCTATATTAGGCAAGAAAGAACTGATCAAAGAGATTCGTTTCTTCACCCGCCACACCGGGCCATCGATGTCACCCTTTAATGCGTGGATCTTATCGAAGAGTCTTGAGACACTGGCGGTGAGAATGGAACGTCATTGCCAGAATGCATTGACACTGGCACAGCATCTTGAAAAACATCCGGATGTTTCGAAAGTGAAGTATCCGTTCCTGCCATCACACCCACAACATGAACTGGCTAAAAAGCAGATGAAGCTGGGCGGTGGTATTGTTACGTTCGAGATCAAAGGTGGCCTTGACCAGGGACGCAGATTCCTGAATTCATTGCAGATGATTTCGCATACACCAAACCTCGGCGATACCCGTACCATTGCTATACACCCGGCATCTACAACACACTCGAAGCTTACGGATGATGAGCGTGCTGCGGTAGGCATCATGCCCGGACTTATTCGTATAGCCGTAGGGTTGGAAGATATCAACGACATCATTGGTGATGTTAACCAGGCCATCGAAGCATCACGCTAAACTATATATTTACGCACGATGAAAAGACCCATCCTAGCGCCATCGATACTGGCTTCTGACTTTGCCAACCTGCAACGCGAGATTACCATGCTCAACGAGAGTGAGGCCGATCTCATTCACGTTGATATCATGGACGGTGTATTTGTACCAAACATCTCCATGGGGTTGCCGGTAGTAGAAGCTGTGAAGCGCCATGCGCGTAAGCCACTGGATGTACACCTGATGATCGTGCAGTCCGAGCGCTATGTAGAGGCTTTTCATAAGGCAGGAGCGGAGATCATCTCCGTTCACGTAGAGGCGTGTCCGCACCTGCACCGTAACATTCAGCAGATCAAAGCGCTGGGTATAAAAGCAGGTGTTGCCATCAACCCGCATACATCCATTACCGAACTTGAAAATATTATAGCGGACATTGATATGGTATGTGTCATGTCTGTAAACCCGGGCTTTGGTGCACAGAAATTTATCGAGCACACGTATACGAAAGTTACTGCGCTCAAGAAGATGATCATTGAATCAAAATCAAATGCTTTGATTGAGATTGACGGTGGTGTTAATCAGCAGAACGCAAAGGCATTACTTGATGCCGGTGCCGATGTGCTGGTAGCCGGTAATTTTGTTTTCAGTGCTGCCAATCCGAAAGAAGTGATCAGCAACCTGAAAGCGGTGCTGGCATAATACATTGAAATGTAGGGAGAATGACGCGCCTATAGCGTAACAACCCGCTGGCTTTCTGCGTATCTTTCGGCAAGATTTTTGAAGTTTGCTACAAAACTCACTGCCATGCAAAAATTCTCCCTGATCATTATACTCGTTGTACTCTGCAGCGCATGCTCGCGCACCGTTACCCGCGTTGATCCTTCACAACAAGTTGATCTGAGCGGACGCTGGAATGATACCGACTCGCGCACCGTTGCTGATAAAATGATATACGATCTGTTCGACTCCGAAACTTTCAAGAATTACGCCAGGCAACTTGGACGTAAACCTGTTATCGTGGTCGGTCCGATTCGTAACAAGACTTCCGAACACATCGATGCGGATAATTACGTAAAGAAGTTCGAAGTTGTGATTCACAACTCTGCTATAGCCGAGATTGTAGAGTCGGGTGAGTTCAGAGATAAACTTCGTACCGAGCGCAGCGAGCAACAAGACTTTGCTTCATCCGCGACAGCGAAACAATTTGGAAAAGAGATCGGGGCGGACCTGATGTTGTTTGGTGAGATGACCTCCGAAACCGATACCTATAACAAGAAGCGTGTGGTAAACTATGTAACCACGTTGTTCCTCACCGACATTGAAACCAGCAAGCGCATCTGGTACGGTCAGGATGAGATCAAGAAGATTGTCAAGAACTGATTGCGTTATCATTGTCTTGCACACATCATGGACAATCTATACCAGCAGATAAAAGCGATTCGCCTATCCGGTACGAGCGTTATCGGACGGATTGTTCTGCTATATATTCCGGTTGCACTACTCATCAGTGGTTGCGCCACCTATTACCAGAAGAACTTTGATTTCAACTATGAGTTTGAGCGGGGCGATCTCCAACGCGCACTCGCTACGCTGGAGAAGAACAATAAGCAGGAGCATGGCCGGTCGCGGTTCATTTACATGGTAAACAACGGCTTGCTACTGTCGATACTCGGTCGCTACGAAGAGAGTAATGCATACTTCGAAAAGGCATTTCTCTTTGGTGAAGATTATCACATCAATTACCTCAACGAAGCGGCTTCCTATTTCACCAATCCGTCTGTAACCATTTATCACGGAGAAGATCATGAGCATTTGATGTTGTTATATTACAAAGCGCTCAATTACCTGAAGATGAACAAGTACGAAGAGGCGCTCGTGGAGTGCAGGCGGCTCAATATACGCCTGAATCAACTCAGTGATAAATATACCTCGGAAGAGAAGTATCAGCGCGATGCGTTCGTCAACACACTGATGGGAATTATATACCAGGCCGACAAAGATTACAACAATGCATTTATAGCCTATCGCAATGCCCTTGAAGTATACGAGAATGATTATGCGAAGATGTTTGGCATGAAGGTACCTGAACAACTGAAGTATGATCTGATCAACACAGCTACCTGGACAGGGTTTACCAAAGAAGCAGATGAGTATAAAGAACGGTTCTGCATTCCGGAATATAAACCGACTACACCCGAAGCTGATCTCGTATTTTTCTGGCACAATGGATTAGCTCCTATAAAAAGTGAATGGAGTATAAATTTTGCCATTGACAAAGGATCGAACAACGGAGTTGTATTCAGCAACCCGGAACTCGGACTGGTGTTCCCCTTTGAGTTAGGGGAGGATGAAGATAAGAAACGATCTGATCTTACTGATCTGCGTGTATTTCGTGTTGCGTTTCCACGATACATGGAGCGCCCGGTATATTACAAAAGTGGCGACCTTACGCTGGGCGATAAAAGTTATCCGCTCGAACTTGTCGAAGACGTTAACCAGGTAGCATTCTATAGTTTGAAGAAACGCATGGTACAGGAGTTTAGTAAAGGTTTGCTGCGGGCTGCACTCAAGAAAGTAACGGAGCAAAGTCTTCGCAAAGAAAACGAAAGTCTGGGGGCTGTGATGGGACTTGTAAACGCCATGACTGAAAAAGCCGACACGCGTAACTGGCAAACCCTGCCGCATAGCATTTACTATTCGCGTATATCACTGAAGGAAGGTGCCAACGAAGTGAAGCTATCGCTGAAGACTGCTGACGGACAAATTACTCCGCATGATTTTACATACCAGGCGAAGAAAGGTCAAACACTTTTTCATACCTTTTCATCGTTAGAGAGTACATCGGCACCATACCGGTATTATTAAACTATGATCATGTATACTTCTGAAGTAAACGATAGCCTGTTCACACATCATAAAATTACCCGCATATACCGGCAGATAGTCCTTGAAGTTGTTAATTCATTCCCTCAAATCGGCAGATTGGCTGTTCAATACGCACCTACCTTTAGGATGATTGGTGAATTTCGTTTACCTTTAATCCCAAAAGCCAGAGTATGAATGGCTTACATTTTTTAACTTTACGCGCCTTAATTCTATTTTTTTGAAGCGTTACGCTGCAATAATCGCCCTGCTCACAGTGATGCTGACAACAGCCTCGGATGTGCTCGCTCAATACGAGAACGAGAAGGACGCTTCTATTCCGCTGGAGTATTTCTATGTAAAGCGCCAGGGGCCCAGCGGACTTCGCAAGATCTTAAGCAAAATTACTTTCGGCTTAAGCACAGGTTACGGTAACACAACGTTCAAGCACAGTCTTGATGGGTTTGGTGTGTTGCAGAATCCGGATTCAATGCCGAAACTATTTCGTCCGGCCAGTACAGCATCCGGATATTCCAATTGGATAAACCGCGTGCAGTCTTCCGGTAACACCGTACAGCCCGGAGCATTTCTCGCGAACTCGGATACAACCGAACTGGGTTTTAAAAGTAAAGCGTTCAACATTCCGATTCGTGCTACCTTACACGTTGAGATCAGTCGCTACAAGATACGTTTAGGTGGAGGTTACTCGTTCGAGTATACCAACGTTGGTGATTTCAAACCGACCAATTACTCCGATCAGATCAGTACATACTCATCCGAAGTATCGAGCTTCTTTCTGAAGAAATACTTTTTGATGGTGGGTGCACCTGTATACCGTTACAACGAATACCTGCTGGTGGTTGATGCCAACGTAGGTGGCTACAAGCTCGGCAGCAAGTTCGACAATAGCGTGATCAAGAAAGGAATATACTTCAACTTTGGTGTAGCGGTTGAACGTGAGATGTCGGAATACTTCAGGTTGTTTGTTCGCCCGTCATACGAGATCAAAGGCTATAAGATCAGCATGCCCGAGAGTGGTCCGAGCATCAGTCACAAACTCAATGCATTCTATATCAACGTAGGGGCTACCTACAGAATACCGGAGCTTCGCAGATGTTTTCTCAAGACTTGTCATGCGCAGATGAATCACGCACATGGTAATCGCGAGTATCGCAGCCGCAGGCATCCGATCTATAAAAAACAGAATCCACATTACGGAGAAAACTATCCGAACCTGATCAAGTATAAAGGCAAGAACAAGAAAAAGCTCAATCCTTACTAAAGCTTTTGATAGGTATATATTTGATTTTTAGCGGTATACATTTACACGTCTTTTGTTGTGTTTCAAGTTTGAAAAACCATCACACCCGCGTGATGAAATACAGTGTGAGTATCGTCCGTTCTGTTTACAAAACACAAACTATAGCTTCGTTGGTAAAGGCTTTTACGCTCGTGTAAAAAAGTCAATATTAACCCGCTTTTTTGAGCCTTAAAGTGGTAACTTTTACTATCTTGCGTGGCTTTAAAAAACGCTTAATTAAGCTAAAAACAAACGATTTTAGATGGCAGAAGAAACTGGTGGTCTGACCCCTGGAAGGCAGAGTATAATCCCGATTAATATCGAAGATGAAATGCGCGGTGCGTACATCGATTATTCGATGTCGGTAATCATTTCGCGCGCGCTTCCCGATGTACGGGATGGATTGAAACCTGTACACCGAAGAGTGTTGTACGGAATGTTGGAGCTGGGTGTAAACTACAATAAGCCCTATAAAAAATCAGCCAGAATTGTAGGGGAGGTATTGGGTAAATATCACCCGCACGGAGATGCATCGGTATACGATACGATGGTGCGTATGGCACAAGACTGGTCGCTTCGCTATACCTTGGTTGACGGACAAGGTAACTTTGGTTCGGTTGACGGAGACTCACCGGCAGCGATGCGCTATACCGAAGCACGTCTTCGCAGAATTGCGGAAGAAATGCTTTACGATATCAACAAAGATACCGTTGACTTTCAACCTAACTTTGACGATTCATTAACAGAACCAACTGTATTACCTGCGAAGATTCCGAACCTTTTGGTGAACGGTTCTTCCGGTATAGCGGTAGGTATGGCTACCAACATGGCTCCCCATAACCTGCGCGAAGTTGTAGATGGTGTTATAGCCTATATAGATAACAACGAGATCACGATACCCGAGCTGATGAAGTTTATCACAGCTCCTGATTTTCCTACAGGTGCATTGATCTATGGTTACTCCGGAGTGCAGGAGGCTTTCCTCACCGGCCGTGGTAAAGTATTAATGCGTGCCAAGGCAGAGATTGTTACATCGCCTACCGGTAAAGATCAGATCGTTGTAACGGAGATACCGTACATGGTGAACAAGGCGCAGATGATCGAAAAGACTGCTGCGCTTGTTAACGATAAAAAGATTGAAGGTATATCCGATCTGCGCGATGAATCAGATCGTGAAGGGTATCGCATCGTGTACGACCTCAAGAAAGACGCGATTCCAAATATAGTCTTAAACAACCTTTTCAAATATACCCAGCTTCAGTCTTCATTCGGTGTTAACAACGTGGCACTTGTAAAAGGCCGCCCGATGACACTGAACCTCAAAGACCAGATCAAGTACTTCGTAGAACACCGTCATGATGTTATTGTACGAAGAACAAAATTCGAACTGGCAGAAGCGGAACGCAGAGCACATATACTCGAAGGTTACCTGATAGCACTCGATCACCTCGATGAAGTGATCACCCTCATTCGTAACTCCAAAGATCCGGATACGGCACGCGAAGGATTGATGTCACGCTTCGGCTTGTCTGAAATACAGGCGAAAGCAATTCTCGACATGCGTCTGCAGCGACTCACGGGTCTGGAACGCGATAAGATACAGCAGGAGTATAAAGAAGTAATGGAACTCATCGATCGCCTGAAAAGTATACTTGCCAACGAACCGTTGCGTATGGAGATCATCAAAAATGAGTTGCTGGAGATCAAAGAACGTTATGGCGATGAGCGCAGAACTACGGTAGTTCACAACGATGATGACATCACGTTGGAAGATATGATACCGAACGAGGAGATGGTAATTACAATTTCCAACCAGGGGTATATCAAGCGTACATCACTATCGGAATACAGAACACAGGGCAGAGGAGGAGTTGGTTCGAAAGGTGTAACCACCAAAGATGACGACTTCACCGAACACTTATTTATAGCGCAGGCGCATAACTACCTGCTCATCTTTACCGATCAGGGTAAAGTATATTGGAAGAAAGTATACGAGATACCGGAAGGTAATAAAACGTCAAAAGGAAGAGCGGTTCAGAACCTGATCAATATAGAGCCGGGTGATACAGTTCGTGCGATCATTAACGTGAAGAACCTGTCGGATGAACAGTATATCAATAACAACTATGTAATTCTGTGTACCGAGGGCGGTACCATCAAGAAGACATCGCTGGAAGAATACTCTCGTCCACGTCAGGGCGGTATCAACGCGATTACCATTCACGAAGGCGATCGCCTGCTGAATGCATCGCTTACCAATGGAAACAACCACATCATCATTGCGAAGAGTGAGGGTAAAGCAGTACACTTCCATGAATCAGATGTTCGTCCGATGGGACGTAATGCATCCGGTGTACGCGGAGTGAGTCTTGATTCTGATACCGATAAAGTTATAGGCATGGTATGTATTAGCCGTGCGGATGCAAACCTGATGGTGGTATCGGAAAATGGTTATGGTAAACGTTCACTCATTGACGATTACCGTATCACGAAGCGTGGCGGTATAGGAGTAAAGACGTTCATGATCACCGAGAAAACTGGCAAACTTGTTGCCATTAAGGAGGTTGTTGATGACGATGAATTGATGATCATAAACCGCTCCGGTATTACCATACGTATCAAAGTCAGTGAATTACGCGTGATGGGACGTGCAACCCAAGGTGTACGCCTCATTAAACTGAACGATGATGACCGTATCTCATCTGTGGAGAAGATACAACAGATTGTAGAGGTTAAGAACGATGCGAGTGATGCGCCTCAACTCCCTCCGCCAAGTGAAATGCCTCCCGCTGTATCCGATGAAGATATAGACGATGATGCGCCTGAAGCGGAAGACGACAACACTGAAAACAATAACCCACAATAAATAAAACCAACAATGAAAAAGATAGCAGTTTTATTACTTCTGGCTATACCAGGAATGGCGTTGGCACAGAAAGAAGCAAAGCCGAATATTAATAAAGCCATGACGGCTCTTAAGTCCGGTAAACTTGACGAAGCTAAATCCATTATCGATGCAGCTACTACCTATGAAAAAACAATGACCGATGGTAAAACCTGGTTCTACAGAGGTGTTATATACGGTGCACTGGATACTACATCAAGCTATAACTCTACTGAAAACCTCGCATCCGTAGCTGCTGAATCTTTAAAGAAAGCAGATGAACTGAGCAAAGGTAAATCATCTACATACTTTGTACAGGATAACAACGGTGGTATGCTGTTGTACGATCAGGCAATTACCAGCATCAGCAACTCTTACCTGGTGAAAGGTGATAAAGCTTTTAACGGTGAAGATTTCAAAGGTGCGTTAAAGCAATTTGAAAAAGGTATAGCTTTCAAAGCAAACAAGCCTGATACTACATTCTATGAGTATGCCGGTTATGCTGCTTACAATGCAGAAGAAAGAAAGAAGGCTACCGATTACCTGGCTAAATATGCTGAGCTGGGCGGAAGAAGAACACAGGCGTTGACGATGCCTGCATTGCTTGCATACGAAGATCAGGACTACGAGTCTGCACTTACCAACGCACAGGCTGTGTTGAAGATCATTCCTAACCACAAGGATATGAAAGCCGTGGAGTTGAACTCACTGATCCAGTTGAAGAAATATGATCTGGCTGCTCAGAACCTGGAAGCAAGTGTAAAAGCAAATCCGAACGATGCACAAAGCTTCTACCTGTTGGGTGTATTGAACACCGAGCTTGGTAAAATGGAAGATGCAAAAGCAAACTTCGAAGCAGCGCTGAAAGTACAACCCGATTATTTCGATGCTCAGTTTAACCTGGCTAACTATTACCTGGTTGAAATTGATAAGACTTCAAAGGCTATCAACGAACTCGGTATAGCTGCAGCAAACGCAAAGAAAAAGCAGGCACTTGTACAGACTCGTGTAAAGCAGAGCGAAGCTGCTATACCTTACCTCGAGAAAGCTGAAAAGATGAAGATACCTTCTAAAGAAGCTGAGATCGAATTACTCCAGAAGCTGAGCTTGTTGTACTACTATATAGCAGACGATAAGAACAACGAACGCGTTACGAAGCGCATGAAGGCTTTGGGTGTTGAAGACTAACCAATAGGAGTTACTAACACTAACTATAGTTATAACTATATAAGGGGGAAGGAGCGAAAAGCTTCTTCCCTTTTTTAGTGACATATAGGATGGTTGACTCATTTTCTACTATCTTTCTAGGAAGTAGAAACCAAACACCCCATGTCAGAAACAGTTATTACCAAAGAACAGAAAAAAACACTTTGGTTCGTTATCTCAGCCTCTTCGGTAGGCACACTCATTGAATGGTATGACTTCTATATATTCGGAAGTCTGGCGACCATATTATCTGAACAGTTTTTTCCCAAGAGTAACCCGACAGCCGCTTTTCTGTCCACACTGGCAACTTTTGCTGCGGGATTTATTGTACGCCCTTTTGGTGCCATTGTCTTCGGGCGATTAGGTGATATTGTAGGAAGGAAATATACTTTCCTGGTAACGCTCATTCTTATGGGCGGCTCCACGTTCGCTATTGGTCTTGTGCCGGGATATGAATCCATCGGTATATTTGCTCCTATACTCGTGCTCGTTCTTCGCCTGTTGCAAGGTCTGGCCTTAGGAGGTGAGTATGGTGGTGCGGCTACCTATGTTGCTGAACATGCGCCCGCTTCCAAACGCGGCTTCTTTACAAGCTTTATACAAACCACCGCTACTCTCGGACTTTTCGTTTCGATCGGTGTGATCCTAGCAGTGCGTGAGTCGATGGACATCGTTGAGTTTAATGATTGGGGATGGCGCATTCCATTTATACTCTCCGCTATATTGGTGGGTGTGTCGGTATTTATACGACTGCGCATGAACGAGTCGCCTTTGTTTGCCAAGATCAAGGCAGAAGGTAAAATATCGAAGAACCCGATCAAGGAAAGCTTTGGTAATAAAGAGAACCTGAAGCTGGTGCTCATCGCTTTGTTTGGTGCAGCAGCAGGGCAGGGTGTGGTGTGGTATACCGGCCAGTTCTATGCCATGACCTTCATTGAAAAGACCTGTAACGTAGAGTTCGTACAAACGCGTAACATCATTGCCATTGCGTTGCTAATAGGCACTCCGTTATTTATATACTTCGGCTGGCTGTCTGATAAAATTGGCCGTAAAATCATTATGATGATCGGGATGATACTGGCGGTTCTGTTATACCGCCCGGTATACAGACAGATGTACCTGCTCACCGACATCCAGTATAAAACTGAAATCCCTTCGGAGAAGAATATCACCAAGACCATTCGTGTTACGGATGCGGGCGATTCGGTTACGGTAAAGAAAACCATTCATGTTTATGATGATGGCAGCAACCAGATATTGACCAACACTGCCATTAAGAGAAAAGCAGGAGAGAAGACTGTTGAAGATAAAAAAGAAGTTACCCTGAGTGGCGAACCTTACTATGCACTCATCGGCCTGGTGCTGGTACAGCTTGTATTGGTTACCATGGTATACGGACCGATCGCTGCGTTCCTGGTAGAATTATTCCCGACACGCATTCGCTATACATCCATGTCGCTGCCGTATCACATTGGTAACGGTATCTTCGGAGGGCTCACGCCATTCATTGCCACGATTTTATTCGAGAACAGTAAGACTGCTTCTACCCCCGCAGGTGATCCGCTGGCAGGATTGTGGTACCCGATCATCGTAGCGGCCATTACATTTGTGGTTGGTATGATCTTCCTCTCGAATAAGCCGAAGGCAGACGTTGACGAATAAATTATCGTTTGGTAACTTAGTGTCTTCCATGTTCTTTGTGCAAGAGATTTAAAAGTCCAATTACACGGAGAACTCAAAGAAGGCACGAAGTTTCTCAGTGTAATTACGGTTAACAGAACGAATAATCGATAACCAATAACGGACAACGAACCAAAGGATGCCATTCACGCCAGCCCATCCCGCCATTGTACTTCCGTTCCTCAACTGGAGGAAGCTGTCGGCAACGGCATTGGTGATTGGCAGCATGTCTCCCGACTTTGAATACTTCTTCAAACTCAGCGTGAACAGTACGCATAGTCACACCGTTGGCGGCATATTTTACTTTGATCTTCCCGTGGTCATTGTGCTGTCCGTAGTGTTTCATTTGCTTGTCAAGCAGAACCTGTTTGCCAACCTGCCTGTATTTTTTCAGCTGCGTTTTCACGATGCCCGTTCGTTTGATCTTATACCGTACCTGCGCAAGCATCCCATTCAGTTTCTGGTCTCCGCTATACTGGGAGCCGCATCCCATTTATTCTGGGATTCCTTCACGCACAACAGTGGATACTTTGCCCGTAACCTGTGGTTCTATAAAGGCACCGCTATACCGTTCGATGGTGTTAACTACCCGCTGTTCTATGCGCTGCAGCATATCAGTACCATTGTAGGGTTGATCTCCATAGCCTGCTATATATACTTTCGTGAACCGCAGCAGCACACTGTTATTACACGGCCTTCTGTCGCATATTGGCTGTTACTGCTATTGATTACTGCAGCGATCGTGCTGATTCGTTTTGCTATATATCCCGATGATTATAACCTGGGCAATGTGGTGGTGAGCAGCATCAGTGGTTTATGTTTGGCGTTGATCATCAATGGTATGTTCCGGTTTCGAAGTATAACAACAGCCTGATGGCAAAGAAACAATCACAATGGGCGCAGGTAGGTAAACGCAAGGTGGAGTTGTCCAACCTCGAAAAGATTCTGTTTCCGGAAGACGAGATACTCAAGGCTGAAGTTATTCAATACTATCTATCCGTTGCGCCTACTATCCTGCAGCACATCAAAGGACGGGCGCTCACGCTGATTCGTTTCCCGGATGGTATACATGGAGAAAGTTTTTACCAGAAGAACAGACCCGATTGGGCTCCTGACTGGCTGGAGTTTGTTACGCTTGGTAAAGAGAAGAAAGACTATATCATTGCTACCGAGCCGGCATCGCTGGTGTGGTTGGCGAATCTTGCCTCACTGGAATTACATCAACTACATGGGCGCAAACCAAATTTTGATTGCCCGGATTACATGGTGTTCGACCTGGATCCACCCGAAGGATATGATTTTAAAAAACTGGTTCCGATCGCGCTTCAGTTGAAAGCCACTATCGAAGCGTACGGATATACTCCCTTTGTAAAAACCACGGGAGGTAAAGGTATACATATATGTTGTCCGATCGAGCCGAAGTGGGATTTCCACACGGTGTTTGAAGCCGCCGAAGCAATCGCAAAACCTTTTGTAGAAGACCTGTCATCGAGTGTAACGCTACAGATCAAAAAGGATGCTCGCAAAGGGCGGGTGTTGGTCGATATATTCCGAATCCGTTCCGGGCAAAGTATAGTATCGCCCTATAGCTTGCGCGGTCGCGTGGGCGCACCTGTGTCCATGCCCCTTACGTGGGATGAACTGACAGAGCTTACCGATCCTAAAATATACTCCATCAAAAATGCCGTGGACAAACTCGAGCGCGATGGCGATGCATGGGAAGGTATAGATGCTTATGCAGTAGAGCTGCATACACACCGAAAGAAAAAGGCAGCGCCTAAAAAATTACCGCCTTCCAAAAAACATAAATCACCCGAACAACTCGAGACCTATACCAAGAAGCGCGATTTCGAAAAGACACCCGAGCCTTCGGGGACTAAACCGGATATAGCAGGAAACAGTTTTGTAGTACACCGCCATCATGCATCGCGACTGCATTACGATCTGAGACTGGAACAGGATGGTGTGTTAAAGTCATGGGCTGTACCGAAAGGACTTCCACCGTATCCCGGAGTAAAGCGACTGGCCGTACAAACCGAAGATCACCCGATGGAATATTTAACCTTCGATGGCAGAATTCCGAAAGGACAATACGGTGCCGGAGAGATGTGGATCTATGCGCTGGGTAAATATCAGATCACCAAAGACAAGAAGGATGGCTTTTACTTCCGATTGAGCAGTAAAGAGATCAGCGGGGAGTATCGCATTCACAAGATGAAAGATAAAGAATGGTTACTCGAACGCGTGGATGAACCGCAGGTCAATTACCTGAAGCAGACCATCGAACCCATGCTTTCAGAGACTGCCGAGAAACCACCGAAAAGCGATGACTATATATTTGAAATGAAGTGGGATGGTATACGTGCGCTCATTGTACTGGAAGACGGGCAGATCACCATGCGCACGCGGAATCATAACGACATCACCAACCAGTTTCCGGAACTGCTGGATGGTAACAAAGCCTTTCGTGCGACTAACGGATTATTTGATGCCGAGATAGTTTGCCTCGATGACGAAGGTAAACCTGTATTCAAACGCGTCATCAACCGGATGTCGAGCACTGGTGAAACGAACATACAGAAACTCACCAGGAGCAACCCGGCCTATTGCTATATATTTGACTGCCTGTACCTGGATGGACGGTCACTCATCCATGAGCCTTTGCTGAAGCGGAAGGAGTGGCTCAGAGATGCTATACGCCCGGAGACCCCGTATCGCATCAGTGAATTTGTAGACGATGGCGATGCACTGTTTGAAGCCGCGAAGCTTCACACACTCGAGGGCATCATGGCCAAACAGAAAACCAGTAAATACTTTCCGGCCAAGCGTAACGACTGCTGGCTCAAGATAAAAGTGCGCCAGACGGCCGAGGTGGTCATTATCGGCTATACCAAAGGCAAAGGCGAACGAGCTGTTACATTCGGAGCGTTGCAAATTGCCGAGCGTGTAGGCGATGCGTTGGAATACAGGGGCAAGGTGGGCACCGGCTTTGATGATGCCACGGTCAAAGATATACTTAAGGAATTGAAGAAGGTCGAACGCATAAAGAAGTCAACAGCCGTAGGAAAATTTGTAGACGCCAACATAACCACGTGGCTCGAACCCATCGTGCTGATGGAAGTAAGCTATTCCAAATTTACGCCTGACCGCATGTTCCGTGAGCCGGTATTTGTACGACTTCGTCCGGATCTTTCGGTGGTAGACTGATATTTACTTATTCACGCAGATCTTGTCCTTTAATTTTGCTTCGGCTTTTAGTCCTAACGCCTCAGCTTTCTTCAGGTCTTCACACGCTTCGGTATATTTGTTCAGGCGGTAGCGTGCAATGGCGCGATTGTAGTAAGCAGGGGCGGAGTCTGGTATATAGATGAGTGCAGCCGTATAGTCTTCAATAGCATCGGCATAACGTTCCTGCTTCAGCAGAACATTCGCGCGGTTGATCCATGCTTTCACAAAGCTCTCCTTCAGATCGATCGCTTTGGTATAGTCTGAAAATGCACCGGTATAGTCTTTCATCCGTTCTTTCACAATGCCCCGACTCAGCCAAATCTCCGGATCTTTCGGTTCGATCTCCAATGCCTTGTTATAGTCATCAAGTGCGCCTTTCAGGTAGCCACCTTCCATTCGCTGATACGCACGTTCGAGGTAAGGCGCCAGCATACTCGAGTCACTGTCGATGGCCTCCTCAAGCGGATCTTCTGATGCTTTTCGTTCTCCCTTTAACCGCTTGAATACAGCGATGTTATGCAATGCCACCGGGTGTTTAGGATTAATGAATAAAGCCTTGTTGAAGTCGTCTAGGGCAGCCGTTGAGTCCTTCATACTTTGCTTCGAAAGACCGCGATTCACATAAAAGTCTGCTTCTTTCGGAGACAGTCGTATAGCCGAATCCAGCCACGCTACCGAACGCTGCAGGTTGTTCTGCTTCTGATCAATAACACCGAGGTAATTATAGATCAGCGGGCGATTGCCACTTTGTGCAGTAGTGATCGGGTTGTTACCGCTGGTACCGGGCGAACGGTTGAAATATAGGGTTTGCGTTGCTCCGGGCGGAACCTTGAGGTAACGTGTGAAGTCTTCGTAAGCCTGATCGTATTTCTTCAGTTGATAACGGATCAGTCCGCGGCTGAAAAGTGCCTCCGGGTTATCGGGCTTGCGTTCCAGATATATACTATAATCGGTGAGCGCTCCTTCGATGTCCTTTAATTGTTCGCGGGTAGATGCGCGGATAAAATAAGCCTCGGTAAACCCGGGGCGTTCAGTAAGACACTGGTTGAGTAATGCGAGGGCTTTGCTATACTCGCCCGCGTCATGCGCTTCCTGTGCCTGTTCAAAAAGTTCTTCGGGACGAACGTTTTTCTGTTGAGCAAACACCACGGTAGTGGCGATGAAGAGGAAGAAAAATGAAAACACTTTCATGACGTGAAATATAACGAAAGAATCATCGCTTTCTTGCAAACCCTTTAGCATCAAATCCTGTTTAATTGATCATGGAAACCACAAAAAAGAGCACTCGAAAATCCGAGAGCAAGGCTTCGGATGAAAAAATAAAGTCAGCATATATAACCTATCTCTTAACAGAAGGTCGCCAGCCGGCATCGATCTTTAAATTCTGCCTCGACAACGGTATGAAGGAGGAAGAGTTCTATAACCACTTCGGGTCGTTCGATGCACTTGAGCGACATATCTGGAAAGGCTTTATTGACAAAACCATTGCCCGACTGCAATCCGATAATTCTTTCAACGAGTTCTCTACACGCGAACAGGTCCTTGCATTCTATTTTACTTTACTGGAAGAACTGCGCGCCAACCGAAGCTTCGTGCTGCAACAACTCTGTCACATCAAAAGGCTTGAGTTAACGCCTGGTTTCCTGAAAGGCTTTAAGGAATCATTCGAAACCTTCTTCGGAAATATACTGAACCAGGGCAAAGGAAAAGGGGAGGTTGCCACTCGCCCGTATCTCGACAAGCGCTATCCGCAACTCTTCTGGCTGCACATGGGTTTTATACTCACCTTCTGGAAAGAAGATGACAGTACAGGTTTTGAAAAGACCGATGCCGCCATCGAGAAATCCGTTAACCTGGCGTTCGATCTGATCGGCAAAGGCGCTGTAGATGCTGCGATTGACTTTGGGAAGTTTCTGTACCAGAACAAAAGATAGAGCCGCGCTGTTAAATACCTGCATGCACACACCTCACTTATAAACAGAGCCTTATTTTCTCTCCCAATATTTATGAAAGAATTTGAGCGTATACCCGTAACCAAAGTCCAGCGGGCCACAAAATTTATAACCACCGGAGCCAAGATCGGAACCAACTACCTGAAGCATTATGGTAAGAAGCTGATCAACCCGGATGTTTCCAGAGATGAGCTGCATGCTGATAATGCGAATGATATATATAATTCACTGAGCGAACTGAAAGGTGGTGCGTTAAAAGTAGCGCAGATGTTGAGCATGGATAAGAACCTGCTGCCAACGGCCTATCAGCAAAAGTTTGCCATGGCGCAATATAGTGCTCCTCCATTATCGTATCCGCTGGTAGTAAAGACTTTCCAGAATCATTTTGGAAAAAGTCCTGAGCAGATTTTCGAGACGTTTACGAAGAAAGCAGTGAACGCAGCTTCGATGGGACAAGTACACCAGGCCACACTCAACGGAAAGAAGCTGGCGGTAAAGATTCAATATCCGGGTGTAGGGGATAGTGTGAAGTCTGATCTCGCGATGGTAAAACCCATTGCACTCTCCATGTTCAACCTGAACCCGGTGGAGTATGACGAGTTCATTAAGGAGGTTGAAGAGCGCATGCTTGAAGAGACGGATTACAGTCTTGAATTGAAACGCTCCATCGATCTGTCGCAGCGAAGCCGCGATGTAAAGAATATAGTCTTCCCGCATTATTATCCTGAATTCTCCTGTCCGAAAATACTTACCATGGATTGGCTCGAGGGTAAAATGCTGGGAGAGGTGATTGGTAAAGAATTACCGGCAGGTGCTGCCGATAAGATCGGTCAGGCTATGTGGGACTTCTATCATTTCCAGATGCACCAGTTGCGTGCTGTGCATGCTGACCCGCATCCGGGTAATTTTATTATTACCAATGACTACAAGCTGGGCATTATCGATTTTGGTTGCGTGAAAGTTATACCGCAGGAGTTCTACAATATATACTTCCGCCTGCTGGATGGAGATTTACTGACGGATAAGAAGAAACGCGATTTTGTATTTGAACAGTTGCGTTTCGTTTACCCGAACGATACACCGAAGGAGCGCGAGTTCTTTATGGGCATCTTTACGAAATTAGTTGAGTTACTGGCGCGACCATTCCGCTCTGAAAAGTTTGACTTTGCCAACGATGACTACTTCAACGAACTGTTTTCATTTGGAGAAACGCTCGCGAATATGAAAGAGCTGCGCGAATCCAAAAAAGCGCGCGGTGTAGGAGAGGCCATCTATATTAACCGAACCTACTTCGGACTTTACAACATTCTGCACGATCTGAAAGCAACCGTAAAAACCGGTTACTAAAAAACAGATCTTTATTCATAAAGTATACATTCTTCACTGATCAAAGAATGTATACTTTTTTCATTTTCAGACTACAGCAGAAACGCATCTGTTTTCTGGAAGAACCACGTGGGCTCATCGTAGAATATAAAATGCTTGCCCGTGTCGGTGATCTCAACCGTAGCATGCTTCACGTTGCTTACCTGTGCCGTATACATGGCTACTGCAGATTCGTGCGTAACGCTATAATTTTTGTAGGCAATCCATGCACCCATTAGCAGCACAGGACATTTGATGGAAGCAACGGTTTCGCGCAAGTCGGTGGACATCATCTCGTACATGACCTTGGCCTGTGTTTTTACATCGGCCTTCTTCGCGATGGCCATCACTTCGTCAATGTGCTGCGGACTTGTGATCATCGAACCCAGAAACATGCGTGTGTTGGCTTCGAATTGTTCCTGTGTTTGTGCGCTCATCATTTTATACATGTTGTCGGCCATTGGCTTGGCGCTTTCAACAGTAGCACCGGGCATTTGTAAGGCGGGCATGAAGGGAACTCCGTCCACCGCGATTACTTTTTCAAACAGGTCGGGAGCGGAAGCGGCAGTCCACAAAGCAATGAAGGCTCCCATACTATGTCCGATGATAACAGGTTTCTTCAGTTTTTTCGTGCGTGTATAGTTGATCACATCGTCTTTTACAGCAGCCAGGAAATTGTCGCGTGTAGCCGGGGCGTTGCCTCCGAAACCCGCCAGCGTTATAATGTGGCATTCGTATTTATCCTGGTAGTGCGCAACGGTTTCCTTCCATACATCACCACTGCAGGTTAAACCGTGAATCAGGATCATCGGCTTGCCACTGCCTTTAACATCTACAGTAAAAAGAGACTGAGCGAACGATGCAATCATGTTGCCCAACAAAAAAGCAATCAGTAATCCAATGGCAGGAAGGGAGAAGATACGTTTCATACGAATTTGTTTTAGTTGATGCACCAAAACAACGCACAGACTACCGGCTCTTAAACTATTATTGACTAACGGTATATACTTATTGACAACCGTAGGGCGAACAGTCCAAGGTGAAGCATCACAGTTCAGGCAACGCCCTGTTCCAACACGAAAAACGGCTGGTCAATGCTTTCGAGCTCTTGGTCAATGAAATGTGAAGTGTAGAGGCGATCTACTTACCTTGCATCACTATGAAATCGAAATCCTCTTTGGGCCAGGTGTTTCTTCGCTACAAGCTTCATCATATCCTGTTCTGGATTTTCTATTTTGTTTTCTGGCTGTCGATATACTCCAGGAGTTATCCGTTTCCGTTGTTGCTGGTCAATACTACCTTATATGCTGTCTTTACCGCTGCTTCGTTTTACCTCATTATATATGTACTGCTACCTCGCTACCTGAACAAGAGGCGATACCTGGCTTTCTTCAGTTTATCCACTATAATTCTCGTAGTTTTTTCAGCGATGCTGGGCGCGGGCCTGTATTGGAACATGCACGACTATGTAACGCAATACAAGATTCAATACGTTCAAACGTCCCTGTATGGCTTTATTAGTATATTCTCGATGGTATGCATGTTGGGAGGAGCGAAGATGTTCAGCGACCGGTTGCGTTCTGAACGACAGCGCCTGGAAGCCGAGCTTCGATATTTGAAAGCTCAGGTTAACCCGCATTTCTTATTCAACGCTATCAACAGCGTATACTTTCTCATCAAGAAAGATCCTGATAAGGCTTCAGAAACATTGATCAAACTTAGCGACCTGCTGCGCTTTCAGTTGTATGATTGCTCGGATGAGAAGATACCCGTTGAGAAAGAACTCGACTACATTCAAAATTATATTGAACTTGAAAAGATACGGAAGGGAGCGCGTGTAAAAGTTGAGTATAGCTGTGAAGGCAACATGAGCGGTTTTCTGATTGCTCCCTTTATGCTGATTCCGTTTCTTGAAAATGCCTTCAAGTATGTGTCCAATTATGCAGACTATGCTAACGTGATCCGGGTAAAACTGGTGCGCACGGAAACAGAGTTTCTGGCAACCTTTATGAATACACACGAAAATGTTCAGCGAAGTGAAGTAGGAGGGATCGGTCTTGCCAACGTAAAGCGCAGGCTGGAGCTGGTATATCCCAATCAACACCACCTTCGCATCGATGAACAACGGGATACCTATACGGCAACCTTATCCTTAAAAGTAGCATGAACCGAAAGATACAAACCCTGGTAGTAGAAGATGAACCGCTGGCGCGCGAAGGCCTGATCAACTATATAAAGGACATTGACTTTCTGGAAGTGAAAGCTGCGTGCGAAAATGCATTGGAAGCCAACCAGGTTTTAACGAGCACGCCCATCGAACTCATGTTCCTGGATATACAGATGCCCAAGATTACTGGTATAGATTTTCTGAAGTCTATCAAAGAACCTCCTATGGTGATCATGACTACGGCCTATCCGAACTTTGCCTTGCAGGGTTACGAACTGGACGTGCTCGACTACCTGGTGAAGCCTTTTCCGTTTGATCGCTTTCTGAAAGCCGTGAACAAAGCGCGCGACTTCTTTGAACTGAAAACAAGAAGTTGTGAACCGGCCACCACCCGCGAAGATTACTTCTTTGTGAAATGCGATTATCGCTACGAGAAGATTCACTTTGACGATGTGTTATATGTAGAAGGCATGGAGAACTATGTTGTGATCCACACCGTCACCAAACAATTTATGACGTTATTAAGAATGAAAAACGTGGAGGAGACGTTGCCGCCATCTTCGTTCATTCGCATTCATAAATCCTATATCGCTTCCGTGAAGGCAATCTCGGCTATTGATGGTAATGAAGTTGTGGTGGGTAATAAGAAGTTGCCGTTGAGCAGGGAGAAGAAAGCCGAGATACTTGAAAAGCTACTCAAGAATTGAACTGGGCCGTTGTCGGGCACGGAATTTTTACTTTACCGTTTAAAAAAAGATGCTGTTTTTGTTTTGATAATAATATTCATTATCAGTACTTTAGTATCGTTCATTTCATTTTTTAAACTAAGTACCCTATGCGTGCCATCTGGAAAGGACACATTCAATTTTCACTCGTAACAATCCCGGTAAGAATTTATAATGCTATAGATTCTGGTCAAAGTATAAGTTTCAATCTGCTATCGAAAGAAGGCCATAATCCGGTGAGTTATGAGAAGAAAGATAAAGTAACAGGTCAGACGTTAAAGACAGAAGATATCGTGAAAGGGTATCAATACGAACCTGGGCAATATGTAATCATCGACCAGGAAGACCTGAACAAAGTAAAACTCAAAAGTGAAAAAGTAATTGAGATTGAAGGCTTTGTAGATACATCGGAAGTTAGTCCTACCCTTTATGAAGCTCCATACTATATTGGTCCAGACGGAGATGTAGCCGCGAAGACCTATGGTTTACTCAGTCATACATTGAAAGAAACCGGAAGAATTGCTGTTGGTAAAGTAGTGTTGCGCGATCGTGAGACACCGGTATTACTGGCTCCTATGGAAGGTGGGATGGTGATGTATCGCTTACGCTATCCAAATGAAGTTCGCAGCATGCGTGAGGTACCTCAGCTTCTGGAAGTTAAACCGGATAAAGAACAACTGAAGCTGGCGAAGACACTCGTGGATTCCATGACCACCAAGTTTGCCAACATCGAAATGAAGGATCATTATACTGAAGCTTTGAAGACTATTATCGATGCCAAGGTAGAGGGTAAAGAGGTTGTTACACGCATCGAAGAAACTCCGAAAGTGGTTGATATCATGACGGCTCTCAAGGCAAGTATAGATGCTGCGAAGAAACCAATGGAGAAAGCCAAAGGCGAAACGGCAAAAAAAGCAAAAGCCGAAAAAGAAAAACCAGCCAAGACTGCCAAACGAAAAGCGAGCTGATACTGTTACTCTGCCACAACACGTTATGCGCTATCAGTTAAACGAAAGCGATACAATAATTACGGGCTGATCCGGTTAGCTAATAAGGAAGCCTGATAACTGTCAGCTAAACAATTAGCAGATAACGTTTAACTTTACACCCGTGGCAAAAATAATCCAATTCAAAGTAGACCATGTTCCGGAGAAATTCGGACCGCAGCCTGCGCGCAGCAACAAGCAGCGCAAGCCGCAGGGTAAGGGTAAAGAATTGGAGAAACTTGGCCAGCTTAATCTCTTCACCGGTGGCAAGGTTGTTCGACTGAATCAGATCTCTGTATTCGAAGAAGCGTTGATGCTCGATGACCAGGGAGACCGCACTACTGCCCGAACTCGCTATATGAAAGCGATCGAAGAACACGACTCGATTGCCGATGCTTACTGTAACCTGGGCATTCTCGAATTCAAGGAAGGCAACAATACCAAAGCCATCGACTTCTTCACGCTGTGTCTGAAAGAAGAGCCACGCCATTTTGAAGCACATTATAATTTAGCAAACCTCTATGCGGAGGTGGGTAATTTTGCCTTGGCAAAAGTACACTATAGCGTATCCATCGAGATCGAACCCAACTTCCCGAACAGCCATTTCAACTTAGGGCTGACGTTAGCCATGAACAAAGAATTTGCCGAAGCTATCAACGCGCTGAAGCACTACCGGCAACTCACTCCAAAAACAGAACATGGCCAGGTAGATGAACTTATCCGTAAGCTGATAAGCACGTAGGAGACCCGCAGATATACACGGATTTATAATTCTTTTTCTATAGTTCCGTTCCAATAACTATCGGGACTGGAAAAGATCACATCGTCCAGATGGTGATGAAGAAGAGGAAGAATCGATACGCCTCCAACGCCAGGAACAATCCAAGAATACCGGCAAAAGCTTTTAGTATTAAACGCTTGCCCTTCTGACCATAAAATGTTCGGGCTGCATAGAATATAAAGTATAGATTGGTAGATACGAAGATGATGGTGAGTGTAAGGTCATTCAGATATACACCATAGGTTGCATGACTCACACGAAAGATTTTGTTGATAAGCGCGAACAGCAACGATAGCCCGATAGCATTTACCGCCAGGTTAAAACTTGTAAGCTCCACAGCAAATGCCACGTGATCGGTAAAGTAACGGTTCTTCTTTCGGAATATAACACTGAGTGGTAAAGAGGCAAGTACGACAAATACTACGATCAGCAGCTTGGCCAGGCTTGTGGTCTTGTCGTTATACATCAATTCGAAACCGGCCATGGTCATACCATCTTTTTTAAGGATGCCGGCAACAATACTCCTGGCAAGTTTACTATGCGGCAGCACATGCAGTTGTGTGTAGAGCGATGAGTTGAACATCTGCAGCACTGGAAAGAGAAAGTATATCAGGTTCAGAATGAA
This sequence comes from Ohtaekwangia kribbensis, assembly GCF_042676245.1. NCBI lineage: Bacteria > Pseudomonadati > Bacteroidota > Cytophagia > Cytophagales > Fulvivirgaceae > Ohtaekwangia > Ohtaekwangia kribbensis. The sequence continues at coordinate 329,265 of NZ_JBHTKA010000015.1, forward strand.
GAACATCTGCAACGGGCGCATATACATCACTCTTCTGCCGTCTACATACTCGCGTGATAAAAAGCCCGGCCTGGATATAGTTGACCACAATGATTTGATAAACCTGTTATCCACGAAAGTGGTGGCGACCAGTACGGTTCCCAGGAACGATTTGAACTTACGGTCTTTAGGCTCAATTACTTTTTCACCGCACAGGTTACAATACAGTCCAACGAACGTGTGGCCACAGCTTTTACACGTGTGTTCTTGCAAGGCGAGGTTATCCATTTCTTCTACAGGCTCTGGTTAGTATCTATACTTGTCAACGTATAATGGATCGGGATGATCACATCAACTATTGCCGAGTGCTTTTAATACCCGATGCGCCCTTACGGTAAACCCCGGTGATGCATAGGGGAGTTGATCTTCGAGTATGATCTTCAGTTCTTTTTTAAGATCCGGTTCTTTTTCAATGATGTTACTCAATACTGTCATGGCGAATACCTTGATCGCAATGGCTTCCTTTTTACTTTGCAGATACTGAAAGCAAAGGTCGGCAACATTACCGTGAAGTGACTTTGGGATCGTGCAGAACTGAAGGAACCGCATGGTGTTTCTCTTCACAGCATCGTGAATGCCGGGCTCTTGCAGGTGCCTGAGTATTCGCTTCAGATGCGGCTTAACCAGGGTCGGATTACGCTCAACACAAAGGTTAAGCGGCCAGGAAGCTCGCTGCGTAATACGATAAGGTCCTTTCAAGAACGTATCAACCAGAACTTTAAAGTGGGTAGGATTATCGTTCACATAATCAGCAATTTTGGTAGCCTGACTTCTAGTATGAGCTCGAAGTAATTCGCGGGTTAAATCCATTGAAAGGTTATTAGATCAATTGACCGTCACTACAGACAGATAAACTTTTCAAAATAAGTGTTTTTGATTTTGACATTTACATTTGGTTAAGATTAAACCATGACCTATGGGAGTACTTTTAGCACTACTGTCTACTGCTTTAGTCCAGATCGGTCTTTGTATCTTTTGTTTCATCCAAAAAGCTCGTTTGAAGGTTAATACTTAATCACAAATATTTTTTTCGGGCACGTGGAGCTTTTGACAATCAAAGAGCTTCACGTTTTTTATTTTGTCGTAATCCTAAAATGATCTATATTCAATCCTCAAGCACGCGCACATGGCAACGTTGAGCATGTCAAAGAAAAAATTATTCACCGCAGATTATGAGATTCATGCATCTATCAAGATGCTATATCCCTATATACAGACTGCGAGTGGTCTTTCTGAATGGTTTGCCGATGACGTCAGGATCAACAATGAAGACAAGTGTTTTACTTTCTTTTGGGATAGTGAAGAACACAAGGCCCGGCAAACAGCTCATCGCACCAATCATTTTGCACGCTTCGAATTTTTACCGGAGAATGATAATGATACTCGCGATCCATCGTACTTCGAACTCCGGCTTGAGTTCAACGAGCTCACACAGTCAGTCTATCTAAAGGTGTTTGATTACTCAGACTTTGATGATCACAAAGAACTTCAGGATCTGTGGGATGGACTGATCGAAACGCTTCGTAAAACCGTAGGCGGTTGATATATTTTCCCGCTCAATAGCTCACTAAAAATTTTTATTCGTTCGCATTGGCTTTATTTTTGAGCTTATGCTCTATATGAAAAAGATAGACAAGCTTGTCTTGGATGCAATCATCGGCCCGTTCCTCATCACCTTCCTGGTCGTTGTCTTTATCCTGTTGAATGTAAACATGTTGAAGTACTTCGATGACATCATCGGGAAAGGGCTGGATTACTGGACACTCGGACAACTGTTTTTTCATTTCGCTGTATTTACGGTACCTACTGCCATGCCATTGGCCGTGCTGCTGTCGTCACTCATCGCCTTTGGAAATTTAGGAGAGCACTTTGAGTTAACAGCCATCAAAGCTTCAGGCGTTTCACTCGTGCGTGTATTGCGTCCGATCTTCTTCTTCGTATTGGTGTTAACGGCTTTTGCATTTTATGCCAACAACGACCTCGTGCCTAAGTCAGCACTCGAAGCCTATAGTTTGCTGTACGATATAAAGCAAAAGAAGCCTGCACTTGATCTTCGTGAAGGAGCATTTTACAACGGCATCAACGACATCAGTATAAAAGTAAACAAGAAGTTTCCCGATGGCATTACGTTAAAAGATGTGATTGTGTACGACCATCGCAAGAATGATGGTAACAAAGAAGTTACGATCGCAGACTCGGGTAGAATGCAAACTATACTCAACGAGCGCTACCTGAAGTTTGAATTGTTCAACGGGTTCAATTATACTGAAGGCGCTAGCAACGAGCGTGAAGTAGTAGGGCAGAAGCGTAACCGGAATTCTGAAACGCTGAGTCGGAGTAAATTTGCTAAGACACAAGTTGTGTTCGACTTGTCATCGTTCCAGATGGATCGCACCGACAAGAAGTGGTTTCAGAGCAATCGGATCATGCGTAATCTGGGGCAGTTGGATGGCGATATTGATTCCATCCGAAGAGAGATCCTGAACCAACGTCTTAATCATTATTTATACCGCCCCAGTTACTTCAGCTATTACCTTCGGAAAGACACAACCATCATGCCGCTGGAAGTATATAAACATAAACTATATAGAGACTCGATCAACAGTCTTCCGTATCGTGATAAGATGCACCCACAAGGTGAGCAGCAACCTCCGCTACCCGCTAAAGTTATAGAACAACCTCCTGCTAAAACCGAGAAGCCGGCAACAACCACGGAGCAACCTTCAACAACGGCCACAGCTAAGATTGAGAAAAAGGTAACAGAGAAACCTGCGGCTGTTAAGAAAGATACAGCACCTCCGACTGCATTTAAAAAACTGGATCGTCCTCGTGCGCTGGAGCATGTGAGGAAGCGGCCGATAAAGAAACCGGCTGTTAAACAAGAAACGAGGAAGACCGAGTCGACAGTAAAGCCTGTCTTGCCCGCTAAAAAATTACCGATGACTGACTCTGCTTTTCGTGCCAAGGTAGATAGCGTATTTAAAATAGAGCCGGCCGCCGAAGTATGGCAAGGTGCAGCCAACACCGCGCGCCAGGTGAAGAGCCAGGTACAGAACGCGAACGGCAGCATCGATAATTATGCAACCGAGCTGCGCATCTTCGAGATTCAATGGCATAAAATTTTTGCGAGCTCTTTTGCCTGCATCGCTATGTTTTTGATTGGTGCTCCGTTGGGGGCCATCATCAAGCGAGGAGGTTTGGGAGTTCCGTTCCTGGTATCGATACTCTTCTTTATAGTATACTATGTATTGACGATGCAAGGGGAGAAGCTGGCCAAGCAGGGAAACCTGAGTATTATTGCCGGAGTATGGATGGCCGATATCCTGTTATTTATCACGGGTTTATTTTTCCTGCGACAGGCTCGCGTGGATGCCAGACTATTTGAAGCTGATTTCTACAGTGTTATCGTAGATAAAATAAAGCGTTGGTTTACACAAAAAAAACAGCGAAACCAGTCGCAACCGGTTTAAGTTGTTTAAAGTTTGTGGTAGTTCTTGGAAAATTCGGCCATTTTGGCTTACCTTTGCCCGCTGAAATAAGAAGATAAAAATAATTTTTTGAGATGTATTTAACTACTGAAATTAAGCAAGGTCTGTTTTCGAAGCACGGCTTTGGTAAGAAGAATGAGGATACAGGTTCTCCTGAGTCTCAAATTGCCCTGTTCACGCATCGTATCAACCACTTGACCCAACACTTGAAAGAGAATAAAAAGGATTTCTCAACTCAACAAGGCTTGATGAAATTGGTAGGTAAGCGTAAGAAGCTGTTAAACTACCTCCAGAATACGAACATCGAACGCTACAGGGCGGTTCTAGCAGATCTCGACCTGAGAAAATAAGAAATCTACATTCCCCGAAGGGAACCCGACCAAAGGTTCCCTTTTTGCATTTTTAAAAAATGAGGTAAACCTGTGTGGGTATATCTCCAACAATCTATTTTATGAAACCGACTGTTATAACAAAAACATGTAAGCTGCCCGATGGCCGCGAGATAACCATTGAAACCGGAAAGCTGGCTCGTCAGGCAGATGGTGCCGTTGTTTTAAAAATGGGTAACACCATGTTGTTGGCTACTGTGGTATCGGCTCAGGATGCCAAAGAAGGTACAGACTTCCTTCCCTTATCTGTTGATTACCAGGAGAAATTTGCTTCTACCGGAAAAGTACCCGGTGGATTTTTGAAACGTGAAAGTAAATTATCGGATTACGAAGTATTGATCAGCCGTTTGGTTGACCGAGCGATCCGTCCGTTGTTTCCTGCAGATTATCACGCAGATACGCAGGTAATGATATATCTTATCTCCGGGGATGAGAGTGCGTTACCCGATGCTCTCGCGGCATTTGCTGCATCAGCTGCATTGACTATATCTGATATTCCTTTCCAGGGGCCTATATCTGAAGTACGCGTTGCGCGTGTTGACGGCAAATTTTTGATCAACCCATCCATGGCTGACAAGAGCCGTGCTGATATAGATCTGATCGTTGCTGCTTCCATCGAAAACATTTTGATGGTAGAAGGCGAGATGAAGGAAGTGAGCGAAGAAGATATGCTGCAGGCATTGAAGATTGCTCACGAAGCAATCATTGAACAATGCAAAGTACAAATTGAGTTTGCAGAAGCAGTTGGTCGTAAAGAGAAGCGTGTGTATAGCCACGAAGTGAACGATGAAGCGTTGCGTGCTGAGTTATTTACTAAATTCTATGACCAGGTTTACGCTGCTGCTGCACGTTTGCTTACCAATAAGAAGGAAAGATCGGAAGCGCTATCGAAGCCACTCGATGAATACCTCGAGTCGTTACCAGAGGATAGCACAATCGATCCGGGAATGGTAAAGCGCTACTATAAAGATATTATGAAGAAGGCTGCGCGTGATCTGGCACTTAACCAGGGATTACGTCTGGATGGTCGTAAGACGCGCGAAATCAGATCAATATGGTCTGAAGTTGATTACCTTCCTTCAACACATGGTTCATCAATATTTACCCGTGGTGAAACACAATCGCTCACAACGGTAACGCTAGGCACCAAACTCGATGAGCAGATGATTGATGGTGCTATGATTTCCGGATCAAGCAAATTTATACTGCACTATAATTTCCCAGGTTTCTCAACCGGAGAAGTGAAGCCGAACAGAGGTCCGGGCAGACGTGAAGTTGGTCACGGTAACCTGGCCTTCCGCGCGTTGAAGCAAGTGCTTCCGCCAGATGAAAAGAATCCCTATACCATTCGTGTGGTATCTGATATTCTGGAGTCTAACGGATCATCTTCTATGGCAACTGTATGTGCCGGTTCGTTGGCGCTGATGGATGCTGGTGTTCCTGTTAAAGGTCCGGTATCAGGTATAGCAATGGGTATGATCTCCGATAGCCAGACGGGTAAATATGCGATCTTGTCTGACATCCTGGGGGATGAGGATCACTTAGGTGATATGGACTTTAAAGTAACAGGCACTGAGCAAGGCATTACAGCTTGCCAGATGGACCTGAAAGTAGATGGCTTAACGTATGAAGTATTACGCGAGGCATTGCTGCAGGCGAAAGAAGGAAGACTTCACATTCTCAACGAGATGAAGAAGACTATGTCAGCTCCGCGTGCCGAACTGAAACCACATACGCCTCGTGCTGAAACTGTCATCATCGAGAAAGAGATGATTGGTGCAGTAATCGGGCCCGGTGGTAAAGTTGTTCAGGATATACAAAACACAACCGGTGCAACTGTCGTTATCGAAGAAGTTAACAATAAAGGAGTAGTGAACGTCTTTGCAAATAGCAAAGAGGTTATGGATGCCGCGTTAAGACGCATTAAAGGCATCGTAGCGGTTCCTGAAGTAGGAGAGGTTTATGATGGCAAGGTAAAATCCATCATGCCGTTCGGAGCATTTGTAGAGTTTATGCCAGGTAAAGATGGCTTGCTCCACATCTCTGAAATTAAATGGGAACGCCTGGAGTCAATGGAAGGTGTGCTGGAAGTTGGTGAGGAAGTGAAAGTAAAACTGATCGAAGTAGACAAAAAGACTGGCAAGTTCCGTCTATCGAGAAAAGTATTACTGCCAAGACCTCCGAAGAAGGAAACAACTGCAGCAGAATAATCGTACACCGGTAATTGACAGGAACTAACTTTTAACAGTATATTGTTAACTAAACGAACGTAAACAGAGCAAGACAGGAACATGAGACAGCTTAAGATCAGTAAACAAATTACCAACCGCGAGAGCCAGTCGCTGGATAAATACCTTCAGGAGATTGGTAAAGTTGACCTCCTTACGCCAGATGAAGAAGTGGAGTTGGCGAAGCGTATCAAAGAAGGTGATCAGATAGCCCTGGAAAAACTCACCAAAGCTAACCTGCGTTTCGTTGTGTCTGTAGCAAAACAATATCAGAATCAAGGACTTTCATTGGGCGACTTGATCAATGAAGGTAACTTAGGTTTGATTAAAGCTGCTCAGCGTTTCGATGAAACCCGTGGTTTCAAATTCATATCGTATGCCGTATGGTGGATTCGTCAGTCTATCCTGCAGGCTTTGGCAGAACAATCCCGTATCGTTCGCCTGCCGTTGAACCGCGTTGGATCATTGAATAAAATCTCGAAGACATTCTCTGAACTTGAACAGAAATATGAGCGCGAGCCTTCTCCGGAAGAACTTGCCGAAGTGTTGGATGTAACAACAGCAGAAGTTGTTGATACCATGAAGATCTCGGGTCGTCATGTTTCCATGGACGCTCCGTTTGTTCAGGGTGAAGAGAACAGCTTGCTGGATGTATTGGAGAACGACAGCGAAGAGACACCAGACTCTGGTCTGATGAACGACTCGCTGAGAAGAGAAGTACAACGCGCACTTTCTACACTGACACAACGTGAAGCAGATGTTATAACGCTGTACTTTGGTCTGAACGGTGAACACTCCATGACACTCGAAGAGATCGGGGAGAAGTTCAATCTGACACGCGAACGCGTTCGCCAGATCAAGGAGAAGGCTATCAGACGCCTCCGTCACACTTCCAGAAGTAAAGCTTTAAAACCTTACCTCGGTTAAAAATCAATATTTTTGAAATATTTTAAGGGTCTCGAATTCCGAGACCTTTTATTTTGTTACCCTATCAAAATAGAATTTATGGCAAAAGAAGAAGTGAAAGTCCTCATCATCGGCTCCGGCCCGGCCGGATATACCGCTGCAATCTATGCAGCACGTGCTGGTCTCAAACCCGTGTTATACACCGGAGGTCAACCAGGAGGTCAGCTTACCACTACGAACGATGTTGAGAATTTTCCCGGTTATCCGGAGGGTATAAATGGTCCGCAGATGATGTTGGACCTTCAAAAACAAGCAGAACGGTTTGGCACCAAAATCAATTATGGTCTGGTTACAGCCGTAGATTTTTCAGGTTACCCCCACAAGGTAACGATCGATGAGAAAGATGAAGTGATTGCTGAGTCAGTGATCATTGCAACAGGAGCAACAGCAAAATACCTCGGGCTTCCTTCCGAAGAGAAGTTCTATAACCGCGGTGTTTCGGCTTGCGCAGTATGCGATGGATATTTCTATCGCGGTAAAGAAGTAGCTGTTGTCGGGGCAGGCGATTCTGCTGCCGAAGAAGCTACTTATCTGTCAAAACTTTGTACCAAGGTGCACCTGATTGTAAGACGTGATGAGATGCGTGCTTCGAAGATCATGCAGAACCGCGTGATGAATACACCAAACATTGAAGTACACTGGAATACAGAAACCGAAGAGATACTGGGTGATGACAGCGGTGTAACGGGAATACGTATCGTAAACAACAAGACTGGTGAGAAGAAGGTAGTTACCTTACAAGGTTTCTTCCTCGCGATCGGGCACAAGCCTAACACCGACATTTTTAAAGACTATATCGAGATGGATGAGACAGGCTATATCAAAGTACAGGCTGGTTCAACCAAGACAAATATAGAAGGCGTATTCGCTGTTGGTGATGCTGCTGATAAAGTATATCGCCAGGCTATTACCGCTGCCGGTACAGGTTGTATGGGAGCACTGGATGCCGAGAAGTTTCTTGTAGCAAAAGAGTTACAAACAGCATAACGGCTTATCAATAATTTGATTTTTTAGTGGCGACTACAGATTGATCCGTGTATCATTATCTGTAGTCGTTTTCATTTATATTCACACATCATTTCCACCTATGAAACTAGATATACTTGTACTTTCTGCACACCCGGATGACGCAGAGCTTGGCTGTGGCGGCACCATCGCGAAGCATGTTGCCTTAGGACATAAAGTAGGATTAGTTGATTTTACTCGGGGCGAGCTGGGTACACGAGGCACGCCTGAGACACGTGCTGTCGAAGCAGCGAATGCAGCAAAGATACTGGGCGTTGAAGTACGCGATAACCTCGGATTGAAAGATGGATTTTTTCAGAATGATCCGGAGCACCAGCTGAAAGTTGTCCAGGCTGTGCGAAAATATAGACCTGATGTAGTGTTGTGTAATGCCGTATACGATCGACATATAGATCATGGTAAAGGAGCGTCACTCGGATATGATGCGTGCTTTCTTGCCGGTCTTGCCAAGATCGAGACAACCGATGAACAGGGGAACAAGCAGGCTGCATGGAGACCTAAAGTAGTATACCACTATATCCAGAGCTTGCTCATCGAACCTGATTTTATTGTAGATATATCCGGGTATTGGGACACCAAGATCGAAGCGATCAAGGCATTCAAGACACAGTTCTTTGATCCGAATAGTAAAGAACCGAATACCTATATATCAAGCCCTGCCTTTTTGAGAATGGTGGAATCACGCGCACTCGAATTTGGTCACGCGCTGGGCGTACAACACGGTGAAGGCTTTACTACGAGACGTTATCCCGGTGTCAATAATCTCCTGGATTTAATATAGTTATATAGTTAGCTTCCTGATTTTTAATCAGGGAGCTAACCGGTATATCTTCCAGGCACCATCAATCTTGTTGAACTGAATACGATCGTGTAGTCGACTTGGTCTGCCTTGCCAGAATTCTATCAGCAACGGATCTACCTCGAAGCCTCCCCATTGGTGGGGCTTCGGTAATATTTCCTGTCCTTCAAATTTCTTTTCCATCTGCTTCACACGCTCTTCCAGAATAGAGCGGCTCTCGATGATGGCACTCTGCGGTGATGACCATGCACCGATCTGTGACCCGCGCGGACGACTTTGAAAATATTCTTCTGATCGTTTTGTGTCGATGCGTGTAGCCGTTCCTTCAATACGCACTTGTCGCTCCAGCTCCGGCCAGAAAAATGTTAACGCACACGCTGGTGTTTTCTCAAGCTCTTTTCCTTTGGAGCTTTGATAATTCGTGTAGAATACAAACTTACTGTTCTCAATACCTTTCAGTAAAACAATGCGGCTAGTAGGTGTTCCGGTAGCATTAATGGTAGCGAGATTCATGGCGTTAGGTTCAGGTACCTGCGCCTGCACAGCCTCGGTAAACCACTTCTCAAATTGTTTAACAGGGTCGCGCTGCACACTCGTAACATCGAGTGAAGCTTTCGAATATTCTTGACGTAAATCTGCAATGGCAAGCATTTCTTTCTAAAATTGAATTGTAAGTTTATATTACCGGAGTATTTCAGCCACTGACGTTTATCAGTGTGCAAACATGATATCCTACCTTTCCTCCGGCCAAAATTAATTTTTAAAGACGCGAAAGAAACAGGCACACTGAAAAAACTTTCCCGACTCTTTATCAATCGATTTAAAGATAATTATAGGTAAGCCTATAGATGATCAGAAATAAAATTTGCACAGGTGAGACTGAAGTATTTTATTCATAGTATTAAACGAATGAAATTTAGTATCAGGCAAGCGTTAAAGAATGGAGTTTTTCAAGTATAAAAATCAACTTAAACCAGAGAAAGGAAGGTTGCTTATATCAGAGCCTTTTCTTCCTGATCCGAATTTTGAGCGCACCGTAGTGTTATTGTGCGAGCATAATGATGAAGGTTCATTTGGTTTCGTAGTAAATAAACCCTCTATATTGAAAGTAAATGAAGTGATGGAGGATATCAAAAAACTCGAAGACATCGTTTATGTAGGTGGACCGGTACAGCAGGATACATTGCATTTCCTTCATCGCAATACAACGCTTGAAGGAGCCGTTAGTGTAGCACAGGAAGTATACTGGGGCGGAGACTTTGAAGGACTTATATCACAGATTGATATGGGGATCATTCTTTCAAAAGACATTCGGTTTTACCTGGGATACAGTGGCTGGGGCCCCGGACAATTGGAAGCTGAACTGGAAGAGGAGTCGTGGATTGTGTGTGATTTTGCTACCGATGAGTTGCTTTTTGATACCGAGCCTGCTATGATCTGGAAGAAAGCGCTGGATAGTATGGGGGGGCGTTTTTCGATATATTCGAACTACCCTGTTGATCCTCGTATGAATTAGGCATTTTTAGTTAAATTTACGCTAAGCGCGTACCATAGAACGATTTATTGACCATGGAAATGGAAAGAGATAAAAGAGAGGAAAATGTACAGGAAGCCGGATTGGCTGAACGCCATGGCGATACGTTACACTCTGAAATAGATTTAGCAGATCATCACGATGCCACAACGGATGAGGTACTGGAAGAAGAGCATATAGACTATAGCCACTTCACCAAGCACGAACTCGCCAACCTGGTAAAGGATCTTGCCAAAGAAGATAACTTTAAACGTGTTGATAATATACTGCGTGAAGTAAAGCCTTTGTACGATGATATGCGTGAGAAGGAAAAGGCAGAAGCGCTCATCAAGTTTATAGCAGCCGGTGGTATAGAAGAAGACTTTGAGTATAAAGGTGATGAATCAGATTTAGTCTTCGATGCAAACCTGAAACTCATTCGCGACAGAAGAACCAATCACCTGCGTCAGCAGGAAGAACGGAAGAACGACAACCTTCGCAGAAAGCAGGAGCTCCTGGAAAAGATACGTGAGCTTGCCGACTCTCAGAATTCAGATGCACAGTTTGAACAATTCAAAGAGCTGCAGAAAGAATGGAAAGGTATAGGCCCGGTACCAAGCGCGCAGGCGAAAACACTATGGGCTAATTACCATGCACTGGTAGATCGCTTCTATGATAATCAAAGTATATATTTCGAACTGAAGGAGCTTGATCGCAAGCGAAACCTCGAAGCGAAAGTTGAACTCTGTGTACGCGCTGAGAAATTGGCAGATGTTGAAATCATCAAAGATGCTATACGTGAGCTTAATGAACTTCACCACGAATTCAAACATATAGGTCCTGTACCGAAAGATGATAAGGAAGTAGTATGGCAACGCTTCAAGGCAGCCTCGGATGCTGTGTATGCAAAGCGTGATCAATACTTACAAAAACTTCAGCAGGAGCTACACGGTAATCTCGATCTGAAAGCAAAGCTCAGCGATGATGTGCAGGAGTATTCTACATTTGATTCCGATCGCATCAAAGAATGGAACCAGAAGACGAAAGATATACTCGAGATCCAGAAGCGTTGGGAAGTGATAGGAGGATTACCGCGCGCCAAAGCAAAAGAAGTTAACAAGAAATTCTGGGGCGCATTCAAGGCGTTCTTTAATAATAAAAATGCATTCTTCAAAAAGCTCGATGAAGAGCGCGAGAAGAATCTGCAGTTAAAGAATGAACTCGTTGAGAAAGCGCACGCGCTGAAAGAAAGTCATGACTGGGAGAAAACTTCCAATGAATTGAAAGTATTGCAGCAGCGCTGGAAGGAGATAGGTCCTGTACCGGAGAAATTCCGCGAGAAAGTATTTAAAGACTTCAAAGATGCCTGCGATTACTTCTTCGATCAGAGACGCACACAGCACGGTAAAATTGAAAATGAGCAGGCCGACAATCTCAGACAGAAAGAAGAGATCTGTACGATACTGGAGAGTCATGCAGCCGCAGGAACGGCCGCTCCGGAAGTATTGAAAGACCTGCAGGATCGTTTTAACGCGATAGGCTTTGTACCGCGAAAAGATATAAGCACAATTCGTAACCGCTATCACGAAGCTGTGGATAAGTTTGTAAGCCACATCCAGGGCTTCAGCGAAGACGATAAGAGCAAGCTTTTACTGGAGAACCAGTTAAGTGACCTGAAGAACGATCCGATGGCAGAACGCAAAATATACCAGAAAGAACAGGCCATTCGTAAGAAGATCAGCAAAGTTGAAAACGACATTGCCCTTTGGAAAAACAACTTGGAGTTCTTCTCGCGTTCACAAAATGCCGAAAGCGTTCGTGCTGAGTTTAACGACAAAATCAAAGAAGCAGGTGATCACCTCAAGCAACTAAAAGATCAGCTAAAACTGCTCAAAACGATTTAGCGCGATCATCAATATCTACATCACACAAAACAAAAAATGCTGAAATCTCTTTCAGCATTTTTTGTTTATATACCTGTATATATAGGCCAAATATAATTCGATGATTTTAGTAGTCTTTCAATCTTAGAATCTTCTAATTTTCCAATCCTAAAATCCATAAAATAAAAAAAGCGGCTCATTGAACCGCTTTGTCTTTCTGAGCCCCCTGTCGGAATCGAACCAACGACCTACTGATTACAAGTCAGTTGCTCTACCAGCTGAGCTAAGGAGGCTTTCACTTTTCAACGCCTTCTGCGTTAATGAGGGTGCAAAAATAAATCAAGAATGGATATCCGCAAATCTTTATTCAAAATTAGTTAAGATTTTTTAGAGATTTTTTGATCTAATATTTTTAGTGTATCCTATTTTTGGTTGACTAAAAATATTAGTTTTGATTGTTAAGTGCTTATGTATATGTGGGATAGAATTCAAGAGAAGCTTCAGATACTCTCGGATGCAGCGAAATATGATGTGTCTTGCTCTTCGAGTGGCAGTAAACGCAGTAACGATTCAAAAGGACTTGGTCACACAACAGGTGCCGGCATTTGTCATAGCTATACAGAGGATGGTCGCTGCGTTTCATTGTTAAAAATTCTGCTGACTAATTATTGCATTTACGATTGTGCCTATTGCGTGTCGCGAAGAAGTAACGATGTGAAGCGTGTCGGGTTCACGGTGAAAGAAGCAGTCGAGCTGACTATAAATTTTTACAGACGAAATTATATCGAAGGACTTTTTCTGAGCTCCGGTATTTTTAAAAATTCAGACTATACCATGGAGCGTCTTGTGCGTGTAGCGAAAACGTTGCGTACGGAATATCGCTTCAATGGATATATACATCTTAAAACCATTCCCGGTTGTAGTGAAGACCTTGTAAAACAGGCAGCATTATATGCTGATCGTCTGAGTGTTAATATAGAGCTGCCGTCCGAAAATAGTTTAAAGGTGTTGGCTCCTGAGAAAAACAAAACGGATATCATTCGGCCGATGTCGTATCTCAGCAACAGTATCGAGGCGTATGCCGATGAAAAGAAAGTAATCAAAAGCACACCGGCATTTGCTCCGGCCGGACAAAGTACACAAATGGTGGTAGGAGCAAGCCCGGAGAATGATTTGCAGGTAATGACCATTGCCGATGCTCTCTATAAAAAATATAAACTTCGCAGGGTATATTATTCTGGTTACGTACCGGTATCCAACGACAGCCGTTTACCACAGCTTGGCACCCCCGTACCGATGATTCGCGAAAACCGCTTATACCAGGCAGACTGGTTAATGCGCTTCTATAAATTTTCATTTCGAGAAATTGTAGATCCCGCACATCCACAGCTTGACCTCGATATAGACCCCAAACTAAGCTGGGCACTGCGCAACCTTCACCTGTTTCCCATTGATATTAACCACGCTGATTACGAAATGATTTTACGCGTACCCGGCATCGGTGTGCAGTCAGCATTGCGAATTATTCAGGGACGAAGGTATAGCAAGCTCGGTTGGGATCAACTGAAACAGATGGGTATAGCGGTAAGTCGTGCGAAACACTTTATAGTCTGTACGAGTAAAGATCATCCGCGTGACATAAACGAAGCGGCCTTGCGACAGCGGATCTTACGGCAAAGTAAATATGCCGCCACGTTAACACCACAACTCTCCATATTCTGAAATGACTCAACTGGTATACGATGGAAGTTTTGAAGGATTACTCACCTCGATCTTTGAGCTATACGAGCGGAAGATAGGAGATGCACGCGTTGTGCGCAATGGCAGCTGGCAGTCTGAGTTAACCGCTTCATATTTGGAAATTATACCCGATCAGAAAAAAGCAGAACGTGTCTGGAACGGTCTCAAACAAAAACTCTCAGTAGATAAACGCAACGAAATATACCAATGTTTTTTGTCGGAGCTTCCGGAGATGGAAGGTACACTGGTCACGTTTATCCGTCACGTCTTCGATAGTAAACATTCCGTTGAGAAAGATTATAGTAACAAATCCGTTCTGGCCATCGAACAGATCGCGCACAAGGTATATCGCGAGAAGCATCGCATGGAAGCGTTTGTACGGTTTCAGCGGACTACTGACGATCTGTATATAGCTTCTATCGACCCCGACTTTAATGTACTGCCACTGATTATCTCACATTTCCAGGAACGTTATGCCGACCAGCACTGGCTTATCTATGATAACAGGCGTAACTATGGTATACATTATAGCAAAGATACCTTCAGCGTGCAGGAAGTGCGGATGGAGTGGGAGGCAATTACACATCATGAATTCCTGCCGGCATCCACCTGTCATGAAGAAGAACTGGTATACCAGTCGCTGTGGAAAAATTACTTTCAGACTATAAATATCCAGGCGCGCAACAATCATAAACTGCACATACGCCATGTGCCTGTGCGGTATTGGAAGTATCTCACCGAAAAGCGCACATCCTGACTTTATGGGGAGCAATTTGCTCATCGATCGGTATACATGGTCACACGCCATTTCCCGGGAAACGGGCATAACATTTTAAAACGTATAGGTATAAATAAATTTATCAACCATTAAACGATTTAACTATGTTACGCTGGGCTGCAATCTTTTTTATCATTGCCATTATCGCGGCAATATTCGGATTTGGCGGAATTGCAGAAGGTGCTGCATCTGTTGCCAAAGTATTGTTCTTCATCTTTATTATAGGCTTTGTTATTGTAATCGCTTTTGGCGCTACACTCTTTAAGAAGTAATAAATGATCGAGGAATGAAAGCGATCGTATGTATAGTCGTAGTGATGCTCTTCGCAGGGGAGAGTTTTTCACAGAACGGTACACAACAAAAAAATAAAGAACTGTCTGATAATCTTCCCCCACCGCATGCTACTAAATCCTCCATGAACTTTAGTAACGTGATCGGGTGGGAGGAAGGTCAGACTCCTCAGGCTCCTCCCGGATTTACCGTTACGCGTTTTGCTGACGGTTTTGAAAATCCGCGTTGGCTATATATAGCACCTAATGGAGATATACTGGTAGCCGAAAGCAATTCCAATTATTCATTCTTGATGCGGATCGGAGGTTGGATCATCGGTGCATCCAAATCTAAAAATATGCGCAAGAGCGCTGATCGTATTACGCTATTGCGTGACACCAATGGCGATGGTAAACCGGATACACGACAAATATTTCTCACCAAACTGAATCAGCCGTTTGGCATGCTCGTGCTCGACAACTGGTTCTATGTGGCCAACACGGATGCAGTGTGGCGTTATCCCTATAAACCCGGGCAACTTTCGATTACCGATAAAGGCCAGAAGATTGCTGATCTGCCTGCCGGTAAAATAAACCAGCACTGGACGCGTAATATCATTGCGAGTAACGATGGAAAGAAACTATATATAGCGGTTGGCTCCGGAACCAACATTGCTGATAAAGGTATAAAGAATGAATACCTGCGGGCTGATATACTGGAGATGAATCCGGATGGGTCAGGGTTGCGGGTATATGCGAGCGGACTGCGTAATCCCGTGGGGATGGATTGGACTAATAATACTCTTTGGACAGTAGTAAATGAACGCGATGGCTTGGGCGATGACCTGGTGCCGGATTACCTCACCAGTGTAAAAGAAGATGGTTTCTACGGATGGCCCTGGATATACCATGGTCGTACGGATGAGCGAGTAACAGAACCGAAGCCGGGTGTACTTGATAAGTATATAAAACCGGATGTAGATGTAGGTGCGCACACGGCTTCACTCGGACTTGCCTTCTATGACAAGAAAACCTTTCCGGAAAAATATCACAGCGGTGCATTTATAGCGCAGCATGGTTCATGGAATCGATCTGTCCTTTCAGGGTACAAAGTAGTTTTTGTTCCGTTTGATGACAACGGTAAGCCTGCTGGTAAAGATGAGGATTTCCTGACAGGCTTTGTCGCCAATCTGGACAAGGAGAAAGTGCATGGCCGCCCGGTATGCGTACGCGTTACACCGGACGGATCGCTGCTGGTGACCGATGATACCAGCAATGTGATCTGGAAAGTGAGTGTCGCCAAATAACAGTAGTAAATTTCTTTTCGAGGGGAATCTTCTGATATCCTGTGCCGTTGACCTCACTATCAGTACAACGGTAACACTATGAGCAAGAATCAGAATATTCCGATACACGGAAGCGAAGCGTTTGGTAAAGTATACTTTGATGAAGGTCCCGGCATGCAGGGTCCGCTAATTCGTAAACACAGCACGGAATATTTTGATATTCACCAGCGATGCAACAGTAAACGTGCTATCGATGTGCATCGTCTCGATTTCTACATGGTATTCCTGGTAACAGAAGGCGAGGGGCTTCAGACCTTTGGTTTACAGGAACACTATATCCGCAAGAATATGTTATGCTTTGTAAGTCCGGATATGATCAGTGCCTGGAAAGCAGAAGGCGATGAACAACGGGGTTACTACTGCTCGTTCTCGGATGACTTCTTCAATCTCGGTCGCGATAACAAAAACTTGCTGCATGAATTACCTTTCTTTCAGCTGGATGGCAATGCAGTACTTCATTTAACCGATGAGCAGACGAAGCATTATCTCGGTTTGTTTGAAATGATGCACACCGAGTATAAACAACGCAACGAGTTTTCCGATAATATACTCCGCGGATACCTGCATGCTCTTCTCAACAAAGCCTATTCACAATACGAATCATTCGATACACAACCAGCAGAATCCAACCGTTCATCTATACGCTTATTGAAATCATTTACCGCCTTATATATGCGCGATTTCAAAACGATAAACAAAGGCAATGCCATCAAACTTAAAAAGATAGCCGACTATGCAGATGAACTAGGCGTGTCTCAAAATCACTTGAATGATACGATCAAAGATCTCACCGGTAAATCGGCAGGACAACTCATCAAAGACCAACTCATCAAGCAGGCAACAATGTGTCTCAAACACTCCCACAAAAGCATAAGCGAAATAGCCTACCGCCTCGGCTATGATGACCCTTCGTACTTTGCGCGCTATTACAAGAGCCAAACAGGACAGACCCCCGCAGAATTTAGAAATAGCTTCTAGCCTCTGGCTGCCTGTTTTAAAATGGCCACTAGCTTCTGGCTACAAGTTGCTAGTAGGTTTTCTTTGTTTGACACTTGGAATTAGTGGTAACATAACTTATAGTTACGCGGCCAACCGGTTCTCATTCCGCAGCCAGTAGCCAGCCACCTTTTTCTCGTGGCTCAAAGCTCGCAGCTTTCCTGTATATTCTCCCTGCCATTCCGTATTTTGTCCTGAACTATAACACGCGCGGCCGGCAATTTTGTGTTCGTTAAATCAAACATTAAAAACGTATGGAATACCGGCAGTTAGGAAACGCAGGATTGCGAGTTCCTGTGTTAAGTTTAGGAACAGGTACCTTCGGTGGTACGAATGATTTTTTTAAGAAGTGGGGCGAAACAGATGTAGCGGAAGCAACGCGTCTCATCGATATATGTCTTGAGCGTGGTGTAAATTTCTTTGATACCGCGAATGTATATTCGTTCGGTGCTGCTGAACAAATTCTGGGTGCAGCATTAAAAGGTAAAAGGAGTGAAGCCCTGATCTCTACCAAAGCAGGATTTATGATGGGCAGCAATACGAATGATAGCGGAGCATCGCGGTATCATTTGATCAGGGAAGTCGAGGCGAGTCTCAGGCGTTTGGCAACAGACTATATTGATGTATACTTCATTCACGCGTTCGATCCACTTACACCGGTAGAAGAAACACTGGCAGCCTTGGACCATCTTGTTGCGAGTGGAAAAGTACGCTATATCGGTTGTTCAAACTTTACAGCGTGGCAGGTAATGAAGTCGCTCGCGACCTCGGAGAAGTATGGTCTTGCGAGATATATAGTATACCAGGGATACTATTCATTGATCGGTCGTGAGTATGAATGGGAATTGATGCCGATGGCGAAAGATCAGAATATAG
The DNA here is from genome assembly GCF_042676245.1 of Ohtaekwangia kribbensis. NCBI lineage: Bacteria > Pseudomonadati > Bacteroidota > Cytophagia > Cytophagales > Fulvivirgaceae > Ohtaekwangia > Ohtaekwangia kribbensis. The sequence goes on from NZ_JBHTKA010000015.1 coordinate 347,601, forward strand.
GACTGATGGTATGGAGCGCGTTAGGTTGGGGACGCTTAACCGGTAAAATTCGTCCAGGCCAACCGTTGGGAGAAGGTCGGATCAAATCCGGAGGTGCTGCCGGAGGACCAGAGGTATCGGATGAATATTTATTCAACGTGATAAGCGCGTTGGATGAAGTTGCGGCCGAAACAGGAAAAAGTATACCACAGGTAGCCATCAACTGGTTACTGCAACGACCTACAGTAAGCAACGTTGTGATCGGAGCCCGCAATGAAAAACAACTCATTGAAAACCTCGATGCTGTAGGGTGGAGCCTCACCGCCGAACAAGTTACCAAACTCGAAGCTGCCAGCGACCAAAAGAAAATATACCCACACTGGGTAGGCATGCGCTAGTTATTTAACGTCATTTCGAGCGTGCGTGCTTTCTATGAAATGTGCATGTCCCGCGAGACCCCCATGTTACAGTTGTTCTCAACATGATGCACTGTATTGGGTAAATTACATCAAGAGCTATTCAATTATATATCCATAAAGAGTATATCAACGAATGCGTTGCTCCGACAAGGGACTTCTCGCATGAAGTATGGATATATGAACATAAAGCGTACGCTCGAAGTGACGTTAAGAGTGTGCATTGACTTTATCCCGCAAGGCAAGCAACCTCGGGTCATTACGCAATCCTTTAAATGCCGGATACTCCAGGAATAAACCGATCGGTGCTATACGTTTCTCAACACACTGTGAGATGTGGTAAAATGCTTTTTCAGTATCGCCTAGGGCAAGCCATATACCTACAAGATCAGCATCGAGTACGGCATCCGGATTTTCTGCCTGTTGTTGCTCGATTTTTCGAATACATTCAAGTGCATTTTCGTTGTGTCCCAATCGCGCGTGTGCATACCCGACACCCATCAGTCCTTTCAATGGATGATTGGTGAGACGATGAATCTCTTCAAACAATTTCAACGCACTTTCCCAATCACCTTTCATACCGGTGGCCCATGCTTTCAGTTCAAGACTGGCACGCATCTGCGGATCGATCTCCAGAATCTTGTTTGCCTGTTTGATAGCGTCATCGTAACGCTCGGCAAATATATACATCTTGCCCAGCGACTGATTGGCTGTAGCAGATAGCGGATCAAGCTTCACAGCCTTCTCCATTACCTCAACAGCTTTATCTTTTTGTTCCGTCTGAATATAGTATAGCGATAACAATTCGTAAGCAGCGGTTGCCCCGGGGTTCAGTTGTAACGCCCGTTGTAATGCATCGTATGCCAGTTGCCAGTTCCAGTCATACAGTAAATATATACCACCCTTGGCAATATGTCCTTCAGCAACCGTACTGTCGAGTTGCAAAGCTTTGCCGGCATAGCCATGCGCTCTTTCAAAAGCCGTGCGCGGCAGCATCTGTCCACTGGCACCAAGTCCGCTATAGGCCATGGCCAGCTTGGCATAGGCCAGCGCATAGTTGGGTTCGAGTTCAACTGCCTGCTGAAAGCATTCAATGGCTTTACGGGTATCGTTCGGTGTTACCTTGTTGGCGAAGTGTAGTCCTTTCAGATAGGCAGTATACGCTTCGGTGTTGCGGGCAGGAGGGGACTTTACTAGTTGTGCAGCCTGTGGTGATGAACTGAGATTTTCCCGAAGCTTATTCGAAATAATATTGCTGATCTCGTCCTGCACTTCAAATATATCTGTGAGGTTACGATCATAATTTTCACTCCACAAATGATAGCCATCGGCAGCATTGATAAGCTGTGCTGTAATGCGAACGCGATTGCCGGCCTTGCGCACGCTGCCTTCCAATACTTTATCAACATTCAATTGAATGCCAATGTCGCGGATGTCAACGTTCTTGCCTTTAAAAGCAAACGCAGAGGTCCGTGATGTAACCTGCAAACCGTCCACTTTGGTAAGTGCATTCAACAGTTCTTCGGTAATACCATCACTGAAGTATTCATTTTCAGGATCGGCACTCATGTTTACAAACGGCAGCACTGCTAACCGGTTTACAGGCTGCCTGGTTTTACCCTGAAGCTCGGCTCGGTCCGGCACAACGATACCGCTATTCGCAATGGCATAGACGCGTACCGGCTTCTTTACATTTTTCATTTCAAAGTAACCCAGCTCACGCCATTGTATATCAGCCTGATTCTTGATCTCATCAAATACTTTCTCCGAAATGAGAATGCTTCCGGGAGCTGCAAGCGATTCAATACGGGAAGCCAGGTTGACGCCATCGCCATAGATCGCTTCATCTTCAATGATAACATCACCGGTGTGGATGCCGATGCGCAGGTCTACTGTCAAGTCCCGTTTCAGTTCGCGTTGAATATCAACCGCGCACGTAACGCTGTCAATGGCGCTGCTGAAGATACTCAGCGAACCATCACCATAATATTGTATAGTCTTACCGTTGTGTTTTTCAACCAAAACCTCGAGCACGTCCTTCAGTCGCTTTCGCTTGGCGCGTGCCAGTTGTTCATTCTCCTGCATCAATGCAGTGTAGCCCGTCATGTCTGCAAAAAGTATAGCCGCCAGTTGTCGCATAGCTGTAAAAATAACATCAGCAACGTTAGAAGGCTAATGCAAATGCATCTATTCCTCCAAATGAAAAAAGAGTATCCGGTAGGGGATACTCTTTTTCAGGTTAACGAAATTTATCAATTACCGATAGTTCAGGGATACGTTGCCATCGGAGGTGAGGCTTACCGGTATACCACCGCCATTTATCTTACCGTGAATATATTTTTCGTCTGATGTGCCGCTGAAGTTATTGAGAGCAACATCCAGCGATTCACCTTTGATGTCCAGATCCAGTCCCATGCTGTCAGGAATGGTGATCGATATATTTCCATCGCTTGTTCGAACAGCCAGTGACTTTTTGAGTTCAAGTATATTTCCGCGAATGTTACCATCGGAAGAGGAAGCTTTTACAGAACCTGCAACATCTGTAAATGCAATGTCTCCATCGGATGTGCTGATGGTAATATCACCGGTTACATGAGACAGCACTATATTTCCATCACTCGTTACTGACTGGGTGTTGCCTTTGATGTCTTCGGCCACAATATTACCATCGCTCGTTCTGGCTTCAACAGCACCGTTGATTTGCTTCACACTGATATTACCATCGGATGTGCGGCCAATCACATCACCGCCAACAGACGAGATCGCTATATTTCCATCGCTCGTTCTGCACTGCTGGCTCAAATCAAGTCCGGTAAGCGAAACGTTGCCATCCGAGGTTATCAGGTCGCAGGACGTTTCTTTCGGTACAGTAATTTTAAAACTAACCTGCATGTGATCTTTCCAGTTGAAACCCTGAATCTTCGGATACTCAACATTGATGTCGAGGCTGTTTCCGGTTTGCAAAACTGTTACCTTCAATTCTTTTTCAAGTTCTTTGCGGCTGATCTGCAATACTTTGTTGTTACGTCTTACAATATATAGCACCTCGGCTTTTTTAGTATTGCCGGCCGATACTTCAATGTTACCATCGGAGGATGATATTTTCATTTTGGCAGGCGTTGCAAGATCATACGACTCTTTAAAAGAGTATTCACCGTTTTGCGACCAGCTCAACGAGATCGACAGGAGATAACAGATCAATAGTGAAGCTATTGTTTTCATGGTATGTGGGTTTATCGGGTTAACTTCATAGGGTCATTCTATACTTTGACTTATGCTGCTAAGGAAAGGTTGCACGGTAACGTATAAAAAGTTTTCAACCAGGATGTCTTGTAATCTCAAAACTATTTTACATACATTTACGTAATTAATCACTATGAAAGGGACAAACCTCGGAGAGTTTGAGGAGATTGTATTGCTGACTATTGCTGCATTGGTAAACGATGCCTATAGCGTTGCCATCTGCGATGAGCTCGAGAAGAACACTGGGCGTTCGGTAAAGCTTGGTGTAGTACATGCCGTGTTGAACCGCCTGGAAGAAAAAGGATTGGTAAAAAGTAAACTGGGTGAAGCAACGAGTACGCGTGGTGGAAAACGGAAACGCTTTTATTCCGTAACGAGCAGTGGTAAAGCTGCGCTGTTGAAAGCAAGAGAGGTGCGCGAACAACTTTGGAATCGTATACCGGATTTTATTCTGAAAGGCGCATCATGAAAGCATCACAACCAACTCCTCCCAAATGGGCAGAACGTCTTCTCTGCTGGTATTGTCGCCCCGCTATATTGGAAGATTTACAAGGTGACCTGCACGAATACTTTGAACGCAATGTAAAAGCCAAAGGCGTAAAGCGTGCGCGGCTCATCTATATACTGGATGTTATTAAGTTCTTTCGAATTTATACTGTACGTAAACCTGAATTCATCAACCTCTTAATTCATTGGATTATGCTTGGTAGCTATATTAAAACATCGGGGCGCAACATTGTGCGCAACAAGCTCTTTTCTGGTATCAACATCATCGGGCTTGCGATTAGCATGTCCGTTGGATTGCTGGTAATCGCGCTTGTATCAGACTTCCGTTCGTATGACGACTTCCACGAAAACAAAGACAGGATATATCGGGTAATCACAGCACACCAGCGTCAGGATGGTCCGCCTATGAACCTGGCCACATCTTCGGTGCTCGCGGGTAAGCGAATCAAAGAGTCCGTTACCGGTATAGAAAAAGTAACGCTGATGCGAAGAGGATTTGGAGGCGATGCAAAAGTTGGCGAATCCGTTATGCCGTTGTCAGGTATATGGGCTGACGAAGCATTCTTTTCCATATTTACGTTTCCATTGATACAAGGTAATCCAGCTACAGCACTGAAAGATCCCTACTCACTGGTGCTTACGGAGACATCAGCACGAAAGCTATTTGGTTCTGAAAATGCGCTTGGCCAATCGGTTAAGTTCGATACGATAAACTATATCGTAACGGCCGTGATGAAAGATATACCCAGGCTGTCGCACATGCATTTTGATGTACTGGTCTCATTCGCTACCGTTGATTTGGTCAAGCCGGATATGGATGGCGGCTTCATGTCATGGAGCAATATATACTCCAATTATACTTATATACTCTTGCCGGAGCATGGCGATGCACAAACCGTACAGGCGAGTATCAATAAGATCAGCACAGCAGAGAACAAGGCATTGGAAGATCAGCGCATCGATTTGAATCTGCAGTCTCTGGGAGAGATTCCGTTCAACGCGCGACTGTCCAACCCGATAGGCCTTGCCATGAATGGTATAGCGTTGTGGATATTGGGGGGATTCGCGATGATTATTATCATGTCTGCTTGCTTTAACTATACCAATCTTTCCATTGCACGTTCGCTGAGACGCTCGCGCGAAGTGGGTATACGTAAAGTAATGGGCGCACGCAAAATGCATGTACTTGGCCAGTTTATAGTGGAAGCCGTGATCATAGCATTGCTGGCATTACTGTTGTCTTCCGGAGTGTTTATGCTATTGCGATCCAGTTTCCTTTCGATGGAACCGAAGCTGCAAACCATGTTGTCGCTCGAACTTTCTCCACGACTGGTCCTCCAGTTTATGCTACTGGCTATAACGGTAGGGCTACTGGCCGGTTTACCGCCTGCATTCTTCTTCGCCAGGATAAATATTATAAAGGTATTGAAAGATATATCATCACTGCAGGTCTTCAGGCACGTAAACATTCGTAAGGCCCTGATCGTGGTTCAATATACTTTCTCGCTGATCTTTATAACGACCACTATCATTGGTTACAATCAGTATAAGGGATTGATCTCGTATGATCTGGGATTCTCTACGGAAAATATAGTGAACATTAAACTGGCTGGCGGTGTAAAAGGCGATCTGCTGGTAAAAGAGTTGAAAGAGTTACCGGAAGTAACCGATATTTCCCGATCGTTGATGGTAACGAGTCTTGGAAATATACATGGCATGCAGGTGAAGTATAAAAATGATTCTTCCGGAGTGTGGCTGAACCTGATTGACGAAAATTACCTGCCACTGCATCAGCATAAATTTCTCGCGGGACGAAATTTGCATGCTATAGCAGAAGGTGCTGAAGAATCGGAAGTAGTTGTAAACGAGCAATTGCTGAAGCGTTTTGATATAGCGAAACGCGATCCGCTAAAGGCGTTGGGTGAAGAGTTACTGGTGGACACCATGAGACTTACCATTGTAGGCGTGGTGAAAGATTTCAACTACGGAACATTGGAAAGTACGATTGAGCCATTGATCATGCGGTATGCATCCATTCAGTATTATGGTAACATCAATTTGCGTGTAAAGACGGAAGACTGGCCCGCCACATTTGCCAGGATAAACGCGATATGGCAGAAGCTGGATAAAGTGCATCCGATGGAAGCAAAGTTCTATAGCGATCAGATTCAGGAAGCTTATAACCAATTCTCAGTAATGGTAAAAGTATTCGGATTCCTGGCGTTCCTCGCGGTATGTATCGCGTCTATGGGATTGTTGGGCATGGTGGTATTTGCTACCGAGACACGCCTGAAAGAAGTTAGTATACGCAAGGTGCTGGGCGCAAGCGAAACGAAACTGGTATATATGCTCAGCAAAGGATTTATCGCGTTACTTGTGATAGCCGCCTGCATTGCGTTGCCAGCTACTTATTTCTTCTTCGATAAAGTTGTGCTTGTGAAGTTTATGTACCATCCACCGATGCGCGTCAGTGAACTGATATTGGGATTCTTCATCGTGATGTTGCTGGCCCTGGTAATGATCGGCTCACAAACATTACGCGCAGCACGAACGAATCCAGCGGAAGTGTTGAAGAACGAGTAACGCTGACTATTATACCGACTGCTGTAGCGGTATGATCTTCTCGCGGATGCGCTTTAACTGGTGAATGTGTCGCTGCGTATGGTATAGTACAAATGACAGGATCTCCAACCGGGTCATGTCTCCCAGTATGTCATGCGCGACAACTTCGTTGAGGTTTAGTGTAGTCGCGGCAGTAAACAGTTTAGATCGCGTTTCTTTTAGCCTGACTATGAGTTCTTCTTTATGGAAGACCTTGTTGTCAGGTATAATGATGTCTGGCGATTTGAATTTTACTTCAAAGTTCAGAAATATACCTTTCAGTTCCGGAGTCTTCTCGTCTGGTATCCGCGCTGTGAATGTTCCATCCTGGCAGATGGTTGCGATAATCGAAGCATCGGATTTACAAAGGTGATCGGCTACCTGCGCAGCCGTCCAGCTGTTTTCAAAAGGAATAAGATTGATCTGTTCCTGGTCAAATGAGGCGATCAGCAGCAGGAGCTCTGTTGTAACAGCTTCAAGTTCTTCCTGTATTTTGGGTTTCATGGCTTTTGTTTTTAAGGTTGATATATAGTTCCTGAATCGAAGCACATCGATTCGGTTCTTCCGTTCGTTTACGATACAAACCTACAGTCATTTTCAGAAACCGTGCGGGTGGAAGTCCGGCAATCTTCATGGTAAAATGCGCCATGTCTGGTAACGGCATTTCGGAGCAATAACCACGCGCTCGTGCAACAACGCCATGGCTACCGGTTTCAGCTCGAGCTTTATTGGAGAAATCTTCGTTTGGGTACACTTTCCAATTTGCCTATCTTTAAATCCGAAAGTTTAGTTGCCATTGGTAAATTAATTTTCCACCCCCAAACTCCACCCATGAAAAATCTCCTTGTAGCTGCATTGCTGCTGTTGGCCGGTAATCTTGCCGCACAGATATCGCGTGTGAAAGACATTAATGACCAGGAAGATCCTGCTATCTCATCCTATATATTCTATAAGACTAGTGCCGGAGGAAAAGTATATTTCTACGCGCGCACGAGTGAGTACAACAACGGCCTGGGCGTAAGCGATGGCACTGAAGACGGTACACACGTTATTTACAAAGTTGAGGTAATGAACTGGAGTACTACCGACTATTTTGTCGCGGTTGGCAATACGGTATATTTTACAGGACGCACTCAAGATGAAGGTGTCGAGCTATGGAAGACCGATGGGACAGAAGCTGGAACAGTGCTGGTGAAAGACATTATACCTGGTTTTGATTCAGGCTATCCTGCCTCTTTCGTCAATGTAAATGGAACCCTATACTTTAGCGCTACTACCCATGAGCATGGTATAGAACTCTGGAAGACCGATGGGACAGAAGCCGGAACTGTAATGGTGAAAGACATTATACCGGGCGCTGAATCCAGCGGACCTTCGGGTTTAATGAATGTAAATGGTACGCTATACTTTCGCGCGGAGACTGAACAAGCTGGTGATGAGCTTTGGAAAAGTGACGGAACTGAAAATGGTACGGTACTGGTGAAGGATATAGCTCCGGGAGATGAAACCAGTTTGCCGGAAGCTCTCACGGCAGCAGGCGATATACTATACTTTACCCCGACCGTTCCCGGCAGCGGAATGGAGTTGTGGAAAAGTGATGGAACAGAGAATGGTACAGTACTCGTGAAGGATATATGGCCTGGTGCAGACGCGAGCTATCCTCAACAACTGACGATGCTGAATGGTATACTATATTTTAAGGCTACAACCAACTTAACAAGCGAAGGACTGTGGAGAAGTGATGGCACTGCTGCCGGAACAACTTTGGTAAAAGAATGGGATTCACAATATATCAGTAATATATATGCGTTCGGGGATCAGCTTGTGCTTCTGATAGACGGTGCGTTATGGAAGAGCGATGGAACTGCAGCCGGAACAAGTCTTGTAAAATTCGTAGCCCCCGATAACGGAATAACATTTAAGGATTTTGTTGCTACAGATAACGCATTGTTATTTATCGTTGATGATGGAACACACGGCTATGAATTGTGGCGTACCGATGGCACAGCTGCCGGTACGGTTATGGTAAAAGATATAGCACCCGGAGAGGAATCAGGTGCGGCTAACGAACTCGTTGTACTCGGAAATATAGCATACTTCAATGGATATACGGCAGAGACCGGTTGGGAGTTGTGGCGGAGCGATGGAACAGAGAGCGGCACCCGAATGGTAAAAGATCTTACCCCGAGCAAAACATTTGCTTCAAGTCCGGGCGGTTTTGTATCGCTGAATGGTGTGCTATATTTTGCTGCGACTGATGCAGACCATGGTGATGAGCTGTGGCGAAGCGATGGCACCTCGGAAGGAACACAACTGGTAAAAGACATCGAACCGGGTGCAACAGGCAGTGCGCCAATTTATATTAATGTTTTTGATAACGCTATATACTTCTTTGCAAAGACAGCCGCGAATGGATACGAGCTTTGGAAAAGTGACGGAACTGCTGCCGGCACAACCCTGGTGAAAGATATGGTGGCAGGAGCAGGCACTAATTTTCCGGGAGAGTTTGTGATCCTTAACGGTACATTGTTTTTTACAACGCTGGGCGGGAATGATACCCGCGAGCTCTGGAAGACTAACGGCACATCTACAAGTACAGTGAAGGTTGCTACACTGGGCGATACGTATGGCGATTACTACATCAACATGCCGGTAGTTAACAATGGCAAGATCTATATGATCGCCCATTCTAAAAATGAAGGCGGAGAGTTATGGGTAAGCGATGGTACCGAAGCAGGTACATTACTTTTAAAAGATATACAGCCCGGTGCCGGTAACAGCTATATAAATTCATTTGTAAGTGCAGGTAACCTGGTATACTTTCTGGCGGAGTCTGCCGGTAATGGTCAGGAACTGTGGAAGACCGATGGCACGGTAGCAGGAACAACACTCGTAAAAGATATTACACCCGGAATCTGGCCAAGTTTTATTGACGGCATGTTTGCTTTTAAAAATCAACTATACTTCAGGACGAACAATGACCTGGAATATAAACTCTGGCGTACCGATGGTACGGAAGCCGGCACCGCAGAAGTAAAAACACTGGCTGATACGGATGAGTTGCTCGCCATATCGAAAGCCGTTGTGAAGGATGACGAGTTTTATTTTACAGTAAGCGATTACCAGGGGGCATTCGCCCTTTGGACCAGCGATGGAACCGGGGCCGGAACAAAGATTGTGCAAAATATACCGGTAGGCAGCGGTTACTACTATACGCGCGAAATACTATTGTTGGAAGACGATATATACTTCTTCATTCAGAATCAAACCGGTTTTTGTGAGTTGTGGAAGAGTGACGGCACCGAGAGCGGTACGGTATTCTATGCCGATGGCGCCAACATATCTTCCGATGCATTTGTACTTGACAATGTGATATACTTTCCAGCAGACCAATGGGATAGTGACTACGAATTATGGAAAGCTGATATAACTATTACGGGTATTGAGGACGAACAGGAGGCAGGTGCACTTCATGTATATCCGAATCCCACGGCAGGGCTGTTGTCTTTTTCCGTAAAGAATCATGAATGGATCGTTTCCGTTGCCGTCATCGATGGGCATGGACGCGCGGCAGAATCATTTATACCACCAGGGCCACAAGTAACATTGAATACTGGAAGGTTACCGGCCGGGGTTTATGTATTGCTGGTGAAGACTGAACGAGGTGTTTACCGCGCACGCTTTGTTAAGAAGTAATAAGCCTTTACAGCGGGAAGAGTGAAGCGCTGTTAGGTTGTACGGCTGCCATGCGTTGCGATCTGGTAAATTTTTGCTGAAGCTCTTTGCCGTGTTCATAGTTGGTGATGATCTTGTTCCAGTTCCGGATATACACAGAGATCATTACCCGGGTTGAGTAGGCCTGCAACGACACCAACGTATACCGCGAACTTTCCTTTTTCAAAAACGGAATGACCAACAAAAATTTGATATAGATTCGCAGCAGGTATAGCAACGACTTCATCATGCGATAGCGAAATATTTTTACGTTCTGATATTTCCAGTCGCAGATAACTTTATAGGGATGCAACACCTCCAGGCACTGGGCACTTTCCTTCAGATACTTTCTATAATATTCTACAGTAATGCGATCGCGCGTAATAAAATGACTGAAAGTAAGTCGTTCGTCATACCAGATGGTGAACCCTGCGATGGCCAGTGCCAGGCACAATTCGTAATCGCCTCCCGAACTCAACTCTTTTCCGAGACGATCCGTCAGCAAACTTCGATGTCCGGATTGAAGAAGCATATCATAAGCCGGTTTTCGGATAACACAACCTGCGCCATATACCGTGCAACGTCTTACCGGTCCGCTTTTAGCTCCCTGACGTCCCGCAGCATATACAGAGAAAGATCGAACCCAGGCCGGAGGGTCTTCTTCAAAAATGAGTGATCCGTTTCCTCCAAGCGCTCCTATATTGGGATGCGCATTCATGATCTCGTATACGGCTGCTATATAATGTGGGTCCAGCCAGTTGTCATCATCACACATTAAAATATAGTCGTACTGCGCACTGGCAAACCCACGTGCCCGTGCATAGCTTAAACCGGGTTGTGGTTCCGGTATAATGCTGAAGGGTTGTGTACATGTATATTTACTCCATTCAGATTGGGCAATGGCCGTTGTATTGTCAGACGATGCATTGTCGATGATAATGAACTCCCAGGGTATAGATTCCGGAACCTGTTGGCCTGCTATATAGCGAATGGTTTCCGGCAATCTGTCGGCTCCATTGTAAGTACAAATAACAACTGATACGCCTGGTTTACTCATCGGTTGAAAATTATTTTTCCAATCATTTTTAACGTCATCCAGGCGATCGGTATATCCTGGTGCATACGCCACGCTTCACGCATTTGTGCCATCGCGCCCCTGCGATCTTTGAACCGTTTCCAGAGCGAACCAGCTGTGCGAAAAGCATAGTATGCATAAAACTTCTTCGCCTTTTGCAATGTCCGTTGCTGTTCGTTGGCCGGCAGGTAATGACTGATCTGGTTCATTACAAATTGCAGGTCTTTCAGATTTTGCGCGGTTGTAAACGACTGTCCTGATATAGAATTATAGTGTCTTCGATACGATGCATATATAGCCGGTGTGTAGGCGAATGGATATTTAGCAGCAATGCGTGCCCACATTTCCCAGTCTTCACCATAATGCACGCCATAGAATGCTCCCAGCTCTTCATATACTTCACGCTTCACGGCAATGGCTACATATTGTACGCGCTGCCGTTCGGCTAATCGCAGCAGCCAGTTTTTCAATATGCCTTCTTCGGTGGCTTCCCGCTCCGGTGTCAAAACTATATTACCGTGCTCATCTATATACTGATAATGACAGAACGCAGCCGCAGCAGCCGGGTATTGCGCAAAGAGATAGCCAAGCTTTTTATAAAAGCCGGGGTGTACCACATCATCGCTGTGCAATAAGTGTATATATCTCCCGGTGGCGCGGTTTATGCAAGTCTCAAAATTGCGCAGACTGCCTACGTTGTGCGATTGACGGAAATAGGATATACGCCCCGAGGCAATTTGCGCAACGAGCGATTGTACATCTATATCTGTGCTGCAGTCGTCTACAACTTCAATCTGCATATTGCTTTCGGCTTCAGCCTGGGTTAATACCGATTCCAATGTTTCTTTCAGAAAGCTGCCGGCATTATAGACCGGTATCATAACAGACCACATGGGTCTGTCTGTTATTGTAACAGGGCTGATGTGAGGGGGAGAGTGGGGAGTTCGGTTTACATCTGCGTAACGGCTATTTATACTCAATCTATACTGTATGTTAGCTGCTATATTAAAATTACTTTATTATTTGAAAATGAAAAATAGTGTTTGATTTTTTTTATTCGCCATCGCAGTGCGTAACTCGTTTTTCTTGTGATATGATTTAATTTCCTTGTTTTCACCAGGAGCCATAAATTGTTGGGCCAGGGTAATTCCTGAAAAAGCTGGTAAACAATGAAGTCGCGTTTAAACCACGCAGCTTCCGCAATATCATTTTCGTTGCGGTTTACATTCGGAGTTTTGCTGATCTGTTCCGTGATCTGTTCCAGTATAGCAAGGCAATCAACAATTTTCGGTATATCATTTAGTGTTGCTATGGGCACAGTATGGTGGCGAAGGCATTCGAGGTATTCTTCCGGAATCGAAAAATCGTTCCCCATATAGTGTCGTAAATTGCGCAGTACATTTTTGCGGTTGGCAACATCATATTCCTTTTTGCGAAGCACGGTATTGAGACTGGTTGGCGAGAGGCGATAGTCCAGCAGGATTTCGCCCAGGTTCGCAATCCGGAATTTTTGCGCCAGCTTCCAGAACAGATCGTAATCTTCCGAGTAAGGCATACTATACATACCAACCTCTTTCACGGCTGCTTTGCGAAACATTACCGTGGGGTGGTATATCCAGCATTCAAAAGTCAGGTTGTAGTAGAAAAAACGACTGGTATATCGCTCCAGGCGAACGTGCTTTCCGGCCGCAGTAACCACACGACACCATGTTGATAGTAATGCACACGCGGAGTCGTGCATCATATAGTCATATTGTTTTTGCAGGCGATCCGGGTAGCTGATGTCATCGGCATCCATGCGAGCAATCAATTCACATGATGCGAGTTCGATGCCACGGTTTAATGTTGCAGCTATACCTACATTGGTTTCATTCCGGACGAACCGGATGCGCGGATCTTTGTACGACTGAACAATTGCTATACTTTGATCCGTTGACCCGTCATCGATGATCAAAAACTCGAAATCGCGGAAGGTTTGCTGCAGTATACTGTCGATTGCCTCGTGTAGATATGAAGCGGCATTATATACCGGCATCAGCACCGTAAGTTTAGGATTGCTCATGCTGCTACGCGGTTAAGTAATTTGCGGGCAATCCTTTTTATTTTACGAACGATGCGGGAAGGTATATCATGAAACACACGAAATCGCAGCGGATGATGATAGGGAAGGAGCGCTTTTTGAAGCAAGGCATTGACTTCGTTATTATGGATCGAATGATTATTCAGGTATTGGGCGAACCACTCGAGATAATATTGTCTCACGCGGTGGTACCGTCCATCCTGGTGCACGTTGAAGACCTGCGAGGCCTGCCGCTGCCGGTACAGGTTGTTGCAACCAGACGATACAAATATAGTTTCATGAAGATATAGCTGTGCGAGAAACGCCTGATCTTCATATACCGCGGTAGGCCCTATAAAATCCTCTACAAACAAAATGTGCTGGTGAACACTTCGTTTTACCATCATCCCGGAAGGACAAGGCGCTGCACCGTGCCCAAGGGGATATAGCTGCAGTATCAGTGCGGGAGGATGATATAGTGTATCCTGCTCATTCGACCCGATCGGTATAATTACATTGCTGCGCTGGGGCGATTGCCAGCTATACCAGTAATTGGATGCTTCCAGCAATGCAGTTGCCTGCGGATGTTGCTGGAAGACGTTGAGTTGATTTTGCAGTTTCTCCGGAAGCCATACATCATCAGCATCCAGGTATGCTATATAGTTTCCGCGCGACTTTGCTACACCGAGATTACGACTTTTACAAACGCCTTTGTTGGCATGATGCTCGTGTTGCAGGTATATAATTTTATCGGGATAGAGATCGGCATAACGTTTCGCTATAGCCGGGCTTGTGTCGGGCGAGCCATCGTCAACCAGAAGTAATTCCCAGTCGGTATAGGTTTGAGCCAGTACACTCAGAATAGTCTCTTCGAGAAATGTTTCTTCATTATAGAAACAGGTGATCACGGAAACCATTGGACTTGCTATACTCATGGCTATGAATTGTTTTGTTGCCATGATTGTATTGCCGCGCGAAGTTCTTCCCCGCCTATATTCTTCACCTGGTAGCGCGGCAGATCGTACAGGTTGCCGGAGTGTGTAACATGGCCTTCGCGTGTCGATACCGCGTAATCAAAACCAAGTTTCTGTGTTATGCCCGGTGTATGCTCGTTGAGACTTCCATACGGATAGGCAAAGCCTGTGATGGGTTTGTGGATGATCGATTGGAGCACCGACCGACTCTCCTGGATTTCGTATCGCTGTTCTTCCGGAGGCAGATGTCCTAATGCCGGATGGTTTACGGTATGCGCCCCGATCTCGAACAACGATGTTTGAGACAGTTCTTGCACCTGCGCTTCATCCATGAGTGTTGGAAGTGATAGAGCGGTGTTGGCCCACCCGTGCAGCTGGTGCATAACGCGCTGCTGTTCATTTATTGCCAGCGGTCGGATGGCTGCCCACAATTCGTAAAATAATTTAAGACGCGCATTGTATAGCGGATGTCCGTAGTGCCATTCGCGTATTTCTTTTTCAGCCGTATCAGAGAGTATATGTGCGGCACCAAGATCGGAGGTAAAGTCTTCGCGTCCAATGTGCAGGTTGATCTTTTCCGGAAGTGTGGGCGTAGCAAGTATCACTTGCTCAAGTTCATCCCACCAGAATGATTTCTTTTCTGCCAGGAATCGCGTGGTGAGATAAAATGTAGCGGGTACGCTATACTTTTCAAGAACAGGCTTAGCCGCTGTAAAGTTATCGCGATAGCCATCGTCAAATGTAATGGCTATATACTTCCGAAGTGATTCATTTGTGCGCGCACGTTCTGTTAATTCGCGCATGGTAACTACCTGAAAAGTATCGCGGATATAGCGCACCTGTTCATCAAAATGTTCCGGACTCACGCAGAGATCCCACGGATCAATATGCGCTGAAGCAATGCGATGATACATGAGTATGATTGCACCTCTTTTGTTTCCGAATATCTTTTTCAGGAATGACGCCATGCTCTACTTTGTTGCTTTTACAGCGATAATTACCTGGTAACTTGGATCGTGCGCATCCAGAAAATCGGCACGAACTTCCGGGAGTCCCATGCCGTATAGAAAAGCCGTTGCCACATACACGTTGCCATAGGTTTGTATATGTACTCCGTCTTCTTCGAAAAGTTCAAGCATTAACCTTCGCATCGATGTATCGGTAAAGGACCAAAGCCAGTAATCTTTCCATTCGCCTTTATCTATATGGCTGATGCCGGGTATGGTAAGCAGGAGGGTACCACCTTTTTTTAAAATACGATGGCAGGTTTTCAGTGCGGCTTTGTAGTCATATATAAAGTGAAGTGTTTGTGTGAGTATAATGCAGTCAAACGCATCCGAAGGAATCTGTGGAGCGTCACTGAGGTCACCGACAAACGTAACGGTATCATTGGCCTGTGCAACATGAAGTACATCGCTTTGTGCTATAGCGCTGCCTCCATAGCGCAGTGTATACGCATTGTCTCCAATCTCCAGCACGCGACCTTTAATAAGGTTGCTGTTGTTGTTCAGGAATTTTTCAATGTAGTAACGATCAACCGGTCCGCCACGATCGTAGCCGAAGTCGCTGCTTACCGGTGAGGTTCGTTCGAGGTCTGCCCATTCTATCGTGCCCGGAGGCGGTATATACTGATGCATATAGCCTCGCTTGTATAAAATTTTCCTGACCGCTTGGGGTAAAGATCTTTTCAGAACGTTCTTCAGTTTCAGCTTCAGTATCTTTGCTTCGAGTCGTAATCCATACGAAGTCTTCAGACGCAGCAGGGCAGAGCGGTCTTTTCGTGACGGAACTTGCTTGGCTTTATATACCTGGCGATAAAGTATATCTCGAAGCTTTCCTGTATAGTATTCTGTCCAGATGGACCGGCCGTTGTTCCAGGCTTGTGTTTCCGCCTGGTTTTTTAAATATACCTTTTGAGACTCCAGTACGTGAAGCGCAGACTTCAGCATAAACGGAATGCTTGCCGACATGTTATTGCCGTGTATGCGATAGGCGGCCATGTTCTTGTCATGACATCCCACCGGATGTTTTCGTGTAATGCGCAGGTATAGATCGTAATCTTCGCAGGCCTTTAGCGAAGTATCGAATTTATATTCATCAAATACCCAACGACTATACATGACTGCAGCATGCATGCCTATATAATTGCCTTGCAATAGATGTATATAGTGATCGGACGTTATGACCGAAAGTTCATCTTTTTCTACCGGGTATTTCCACTCATCTACTTTATCGTGCCAGCCGGATACAAATGCCCATGCGGGATTTTGCTGCAAGTATTCCGCATTGATGCGCAGGGCATCCGGATATAGATAGTCATCCGCATCCAGAAAAACGAGGTAATCACCTTGGCTGTTTTGAAAGCCGGTGTTGCGTGCCGCTGACAATCCCTGGTTAGCCTGGTATATATACCGTATACCTGGAAGCGATTCGCTCACAACTTTGGTATCATCTGTTGAACCATCATCCACTACAATGATCTCTACATTTTTATACGTTTGCTGTTTAACGCTGTCAACTGACTCTGCGAGAAAACGCGCATGGTTATAACATGGGATGATGACCGATACGAGAGGTTGCTGTGACACGGTTTGCTTATGAATGGTTAGAAGGTGTATTTCGATTTTTAAGATAGAAAATTAAACCGGAAAATATTCCGTGCAACTCACGGAATATTGTTGTATATCGCCCTCGGTACAATGGAAAGCCGCGCAGTAAAAGCCAGGTATAATATTTCGGAAGCGCTATAAATAAATGCAGCAGGTCTCCGCGATGTCGGAAACGCTTATACTGAATCAGGATGGCAGCCGTAAATCCGCGCATGTAGAAAAATATCTGGTGCTTCAACGCGCTGAGTGTTTCGCGATGCCGGTGGTAAACAACTGCTCTCGGATTATACTGTATACTATATCCCGCAGCCAATACACGATACCACATTTCCGAATCACCGTTGCAACCGGCAGCACCTACGTCCAGTCGTTCATCAAAATAACCTGTAGCGGTAAATATACTTTTGCGGAAGGCCATGTTAGCGCCCGCACCGATGGTCCAGACCGGAATGCCTTTGGAACGTGTTGCATCAACAAATGTCTGGTCATAACACTTATCAATAAAGCCGCGGTTAAAAGGCCAGTATCGTTCGAAGATCCATTGTGCTTCGGTGTCAAGTTCAGCTGCAAGCACAAGTCCGGTCATTGCTGCTATGGATGGATCATTAAACGTACGGTATACTTCTGCGATCCATTGCGAATGGATAACCGTATCGTCATCGGTATATAATACGATGGAAGCGGTAGCAGCCTGCGCACCGGTATTTCTCGCAATGTCAAGGCCTGCACGGTCTTCGCGTATATACGTCACCTGCGGGAAAGCACGGGCTGTCTCACGTGTGCGATCATCCGCGGAAGCGTTATCAACAACGATTATCTCAACCGGCTTGTGGGGAAGATTCGTCAGGCTATAAAGACATTGCCGAAGACTGTCCGCACGATCTTTGGTGCAGATCACCACGGAGACATCATATATAGCCGGTATATTTTCATGACTAGCAAAGATATTTCTGAACGCATTCCGGAGATCGTACAGTGTATTGGCCTGTGCGGAAGCATTCGCAGTATAATGCTGCAGCACCCACGAGGCTGCATGGGTAACACGCTTCTCAAATGCGGGTGGCGGTAATTCTTCGCCGGGTTTTACAAAGAGATGTCCTATCGGGATTTCATTCCACCAGAGTACTACATAATAGCCCTGATCATACCGCAGCGGTTCGAGCCATGTTTCCTGCTCCGCCAGGTTCAGGTGTATACATTGATAGGGCTTGAACAAATCCATAGAGCAGCTTATGAGAAAGATGGAAGTGGCGTAAGTATTACCGGGAAGTTAGGACGAACATGGCCCATCCACTTGCCATACCAGTTGGTGTTTTCGCGGTAGTCTTCTACATCAAATGCAATACATTCGGAAAGGTAGAATACTTCCGTTGTGGTATCTTTCACAAAGATGATGGAAATATAGTATGATCCATCGTTTAGAAAATTGCCGGGTATAACACAAGTTCCCTGAATGAGCCCCTTGCTATATGCCTGTGGTTTCGAACTCACATCAAATATACATTCACTGCTTTGTGTAAAGAGATGAATACCGGTAACAAGATTTATACCTTCTTCATAATTCTGAAACTCGAAGGTAAGCGTAAGTTGTGTACGGATATCAATGGGACGAAGCGTATCTTCAAGGTCAGGTATAAGCTTAACTGATGTTACCCGTACCGTTGCATTGCCAGGCGCTGTTTCTATATTCGTCCATTGCTGCGACAGCAGGTGTTGCTGAATGCCGCTGAGGTAATGATTGACGACTTTATCGGCTGCACCAATTTTCAGCATGCTACCTTTTTGCAGGAGCATGGCCCGTTGGCAAAGGTTGTTAACGGCCTGCATGTTGTGGCTTACGAATAAAATGGTTCGACCTTCTTTCTTGGAAGCATCGTTCATTTTTCCGAGACACTTCTTTTGAAACTCGGCATCGCCTACGGCTAACACTTCATCTACGATCAGTATATCCGGTTCAAGGTGCGCAGCAACAGCAAAGGCGAGGCGAACATACATGCCCGATGAATAACGTTTCACCGGTGTATCGATGAACTGGCTTACACCGGAGAACGCTACGATCTCATCAAATTTACTTTTGATCTCGGAGCGCGTCATGCCGAGAAAGTGACCGTTGAGGTATATATTTTCGCGGCCGGTCAGTTCATCGTGAAAGCCGGTTCCAATCTCCAGCAAACTGTTTATCCTTCCGCGACCGCGTACCGTGCCTTGTGTCGGGCGTATTACCTTCGAAAGTATTTTCAATAATGTGGATTTGCCGGCACCGTTTCTGCCAATGATAGCAAATGCTTCTCCTTCTTTGATCTCGAAGTTTATATCCCGTAAGGCCCACAGGAAATCGGCTGACGATTCTTTGTCGCGTGATATCTTGAAGAACGGATCTTCCTTGCGAAGTATAGCCTGGTACCACCAGCGTTGTACATCCTGTCGCAGCGAACCCGTACCAATGGTGCCCAGCCTGTATAACTTGGACAGATTCTCTACCTGGATAATCGGATCGTTCACCATGACGTTGGCATTGGGAAATATAGTCTGAAAAGGGAAGATATATACATATAGCTGCTAAACAACATCAATAAGTTTTGACCCCATTTTATTAAACAATATACTTCCAATAAAGAAAATTACAATCACACTGGCAGCACTATAGGCCAGCTGAATACCAGACGTGGTTCCTTCCCCCAGGAATGCCACGCGAAAGAACTCAATTACCGGAACCAGCGGATTATATACCATGATGGCTTTGATCTTATCAGGAACAATGGACAACGGATATATAATCGGAGTAGCAAACATCAGCAAGCGCACGGTGAGCTGGATAAGATTGGTAAGATCGCGGTACTTGGCCAGAAATACGGATAGCGCCAACCCTGCACCCAGTCCTAAACCCGCACTGACGAGAATTGCCAGGGGTACAGCAACCAGGCTGTACAAAAGATTAAATGATACGGTGCCGGTATATAGATTGTACACGTAGAAACCGATGAACAACAGGAACTGTATAAAAAAGCGGATAATGTGAGATGCTGTTACCGAGAAGGGTATAATCAGTCTGGGGAAATATACTTTGGCAAACAAGGGAGCGTTGGCCGTAAAGGTATATACCGTGCCCGAGAAAGATTCGGCAAAGAGATTCCAGATAATGATACCACTGAGGTAAAAAAGTGTTGGCGGTGTCTCATTGGTGGAAATGCCCACCACGCGATCGAAAATAATTACATATAGTAACACCGTTACCAGCGGCTGTATAACAACCCAGGCAGGACCAAGAAGTGTTTGCTGGTATTGCGTCAGGAAGTCTCTGCGAATGAGGCGAAGCAGCAGGTGACGGTAGTTCCAAATTTCTTTCCAGTTCCATTCAAACCAGGCCGACTCCGGCTTAATTTCCCATTGCCATCGCATAAATTGTCTTTGCCTCAAAAACGAATAATTTACGAAGCAATTATCATAAAAGGAAATGTATACCTGGCGTTCCTGAATTATAAATGTTGTCACAGGCTCAGACCACATCGCATGATGACGAGCGATGACCGTATTCCTCACATGAATACCATTTTGATGAAGAGAAGCCGTTGGCAAAAGCCTGCTATGCCGGGCATAATTTTAGGAGGATTGTGGCAAATCTTTTAAGACCGCAGATATGAGAAACTACAGCCAAAAGACCGAGGCGGCTTACCTGACTTCCATCAGACAGAACAACGTAACGCGTGGCCACTATACTGAATGGGAGCAGCCCGGCACGCAGCGATACCGTGGCGATACAGGCAACGCGGTAAATTCTCCGACCGGAAACCGGGTGAATGAAGGTATATATGATGGCGGATACCGCGGAAAGGGCCCACGGAACTATAAACGCTCTGATGAACGCATTCGTGAAATGGTGTGCGATCTTCTGTGTGATGATCCATACCTGGATGCTTCCGATATAGAAGTAGAGGTAAAGAGCGGAGATGTTATACTCACGGGTTCAGTACACGACTGTTTCGCGAAACAATTGGCGCAAGATCTGGCTGAAACTGTATTCGGTGTTGTGAATATAGAGAACAGGATCCATGTTAATCAGGATAGCGCGAACCTGCAAGAGCAGGAGCGTGTTAAACCTGCTATAGTGTAAATGTTAGTTTAGGATTGATCAGCAGGGAAGGAGCAATGATTGTTCCTCTCTGTTGATTTTTTTTATCAGGGTATATATAGTCTGTCACTGAAGGAAATTGATCTTGGGAGTTCGTCACATTCCATGTTATGGTCACGACAGAGCTTGTAAGAAAAACAGTCTGCGTGAATTTTTTTATTGGCGGGTAGCCTACCGTTGTAACAATGATTTTCGTATCAAAATGTAAAGCCTCCGTATCGCACCTACATTCTCTAAGGGAAACACTTAGAACGCATCCGTATTAACTGCAAGCCTGTCTCAAAAGTCAATCAGATCAGACGTCTTTTGCGTGAGACATCACCGCAACCTCACGATTCGTAACAATCCCCAGTAGCGTTATGTATGCTTGTAATTTGGCGAGCATGTTGCTGGTACCGATTGCACTTTTGTATAGTAAGCAACGCGTGACCGCGCGAATACTTCTGCATCTAAGAGATGAAAAGAAAATATAATCAGCGGCAGCGACAGGAGACAAATTAAAACTAAAAGTTACCATGATGTCATTCCAGGAAAAAGTTAGCATCCTTAATCTGATGAAGGACGCGAGACAATCCATCGAACTCACGTACAATAGCAAGATCGTTGAAAAATGTGAGGTCGTTCAGATCATCAATAACCAATACGTCATTGTTCAGCAACGCACGTCCTTCTTCTCGAAGGTGAAGTCATTCCTCAGCATTGATGCTGTTGAAGATATCAGGATAAATTAATAGCACAACGCCAGGGGTACACGTTGTATGCCGGTAACGGGCCCAGCCATGCCGCTGCGCGTGTATCCTTGGGAAATTCCACTCATCCCTATATTTTTTCACTGAAGGATAACTTCCTTTCTGCGGCAACATCTTCGCTGGTATTCTTTACCTTGTACATACTTTGCCCCCAAGCGCGTATGTCACGACTAATACTCACAATCGCCATGCTGGTGTTTGCTTATACCATTGCATTACCACAGGATAAGAAACCGTTTCGCATTGGCGTTGCCGGATTAACACACGGCCACGTTGGATGGATACTCGATCGTGCAGATGATGGAGACATTGAAATAACAGGCATTGCGGAACCGGACCGTGCATTGGGAGAACGGTATTGCAAGCAGTATAAATTGCCACTGACACTGCTATATAGTTCACTGGAAGAGATGTTGGAGAAGACACGTCCAGAGGCTGTTACTGGTTTTAGCAGTACGTTCGAACACCTGGATATTGTAAAGGCATGCGCTCCGCGTCACATTCATGTTATGGTAGAAAAACCGTTGGCTGTAAGCATGGATCATGCGCGACAAATCGAATCGCTCGCCCACAAGTACGCTATAACTGTACTTACGAATTATGAAACCACCTGGTATAGCAGTAACCAGAAAGTGGAAGAGATATTCCTCAAGCATCACACGTTTGGTAAATTACGCAAAGCCGTTATTCATGATGGTCATGAAGGGCCGAAAGAAATTGGAGTCGGTCCGGAGTTTCTGAATTGGCTTACGGACCCGGTTAAAAACGGTGGTGGTGCCCTGATGGACTTTGGATGTTATGGCGCCAACCTGCTCACCTGGCTTATGAATGGTGCGAAGCCATTAACAGTATCTGCTGTTACACAGCAGCTGAAACCACAGGTATACCCGCGTGTGGATGATGATGCAACGATCATTGTTACCTACCGGGAAGGACAGGGAATTATACAAGCGTCATGGAACTGGCCGTTCGGCCGTAAAGATATGGAACTCTACGGCGAACGCGGCTATGTACTGGCAGATCGACAAGGCTCTAAAGTTAAATCTGCAGCCAATAAACCGGAAGAATATATAACAAGTCCTGCTTATGAAAAGCCCTATAGCGATCCGTTCGCATACCTGGCAGCCGTGATACGCGGTGAAATAAAAGTCAGCGCGACAGATTTGTCATCGCTCGAGAATAACCTCATTGTTGTTGAGATACTGGAAGCAGCCAAACAATCTGCACGCGAAGGCCGGGTGGTCAAGCTTGGCAAGTGATATATATACTTTCATGCTTCGGAATCTCTAACTGATTTACTGTGATCACTTTCCTTTCGGAGTAATATCAGCAAGTGCCTGCATCATTTCTTTTTGGATTACGGCATCCAGTTGACTTAGTTTTTCAACGAGGTCTTCATTCACGGCATTCTTGTCGATCTTACCGTCCTGCAGCAAGTGTTGCAGCTCAAATTGTTTTTTAAGAATGGACTGCAGATAGATGGTATTCTGAATGGCATGCTTCAGCAAGTAAAGCTGAAGGTTATCCTGATTCAATTTCGGTAAATCTCCGGTGTTGGTCATGTTCGATGTTATTTCAGGGCCAAATATTTCAAAAAAAAATACTCGTTTCAAAGTTGAAAGGCAGGTGAGTATACGTTCTTTCAAATTAGTACATTTGCCGGCTGTTGTTATAAAATGCGTGTCGTAACTAACCTGGTGGCTTTGTGTTTGATCCTGTCGGCTTGTACTACCCATACGGAGACGAACAAGGCGGCTGTTTCTTTTTACTATTGGCGCACAATCTTTAAACTTACTGCGAACGAACGATACGCATTAGCGCAAAACGGTGTCTCAAAACTATATGTGCGTTATTTCGATGTGGCTTTGCAGCAGGGACAACCCGTTCCGCTCTCGCCCATAACGTTTGACGAAGCGCCTGGCGATCAGCACATCATTCCCGTAGTATATATTCGGAACGAGGTAATGCTCCAGCCTGCGCTGGACGTTGATGATCTCGTTGATAAAGTATTGTCCTATATCCAGCAAATCAATTCAACGCAAAATATTGTCTCAGACGAAATCCAGATCGACTGCGACTGGACGCTGAATAGTAAAGAGGTTTATTTCAAATTTATTGACCTGCTGAAAAAGAAGAGCAACAGAAAACTTTCGGCAACAATACGGCTACACCAGGTAAAGTATTTCAGGAATACGGGTGTTCCCGCTGTTGAGCGCGGTGTGTTGATGTATTACAACATGGGACGTATTGCTCCTGATTCTTCCAACTCTATTTATGATCGTGAGACCGCTCAGCTCTATACTGCAAGTTTAAAGAGTTACCCGTTGCCGCTGGATATAGCGCTTCCGGTTTTTACCTGGGGTATACATGTACGTAATAATACAGTGATTGGCTTACTGAATAAAGTAGATGAGACAAGCTTTCAGGAGGATGATCATTTTAAAATGAAGGAGCCTCCGTTTTTTGAAGTGAATGACGACATTGTAAAAATGGGTTACTACTTTGAGAAAGGTGATCGCATCAAGATTGAATCCGTTCGGCCGGATGATCTTGAAGAAATGATCGAAGATCTTTCGGAGGCAATGACCAGACAACCAGCAGAAATTATTTTTTACGACCTCGATAACTTTAACCTGAAACACTACCAGCATGAGAACCAATTCTTTCAAAAAATTAGCCGTACTCTGTAGCCTTGTGGCGTTTGGTACTTACAGTATACTGTTTGCCTGTGCGGATTACTTTTGGGGATATGATTATGACTCCAACTTTACACCGGAGACTTATGTAGACGAATCGTATTCGCCTTTGTTCTTTGCGCCACAAGATGTGTTTTACAGTATAGGTTTTGAATCTGACTATACCTCGCGTTTTAATCAGGATGTAGTAACGGAATGGTCAGAGTATCTGAAAGGTAAATTTACAACCAAGGAACTCTCATTTCTATTATTGAATGACAGTGCAGATGTCAGAGTTAAAGAAATGTATAGTGCTGTTCAGAAAAAACAAAAGTTACCAATTCCGTATGCACGCCTCAGCGGGGCCGATGCCCAGGTGAAAGGCTTCGTTGAATTTTTATACTATGCGAAGGAAATTGAAATCAGCAGTACAACTCCGCTCAATTCATGGAACTACGAGGAAACACAACCCGCACCGGTTGTTAGCCCCAAGACAATCGCACAGGTTGAGAAATTTTATAATGAGACAACCGATGCTTTTCTGAAGAACCGGTATTGGTTTCAAACGATGAAAGCGTATTTCTATAGCAGCAACAAGCAGGGCTTACTAACGTTTTTTGAAAAGACAAAGAGCAGTGTTCCCCAGAATGTTTTATACTATCGCGGTCTCTCGTATGTAGCCGGAGTATACTATAAGAAGAAAGATTATGCAACGTCTAACTATTTATACAGCGTTGTGTTTGATAAATGCCCCGCGTTGCGAACCGTTACAGCCTATAACTATCATCCACAGGAGCAAAAAGATTTTCAGGCATCATTAGCATTAGCTAAAACTCCGGAAGAGAAATCCGGACTCTGGGCATTGTTTGGTTATTATGCTGACGAGAAAATTGCGATACGCGAAATATACAAGTTGAACCCGGCCAGCGAACACCTGGGCTACCTGTTGACAAGACTTGTCAACAAAGAAGAAGTTCGGTTGAATGATATGGAGTTCAAGTCTGCTACCGTGTATAAACAAACCATGAAGGAGCAGATGGATAAAGATGCTCTTCAATTGGTAAGTTCAATCGCGAAGGAAGAGAAAACCGGTAAGCCGCATCTTTGGAATTTAGCAGCAGGCTATCTCAATATTCTGGCCGGTAACAATACGCAGGCTTTGCAACTGATTGAGAAAGCAGATAAGAAAGGTCCTAAAAGTGAACTGGCTTCGAACCAGATACGATTGCTCAAGCTTATCAATACATTATCAGCCACAACAAAAATGGACGAGAAAGCAGAAGGCAAATTATTACCGGAACTCGACTGGCTATATCATATCAAAGATACAGAGGATGAAGTATTCCGCTATCGAAACGCACTGGGCTGGAGCAAGCGATATATAGCTTCATTGTATGCGGGTCAGCAAAATATAGTTTTTGCAGAGTTGTTTGATGCCAACACTACATTCTATCAGACAGCTTCCAACGCAGAAGCCATGAAAGTATTTCTGCACAAGGCTAACAAATCTCCCTGGGAGAGACTGGCGGAAGGTATCTATGGAATAACCTTATCGGATATATACGAGTATCAGGCAGTGATGAGCGCGTATGCCGGAAAACTTGACGAAGCTATTACATTGATGGAGCAATCAGCCGAAGGCAAAAATGTCGAGCTCTATGGAAATCCCTTTAACGGAAAGATCAAAGATTGCCACGACTGCGATCATGCCGCTCCGCAAAAAATAAAATATACCAAGCTGGCGTTTCTTAAAAAAATGAGAGAGATGCAGTCGTATGTAGATAAAGGCCAGGATGTATATAACAACAGTTTGTTGCTTGGTAATGCATACTATAACATGACATACTTTGGCAACGCGCGTGTTGTATACTATAACGATATCATAAATCAATATGGTAACTATATTGACAAATACTATCAACCTATTCTACTAAGTTGTACCACCGCTAACCAATATTACGAGAAGGCCTTCAACGCAGCAGCGAATGCAGAACAAAAAGCCAAATGTGTATACATGATGGCGAAGTGCGAGCGGAACGCCTTCTATACAAAAGAGTACCACAGCAAGAATGACTTCTGGGGCGAACCCGAAGTTGCATTCCAGGCATGGAACGGCTTCAAAAAATTAAAGACTGAATATTCGAACACGCGCTACTATAAGGAAGTGATCAACGAGTGCGGATACTTTAGTAAATACGCAGGAAATTAATTAGCTGCGAGTCGCGAGAAGAGGGCGCTGGCTACAAGCCACTGGCTGCAAGGTGTTTTATCCAAAGGTAGGTTACTACTGGCTAGCAACGCTGCTTCATGAGATACATCCTGCAGCTGATAGCCTGAAGCCAGCGGCCTCTTACATTCTCGCAGCTCAAAGCTCACAGCTATTTCAATGCGTTACGTTCGGCTCGGGGTTCGTGTTCTTTTCATATACGCGCAGGTCTGTTATCAGGATCGATTCGTTTTTTAGGAGTGGACTTTGTCCTACAGGATTTTGGTCCAATCGTCCTCCGGCAAGGCTTCGGTATAGGCCATACTTGTGGCGTATATAGGAGCTGCCGATGCGCCACATGTCAATGTTTGTGTCTGTATAGTCAATTAATACCTGGCCATCGCTGATGCGGGTAATTTTGCAGGAGTAGTAGCCGTTGTGTGTATAGTGCATTTCTTCGCGTACCTGTACCCATTCATCTTCAAATGCTGATAATGGTATATCGTTTACAACGGTACCCTTACCTGTACTTGCGCCATCGACTGAGTGAATAATCTGCATGCGCTTGTTTGAACCATCGCTGTTGGCACGGGGTGTAATTGTAATTACAGGACTTCCATTATTCGGACCATCCTGTGCTTTTAGCTGATGAATGTGGCAGAAATTCTGTGTCGGTTGGAACCCTGCGGGAAGTTTGAATTTCCATTCGAGTATTTGCCACTCGTTCCAGTTACCTTGTACTTTTGCCCACGTAGTATTGTTGGTAATGGATTTCATTTCGTTACGCTGACGGTCAACAGTGCCGGAGCTGCAACGGTCGCCATCAATCACCGGATCAATATGTATATCAAATCGAAAAACGGATTTATTAAAGTATATATCATTTACAACATCGCCATGTATACCATCGATGTGTCCGCCATAGCCACCGGAGCAATTCGGATGTTCGGAGTAATCGAATCCATATAGTTTCATATAGGTGTTTAATTCGTTGTATGGTTTTCCGGCCATGGCAGCGTCAGCATCCAGCGCGGTGGTAAGTGTATACCCGCGGCAGCCGGGAGCAATCAATGTTTTTTCGATACACGATCTTCCTGATTTTATCCAGCCTTGTGCCGGTACAGCGGAATATAGTGTGTCCAATGTGAATTGAATGATATACTGGTCAGCACAATCAAGGTCATCGAACTTAACAACGTTAGAAGAGGAAGGTGTACATCCGGTCATTCCTTCACTGGCTTCTATCTTTCCTAACCAGTCTGCTCCGTTAATAGAGGCCGCGACTATATTTGCTATTGTGGGGCTGGCATTTTCACAGTTGCCGAAATGAATAGTGAAATGGCCGGGATGTTTGGCAGCATCGTCTTTCGTAATGGTATACGTCCAGGTAGTTCCGGATACTTGTTGGCTTACCTGGTAGTCAGTGTCCGGGTTACCGCGCCTGGCATTCTCCGTTGCTACAGATGATGTTGCCGCATCTTCTTCTGCAGGCGTGAGCAGTTCTTCCTTGCATGCAAATGTGAGTCCCGCTAACAGCATAGCTGATAGGAGGATTCGGGTTACTTGTTTTTTCATTTAGCGTTTGGTTATGGGTTTGTGATAACCTGTTTGCTAAATGACGACTTGGTGATATATACTCCCTTCAGATCAGGGGTGGAAAAAACGTTCAGAGAAAGACAACAAACAGTTCTGCTTATCGGGCGTCATTTCCGGGCGTGCGAATCTCCTGTGAAATGCGCATTCCTCGCGAGAAACCCTCATGTCACGATGCGTGCTAAATGTGATAGCCTGCATTCAAGTATATATTTTAGTGGTGATTTTGTTGCTCCGATCAGGGGCTTCTTGTGGGGAGTGCAGAGATATGATCTAAAAGCGCAGGCTCGAAGTGACGTTAATTCGGAGGCTTTCTGCACTGATCGGAAATCTTTCTCAATTACTCTTTATTGTGCGTATAAACTTTTAATTTTGCGGTTTGCCGCCAGGACCGGGATTGATTTTTT
Source organism: Ohtaekwangia kribbensis (assembly GCF_042676245.1). Lineage (NCBI taxonomy): Bacteria > Pseudomonadati > Bacteroidota > Cytophagia > Cytophagales > Fulvivirgaceae > Ohtaekwangia > Ohtaekwangia kribbensis. The sequence continues at coordinate 376,537 of NZ_JBHTKA010000015.1, forward strand.
TTGAATTTATACGTGATGATGATTAATAGTACAGAACAGGAAGAGCGCGAGTACCTTGAAGAGATCAAAGAGAAACTTCAACTAACCCTCATACGGGTAGATGATACTGTTAAACAATTCTCCGCTGAACTGCGGCAGAATAAACAATATATCTACGAGAATCAATCGGGGATGGATGAAGCGGATATGGTGGCGGCAGGTCAGTCCATTAACCGCATGGCCTTTACGGGTGAATCGGCTGTTGCTAAAAAACGCAAGCTTTATAAACTTAAAGATTCTCCTTATTTTGGTCGTATCGATTTTATAGCAGGGCAGGAGCGAAGTCCTATATATATAGGGATCTATTCATTTGCGGATGATTCGCAGCGTGCAAACCTGATATACGACTGGCGTGCTCCTATATCCTCCATGTTCTATGATTTTGAACTTGGTGAGGCCTGGTATAAAACTCCGTCCGGTACAATACAGGGCGAAGTGGCGTTGAAGCGTCAGTATAAAATCCGCGAAGGTAAGATGGAGTTTATGATTGAGAACGCGGTAAACATTCACGATGATATTTTGCAGAAGGAGCTGAGCAAGTCTTCGGATGACAAAATGAAAAACATTGTGGCTACGATTCAGCGTGATCAGAATGCAGTGATCCGTAATGAGACAGCGCAGGTCATGATCATCCAGGGAGTTGCCGGTTCGGGTAAAACATCCATCGCATTACACCGCATTGCATTTTTACTATACCGCTTTCGCGATACGATTGCTTCAAAAGATATACTCATACTTTCACCCAACAAGGTGTTTGCAGACTATATATCGAACGTTTTGCCAGAGCTCGGTGAGGAACATATACCCGAGATGGGAATGGATGAGCTGGCAACGGAATTACTGGAAGACAAGTATAGATTTCAAAGCTTCTTTGACCAGGTTTCTGCGTTACTCGAAAAGCATGATGCTGCATTTATTGAACGCATCCGTTTCAAATCAACGTTCGAATTTTTAGGACAACTTAATCGCTATCTCATCCATGTTGAGAATAATTACTTTGGAGCAGCCGAGCAGGAGATACGGGTTGCCGGCATTGTGGTGCCGTGGCCTTTCATTATCGAGCGGCTACGGGCCTATCATCGTTTGCCTATATTCAAGCGCTTTCCGGAAGTGGTGAAAGATGTACTGAACTATGTGCGCAGCAATACAAAACGGAAATTGACCGGTGGTGAGAAAGCTCAGATATGGGAGACTATACCACGCATGTTCCGACTCGGCAGTGCATTTGATCTCTATAAAGATTTTTACAAGTGGATGGGACAGGAGCACATGTTTCGTCAGGGCCCCAACGGTGCATTGGAGTATGCAGACGTTTTTCCGCTTATCTATTGCAAAATCAGGCTGGAGGGTGCCAAGACTTACGATGATGTAAAGCATTTGCTCATTGATGAGATGCAGGACTATACACCGATCCAATATGCGGTGGTGTCACGCTTGTTCCAATGCAAGAAAACAATTCTTGGCGATGTAAGTCAAACGGTAAATCCGTATAGTGCATCTTCAGCAGAAGGTATACAACAAGTATTTCCGCAGGGTGATACGGTGAAGTTGTTCCGGAGTTACCGTTCTACATACGAGATCACAGCGTTCGCGCAGCATATATCCAGCAACCCCAACGTAGTGCCTATGGAACGCCACGGGCAGGCACCGGAAGTGCTGCGGTATAACACGAATCAGGAAGAAGCGCAGGCAATTAAAGATCTGATCGAGCGATTCAGAAATTCTGATCGTCAATCTTTGGGGATTATTTGCAAGACGTTGCAGCAAGCCGAGGATCTATACCAGGATATAAAAGGTCCCGGGGTACATCTGCTCACACCTGATAGCACGTCCTTCTCCAACGGTGTTGTAGTGACAACAGCACACCTCGCCAAAGGATTGGAGTTTGATGAAGTGATCATTCCTTTTGCATCATCACGCAACTATCACACGGATGTGGACAGAAGCATGCTATATATAGCGTGCACACGCGCCATGCACTTGCTTACACTTACCTACTCAAGAGATCTGACTACATTCGTTAGGCAATAATCAAGGGTATATTTTGAACGGTTGCCTGGTAAATTGGTTTTAATAATAGCAGCTGTAGAAATAAGAAAGGGTGGTTAAATTAAACCACCCTTTCAATTTTTATACGTTTTGAGGAGTCATTACTGATTCAATACAGGGTTGTTGATAACCTCTGCTTGTGGAATCGGGAATGTAAGTTCGTCCGAATCAAACGTAAATGATTCGCCAGGGAAGAACAGGTGGTTATCACCTCTCGTTGCTGTCACTTTGTTACGTTTCAATGCCAGGTAAACTTTACCTTCACCCCACAGCTCAATGCGAGTCTGCAGGTAGATTTCATCTTGCAGTGCCTGACCGGTTAATGCATCAACATAATCGTAGTCTTCAATTCTGAGTTCCAACAGATCAGTCAAACTTTCTTTCGCATCAGCCTCCTGTCCAAGTTTAGCATTTGCTTCAGCATTCAACAAGTAGATTTCTTCCATGCGCATGTAAACATAGTCATCAATGATACTGCGCTGACCACCGATTTCATTTTCGTCAAGTTCTTTTGTTCTTTGAGAAGCATAGAACTTGTTGATTGGCCAGTAGAGTCCGTCACCATATACATCAACGAATTGTCCTTTGCGAACATCATCTTCGTGAATCTCAGCGTACAGACCGTTGTCAATTACTTTTGGATCACCAGCCCATGCGTAGCTATAGGTAAATAAATCTACCTGTCCCCACCATGAAACCAGGTCAAGGTTATTGGCAAGTGTCAGATCCACGCCCCAGATCCAGCTTGGGTTAGTAACTTTATTGAACCCGGATTGTGGGTTAAGAAGTGCGCCTGTACCAGCATCGAATCTGGCGAGTACTTCATCCTGGTTGTTCAAACGGAAACCGCTGTTAGAGATGATGTCGTCTGTAATAGACACTACATTTTGCAAGTCAGCGTTTGTACCTCTGGCAGCGTACGCATAAGACAGTAAGCCTTTTGCTACCCAAACGTTTATCTGATCTTTCGATGTTCTGTTGAAACCATCCAGATACGCAATAGCCTGTGTTAAGTCGCTGATGATTAAATTATATACTTCTTCAGTAGTGCTCAAAGGCTGGTTTGGAACTTCCGTGTTGGTATATATAGGAAGGATCTTGTCAGAACCGTCACCATAACCCGCACCATAGAAATGTGCGAGATAGAAATAGGCGTATGCACGCATGGCTTTGGCCTGTCCCATAATGAAGCGTTGTGTATCTTCAGTTTGTTCGGCATCAGTACCACCCAATGCATCAATTACAGTATTAGCAGAGAAGATAATTCTGTAATAATAGCGCCATGGCTGATAGTCGGCATTCTGAGTATAATCTTTTGTAGCCTGGTAACGTGCTACCGTTGAATACCAACCGTAGTTTAACGCACCTAACACCATATCAGAAGCAAGCATATCGCTATAGATATCATATCCTTTCTGACCGAAGTCATCGTGGTTTGTTGTTCCACCCGTCTCCGTGTTATACATAGTAGAGTATAAACCTGCGATGTTACCATTCAACAGGTTCGGATCTTTCTTGGCGGCATCTGCAATTTGCTCCTTTGATAATTGCTCACTTGGCTTTTTATCAAGGAAGTCATCACCACATCCGCTTAATGCAAGCAGAAGGGCTGTACAGGTTATATAGAAATTTAATTTCATGTCCTTAAATTATTGATAGTAAAACGTAGTCTGCTTAGAATTTAACTTTAAGCCCTGCTGACAAAGTTGACAGCGGAGAATAACGATATGTATTCGAGCTTCCTGCTTCTGCAGTAGATGGGTTAAAGCCATCGCGTTTCGACTTGAGCCACAGGTTATCACCTGATACCCAAATGCTGGCAGCATTGATCTTTAAACTACCCAGGATAGAAGAAGGAATGTTATAGCCAAGGCGAACGTTGTTCAATATCAGGTAGCTGGCTTTTGTTACATAGCGGGATGAAACAGAACCTACGTTAGCATCCTGGTTGTTCGATATACGTGGTACATCTGTAACATCGCCTGGTTGTTGCCATCTTCTTGTAATATCAGTATGCCAGTTGTTACCACCGATCAAACCGTTGCTCATCAAGCCTGCATACGCACCATCGTAAGAATATCCACCGATGCTATATAACATCTGCACACTAAGTTCAATGCCTTTAAATCCACCGGAAAGGTTGATAGCACCTCTTACTTTTGGAATTGCAGATTTACCTATATACATCAGCGTTGCCTGTGAGTATGTCTTGGTAGTACCTTTCTTAATGTTTCCTTCCAGGTCAGGGTTTGCATCCAAGAATGTAGGCAATGAAGTGATTTGCTCACCGCTGTTAAACTGACCATCGGCATTCAGATCCTGGTAGTAAACTGTCCACTGACCACGACCGTCATTTGAATCTACACCAGCCCATTCGCGCATATAGAAATCAAAGATTGAGCGGCCCACACCCCAGCCATAGTTACCTTGCGGGTCGATCAGTTTTTCTTTACCCGTTGAAGGATCGATAGGCATATGCGTGATCTTGTTTTTCAGAATCTCTCCGTTTACGGTCAGGTTAATGAATGCATTGTCAGTCTTCAGTAAATGGCCAGTCAGGTCAAACTCCAAGCCTTGGTTTCTTAATTCACCACCGTTTACTTTGATCAACGCATAACCGATAGAAGGACCAACTCTTCTGTCGAAGATCAGATCAGTTGTATTCTTAACATAATAGTCAATAGCACCCGTCAGGAATGTACCTACAGAGAACTCAAGTCCGGTCTGGAACATACGTGAAGTTTCCCATGTCAGATCAGGATTACCTTTCGTTTCGAATGAGAAGGCAGGACCGTTGTTAAGGTTGTCAACATTATAAAGATCGTAACCAGGATAGTAACCTATACCTGCTTGCTCACCGATAAGACCATAGCTGGCTTTCAGTTTCAGTGAGTTCACAATGTTTTGATTTTTCATGAAAGACTCGTTGGTGATCAACCAGCTTGCACCGATCGAACCAAAGTTACCCCACTTGTTTTTTACAAATCGGGATGAACCGTCTCTTCTGGCACTGGCAGAAATAAAGTATGTTTTCTTGAAATCATACGATACTTGAGCGAAGAAGCTTTCCAGTGAATATTCTTCACGGTAAGAATCGATCGGGTTTGAAACAACAGCGTTGTTGAAGTCTTCAGAGTTTGGATCTACCAGGTTGAAAGCAGATACTTCCATGTAGTCCAATGAATATTCAGTTGCTTCGTGTGCAGCCAAAACTTCGAAGCTGTGTTCATCAAATGTTTTGTTGTAACGCAGTAAGTTCAACAAGTTATAAGAGAACATCTCGCTTCTTTCATTGTAGATAGAGCCGTTCTGAGATGCTGAAGAGCCATAGTATTTGTTACCTCTGTTAACATACTTGTTGTTATAGTATTGAAGACCTAAACGGTTTTCAAATGACAGGCCGTTCGTAATGTTAATGTTTACAGAAGCAGCACCGTTCAGTTCATGGCGATCGTCACGTTGTGTATCATACGTGGCATCTGCAATAGCGTTTGTCAGTGAACCGAACTTACGTCCAGCCTCACCGTAGTCAAAGCGTGGACCACCGAAGATAGGATCTTCAATGTTGTTACCTTCAGCATCCTTCATGTACAATGGATAGATAGAAGGGTTGTTATCAACAAACCAGAATATACTTCCGGAGTCTTCACTTTGTCCACCGCGGTTTGTTTTCGTTTTTGCATAACCGAAGTTGATTGAGGTGTTCAACCACTTCTTAACTTCGTGAGTTAAGTTCAAACGACCAGAGAAACGCTGGAAATCAGAGTTGATCGAGTAACCTACATCTTTCAGATATCCGAAAGAAGAATAGTAGTGAGTCTTCTCATTTGATCCACCAAACTTCACGTTTACTTCGTTACGTGATGAAGCCTGGAATGCATGGTCTTCCCAGTTTTCAGGATTGTATCTGCGTGTAACACCAGGTCTTACCGTTCTTGTTGCAGGGTCGATCAGTTCGGCACCATTGGCAACATTCCACATATTATAGTCTGGATCTATACCGGCAGTAGAAAACAGTCTTGCATTGGCATAAGCTTCAGGGTTAGCATTGTTCAACGCAACACCCTGGTTGTAGAGACCTTCCCAGCTAAGACCTATATATTGCTCAGGAGATCTGATAACATCATAGCGTGGTAACAAAGAGAAGTTGGAACCGGATTGGCCATCCACTTCAATGAAAGAATCTTTGCCTCTTCCGTTTCTTGTATTGATAAGGATAACACCGTTAGCACCTCTTGATCCGTAGATCGCAGTAGCAGCAGCATCTTTCAATACAGTAGTTGATTCAACATCGGCAGGGTTGATGGAGTTCAAGTTTCCGGTAAAAGGCACACCATCTACTACATAGAGCGGATCGCGGTTACCATTCACAGATCCGAAACCGCGTATACGTACCGTTGACACAGTTCCAGGCTGACCACTGTTGTTGATTACCTGAAGACCAGCAACTTCACCGGCAAGCGCGCGCGTGATGTTCGGAACATTCTTACGTGTTAGGTTTTCAGCCGATACAACTTTCGCTGTACCTGTAAAAGCCTGTTGGGTTGTGGTAGCATAACCTACTACAACTACTTCCGACAATTGCGTAGCGTCTTGTTCCATCTGAACATCAACGCTCGACTGTGTTCCAATCTCAACATCCTGAGATTTAAGTCCGATAAACGTAAAAGTTAACGTGTTATAACCAGGTCGAACCACGAGGCTATAATTACCATCAGCGTCCGTTACCGTTCCTTCTGTTGTACCTTTTACAACAACATTTACTCCGGGTAGTCCACCTCCGTCTTCAACGGAAGTAACCTTACCAGAAATCGTTCGATCCTGAGCAAACACTTGAATGCTTGCCGCAGCGAACACCAAGGTCAGGATTCCGAGTAGAATTCTTTTCATACTACTTAGTTGGGTTAATGAAAAATTTAATTAGGGTCTCAAACTTATTACAAAATGAATCATGTCAAAAATCATTCATCACAAAATAGATTACTTTCATGTAAATTCATGTCACCCATTTTATGGTATAAAATGGTGTAATATCGACTTTATAGCCTTTTTAAAGAGTTGTGATTGATCGCGGGAAGGGGTAGAAAACGATTTAAAACGATGGCTTCGTCAACGTGATCTTCTTTTTTCAGTGGGGTGATTTTTTTTAAAAAATTATTGAGAAGCATGAAAAAAGTTTTCAGAATATACACATCGAAGGTTAAACGCGCAGTTCGCATTCAATAAAAATGAGATGTCTAATGCCGAACATTTTTTCCCTCTACCGGACAGGCTATACGCAGAGTAACTCGCCTGGGATAGTCTAATAAAGGGTTTTTGATTGGCTGAACAATTGTAACAGACTTTAAAAAACTCCTGTTATGAAATATACTTTTCTGTGTATCCTGGTATGCGTTGCCTTGTTTAACAATGCACGTGCGCAATCTGCAAACGGAAAGAGTAAGCCGGTGTCGGTGAAGATTCTGATCGACAGTCTCGACAGGGCGTTGGATCGCATCTACATATTCCCGGACAAATCGAAGATGATGGGAAGTTATCTCAAAAGCCAAATGAAGAAGGGCGCCTATAAAAATATCTCCGACCCCAAATTGCTGGCTGACAAGATCGGTAGTGATTTACAAACAGTTCATCGCGATGGACACCTTCGCATTCATTACGATCCGGAATTTTTGGCACGTGAAGCCGCACAGCAAAAAAATAGCGGATCGCCTGATTTCACAGAAGCAATCAAACAAGCGAAAGCAGAAAACTTTGCATTTCGTAAAGTTGAGATACTGGATGGAAATATAGGTTATGTACTCTTCCACGGATTCAACGGGTTTATAGAAGAAGCGAAGCCAACGCTTCATGCAGCATTTCGTTTTGTGTCCAATACGGATGCCGTGATTATTGATCTGCGTAATAATGGAGGCGGCAGTCCGTGGATGGTAAAACAGATCTGCAGTTATTTTTACCAAGAGCGCACGCGACTGAATGATATATATGAGCGCAGAAGAAATAAGACCATGGAGTTTTGGGCTGAACCGGAACTGGCCGATACGATGAAACTGTCCATGCCACTATATATACTCACCAGTAAACATACATTCTCTGCCGCAGAAGATTTTACCTATGCCATGCAGGTGAACAAACGCGCTATCATTGTAGGAGAGACAACGGGAGGGGGCGCGCACCCAACGGGACCGGTAGACGTAGGACAAGGTTTTGTGGTTGATATTCCTTTTGCCCGCTCGATAAATCACATCACACAAACAGATTGGGAGGGAACTGGTGTTGTGCCGGATATAGCGGTGGCATCCGATGATGCACTGCCGAAAGCACAGACACTCGCCCTGGAAGCTCAGGCAGCCACGGCTACGACAGATGAAAAGAAAAAGCAGGTACAATGGTCATTGCGTGCACTCAAGGCTCATGAATATACCTCAACCGATAATACTATATATGAAAAGTATGCGGGAACGTATGGAAAATTCAGTGTCACGCTGAAAGAAGCAAAGCTATATCTTCATGACTTTAATGGAAGAACATTTCTCCTGAAGCCCATTGAACGCAGTTTATTCCTGGCAACGGATTGGCTACAGGCCGAGTTTCTCACATCAGCATCCGGTTCAATATCCCTAAAGTTATTGGGGAAACCGGGCTGGGAAGATATATATGAACGAACGAAGTAGCGCCTACATTAGGCAAGCAATTGCTTTTCATACAGGAAATCAAAAATGAGCCTATCTACGTGCGACACCTTTTCAATTTCAGCGTACGCAAGCCAACGAATTTCTTCTATTTCGGAATCAGCTTTTAAGGTACCGTTGTAAGCGCCGGTATAGCAGGTCATTTTTACCTGAGTGCCATCGGTATGGCCATGGGCCAATGCCTGGAAGACGCCTACAAACTGGAGTGTCTCATTTTTCAAATCAACGGTCAGCTCTTCTTTTATTTCGCGACAAAGCGCCTGCTCATCGGTTTCGCCTTGTTCACGTTTGCCCCCGGGTATATAGTATTTATCCTTACCAAATGTTTTTGTAACAAGTATCGTTTTGTTTTTCAATTCGATCCAGGCCAGTTTATCAATTAGTTTCATAGTGTGTTTGAAGTTTGGGTTTGTGAGTTTGTGTACAAAGTTACGGCTGGGGTAACAAATCAAAATTAGAAGGTTTACGGAATATACACGTTGCACCAGGAAAAGAAAATTTCAACTGTGCAGGGAAGGTGGATGGTAGGAAAACCTGTTCAAAAATGTTTTCGACTTTTTTCGAACGCACTTGTTTTTCTTGAAATGTAAAGTATATTTGACGTAAAGTAAACTTTACAATATGAACACAATACTAATTCCACGCCAGTACAAATGGATTGGACTGGCTGTCTTTTTGCTTTCTTTTGTTGGGCTGATTGTTATTGGTATGTTGTATCCGGAAACCTGGGAGCAGTCTGAACCCAGACGGAAAATTGCCAGTGTCCTGATGTTAATCGGATTGTTACTCCTGGTATTATCAAAAGAGCGGGTGGAAGATGAGTTTATAAACGACTGCCGGCTTCGGGCATTTCGCACCGCATTCCTGGCAGGCATCATTTATTTTATACTGGACTCAGCTGATCTTTTACAGGGCGCTGTGATCAAGAGTTCTTTTGGTTTATTGATATTTGAAATCGGTATATACCTCATTATGTTCTATATCTCCAAAACCGGATTAAAGAATGGAGAACAGGGTTAAGAAATATCGTGAGGAAGCGGGTATTACACAGGAAGGACTGGCACAACAAGCCGGCGTAAGCAGGCAAAGTATAATTTCAATTGAGAAAGGACAGTATGTACCCACCACGATATTGGCACTTAAGATCTCAAAATTACTCAAGGCACCGGTAGAAGATCTTTTTGTGCTTGAGAAGAAAGACTGGAAGTAGGAGAGGTGATAATCTTTCCATCATAGCTATACTATAATATTATGGATCAGGGGAAATATATAGTTCGAAATGCCAGGCCGGAAGAGTTTTCTTCTATAGGACAGTTATTGGTGGGAGCCTATTCGCAGTTGGATGGTTTTCCAAAAGAAGCCGAACAACCCTCTTATTACAAGATGTTGGCAAATGTAGGCGACTTTACAGAAAAACAGAATACAGAACTTCTTGTTGCCGTGTCGCCAACAAATGAAATTGCGGGAGCCGTAGTTTACTTTAGTGACATGGCGCAATACGGCTCAGGAGGAACGGCCACACAGGAAAGGAATGCAGCGGGGTTCAGATTATTGGCCGTAAAGGAAACCGCGCGTGGTCATGGTATAGGAAAACTGCTGACGCAGGCATGCATCAGCAAAGCACGGGAGAAAGGTCTTGCACAGGTAATTATTCATACCACTCAAGCCATGCAAACTGCGTAGAAGATGTACGAAGGAATAGGCTTTCAGCGATCTGCTGACCTCGACTTTATACAGGGACAGCTTCCGGTATTTGGTTTTCGGTTGCTGCTATAGCAATTTCAGCTCGTTTCAAAAACATTTGTTCTGATAATAAATATCAAACTTTCAGTATTTACTGAAAATTTGATAAACTTTAAATGGCAACTTCCGTATACAAGAGTACATCGACATTAATTTCTTTCTTATGGAACTGCCTGTCTTAAGTGGAATAATTACACGAAGAATATTGATTAACTACCGAGTAGCCCCGGCTGTGGTCAGAAAGATTTTGCCGGATCACCTCGAGCCACTTATAATCGGTGGATATGCAAGTGCCGGTATATGTTTGTTGAAATTGCATAATATAGGCTTACGATATTCTCCTGATTTCCTGAAGATCGATTCGGAAAATGCAGCCCATCGCATCCTGGTACAGTGGCGTGAAGATGGTCGGGTTCGTTGTGGTGTATATATACCCAGAAGGGATACAGATTCTAAACTAAATGTATGGCTTGCCGGAAGAATTTTTGCGTGGCCTCATTATCCTGCCCAATTTGATACGAAGGAGGATGGTGGACATTACGTTGTGAATGTAAGCAGCGAGGATCATCGTACGAACTTGCGTGTGAGCGTAAAAGCTGGTGGTTCATTTCCGTCCGATTCCATGTTTCGCTCCCTCGAACATGCATCCGAATGTTTCCGGGAATGCTCTATAGGATGTTCACCATCTGCAAATCCAGGACACTTCAAACAAATCCAGCTAAAAACAAAAGGCTGGTCCGTTAAACCACTCGCTATAGAAGAGCTATCATCAACTTTCTTTGAAGATACAACTATATTTCCCCCTGGCACCATATGCTTCGACAATGCCTTACTCATGGAAAATATACCCCACGAATGGCACAGTATATAAACGATTAGGCCAAGCAACAATTTATTCTCACTCCTTACTTCTTAATTACTGCCTCCAAAAAACATGACCACCCCAACCTACGATGTAGCCATCATCGGAAGCGGCATTGCCGGCATGGCCACTGCACTGCGATTGCAGGCAAAAGGATTTTCAACGGTTATTCTCGAAGCACATGGACAACCCGGGGGGTGTGCCGGATTCTTCAAGCGGAAAGGATTTGCTTTTGATGTAGGTGCTACCACGCTGGTGGATTTTGGTGCAACTGGTGTTGGAGGGGAGTTGTTCACGAGTACAAACATACCTTTCCCGGAAGCTGATCTTCTCGATTATAAACTATGGCTTCCCGATAGGGAAGTTGTTATGTATCACGATAAGACGTTATGGAATGCAGAGCGTCTTGCAAAATTTGGTAACACACCGAACCATATTGCATTCTGGAAATTTCTCGACCACATAGCCAGTGTTTTCTGGAACGCAAGCCGAAATGGCATAAAGCTTCCGCTGCAAAGTATATATGATGTGTTGCAGGCTATGCGTGCGGTTGGTGTGCAGAATATTTTTATGGCTCGCTACCTGCATTGGACATTGCTGGACGCGATGAAAAAATTCAACCTGCAAAATGATGTTCCGCTGAGAAACGCGTTGGGTATGCTGGTGGAAGATACGGTTCATAGTACTATAGATAAAGCTCCGCTTATCAATGCAGCTTTAGGTATAACGATTCGCGGTGCAGGACTTCAACGTGCGCAGGGTGGTATGAAAGGTTTGTGGGAACATTTTACAATGCACTACAAGAGGCTTGGTGGAAGACTGGTTGTGGGAAATAAGGTAAGCGAAGTGTCAACGATTGACGCTGTATTTTACCTGCGCGGAAGTAAAGGTATATTTCAAGCCAGGAAAGTAGTGAGTGCTATTCCGGCAGAAGCCACCTATCGCATAGTACCCGATACTATACAAAAGCGATTGGACTCATTTGTAAAGCGCGATGCTAAATCGTTGGGTGGTGCGATCGTTGTGTTTCTCGGTGTTCCGGAAGAAGAAGTGATCAATCAGCCGATCACGCATCATCAACTGTTGCAAAGTTATAATGAGCCGTTCGGTAATGGAAACAATATGTTTATATCGGTGTCTTCTTCGGGTGATATCAAAAGTGCACCTGCAGGATATCGTGCGGTGATGCTCTCAACACATTGCCCGATACAGGAGTGGGAGGGACTAACGGATGAAGCTTATGAAGCGAAGAAGGAATCAATCGGCAATCACCTGCTTAGTCTGGCGAGGAGAGTATATCCAGACCTCGGCAGGAATGCAGTGGTTTATGAAGTAGGTACTCCGCGTACCTATCATAAATATACCGGACGACCGCAAGGTGCTGTCGGAGGTGTACGACAGACTTTTGAAAATTCAAATCTCAATGCGTTACCTCATAACATAGGCGTGCCGAACTTCTGGCTGGCTGGTGATAGCACGTGGCCCGGACTTGGGACAGTCGCGTGTATATTGGGAAGCAGGATTGTTGCCGATCAGGTTTCGGGCTAGCCCTTGACCGCTGTATGTTGATGAGACATTTTGATTCGGCGAAAATGAATCACCCCAAATCATGGAAGTTTACGCAATGGGGATATTACAGATGAACAGTGTAGTATATAGATTGGAGGGCGACACGGTGGAACGTTGGTGATACTTTAACTGAGAGTGTACTTGTTTAGTAAAGAGATCCCTGAAGATAGTTGAGATCGTAAATAAAGAGTAATATTTTTTATAGGGTAATTATATTTCGCTTATAATTGTGGAAGATATTCGCAACCTCTAACCTTAAACTATTCTGTTCATTTTATGTTCCGCTCGTTGATAACGACTATAGCTTTGGTTATACTGATATGTTCATCAGCTTTATCTCAAAAGGTATATACATTAAAAGATCTTTTTACAGATACTGCGATAACCTGGTATGGCATCGACTATACACGTGCTGAGATGGTTGGGACATTTGGCGACAAAGATTTACACAATTACTTTCAGGGTTGGAATACATTGATGTTGGTTGAAACGGAAAAGTACAATGTGGCAGCAGCTTTACAGCGAAGCAAAGTTAACTTTGATATAGCGTCTGTCTCAAAACTCAATTCACTGTCAACCCCCGACATTCGCTTTGTACCAAGCGATAGTGCATTGAGTAAGTCTGATATTGCTGAAATGGTAGGAGCCTATGAAGAAGGTAAAAGTGAGGGTATTGGTATCGTATTTATTGCTGAACGCTACAATAAAGCAAAGAAACAAGGCGTGCACATCGCAGTTGTATTTGACATTGCAACGAAGAAAGTTCTGATTTCACAACGCTACACCACTGCACCTGATGGAATCGGTGTCCGTAATTATTGGGCGCCCACGATACGCTCGGCTATAAAACTGTTGACTTCCAACTATAAAAAGTGGAAGAAGGAGCATGTAAATGGCTAGGAGAATTAATGTCAGGCTTGTGTCTTGATTAGACTATATGACGACAAGATTACTTTTAATATTTATAGCGTTGTTTATTGCTATTTCGAGTTGTAGCCGTGACTATGAAATTAAATACTATGAAAATGGAAATGTGATGTACAGAGCTCGAAAGATAAATGGACTCTTTGATGGTGATTTTGTTACATACTACCCTGATGGTAACCTAAAGTCAAAAGGATATTGGATCAAAGGCTTTGGCAATGGTTATATAGAGCGTTATTTTCAAAATGGAAATCTTGAGGAGAAGGCCAGTTATAGAAATGGAAAACTAAACGGTAAGGTTGAGGTATATCACTCGAATGGTCAAAAACTACTTGATTCCTATTACGTTGATGGAGCGAAGTCAGGTGAGTATAAAGTATTTGATAAAAAAGGGCTTCTTTCCGAAAGACATTTATATTCTGAAAAAGGAGAACTATACTATATCGTTAAATTTGGACCCGATAATATTAAAGAGATGGAGCTCTTCTTTCCTGCTTTTACAGTAGAGAAAAGGACTGGTTCAACAGAAATTACGGTGACCACTAGGGTTAAGTTTGAAGGGAACGCTCATTTATCCCTTGGATTTCGAACAGACGAAAATTTCGAAGCTGTCAATGGACCAATAATTCTATCTGATTCTCTGAAGAATGTTATTTCTATTGACAATAGCATTGACATAAATAAACTGTTCTATAAAATCGAATTTATACCGTCAGCGAATGACACTTTGGACGGTTTTTTGTTTGATAAGCGGATCTTTAAAACAGATACGACTGATGCCTCTATTGATCGTTTCGAAGATATAATTTGATAGACTAGATTGTGAGTCTAAAATTTTGCACAGCAACACGTTAAAGCTTTTCACGATCTGAACAGCATATTAACATTGCTCATTCTTTAATTTTCACTATATTCGTATACGCAGAGCCCATCCACCGCTTCTGAAGAATGAAGCGGCAGATGGGCTTTTGTTTTTGTTCCCTGAAAGCGTGCGTTTCGGCACGATGAATATTCATCGGGGACATCGGTGTGTAACAAAGAGCTATTCTGCAGGAGAAGCAGAAAAAGATTTAGCAGCAAGAACAGTTCTTTAAAGCCTGTACAAGTTGTTCGGCTTTATACTATATCTGGATAGTTTGATTCAGATAGTCTCGGAATTTCCTTTCAATGTTCAACTTTCACGATTTAATGTATAGCAGCGGTGTGTTTGCATCGCAGTCACGATGCTATCATATACACTTATCGCATCATGTATAGCCCTATATATACCATGGAGTAAGCCGAAAATCCAGAGAAAGAGTAGGCAAAATAAAACCCTAACATTTATGGCCAAAAGAACCCTTGAGGAGACATTGAATCTCGATGAGATCCTCGCAGAACAAAAAGAAATGGCAAAGTTCAAAATTTCTGATGCTGACTATCATGAAGTGAGTGCAGAGATAATCGAGTATGTTTCACCCGGACAAAAAGCAATGGGATGGTTGCGTGAGCTTCCTGACTTCCGTGATTATAACATCAACACGGATATAGATGCAGTGGACGAAAAAAGAAAAGCAAAAGGCGTACGTAGCGGAGTAAAAGAAATGGCGTTGGAGGTAGGTGTTTTGAATGCGCCTTCGCTTCCAGCAAGTGCTAATCTGACACAGTGGTTTTCTCCGATTGAAGATCAGGGCTCATTGGGTTCCTGCACAGCAAATGCAGGTGCTGGTGTAATTGAATATTTTGAACGAAGGGCCTTCGGGAATCACATCGATGCCTCACGACTTTTCCTTTACAAAGCAACGCGTAACTTGTTGAATTGGACAGGAGATACAGGCGCATATCTGCGTACAACGATGGAGGCACTGACGGTATTTGGAGTGTGTCCTGAAAAATATTGGCCCTACCGCATAACCGGTTTTGATTCCGAACCAACTGCTTTTTGCTACTCCTTCGCACAGAATTATCAGTCGATCAGTTATTTCAGACATGATACACCCGGTATAAATCCAAATGATCTGCTACAGCAAATCAAAGCATGGATTGCTGCAGGTATACCAGCCATGTTCGGATTCACTTGTTATACATCACTGAACCAGGCAAGTACCAGTGGAAAAATTCCATTCCCTTCTCCGGGAGAAAACGTAATTGGTGGTCATGCTGTAGTAGCAGCAGGTTATGATGATCGCATCACGATCACAAATCGTAACAATGGAGCTAAGACAACGGGAGCTCTATTAATCCGCAATTCATGGGGCACTGGCTGGGGAAATAATGGCTATGGCTGGCTGCCGTATGAATATATACTAAGACGCCTCGCTGTGGATTGGTGGTCGCTGATCAAAGCAGAGTGGATCAACACGAGAAACTTTGGCTTGTAAGAGTTAATTCTTGAAAATCCATCATGATATATTTCTCATGATGGATTTTCTATGTTAACGAATTAGTTAATATTTGTAGGATTGAAAAAGGAACAACCACAGACGCGGCATTCATTGATGTCAATCGAATTGCCTTATTTAGTTGTACAAGGTAGACGATTCCATTTCCTTACGCTGCTATGCATTGCGGTTGTTATTTTTTATAGCAAGAAGCTCATTAAGAACAATTGAAAATTTCAGACTAGCGAGGGACGGCAGGACAGTAAAGGCTGTTGTTACAAACACTGAGAAGGTTGGTGAAAAGGGAACTGTCTCGGTAACGTTTAAATACGTTGTTAGTGGCAGGGAGTTTTTGAGTACCATGTCCAATGAACCTTATCAGATAGCTGACAGCGTTTACCTTCTTTATCTTGAAGATTCACCAGAGATAAGTCGTACCTATCGATTTATCAGTGAGAATTATTCAACAGAAATTCGACTGCCGCAGTAAGACGTTGTCTCATCTCATTCGAAATGCGCTTTTAACATCGTATTAATCGGGTAAATAAAAAAGTGTAATTACACGTGATTACTCTGCTCTTCATGCAAAGGCAAACGCACCCGAAACAAAGAGCCTGCTCCAGGTTGGGACTCTGCGGTAATTGTGCCGTGCAACGCTTCGATCTGTGCTTTGATCAAATATAGTCCTATGCCACGACCTTCTACGTGCGAGTGGAATCGTTTATATAGTTTGAAAAGTTTTTCCTGGTATAGATTGGTGTCGAAACCAAGTCCGTTGTCGCGAACTTCGATGATGGCATGGCCGTTTACGTGCTTGCTGGTGGCCGTTACGATAAGTTTACGGTCAGGTGATTTGAATTTAATAGCGTTACTCAGCAGGTTATAAAATGTACTTTGTAACATGGCACGCACTGTTGTGATGTTGGGTAACGCGCTGAAGTCGTAGGTGATTTCTTCATGGCCGGTAATGGTGTCCTGTAGCAGACTTATACTTTGTTTCCATTCTTTTTCAAAGTCAACTGTTTCAAGATAGCGGTCAGGGTCGTTGCGTAAGTCTAATACTTTGCTCAGGTCTTTGATAATCAGGTCAAGTTCTTCTGCAGTCTTCACCATCATATCGATCCATTGTTTCGCCTGCGCAAGCTCCTGTTCAGTCTGTGCTAACCCGGCAAGTCCTAACAGTCTTACTACGGGGCCACGCAGGTTATGAGACACTGTATAGGAGAATTGCAACAATTCGTTGTTATAGCGCACCAGCTCTTCATTGGTCGTGCTTAGCTCTTGTGTTTTCTCAGCTACAATTCTCTCCAGGTTTCGGTTCAGGTCACTTATACTCTTGTTACTTTCCGTGAGCTTGTTGGATTGTGCCTGGATCTCTTCATTCTGCTCCGATACTTCCTGGTATAAATGTTTCAGCTCGGCATTCATGTCCTGGAGTTTATGCGCCTGCGCCTGTATACGTTTGTTCTTGTCAGTGATAGTTACATTGAGAACTTTAATTCTCCGGTAGAACCGATAATATAGGGTGGCGACTATAGCCAGTAACGCAATGCAAAATATACCCGCGGCAATCAATATATACTGTTGTCTCAAACGTGACTCTTGCAAGTGAATTTTGTCCTGGGCAAGTTGTTTGTCTTTTTGCAGTTCTTTAATGTTCCGGTCGCGTTGCTCGATCTCCTGCGTTTTTTCAAGGTTAATAAACCTGCGTGCAAGATCTGTTCGGTGAATGGAATCTTTCAACGCAGTCGCCATCATGGAATACTGTAACGACTCTTTATACCGTTGTTGTACTGCCAATAAATCTCTGCGTGTATTGTAATTGAGAATCAATAACTCATTTGCGTGTGCCAGGCGGCAATATTGTTCTGAAAGATCAAGTAGCTGTGCCGCGTTTTTATAGTTACCCAGATGCGTATATATATCCCCGGTTCCCCAGCGTGAACGTGCCAGTCCGTATGGATAGTTTGAAGTCTCCGCGCGTTCCATGCTTTGCTGGTACAGGGCTAGGGCAGATGTGTATCGTTGTTGGCGAGCTTCCAGGTAGCCGAGGTTCATCAGCACTTCACTCAATCCTCTGTCATCTTGTAAACGGGTATATAACTGTGAAGCAGAATCGAGTGATGCCTTTGCAGCGCTATATTTATGCATATCCGTGAGTACTGCACCTTTCAGCATGAGTGCTTCTGCAAGATCACCTTCAAGTTGTCGTTTAGGCCCATCCCGCAATGCTTCATTCGCAAGACGTAGCGCTTGTGTCATATCGCCAAGATGAAAATTTACCCATCCGATACGATTACGAATAATATAAGTGTCGGCTTCAAAGCCATGTTCTTTACTAAGGCGGAGTGCATCGTACAAATTATTGAGCGCCAGTTCGTATTCCCCTCGATCGGAAAACACTTTTCCCATGTCGGTGAGCAGCGTTATATACTTACGGATTAGTGATTTGCTGAAATAGTAATTGCGAGCTGAGTCAAACAAAACAAGTCCTTCGTCAAATTTACCTTTCCGAAAGAGTATAAGCGCGCGCAGGTGACGGATGTCATGAAGGTCTTCTTTGTCTTCGGTGTGATCGATCACCAACCGCTCGGCTTCGTTCAGAAGACTTTCAGTTTCACCAATCTCCCCGGAAGCAAGAATGTTACCTGCTTTCAGAATCAACGCATCGGCCAGTAGTATATCATCTTTCAACAATCTCCGTATAGCAATAGCACGGTCGAGGTAAATTTGTTGCTTGTCATATTGATACCGCTGCCCGTAAAGTGCGCTCATGTTCCGGTATATCTTGGAAAGCGTTAAGGCATTGGTGCTGTCTTTGAAAATAGTATAGGCTTGTTCGAAGTAATATAGCGCAGAGTCTTTTTCGACTTCTTCCAACGAGCAAACACCGAGTTGTAACAGAGTATATCCCTGGTTGGACCGATCGCCAGCTTTAATAGACAACGTGAGACCACGATGCAGGTCTATATGCGCCTGTTTGAATTCCCCAGATAGATATTCATATACGCCACGATAGGTATGCGCTATAGCTTCGCCTTTTATGTAGCCGATCTGTCGGCTGATGCGAATGGCTTCATCACCATAACGAATTACTTTGGCGTTGTCGTGCGTAATAAATTCGTATGTGAGTTGATTCAGGATATTTACCCTTTCTTCGTCAGCGGTTTGCAGAAGGCGTTTTTCCAGGCTATCCGTAATCTTTGATTGGGCGGCAGCAACGCAGAAAAGCAAGCTCAGGAAGCAGATTAGAACGAAAGCCTTGCCACGATTCATGCCCGGATAGGTAAAACGTTATCGACAAAATTAAGCGGATTCGAACACTTTAAAAAAACGGTACGATGAAAGTAATTTTCTGGTGTTCCAGTGTGTGTTTAGACGGATGAACGCTGCTATACAACTACCCGCGTAAGATAGGGGATTGCAGGTCTATTTTAAAATTATTTGAAAAAACTTGATATCCGGCTTAAATTTCCACGATTAGAAAGTCTTTGATAAGGTCCGTATCAACCGGAATTTCCTGATCATCCAACGTAATATCGAGCCGTGTGCGTGCCGGTTCAAATTCCTCGCGTATCAGGTCCAATACATACCGGAAAAAGAATTCAGGAGATACATCTGCCACCGTTATCACTCTGCTATATTTAGCAGATTCGATATGACAGAAAAATCCTTCGGAATTTTTTAGAGTAAAGCGCAACACCAGTAAAGTCTCATGATTTACCATCAGAAAGTTGGGTTTGTTTTTTTTATGGACAGGTGGATTGCGAGCGGGAAGATGCTGTAAATGTCCTAAGAGTTTATAAAGAATCCTACGATAACGGCTGTTAAGTTTGTCTGAACTATACCAATCGACCAAAAAACTGTACGAATGGAACTATTGGCAGATTAATGTACTGTGAGGTGATCCTATAATATACTGTTAACATTAGATTGGCGGTGCAATAAATTTTTATTGGATCGTTGCACAATAAAATCTTATTCCGAGAATTGTAAGTATACTTCCTGTTGGACGTCAATATATCTTGTTATGGAATATATAGTATACATAATCAATAGATTAATGTAAAAGTATATATAGTTAGCCGGCATGTATACAATGGAAGTATAAATTTACTTCTTTTGTACATCGATATATAAATAACGTTTATCAAATGAAGATTATTGATTTGTCAAAGCCCGTTCAGTTCAATCGAAACGATCCCTGGTTTATGCGTGTTAAGATCAAACACAAGCCACATGGTAAAGCAAAGTGGCTCATCCGATTGCTGGGTTTGCCGTTCCGTTTGTTCCCGCAAGGCTTTGAAGGCTGGGCCGATGATACAATTGAGAAGATGGGCGTACATGCCACCACGCACATTGATGCGCCCTGGCATTATTCGCCTACATGTAATGGCGAGCCAGCCAAGACGATCGACCAGGTGCCCTTGGAGTGGTGTTACAATGATGGTATTGTGATCGACATGAAACACAAGGCTGATTTCGATGCGATCACCGTAGAAGACATTGAAAACTTTTTGACAAGAGAGAACCTGGCGTTGCGTGCGGGTATGATCGTATTGATAAAGACTGGTCGTGATAAATTTAACGGCACCAAAGATTTTCCCTATATCGGTACAGGCATGAGTGCTGAAGCAACAGCATGGCTAATCGACAAAGGTATAAAAGTAATGGGCATTGATTCATGGGGTTGGGATCTGCCGCTGACGTATCAGATCCGAAAGGCAAAGGAGAACAACGATCGCAGTACTTTTTGGAAGGCTCATCTTGTAGGACAACAGAAGGAGTACTGTCACATGGAACAACTCGTAAATCTGGATGCGTTGCCGTATAGCGGGTTCAAAGTTGCCGTGTTTCCGTTGAAGATCGTTGGTGCCTCGGCTGCTCCGGCCCGTGTTGTTGCCATGCTCGATTAATGGACTTCTGCGATAGTTTTTGGTAATTGTTTTTTTAGTGCAAAACCACTTTGATAACTTAGTTGCAAAGAGGCTGGAACCGTTTGAGTAAATGTTTTTTATCCGGAAAAAGTATTCTCCGTTATTTATAAAGTATATACTTTTTTAAGATGTTTTGTGTGGATGCGTTTCAGCTCTTTGCCGGATTTCTGACATATTTCTGTTCTAGTTTATATTTATACAACCAAACGAAACATGGATACCATGCTCAGAAGGAATTTAATTTACTTTTTAGTATCAGTGGTTGCACTGGCTTCGTGTACGCCCAGGAAGACCGATCAACAGACAACATCAGCAGACACTACGGCACACATCAGCGATGACTCGTTACTCACACTTGTAGAAGCCCGAACCTTTCAGTATTTCTGGAACGGTGCAGAGCCTACCAGTGGCGCTGCCCGTGAACGCTTTCATGCCGATAACGTCTATCCGGAAAATGATAAACACATTGTTACTTCCGGAGGAACAGGTTTTGGTGTGATGGCTATTCTTGTTGGCATTGAGCGCGGGTTCATTACACGTGAACAAGGCCTCGAACGACTCACACACTTTATAACATGGCTCGAAAAAGCAGATCGCTTTCACGGTGTATGGCCCCATTGGTGGAATGGTGAAACGGGTAAAGTAAAACCGTTCAGTCCGAATGATAATGGCGGTGACCTGGTTGAGACATCGTACCTGTTGCAAGGTTTATTATGTGTACGACAATACTTCAAAGAGGGTAATGAACAAGAGAAAGCATTAGCCGGTCGTATTGATAAACTCTGGCGCGAGGTTGAATTCGACTGGCATCGTAACAACAAACAGAATGTTTTATACTGGCATTGGTCACCCGATAAGGCGTGGGTTATGAACTTTGCAGTAGAAGGTTATAACGAATGTCTCATCATGTATATACTGGCAGCGGCCTCGCCAACGCATGGGGTACCCGCAGAAGTATACCACGATGGTTGGGCGCGTAAGGGAGGTATACGTAACGATTCAACGCATCAGCAATATGGTTATCACCTCGACCTTCGTCACAACGGTGCGCAACAATATGGAGGTCCGTTGTTCTGGTCTCATTATTCATACCTTGGGCTGGATCCGCATAATCTCAAAGATCGCTATGCTGATTATTGGACACACAACCGTAATCACACCTTGATTAACTACAGATATTGCGTTGAAAATCCGAAGCAGTATAAAGGCTATGGTGAAAACAGTTGGGGATTAACTGCCAGCTATTCAATCAACGGTTACGCTGCTCACAGTCCTGCTGAAGATTTAGGAGTTATTTCTCCTACAGCCGCGCTTTCTTCATTTCCTTATACACCGGAAGAGTCCATGAAAGCCTTGAAACATTTTTACTTTGATCTTGGAGACAAGACATTCGGTGAGTACGGTTTCTATGATGCTTTCAGTGAACATCACAACTGGTACCTGCCGCGCTACCTGGCTATTGATCAAGGTCCTATAATTGTGATGATCGAAAATCATCGTTCAGGCTTGCTATGGAAATTATTCATGTCAGCCCCCGAAGTACAGCAAGGTCTTGATAAACTCGGCTTCACGAGATAATGTTTATGTGTTTTAAGTGTGTAGGTGTGTACGTGTTTATGTTTGAAAGTTGATATATGTTTACGTTCGGTTGTGTTAGGGTGCTGCCGTGTTAATGTGTTGAAGTATACACACGACTACACGTAGCATCTATACACTTAATACAACTGCATTCCTAAACACGTAAACGCCTAAACACATAAAAAGCATGCGCTTTGTTTCTTCGGGTATTCTCTTGCTGTTATTTGTTTGTTCCTGTCAGCAGCGCGATGATGCCATGTATCAGAAGGTAAAGGAGGAGTTGTCTTCTGATTTTTTTGAGACACTATATTCCAATACATATTATGATCTGCTGGATCGTATTGAGGCTGACGGATTTCTGCAGGAGTCTCGAACCGGGCAGTATGATGGCATGTATGCTCGCACAGTGGGAGCAATGGTTCCGTTATTGCTGGAGACAGGTGAATTAACGCATGCTGAACATTTAATTAACTGTGTCTTTGATGCCATGACTACCAATGGCATGACGCGTGTGCCACATGTATTGGATCGAAAGCAATACCTCGATAAACCGGCAGATTCTGTTAACAACCCGTATCGGATTGTAGGGCGCACAGACCAGATCGATGGACAAGCGCACGTCATCCTGGCGTGGGCAAAATTAGCATTATACCGCGGCGAAACGAGTTTTGAAAATCGCACATGGCGTATAGCCGCTGCGTTGATGGACAGATCAGTTACAAAGCCTTACTTTGGCCTGGAAGAAAAGGGAGCCATTCCTGATCTGATCTATAATTATGCCTTTGAACATTCGCGACTAGTACCGAGCAGCTATAATTTACTGACGCAGTGTTTTGTCGGAGCTGCGCTTGAGTCTATGATCGCAGTGGCCAAACGCAGAGGCGAAAGCGATGCAGCTTCCCGCTGGCAACAGAAACTGGATATACTTCGGGCTGGCATTGAGAAACACTTTGTGCAAAATGCCGATGGTAAAGATGTTTACTATGAATTGTTGCTGAATGAAAACAATGAACATATACCTTTCCACGGAATGGGTTGGGTAAACTTATCACCGGTAGCGGCACAGTGGGAACCGTTGCGTCATGATGTTATGGTAAATACGGTAGCAGCGTTACGAAGAAGTATACAGACATGGAATGGTATAAAATGGATGCCTACGGATTCATGGCCCACTGGTGAATTCTACGGGCAAATGATTGGTAAAGGTATAGCATGGGAAATGGAGTATGCCGCACGTGAAAAGGAGTGGACAAGATTACATGAGATATGTTCGATGCTACGGATTATCCAGCACCAACAGCCTATATACATGGAGAATGCATACCTCGCGAACGGAATGCAGCAGGATATATATACTTTAACCAAAGCGGAACTGAAGAACCTGGAACAAGGTGTTTGGAAGATTGTTGATCCCGGCAATGGTGAGCAGGTAGCGTGGTGGTGCTGGGCAATGGCCCGACTTCGAAAACAAATGCGACTTCCGGTTGTACCAAAAAGAATTACGCCACTCACAGCAGATTCATCTCGCGCGTTAAACAAAAGTAGACACGGTTTGATCTACTCGTATTTCCGGAGCGATAAAAATAGTAAGCCCTTTCATTGGATAAATGATGTACCCACGATGGTAGAACCACAGAGTCAAATGCATGTGCCGGAAGCTCTTTCGGACGAAACATTCGGCTTGGCGTGGAAAAGCTATATAGCTATAGATGCTGATCACGATTATCGATTCTTTTGCTACGCGGCAAACTCCATGCGTGTATTAATTGATAATGATATTGTGGAGCAGGGCAGAGCCATCTATTTAACGAAGGGATACCATGCGATAACATTTCAATATGACCATGTATTGCCAGATGAATCAATCGAAGTGTATTTTCAGCAAGGTGATCAGCCGATCCGTGAAATTCTCCAACCTGAGAAGTTGTTTTATTCCGTGTCTACGCGAGAACGCAGCGCTCCACCGCTGATTGACCCGGCTATACCGGAGATTGAAACAGGAGAGTCTATAACTGTCTCGCTGCAAGCCTTTGACTCAACAGCACGTATATACTATACATTGGACGGAAGTGAGCCGACAGATAATTCAGCCCGGTATACAAAGCCTTTCAAAATAGGTCACGCTACGGTAGTGAAAGCTGTTGCGATTCAGGAAGGACTAGAGAGAAGTGAAACTGCTCTCGTCCATTACGAATCTATACCGAAGAAAATGTTGGTAACACTTCAATATCTACCGCATGCTAACTATACTTCCCGCGGACAAAAAACGCTAACCGACAAACTTACCGGTTCACTACACGGTCGTGACGGTCGTTGGCTTGGATTTGAAGGAACGGATTTCAATGCCGTGCTCGATCTGCGAAGTATAAAGGAAGTAAAATCGGTTAAAATTAATTTTCTGCATGATCAATCTGCATGGATCTTTGCACCGGTCAAAGTATATTTCTCCCTATCGACCGATGGAAAGAAATATAAACCTGTGTTGCAGGAGGAGTTCGATGCCGTCACAAAGGCCGAGAAATCTACTATTAAAACATATGAAGCGATCTTGAGAGAAAAATCAGCGCGGTTCATCCGTATAGAGGCAAAAAATGCCGGTCCTATGCCGACATGGCACTCTGGAGCTGGTGGTAAGGCTTGGATTTTTGTGGATGAGATTGAAGTTGCTACAGATGATCAGTAATTGAGTTGTTGAATTTATAATCCTTATAAAGTAAATGTTTGCTCCATGACGGGCGAGGTTAGTCCATTCGGACAGTACTATTAAAAATTATTTATCGTTATGGAACTTGATTCTTGTTGTCACGTAAAATCAAGCAATATTCGTTAATGAACCCACTCAAATCGTATGCATGTATTTTTTAAATTGCCGTTAACGCTTATAGTTCTATGTGTGACGATCTCTGGTACAACGTTACAGGCGCAAGGCTATAGATTGTCAGTTGACATGCGAATGCTTCATCAGCCCGAATCGGTCGCGATAGGAGGAAGGCGAATGATTTATTATGAGCTCGTGCTTACAAATTTTTCCAGTGATACAATAGCGCTCCAAACCCTCCGTGTGGTCACGGTGCGTGACTCAGTTCTGGTTGCTTCGTTTACTTCTGAAGATTTAAAAAAACGATTTGCGAATATCCCGACCGTTGCAACAGGAAATCCGGATACGTTATTACTGCGTCCGGGCGCTGCCAGTATACTATACATTGAGATTGCTGGTGAAAAATTAACCGATCCAATACGTCATGTGATGGAAGGAACGCTGCTTTCAAGAGGAAAGAAGTCCATGATTCGAATACAGGACGAAGGTTGGACAGTGAAGCATACTCCCATTATTCTTGGCGCACCGTTGCGCAATGGTCCGTGGGTAGCTATATATGATCCTGCATGGGCACGTGGACATCGCCGGGTAATCTATACCATGAATGGAAAAGCTCGTATACCCGGGCGTTTTGCTATTGATTTCATACTGCTCAACGACAAAGGACAATACACCAAAGAGAATGAAGACGTTATTGCCAACTGGTATGGCTATGGTGTTGATGTTCTTGCGGTAGCAGACGGTACAGTTGTTACAGTGCGTGACGATTTTCAGGAGGTCAAAACAGTTTCAGCACATCCTGCAGTACCCGCTGAAAAAGCTACCGGTAACTATATTGTGTTGGACATCGGCAATAACCATTTCGCATTCTACGAGCATCTAAAACCTGGTAGTATACGCGTAAGACCCGGACAAAAGATACGAAAGGGTGACGTAGTCGCTTCACTTGGTTTTACAGGACAAACGACCGGACCTCACCTTCATTTTCACGTTGCTGATCGTAATTCTCCCTTGGGAGCAGAGGGTATACCTTTCGTCTTTGAGAGCTTTAGTCAACTTGGAGTATATAACGATCTCAGCAGAATGGGACAGCACCGTTGGGACACCTCCGGAAATAGTAATGGGAAAAAGATTGCCAACGAGCGCCCTGTACCGAACGCGGTTGTTCAGTTTACAAAGTAAAGAAGTTAATACGATCTGGTGGCAATACAATTTGCGAGTATAGCTGGAAGACTATCAATACGGGTATATTTTATGTCTCCACCACTGCTGTAGAATATATACTTATTGTCTGGCGAAATATAGGGGCAATAGTCGCGGGAGCTCGTGTTAATGGCCTCATTAAAATGATCAGGCTCTCTCCAGCCATTTGTTGTCTTTACCGACCAGTATAGATCAGCCTTGCCGAGACTGCCGCGTCTGCCGGATGAAGTAAATATCAATGCAGCACCATTTGCTGTTATAAAAGGATCATACTCCGATTGACTTGTATTGATGGTACTGCCCATATTTCGAGGTTCAAGAAAGATGTTGTTTTGGTATTCGCTAAAGTATATATCCTCTTCTCCATATCCACCCTTGCGGGATGAAGCGAAGCAGGCATCGCCCTTTCTTGTAAAGGATATATAGTATTCATCCTCTGGAGAGTTGAGTTCCTTCACATGAACGGGTTGCGACCACTGTCCGGAGCTCAATAGCTTAACTTTCCAGATATCGTAGTCTTTCGTTGTATCATTGGAATGTGTCGGCCTGGTTGAAATAAAATAAAGTTCACCGGCAGGAGAGAGGGCCGGGTCTGCATCGGAGTAATTTGTATTGGAAAATGAAAGCGGAGCAGGTATGGACCACCCGTCTTTTAAGTAAACGCTATAGTATAGCTGTGAACGCTTATTGACGGAACGGGTAAAGTAAAAGGATTTTCCATCTGTGGAGAACGCAGCGTTGAATTCCAGTGAATCACCAGAAATGATACCAGGGGCAAAGGATTGCACCTTCTCTGCATGCGGCTGAGCGCATACTCTTGCCGTTGTAACGATCAAAAACGAAAGGAAAAACAGTCTGATCATAACCTCATTTATTAATGACTCCACGAGTAATAATTATGATCTGTATCCAGTACAAAATCTGTCCGGTGATATAGTTTGTTGCCGATCGTATTTGATTTAGCAGTCTCAAGCAACAATGCCGCAGCCTTGGTCTCACGGGTAAGTTGTTTCGCACGATCGATCAGTTTTACAGAAACTTTCAACCCGCGAAAGGAGGGATGCACATACAGGTCGTTCAGCAACCAAAGTCTTTTCATTCGCACAGACGATAACAACGGGTACAACTGAACAAATCCCATAAGTGTGTTGTCCGTGGCGCGTGCAATGTATATAACGGAGTCGCTGGATGACAAGCGGTCAGCGAGAAATGTCTCGCTGCCGGGTATATCACTGGGATATTGATAGAATACACGATACTCGTCAAATAAGCGGGCCAGCGGTGTAATGTCTTGCGCGGTAGCTTGGTGAATGGTCATTGTCTTTATACAGTTTTGATCAAGCGGTGTTGGTAAAGTATATATCAGGGTGTTATGCGGTGTGACGTATTTGTCATATTCATTTCCCAAGTCTTGCCTTTGTCCGGTGAAAACGCTTGGCTCCATATGGGGTTATTGGGATCAGTCTTGTCCCATTTAAACATCACCAGGATTGGCTTACCCTGAAATATATCTTTGCAGTAAAATGTACCCACACTTCCTTCAAAAGAACCTACTACCGGAGGATCGAGTACACCTGTATTGCTATCGACCCAATACAAACTCCATAATTTTGTCTGCGGGTTGAACAGACGCAACGTGAGGCCTTCGTACGGCTTGTCATTTACCTGGTTATACGATGTCCGGTAAATATCAATGTTGGCAATACCATTCAGCATCGGACCGAAGTTTTCATCGTCAGATTGATACTCTACCCATTCAGTACAATTATTCAGGCGTGTCTTCAAGCGCTTGTTGTCCATGGTCCATTTACCTGCTAAAAAATCAAAGTCATTAGCAGAGGATGTCTTGGATGCCGTGATAACCAGATCGCCTTTTGCATTGATTGTTGCGTTGATCATTTTAAAATCTTTGGGTATCTGCGCGGATAGTGGCAGCGTTGTGCATAGCCCGAGTATAATGCTCAGGCTTGTAATCAGGTTGATTTTTGTGGAGTTCATACAAATATAGTTTTGCGGTTTTCCGTGTTTTGTTTTTGTACATTGATGTGTCAAAAGTAGATTATCTTTGCACCCATGCCCGGGTGCAGATTTTAACTTTCTGATGGGTGCAGTTATGATTCCAACAATTCACCATACCGACAAGCTCTTGTATGAGCAGATCTATGAATTTTACAAGACTGCCATACTACAGAAGAGATTGCCATATAATCAGCGTTTGCCTTCGTATCGTGTATTAGCCAAAGAATTAGGTATCGCGAACAACACTGTATTAAAGGCGTATGAACAACTAACGTTAGAAGGATATGTTACAAACGTTCACCGCAAGGGACTATATGTGGCGAAGATTGATCGTTCAGATTGGCAATTGCCTGTAGGCGATTTATTACCGTTGCGGAATAAAAAACCAAAAAATAAAAAGCGGTCAACTGCCTACAATACATCTATACACCTGGTGGATGAAAGTCATTTTCCTGTGAAGCAGTGGCGCAAGTGCAGTAACTGGGCGCTCGACCGTATCAGCTTTCAATACCAGGAATACGAGCAGGATGATCCACTGAAAGAGCAGTTAGTGAAATACCTGTTCCAATACCGGGGCGTACGGGCAACCCAGGAACGGCTGCTCATTGGGTCTGGTGCGAGTGCGCTTGTATTCTGGCTGGCATTTGTGCTGCGAAACACCTGTAAGAAAATTATAGTTGAAGAGCCCGGGTATACTCGTACGCGTATGTTATTCCAGGAATTTGGTTACAACGTTAAGCCTATACGCGTTGCGTCACAAGGTATTGACCTGACACAACTCAAAAAGGAGCGAGCCGATCTCCTCTATATAACACCGTCTCATCAGTATCCTACGGGGGCGGCAATACCCGTAACGCATCGCATACAACTGCTTAATTGGGCGCAGAAGAATAATGCTTATGTTATAGAAGATGACTTTGATTGTGAGTTCCGGTATAAAACCAATTTGATGCCTTCGTTACAAGGTCTTGATCAGACCAATCGTGTTATTTATATAGGTACGTTTAGCAGTGCGCTGATGCCTTCCCTGCGAGTGGCCTATGTCGTGCTGCCAGAAAATTTTTCCACTATATATGAGCCCTATAAGCATCTTACCAATACAGTACCTTATTTTACCCGCAGAACGCTGGCGCTGTTTATGGAGAAAGGTTTCTGGGAACGACATTTAAAGAAAATGCGAACGGTCTACAAAAGGAAATATGATGCCTGTATGGAAGCACTACAACGTCTGCCACCCCGGAGTATTGATTATAATCAGACTCCTTCGGGATTAAATATTCTTCTGCGTATTAACACGCGTATCAGTGAAAAGGAAATTATACAGCGAGCCCAAGCCAGCGGAATTGTTGTAACGCCTACCAGTGGATTTTATAGTGACAAAGCAAATATACCTCGTAAGCCGCAAGTGCTATTTGAGTTTGGCAGTCTGCCGCAGGAAGTTATTGCCCAGGTAGTGGACAAGCTTTACAGAGCATGGTTTTGAAGACAGTTTAAGAGCATTTGTTTTCAGTAAATGCGATTCGGAGATGATTATATTATACTAAAAAACTTGAATGCTATATTTTCAACTCCATTTTAATATCTGCAGTAACAAAGTATGAATCCTCTAATGTTACATAGTTGAAGCCGTATTGCTTATACAGTTCCTGAGCAGCCTGAAGCTGGTGATTAGAGAACAAGACAATTCTTTCTACCCCCAATTCCCTGGCTTGCGAGATGCATGCCTCGATGAGTAATTTACTGATTCCTTTTGCCCGATGATCGCGATGGACACACATTTTGACTAGTTCACACGTGTTGTTATGTTCCTTCACGAGTCCGGCAGTTCCAATAATTTCATTGTTAAGGCGAGCCAGGAAAATATACCCACCATCGTTCAAAATATACTTTTCCGGATCGTTAAGCATATCCATATCGATTTGCTCCAGGAGGTTATATCGCTCAAGCCACTCCAGGTTCAGTGCTTTAAAAGCTTGCTGATACGTGGGTTCGTATGGAATAATTTCAATAGATGTATTACTCATAGGATTGTTTCATATAAAGATTCAAATGCCCGTCATAGAGGGATTCAACCAGGTCGAATCCATGAGGTATGAATTTATCAGCCGCCCAATAGGTAGCAAGACGTGTACCTCCCGGGAGTATTGCCAGCTGATCGAGGGTATATTTCGTATACGCTTTATAGTAACCTGTATTTAATAGAACACTGTCATCGATTTTATTGTCGAAGTCTATATTCTCGTAAAACGAATTGTAGAAATAAAAAGCCTGATACTGATTAAAGTTGATAGACGTGATGTTGGCATGAATGAATTCAATATTATCCAAACTATATTTGTTTGAGAGGTTTTGAGTTAACTCAACTAACTCAGCCCGTTGTTCGATACCTGTGAAGAATCCGTTTGTATGAACAGCACCCACCATGCAAAACTTACCGGCACCCGAACCTATATCCAATACACGAGTACCCGGACTTGTTACCAGAAATTCCGATGCTGCTTTGGCCACTGAAACAGGTGTCCAATGTTTTTCAGACAAACGTCTTATACCAGTCGGATAAATCGTATTAAACTTCTCATCCGTAACGTGAATATTTAGCTTTAGTAATTCAAATACCATTCTCTGAAGATTGTAAAGGTAGTTGTTATAGTTAAATTTCTATATGCACGCTAAAGATAAGGATTAACGCACAACTCAACGACTTTCCAGCCACTGCAAAAACGCACTTGTCTTTTCTTTCCCGATCAGTAACTTCTCGGGTGTGGCGATTGATAGTTTAACAAATAATTTTCTGGCGAAGTAATGTTCAACTTCTTTCACGGCACTGAAGTTGATCAGGTATTGTCGGTTCAGACGGAAGAACTGTTTGGTGGAAAGCGAGTTTTGTACCTGGTCTAACGACTGGTCCAGTGAGTACTCCTGCGATTGAAAAGTTACGATAGTTACCAGATCGTTCTTGATGTAGAAGTATGCAATTTGATCGGTCGGTACCGTGGTATATTTATTACTTTTAAAAACCAGGAAGTTTTTCTTGGTATCATCAAGCCCGATCTTTTTCAGAAAGGCCGACATATCCGGTTGTGCATTCTTCTGAAAGAAATTCTTGAAGGCTTCTACTTTTTCAAAAGCTTCTTCCAGTTGTTCTTTCGAGAAGGGTTTAAGAAGATAATCGATGCCATTTGTTTTGATCGCATCCATGGCATATTCACCGAATGCTGTACAAAACACAATAGGGCATTGCAGTTTTATTACTTTGAGAATCTCGAAGCATAAACCATCTGAAAGTTGTACATCCATAAATACCAGGTCCGGTTGCTCGTTGACTGAGAAATACTCAACAGCGCCCTCAACACTCTGCAAGTGCGCAACCACTTCGGCATCCGGTCTTATTTTTGAAATCATGGCGGCTAAAGATTTAGCTGCCTTCAGTTCGTCTTCAATGATGATGATCTTCATGAATGATGGGAAGTTTTACTATAAATAAATTCTCATTGACGGATATCTCAATTCCTTTTTCTTCCAGGTGCTGATAGCGCTGGTTGATATTGGCGAGTCCTAATCCCGTAGATGCCTCTGGTGTTTTCTTGGGCTGCAGATTATTTTCAATGACTATATATTGCTGATCGGAGTATATTCTTACTTCCAGAGGGCGATTCAGTGACACTACATTATGTTTGATACAATTCTCCACCAATAGTTGCAAGGTAAAGGGCGGAATGAAAGAATCCTTGTGAGCGTCATCGATGCGTACGGATAACACAATTCCATCTTCAAACCGCGCTTTTAGCAGGAACAAATAAGAGTTCAATATCTCGAGTTCCTGTGATAGCCGGATCAGGTCGAGTTTCCTGCTTTCGAGCGTAAAGCGGTAAAAGTCGGAAAGTTTCAGAATGAAATTCACACTGCCGGCATCTCCGCTTTCCACCATATACTTTAACGTATTAAGACTATTAAAGAGAAAGTGTGGATTGACCTGTTGCTTGATCAGTTCATATTGTGCGCTGAGGTTGTCTGATTTGGTGCGCTCCAACTCGATGGCTACCTGCTGGTTGTGGTAGCTTTGATAGAGCAGGTGCAGGAACATGTAAAAGGTAAGGTTAATCAATATACCGCGTACTTCAATCATGAGCATAACCGGACCAAAGCTCAGGTGCGTCAGTAAGTATTGTTGGAGACAAGCCAGCAGAAACATGACACAGAGTCCTACCAGTAAACTTTTGAGAAGTTGTGTAAAAGGGAAGTCGCCTGCCACGCTGCGTGATGTATACTTGGGAAGGGTATATATATTATAATACCAGATGAACAGCGAGAACAAAACCGTTATGAGCGAATTGATCAGCGCTTCATACGGATTGAAATGATGCTCTGCTATTTTTGGAACGGAGGAGAGTATGCCCAGGAAAAGTGAGGACAACCAGATTATTTTATTGGATAGCTTGAATGTTTTGTTGAGCATACTTGATACCGTTCAATACAGCTGTTAAGGTACTTATCAATCACAAATATATACAGATCCTGATCGTTGGCGTAGACAATATCGACCTTGAATCCGGCATTTTGCTTTCCGAATTATCGCAGTGAATTGAAGTCAAACCGACCGGCAAGTGCTGTGTGGCCGTTGTTTTTACGCTGTACGAAGCCAATCAATTCCCAGTCTTTTGGAGAGAAGTCGGCAGGTACCATGATGGTAACGGGGCGCGAAGGTTCAAATGGAAAACGTTCGAGCATTCTTACAATCTGGATATGTGATAAGTTTCTTCCTGAATTTTCACCAGCCTTCACATTGCTTTGTGCTGTTTTCTGTACAAGTGCCAGTACAAGTTCAGCTTGTTTGTTCTGTGCTATACCTTCGTAGTTTATAGTTAATTTATTTTGATCGAGCGTACAATTCAGTTTGAGGGGGGCGGTTGACGGAGATTTCAGATTTGCGTTGATCTCTTCTACGATAGCACGTTTACTTGAGCCCACAAATTCTTTCGATCCGTTGATTACCAGTTGTGGAGTATAAAGAGAACCGGAACCTAATGTATAGGCATATTGACGTTGCCGCTCGGTAAATGCTTCCTGGCTGAATTGATCTTTCCATCCGAGGTGATTCCAGTAATCAACGTGAAAGGCAAGTATATATACCGGCTTGTCTTGAAACTCCTGCTGGATTTCTTTCAATACGGTCTCAGCCGGAGGACAGCTCGAACATCCTTCTGAAGTAAACAATTCCAATACGGCAAAACCTTGCTTGTCTATTACACTTTTTGTTTCTACCGTTTTGTCATAGTTAATACTGATTGATGCCGTGAGCATGATGCATACACCGATGGCTATGGCGAGTACTTCAATTGATTTCATAGTAGTTAAGACTTTACGTTATTAAATGATTTGATCCAAAAGTATCCGCTGGTTGTATGCTATAAAATGAAGAACAGGGTCATGCCGGCAAACTTGTACCTGAATTAGACATATTACCCGTTCAACGAATTGATGTAGTGTATTCAAGTATGAGTGTATTGTAGTAGCG
This sequence comes from Ohtaekwangia kribbensis, assembly GCF_042676245.1. NCBI lineage: Bacteria > Pseudomonadati > Bacteroidota > Cytophagia > Cytophagales > Fulvivirgaceae > Ohtaekwangia > Ohtaekwangia kribbensis. The sequence continues at coordinate 410,842 of NZ_JBHTKA010000015.1, forward strand.
TACGAGTTAGGATTGATAGTACGCTAAAATCAATTTTCAATTTGACAGCATTAGCTTCCACCGGTGGAATGCCTGGTCCGGGTATGATTTCGTCCACTTCGCCCAGATGTACATTGAAGAGAGCCCATCGGACGCTATACATTTGAACCACATTTAAACAACAAAGTCATGGAAATCAGTCAAACATCAACAAAAACAACAAAGGCCTTTGAACACGTTGCCATCGCACAAGTAGAAAAAGTAATATATACCGGTAAAACACATACCACCGGTGGGAGAGATGGTGCTTCTAAAAGTTCAGACGGTAAGCTCGATGTAAAACTATCGTCACCGGGTAGCTCCGGACCAGGTACTAATCCTGAACAGTTATTTGCAGCAGGATGGTCAGCTTGTTTTATCGGAGCAATCCGGTTTGCTGCCACCAAGTTTAACATTAAACTCTCCGGCAGTGAGACGGTAGACGCGGAAGTTGATCTCTGTAACAATGCCGGTGGTTATTTTCTGCAGGCTCGTCTGAATGTTACGCTTCCAGGCCTTTCTCCGGAACAGGCCAGTGCACTTGTAAATGAGGCACACCAAACTTGTCCGTATTCAAAGGCGACACGCGGTAACATTAATGTTACGATCAACGTGGCAAGCTAGAATGTGAGGACTAACGTCAATATATATTTCCAGATTAATTATTATATGTATAACGCAGCCCATAAAAAGAAGGTGGTGGTAATTTTGATAATCAGCGTGGTGGCCGTTTCGATTCTGACAGCCCTCACGCCACCGCTTACCAACCCGCCCGCTACAGGCGAATTTGACGGACCAGATTCCGTACAGAGAATATTGAAGCACGCGTGTTATGATTGTCATTCCAACCATACAAAACTGGAATGGTATCACCAGGTTGCTCCGCTCTCATGGAAGATATCTGCGGATGTTCTGGAAGCGAGGCGTCATCTCAACTTTTCGCATTGGGATAGTTTATCTGCTGCCGATCAACGTGCGAAGTTATGGTATGCGGTAAATATGGTTGAACAGGGAAGAATGCCACGGAGAGACTATACGCTGTTGCATCCGTCTGCCAAACTATCGGAACGGGAAGTAGGCGCGCTGAAGAATTATATAGTGGCGTTAACCAATACAAGTAAAACGCAGCCGGGGAAAACAATACTAAAACAGGTTTCCGATCAACCGGTTGTAAGAGAATCTCCGAATGGAATTCAGTACTTCAGTGATTATCTGCACTGGAAAGTTATTGTAGCAACCAATCGTTTTGATAATGGAACGATGCGGGTAATCTATGGAAATGATATTGCTGTTAAGGCGATACAGGAAGGAAACATAAATCCGTGGCCGAACGGTGCCGCGATTGTTAAAGTAGTGTGGGATGCGGGGGAGCAGGATGCAGACGGGAATATATATCCCGGAGCCTTTAACAATGTACAGTTCATGATACGGGATGACGAGCGATTTAAGAGAACAGAAGGATGGGGCTTTGCCCGGTTCAATACATCGCATCTCGTTCCGTATGGGAAGAATGTGAGTTTTGAGGTTGATTGTATGAACTGTCACCGGCTCGCTTCGGCCAACGGATTTGTTTTTGATATACCCACCAAGAAACCATGATGACTCGTATGCGTAAAAAAAGAATCAGCTATATCTTCCTGACAGTATCATTATCCTTGTACCTGCAGGCATGCGGTGATAAAAGTAATTTCCAGGTTTCTCCCGAAGATTTATATGATAGTAAAGATCTTCACGTCATTACAACCTGGTTCAACAACAGGCATCAGACGATCTCTATACTTTATGGCAATGAGCAGGCAGCATCGGTTCCTGCAAATGATATTCATGTACATCAGGTTGGGGAACGCTATACTTTGGTAACGTGGCATCAACAGGGAAACCCGTTGTGGTTTGGCGGGCAGATCACCGGACATATAACATTGATTGAGCAGGTCGACATCAATACATTAGCGAGTGGGGCTATAGAACCTCACTATAACGTTACCTATAGCGAGCGCACAGATTCAATTTCCGGTACGACCCTTGAACGGGAACGCATTGACTATATTCTTTCCCGCAAGAAGATCGAACATTTGTGATTCTATATAATCTGAAATAAACATGTTGTAAATCATAAAGGGACTTCATGAGTCCCTTTATGATGATATGTATAGGTAATTATTCTTTTAGAAGATCCGTTCCGATCATTTCCAGTTTACCGGAGATTTGTACTGTCTCTGCTGTGTTGGGATTCGTTCGTACCAATACATTGTCATTTGCTACATCAATGCCAATGGTTAGTTTATTGTCGGAAATAACAACGCGTTCACCCGCAATCTTCTCACTTGGTTTAATTTGCTTTGAAATTTTTATGTCGTACAGGCCGGTTTGCAACGTTGTGAATGATCCGGTATACTCACGATCAAAGCCGGGATCGCCGGTAATCTTTATCGTTGCGTTATTGCCATTTCGTGTAACCTTGATTTTGACGTTAAGTATATATCCCAGTTCAGTTTGCGGATCATCTGTAATTTGAATGTTGCCGGCAAATGTACCAATGTCTTCATTGCCACCCGGAGTTGCATCGTCATCATCACCGCCACAGGCACTAAAAAATGTTGCGAGCGCCAGTAAAACTGCTGCACTGTAAATTCTTGTTTTCATAATCGTAAAATTCATGGTTGTTGAGTGTTTGATAGATTCTGTATGAATGTGTACAGGCAAAGGTATCGGTGCTGTTTTGGGTGGTCAATAACATAAAATCATGGTCTTTTTCTACTGGTTTTCAAGTAGATTAGAAATCAGTTTTTTGCGGTCCTGCTATATTTTATAGCTTTGATGCTTTACGTTTTTACTCGTATGGTATATCGCTTCGTGCTTATCGGTCTTGTTATGGTTTCAGCAATGGTGTCGCACGCACAGGTTTCGTATTCGCTGGGCAATGAGGGAGCATACATAGCCCGAATGCAAAGAGAGATGGCTCAATCCGGTAATGATAGTGTGCAGGCTTATGCCTGCCTGAAGCTGTCACTGCTTTACAAACGCACAAATGATACTACGCAGGCCAGACATTTTTTAGAGAAAGGTGTTGCAGCAGGTAAGCAATATACATTTATCGAAGCGGCATCTGTTTATTATCGTGCAATCGTGCATTATGCTCCGCGCGATATTAACAACCTTGAAAAGTATATATTGAAAAGTGATTCCATGCTTGCGCGGTTTTCATACCCGGAAGCTTATCGCCTTCGCAGCATGATCTACAGCAATTATGGAATCATTCAGCAGGTGAAAGGCAATGAAAAAGGAGCGATGGATGCTTTTACAACAGCAGCCACGTTCGCTTCAAAAGTGGAAGATTTTCTCTTGCAGGGTAAAGCGTACAAATCCATGGCGATTGTGTTCATGAATGCAAACCGGAGAGACAAGGCATCATCTTATCTGGAGCAGGCGATTCAAGTGCTGGAGAAGTTGTCACCTGATAACCCGCTGAACCTTGTTGAACTCATCGAATCGTATAGTATTGCCGGTGAGAACTATATATACCAGGAAGAATATGATGTTGCGAGACGCGCCATTGACGCAGCACGCAATGCATTACAACCGTATCCTGCCTCAAATCTATACGTTGGTTTTTACTATACGGAAGGACTGTATTATGACAAGCAGAAGAAGCACGTGCGTGCGATCGAAAGCTTTGACAAGGGAATTGAATTTGCCGGGAGAGTCGGAGCTGCGCATGCGCAAAACCGGTTAACGTATGCCAAGTATAAAGCACTTGCCAACCTGAAGGAGTACCGAAAGGCCATCGTTGTACTCGAAGACTTGTTGAAGAGTCCGCTGGTATTTTTACAAGATAAGAAACTCTACTATAAAGAACTGTATAGCTGTTACACACGTCTGGGTAACGAAGAGAAGGCGTTATATTGGGCTGATCAGTACATTGTGCTAAGCGATAGCCTATACGAGATTAAATTTCAGAAAGATATTGTCGAATTGGAAACGCGGTATAAAAATGCAGAGAACGAGAAGAAGATCGCGACACTTCAGGCGGAAACGGAAAAAGCCACACTGGCATCCCGAAACACACGGCTGATAAACTGGATGCTGATACTGATCAGTATATTTCTCGGCATTACGGTGGTGTTTGCCATTATACTCTATCGAAACAGTAAACGGTTAACACAACAAATGGCGTTGCATTACCAGCAACAAATAAAGGATGGCGAACAGAAACAACAAATACAGGTAGCCAGGGCGTTGATGCAGGGTGAAGAGCAGGAACGTAAACGACTTGCGATAGATTTGCATGACGGGCTGGGAGGAAGACTGGCTGCCATCAAAACAAGATTATCGCATATAGCATCCAATCGTTCGAATGGTAATGTACACGACTTGCATTCCCTGCAGGAACAGCTGGATATATCTTCCAACGAACTTCGCAGAATTGCCCGTAACATGATGCCCGAATCGTTGCTGCAATTAGGGCTTGAGCCTGCACTGAAAGATATGTGTGAATCCATGACGTCTGCAACGACACAAATTACCTTCGAGGCGTTCGGCCTGGACAACGCATTGCCCCAGGAGAAACAGGTAAATATATACCGCATGGTGCAGGAGCTACTCACCAATGCAATCCGTCATGCAGAAGCATCTGAAATACTGGTGCAGTGCAGTCAGAATGAAAGTGTATTTTTCATAACGGTGGAAGACAACGGCAAAGGATTTACGGAAACAAATAATGCACCACGTCCGGGTATAGGTCTCGGGAATGTGCGTACGCGCGTAGAATATCTGAATGGAAAGCTGGATATAGCTTCTGCAGAAGGAGAGGGTACAACAATAAATATTGAATTTGATGTCACACGATAGAGCTCCGCTAACCATCGCGATCATAGAAGATCATCCCGTAGTGGTTGAAGGATTGCAACGTATATTAGTCAACGATCTTCCTGTTCAGACGATCCGCGAATATTATACAGGTATGGATTTTTTGGAAGATATAAAGAAAGGGAATTATTCTGTTGATGTCGTTCTGCTGGATATAACGTTGCCCGATGTAAACGGTATTGAACTATGTCGTGAAATAAAAAGTTCACTGCCCGATACTTATATTCTTGGTTTCAGCAATCATAACGACCGAAGCCTCGTAATGCAGTTACTGGCAAATGGAGCGAGCGGCTATATATTAAAGAACGCTTCGGCAGGCGAGCTTGTCGGTTGTATACTGCAGGCACTTGATGGACAGGTTGCTTTCAGCGAGGAGATAAAAAAGATCATTAGTAAACCTTCGGCGCAACAATTGAAGGCGATCCCACCGCTCACCAGGCGTGAGAAGCAAATCCTTAAAATGATAGCGGAAGGAAAGACGAGTACGGATATAGCGAAGGAACTGATGGTTAGTCCGTTTACGATTGAGACACACCGCAGAAACCTGATGCAGAAGATGGACGTGAAGAATGCAGCAGCGCTTATTCGCACGGCTACCGAACTGCAGTTGCTGCAGTGATGCTATATCTATAGTTTATAGTTGATTTTGGCCAGCAGCGGATCGCGCAGGTTAGCAAGCGCCTTGTGGAGTAAATTATATACCGACTGGGAGTTTATCTCCATGATCTGTACAATCTCCGGCACATCCAGATTTTGATAAAAGCGCAGGTATATAATTTCTTTTTGTCGTTTGGGAAGTTTATTGAGCAGCTCGGAAAATTTACTGGCTGTGTCGCGCAGAGTCTGTTCACGAATAAGATGATGTTCGATGGAGAACTCTACATCAAAGTAATAATTATCTTCGATCGGCTGTGCGTGCAGGTGCCATCTGTTCTTATGGAGCTCACGACAAATTTTGTTCCGTATACTCTTGAAGAGATACGACTTTACATATAGTGTACTGCTTAACGATTTGCGGGTTCTCCACAGCTCCATGAAAAGATCCTGCAGGCAGTCTTTCACAAACTCTGTATCCTTGGTGAATTTGGTGCCATAGGTAAACAGGCCTCGGTAGTGAAACTTCATCAGTTTCTCAAAGCTAGGCTTTAGTCCACTTCTGAATTCATCCCAAAGTTTTGTTTCCTGTTCAGGTGATAATATGTATTCCAAAGCTCAGCGTAGGGTTTAGGATTTCTAAAATTCAGTTTTTTTCATTTAAAAACAAATATTGCAACCGTTTTCTGCAAACGTTTTTTTAATGTCAAGATGACCCGTGTTCGTGTGAAAAAAAACTTTTTGGGAAAGAAGAGTAGAAAACTGCAATCGTTGTCTATACATAATTATAGTTGTCGATTGCACTACATGAATCATTATAAGTACTATTCTGTCGAAGATTTTGTTCAGGACCAGCGTTTTCGATCGTGGGTGAAAAATCCTACGCGCGAAGAGGATATAGTTTGGCGAAACTGGCTGCTTGAAAACCAGCTCAAGAGCGATACGGTTGAAGAAGCCAGGGCAATTGTTTTAGCGATTCATCCTGTTCAGCATGAATCCATTAGCGATTTTGAAATTCAACGCGAAGTTGAAAATATACTGTCTCAGATTCAAGACGATGAAGAGCCGGAGCAAGTTGATACTCCGGAAGTTCAATCAAATGTACGGCATCCGCGGTGGTATGCTGTAGCGGCTTCCATCGCAGTTGTGCTCGCTATAGGCTGGTATGGTATATATAGTAGTATACATAAGGATGATAAAGCTGATCCGCTGGCCCAAGCCGAAGTCGTAGATGATTTTATGATCGAGCGTATTAATAAGAGTGAAGATGCGCTGTTGATCAATCTGCCGGATAAAAGTTCGGTATTGCTGTCTCAAAATAGTACAATACGTTATCCGAGAGAATTCTCAGGCAATTCACGCGAAGTATATATGGAGGGCACTGCATTTTTCGAAGTAACGAAAAATCCGAAGAAGCCTTTTTATGTCAATGCCGGAAATATAGTTGCCAAAGTAGTTGGCACCAGTTTCGAGATTACCACCAACAAACAGGATGAGCAGGTAAAAGTGGTTGTTAAATCCGGAACGGTCTCTATATATACTACTCCCCAGGCATCCGGAAGTACACCCGAGGGAGAACCCAATGCAATCCTTACCCGAAATGAACAGTTGATCTACAAGGGAGGGGAAGCGGAACAAATACAACACACACGTCTCAATGCGTCATCTATAGCAGAGTCTCAAGTGCCGGATACCTATTTGAAATTTAACAGCACCCCGGTGTCCAAAGCTTTTTCGCTTCTGTCGAAAGCGTATGGCGTACGCATAAATTTTGAGCAAGCCGATATAGAAGGCTGTTCAGTTACTGCATCATTTACAGATGAATCTTTCACCACGAAAGTAGATCTTATATGTCGCTCCATTGGCGTGAAGTATGACATAGTAAATGATCAGGTGTCTATTACAGGAAACGGATGTAAAAACTAAACCACTTTAAAATCTCTATGTGATATGAAATGATTGATTTCTACCCTGCAAAAAAAAGAAGACTGATGATGTTGGCGCATCACCAGTCTGAAGTACTAAATAATAATAAAAAAACAATCCAATATATGGAAAAATTACTACATGTCCATCGTCCATTATTCTTGTTCATTATGAGAGTAGCTATCATTCCAATTTTCATTGTAGTTACGTGTACAGGTGTCGTTCTGGCAACGGAATCGAAAGGGCAGGAGGCATTAAAAAAGAAGATTTCGATCGAGGTAAAGAACCAGGAAATGCAGGTTCTCCTTTCGAAGTTGGAAGAAGTAGCCGGTATCCGGTTCATCTATAGCCCGGAAGTGATTCCCGTTCACAAGAAAGTAAGTATACAAGCAAACAACGATGCACTTGGTGAAGTGCTTCAAAAAATATTGGCGCCACACCGCATTCTTTTTGAGGCCGTTGAAAACCAGATCGTGCTGCGCAAGCAGGAAGAAGCCGAGCCGGAAGCAAATGCAGCCGATCGTATTCTTACCGGAAGAATTGTTGATGAGACAAACACACCGCTTCCTGGTGTAAGTGTACTCATTAAAGGTTCTACCATTGGTACAACAACCGATGCTGATGGAAATTATTCATTGAATATTCCGTCTGATCACGAAGGTGGTTTACTGGTGATTACGTTCATCGGTTATGCTACGCAAGAGATCACAATTGATACTCGTACTGTAATAGATATACAGATGGCTCCGGATATACAATCGCTGCAGGAAGTTGTGGTGGTGGGAGCGTCACTCAAGGAAAAAGATCTTACCGGTGCGGTTGTCTCTGTAAGCGAGAAGACTTTATCGGAGAGACCCGTTACAAGTGTTAACGAGGCGTTGCAAGGTCGCGCTGCCGGTGTATTCATACAGAACAACCCGGAGCCCGGTGGAAACGCAACAATTAGAGTACGCGGTAACAACTCCATGCAGTTTGGTGCTAGCCCTATATATGTAGTGGATGGTATTGTGATGGAACGCGACTTTAACATGATCAACCTCAATGATGTAGCTTCGATCAATGTATTGAAAGATGCATCGTCAACCGCGCTGTATGGTTCACGCGGAGCAAACGGTGTGGTGATCATTACTACCAAAAAAGGAAAGAGTGGCGAAGGTAAAGTAAGCTACGATGGCTGGTTCGGTGTACAGGAGTTTGCCAACAGACCTCCAACACTGGGCGCCAGAGATATACTCGATCTGAGAATTGCCGCCTTTGAAGATTCATCTATAGGCAGAGATTTCTTTGATGCCAACCCAACGGCTACACGCCAGGACTTCATCAACTACCTGTCTCAACCCGGTGGTCGTATTGCTGACTATGAGACAGAAACGTATGCCAATGGCAAGAGCTACGATTGGGTGGATGAGATTACACGCTCTGCATTTCAACAGAATCACTCCCTGAGTTTTTCAGGCGGTACGGATAAAGGCAGCTACTATGTAAGCTTTGGTTATGCAGATCAGGAGGGTCTTGTACAAAGCTCAGGTTATAAACGCTATACCGGTCGTGTGAATGCAGAACAAAATATGAAGAAGTGGTTGAAGATTGGTACCAACACATCATTCACGCGCTCTGAAGAAGACCTGGTGGATGGTAAAGTGTTTGGTGTCGCCAGTGGTGCAAACCCGCTGCTGCCATTCTACCACGACTCCTTGAAACTTGCCTGGGGAAATAACTGGGATGTGAACATGGAGAACCCGTTCAAGTCCCTGACGATAGATAAAGACAGATCCAAGAATAGAATCTTTACTTCAAACTATATCAGCATTAACCCGGTGAAGAACCTGACGCTTCGTACAAACTTCACCATCGACCTGATTGACCAGGAGTATTATGAGTATACACCGAGCGGCATTCAGCAGGCTATACGCGATTCGTTCAGAGGAAGAGCGGTGCATAACCTGGATCACGTGTTGAATTACCAATGGGACAATTCCATTACTTATGAAAAACAATTCGATCGTCACCTGGTAAGTGCGTTGATTGGTACAAGCATGAGCCGCAATCAGTTCAAATATACCAACCTGATAGCGCGCGATTTCCCGACAGATGATTTCGGCTATAACAACCTCGGGGCTGCTTTCGACAAAGCAAACTTCAGTCTTGGTTCAAGCATAACACAATCATCGCTCATGTCATTCTTCGGTCGCGTAAACTATGAATACGATGGTAAATACCTGGCAACGGTAACAGCACGTTACGATGGTTCTTCACGTTTTGCAGAAGGGCATAAGTGGGGATTGTTCCCATCGGTAGCATTAGGATGGAATATAACTGCGGAAGATTTTATGGCTGATCAGCAGCTCTTCAATCTCGTGAAACTCCGTGCAGGCTATGGTAGTGTGGGTAATCAGAATATTCCTGACTATTCATTCTATAGCTTGTACAACGCGTCATACTCGAATGGAAATGTATCGTGGAACTCAACCGGTCTGCGCGGTACACCGAACCTTACATGGGAAAAACAGGATCAGCTGAATATAGGTATAGATCTTGGTGTGCTGGAAAACCGTGTTCAGTTCACGGCTGAATATTTTAATATCAACAACTCGAACCTGTTGATGAGACGCTCTTTGTCTCCGCTTACCGGCTATAACCAGGCTATTGAAAATATAGGCGAGATGACGAACAAAGGTTTAGAGTTTTCTGTGAATGCATTGGTTGTCGATGCGCAGGACTGGAAATGGAATGTTACTGCTAACCTTTCAAAAGATAAAAACAAAATTACCAAGTTATACGGAAACGTAGATGCCATCTATAATTATGGAGGTTTCTCCGGAACAGAGATTCAGCGTGAGGGTAATTTCTTCCTGGGACAATCGTTGAACACCATCTATATGCTGGAGTTCGATCGCATCATCCAGGAAAGTGATATGGAATATGTGAACAGTCTTGATTTGTCTGGTAAGACTCTGAAACCTGGTGATATACTTCCGAAAGATCAGCAGCCTGAAGGTGAAGAAGGACACGGTGTGATCGATCAGAATGATAAAGTGATTATCGGTAAGAAGGACCCTAAATTCTATGGAGGCTTTACATCACAAGTGTCATGGAAAGGCATTTCTCTGAACGCAGTATTCACATACTCGTATGGAGCAAAAGCCACCAGCGGTTACTACGAAGGATTGATGAGCGGTACCGGTATGAGCGCAGCACATGAAGATATGCTTGACCGCTGGACACCGGAACATACGAACACCACTATACCACGTGCTACGTATGATGCTTCGATCCGCTATGGTGCCGGAGAAACTTCATGGGGTATACAGGATGCATCTTTCCTGCGGCTCGCGTCACTTACACTGGCGTACGATGTTCCGAAACCGATCATCAACCGCGTGGGTATTACCAACCTGAGAATATATACTACAGGAAATAATCTCACCACCTGGACGAAGTATAAAGGCTATGATCCGGAGAACGGTGACTGGTATCCTACAGCCAGAATGTTTGTACTCGGTCTCAACCTGGGCTTCTAAAAATCAATTCGACCGGTATAGAATGATTTATAGTCCATGCCGGTCATCAAACAAAAAATTAAAGCAATGAGAAAAATAACGCTATATACTACACTGCTTTTGGGATTGCTGGCAGTATCATCCTGTTCCGATTTTCTGGTGGAAGAGCCGCAGACGCAATTGACAGAGGAAGAAGTTTTTGGTGATGAAGATAATATTCGTCTGCTGGTATCCGGTTTATATACGCAATGGCGCAATACCAAACAGGATCGTGGTGGCTTTATGTTTACGCTCGGTACCGATGAAGCCAAGCAAGGCGGACAACAGGTACATGAGAACAACGTGCAGGCTGCATTGGACAAGTACGATGGTGCGTTGAACTCTACCAACTCGTCTCTGGCGGAGCAGTGGAACAAACGCTGGCCTGTAATCACGGCCGCTGCAAAGGCTGTAAAATACGCCAGCTCGAATGAGCTGAAGGCACAGGCCGCTTTTATTCGTGCAACGTTGAACTTTGAACTCGCCATGCTCTGGGGGCCTATACCGATCGTTGATCAGGACAACATGCAAGAGGCGAGACAACCCATAGCAGATGTTTTTGAATTCATCATTAAAGATCTGGAACTGGCGGTAGAACATTTGCCCACTACGCAAACCGATAAAAAGATTCCGACCAAAGGCGCAGCGCAGGCATTGCTTGGTAAAGTATATATGTACGCTCCGGAAGAATCGGGTTTCCGTAATTATGCAAAGGCGGTTGAGTATTTCGACATGGCTATACCACAGTATACTCTTCTGAATAATTATGGTGATCTTTTTACGACTACGCTCAATCAGAACTCCAGCGAGTCTATATATGCTTTCCAGTTTGTAAACATGTGGCCGGATAACAATATGGCGCAGCACCACGCAGGCTCCCGCGCGGTTGCAGACCTGGATGGCAATACATACTTCGGTGGTTATGATCTGGCGCTTCCAACGGAATATTACTATAAGAATAAAGCTGACGGTGGTATATGGGAGGATGGCGATGCACGCAAGGCTGCCAGTATACGCTATGACTTCACGTTGCCCGATGGAAGACAGCCGCAAATTACCTGGACAGGACAAGCTGACGAATTGGAACCACACACACGAAAGTTTGAGGATATACGTACACAAGGCCTTCAGAATTTCTGGTACTCAGGTGGTCTGATTTATTACCTCCGTCTGGCAGATATACTCTTGTGCAAAGCAGAATGTATGAATGAATTGGGACAGACTGCTGATGCCGTAAACCTGGTAAACACTACGGTGAGAAAGCGCGCCTTTGCAGGACTTCCTGCCGAAGACTATAGCTGGCCAACCGGTATGTCTCAATCAGACTTCAGAGCCAATATCATGGATGAAAGAATGCGTGAGCTTGGGTTCGAAGGCTGGAGAAGAATGGATCTTATCCGTACCGGTAAACTGGTGGAGTATGTGAAAGAGCGTAACAAGTGGGCGAAAGCTTCTGGTACAATTGCGAGCTATCACATGCGTTACCCGATTCCTGATTCTGAGATCAAACAGAATGAGTTTATCAATCCTGAAGATCAGAACGAAGGCTATAGATAAGTATACCAGACTTAAAGCGATGTGGTTGTCACATCGCTTTAACCTTTTTAATGCACTCGTACTTTTAAAAATATATACTCTAAATTTATCGGATCACCAAGTATACTAATTGAAATGACTTCTTCTTCTAAAAAACTTAGCGTACTCGCACGCCTGTTCTTTTTCTGTTTTGTTTTGGCAGGGACATCGTCCCGGGCGCAGCTTGTTACCATCCCCATTGAGACACATAGTAATGCCCTCGTGCTGCAGGCTGATGAAAAAAAGAATTTCAATATTTTATACTTCGGTGAAAAACTGCAGAACAGCAGTGAATATATA
>NZ_JBHTKA010000016.1:0-531682 GCF_042676245.1 Ohtaekwangia kribbensis
ACATCAAGTCGTACTGATTTTACCCCGGAAACAGAACCCCAGGTTCATGTTTGTCCGATGGTTTGATTAGTAAAAAACGGTCAACCTTTTTTAGGGATCGACAACTCGCAGCTCATAACTCAAAGCTCGCAGCTAATTCAGTCCCATCGAACGCGTATATACTTGTCGTTCTTCTTAAAGTGCGGGGGTATAATTTTGAGGATGGCTTCGCGGAGTTTGAAGAGTAAATTTTCTTTTACGAAGCCGTGGTGTACCGCGAGACTTACTTCACGCACGGGTTCGGGTGATGTAAATCGTTTTACGTGTTTGCTTTTGCTGTTCACGGCCAGCTCGGGTATTAGGGTATAGCCGTAGTTATTATCGACCATGGCTTTCAACGTTTCGAATGAACCGCTTTGATAATTGAGCTGGTGATGTACTTTGTTGTTTTTGGCTGCGCAGAGGTTTTCAACTTGTCCGCGGAAGCAGTGACCTTCTTCCAGCAAGAGTAAATTTTCGTAGGTAAGTGTTTTGAGATTTATTCTCTCTTGCTGATAATATTTCAGGTTTTCGGAAGTATATAATAATATAGGTTCGTAGAAGATTGGGACTTCGCGAATCTCTTTATCATCGATTGGCGTTACGAGTATAGCAACATCAAGCCGGTTTGTTTTCAGGTAGTTGATGATGTCGTGCGTTTGCAGCTCCATCACGGTGAATGATGTGCCCGGATGTTTCTGCAGAAAATCGTTGAGGAATCTGGGCAACAAGTAGGGGGCAAGTGTCGGAATAACTCCGAGTCTGAATTCTCCTTCGATGGAATCTTTTTCGGTGCGTATAAACTCTTTCAGATTTTTTACCTCCTGCAAAATTTGTCGTGCGCGACTGATGATGATTTCACCGGAAGGTGTTGGCTTGAGCGGCTGACTCTTCTGAAAAATTTTTACATCAAGTTCATCCTCCAGTTTTTTCACCATCATGCTCAATGTAGGCTGTGTAACATGACAATGTTCAGCTGCCTTCACGTGATTCCGGTGAATGTCAAGTGCGATTATATACTCTAATTGTTGCAGATTCATTCGTTTGCAAAGATCGTTAAAACGGTATAATAAATATTAATAATATGTAAATAAGTATTATTGATGTGGTTTATATCATTTGCAAATATATTTTTGCAGCATTCACAAACAAACTATATTAAAAATCACTTATGAGTAAAGGTATTATTTCTGTTGGTCAGGCATTCCCTGCGTTTAAAAAGGCTGCTGTTGTATCACTTGAAAAAGGAAAAGAATTTTTTGATATCAGCTCAGAAGATCTGGTAAATGATGAAGGTCGCTGGACTGTAATCTTCTGGTGGCCAAAAGATTTTACATTCGTATGTCCTACGGAGATTGCTGAGTTCAACAAGAATTACGGTGAGTTCCGCGATCGTAACGCAAACCTGATCGGTGCTTCTACCGATTCTGAATTCGTTCACTTGGCGTGGAGAAAAAACCACGATGATCTTCGTGATCTGAAATTCCCGATGCTCGCTGATACTTCCAAATCACTTGCTGAAGAACTTGGTATACTGGAGCCAAACGAGAAGATCGCTTACCGCGCTACTTTCATCGTTGATCCTCAAGGTGTAATTCGTTGGGTAAGCGTTTATGATCTGAACGTAGGTCGTAACGTGAAAGAAGTTGTTCGTGTACTGGATGCGCTTCAGACTGACGAGCTTTGCCCTTGCAACTGGGAAAAAGGAAAAGAAACTTTGAAAGTGTAGGTTGACGATGGAATCAACAATAACATATTCAGAAAGCACGCAAGAGTTCCTTGATTTCTTAAAGTTAGAGAAAGACTATAGCACGCATGCGCTTGATCTGCTTGAAGAAGGCAAGTCGCGCTACCTGGCTGATCTGAAAATCAACTTCAAGAATTCTTTTGAAAGCGAGTATCTGTCGAAAAAAGAAATTGCGTTACTCGGAGTTGCTCTGGCCGTTAATGCCAACAGCAAAATTCTGCGTGCGTTCTTTTCAGACAATGCACGCCAGGAGGGAGCTTCTGCTGAAGAGATCGCTGAAGCCGTTGCGTGTGCATCGTTGCTCAGCGCAAACAATGTGTTCTATCGCTTCCGTCATTTCCTGAACAAGGAAAAATATAACGAGATACCTGCGCGTATCAAGATGAACATTATGGCAAGACCTGTTACGGGTAAAGAGTTCTTTGAACTGGTGAGCCTGGCAGTAAGTGCTGTAAATGGTTGCGAGATGTGTGTGAAAGCGCACGAAGCATCCCTGATTGAACTCGGAGCAAAAGAAGAACGCGTATTTGAAGCCGTGCGTCTAGCGGCTGTTATTACAAGCTTGACTAAAGTTGTTTACTAGTTAGTTTGTTCACATAGATAAGTTGAGAAAAAGAGAAAGCCCGGAGCGATCCGGGCTTCTCTGCTTTTTAGCGTATTGGGCGGGTACCCCCACCGTTGTATATACTTTTAGAAATGACTTACGCCATCGTATAGTTTATTGCCGTCATTGGTGTGCACGGCATAGGTAAATCCTTTTTGCAGACAGTATGCGCCATACTCTCCGTTTTTATTCAGGGCGAGAAATCCAACCTGAACCTGCTTTGCTTTCTCCGGATTCTTTTTCAGAATGCGCTCAACCGCCAGGCGGCATGCATCTGCCGGTGAGTTACCCTGGCGCATCAGTTCTACTACGAGGTGACAACCTACAATGCGAATTACTTCTTCGCCTACCCCGGTAGATGTAGCGGCACCAATTTCATTATCGACATATAGCCCCGCACCAATGATAGGAGAGTCGCCTACACGACCGCGCATTTTATATGCCATGCCACTCGTAGTACACGCACCTGATAAATTTCCCTGTGCATCTAACGCGATTATACCAATGGTGTCGTGATTCTCGATGTTGGCTACCGGTTTATACTCACTCTTCTTTAACCACTCTTTCCAGGCTTTCTCGGATTCCTTCGTAAGCAGTTTTTCTTTTTTGAAACCGTTGGCCAATGCAAACTGCAACGCACCGTCACCTACCAGCATAACGTGTGGCGTTTTCTCCATTACTTTACGTGCAACAGATATAGGGTGAACAATGTGTTCGAGGAAAGCAACCGATCCACAGTTACCATGTTCATCCATAATGCAGGCATCGAGTGTAACTTTTCCTTCGCGATCGGGCAAACCGCCAAGTCCTACGGAGGTTTCCTTCGGATCACCTTCGGGAACACGCGCACCAGCTTCAACTGCATCCAGCGCTCTTCCACCAGACGATAAGATTTTCCAGGCATCTACATTGGCCTGAAGTCCGAAGTTCCAGGTAGAAAGCACGATTGGCTTCTGACCTTCGTGGCCTTTGGCAAAACTTTTTCCGAATGGTAAAAGCGATGCGCCCAGTGCCGAGAGCTGAATGAATTTTCTGCGGGTAGTCATTTTCCTTTGGGTTATTATTCTTCTGTCTCAGGTTAAACGTAAAGGTATACTATATCTAACCTTATGCCTATATATACTTCAAATCAGAGGGGAATGTTGCCGTGCTTTTTCTTTGGAAGCTGGGCAACTTTATTCTCTAACATCGCAAACGCACGAATCAGCTTTTCGCGTGTCTCATCCGGGTATATTACTTCATCAATATAGCCACGGTGTGCTGCGCGATACGGGTTCGCAAATTTATGCGTATACTCTTCTACTTTTTCTGCAAGTTTAGCTTCCGGATCGGCAGCTTCGGAAATTTCTTTTCTGAAAATTATTTCAGATGCTCCTTTTGCTCCCATTACGGCAATTTCAGCGGTTGGCCATGCGTAGTTCAGGTCTGCTCCAATGTGTTTTGAGTTCATCACATCATACGCACCTCCGTATGCCTTGCGTGTAATTACAGTGACACGGGGCACGGTGGCTTCTGAAAATGCGAAGAGTAATTTTGCTCCGTTGGTAATGATGCCGTGCCACTCCTGATCCGTGCCTGGTAAAAATCCCGGCACATCTTCAAACACGAGCAACGGTATATTAAAGCAATCGCAGAAGCGAACAAAGCGTGCGCCTTTCACACTTGAATTTATATCGAGTACACCCGCCAGCGAAGCCGGCTGATTTCCGACTATACCTATACTGCGACCTGCTATACGTGCAAAGCCCACTACTATATTTTCTGCAAAGTTCTTATGTACTTCAAAGAAGCTTCCATCATCCACTACACCGTTGATGACCTCGCGCATGTCGTACGGCTGGTTCGGGTTAGCCGGAATGATGTCGTTGAGCACCGCACGTTTTTCATTGCCCATCGTATAGGGCAGCCGTGGTGCTTCGTCTTCGCAGTTCTGCGGTATATAGCTGAGCAGTCTTTTCAGATATGTTATACATTCCACCTCGTTGGCACACGCAAAATGCGTAACGCCACTTTTCGAACTGTGTGTCTGTGCACCTCCCAGTTCTTCGGCTGTTACATTTTCATGTGTTACAGTTTTTACTACGTTAGGCCCGGTAACAAACATGAACGAAGTGTTCTCCACCATCAGAATAAAATCGGTGATGGCAGGAGAGTATACTGCACCACCGGCACATGGGCCCATGATGGCAGAGATCTGTGGAATAACTCCGGACGCTAATGTGTTCCGGTAAAATATATCGGCATAGCCACCGAGCGATACAACGCCTTCCTGTATACGCGCACCGCCGGAATCGTTCAACCCGATCACCGGAGCTCCGTTCTTCATGGCGAGGTCCATGATCTTCACAATCTTTTCAGCGTGTGTTTCGGAGAGCGAACCTCCGAATACGGTAAAGTCTTGTGAGAATACATATACCAGCCGGCCATTCACCGTGCCGTAGCCGGTAACTACACCATCGCCGAGGTAATATTCTTTATCAAGGCCGAAGTCTTTGCTGCGGTGCATTACAAATTTCCCGAGTTCTTCAAACGAGCCTTCATCGAGCAGTAAATGGATGCGTTCGCGTGCCGTTAGTTTTCCTTTGGCATGCTGTTGTTCGATCCGTTTCTCACCACCACCGGTTAATGCTTCCTGATTCTTGCGTTCCAGTTCATCAAATTTTTCTTGTAATGCTGATTCCTTGATTGTTCGCTTGGCCATCTTGATTGTGAATTTGTCTTAAATATAACAGTCGTCAGACTACCTGCAACAGCCTGCAAAATGTTACACCATTAGTTGCCCGTTAGCCGGGTTGAATGTGGATAATAAATTAGTATCTTCACGCGCCCTTCCTACCCCTTATGAATAGTAAGATTGCTATTATCGACATGGGAACAAACACGTTCCATCTGCTTATTGCCGAAGCAGATGAACGGGGATATCATATTGTCTCGCGCGACCGGTTAGCTGTTAAGATTGGTATGGGAGGTATAAACGAGGGCATTATTACGGAAGAAGGATTGCACCGCGCACTGCTGGCCATGCAGAGTTTTAAAAACACCATGGAGCAATCGGGAATAACAAAAGTTTTTGCGTTTGGTACCAGTGCACTGCGCAACGCACGTAATGGTGAAGAGGTTGTAAAAAAGATCAAAGCTCTTACGGATATAGATGTAAATATTATTTCGGGTGATAAGGAAGCCGAGTATATATACATGGGTGTGAAAGCAGCGCTGCACATGGAGCGTGAGAAATCGCTGATCATCGATATAGGAGGCGGCAGTGTTGAATTTATAATCGGAGATAACGATCATATTTTCTGGAAGAAGAGCCTGGAGATAGGGGCGCAGCGTTTGCTTGAGAAATTTCATAAAAGCGATCCGATCACAGCCGATGAGATCGAGGCACTGAATATATACTTTGAAAAAGCACTCGTTCCTGTTTTTGATGCGCTGAAAATTCATCAGCCTGAAATACTCATTGGTTCCTCCGGTACATTTGATACCCTGAGTGATATATTCTGCATCACACACGATATAAACAAGAGCGCTGAAGAGATCGAAACACCGTTATCAATACCGGGTTTCTATGAAATATACCAGGAGCTTATTCATAAGACTCGCGCAGAAAGAATGAACATGCCGGGCATGATTGAAATGCGTGTAGACATGATCGTTGTGGCGTGCTGCCTGATACGTTACTTACTGGAACACCATGCCTTTAAACGCATCCGCGTTTCTACCTACTCGCTGAAAGAAGGTGTGTTTGCCTCGATGATCAGCGAAATGAAATTACCGGCTTAAGATTCTTTTGCCTCGGTATCGATCTCTTTCATTGTTACCCGCTTCACGATAAATCCGATCACCGCTCCCAAGGCGGCAAAGCCCAGTACAATAAAGAGTATATTTTCTTCATATACATCCGTCTTCAGATTCAGGAACCTGCCAATGAAATAACCAATCGTACTTACGCTGGTTGCCCAGATCAATCCGCTGATGATACTATATACTAAAAATTGAACCGGCCGGATGTTGCTCATGCCAATGATAAGCGGAATGATGATGCGGAAGCCGTAGAGGAAACGATAGGTAAAAAGTATCTGTAGTTTATGGTGCAGAAAGAAATGTACAACAGGTTGAAATTTTGCCTTGAGCTTGGGCCGGTGCTCAACAAAATATTTACCGTTAAGTCTGCCGATGATGTAATACAGCCAGTCGCTGATGAACGACCCGGTAAAGCCGAACAGCACGGTATAAGGACCTTCAAACAAACCGCGATGAATCAATGATGATGCTACCAGGATAGCCGTTTCACCTTCGAAGAAGGTGCCGATCATCAATGCTATATATCCGTACTCATCCAGAAATTTCTCCACTACTCTCCGAAGTTATCCAGCCTGCACATGTTATCCATACCGATGTGCATAAGGGCATCGCCTGCGTTGATCACCGGAATGTTATTCAAACCTACAACATAACCGGTTACCGGAGTAATTACCTTTTCTTTAAATTCTCCGAAAGGATCTGTTATCGTACCTACCCATTCATCTTTTTGTACCAGCTGGCCGCAGTACACATTGGTTTGAAAGAGGCCTGCGTTCTTGGCGCGAATCCACGTAGTGCTCCAGATGGTTTTATTCTCAACTTCCGGATGAGGCGCTTCCTCGATCATGTTCAGGTGTTTCATAAGACGCAACGTACCGGCTATGCCTTCTTTGATGGCGTTCTGATCGAAGCGCAGCGATTCGCCTCCTTCATACACAATTATATATTTACCACGCTTGGATGCTTCCTTGCGCAGCGAATTAGGGCGAAACGGAGAATTGAGGGTAAACGGTGCATGAAACGCGTGTGCCAGTTCAATATTCTTGTCATCGGTTAGCAGTGCCCTTACCTGCGGATAGTTGGCGCGCATAGCCCCACCGGTATGAAAGTCGATACCATAGTCGATATAGGGGATAACATCGTGCATGAGGTGATATGCCACGCGACTGGCCAGTGAACCGTTGCGTGAACCGGGAAATGAGCGATTTATATCTTTACCATCAGGCACATCGCGTGAATAGTTAAGAAAGCCATACATGTTGATGATGGGCATGCAAATAACGGTTCCGCGTTTTGGCTGATGCATACCGCCATCGAGGATTCTGCGAACGATCTCCATGCCGTTGATCTCATCGCCATGCATACCAGCAATAAGTGCGAGCACCGGACCATCTTCGAGTCCGCGTGAGACATAAATAGGAGTATCAATAATGGTATGCGAAGGGAGCCGCGCAATGTTGATATCGATTTCTTTAAACTCTCCGGGAAGAATGGTGTGACCGGCAATCTTAAATTCTTTCATGATAAATCCACAGTCTACAGGCTTACAGATACCGAAAGTTAATATTTATCCGGGAATACCCGTAGGTTCGTTATTGGTTATCCGTTAACAGGTAATCGTTATTCCTGTGTGTAATGGATTTTATTTCACGGATAACGATTCACTGTTAGCGATAACGATTCACGATTAACGACCAACCGATAACGGATCCAGGCATTGCTTACACCATGCTTTTGCAGATGCTATATCCGTAAATGATTTGATAACGAGGGGATCTTTTCGCTCATTATGTCTGGCGATAAAATCGCGGACGTTTATGGCGGCAAAAACACTTTCAGGCATTACAATGGCCCGGTAGTGAAGTCCCAGTGCATAGGCTTTGGTACTCCATTCGAGACCCGTCCACTCAACATCTTCATCATCGAAAATTTCGGATTTACTAAGATCTCCTATCCAGGCAATCTTGCCGTATTTTCTTATTTTCTGCTGTATCATTTCAAGGCCGAACTCACCTTGATTTCTGAAATCTTCAGAACCTATAAATCCATTATAGGTTGAAATGAGACATGGAACAGATGGATCAAAATCTATCGACCCGCTTTCTGTGGTGTATAATTTAGTGATCATTAGGTATATGTTAGGTATCACATCAAAGCTATACCTTCGGAGGAATACGTGTACCATGTGTTTATTTCCAACTGAATGTCGATTATATACAGAGAACGTGGTACGTAGTTTTACGGAAGTTCGTGACTCGTTATCCGTTATTCGTAGGTGGGGTATAGATTTCGATGTGTGGAGGGGTATATCTATATATGACGTAAGAAATCCAATGGCACGAAGGAACACAAAGAAGGCGCAAAGGTTTACAAAGGGAAATTTCTCTGCGTAACGCTGTGCCTTCTTTGTGATTTGTGTAATGGATTTAATTCACGGATAACGATTCACTGTTAACGGATAACGTCAGGTCAGTCATCAGGCATTAACCTTATCCTTCTGAATCTTCTTCTTCGTAGCGTGCTTTTCTACGAAGCGAACAATTTTACCGGCAATGTCTACCTTGGTGGCGGCTTCGATACCTTCCAGTCCGGGAGATGAATTTACTTCTATAATAAGCGGTCCGCGTTTCGAGGGTAACATATCAACACCGGCTATGCTGAGTCCTACTTTTTTAGCGGCTGTTATAGCAGCATGTTTTTCGGTGCGGCTCAGTTTAATTACCTCGGCAACACCTCCGCGGTGGAGGTTCGAGCGGAACTCACCGTCTTTGGCTTGCCTGCGCATGGCACCTACAACTTCACCATCTACTACAAAAGCACGGATGTCGGCACCTTTCGCTTCTTTTACAAACTCTTGTATAATGATGCGGGCATGTACACCGTGAAAAGCTTCTATTACCGATTGAGCTGCTTTTTTATTTTCGGCCAGCACTACACCAAGCCCCTGTGTGCCTTCGAGAAGTTTTATAATTACCGGGGCACCCCCTACAGCATCGATGGAATCTTCAGCATCAGCCGAGTAGTCCATAAATATAGTTTTGGGTAAGCCGAGGCCTGCGCGCGAAAGTATCTGGAGACTTCTCAGTTTGTCACGCGAGCGTATCAACGCCTGCGATTCAACGGCAGAGAAAACTTTCATCATCTCGAACTGGCGCACAACGGCTGCACCATAAAATGTTACCGAGGCGCCGATACGCGGTATAATAGCATCGAAGTAATCCAGCTTGCGTCCCTGATACAGCACCACCGGATTTTTCTTTTCAATGAATAGCACGCACTTCATGTGATCAATAATTTCTACGGTATGGCCGTGCTTCTCACAGGCTTCTTTCAGGCGAAGCGTAGAATATAATTTTGGATTGCGTGACAGTATAGCAATGTTCATACAAAGCGTCTTAGCCTCTTTTTTGTTTTTTTAAAGTACGATGCAGTTTTTGTTTTTCGCGAAAAGAAAGGTTCTTCTTTTTTACGTCAATGATAAAGCGGTTGCGCAAGATCTTTCGTCCTATTAAGATCGGAAATTTAAGTGAACCCCGGTTACTGAGCGAGAATTCTGTAGTTATTTCTTCGTTAAAAATTTTTAACGTTGTAACAATCACAAATCTTCGTTCCACCTCACCAAAAGAATTTTTAATATTTCGTATCTGGTAATCGGAGGTAGTAAATTTCATGCCTGTAAATTCCGGATGTTCTTCGTCCAGCAGAATAAATTCAAGTTTCCCACCAACAACTTCTGCCTTATGGCAATGCAGGCTACTGGTATAGGCACCAGTATCAATTTTAGCATGGATATTAATCAAGCCGAACTCGGGCAGATCAACGCGGTCGTAGCGTCCAAGAATCTTTTGCATTGACGGATAATTGCTGGGCGAAATATAAATAGCCGACATCAGTTTAAAAAAGTTATGCCACCGCAATATTGCAGTGGCATAACCGTTTTGTTTGTATACTGTCCTTATATATACAAGGCAGCGAAAAAATATAGGTAATTCCTAGCCCTTGGCTTTAACCGCAACGGCTGTATTCTCCCACTTCATTACAATTTCATCTTTCACTACGCTGATGTTAAATGTTTCTACAAAAGCCGGTGCTTTCGAAGGTTTAACTTTTACACGCAGTACATCGTCTTTGTCTTTATAATTATAGGCACCCCACTGCTTGGTGTCGCTGTTGAAGATAACAGTCCATTCACTTTCGCCTGGTATAGTGAACAAAGCATATTTACCGGCAGCCAGTTCTTTTCCTTCTATTTTAACAGGCTTGTCGAATTCAATGGTGGTAGCTTCGTTTGCTCCGGTTCTCCATACTTCACCGAAAGGAACCAGGCCGCCCATAATTTTACGACCGCGTGCAGAAGGCTGGCAATAAACAACTTTTACATTGGCAGCCCCGATCTTTCCGGAAGCTTCTGCTTTAGGACTCGCAGGTTTGTCTTGCGCAAACACAGCAGTGATCATGGTTGCGAATGCGAGCGTTAAGAATGCTATTCTTTTCATGGTTTTTGTTTGGTTTTAATTTAACAATGGTGATATACGCAAAAGTGCCTCCGATGGCCGGAGGCACTAACACAAATATTATAATATTACCTGTAAACTTCTTTTTAGAACGCGACACGAAGAGCAAAAGTTACTTCAACGGTAATTTTTAACAATTTATTTACGAATGGTTTCTGATTTTCGGAATTCGCTTCTATTTTCCACCCCGGTACATGCCGAACGCTTACCGTTTATCCTGACTCCGTCTACCCGACAACTATATAATTGAATGCGGGAAATGCGTTCTGTTGGAAGCAGAACATCGTAAAATCACCAGATTTTATAGAGTACCAGGCTTCAGATCATTCGGTATATTTCTTTGGATCAATTTACAGTACGATTAACCCCCTATAAGAATGTTTCTGGTACAAACATCTTTACCCCGATCGCTGTGTGAATTCATCTGTAAAAAGAGTATATACATCCTGCAGGGTGTGTTGCGCTCTTTTACGAATTACACGCATTGCCTGACAACCGGTATCAAATTACCGCTGACAAACACACAAGCTTTCAGCTGCAAAGTATAGTAAGTGGCTGCTTTATCAAACAATCAGATTAACCCCAGACCTATGTTGAAATATATACTTTCCGCCTCGGCTATCGTGTTGATGGCGTTTACACCATTGCCAGTAAAAGATAAACCCGCCAATACTTTTGTGCAGCCGGTATACCAGGAACTGCCGCTCGGCAGTATAAAACCAAAAGGCTGGCTGTTGCAACAATTGCAGATTATGAGCAAGGGGTCAACCGGACACCTTGATGAAGTACACGCCAAGATTGCCAACGACAACGGCTGGCTCGGTGGTAAAGGTGATGGCTGGGAAGAAACTCCGTATTGGTTAGACGGTGCTGTACCACTTGCCTATTTACTGGACGATGCAGCATTGAAAACAAAAGTGTTGAAGTATATCGAGTGGACATTGAAATCACAACGTCCTTCCGGATACTTTGGTCCAATCACGAAACCGGAGCGCGAGCAAAATATACAGATCACTGCCGATAACTGCGAAGCTGGTGAGGACTGGTGGCCGAAGATGGTAATGCTGAAAGTAATGCAGCAATATTACGAAGCAACCAATGACCAACGTGTAATAACTTTCATGACACGCTATTTCCAATACCAGATGAAATCGCTGAAGACTTGTCCTATTGGTAAATGGACCGAGTGGGCAACTTCACGTGGTACGGATAATGAGATGATCATTCAATGGCTATATATGATCACGAAAGATAAAGCGCTGCTGGACCTTGCTGCCCAAATAGAAGCGCAAAGCTTTACATGGAGCACGTGGTTCGGCAATCGCGATTGGGTAATGCACGCTGCTGCGAATCAAACTGATGAACACTGGATGAGTCGCCATGCGGTAAATATAGGGATGGCACTTAAGTCGCCCGCTATAAATTATCAGCGCGCTGGTGATTCGCTATACCTGAAACAATTGAAGACCGGCTGGAACGACCTGATGTTATTGCATGGTTTACCCATGGGTATATTTTCAGGAGACGAAGACCTGCACGGCAATGATCCTACACAAGGTGTCGAATTGTGTGCTATTGTAGAATCGATGTACTCGCTGGAGAAGATCATTTCCATTACCGGAGATATACACTATATGGATGCGCTCGAACGCATGACGTTCAATGCACTACCCACACAAACATCAGACGACTATAATAACAAACAGTATTTCCAGATAGCAAACCAGGTGGAGGTATCGCGCGGTGTGTTTGATTTTTCGTTACCGTTCGATCGTGGCATGAACAACGTATTCGGTTTGCGCAGTGGCTATACCTGCTGCACCTCGAACATGCACCAGGGCTGGACTAAATTTACCACGCACCTGTGGTATGCCACTCCGCAGGGAGGACTTGCAGCGTTGGAATATAGTCCCAACGAAATCACGACCACTATAAAAAGCGAGCGCATTACTATCTCAGAAGAAACAAATTATCCGTTTGAGGATGTGATCAACTTTAAGTTTGCCATGAAGAAACCGGTAACCATGCCGTTGCAACTGCGCATACCAGCCTGGTGCAAGGAAGCGATTGTTACGCTTAACGGTAAACAACTGCGCACAGCCAACGGAGGACAGATTATTACGATTGAGCAAACCTGGAAGAATAAAGATATACTCACACTGCAATTGCCGATGGAAGTAACTACTTCAAACTGGGCAAAAAATTCAAGAGCCGTTGAGCGGGGACCGCTGGTATATGCATTGAAGCTGGGTGAACGCTGGGAGAAAAGTAATGAACCTGCCGAAGGAGATTACTATAGTGTATACCCGACCGAGGCGTGGAACTATGGTTTGTTACAGGAGGCTATCAATAATCCGAAAGCAAAACTGCAGGTAACCGTGCAGCCGGTGGCTACTCCGTTTATCTGGAACCAGCAGCATGCACCCATAACCATAACAGCACCGGCCCGGAAGATACCCGATTGGAAAGTGGTGAACGGTGTTGCCCATCAGCCGATAACCAATCGTACCAATGTATACCAGGGAGAAACCGGAAAAGAAGTTGAGACAATATCGCTGATACCGTATGGATGTACCAAGGTGCGAATCGTTGCATTTCCTGTAGTAAAGTAAATCAGAATGGATAGCCGATAGCAATGTTGAACACAATATTGTCACCACGCCACGAAGAACTGCCGAAGTCTATATCTTTTGTTACCCAGCCTTCGGCAGGTCTTCGCAGTGGGAAGGCTACATCAAAACGTAACACAAAAAAGCTGAAGTCGAAGCGAAGTCCAGCACCAGTACCAACAGCGAGCTGATTCAGGAATTTATCTTTATTAAATTTTCCTCCGCGTCTGTTCTCTTCGTCAGCGCGCATCAGCCATATATTACCGGCATCAACAAACATAGCACCTTTCAATGATTTGATAATGTCAAATCTATACTCCAGGTTTCCTTCAAGCTTAATATCTCCGCGCTGATCGATGAAGCGCAGGGTACCGTCACTTGGATTGGCTAGTATATCGTATGTACCAGGACCAATGGATCTAGCCGGAAACGCGCGTATACTGTTTGAACCCCCTATAGCAAACTGTTTTATATAGGGCATGGTGGCTGAAGAATCTCCAAATGCATAACCAACGCCCACCACAAGTCGCGTGGCAATTTTATTGTGTTCATCCATAGCCCAATAATAGCGCACGTCAACATCGCCACGAACGTAGCGTGAATAGGGGAGATGAAAAATTTCATACTCTTCTCCTTCTTTGGGTTTATCAACGATACGCTGTACGGCATTTAACAGGTTACCGGCGACATCTATATTTCCATTGAAGTAAAAATTATGCTCGCGGTACTTGCGTTCTTCGTAACGCTGCGATATATCTTCCGATAATTGCGTGTTGATGGTATAGGAGTATCGGGTTCCCAATATAAACTGATCTTCGAATGAGCTGGCAAGTACTGGATTTTGTATTAACAGTGTATCAAATATCTTGGAACGTTTATCGGTCTTTAGAAATGTTAAGTCGATTGGAAATAATTCGTGCGATTTGGATATACTTTCTTTCCAGTTATAGCCATAGCCTGCGTTAAACGAGTTGATGCGGAAATAATTGAGCCTGTTTTGAAAATTATAACCAAGCTTGAACTGTGTCTTGGGTAAATAGCGTCTTGAAGTATAGTCAATGTAAATGGGAGCTATAAATCGCGGCACGGTAAGACTTGATTCGATTCCCATCTCAAACGAGTTGAGCGCGCCCGATGTCTGCCGGCTGATCTGTACTTCATACGAAGTGTTGAGCTTGAGCTGAAACAACTCGGCTCCTCTTAGAAAATTACGATTGGTAAATGTTAAGGCTACACCCGGCCCGACAAAGTTATTCGACTTGGACACAGCCTGCACTTCAGCCCGCAGCGATTTCTTCTTCAAAGGCGTCAGGTATACATCGGCATGCAGCATGGCAGAATCCTTTCGGGGTGATTCGGAAAATTTGATGTTTACAAATTTAAAAGCACCCAGTCCCATCAAATGACTCAAAGTAAAATCATGTGCTTCACGACTATAGATCTTACCCTTTTTTAAGTTGATCACATCGGTAACAACCTCCGGCCGGAAAAAATGTTTTTTATCAATGTAATAGTAGTTATTAATAAGAGTTGTGTCTCCCGGAGCCTGAACGGTGCTGTCCATTGACAAGGTATAATCAGGGTATACATTGATTCTGTCCAACCGATAAATTCGCTTCGCCCGATCCGGTATATTATCCTCCAGTTTTAGCGTCAGGTCTACCTTGCGTTTCCCTATAGTGCTATCGGCTTCAAACACCAGGTACTTGTCGTCAAAGTAATAGAAACCATAGTTCTCTACTTCTTCCTCGATGCGCACCTGTTCAGCCTGCATGCGCCCGAGGTCATAACGTCTTCCGGTATCCAGCAGGGATTCATTTTTGAGTGATTCAATGATCGCGGCATAAACACTATCCTTTACCTTGGGATATTCAATACTGCGAAGACGATACGGCCGGTATAGTGTTACATCGTAAATTACCTTGCCATTCTTGCCTTTGGTAACAACTTTACTTTTAACCGTAGAGCGAAAGTATCCTTCATTCTGCAATTGTCCTTGTAATGTCTTGGCCGTGCGATCGGGAGTTGTCTCACTCATTAACACCGGTGTATCACCTAATTTATACTTCAGGAAATTACGAAAGCCACCCTTTTTCTTTTTTGGTGTACCCGCTATATAATATAGCCATACGCCGGGGCGTGACCCGAGAAGCTTTGCGTTGGGTTTCGGGTTTATAAAGGTCTGCAGTTCACTCTCCAGTATTCTCTTTCTGCCTACACGCCCTTGCGGTGTCTCAAATTTTATAACAGCTCCGTTGTAAAATGCTTCACCTTCCTTCAGATATTTTGTACCGGTACATGAAGCCAGCAGCATTGCCGTGAACGTCAGGATGCCGATCATGAAAGGTATACGATGTATGCGCATGGTATCAGTTTTCCTTGGCATTGGCTTTGAATAATTCGCGGAACGCATCGTAATCTTTTATATAAATGAATCCGGCACCGGTCTCGATCAATTCACCATCGATCATATCATAATTACTGTTGCGGAAACCGGTAATGCGCAGCCGCCCGTCTTCCGTAAGTTTATACTCCAGCGCAAGGTCGCCTATATAGTCTGTGAAACCATTCTGATTGGAGGTACTACCTTCCACATCCAGGTTACCGGCTACTTTTACCACAAGCCTGTCGTTGAGTAACGTTTTGGAAACGCCCAATTGTAATTCAGTCTGTCCTTCGGCACGACCACTCGAATAGTCTTCGTATGATTTCACATCGAATGAAAGTTGCACACCCTTGATGTTTTCAGAAAGCCGGTTTAATTGATCGGTTAGTATTTTGCTTACACTGTTGCGTGCTGTAGACGCTACACCCGAGCCGCCACCTTCGCTCTCAAGCGGATTGTCTGAAACAAAGCGCTTCAGTATCAACAGTGCAAATACCTGTTTGTTCAGGTCAGACTCCCGCGTGTTGATATCCTTGATCTTTGCATATATACTTCCGCCAAATGCATTCTGTTTGTCCTGCGGCATATCGAGCAGGAAACTGATATCCGGTGAAAGCAAATTGCCTTCAATGATAAGATATACCAGGAAGGGGAGTCGCTGTTTATAGGATGCATCTTGCGTAGCAGAAGGCATTTGATTTGCCACTAAATCAATAGGTGATGTTTCTACTTTGAACAACGCACGAATGTTCATCTCCGGTTGCAGTATATTTCCAGTCCAGGTAATGGTACTTCCCTTTTCAATCGAGAATTGCCGCTTCACAAGTTTATAGAAGGAAAGATTGTACGATCCTTGAGTGATCTCATAGCGACCGGATAATTGCATGTCACCGGTTTCATCAATATCAAATGTAAGCGTTGAGTTACCTTGTACTGAAAGTTTATCACCGGTCACCGGATCTATAATAATATTCAGAATTTCATCATCATTCAATTCTATATTGGCGGTTAGCTCTATACCGGTAAATTTAGAGGTGACAGTATCTTCAGGTTCAATGGATGCGAGGAACGGATCCTTAACAGCATCGCGATCTACAAACCGAACGATACCTTCCTGTTCCAGGATCGTCTTCTCTGTTTCCGGAACGATGTATGTAAATTCACTTCCTTTGCTCAGACTGGCATTGAGTTGTACTTTCGGAAAGTCGGATGTACCGGTAACTTTTGCCTTTGTATTAATGCGCACGTTACCATAGAAAAGATCGTTGTCATCTTCGGTCGTATTAATCACCTGGAAGTTTTCGGCATTTAGGGTAAGCGCAAGATCATACGAGTTGAACGTGTTTGATTTTACGGTGCCATCCAGTACCGCTTGATTACCTTTATCATCTTTAATCTTGAACTTGTTTAGCGCAATGCCAGTCCCATTCAGCCGAATGCTTTCATTCTCCAGTGTAAATTTACTGCCAATGATCGTGGGTGTAAATTCAGCAGCTTTAAACGTAAGTATACCATCAATCTCCGGGTTATCAGTATAACCTTCTATGCGAACCTCGCCAACAAGTTGTCCTTTCATATTTTTTACCTGTTTCATGGTGAGCGGTTCGACTGCCGCTATATCAAAGCGATTGAGTGTGGTGGTAAAGTGTATTTGTGGTTTTACTTCGTTGGATGTTATATAGCCGGCTGCCTGCAAGTCCATATTGGTGCCATCTACACGCAGGTCTATATTAAAGGGACCCGTAGCCGTTTTACCCAGGG
This sequence comes from Ohtaekwangia kribbensis, assembly GCF_042676245.1. Lineage (NCBI taxonomy): Bacteria > Pseudomonadati > Bacteroidota > Cytophagia > Cytophagales > Fulvivirgaceae > Ohtaekwangia > Ohtaekwangia kribbensis. The sequence continues at coordinate 17,444 of NZ_JBHTKA010000016.1, forward strand.
CGAGTGCCAGGTCGCCCCACGATTGATCAAGTATAGCAAGTTTACGAATATAGAGCGTTGAATTAAAGGATCCTTGACGTGCCACGCCTATATTGAGATCGCCATCAATGATGCCGCTTACAGGTGTAGTACCTTCTACAACGCTGGTTATATTTTTAAGATCTACTTCATTAAATACTACGGTCATCGTTGTGTCGCGATCTTCGCGTTTTAACAGAAGAATCCGCTCGTTACCTTTTGAAATATAGAAATTGTTAGGAGTCATGCCCCCGCCCGTAAAACGCAATGTGTTATAGAACGGTATACTCCACGATTCATAGTTCAGTATTACCTGGTTTCGCAAGAAGCGGAATTGAAATGCATCTTCAAAACTGTTAAACACACCGCCCAGCATATACTTCTCGTGTTGCAGCGAATCGTATATAATAAAACGACTATAGATGGAATCGTTCATAACATTCCCCGATAACTTCAATGCTTCCATGCGTAGTGTATCATAACGAACTTTCTGAACCAGAAAAGTATAGTCAAGTGATTGCTCATTGGATATAACTTTTAATCCGATCGAGTCCATTGCGAGCCCCGCGTAATTTATCTCGGCCAGCTTTACCGACATCCATAGTTTGTGTTCAGCACTGTTAAAGGCACCGGCAATTTCTCCGGGTACAAACGGATCGAGATCGGGGAAGATGATCTCGGTAAGCAGGTCAGTATTTTTAATAACCAGGTTGAAATCGAAATTCTGTGGATCGGCAGGCTTGTTGAAAACAGAATCGTGCAGCGAGAAATAGCGATGTATATGTCGCTTGAGTGTTTCAGGCAAACTGAAGATGTTGATGTTACCTTTGAACTCACCAGAGAGTATATCTGAATTTACGGTGATCTCGCTTTGACCATGCTGATCGATGGACGCGAACAACAACGAATCAACTGCATATAGTTTGGTGCCGTTAAAGATGGCCACTTTACGAATGTTCAGGTCGCCATTGATTACTTTGAAATCGGCTGTAGCCAGATTTACATCAATTGTACCGCGGGCCCGTAACGGACGCTCCGATAAATTCAGGGCGCGAAAATCAGCATTGGCAAGGTCGAACTTGAAATCATAGCGCGGTATATCTTCATGGTAATCAAGATCACCTTCGAGCTTGAAGTTTAGATTTTTGTCATCCAGCTTCGCGATACCAGAGAAGAAATATTTTTTGAGCGAGCCGTCTATTATAAAATTCTTATAGCTATAGTTGTTATAGAGAAACTCCTGTATCGTTAATTTTAGCGCTGCGTTAATGTTTTTCATCGTAAAGCCTGCACCTTTTACAGATGCCTGCAGCGATATAGGCCCCATGGTTTGTTCCTGCCTCAGTAATTTGCCCAGGTTGAATTTCTTCATAGATACTTGTGCATCGTAATTTTCAGAAGCGGTGCTGTCAAAGTCCATGTCAGCGCGCAGGTTAATCGCCCCGAAGTCACTGGTGAGTATAGCTTTTGCATCCGGTGCCTGTGGCGTACCTTTTACAGTGCCGGCCAGATTTATCCAGCGTGGCAAGGCGATTGCAGAAGGCAACATGGTATCCGGAAGAATATACTTCACATCGGCTGCCGTGGTATAGAATTTCTTCAATGCTATATTCAATGAAGCTCGCTTGGTATCGGGTAACCCTTTAATCGTGCCGGAAGCTTCCAGTGAAGTTTGCGAGAGTGTACGTAAATATAGGCGTTCGAGTGTGAAGTCTTTAAGCTTGCCATTGGCAATTACCTCGAGGTCAACACGTGTATCTTTCGTGAGTGTAAGCGGAATACTGTCGAGTAAAGCCGGTGCCAGATATAGTATATCCCGTGCAGACAACGAAGAGCGGGTAACATTCATGGTTACAGCAGCATCGCCATATTGTTCTGCCAGTTTCGTGAAAGATGGAAATGTAGCTTCAGCTTCCATGTTAAGCGTAGTGTTGGGAGTATTGAAATGAAAATCCTGTACGCGGAGAGCTTTATCCGTTAACGCGAAGTCGGTCTTGAAAGAAGAGATGGTAAAGCCGCTCTTATCTTGCAATGTCAGATCTTCCAGTTTGCCCGCTATATCTATACCTTTCATTTTCAGATCTTCTGCCTGCATAGAGAAGTTCGTAATCCACAGGTGATTGAAGTCGATGGCATCTTTTACTGCTGGCTGATTGAAATCGTAATATTGAATACTGTTGTCAGTCAGGTTCAGTTCATCCAGCGATATCGTCCATGGTGTAGATGCTATACGGGTGTCCTGCACTTTTTTGCTTTCCGGAGTCTTTTTACCCGCCGTTTCTTTGGGCTGCGCGCCAGGTGTAACGTTGGCCATCTGGTGATACGCTATAAATGTTTTCTCAAGCGTAAACGAATGGAGCTGTAGGGTCTGTTTTTGCAAATCGATTGCTTCTGCATCAAGCTCGGCATTGCCCAGGTCCAGTTCGATCCGTTGTGCTGTGGTATGGTTGGTATAGAATGCTTTTACCGATTTAAGCCGTACAGTATTTACACCCAGATCAAAAGGAAGCGAAGCTGTGTCCGGTAGCGCTGCCGTTGTGCTGTCGGGTCGGGGTGCTGCTGCTGGCCGCTGTGTAACCATAGCAGAAACATTTTCCAGTGCGATTTCATCTGCCTTGATGATGGATTTCGTGAGATCAAACTCATCCATGCTGATTGACAGCTCTTCGCTCCGGAGCTGAATATCATTTCTCTCCAGTGAATCGCGGAATGCAAACCGAGTGTTATGCAATGCTATATCTTCAATAGAAAATTTCCAGGGCGTTGCCGTGGTATCTTTTACAGTGGTAGTATCGGCACTAGCAAAGGCCTTGATTATATAGTCGAAGTTGAAAGCGCTGTCGCGTGCCGAGCGACTGATGTAGCCGCGCAGCGTATCGATTTCGACATCGTTCAGTTCTATCGTGTTACGGGTTAATCCCCACAGGTCAGTATCCACGGCCAGTTCACCTATATATAGCAGCGTGTCGTGTCGCTGGTCTTCGAGGTATAAACCGTTCAGTACAACCTTCTTGGGAAACGAGAGGCTTACGTGGGCAAGCCTGACTTCGGTACCGATCTTATCGTGCAGGAATGTAACAGCCTTTTGAACGATGGCATTTTGAACAGCGGGGATCTGAATGGCAACGGAAAGAGCAACGAGCAGCAGTATTACAGAGAGAACAAACCACCCTAATACTTTTATCGTTTTAACCAGAATTCTTTTCGGCTTCCAAAGCAATTTCATTTCACAGCGTTCTCTCTGCTAATTAATAAAATTATGCCATTTGAGATTTATGTATTGAGGATAACTTTCCTCATTTTTTATTAATAGAAAGGTCAACTACCTGTGAAGTATTTCCACAAAATCACCAAACTGTGGGATTGATTTTTGTAATCAGGAAGCAGTATGAGGGGAGCCGAGGTAAGTATACCGAAGTTGACGTGGCTTTAATACTCTTATAAAATTATATGAAAGAAATTGCCAACCGTGTTAACCAGTATCTCTGGTTAGCGATCCTGCTCTTTATTGTGCTGTATTATGGCAAAGTAATTTTGATCCCGTTGGTATTTGCTGCTATGCTCGCCATGCTGATGGCTCCGGTATGCAGGCGGCTGGATGGATGGGGACTGCACAGAGGGCTGTCATCGTTCATCTGTATTTTTATTTTACTTGTTGTATTGTCGGGTGTAATGGTTGTGGTTATAGCAGAAATATACTCCTTTGCTGACGAGTTTCCGTCCATCGAAAAGAAGGCTAACGGACTGTTATCGCAGATACAAAAATTTGTAGAAGCAAACTTCGGTGTAGAGCCGGAGCGACAGCTTGCGATTGTAAAGGAACAGGTAAAAGAATTTGGTAAATCTGCCGGTATGTTTGCCGGTAAATTGGTAGCTGGGCTCACCAGTACAATTGCCGGATTACTGATCACGCTCGTATTAACCTTTTTATTCCTGTTCAATAAAGAGCGTTACGAAATATTTATACTGAAGCTATATAAAGAAGAAGAGTCTGCAGAGATAAAGAAAATTGTAACGGAGATTTCTACCGTAGCTCAAAAATATCTTACCGGAAGGGCTACTTCTATATTAATTCTTTTTGGATTATACGCTGTAGGATTATTGATTGTTGGTGTAAAGAATGCTGTGCTGCTGGCAGGTATAGCCGCGTTGCTTACCATTGTACCCTATATAGGCTCAACCCTGGGTGGAGCATTTCCATTTATGATGGCACTGGTAACTGAAGATTCGTTTCAGCCCGCACTGGGTGTTGCCGGTGTTATTATTTTTATACAGGCTATGGACAATTACTTCATTGAGCCAAACGTTGTTGGCGGTGAAGTGGCATTGAGTGCGCAGGCTTCTATTCTAACAATTATAGTGGGAGGCTTGATATGGGGAGTTGCCGGTATGATACTCTTCATCCCGATGCTGGGTATACTCAAGATTATATTTGATCATGTGGAACCGTTGAAACCTTTTGGCTATATCATAGGCGATCCCGATGCCAATAAACCTTCGAAACTGAAGATGTGGATTATGGAGAAAATAGGAAAGAAGCGAAACGTGAGACACCCTACACGTAAAAGAAAAACGGAATAATGCTGATTTTAAATTGGTGTTAAACTGCTATCTTTCTGCCGACTTAACACTAACCTGATGAGACTGCCTGCCTGTGCCTGTTGGAAGACCGTTGTGTTTATTCTGTTCGCGTTTATTCCAGTTTCTATTTTTGCTCAACATGTTTCGATTAGATCAGCCCCTGCGTGGGTAACGCCCCATAGACCTGACGTTGGCGCGAAGCCGAATGCGAAAGATGCTGCCGGCTCGTACTACCTGTTAATCGATAAACAGAGTCATGTTGAGAAGCAAACAGATTTTTTTCACTATGCCTATAAACTAATAACGAGCGAAGGTGTACAGGAGATGTCTGATATCTCGGTTGCGTTCGATCCTTCCTTTCAAAAGTTAACCTTCCATCAATGTATCATCCACCGCGATGGTAAAACTATTGGTAAGCTCAGCGCAGGTAACATTCGTACAATACAGCGTGAAGAAAGCATGGATCGTTACTTGTATGATGGTTCGCTTTCTGCCGTTATTAATCTGCAGGATGTTCGGGTCGGAGACATTATTGAATACGCGTACTCGATTGAAGGCTATAATCCTGTTTACGAAGGACACTATACTAATATAGTATATTTTGATTTTACAGTGCCTTACGAGCAGTTTAAAGAACGTATTATTTTCCCGGCCGGAAAAAAGATATATGTCAAATACTTTAATGATGAAGTAAAACCGGAAGTGCGTACGGTGGGAACATCAACGGAGTATCAGTGGTCACTTCATCGTGTCAACGCAGCGGTTTCCGAAAGTAATGAACCTAGCTGGTATGAAGGATATCGTTTTGCGCAGGTGACAGATTTTAAAGATTGGACTGAAGTAGCGGCTTGGGCAACAAAACAATTTGAAGTAACAGAACGTGAGCAAAAGCAACTGCAAAGTAAAACAGACGAATTGTTCAAAGGTCTTGATAAACCTGCGTTGATATTAAAAGCTATACGGTTCGTACAGGATGAAGTTCGTTATCTCGGATTTGAATCAGGACTCAACTCACACAAACCACACGCACCGCTGAATGTTTTCGAACAGCGCTTTGGTGACTGTAAGGACAAATCACTTCTGTTAACTACTATATTGAATATATATGGCGTTGAGGCGTACCCGATGCTGGTAAGCACAACGTTGCGCGATCATACTTCCGAGCGTTTGCCTTCGCATACTATCTTCAATCATTGTGTTGCCCAGATTGTTTATGATGGCAAATCTATATTTATCGATCCTACCATTAACAATCAGGGAGGATCACTGGATAATTATTATTTCCCTACCTATGGACAAGGTCTTGTGGTAAGTGCGAAATCTACGGATTTACGTACGCTGCCAGATCCCGTTAAATCTTCTATTAATGAAGAGCATACCATAGACGTGGCTGAGATTGATGGCGAAGCTATACTTACTGTGCAAACAATATATAAGGGCGTTGAAGCCGATATTCAGCGAAGTGATTTTGCTAGCCGCAGTGTTGATCAGATTCAAAAAGACTATATAACTTTTTATACGAACCTGTATCCGAACATAGCTGTTATTGACACCGTTCGTATGGAAGACAACCGCGAAACAAACACGGTTACAATTCATGAGAAGTATAAAGTACCGGGTATTTGGACAACACGCGATGGCGATGAAGACAAATTGTATGCTGAGTTTTATCCGCTTACGTTGGAAAACTATTTCAATGTACCCAAATTACAGACGCGTAAGGTGCCCTATAGACTTGCATTTCCGTTGTCATATGAGCATACTATACGGGTAAATTTACCTGAAGCCTGGACTATAACTCCTGATAACAAGAATATCGAATCACCCTACTATAAGTATGATTACTATGTTTCGTACAATGAAAATGATCATACTCTAATTCTGCAGACACTCTATAACACCAAGAGCGATCATATACCGGCATCTGCCATGACAAGTTTCGTTGAAGATCATGGTGTAATGATGAAGAACCTTTCCTATAATCTTTCTTATGATAAAAGTCTCGCCAACGCCTCCGGTATCAGCTGGTTTGCTGTGGTTGTTTCATTGGTAGCATTCGTGATAGCAGCATGGTTTGCGTTGCGCTTGTATAATTACTACGATCCGGAGCCGGAACTCACACGAATAAACGGACAGCCTATAGGAGGATGGCTGGTGTTAATTGCAATTGGTTTAATTATAACTCCCTTCAGAATTATATATGAGCTTTTCTTCGCTACTTCATTCTATGATGAGATAACATGGGTTTCTGGCTGGCGCCAGGAAAACTATACATTGGTGGGCCTTACCATTTTTGAGTTGGTTTATAATATAACAATTGTTGTTTTTGCAGTACTGCTGATTGTATTGTTTTTTGAAAGACGATCGTCTCTGCCTAAACTTATTATTATATACTTCTGGCTGAACGTGGCTATTTCGGTTATAGATACCTTGATAGGATGGAAATATTTTTCTGATATCACACAGCGTAACGAGATGTTTAAAACAGTGTTCCGCAATCTCATTGCCGCTGCTATATGGATACCGTACTTCAATACTTCTACACGCGTACGCGAAACTTTTGTGGAGCGATCAGGCACAAGCGATGATTCAAGTGAAATTATCTCATCGGATAGTGATACTCAACAGATGTAATTTTAGCATTGCATACGAGATCTCCCACAGGTTATTTTGCTTTCTCTCCATTCGCCTTTATCATAATACCACTTATGGCTTCGCCCGACTTTCATGCCAGTATATTGGTGGCCTTCAAATTCCTTGAACTGGTTGTAATTTTCGGCCAGGTCTTTTTCAACTTCTTTTTTCTGCGTCTTCACACGTGGCGTTGAACTCCGTTTCTTTACACCCTTTTTGGAGCGTGTTGCAATGGCTTCCATAATCGATAACGATGTGAGTACCTGATATCTTTTTTAACAAAATCCTGCCCGGAGAACAACACTTGCTGCCGGCATTGTATTGATAACCAAGAATAGCAGCATAAAATTTGTATTTTAATGCGCTTTACCCGGAGTGTTCAACTTATGCGTTTGGTTTGTATACTGGTATTTTTGTTCGCCGTTTCGTTTGTTTTTGCAGATACCGAAATCGAAAAGCCGTTGCGTACGCTGGATGGCGTGGTGGCGAATCGTCAGGAATATGTAAATAAAAAGAATGAACGCATTGCCCTTCTCAAGAGCGAATTGAAAGATGCAGTGCCGGCAAACCGGTATACTATATATTTCAAATTATACGAAGAGTATAAAACCTTTATTTACGATTCTGCTTTTACCTATGCGCGCAAGTTACAGGACGAAGCATATCGCTCGCACGATGCTTCCAAAATTGCGTTCGCCAAAGTAAAGCTGGGATTCATCCTCGTTTCTTCCGGTATGTTTAACGAAGCGTTGGATTCGCTCCACACCGTTAATCGTTTTGTTCTGGCGGATAGCCAGCGCGTTGAATTTTACGCACTCATGGCGCGCACGTATTATGACCTGGTGGATTTTAACCGTGACCGGTATTTTACGGAATTGTATACCAGGCTGGGCAATCACTATATAGATTCTGCATTGCAATTTTGTAAAGAGAATTCAGGTGCGTTTTACTCGTTGCAGGCGCAAAAGCACCTGCGGAAACAAGCATACACCGAAGCAACCACTGACCTTGAAAAAGTTCTCAACCGCCCCGGACTCACCGATGCCGAACTTGCCATCGCGGCCAGTACACAAGGCTATATTTACCTGCAGACTGGTAAAACTGACGATGCAATCCTGATGCTGATTACAGCGTCTGCCGCAGATGTTCGTTCGTCTACAAAAGAAACACTGGCTATTCTCAATCTTGCCGAGCTGCTCTATAAGAAAGGTGATGTACTGCGCGCGTACGAATATGTGAAAGTAGCGATGGACGATGCCAACTTTTACGGTGCACGCCATCGTAAGATTCAGGTCGCTGCGATCTTCCCCATCATCGAAGGGCATAAGCTTAACACGGTAGAGCATCAACGTAAACTGCTCATCACGTATGCTGTTGTTATCACCATCCTTTCACTTATCACGATAACGTCTGCTGTTATTATCTATAAGCAGTTCCGCAAATTGAAGCAGGCAGAAGAGCACATTACCAATGCGAATGCAAATTTACAGGAGGCCAATGCGTTGCTGAAAGAAGTGAACAATCGCCTTATGGAAGCCAACAAAATCAAGGAAGAGTATATCGGTTATTACTTCAATATAAATTCAGAATACCTGGTAAAGATACAGGCCTTCAAACAGGCGATCGATACCAAGCTGATGACGAAGAAGTATGATGACATTCGTTACGTGGTGAACAACATAAACCTGAAAAAGGAGCGCGAAGAATTATACCTCAGTTTCGATAAAGTCTTTTTGAAATTGTTCCCGGACTTTGTTACAACCTTCAACTCGTTCTTTAAAGAAGAAGATCGCATCGTTTTAAAAGAAGGACAGTTGCTGAATACCGAGCTTCGTATCTTCGCACTTATCCGCATGGGCATTCATGACACGGAAAAGATTGCGAAGATACTCGATTACTCCATCAACACCATTTACAATTACAAGGCGCGCATCAAGAGTAAATCCAGTGTGGCCAATGAAGACTTTGAACAGAAAATCATGGAGATAAAAGCACTTTAATAACCCGCTTCGGTTTACAATCCATTTATATTTTCCGGATATCATGCAAAATACAACTTCTTGAATGCTAGAAAGTTGATGGTATATAACCCTTAAAAACATTTATATTTTTAGTGGATAAATTCTCCTTCAGGGGGTAACATGCTTGCTTTGTTACACAATCGATAGCAGAAAATATAGCCATCGATAGTATGCAATAGCAAACGCTCTTAAACCCTATCCTGATGAAGGCACTCGCTGTTCTGTTTACCATTCTTGTTACCATTCCCGTTGCTGTGTGCGGAAAGGAAAAGCCGCTGGAGGTAAGCTCTCCTGATAAATCGATTACCGTACGACTTACCCTGAAAGACAACGGTGCCCCGGTCTACACGATACAACGGAATGGCCAGACGCTGATCGCGGATTCCAAGCTGGGTTTTATACTAAAAGATCAACCAGCGCTTACCAAAGATTTTAACTTAGCAGACGCAAAACGCACATCGTTTGACGAAACCTGGACACAGCCCTGGGGAGAAGTGAAGTCCATTCGCAACCAGTATAATAGTCTGGTAGTAACCCTGGAGGAGCAAACCGCACTGAAACGCAAGCTCGTGCTGGCGTTCCGGGTATATAATGATGGGGTGGGTTTTCGCTACGAGATACCGCAGCAACCCAACCTGAAAGATTTCGTGATCATAGACGAGCTCACGGAATTTACTTTCGCGCACAACCTGGACGCATGGTGGATCCCCGCCTATAGCGAAGACATGGATTCAGAATGTCTCTTCCGAAAAAATAAAGTAAGCGAACTGGAAGATAAAGTTCATACGCCTATAACGTTCGAGGGGAGCAATATATACCTGAGCATTCACGAAGCTGCACTGGTTGATTATGCCGCGATGACACTGGTGAACACAAACAGTCAAACGCTGAAGTGTGACCTTGTGCCGTGGGCGAATGGTGATAAAGTAGTAGCCACAGCTCCGATGAAAACACCGTGGCGTACGTTGCAGATTGGCAGTAAACCCGGTGACCTGGTAACATCACACCTGATTCTGAATCTCAACGAACCGAATATACTGAGCGATGTATCGTGGATAAAGCCCGGTAAGTATAATGGTATATGGTGGGGCATGCACATTAAAACACATACGTGGGAAGGTGGCCTGCATCACGGTGCCACGACTGAAAATATGAAGACCATGATTGACTTCGCCAGCAAGCATAAACTCTCCGCAGTGCTAGCAGAAGGATGGAACGAAGGCTGGGAAGGTGATTGGACTGCCGATGGTAATTTCAACTTTACCAAGCCTTACCCGGATTATGATATAGAAGCGATCAGTAACTATGCGCGTGAACGAAATATAGGATTGATCTCACATCATGAGACCGGTGGAAACGTAGCAAACTACGAACGACAACTGGAAGATGCTTTCAAGTTTTGTGCGAAGTATGATATACACCGTCTGAAGACAGGCTATGTAAACAGACGCCCCGCGGGAGAACATCACCAGGGACAGTTTATGGTGCGACACTATCACAAGGTAATGGAAACAGCCGCACGCTATAAAGTAATGCTCGATGTACACGAACCTGTAAAAGATACCGGCCTTCGCAGAACGTACCCGAACATGATGACGCGTGAAGGCGCAAGAGGTACGGAGTACGAAGCATGGAGTACGGGCAACCCACCTGCGCATACAACGATACTACCCTTTACACGCTGCCTCGGCGGGCCACTCGATTATACACCGGGTATATTTGACATCCAGTTTAAAACCGAAGGTGCATTTCGGGTACACACTACGCTGGCGAAGCAACTCGCGCTATATGTCGTGATCTATAGTCCGATGCATATGGCGGCCGATCTGCCACAGAACTACGAAGGTAATCCTGCCTTCAAATTTATTGAAGATGTACCCACCGATTGGGAATATACTTTAATACCCGATGCAAAGATCGGTGAGTATGTAACCACTGTACGCAAAGACCGGAACAGTAACGATTGGTACCTGGGCAGTATTACCAATGAAGAAGCCCGCACGCTTAGCATTAAACTTGACTTTCTGCCGAAAGGCAAAAAATACAAAGCCGAAATATACCAGGATGGCAGAGATGCCGATGTAACCACCAACCCGTTGCCGATTGATATTACAACGCAGCCGGTAGACGCTGGCACGGTGCTGAAGCTGACACTGGCCAAAGGCGGGGGAACAGCCATTCGTTTTGCAGAAGTAAAATAAACAAGAAGTATATATGGAACGGAATATGATGCACAACACCACTACGGCCGTGAAAACTATTGTAAAGGCGCGCAAGATAGAGTTTGATGGCGAGCATAAGAATGATTCGTTGCTGATCGGAAACTTTGGCGATGTTGAATTTACAGCCAAAGGTGTTTTTGATCTTTCCGGGATGATCTACTCAAAGAAGAATGTAGAGTTTACCATTATCGGCACGGGCTCGATCCGCTTTCACGGCGTGTGCAGGAAAATTATTATACACCTTGTTAAAGGCGATTGCACGCTTGACTTCAGCAAACTTACCAGCAAGGAGGTGTGCTGCGTTTCATTACGCGACAACTCCCAGACGATTGTAGGCCCCACCAAAGTGATAAGTCGTGCCAACCTGCAGGACAAAGCTATTTTGAAATATAGCGGCAACCCCCGGTTGCAGAGTTACTCTATTGCCGGCAACTCGCGCATTGAACTGGTGGAAACTATAGCGTAATTACTGCTCTTCAAAGTCAGCATCGGAGCTATAGACGAAGCGTAAGTACATGCGTTCCGATCCGTTCATCGTAGTAATGATGAGCACCGTTATCATGCTGATGCAGAAGAAACCAAAGCTCTCGCCCAGGTAGCTGATATAGCCGCAGGTAACGAGCAACCTTACAATTTCAAGGTAGTATATCCATTGCTGTTGTTCCAGCAAGGCACCACAGTTAATAAGCGTGATCAGGATGAGGATGGAAATGAACGTAGCTTCCACACCACTGAGCTCGTTGAAGAATAATGTAAACAGAAATAAAGCGATTACCGTTGCGACCAGTTGCAGGTTAAGATATAGTTTAAAACGCAGTGTAGACCGGAAGCTTTTCCTTTCCGGCAGCCAGGTGTCCTCCAGGTCTTTTCGGATATCCTGATCCAGGTCTTCCGGTTTCCCCAGCAGTATACGCATGGACTGATATATATTTCCGCTTCTGCGACAGGCCTCAGCCAGTTCGGCATAATAATGAAAATGTTGCCACAGAAAGCTGTGGCGTTTTAAGGGATGGGTGAGTCCGTATACCGGCTCTTCTTCCTCCTTCTGAAATGTGCCGAAGAGCTTGTCCCAAAACACAAAGATGTCTCCATAATTCTTGTTCAGGTATTTTTCATTGGATGCATGGTGTACACGGTGATGGGAGGGAGTTATGAGTATATTTTCCAGCCATCCTAATTTCCCGATCAGTTGTGTGTGCGTAAAGAATGAATACGTGCCATGGATAACCAGTATAGCGATGACCATGGCCGGGTGAAAACCGATGAACGGAAGTATACACCAGAATACATTCCGGACAATGGCCTGTAATGTAGTGATGCGTGCCGATACGGTATAGTTAAAAGTCTCACTGTGGTGATGCACAATGTGAGCACCCCACATAATATTGATTTCGTGGCCGAGGCGGTGATACCAGTACCAGATCAGGTCGGTGGCCAGCAGCAAGGCTACCCACACGGGCCATCCGTACGGTATTTTGAGCAGCGCGTAATGCTCATATATATAGTAATATAATCCGTAGAAACTTCCGGTGATGAATAAGTTCAACAGTCTTTCTGCTATACCAATGGTAATGTTGGAGACCGTGTCTTCGTACGTGAAGAGTTGGTCTTTGCCTTTTTTAACTGCGAGCAGATATTCAAGTGCTAAGAAGATGAAAAAAGCAGGAATGATAAACGCTGCCAGGTTGAGTTGTGTATCCATAGAAATATACAATCAAGGTTGTTCTATATCCTGATGGGATAAATAATAATCTATAGCAATGCGTTGCCATTGCCGGATAACCTCAGGAAATTATTTCGGTGGAATGCCTCAAAAATAATAAAAGTATATTAATTCTATAGAGTTTTGGTAAATCATTTTTAATTTGACCGCTGAAAAAGAAAAACGAGTCCACAGGAACTACCGGGTGATGCGGTTGTGTTTTGGTACAATTATTGGCAGAAAGGGCCATATACCGGACTATGAATGTATGCGCAAACAACGGAGGCCTGTGGATGTATAGGTTGTTAATTATTTGTTAATGATCTGCAGGGTGAATCGGATTGCCAGCGAAATCAATCAATATTACACCGGTTTATTTAGTCTCCTATGGCAACCATTTATACTTTCAACAGGAAGGCTTGTCGGAGAAGAATTATAAAATAACGTAGAACCCATTATTTTAATCATAAAGTTAAATTCTTAAGTATCATGAAAAACAATTCATTGCTCAGAGCATCGGTAGCGGTTTTTGCCGTATTCGCGTTGTTGGCATTTACAAAGCCCGCACCCGTAAAGTTTAAAGTAGACACAAAAGCCAGCACACTGGCCTGGACTGGTAAGAAAGTTACCGGACAACATACAGGTAATGTTCCGCTTACTGCCGGAGAACTTACTGTTGAAGGCAAGCAGATCAAACAAGGTACATTTGAAATCGACCTGTCATCGCTTACAGTAACCGATCTGAAAGATGAAGGCTCCAATGCTAAACTGGTTGGTCACCTGAAGAATGAAGATTTCTTCAACGTTGCTAAATATCCAAAAGCAACTTTCGAGATCTCATCGATTACTCCAAAAGCAGGTGACGAGTACCTGGTAAAAGGTAAACTTACTATTAAAGGTATAACCAATGATATCGAGTTCCCTGCCACTATCAAGAATGACGGCAAGAAACTTACGGCTACTGCAAAGATCGTAGTAGATCGTACTAAATATGATATCCGCTATGGTTCATCAAGCTTCTTCGATAACCTGGGTAACAAGGCTATATCAAATGAGTTTGAACTTGATTTGAACCTCGTGGCTGCAGCACAGGCTGGCGTTTAAGAAAGATTAAGACCATACTAAAAAAGGAAATGCATTTTTTGCATTTCCTTTTTTTATTTTAGGGATATATAGGTTAAGTTCCTTAATAATTTTAGCCACGCTGGCAAGTTATCTTGTTATGAAGTCTTTGTAATATACTTCGTAACATGTTTTTCGCGATTCAATGTATATCTACTTTTGAACCAACCTTACTATATATCTATGCAGAAAAATTACCGCGTGCTTGCCATAATGCTTATGATGGCTTTTGCTGGTTTGAAGATTGCTGTTGCGCAGCCTAAACTGAAAGTAGATCATGATGCGCTGAACTTCCTGGTGATGGGCGACTGGGGCAGAAATGGCGAAGATCACCAGAAGCCTGTGGCTGAACAAATGGGTAAATCTGCTGCAACCCTGGGTGTTGACTTTATAATTTCAACGGGTGATAATTTTTACCCGAGCGGTGTGATCAGCGAGTTCGATCCCTTATGGAAATATTCGTTCGAAGATATATATACTGCGTTCTCGTTGCAGTGGGATTGGTACCCGGTGCTGGGCAACCACGACTATAAATCCAATCCGGATGCGCAGGTAGCCTATACGAAGATAAGCCGCCGGTGGAAGATGCCCGCGCGTTATTACGAGAAGCGATTCGCCATCAATGGTGATACAACGAACCAGGTACTCATTGCCTTTATTGATACCAACCCGCTGATCCGCGAATTTTATAGCAATGCAGAGTATGGACCGAATGTACGTTCACAGGATACTACTGCGCAGAAGAAATGGCTCGATAAAGTATTGTCCAATCCATCGCCCAATATCAAATGGAAGATTGTTGTAGGGCATCACCCGATGTATACCGGCAGCGACAAGCGCAGAAACAGTTACGATACCCGTGCTACACGGGGTTCTCTGAAAAGTATACTGGAGAAGTATAAAGTACATGCTTATATAGCCGGACACGACCACAGCTTACAACATATCGTTCCAGCGGGAGTTACGCATCATTTTGTATCGGGAGCTGCGTCAGAAGCTACCCAGGTTGGAAAGTTGCCCGAAAGTAAATTTGCCGCATCGCAGTATGGTTTCATGGTGTTTAGTGTTACGCGCGATAAGATGGTGGTGCAGGTAATTGAATATACTGGTGCCGTGCTCTATAGCACCGAGATAAAGCGATAGTGACTACACCATTTCCACTAACCATATTTAAAAATGAAAATCAAAAAAACGTTTTTGCTGGCCGCGCTGGTAGCATTGGCTGGTTGCGATCATGAAGTTATTAAACCGCAGGTAACGGACGAACCGGTAAGCGATGAGACAACCGGTATAGCTGCATCAGCGAGAGCGGCATCATCGGGTTCTTTCTCCGTACTGACGTACAACGTTGCCGGATTACCCGAAGGATTGTCAAGCTCGAATCCTGAAGCGAATACGCCAGAGATGGGACTACGCATTCGCGACTATGATATAGTACATGTACAGGAAGACTTTAATTACCACGCTGCCTTGTATGCCAACGACAACCATGCCTACCGCACACCCACCAGTGGCGGTGTACCTTTTGGTGACGGGCTCAACACGTTGTCCAAGTTTCCCTATACCGATTTTCAGCGGGTTAAATGGAATAACTGCAACGGTACAGACTGTCTCACACCCAAAGGTTTTACATTCAGCCGTATACGGATTGATGAAGGTATATATGTAGATTTCTACAACGCGCATCCGAATGCCGGTACAGCTACAGCCGACCTTGCCGCAAGACGTGCGAACATTACTCAACTCTCACAATTTATAACACAGAACTCGACTGGCAATGCTGTTATCGTAATGGGCGATCTCAACTGCCGATATACACGTGCGGAAGATAACGTTCGTGAATTGATAACAAACAACGGTCTTACTGATACCTGGATACAACTGGTGCGCAATGGAAATATACCTGCTATGGGAAGTCCGGCACTGGTATGTGAATTTCCGAACATGACCAACCCTTGTGAAGTAGTGGACAAGATCTTTTATCGCGATAGTAAATTTATAGACTTCACACCCACATATTATCAACTGGATGATCCGGATTTTGTAACGGACGATAACCAACCGCTTTCTGATCATTATCCGTTGCTTACCAATTTTTCGTGGTCACTCAAGAGTGGCTTTTTGTTGAGCGATTTGTTTGGTGGTCCGCATGGCACACCGTTCAATGATCTCGCACAACTTGCAACCACTTCGGTGGCGAGTAAATTTATTATACGCGGTGGTTCGCGTGTAGACCAGGTGGGTGTTCAATTAACAACCGGTACACTACTGCAACACGGTGGTACCGGCGGCACCGAAAAAACGCTTACACTGAATGCTGGCGAGTATGTTCAATCCGTAAAATTATGCTCCGGTCAAAAAGATGGTCGTACGCGTATATTCTATATTGAGTTGCGTACCAACCAGGGAAGAAGTATAGCTACGGGTTCGCAGACCAGTTCCTCAGTAACCTATACCGCTGCGACAGGCTGGCGCGTTACCGGCTTCTTTGGAAACTCCGGTGATGAAGTTGATAAACTCGGAATTATATATACTGCTAACTAGGTATACCTGGATTGAAAAAGCCGGCAACTATATTTATAGTGCCGGCTTTTTGTCTATGATACTTGTTTAAATTTTTTGACAGGTACAGAGCATATTGCTGCAGGTATTTATTTCATAGCATCATTTACCGGCTGACTGTCTACGAATTGCTCAAATGATACAATCTTTCCAGCGGTTAATTTCCAGAGATGTACTACACGTGCCTCGAACGATTTATTCGTATTCTTGTTAATACCAGTATAGGTTCCATAGGCAGCAACCTGGTCTCCATCTGCTATATAGCCTTCGGGAGTAAATTTGTACCCGATCCATTCGGTGGCCAGGCGATGAAATACATTTTTGCTGATTTCCTCTAAGCCGGTATATGTACCGCTATACGGAAAGCCTTTTGCTTCTGTCCACGTAGCATCTGCTGCCAGGTACCGTTCCAGGTTCTTACCGTTTTCTTCAGATGTCTTGCCTTCGTAGGTACTTTTTACAATCTCCAGGTTATTCATACGATGGTTGTTTGATTTGCAACCTGGCAACAGGGTTAGTGCTCCCAGGCAGATGATGAATATATACCTCATGGTGCATACTACCATTTCATTTCACCTGTATTTACTTTTGCTCCGATCTGTAAGGCAATTTCGAACGTTAGTGAAGGATAGTGCGCTTTAATTGCCTTGATCAATGCTTCTGAAGTTTTATTGGTCTTCAACGCTTCTTCATAGTATTGAATGTATTCTTTGGTGTGTTTTACTGAAGCGATCGTAAACGCTGCATCTGCTTTAGCGTGTGCCGGCATTACAATTTCAGGATTCAGTGAAGCGATCTTGTCCAGAACAGTTATCCAGTTGTTACGGGCTTCTGTGGTTTGAGCGTCAGCCATCCACAGGTTAAATGTATTTCCGAATACATTTATACCACCCACAACAGCTTTGGCAGATGGTATCCAAACAAAAGTTCTGGAAGGGAACTGGTCCAGTCCGATAACTTCCAGTTTTTCACCTTCTATATCAAGGGTATTACCCTGAAGTACCTGTGGTAAAACTATATTTGATGTAATGGCTTTACCAAGTTTACCTCCCCATACGTCCAGCTTTTTCTGCGCGGTTGCTTTGATGTGATCGATCGTTGCAGGCGTAGCATATACTGTTACGTCAGGAAAGTGTCTCTTGAAAACTTCAAGACCGAAGTAAAAATCCGGATCGCCATGACTAACATAGATAGTCGTTAATTTCCTGCCAGACTGCTTGATGTGCTGCGCTACAGTTTCAGCATCGGCTAACGTAAATTGTGCATCGATCAATACTGCGTTGGATTTTCCGGAGACAACTACGGAAGCCACTCCAAAACTGTTTTCGGATGCATTGAATACATCGAGGGTTAATTTTCCTGCTTCAATTTTTCTGAAGCTTTGTGCCTGTCCTTCCATACTAAATAAAATTGAGATTGTTAGAAATAAGCTTGCTACTAGTCCATTCATCGCGCTGTGATTAAACAATAGGCAAAGCTATTTCTATCAACACCCACAAAGCATTGAACAAGTTCAACAAAATTCAACAAGGCTACTTCCCTTGAGACAGTTTCTTTCTGATTTTACTTACAAACTCATGGCTGATGCCCAGGTAACCGGCAATGAGTCGGTTGGACAGCCGTTTGTGATGCGGGTATTTATCGATGAAATCCAGGTAACGTTCATCAGCGGTCTTACTTAAATTATCGATCATCCGTCTCTGGAGCGAAACGTGTGTCTTTTGCGTCATGATCCGGAAAAGCCTTTCAATTTTAGGATAATGTTCGTAGGCAAAATCCTTGTCTGATTTACTGATGAGACAAACTTCACTGTCCTCCAACGCTTCTATCGATAGCATGGATGGCTTCTCATTAGTAAAGCTGTCGATATCTGTAATCCACCAGTCAGTGGTAGCGAAATATAGTATCTGCTCAAAACCATTATAGTCTACATGATAAATACGGAAAAGTCCGTTCGAGACAAACCCTTCGAAATTGCATACTTCTCCCTCTCTCAGAAGATGATCTTTCTTCTTAACCGACCTTATTTTGAACAGCCGGCAGAAATCGTCAAGTTCTTTATTGGAAATCGAAATGTGTTTGGCTATATTTTCCTTCAGCGATTCGATCATTGGTTAAATATCCGTGAACTATTTCGAATCTCAAAAAGAGTCAGGTATATACTTTTCAGACCAACGTACGCATATAGATTTTCTACTCCCGCTTAAATGCTTCGAAGAATCCCTCTTCAAAGCTTGCTCCGATGGGTATCTCCTGGTTGCTTCCCAATGTTATAATTTTATTTCGTACACCCGTTATTAATTTGAAAGGAATGATATAGGAACGATGCACGCGTATAAATTCTTTCGGAGAAAGCTTAGACAGCATGGTTTTCATCGTCATGCGTGTTAGTATGGTTTTGCCGTTCTGTAAATGGATCTTCAGGTAATCGGCCAGCCCTTCAATGAAGAATATATCTGCGGTTGCAATTTTTACGAGGCTATATTCTGCGCGGATAAAGATGTGTTTCTGTTCGCGACTTTCTTTCTGGTTCAGAAAATTATAGTACTCGTTCGCTTTGTTTACGGCAACTTCAAAGCGTTCCTGCGAATAGGGTTTCAACAGGTAATCGACTGCGCTCAGGTTAAAGCCTTCAATGGCATACTCGCTGTGTGCCGTGGTAAAGATCACCATCATATCCTGCTCTATATCTTTATAGAAATCAATACCCGATATCGCAGGCATGTGTATATCGAGGAAGATGAGATCGATGGGATGTTTTTGTAAATACTTTTTTCCTTCACCGGTTTGCGTGAAAGTCTTTTCCAGTTTCAAAAAACTTACGTTGCTGCAATAGGCTTCCAGTATTTCCAGCGGAAGCGGTTCATCATCGATAGCAATGGCCTTTATCACAGGTGAATCGTTAGTTGTACGCGAAAGTATTTTTCATCATCATTTAAAATTAGGAAGTGCTGCGAAGGATACAATAGCTGCAGCCTTGATTTTGTATTCTCAATGCCGTGGCCGCTCTTCATGTGCGGATCGAGCGCTACTTTTACTTTGTTGTTCTCTACAGTAAGTTTCAGGCTTTGCTCTTCTATTTCGATCTGAATGTTGATGGATGATTCTTCGTCAGGATTAACTCCGTGTTTAAATGCATTTTCAATGAACGGGATGAGCAGGAGTGGAGCGATGGTTTGATTGGTTAATGTACCGGTTACTTTACAGGACAGTTGCACACGCTTGTCCAATCGCATCTTTTGCAGATCAATGTAGTCGTTAATGTAGCTGATTTCTTTTTCGAGTGATACGCGACCGTTGCTTGTTTCGGTTACAATATAACGCATCATGCCGGAAAGCTTCAGAATGCTGCTGGCGGTAGCAGCTGATTTTTCGCGTACGGCCATCGCATATATATTGTTCATCGTGTTGAACAGGAAATGCGGATTGATCTGCGCCTTGAGTGAAAGTAACTCCGCATGGTTGCGGGCTATTTCCGTATTGAACAACCTGCTTCGTACACGTAACAAAACTGAAAAGAGTATAACGGCTACATAGAGAAATATATGGTGTCTGATTTCTTCTATAAATGTAAACCCTTGTGGTTTGGGTAACGGATCGGCTGGTCCGTTAACAGGTGGAAGCGCCAACGCAACGTGTTTATCAAACGGGTTGTGACCCGTTACGAAAGAAGGGAGCAAGGTGATTACGAGAAAACCCGCGACAATAAAAATAGCGTAGAGGATATATTTCTTCTGGAAATAAAACTGAGGGATGAGTACAAAGAAGTTGAGGTAGAAGAAAAGCAACATGATGGTATTTCCGATGAAGTCGCGCTGCGTAGGGCGCGAGAAAATAAAATCCTTCTCTTCCGGGGGATGCGGGAAAAGAAATATAGGGAGTATCAGGAAGATGATACAGCCGATGATATGCCACCAAAGATACTTGCGTGCGCTCATGAACATGGTGTGTGACGTGAACGGATGCCCCGGTATATAAAAATCATAAAAAGGAATGGTTTATAAATGCCAATCCTTCTCAAACTTAGCATGACGATGGAATAATTTCCAACAATTGCGGTGTAGAACGCTTTTGTGTCGAAAAACGGAATTGTGGTTGGGAAATAATATGCTAGATACCGAATGGCACGTCTACGGCTGTTGTTCGTGCTTCAAACACTTCGAAAACGGAAGTATATTCTTCTTTGCCGCGCAGTATGCACTCTTCTACGTGTTGAATGGTATAGTTGGGCGATTGGCGTATCCAGTCGGCAACACTTTCGGATAGTAGCAGTTCTTTTTTATAGCGGCTGCATAACTCCAGTATGCGTGCACAGGTATTGAGCACATCGCCATGGTATAGCAATTCACGTTTGCCTCCCTGTGCTTCCGATGCTGACACCATACCGGTATGTGCGGCAGCTTTAAACTCAGGGAAGATGCCGAATTTTTCAAGGTATAGCTCGCGGTTTTGGGCAAGCCGCTTTTTGAAATCGTAAAAAAGTTTTATGCACTTCGCGTTTTTATTGTCAGTGTCGGTGCGCCAGGTGAGCACAGCTTCATCGCCCACAAACTGGTATATCTCTGCCTGGTGAAGCTTGATCACTTCTGCCAGATCATTAAAACATGTATTGAGGAAACGACTGTAGCGTGCGTGGCCGAGTTGTTCGGCTATAGTAGTGGATGATTTGAGGTCGATGAACAAAAAGATGCGATCTTCCTCTTGCGGAATACGATACTTACCCGATATGAAGTTAAGCATTGTACCCGGCCCGATATGGTAATGAACTACTTTGAACAGACTCAGGATGATACTGAACAACATGAGGTATATAAAGCTCGACCAGAATATACCGGTTTGAAGAAATCTGCCTGTATCGATAAGTGTATCCGCCCAGGATTTTCCAAAATATACTTTGGCGAACAGCGTTTGTACGAATGCAATACCACAGATAACAGTAGTTGTTGTGATAAGAAAGCGCAATACTGTATAGTGGCGACCGGGTAAGTGTGCTATGCGGGGCAACACGTTGAATTCTATAAATGCCATGCCGGCACCGGTAACTATACCTGCGAGTGCAATAGTCAGGTTAACCATGCCTTCAGGCAGATTTTCCATCATGGATGTATCACTGCCGAGTTCATTCAGTATTCTGAAAAGTATTAACCCTCCTATATATACTGCCATCAGTGCAATGACTTCTGTTATTTTGCCGGATTTCTTTTTCATAAGCGGCTATACATAGCGAAACTGAATGGTAAAGATTTACTACAAAGATGAGATTAATAATGCATTTATAATAGAAAGAGTAATGCCGGTTCGCTCTGAATTAATTACTACCCCAAAGCAATAAAAACGAGTGCAAGCCGAACATTACTCCTATATTTTGACACAGATCACTACATGTAGCAGTTTTCTGTTTATTTACAGAGAAAAAATAATGTCGGGTGCCTGAAATCAATATACCACATACCTAAACCTGCGGCTACCCGAACATTACTTTATATCTATACTTATGTTTTTTGTGTGATGAAACAGAAAAAGAATAATGCCGGGAACCCTAATAATTACTACCCCAAAGCAAGAACCCGGGTAACTCCGGACATTACTCTAAATCTTTTAATATTTATAGTACCGGAGTTACTGTCGGTGACAGCAACCACTCCAGTGCAGCTTTTTCAGAATGAAAGACCACGCGTGTTACACGATCAACGTGTATTCCCTTTTGAAGTTTTTCGAAGCCGGCTTTGGCAAAAACGTCTTCGGCCTCGATCACAGCGATGCGCTTTACACCCTTGCTCTCGATTACGAATACAACTTTCGCCAGGTATTCCTGTACTTCCCTGGAAAGTACCTTCAATTCAGAATGATCAATCAGCAGCATATCGCATAGATTATTCTTCGAGTATGTATCCATAAAAGCAGTTACCGCAGCGAGGTTTGTGACTTTAAGAAAACCCGAGAACTTTAGCTTGAGAGCATGCGGACCAACTTGTGTGATCTCGCAATGCTCTTCCTGAAATATAGTTTTGAATGTCATAGAATGTGATGATGAGGAATATATAGTTATTATTAATTCAGGCTGGCAGGCTCAATCATTTCTCTTTCAAGCACAGTCTCCTCGTGCGCATGGTTTGCCCTTCCTTTTTTCGGACGTGCATTCCATTTGTCTTTTATACGGTCTACCGTATAATATACCATGGGCACTACGAAGATGGTAAGTATGAGCGATGAAAGCAGACCCCCGATCATTACAATGGCAAGGCCGTTCTTCCATTCGGCACCGGCACCTTTTGCCAACGCAATCGGCAACATACCAATCACCATCGCGATGGTCGTCATGAGTATAGGACGAAGACGTGCTTTACCCGAAGCGATTAGTGCATTATACGTTGTATAGCCTTCTTCTTTTTTCTGATTGGTAAAGTCTACCAGCAGAATCCCGTTCTTCAAGACGAGCCCCAGCAACATAATTATACCCAGCATGGTAAAGATGCTCATTGAGCTCATGGCAAGGTTCAGTGCCAGGAACGCTCCGATCAACGCAACCGGAATAGAGAACAACACAACAAACGGATATATAAAGCTGTCGTATAGCGCCACCATGATCAGATATACCAGTAAAATAGCGGCACCCAATGCCATACCCAATGCCGAGAATGAATCAGCCTGACGTTCTATATCTCCGGTCCATTTCATTTCAACAGAAGACGGAAGCGGATCTTTAGCCAATGCCGCGTTGATGTTGGTTGCCATAACACCGGAAGTTATACCCAGTACGTTGCTCTTTATCGTAACCGATGTTCTGCGGTTCTTGCGCTCCAACATAGAAGGACCACTGCTTTGCCGTATGTCGGCAAATTGTGTGAGTGGTATAACTTCCTGATTGTTGTTTACAAAGGTGATGTCTTCAACATCGGCCGGGTTGTTGCGATCAAACTCATCCAGGCGAACGTTGATGTCGTACTCCTGTGTACCCACGCGATACGTGGCATCGGTGTTACCCGTATAGGCATTTTGCAACGTACTGCCTACTGTAAATATATTCAGTCCGAGTTGTGCCATCTTTTCACGGTCGATGTTCACATTCAACTCAGGGTTACCGTCTTCCACACTTACGCTTACATCATTGGCACCGGCCATCTGCCTGATCATCTTCTCCATTTTGTGCGCAGCCTCCATCAATGCTGTGCGGTCTTCGCTGTTTAGTACGATTTGTATCGGTTCATCGGAGCTGGTGATACCTACCACAGCCGTATTTACTTCTATACCCGGATATTTAGCTTCGATCACACTACGAACTTTCAACATATATTTCTCGGTAGTAAGATCACGTTCTTCCTTACCCACCAGTCCTACCGTGAGCTCGGTTTTATTTTCACTGCCCACGTTAGCTACAGATGCAAAACCTGCTGAGCTTGCACCGCCTATATTGGAAAATACACTCAGTACTTCCGGTTGTGATAAAAGGTAATTTTCAATTTCGCGAGTCTTCAGGTTGTTCTCTGCGATTGGTGTACTCTTGTCGTACTCAAGCTTCACGGTAAATTTACCACGGTCACCGGCAGCCACCATTTCCTGTCCAAGTATACCCAGCGACATAACATAGCCAGTTGCTACGAACGCTGCGATAACCGCAAGGCTTGTGATTACTTTATGACGCAGTGTCCACTGAAGCTGACGTGCATACGCATTGGTAAGGGATGTGATAAACGATTCAAACCAGATGAGAGGTTTGTGAAGCCAGTTGGAAGCATTGAGGTGTGTTACTCGGCCGAAGCGTGATGCCAGCCACGGTGTAAGTGTAAAGCAAACAAACAAACTCATTAACGTAGATACCACGATGGTAACGGAATACTGACGGAGCAGGTCGCCAATGGTTGTATTGATCATGGCTATAGGAGCGAACACCACAACGTCCACCATGGTAATGGCAATTGCAGAGAACCCAATTTCCGCGCGGCCTTCCAGGGTAGCCTGTATTTTGTTTTTACCCATGTGCAAGTGGCGGTGTATATTTTCAAGTACCACGATGGAGTCATCAACCAGGATACCGATCACCAGCGACATCGCGAGCAACGTCATCAAATTCAACGAATAGCCGAAGAGATACATGGCTATAAATGTAGAGAGTAGCGAGGCTGGTATAGCAACCAATACAATGAGCGAGTCGCGCAAGCTGTGCAGGAACAATAACATTACGGCAGCAACCAGTATAACGGCTATAATAAGATCGTGCGTTACAGCGTCAGCAGATTCAAGTGTAAATTCAGATGTATCGTCTGCTACAATAATTTTCAATCCCTGGTCAGCATGCTTTTTCTCCAGCTGTACAATTTGATCACGCACTTGTTTACTAATCTCCACGGCATTGGCATCACTTTGTTTTTTAATCGTTATACCGATACCATCCTGTCCGTTATAGCGGTTTAATACCGTTTGTTCTTTTACACCATCTTCTACATCCGCTACATCCTGTACACGTACGGTGCTTCCGTTGGCAGCTGTCGTTATACCTAATAAACGAATTTGTTCGAGGCTGGTAAATTTACCCGCGAGGCGCACAGTCATCTGTTCATTTGTGTTCTTTACCTTTCCGGTAGGAAAATCGAGGTTGGCATTATTTATAGCTTGTGTAACCTGCGACAGGGATATACCATAGTATACCAGTTTATCTTTATCAACATTTACTTTTATCTCGCGTTCCTGTCCACCGAGTAACCGGGTTTCACCGATACCTTGTATCTGCTGGAATAAAGGCAATACTTCATCATCTACAAGGTCATAAAATTCCTGTGTCCCCATTTTGGATATAGCCGTGAGCTGCATAATGGGACGATCGCTTGGCGATACTTTGGATATAGAAGGAGATTCAGCATCATCCGGAAGATCGGAAAGTATATTGTTAAGCTTGCGCTGAACTTCCTGTTGCTTATCATCGATGTCGGTACCTACGGTAAACTCTACCGATATTACCGATACACCTTCGTATGATTGAGACAGTGTACTTTTTACACGGTCGATTCCGGCAACTACATCTTCGATTTTCTTGGTAACCGATTGTTCTACATCTGTGGGAGAAGCACCGGGATATGACGTTGTTACAACCAGCGTAGGTATATCAAAGTCGGGCATGAGCTCATAGTTGAGCTTGGTATAGGTAAACAATCCACCAAGCATCAGCACCGAGAATATAACGATGATGAGCGAGGGGCGTTTAACGGCAATTTCTGTTAGTGACATAAATGCGGTGGTTATTATTTAGCGATTTCTACTTTGGAACCGTTGGAGAGATTGATCTGGCCGCTGGTAACAACCTGTTCTCCCTGCTTCAATCCATCGATAACTTCTACTTCCATTCCGTTGCTGCCGCCGGTGTGGATGTCGCGCAGCGTGGCGATACCATTTTCAATTACATATACCTGTGGATTTTTAGCAGAGCCCAGTAAGGCACTGCGTGGTATAACCAGTGTAGCGGAATGAAGATCTTTACTTACAATCGCTCTTCCGTACATGCCGGCTTTGAGTTCGGTGTTTTTGTTATTCTTCAGCAACACTTTCACCGTATAGTTGTGTGAATCATCGGCACGGTCTGCTACATAATCGATCTTGCCCGTTAAAGGATGGGTAGGGTATATATCCGTTTGGATCGTGATCAGATCGCCTTCACTGAATAGTGTTATTTCATTTTCAGGAACTGCGATCTCGAGTTTCATTTGCGACAGGTCTGTAAGTCTTCCGATGTTGCTCTTCTTGTCTACCACGGTACCGATCTCTACATCTTTCAGGGTTATGGTTCCGTTGAATGGTGCGGTAAGTTTGCTGAGGCGTATATTTTTATCCAGCTGTTTTAATTGCGATTCAGCATCTTTATACTGTTGCCAGTAGCTGTCGTATTGCATCTTGCTTACGCCTTCGCTTTCAGATGCTTTTTCGTAACGCTCGAAGTTTTTCTTGGCAGTTTCGTACGTAGCCTGTGCTGCTATATATTTAGCACGCAACATTTCGTCATCGATCTGCAACAGCAGTTTGCCTTGCGGCACTACAGCGCCTTCTTCAAAATATACTCCGGTTACTTCACCTTCTGACTGTGGAATGAGCATGATTTCACGGAAAGGTTTAAATGTACCGGTATAGGTAAAAGTCTTGTCGAGATCTTTCGGTTCAACAGTTTGAGCTTTCACCAATGCTTTTTTGTCGGGATCAGGACGATATACTTTCTCCTGCACAGTTTTCTGATTGCTGAACAGCTTTACACCTGTGAATACAACAGCCAGTAAAGCAAGAACGATAATGATGATTCTCTTTTTCATATATACTATAACTAAAATGCGAGTATGGTTAGTGGTTTGTTTATGGTTGTACAAGCTGACCGTTAGCTTTTTTAACATCGAGCTCAGCGATTTTCAGGTTGACGAGCGCAGTGCTATAATTATTTCTTGCGTCCGACAAATCATCTTGTACATCGAGAAGGTCCGTGATGTTGATCAACCCGTTATTATATTCGATGCTGGCATCTTTGAAAAGTTGTTCTGCCAGTTCGAGACTTCGTTTACTGTTGGCGACCAGATTTTTATTGCTGGTATAGTTGTTCACCGCATCGAGTGCATCGCGCTCGGCTTTCAGTTTCAAATCCGTCAATGAGTTGATGCTCTTCTGCAGCGTTACCGATTTTTGTTTTACTTGGTATTTTTTTGTGAAGCCATCGAACACCGGTATTTTAAGCGACAGTGTAAAGTAGGTGTTGTTAAACCATTGGTTGTTGATTGTCTCAAAAGGTGCAAACTTGCTGTTGTAGCCGGTATATCCGGAAAAGAAGTTGGCAGAAAGTGTAGGGTAGTATCCGGAGATTGTACTCTTTCTGTCGAGCTCATATAGCTTTATCTGTTCCTGTTGCAGGCGTATATCGGGGCGTTGATTGATGTCTCCGACCTGAACTTCTTCGAATGCTGTATTGAAATCAAAAGGCATTACTTCGACTGAATCACTCAGCGGTACATTCATCAGATACTTTAATAAGTTATAGTATTTGGTTTGACTGATCTTCTGATTCTCATATTCATTGTGCAGGTTTTCGAGATTAATGAGCAAACGTTTATAGGTACTGTTAGACACAATTTCATTTTTGCGCAGTGTCTCATTTGTCTTTACAGTCTTTTCCATGTTAGTAATGTTGCTCTCTAAAAGACTCAGGTTGTCTGATAGCACCTGTATGTTATAGTATGTAGACGTTACGTTATATACTATATCTTCTTTGGTAAGCGTAAGCTGTACGTTTGAGTAGCTGCGTCCGGCTTTTGCTGCTTTCAATCCGATCATTACTTTTTGATTGAAGAGCGTTTGACTTACCTGCACGTTGGCTGAAGTATTCTGCGGCACGCCTAATTTTGCTGTGGTATATTCACCGGCAGCTCCGCCAAATGTTGAAGCTGGTATAAGCTGTGCGGGCACTTCGAGGTAATACTGGTACTGTCCGTTCAAATCAACAGTTGGCAACAGCCCACTCTTCGCTTCGCTCACTTTATGCTCGGTCATCTCGATTTCGAGCTTACTGTTTTTTACCGTGAGGTTATTTTCCAACGAGATTCTGATACACTCCTCCAGGGAGAGCTGTTGACCGAAGCCTAGCGTGCTGACGGCCAGCAGGATAGGTGCAAGGAATAGAGAAATTCGGTTTATCATTATAGTTTAATTAATTTGTTTAACATTTTAGTTAAGGACGGAGCAAAAAAATTTTTATTTTAGATCTGGTGTTAAATTTTTTTGCTTGAATAAAGTCTGGAGCACCACGTTTCTGCGCTCAAGCAGAAATTTCTTATAAGCAGCTTCATCGAAATGGAAAAAATCCTGAACCATCGGTTTGGCAATCAATGGATAGTTGCATAGCGACATCAGGTTGATCATGAAATGCTCAATAGCGATTGGCTCTATTGTCCCGGCGGCGATTTCGTCCCGCAGTTGTTGTTCAACTTTCTTTTTCAGGTCATCCCTTCTTTCATCACTCGGACGCATCTGTTTTATAGTCTCTGAGTTTTTTGCCATCTCCGTCACCAGGAAAGTTTCCAGGTACGGATAGTCTATATTCTGATCAATGAAAATGTCAATGAAGCGGCTGATCTTATTAAATAGAGTCTCGTTAGACGAGAAAATATCATCGATTTTTTGACGCATCGCGCCAAGCGTCTCATGAAGCACTTTTTCAAAAAGAAGGTCGCGACTTCTGAAATAGTAGTGAATCAGAGCCCTGTTGACCCCGGCTTCATCGGCAATTTCCTGCGTAGTGGCGTGAATATGACCCTTCTGAAAGAAAAGGCGCATAGCCGTTTCTTTGATCAGATCTTCCGTTTGCTGGGTTTTTTCTGCCATTGTCGAAAATGTTTAACAATTTTGTTAACGCAAAGTAAACTACAAAGGTTGTAATCTGCAAAGCGAAAATTTAAAAATTTATTCCAAGCCCGGATTTTAAGCCGTATTCGCAGGTTTCTGTCTTTTGAAATCTGCTTTTGTTGAGGTTGCTGGTTAAAATATGTATAATAAAAATAGAAATCCCTGTGATTGAGGAATCAATCACAGGGATTCTATTTTATTAAGGGATATATAGTTATCAGTATATACTATTATATATATATTCTATCGCTTTCCATACATAACAATAGAAGCTTTACCAAGAACCAATTGGTTCAGGTTAAACCCTACTATAGCAGGTGTTGTATTTTTATCAAGCTCCAGTTTTGATTTCAGCGCATATACCGTGATCAGGTATTCATGTATAGGGCCGGGAGGAGGACATGGACCACCATAACCAAATTTACCGAAGTCGGTAATGCTTTGAACTACTCCGGCAGGTGCTATACTTTTCGTAACATCACCAGCGTTGGTTTTGAGCTCCGTAACATTCGCCGGTATATTAAAGATTAACCAGTGCCAGAAGCCGCTTCCGGTAGGGGCATCTTTATCGTAAATCGTTACAGCAAAACTTTGTGTACCCGCGGGTACATTTTCCCATGACAGTTGTGGGGAAACATTTTCTCCTGTGCATCCGAATCCATTAAAGAATTCTTTGTTCGTAGCTTGTCCGCCAATGTCTTTGCTCTTTAAAGTAAATGTCTGGGCATAGGCAAATGTGATGCAGCACATAGCTATCATGGAAATACATATTCTTTTCATAACGCGTATTGTTTGGTTTGTTATTGACAACAAAATTACACGCGCCCGCGAAACAACAACTATAGCAGAAAGACCAAAAACTGTTTTAAACAGTTCAAACACTTTGTTGATAGACCTTCGGTGTTTTTCCAAACTCTTTCTTAAAGGCCTGTACAAAGCTCGACAGGTTTTCATAGCCAAGCTTATGGTGTATCTCACTCGCTTTCACATTTCTGTGCTTTAACAGAAAAGCTGCCTGCTGCATCTTTTTCAAATGAAACCAGCGGGCCGGTGGTGTACCGTATACTTCTTCAAACTTTCGTTTAAACGTGGAGAGACTCATGTTGCAAAGAAACGCGAGCTCTTCCATCGAGAGATTTGTATAAACATTACTCTCTACCACCTTGCGCAGCGGGAGATCAAAAGATGTTGCCGTTAATGAAGCAAGCAATGGTAAGAACTCCTGTGGATACCGATCGCATAAGTATAGCATGATCTCTTCAAACTTGATTTGAAGTAAATGTTCCGACAATGTAGAAGGAGAAACATTATTCGGAAGAAGCTGCAGTGATTGGATGAAGCCCTTCACAAATTCATCCTGGCTAAACAAAAAAAAGGATAATTGATCGCGCGGAATTTTATAGTCTGTGGTAAACAGGAACGGATATTTACTTCGGAACGCAGCAAGGTTGGTGTCGGAGAAAAGAAACAGGAAAGCGCGATACTGTTTGGCATGTGATGGCCGCTCGCTCATTAAACAATTGCTGGCCGGTATAAGCAGCGCCTGTGCCGGTGTAAACTTTACAGAACGATCAAAGAAATGCACTTCCTTCTCGCCCTCTTGCAGGAAACTGAACACATGGCGGTTGGCCGCGACTTTGGCTTTTATTGAACTCTTGTCGGTAGTATGGTAATTATAAATGATAATATCCGGGCGAACCGCGGCCTTGTCATTCAGTAAGTCGTCAGGCAGAGCGAACACATTCATCATCAGGCAAAAGTAAATAGTGAGTATGTATTATGCTGGTAAAGAAGATTGAATATTTGCCGGGTTATGTAATGGAACGAAAGAAGGCTATACTTATTCCTACAAACCATGCTTCTGTCTTCCTCAAACGTATGCATATTAAAGGGGAAGAAGATAAAATTTAAAATAAAATAAACCTCACGGCCGACTGGGGGTTTATAGGGTATTAACTGTCATTGATGAACAACAAACTAAATCAAACCATCTGCAACGAATGATCTTACGATTACCAACGTTTATTATTGTTTTAGGGATGCTCCTGTCGCAGCAAGCCTGGAGCCAGTCGCGATACACCCTTAGCGGCTATATTAAGGATGCATCCAACGGGGAAGTATTGGTGGGTGCAACGGTCTATATTAAAGAGATTGGTAAGGGTGCTACCAGCAATGTTTACGGATTCTATTCCATTACCGTGCCGGCCGCCAGCTATACCGTTGAGTACACTTTTGTAGGCTATCAGAAGATCGAGAAACAGATCACGCTGGACAAAGATGTACGCGAAAATATAGAGTTACCTTCCGATAGCGAGCAGCTGCAGGAGGTAGTGGTAATTGCTGAAGATGAGCAAACCTCCAAAGTACAAACAGTCGAGATGAGCACAGCTAAGCTCGACATTAAAACCATTCAAAAGATACCTGCCTTTTTAGGAGAAGTTGATGTTATAAAAAGTCTGCAGCTTCTGCCGGGGGTGAGTACGGTGGGCGAAGGTGCATCAGGTTTTAACGTGCGTGGCGGAAGTGTAGGGCAGAACCTGGTGTTGCAGGATGAAGCCCCGGTATATAACTCATCGCACATGCTCGGTTTTTTCTCAGCCTTTAATCCTGATGCTGTAAAAGATACCAAGCTATATAAAGGCGCTGTGCCTTCACGATACGGTGGAAGACTTTCATCGATACTGGATATACGTATGAAAGATGGTAACAGCAAAGACTATGAAACCACCGGGGGGATTGGTACCATCTTCAGCAGACTTTCCTTTGAAGGACCTATTGTAAAAGATAAAGGTTCATTCATTGTCTCCGGACGAAGATCTTATATTGATATACTCGCACGGCCTTTTGTAGATATACTCAAAGACGGTGGTGCGCTTAATTTCTATGACCTCACCGCCAAAGCAAACTACTCGCTGAACGATAAGAACCGTGTATACCTTTCCGGATATTTCGGTCGCGATAATTTTTACTTTGACGATAACCAGGGTTTTAACTGGGGCAACGCTACGGCTACTGTACGTTGGAATCACCTCTTCAATGAAAAGCTCTTCTCCAACATAACCGGAGTATACAGCAGCTATAAATACGAGCTTCAGTTTGGTGACGATGCCCGTAACCGTTTCAACTGGAACTCGTCTATCTCTAACTTTATATTCAAGCCGGAGTTCAGCTACTTTGTTAACAGCAACAACGAGATAAACTTTGGAGCAGAGGCTATCTACTACTTCTTCGAGCCGGCCAATGCAAAAGGTATCTCCAACGGACAGCCAACTGATATAAGTCTTGACAAGCGGTATAACCTGGAGACTGCTATATATATCAACAACAACCTTACTATAAATGATACCTGGGCTGTTGAGTATGGCATTCGTTACTCCAACTTCCAGTACTTTGGTCCGGGTACAATCTATACCTATAACGATACGATACCCGGCAAGCGCAAAACCGTAGCTACCGAAACAAAATACAAGCGCGGTAAATCTATAGTTGACTATGGAAATTTTGAACCTAGATTGTCGGTAAAGGCAAGCCTCTCGGAATCAAGTTCGGTAAAGGCAAGCTATAACCGCATGGTGCAATACCTTCACCTGATCTCCAACACAACAGCATCAAACCCGCTGGATGTTTGGACACCGTCCTCGAACAACATCAAACCGGAAATTGCTGATCAGTATACCTTGGGATACTTCCGCTCGATCGGTGCTTCCAAGCAGTGGGAAGCTTCTGTAGAAGGATACTATCGTGAGACACAAAACCAGATTGACTATATAGATGGTGCTGACCTTTTAATAAACGAATACCTCGAAGGTGATTTACTGAGCGGTAAAGGTCGCGCGTATGGTCTTGAATTTTATGTGCAGAAAAAGAAAGGACGTCTCAACGGATGGATAAGCTATACGTTGGGAAGAACTGAATTGAAAGTGGATGGCATAAATAATAATAAATGGTATGCTGCCCGTTATGACCAGACACACAACGTTAAGGTTGCTGCTTTCTACGACATCAGCAAGCGCTGGTCAGTATCTGCAGACTTTGTTTTTGTTACCGGTACACCGACTACGTTCCCGACATCACGTTATGTCATGCAGGGTATATTAATTCCGGATAACGCGAGTGGTTCACGTAACAATGTACGCTTGCCGAACTATCATCGTCTTGATTTATCATTCCGCCTCGAAGGAAGAGAATATAGCCGCAAAGGTAAAGAGCGTAAGAACCGCGACTATTGGGTATTCTCGGTATACAATGTTTATGCTCGTAAGAATGCCTTCTCTACATACTTCTCACAGTCGAATGAGCGGGTAGCAGCAGGACAACCGCTTCAGTCAGAAGCAACACAACTGTCTATCATCGGAAGCATGGTACCCGCTATATCTTACAACTTTAAATTCTAGGAAGCATGTTCATAAAATCTTTTCATAAACAACTTATTGTTCTGTTCGTTACGGCATCACTCTTTTACTCATGTGAGGAAACTATTAACCCCGATCTCGAAGATGCTGACCCTAAACTGGTGGTAGATGCGTGGCTTAATAACAAAGTAGAAGACCAGGTGGTGAAACTCTCCTGGACACAACCGTATCTTGAAAATACATTGCCTACCGGAGTATCAGGTGCTACGGTAGTAGTTACCTACGATGGAGGTGAAGTTATTTTTACAGAGGATGCAAATGCAGCCGGCACCTATCGCTGGACACCAACCGATGTTACCAGTGCAGATGTATTTGGCACCATTGGTCGTAACTATAAACTAACGGTACAGGTAGGCGCAGAGACGTTCGAAGCAACATCGCGCATCAACCGAACCGTTGCCATTGATAGTATAACATTTGAATTTGAAGAAAGCGATCCACAGTATCCTGATAACTCCTACACCGCAGAATTCTGGGCAACCGATCCGGTTGGTAAAGGTGATACCTATTGGATACGCTCCTATAAAAACGGAGTAGCATTGCTCAAGCCGAGTGAGATCAACGTAGCCTACGATGCCGGCTTTACAGCAGGTGGTAATTTTGATGGCGTTACATTTTTGCCTCCGTTGCGCAGTGTAAACCCGGATGAAGAAGATGAAAACGATGAGCCGTTATCTCCGTATGAACCGGGCGATTCAGTATATGTAGAGATACATTCGATCACCCTGGAAGCCTATAACTTTTTAAACCAGGTGATCATTCAAACTGACAGGCCCGGAGGTTTTGCAGAATTATTCTCAACACCGCTGGCCAACGTATCAACCAACATTACAAACCTCGATCCCAACGGAACAAAGGCTGTAGGTTTCTTCAACGTATCGGCTGTATCCGGAATGGGTAAGAAACTTGAGCTCGAATAATATATAGATATATATAAGAATCTGAGACGTATTGCGCGATATGGTGTTGCAGAAGGTTTTCCACTTCCACTTTATCCTGCCTGCATTAAATGAGCTGAGGTATAATTTCGGCATAGTGCTGTACCGTGGCAATACGCTCTCTTAAAAACCGGGTACCAAAAAATGTATTGGACCAGTCGTCAAAGTTTTCGTACTGAAAAACGCAGATAGAAAGTCCAGAACATAAAACCCATCAACGGTATAGCGTTGATCTCCTCATTTGTAATCGGGCGCACTTTCCGGTAGGCTTCTACCAGTATTTTAAAATCTCTTTTAGCTTCTTCAATAGTTTTTTTCTTCATCGCTATATAGAAGTATAAATATACCGTGAAGGAAGCAAGATCGTTCGCCAGCCAGCCCGGTCCTGCAAAATCAAAATCGAACAGCGTAAGTGTATCATGCTCATCGAAATGAAAATTCTTGGGCAGGTAGTCGTAATGGCAATAGCCGTAGTTAAAACTGTTGGTGTCCATAGCTTGCAACGTTTTGGCTACCTGCACAGCGGTTTCCTTTAAATACACATAACCTTCCGGATAATCTTTAAAGGCTGGCTCCAACACAGCTATAGGCTGAGTCAGTGTTGTATCGATGGTATAGGGCTTCCGTGCATGCGACAGTTTTATGGAAGAAGTGATGTTGTGATTAAACGCCATTTCCTGCCCTATAATTTCCATGTGCTTGTCGGTTAAGTCCATAATAACCTTACCGGGCGCATAGTGGAATAGGACACCGTGCCGCGTACCTTCCGCTGCGTTAAATGTCTGGTAAGCATTGCCCTGCATATCGGTTAGCGCATGGGCTACTTTGCCACCTCCGTTCTTCAATAAGGCGAGCAGTTCAATTTCTCCCTGTATCTCTTCGAGCGAGCGATGTGAGCTGCGGTATATTTTCAGAATATATTTGGTGTGTATATTCTCCAGCATATAGGTATCGCTAACACCACGCAGTAAATAGCGGCAGGACAAACCTTGTAGTCCGTAATTTTTTTCTATAGCGTCTTTAAGGGCAACAGATGACAGGGTTGAATACTGGGTTGGAAATATAGCCATGATGGTTGCGGGATTGGGATGGCAAAAATACAGTATTCGTGCACAGTTCAAGAGGTATAGTTATTTATTCCCAGTATCCTGGCGTTTCAGATCCCCAAAAAATCCCGTTTAAAAATTGTGTAACCGATCGGTATCGCATACAGTTTGTAACTGATCGGTTACGTAATTATTGTATCTATGAGAAGAGATGTTTTTCAGGCCATTGCTGATCCTACGCGCAGGGAGATCATTAATTTGATTGCTCATCAGTCGTTGAACCTGAATGCTATTGCGGAGAGTTTTGATGTGAGCCGGCCGGCTATTTCCAAGCACATTAAAATTCTTACGGAGTGCGGACTTGTTGTTATTAACCAACAGGGACGAGAGCGGTATTGTGAAGCCAACCTGAAATCGCTCGGAGAGGTTTCAGACTGGATCGAACAGTATCGTGCTTTCTGGACGAGCAAACTCGATGCGCTCGAAAGCTTTTTGAACAGGGACGCTGCGGCATCCGGTAAAACAAAGTCAACCAAAAAAACGAAACGAAAATGAAACGTGAACCTTTTGTAATCGAACGTATGTACAATGCTCCGGTAGAGCGTGTATGGAAAGCCATTACGGATAAAAATGAAATGAAGCAATGGTACTTTGATATAGCAGCATTTAAACCTGAAG
The DNA here is from genome assembly GCF_042676245.1 of Ohtaekwangia kribbensis. NCBI lineage: Bacteria > Pseudomonadati > Bacteroidota > Cytophagia > Cytophagales > Fulvivirgaceae > Ohtaekwangia > Ohtaekwangia kribbensis. Next base: position 53,746 of record NZ_JBHTKA010000016.1, read on the forward strand.
TCGGTTTTGAATTTCAGTTTGAAGGTAACGATGGCAGTAAAACATTTTTACACCTCTGTAAAATAACCGAAGTAATCGCTAACAGGAAGTTAACCTATAGCTGGCGTTACGATGGCTTTGCCGGAAACTCGTTTGTTACTTTTGAATTATTTCCGGAAGCTGGTAAAACAAGACTGAAGTTAACACACGAAGGGCTGGAAACTTTCCCGCAGGACAATCCAAGTTTTGCGAAGAAAAACTTCGAAATAGGCTGGACAGAACTTATCAGCTCCCTGCTCAAAAATCATGTAGAGCAGGTGTCGGTAGAAAAATAAAATGGTTTAATGGGACAGATATATCTTTCGGGTATATCTGTCTTTATAACGTAAGCGAAGGGTATATATATTCTTTCACTAACGCATCAGCATTTTTCTTGAGTGTCCAAAGGTTGTAATTACCCGCGGTGATTACAATCATCAGGTCGTGTTCATGATCAAAGTATATCCGCTGGTCTCCATTGCCAACAGCAACCGCCATCGGTATAGCTGCATTGTCAACAGACATTGTCCATGTCCAGAACTGATAACCGTAGCCACCGCCATCAGCACGCTGTATCTGGGGTGTATGCGAGTTCTTCGCCCACTGTTCCGTTATAATCTGTCTCCCTTTCCATTGCCCGCCCTGCATATAAAGTATACCGATCTTCGCCATATCACGCGAACGCAGCCTCAGTCCTGATGCAGCAGCCGGTACAGATTTTCTTCCCGGCTTGGTAGTCAGCTGTGTCCAGAAAAAAGTAGATATACCCAATGGTTTAAAAAGGTATTGATTGGCAAACGTATCGGCTTCCATTCCGCTTACTTTAAAAAGTATAGCAGCGAGTACCTGTGTGCAACCTCCGTTGTAATTCCAGGTAGTGCCAGGGGTGGCTACCAACGGCCGGCTGAGTACATAGTGAATCGGGTCTGCACTATTGTCCATTTGTATTTCGCTGTTGGCAGGATCGCTATAGGGTATATTTTCGTTCCACTCCAGTCCGCTGCTCATGGTTAATAAGTGGCGTATCGTGAGATTCGATTTTTCTCCAGTATTGAGATCAGCGTATTCCGGAAAAAAGTCCCACACTTTTTGATTTTCACTTTTAATTTTTCCTTGCGCTATAGCTATACCGATGCATGCGGATACTACACTCTTCGAAATGCTCCGCACGTCATGCAGGCTATCTTTTGTATGATTGACCATGCCAATAGAGTTTCCCCATATTTCATCTTTCCCCGGAAAATATCTTTCGTACACCAGTTTTTTGTTTTTAACAATCAATACGCTGTGAATATTCGGATACTCCTGTTGTGCTATAGCTTGTGTCATCCTGCTGATCTGAATCGAATCAAACCCGGCAAGCTTCAACGAACCTAATGAAAGATCATTCTCAGGGGTGTTGTCGATACCCGTTACGGTCGTTGTAGTCGTGCATGCTGATAGAAGTGCTGTGAATAGGACAATCAAAAGAAACCCGGTGAATGCTTGTGATACCATGTAATAGAAATGTTGTATTGGATATGAAATGTATAGCGCTTTATGTAAACCGAGCGGGTGTAATTACGGCAATCTCTGGGGTTGATCGCGACATTTATTTGCCTGAACTTTGAAATATCATGCCACGTGTAAGGGCTGATGTTCAACAACTGAAATGCATATGAAACATATATCTGTATTGGTACCGAAAGGCGATGTTGTGGTGGGAAGCATTGAAGGCCCCTACAAATTATTCACGCATGTAAACGAGTTTCTGCAGCGCGATGGTAAACAACCGGGTTTTAAAATAGAACTGGTGGGACAGGAGCGTGAGACACTTCTGGATAATGGTATTTATAAATTGAATACACATCGCACCCTTCGCGATTCGTTTAAGACAGACCTGATTATTATACCTGCCGTGCATGGCGATCAGCGAAAGGTGATACGCGACAATCAGGACATGATCCAGTGGATCACCGGTCACTACAAACGCGGAGCAGAGGTGGCAAGTTTATGTGTTGGTGCATTTATACTGGCTTCCACAGGATTATTGGAAGGAAAGCGCTGCGCAACGCACTGGCTAATGGCCAACGATTTCAGAAGAATGTTTCCGGAAATAAACCTGGTGGCCGAAAAAGTCATCACCGATGAGCATGGCATTTATACCAGTGGAGGAGCGTACTCATTTCTGAATCTTATACTATACCTCGTTGAAAAATATGTGGGTCGTGAAATGGCTGTGCTGTGTGCCAAAGTATTTGAAATTGAAGTGGACCGGAAAAGTCAATCGCCATTTACGATCTTCAGCGGACAGAAAGATCATGAAGACGTACCTGTACGAAAAGCACAGGAATTCATCGAACAGAATTTTCAACAGAAGATAACCGTTGATCAGCTTGCTTCTATGTTAGCTTTGAGTCGAAGGAACCTGGAACGCAGGTTTAAGCGCGCTACCTCTAACACGACAGTAGAATATATACAGCGCGTAAAGATTGAAGCGGCCAAGATGAGTCTTGAATCATCGCGTGAGAATATAAATGAAGTAATGTATAAGGTAGGCTATACCGATAGCAAGGCTTTCCGCGTAACTTTTAAAAAGATTACCGGTCTTTCTCCTGTGCAGTACAGGAGTAAATATAGTCGGTTGAATTAAGGATCGTGTTCCATATTGCCTCTCATAGTTGATTAATATCGTTCGGGTAAACTGACCGGTCTTGGTTCAATGCGTTGTACGGATTCGAACATTTCATCCGGGTATATTTTGCGTATACACTGTTTCTTTCAGCAATTTCAGCTTTGGCACGGATGTTATTACTACAAATAGGAAATAATTATTCCGAATACCGATTTGCCGAACGCGCTATACGAATGATTCAAAACAACCGACCCTCGCCACCACGTTTTTTTCTGCGCTTCTTCCGATGGTTTTGTCATCCGGCCTTAAAGGATTCTATTGAAGGTGACCTGATGGAATTCTATTATGAGCGATGCAACGCCTCGGGCAAAAGAAAGGCTGACTTGAATTTTATCGTTGATGTCGTATTGCTCTGCAGGCCCGGTATCATCAAACCATCACAACCTCATCACACTATAAATCATTATGGTATGCTAAAAAATTACTGTAAGGTCAGTATCCGGAATATCCGGAAGTATAAAACATTTTCATTCATCAATATATTCGGTCTCTCGGTTGCTATGTCTGTGTGCATGCTCGTGATGCTCATGTTAGCCGACCAGAGAAGTTACGATCAGTTTCACGAAAAGAAAGAACATATATATCGTATACTTTCCGATTATGAAAATTCGCGGCAGCCCTATGCAACAAGTCCGTTTCCACTAGCTACTGCACTAAAATCTGAATACACGATCGCAGAAGAGACAACTAATCTTACACCCGGTGTAGGAGGCGATATAACCTATGACCAGCAATTGACACAGGCGGCAGGATACTTTGCAGACCCCGGCTTCTTTCGTGTATTCAGTTTCGAGCTGGAGGAGGGAAACAAGTATACAGCACTTGAAGCGCCCAACTCGGTTGTGATCAGCAAAGCACTGGCAAATCAGTTATTTTGTGATGCAAATCCGATCGGTAAGATTGTCGAATTTGCTGATCGAAAATTACCTTTCCCGGTTGAACATATCGGTGGCGGAGAAGCGGCTGTTTCCTGGGGAAGCTTTACGGTAACCGGTGTAATCGATATTGATAAATATAGATCACATTTGAAGTTTGATATACTGATGTCGGCATCCACGCAAACACAACTATATACCGACAAGAGAGTCGAAGACTTTTCAAACAACTGGGAGTGGTATTTCAGGACCTATACCTATGCCTTGCTGGCTTCTGATAAGACTGAAGATGATTTGACATTAGCCTTGAATGATCTGGTTGCACGCAAGTATGCCAACATAAAAGCGGAGCACACCAAAGGTTTTAAACTGCAACCTCAAAAGCTGGCTGATATACAGTTAGGACTGAGAAACAACGACACCAACAACCGGATGCCGGTACAAGGTTATTATTTTCTTGGTATACTGGCGCTGGTCATTATGATTTCGGCTTGTCTCAATTATACAAATTTATCGATAGCCCGGGCATTGACGCGCGCGAAGGAAATCGGTGTACGCAAAGTTACCGGTGCGAATAAAAAATCACTGGTTGTACAATTTCTGAGTGAATCGGTTATTACTTCTTTACTCGCTCTCGCCATGGCGCTGGTATTGTTACTCTTCGTGAAACGTGCCTTTAAAGGATTGTGGATTAACAAACACCTGAAGTTTGATCTGCCTGACAGTGTAGAAGTATATATTGGTTTTATAGTATTTGCATTGCTTACCGGGTTGCTGGCAGGTATATATCCGGCTTTTCATTTGTCTCGGTATGAGCCCGTTCGCGTGTTGAAGAACATCGGAAGCATCGGTATAGGAAAGTTAGGCATGCGAAAGGTGTTAAGCGTGTCTCAATTTGTGATCTCGTTATTCTTCATTACTACGTCTATTCTGATCTTCAATCAATTCAAGTATTTCCTGGAGTTTGACTACGGCTTTACATCGGCAAACATTGTCAATATTGATTTGCAAGGTAACGACTATCGTAAATTAGCAAACGAATGGAGCAGTATACCCGGTGTAGGTACAATATCGGCAACGAATATAGTACCGGCTACCGGTCAGAATGATAATATACAGATAAGACGTTCCGGTGACCAGGGCGATTACCTCGAGGCTGGCATCTTGCATACGGATGAAAATTTCACAGACAATCTTGGATTGAAAGTTATAGCGGGTAAAGGACTTCCCGAGCCAACAGATTCGTCCGGTAGATATATCGTTGTGAATGAACAAATGATCCATGCTTTAGGCTACAAACATCCGGCAGAAATTATCGGACAGGTACTTGAAAATAAATGGCGAGACGAGGCGATGACCGTGGTGGGTGTTGTAGAAGACTTCCGGTATAAGCTTCTTATTAACGAGCATGATATAGGACCACTGGTGATGCGAAACCAGCAAGACTATAAATATGCGAATGTAAAAATTGTATCGGCTGATCTGATGGGCACCATTGCCAAAATGGAATCACGGTGGAAACAGCTTGATCCAACCCATCCCATGAGCTATGAGTTCTTTGACGATCAACTCGCCACAACACACCAGGGTATATTTGATATTGTAGCAATATTGGGATTCATCGCTTTTCTCTCCGTAATTATAGCCTGTTTGGGTATGTTGGGTATGGCGACCTATACAGCAGAGCGTAAAAAGAAAGAGGTTGGTATACGCAAAGTATTAGGCGCAGAGAATTTCAGAATTGCCTACTTGCTCTCACGTGAATTTTTGAAAGTGCTGGCCATCGCTATCGTAATTGGTGCTCCGCTTAGTTATATGGTGAACAATCTGTGGCTACAGAAATTTCCAAACCGTGTTGAATTTGGGTTCGGAACGGTTTTTATCGGGACAGTAATTTTGCTGATGCTCGGTTTGTTAACAATAGGATCGCAGACGATACGTGCTTCACGAACCAATCCGGTAGAATCATTGCGAAACGATTAGTATTGTTAACTGTTGAGGAAAGATCATGCAGGGAGACATATACTAAGAGATATACTCCTTGCTGATTTTTTTATATATCAAGTTCCGGTGATAAGCCGTAATGATCTGATAATCGTGCAGAACTACAGGTATAGATTATACTAAATCAACCGAAGAGTTAAGCCACGAGGAGTGACGTAACGTAATCGAAGTAAATCTCACGGGGCCATTTATCGTAACAAAGGCCGTGTATCCCTATATGAAGAAGCAAGGCAGCGGTCACATCATCAACATCAGCCTGCAAGCGGGCCGGCCCAATGCCTCCGCAAACACCCGTATCTGTTAGATCGTTTTCCGGATATAGATACAAACCTGTTACAGAATCCTGAGAATGTAGCCGAGTCCATTCGCTATGTACTATGCAACCCAGCGAAAGCTTTATACCCGAGCTCATGGGTAATTCCGATGAAGGAGACTTCGTGGCCGTAGGGAATGATAAAAGAAAGTGAGGTATAATTACTGGAGGCAATCGAATAAAAAAAGAAACCCGACTGTCTAGTCGGGTTCGTACCTGAGGCCGGAATCGAACCGGCACGCCTCTCGGCACACGATTTTGAGTCGTGCGCGTCTACCAGTTCCGCCACTCAGGCATGTTTCGTAGAAATGGGCTGCAAATATGTTCAAAGTTTTGCAACTCTCACAATCATACCTCTATAAATTTCTCAAGAGTGAATGCCTGCGTGCGTTCCCGGAAAAGTGTTTTCACCTGGCCCCATACCGTTCCGAACAATTCAGACTTCCGGTAACGCTCCAGATCTGCGGCACCATTCCAGTAACTCAAGGTCGTGTATGTGTTCGGTTCGTCCGCATCTTTGAGTAATTCCAGGTGCGTGCAGCCTTCTGAATTCCGGATATCCTTTTTGTAGAGATTGAAAATTGTCAGAAACTCTTCAACACCTGCATCCGTAAAATGCATTCGCACGATTCTTATGATCATATTTTTAAAATTTACAGCAATCGGTACTCTGCCAGACTGGTAGCCTCTGCGTTGTTCAGGTATGACGTTAACTGCTATTCTTCAAACAAAATGCTTACGGTGCTATCGTAGTCGAGTCCTAGTAACTCGGAAGCATTGCCTTTGTAAATGCCCACTTCGAGCAGCCCCAGACTGTTAAATACCATAAAACATTCGCCTTGCTCTGCCTGGTGATATTGGGTATGGATGCGTCTGAATTTTTCTCCGCCAAACTGAACGGTATATAATTTACCCTGGCTCAGAATATCAAATGCCTCCTTCGGTATATTGGTGATGAGATTTCCCATACCATCGACACGGATCACGGTTCCGGTAATTTGTTTTTTGGTAGCCTTTACCTGGCGGTCTATCATCTTCTTGAACGATGGCATCGGTTTGCCGAGGTTGGTGATCGAAACACCACTGGCAAGTTTAACGGCAGCCGGTGCAAAAACATCGCGCTCCGGAAATGTAGTGCTGATGCTGTTGATAGCATTCAGTTCAACCAGTTGCTGATGCGGTTTGTCGCTGATTAATCCGAATAAACCGTTGTCGCATCCTACAAAGAAATGATCTTCGAGTTGCAGCGCGATAAACGCGTCACCACGATTACCGATCGAGTCAACACCAACGAGGTGTACTGTACCTTTTGGAAAATCGCGGAACACAGCTCGCAATACGAAAGCTGCGTGCCCTATATCCGAAGGTTTTATCTTGTGGCTGATGTCTTCCACCCGTATACCCGGATTGATACTGATGATGCGGGCCTTGATGGCTGCCACATAATGGTCACTTTCACCGGAGTCAGTAAGAAGGGTAACAATGGCCATGGTTGATGCTGCGGCAGATATTCATTAATTTTGATATGGCAAAGTAAACATTTTTAGTCCATATAGTGTATTGAACTTTGTGAACTCTGATGCGGTTAAAATTTATGCCATAGTCTGTAGCCGAACTCAACCCACACCCGTACTCGTGAATAACACGAACAATGTTTAACATTTAATCAAAAAGATAGTTGATCGAAAAAACAGTAACACTTGAAAATATTTCCCTGATCGATTTCCTGGGAGTAGCGAATAAAACCATCGATACGCTGGCGGCAGCATTCCCGAAGAGTCGTATCATATCACGCGGAAACCAGATACATATCAAAGGATCTACTTCTGAAATTGTACAGATCGATGATATCCTGGCTTCGCTTATTGAGCATTACCATAAATATGGAAAGGTGACGGAAGAGAACGTTCAAAATTACATCTCGCACGAGCAGGAAATGATGCTGCCCGAAAACCAGCAGCCTGCTGATGATATTATTCTATACGGAACGAAGGGCAATCCTATAAAACCTAAAACCGTTAATCAGCAAAAACTGGTAGATGCTGTAAAGGAGAACGACCTGGTATTTGCACTCGGCCCTGCCGGAACGGGTAAGACCTATATTTCCGTAGCACTCGCAGTGCGGGCGCTGAAGAACAAGAGTGTAAAGAAAATTATCATCACCAGACCTGCTGTGGAAGCCGGAGAGAACCTTGGTTTTCTGCCGGGTGATTTGAAAGAAAAGATTGATCCATACCTGCGTCCTATTTATGATGGGCTTAACGATATGATACCATTCGAGAAGCTGCGTTATTATATGGAACGTGAGATCATCGAGATTGCACCGCTGGCCTATATGCGCGGACGCACGTTGAACAACGCTTTCATTCTATTGGATGAAGCGCAGAACACGACACCGATGCAAATGAAAATGTTCCTCACCCGGATGGGGCCAGACTCGAAGATGATCGTAACTGGTGATGCTTCGCAGATCGACTTACCGTCCAGGCAAAGCTCCGGACTGAAGGAAGCGATCCGTATACTGCGCGATGTACGCGGTATAGGTATGGTGGAACTCAATGAGAAAGATGTAGTTCGCCATAGATTAGTGCGCGATATCATTGAAGCATACCATCGCGAAGCCAACGACATCCGATAGGTATAGCTTGCAAAATATAGAGGAAGGTTAGGAATAATCATTACAATTCCTGACTTTCCTTTTTTTATTACTCGTTGTATGCTTCGTTGGATTCCGTTTGCCGTTGTGCGCATTGTCGTATTCTTTATTGCTGGTATAGTATTCGGTATATATCAGCCGGATTTTATTCCCCAGCTATATCTTCATATCATTTTTGCAGGAGCCATTCTGAGCTATGTAGCTTGTTTTATACTGCAGCGGCTCTACAAGAACTTCTTTAATCCCGGCCTTTTGGGATTGATGGTTATATTTCTTTCAGGTTATCTGCGAGTTCTGGATTGTACGGATGAACGTCAACCGGAGAATTTAATTCATCAGCGCGAACCTGTTCTATACTACCAGGTAACGATAACCAGCCAGGCGCGGAGTAAAGAGAATTCATGGAAAACAGAAGGATATATAACCACCGCGCAGACCTCTACCGGGTGGAAAGCGTGTACCGGAAATTTAATTCTGTATTTCCCCAAGAGTGACTTTCATAAGCCGTTTCAATATGGAGATATACTCTTAGTGAAGGGAATGCCGCAGCCTGTGCCTCCTCCCGGAAACCCCGGGGAGTTTGACTACAGGGAATTCCTGGCATACCGGAAGATATACCACCAGCAGTTTGTGCGGCAGCAGGATGTGAAATACACCGGAAGCAATCCGTCTTCGTCTATAGTATATCATGCCATCCGTACACGCACATGGGCTGATACAACGCTGGCGCGATTTGTAGCCGGAGCGCGTGAACAAGCTATAGCTTCTGCACTTGTACTGGGCGTAACGGACGGACTGGATAACGAATTGCTGAACGCGTATGCTGCAACAGGTGCTATGCATGTGCTGGCCGTGTCAGGCTTGCACATCAGTATAATTTATATGCTCATAGTCGGGTTGCTGCGGCCGCTTAACAATACTCCGGCCGGGCGATGGTGGCTCGCAGCTTTGAGTCTTATCATTCTCTGGGGATATGCGTTTGTTACCGGACTTTCTCCTTCGGTATTGCGTGCTGTAACCATGTTTACGTTCATGGCGATAGGCAAAGCATGGAACCGCCAAACCAATATATACAATACGCTGGCTGCATCTGCATTTTGTCTCCTGATCTATGAACCATACCTCATCATGTCGGTAGCGTTTCAGTTGTCGTACCTGGCGGTGCTGGGCATTGTATACCTGCAACCCGGTATATATAATTTGTGGGAGCCCGCTTCACGCTTCTGGGACGAAGTATGGAAAATTACCTGTGTATCCGTTGCCGCTCAACTTGCTACGTTCTCGCTGGGACTGCTATATTTTCACCAGTTCCCGAATTATTTTCTAATCTCTAACCTGCTCGTTATACCTATATCTTTTGCCGTACTTATACTGGGGCTCGTGGTGCTGGCCGCAAGTTTTATCGGTTCGCTGGCTTCGTTGTGTGGGTGGTTATTGCTGTGGACGATCAAAGCGCTTAACGCAGTTGTGTTTACGGTGGAATCTTTTCCGTATAGTCTTATCGATCATATATACATCAATACATTTCAGAGCTGGTTGCTCATGCTAGCCATCACCTGCTGCGTGTTGCTCTTTCAATTTCGAAAATTTTATTATTTGCCGGCAGCTTGTGTAATCATGATTCTGTTTGTTTCAATGCAGTGGTCTCATTACCGTGATGTTACAAGTCATGCAAAGCTTGCGGTGTATAAAGTGCCGCACCACACCGCGCTCGACCTGATCGATGAAGGAAGTGCTTATTTCATCGCAGATTCTTCGCTGCTGCAAAAAACTTCCGCAGTTCGGTTTCATATACAACCCAACAGATTGAACAATGGTGTTGATCGGGTAGAGGCTGTGACCAAATCGTTATCAGGAGTGTATGGAAACTGGACATGGCATGGCCGATCCATCCTGATAATACGCGACCCGAACGCTATACCGTTGAGCGCGATGAAAGCGGACTATGTCATCATCTCCAACAATGCTGTGAAGAATTTGTCTGTATTGTCTCAAATCAATGCGTCCGAAATAATTTTAGATAGCAGTAACTCTTACTATTTTGCTGAAAGATTACGCACACAGGCTTTGGCAGCCGGTATTCGTATTTACTCCGTGCTGCACGAGGGTGCGTTTATACGAGATATCTGATTTTCTACATTTCAAAATATATAGCATGAACCAGGTAGAATATATTGTACAGGATCGCATTGGGTATATAACTCTTAATCGTCCGGAAAAGCGAAATGCCCTGAGCTTTGAATTAGTGGCTGCGTTGAAAGATGCGTTCGATGTGGCTGAAAAAGACAGCACTGTAAAAGTTATTGTATTGCGGGCAAGCGGTGAAGCGTTTTGTGCCGGTGCCGACCTGGGCTATCTTCAGCAACTTCAGAAATTTTCATACGAAGAAAATCTGGCAGACTCCAATCACCTGAAGGAGTTATTTCAGAAGATATATATGCTTAAGAAGGTAGTGATAGCGCAGGTACAGGGCCATGCGCTGGCGGGTGGTTGTGGATTGGCTACCGTATGCGATTTTTCATTTGCAGTGCCTGAAGCCAAGTTTGGTTATACCGAAGTGAAGATCGGTTTTATACCGGCCATTGTCATGATATTTCTGTTGCGTAAGATTGGTGAAGCCAAAGCGCGACACTTACTGTTAAGCGGAGATCTTGTTACAGCAGAAGAAGCGCGCGCTATAGGACTTGTGAATACTGTTACATCCAAAGAAACGCTTGCGCATGAAGTATATACTTTTGCTCAACGGCTCATTACCACCAACTCGGCAACATCCATGGAGTATACCAAGCAAATGATTGCATCGGTGCAGTCGCTTTCCCTGGACGATGCGCTAACGTTTGCGTCCACGATGAATGCAAAAGCACGTGCCAGTGAAGATTGTGTTAAGGGTATACAGGCGTTTTTGAATAAAGAGAAAATCAGCTGGTAAAAATTTAATATAGCTATATACAGCACATAAATATTACAGCACGGATTGAATTCTCGTGTGAAAATTATATACTCATGGAGAATTTCACTGAACCCAAACATCCATGAAAATTTTAATGTGTATCGTATTGAGTGCGGTAGCTATACCGCTTTTTGCACAGCCGTATGCAGGAGACACCTGGAAGGACGCGAGCAAGAAAGGGACCGGATCTGTCTCGTTTGCCTATGTAGAAACACCAAGTTTTGTTTATGTTGATGAATCCGGAAAACTTACCGGTATATGTGTCGACATTATGAACGACTTTGTCGCATGGTTAAAAGATGTAAAAAAAGTAGACGTCAAGCCTAATTTTGTAGGCAACGGAACAAGTTTCCGCGGCATGTACGACAAGGTAAAGATATCCAAAGGCGGAGTGTTCGGCCTTGGTAACATTACTATAACAGAAGAGCGAAAGAAAGAAGTAAAATTCAGTCAACCGTTCATCACCAACTTTGCAATACTCATCACCCAGGATAAGATTCCAACACTTACGAAGTTCGAGGATTTGCCAAAGACATTTGCCGATCTCACAGCCTATACGGCAAAGGGTACGCTGAACGAGAAGCGTATGATGGAGTTAAAGTCAAATTACTTTCCGAATATGAAAGTAGCGTATACTACTACCAGTCAGGAGACACTGGAGAAGTTGTTCATCGATCCAAAAGGTTTTGCCTATCTCGACCTCGCTTTTTACCTGGAGGCTGTTCAGAAAAAGAAAAACATCAAACGCCATCCGATTGCTGACAAGGCTGCCGAACAATTCGGATTCATCATGCCGCTAGGCACCGATTGGGCTCCTGTACTCGATGAATTCCTGAAAAACAACGGAGGGTATACTGCTTCTGCACGGTATAAATCTATTCTTGTGAAGCACATGGGTGAGGCGGGTATGAAGCTCATGCAATCTTCGAAGTAAAGGAGTCGTTAATCGTAAAAAAGGTCATCGGAGTATATCTTCGGTGACCTTTTTTCTGGACTTTCACCCAATTCTTTCGCAACTAAACCACAGATAACGGTTAACGATTAATCGATAACGATTTACAATTAACGGATAACGAGTATATTCGTCTCCATTGGAGACACCCGTTTCGATATTAAAAAAGTACTGGCAGCATAGTCAGTTCAGACCTTTGCAGGAAGATATAGTCAATTCTGTATTGCAAGGTCATGATACCTTGGCGTTGCTCCCTACAGGTGGCGGCAAGTCTGTTTGTTTCCAGGTGCCCGCGCTATTGCTGGAAGGTGTATGCATTGTTATAACACCGCTGATCGCGCTTATGAAAGACCAGGTAGAGCAATTGAAGAGACGCGGCATTCTGGCCGTTGCCATTCACTCCGGTATGAACCGTTCAGAGATCGATATACTGCTGGACAACTGCATTTACGGTTCGATAAAATTTCTATACGTTTCTCCCGAGCGTTTGCAGACCGAACTTTTCATTGAGCGTGTAAAGCAAATGAAAGTCGGACTTATCGCAGTGGATGAAGCACACTGTATATCGCAGTGGGGTTATGATTTCAGGCCACCGTATCTGCAGATCACAACATTGCGTGAACTCAAACCTGCTACACCGGTAATAGCACTCACGGCAACAGCTACGCTGGTGGTGAAAGAAGATATCATGAACAAGCTGGCGTTCCGGGAGCCGACAGGAGTTTTTCAACGTTCTTTCGCACGCGATAATCTTTCATTTGTTGTTCGTAAAACTGAGAACAAGGAACGTAAGCTGCTGGAAATTTTACAGAAGGTAAAGGGCAGCGCCATTATATATGTTCGTTCGCGCAAGGCTACACAGCAAATTGCCGAGTGGCTCTCGAAGCGTGGTATAAGTGCATCGTATTACCATGCAGGTCTTGATTTTGAAGAGCGATCGAAACGTCAGGAAGAATGGATTCATAACAAGAGTCGCGTTATGGTCGCTACCAATGCATTTGGTATGGGTATAGATAAACCGGATGTACGGCTGGTCGTTCATTTGGATATACCGGAGAACCTGGAATCATATTACCAGGAAGCCGGACGTGCCGGTCGTGATGGTATACGTTCATTTGCAGCTATACTATATCAGGAAGCTGATGTAATAAACCTGCAGTTTAAAACGGAGCAGGCGCATCCTTCACCGGAAGCACTTAAAAAAATATATCAGGCACTGGCTAACTATTATCAATTGGCGATAGGAAGCAGTGGAGGCGAAAGTTTTGATTTCGACTTACTCGATTTTGCCGAACGATTTAAATATCACCAGGCAGAAGTATATATAGCGCTGAAGAAACTGGAGGAAGAAGGATTGATTCAATTCAACGAAAGTTTTTATAATCCTTCGCATTTGTTCTTCCCGGTTGATAAAACGAAACTATATGAGTTTCAGATCGCGAATGCGCGGTTCGATCCGGTTATAAAAATGTTGTTGCGCCTATATGGCGGAGAATTATTTTCAGAGTTTGTAAAAATATCGGAAGCATACCTGGCGAAAGGATTGAAGATCACCGAAAAGGAAATGATCGCTACCCTGAAGCATTTGAATGAACTGAAGATTGTGATCTATCAACCCTTAAAGAATAAACCACAGGTAACTTTTGTACTGCCGCGACAGGATGCTGATAGACTTCCGTTGAATATAGCCCGGCTGGAGGCACGTAAAAAACTTATCGTTGATAAAATGAACGCCATGGTAGCCTTTGCTACCTCCACGCATCGGTGCCGGATGCAGATTGTTCAAGAGTATTTTGGAGAAGACACGTTTGCTGTATGCGGCCTGTGCGATGTTTGCATCGAGCAGCGTAAAACAGATAATCGCTCGGCTTATGATCAGTTGCGCGCGGAAATCGTTAATATTATTAAAAGTACTTCCATGACGATTGAGCAACTGGAAGAGCATATAGAACCCACTGATCACGAACTGTTTGCCGATATAGTGCGTGAACTGGTAGATGAAGGATTGCTGCAATATGATGACAGTTGGCGATTGCAGCTTTCTGAACAAAAAAACTGATTGTATGTTTATACTACTATGCGAAAGGGATTAAAGAAGTTCGTCCGGATTTTTATTTATGTACATGTGTTTCTGGCAGCAGCCTTGTTGCTCACACACTGTACATTCAAGCGTTATGCTGAAAAATCTTATGCACGCGCCAAGAAAGATAAACCATACGATGTAATTATAGTACCCGGAGTGCCTTACGAAAAAGAGAACACTACCATGGTAATGACAATGCGTATGTACTGGGCGAAGCATCTCTACGATAGTGGCTATACCAAGAATATAATTTTTTCAGGCGCTGCAGTATATAGTCCGTTTGTAGAAGGACTCGCGATGAAGACTATTGCTGACTCATTAGGTATACCGCGCGAACATCTCTTTGCAGAAACAAAAGCCGAACATAGCACCGAGAATATTTACTACTCATGGAAGCTCGCGCAGGAATTGGGTTTTAAGAAAATAGCGTTGGCTACCGATCCCTATCAATCCGGTTTGCTACGCAGCTTTACAAGAAAGTATTGTCCTGGAGTAAAAGCTATACCCATCGTATTTGGTATGCTGGATATAGGGAGTAAGAAGTTACCGGTGATCGATACCACAGCATGTCATGCCGAAGGATTTGTTTCGATACTTGACCGTGAAGGATTCTGGCAAAGATTCCGCGGCACCATGGGTAAACGTGTTAAAGAAGAGCGCAAAGCCGAGCTTCGTCAACGCAAAGAAGAAGCGCAGGAAAACGTAAGCCAGACTACATATTGAACTTACTTGCCCGCAGATTTACAGAAGAATAATAGAACTTGTTATATAAGGATATCATCTGAGTTGTCCCGATAGCTATCGAGACGCACCGGGTAGGTATATTTTTATGTATTTATCTGCGGTTAATCTGCGTCCTCTACGGGCCATAAAACACGTGGCAAAATAAAAAATCCCTATAACGAGCAATAAAAAAAGTCCCATTGCTGGGACTTAAATCTTTGAAGGATGATCGAAAGTGGAGAATATCGGAGTCGAACCGATGACCTTCCCGATAGCTATCGGGACGCTCCAGCCAGGGTATATTTTTTAGGTATTTTATCGGTGTAAATCAGCGTCCTCTGCAGGCAATAAAAAAGTCCCATTGCTGGGACTTAAATCTTTGAAGGATGATCGAAAGTGGAGAATATCGGAGTCGAACCGATGACCTCTTCCATGCCATGGAAGCGCTCTAGCCAGCTGAGCTAATCCCCCGAATGGGCGCAAATATAAATGAGTTCCGGTAAAAATCAACGACATCGCCCGGTACAATAACTTTCGTTTCCGGAGGTGAAAGGAGTTTTAACCATAAATAAGTTCTGCTTTGTTGCGGGTAAAGTATAGAAACGTATCGTTATTGAGCGCCTTCTCAGTAATCTCGATTAATAGGCGTACCTTTGCAATCTTATACAATAATATAGAATGAAATCTTTTGAAACCCTGGGCCTGTCCAGGGGCTTGGTGGAGTCGGTTCAGCTAATCGGCTTTGAAACACCTACTCCCATACAGGAAAAAGCAATCCCTGTTTTACTGAACGGTAACCGCGATTTCGTAGGACTCGCGCAAACCGGTACTGGTAAAACTGCTGCCTTTGGATTGCCCTTGCTCGAACTTGTTGATGACAAGAGTCGAGACACACAAGCGCTTGTGCTTGCGCCTACACGTGAACTTGGCCTGCAGATAGCCAATGACCTTGAAAACTTCTCTGAGAAATTTAAGTCATTCAACATTGTGGCCGTATACGGTGGCTCCAGCATTAGTGAGCAGATCCGTAAAGTAAAGAAAGGTGCTCAGATCATCGTGGCAACACCCGGACGTCTGATCGACCTGATTGATCGTAAAGCTATTAACCTCAAGACTATAAAATATATAGTACTCGATGAAGCCGATGAAATGTTGAACATGGGCTTTAAAGATGATCTTGATAAAATTTTATCGTTTACTCCGGATGATAAAGCTACATGGCTGTTCTCTGCTACGATGCCGCGTGAAGTACGCGCCATCATGAAGAACTATATGAGCGATCCGTTCGAGTTAACGGTAGGAGAGCAGAACACAGGTAACGTAAACATCGAACACCAGTACGTAATTGTACAGGAGAGAGATCGCTACCTGGCGCTGAAACGTATACTCGATAACAATCCGGAAATTTTCGGATTGATCTTCTGTCGCACGCGTATCGATACACAGAAGACTGCCGAGATGTTGATGAAGGATGGCTATAGCGCAGATGCACTACATGGTGATCTTACACAACAGCAACGCGATCGCGTGATGTTGAATTTCAGACAACGGTCTTTGCAGATACTGGTTGCTACCGATGTAGCAGCGCGCGGTATAGATGTGGAAGATATCACACACGTTATTCACCTGAATATACCCGATGAGATGGAGTTCTATACTCACCGTAGCGGAAGAACAGCACGTGCCGGAAAGAAAGGTGTTTCGATCGCGATGATTTCAAAGCGCGAGCTTGGCAAAGTGAAGCAGATTGAGAAAACGCTGAAGTCTCCTTTCAAGCGTGCTATGATACCTACCGGTGCAGAAGTTTGTCAGAAGCAGTTGCTGGCATTTATGCACAAGGTAAATGAAGTAAAGGTAAATGAAGATCAGATCGCAGAATTTTTGCCTGCTATCGAAGCTGAGCTGAAGAATTTAACAAAGCAGGAACTGATCAAGCGTTTTGCTTCGCTGGAGTTTAACCGCTTCTTCGATTACTATCGCAATGCTCCTGATCTGAACGTTGAAGGAAAACGCGGAGGAAGCGAAGGCGGTGAAGAACGTTACTCATCAGGTGGCGCGCGCTTCTTTATCAACCTCGGTAAAATGGATGGTCTCGATGTATCAAAGATGATCGAGTTGATTGATGACTATGCCGGTTTAGGAAAGAACGACATCGGTAAGATAGATCTGAAAGGTGCTTATTCATTCTTTGAAGTAGAATCAGAAAAAGCAGATCTGATTCTGAAGAACATGAACGGTATAGAGTTTAAAGGTCGCCAGGTTCGTGTTGAAGTAACAGAGCAGAAAGAGTCAGGTTCAAGAGGAGGTCGCTCTTCGGGTGGTCGCGGACGCTCTTCCGGAAGAGGTTCCGGTGGCGGTGGCAGATCACGCTCATCTGATCAAAAGCGTAACAACAAATGGAGATAAGCGATATATAGCCACTATGTATAGTCTGCAATAAAACGGAAAGGCTTTATGAGTATAATTCTCATAAAGTCTTTTGTTTTTTATCCGCGTTTGTCAGTGGGGAAGACTGTGAAGTTGAGTAACTCGGTGTGGCGTATCACCGATATATCAATAGCATTGATGATATCGCGCCTGCTCAATTCCTTAAAGAGTTCATGTGTACTGTTGATGATCTTATCGTTGAACGAGATAACGATATCGCCGTCCTGCAATTGAGAACGCGAAGCGGGTGAATTGGCTTCGATCTTCGTGATGAATAAACCCTTTTTATTGCGCAGGTTATGGTGCTGCTTTACTTTCGGGTTTATCGCTACTTCCTGCAGCATCAATCCTAAATATGCCTTGAATACTTTTCCGTCTTTCAACAGCTGCTGTGCTATTTCTTTGGCCGTGTTGATATCAACTGAGAAACTCAAGCCTTGAGCACCTTGTATAATGGCCGTGTTCACACCAATTACTTCTCCTTCCATGGTAATCATCGGGCCACCGGAGTTCCCAGGATTCAATGCAGCATCGGATTGTATGACGTTGTCCACCAATCTGCCCGATTGTGTTTGCAAGGTTCGTCCCAATGCGCTTACCACCCCCGTTGTAACGGTATGTTGATAGCCGTAGGGATTGCCTATAGCAATAACAAACTGTCCGATCTGCAGTTGTTGTGCATCGCCTAATTTTGCAACGGAGTAACCTTCGCTATATATCTTGAGTATAGCTAAATCTGTATCCGGATCTTTACCTACCAGAAATCCTTCAATCTCATTTTCATTCAGCAGGCTTACCATAATTTTTTCGGCACCGTCTACTACATGACTGTTGGTAAAGACTAATCCGTCTGATGAAAAAATAAATCCCGAACCGGAGCCGGCCTGACGAAGTACATTGTTCTTGTCTCGCTTGAAGACATCTATTCTGACAACCGCATTTTTAGTTTTCTCTACGGCATCAATGATCATTGTTGAAAATGCATCCATATATCCTCCTTGGAAAGATTTAGCGCTGTCAAAAAACTATCCACGCCTAGGAATGGGCTAAAATGACCTATATCTATAGTGGCTGCGAGCCAAATTGACCGAAGTCGGTAAGCTGGCGAGGGCGATCGTACTCTGAAAAGAAGCCATAAAGGCTGTTTATACACGGTTTTTGATTACCGATTTTTTACCGGTCAACACAATTTTTAACAAAAAATTATTTGGTGAAGCTTTGAAAAATAAAAATTTTTTAGAAATTGCAATGGTTTGCAGGACAGTACTCAAACGTTAGCAGATTAAAATCCGATAACCTTCTTACAAGGCTTTAATTACAGTTGGTTAACAAAGGATAGCTGCCACAATGAATGAAAAAAGAGACTGCAACGAAACCATGTCTAAAGTCGGCCCCTTAATCTAGCTTTTAAACCTATTTTATTTTTTATGAAGCAGATTAATATATATCATTTCCTGGGCTTAGCGATTATGTTTGCCAGTTCAATCGTTTCGATGACGCTTTTGGCAATCATTATTTTTTAATCCCCGTATTGTTTAGCGCTCACTCCGTAGCTAAAAGGAGTGATCTTCCTAATTGTACTACCAACTCACTCATACCGCAGGGTCTTTGCAGGATTACCCAATGCAGCCCGTAAGGTTTGTGTGCTTACCGTTATCAACGCAATGGCAATGGCGCAGATAGCTCCCGCTATATATATGCCGAGGTTCATATCAACCCGGTACGCGAAGCTGCTGAGCCAACGGTCCATCAGATACCAGGCTACCGGCCAGGCTATCAGGTTAGCAATACCAATCAATATCAGAATTTCTTTCGACAAAAGCTGAAGTATGCTTCCCACGGAAGCACCCAGCACTTTGCGTATACCGATCTCTTTCATACGCTGCAGCGTACTGAAGGTGGCAAGCCCGAATAAACCCAGACTGGCAATAAATATAGCCAGTGCTGCAAAGGTGGTGAACAACTGACTTTGTTTCTGTTCGGCCTGGTATAGCTTGCGATACCGCTCGCTTACAAATTCATACTCAAACGGGCGGCCTGGTAAAAATGACTTCCAGGTTTTCTCCAGGTGTGCTAAACCTTGCTGCATGGAGTTGCCGGATATAGTTACCGACAACCGGTTATAATTATTTCTGCGCATCAAAAATACCATCGGTACTATTTGCTGATGCAGCGATTCAAAGTGAAAATCCTTAACGATACCAATCAGTTTACCGCGCACATCGGCATGCCGAAAATCTTTGTCGATGTTCGACTCAAGATCGGTCCAGCCGAATGCTTTGGCAGCAGCTTCATTTACGATAAAGGCGAGTGAATCATCTGTAGGTATAGCCTTCGAGAAATTTCTTCCGGCCACCAGTGTTATACCATAGGTGTCAAAGAAATCTTCGTCAGCGGAGATTGATTTGAGATTTACCGAAGTACTTACCAGGCTATCGCCTTTCATAATACTGGCGTCTCCGTATGAATCCAGTAGTCGTCCCGTAGGTATACGCGAAGAGCGTCCGGCATTTTGTATCAGCGATGATTGCGTCAGGGTATTGTGAAATCCCTCATAAGTATTGTCAAGGTCATTGTAGTATGAAAGTGTAACAACCTGGTCTTTCTTATAACCCAACTCACGATCATTCAGAAATGCGAGTTGTTGAAACGTGATCAGCGTAGCAATAATCAGCACAATGGAAATGGAGAATTGTACCACCACCAATGTTTTACGAATACCTGATTTACCTGTGGCCGAGCCCTGCTGTCCTTTTAACGTAGCGGCAGGATTGAACGAAGAAATAACAAAAGCCGGATATATACCTGCTGCTATACCGATAATGATTGCAAATACAACGAGCCCCGCCATGAGTGGTATATTTGTAAATATATTCGCAGAAAGTTCTTTGCCGGTAAATGTATTCAGCCACACCACACCACGCACCGATAAGATCAGGGCAAGCACCAGCGAAAAAAAGGTGATGATTACCGACTCGCTCAGATACTGACCGATGAGTTGTGCTTTCAGTGCGCCCACAACTTTGCGCATGCCTACTTCTTTTGCGCGTTTGGTAGCGCGTGCCGTAGAAAGGTTAACAAAGTTGAAGCATGCAATGAGTATAATGAACACACCGATTACACTCATCATATATACATTGTTGATGTTACCGTTAACCTCCAGTTCATCATCCAGGTGCGAATGCAAATGTATATCGGTAAGATTTTGCACGAACAACGTAGTTGATTTGGAAGCAACCCAATCTGCCGATGCACCCCAATTGGCACGTGCAAAGTTTCCAAAATGTTTATCGAGAAAGGCAGGCAGTGATGCCTCCAGTTTTTTCGCATCAGCACCTTTTTCCAATAACAGGTATGTGCCGAAAGCGTTGTTGCCCCAGTTTGTTTCAAGACCCTTACGACCATATACATTGTCGTTCTCTAATGTGCTGAATGATACCAGGAACTCCGGATGCCAATGCGATTGCTTCGGAAAATCTTTAAACACGCCCGTTACTTCCAGGTCAAATTGATTGTTGGCACGCAGTCGTTTACCTACGATGTTCCTGCTTTTAAAATATTTCTCGGCAGCCTTCTCCGAAAGCATCACGGTAAAAGGACGTTCGAGTGCTTTGGCAGGATCACCGGATCGGACATCAATATCAAAGATCTGAAATATAGCAGGCTCTGCTACAAACACGTTGTCTTCCGTATTGGAAATCTTTACCTCACCATTTTCTTCCAGTCCGATTACGATACCAAAGTTTATCGTCCGTGCCATCACTTCAATCTCTCCGAAATCATTTTTTAGTAACGGTCCGATAGGAGGGGCAACATTGGCCAGGTGCAGATTTACTTCACCTTCCTGTGAATGGAAACTTCGTGTTACGCGGTAAGTCCGGTCGGCCTTGGCATGATACGCATCGTAACGAATCTCGTCTGTTACAAACAGGAATATAAGTATAGCACAGGCAATCGCTAACGCAAGGCCGGCTATATTGATGAAAGCGGTAAGCTTGTTGCGGAAGATAGAGCGCAGCGCTACTTTAAAATAATTTCGGATCATAGGTGCAAGGGTAAACTTTATCGTTGTCGATTGGTTACACAAAGACCATGCATTTTACGGAAGGATGCACCAGGCATTAAAAAACGCATTTCGCCAAAACACAATGTTCAATTGTGATCAGCGATGTTGTACGGAAATGACCAGAAAGTTTAAATGCCCGGTAACAAACCATTCATAAAAGATTAATTTCACGCACTTGTTGATTAATTATCTTGCTGACTTTATTGCAAACTATGAGAGTATACATTTTTGCGCTGGCCTTGTTGATTTCGGGCGCGGCATCTGCGCAGACATCCCCGGTCGGAGTAAGTGATCGTCCAAAACTGGTAGTCGGTATAGTAGTAGACCAGATGAGACAAGAGTACCTATATCGATACTATAACAAATTTGGTAATGACGGCTTCAAGCGATTGATGGGAAGTGGCTTCATGATGAAGAACGCGCATTACAACTATGCACCAACCTATACAGGTCCCGGTCATGCTTCGGTTTATACCGGCACAACACCTGCCGTGCATGGTATCATCGGAAATGATTTTTATAATAAGAAGTCAGGCAAGATGGTGAACTGTGTGGAGGACTCCCTGCAAAAAATTGTTGGTGCTCCATCCGGTAATGGTGATGTGTCTCCGTGGCGCATGCAGTCTTCTACCGTAACCGATGAGTTAAAACTGTTTACACAAAAACGTGCCAAGGTAATTGGCTTATCGTTTAAAGATCGTGGTGCTGTATTGCCGGCCGGCCACATGGCAGATGCTGCCTACTGGTTTGATAGCGGCAGCGGAAGATTTATTTCAAGCACGTACTATATGAGCAAACTTCCGGAGTGGGCAGAGAAATTCAATGGACTGAATCTTCCGGAAAAATATTTATCGCAGGAGTGGAACACGCTGTTGCCGATTGAGCAATATACCGAGAGCGGACCAGATGATTCTCCATACGAAAAGAAATATAGCGGTAAAACAAAACCTGTATTTCCATACAACCTGCCGCAGATGCGCAAACAGAATGGAAATTATGAACTGCTATATATGACTCCGTTCGCAAATGATTTTCTTACCGAATTTGCAAAAACTGCATTTGTAAACGAGAAGATGGGCAAAGATGATGTTACTGACTTCTTGTGTATATCATACTCTACTACCGATGCTATAGGTCATGCCGTAGGACCGAATGCTATAGAAGTAGAAGATACATACCTGCGCCTGGATCGTAACATTGCCGACCTGTTAAAGACGCTCGATAAAGAAGTAGGGCCTGGTAATTATACCTTGTTCCTCACGGCCGATCATGCAGTAGCAGATGTACCGCAGTATCTGAAGGATAATAAAATGCCTGCAGGATATTTCAACGAAAACTATGCGAGTGCAAAACTCAACGAATACCTGAATATATATTTTCCGGGAAAGAAACTGATAAGTAATGTAAGTAACGGACAGATCTTTTTAAACCACGAAGCTTTTCAGGGAAGCCCGAAGGCATCGGGTATAGATATGTTTATTGTAGCAGAGTTGATCGGTAAATTCCTGATGACGATGGATGGTGTTGCCAACTACTATACCGAAGGTGTGCTTCGTCAGGGTAACTATAGCGATCAGGGTGTTAAAGGACATGTGATCCGCGGATATCATCCGAAGCGCTCAGGCGACATCGTTGTAGTGCTGGAGCCCGGTTGGTTTGAGTCCGGATCAATACAAGGTACAACGCATGGTTCCCCATATACGTATGATACAAACGTACCGATGCTGTTCTACGGTAAAGGTATCAAGCATGGTACATCGGTACGCTATCATCCTGTTACGGATATAGCACCTACTATCTCTGCATTGCTGAGCATCAAGTACCCGAGTGGTTGCACCGGCAATCCGGCAGAAGAAGTACTCGAATGATTTCCCCGCAAGGGTAACAATTATAGCACTCCCTGCGTAGGTTAATATGTACTAACCTTTATGATTTATGCATGTAGACCTTAAACAGAAATTTACCCGGTTCTCCGAATATTGGCATCCCTATATCGTAGGAGAGCTGAATGATAATTATGTAAAGATCGCCAAGGTAAAGGGAGAACTGATTTGGCATAAACATGATGGTGAAGATGAATTATTTGTGGTATTGCAGGGTACATTAATGATGGACTTCCGCGATAAACCAACCATAGCGACAAAGCCCGGAGAAATTCTGATTGTACCCAAAGGCGTGGAGCATCGCCCATGGACAAACGATGAGGAGGTGCGTATTATGCTGATCGAACCCAAAAGTCTGAAACACACGGGAGATATAGTTGTTGAACAAACGGTTCAGAACCTCAAGTGGATCTAGTATAATTTTCTACACTGAAATATTCTTGTAAGATATAGCATGCCATTGTGGTTCGCCACATTGGCATCAATTTTTTAGTTTATATCCGAACTATAGTTGCGCACGCAATTGTTTTTTACGAAAGATAATCCGGTATGCTGAAATCCATCCACCCATTTGATCAGTCTGTTATAGACGAATTTCCTGTGCTTACAGTGCATGATATACAGGCGAAGCTTGATAAAGCCACACTCGCCTTCAGTCATTGGAAGAAGACTACATTTGCGCAGCGCAGCGATGTGTTGCTTAAGGCCGCGGCTATTCTTCGTAAAAATAAGGAAGACTATGCGCGCATTATTACTTGGGAGATGGGTAAAGTAATTTCAGAGTCGCGTGCAGAAGTTGAGAAGTGTGCCGTGGGATGTGAATACTTCGCGCGCCATGCGGAAGCGTTTTTGGCTGATAAGATCATTAAGACAGAAGCCTATAAAAGCCTGGTAGCGCATCAGCCTATAGGAGCGGTACTTGCTATTATGCCCTGGAACTTTCCGTTCTGGCAGGTGTTCCGTTATGCAGCGCCTGCGTTAATGGCAGGTAATGTAGGTTTACTCAAACACGCTTCGAATGTTACACGATGCTCCATGACGATCGAAAAGATTTTTCATGAAGCCGGTATTCCGGATGGTGTATTTCAATCACTCCTCATCGATAACTCTGCGGTTGAAAGTATACTTGAAGCGAAGATCGTACAGGGTGTTGCATTAACGGGTAGTGAAGCAGCCGGTTCGAAAGTTGGCGCACTCGCAGGAAAGAATATAAAGAAGTCGGTGCTTGAACTCGGAGGCAGCGATCCATTTATAGTATTGGAAGATGCAGATCTCGATCTTACCGTAAAGATTGCTACACAATCGCGCATGCAAAACGCAGGACAATCCTGTATCGCTGCGAAACGATTTATAGTACATCAAAAAATAAAAGACGAATTTGTTGATCGCTTCCGTCAGAGTATAGATGCATTGCAACAGGGAAATCCTTTTGATGAAAAAATAACAACTGGTCCGTTGGCGCGCGTTGATCTGGCAGAAGAACTGGAAAAACAACTGAAGCAATCTGTTCTCCAGGGAGCACAATTGGTAACGGGTGGCGAACGCGATGGCAGTAATTTCAGGCCGGCGTTGCTCAACAATGTGAAGCCCGGTATACCTGCATTTGATGAAGAGACATTCGGACCACTCGCAGCGGTAACAACAGCAGCCAGCGACCAGGAAGCTATAGCTTTTGCCAACGCGAGTCGTTATGGTCTAGGAGCATCGGTATGGACAAAAGATCGCGAGCGTGGCGAACGCGTAGCGCGGGAGATTGACGCCGGCTCCGTATTTATCAATGCATTGATGAAATCAGACGCACGACTGCCGTTTGGAGGAATCAAGAAATCCGGTTACGGTCGCGAACTATCCGAAGAAGGCATCCATGAATTCGTGAACATAAAAACAATCTCCATCGCGTAGTTTTTAATTCTTTTTTCGAACGCAATAATTTTTTTGCAGATAAAAATGAAGGCATAGGGGTATGGGTGATGTGAGTTGTCTTGAGGACGAAACAACCCTTAAGACAATGACTAAACATTTTAAAACCCTACTATCTGCAATGTTTTTGGCTGGTGCCTGTATACTTACTTCATGCGATGAAGAAGATCCGGGACCACTGCAGGATAAGGAAAAAGATTATTCGCTGATCGATTTCGATCGCCTGGAAATGGGCAGTGACTTTCATATTAGCGTAGAGCAATCTAATATCTATAGTATTCATGTGGAGGGTGATCGCAGAAACCTTGATGATCTCGAAGTATATAAAGAGGGCAGCACACTCGTGATCAAGTATGAAGACAACGCAAACCGTAAGCACAACACGTATATAACGATCAAGATGCCGGAGCTGAACGGTGTAAATTTCTCAGGCGCGAGTGTATCTACTATAAAAGGATTTGAAAGCGACCATGATCTTGATTTCATTTTATCGGGTGCTTCCGATTGCCAGATTGATGCAGGCTATCGCGAACTGAATGTAGATATATCGGGTGCATCGCGTTTACGTCTCTATGGATTAGGTGATTCGATTGAGGGGAAAGTATCAGGGGCCTCTACTCTCTCTGCATTTGACTACCCCGTGCGCGAAGCAACGCTGGACGCATCTGGTGCCAGCAATGTAAAAGTAACGGTGTCTGATCAGCTCGAAGTTGTTGCCAGCGGAGGGAGCTCCGTGATATACCGTGGTAATCCTTCTGTGTCATCCAATGTATCCGGAGGAAGTACGGTTCAAAAGGACTGATCGTAAATTATATATAGCATTTTGAAAAAAGGGGTTCGCCCCTTTTTTCGTTTTCAGGGAGATGATAGAGCAGTATGAAAAAAGATTTGAAACTTTCAGGTCATTCATACAACCATTTTTAATAATTTACGTGAGAATAAATTTCTGGAGCCATTATCTGATTCCAAATTCGTAACGCCTATGTTCCTCGTATTTTAAGTTTGGTACGTCCAAGCACTTGCGTTTTGTGAGCTTCCGCTCCGGGAGCTGTCATGTTATTATTTTTTTCTTACGACTAAACTTATCCCCATGTCATTTAGTACGAAAGTCAATTCATTTATAAAATTATTTAAGAAAGCCATTAAAGGTGAGGAGCAGGAGTATACTTCGGGCAGTATAGATCGTGCTATATTTCTGCTTTCCATCCCAATGATCCTCGAGATGCTGATGGAATCATTGTTTGCTGTAGTCGATGTATACTTTGTAAGTCGTCTGCGCGATAATGATGCCGTAGCAACCATTGGCTTAACCGAGTCTGTATTAACCCTGATATACTCCATTGCAATCGGGTTGAGTATGGGGGCTACCGCCATGGTGGCACGCAGGGTAGGTGAGAAGGACATTCCTTCTGCGGAGGTTGCCGCAGCACAGGCTATATATATAGGCATCGGGTTGTCAGCACTGATCAGTGTGTCAGGAGTTTTCTTTGCAGACGATATACTGCGATTGATGGGGGCGAACGAGCGCCTCATAACAAACAACGTAGGATATACACGCTGGATGCTCGGCGGAAACATTACGATCATGATGTTGTTCCTGATCAACGCGGTTTTCAGAGGTGCCGGTGATGCCACTATCGCCATGCGTTCACTATGGGTAGCCAACATTCTGAACATGATACTCGGTCCGCTCTTTATATTTGGTGTAGGTCCGTTGCCCAAGCTTGGTGTAGAAGGTGCCGCTATCGCTACAACCATTGGTCGTGGTACAGGTGTGCTGTATCAGGTATATCATTTACTGAAAGGTAAAGGTATTCTCAGGTTGCATAGCGAGAATCTGCGAATCAAATGGGACATTATCGGGAAGTTGCTGAAAGTATCAGCCGGTGGCACCGGACAGTTTCTGATCAGTTCAGCAAGCTGGATCTTCCTGGTGCGCATCGTATCTGATTTCGGCAGTGCCGCATTGGCCGGCTATACTATTGCTATCCGCATCATTGTATTTGCTATACTGCCTGCATGGGGCATGGCGAATGCATCGGCAACACTGGTAGGTCAGAACCTGGGCGCAGGCCATCCTGATCGCGCAGAGAAGTCTGTGTGGCGAGCTGCATTTTTCAACATGTTGTTTTTAGGAATGGTAACGGTATTGTTTTTCAGTCTGGCCAATCCTATACTTCATTTCTTTACTACCGATGAGAAGGTGCTGGCCAATGGTATACAATGTCTGCAGGTGGTATCGCTGGGGTATATATTTTATGCGTACGGTATGGTGATCAACCAGTCGTTTAACGGAGCCGGTGATACGCGTACACCTACCATCATCAGCTTCTTTGGGTTCTGGATTTTTCAGATACCTTTTGCTTATTTCCTCGCTTCATGGATGGGCGTTGGGCCAGTAGGGGTATATACTGCGATAGCGGTTGCAGAATCGCTGATGGCTATTGTTGGTATTCTTATTTTCCGTCAGGGAAAATGGAAGGCTGTTAAGATATAGTGTAGATGTAAATGTAACGAGTCTTGTTAATCAACAAGACTCGTTTTTTATACTATATCTTCGTTTAAGGATTTCTCTTTTTAAAGGCGGCTTTAAAAGCATTGCCCAGTTCATCGCCTGCTTTCTTCAGGTTTTGTTCTACTTCTTTCCAGCGGTCGTTATTCTCAGCTTCCTGCTTGAGTTTTTCTGCTGATACTTTGAGCTCTTCCAGCTTCACTTCAAATTCCTGTCGCAGTCTTTCGCTGGCTTCGTTGAATTCTACCAGGAAATCATCTACACGTTTGCCGAAATTTTTAAATGATTTTTCAGCTCTTCCTTCTTCTTTGGGTTCCATAGGGTTAATGTTTTATACAACATACCAAAGATAATAGTAAGTATTTTAAAATGTTGGTTAGATTCAGTAAGTGCTTTGACGCGTTTTATCGTTGATAACTATATTTACGCAGATTTAGGTTAGCCATAATGGATTTTAATATTGATTTTTCGATGATCGACTTCATCGAAATGCGGAAACGTGATATTACGCGCGAGGAGATTGTAAGTATTTTGAACAACCGGAGCTCCTATTTTGAGCAAAATGAGGATTTTATTAACGTGCTGGGCTTTAGCATCAGAAGAAAATTCATTCCGATGGCCTATCGCGTTTCTAAAAATGCTAATTTTGAAATAGAAATCCTTCAAGTTGATTTGCCCTATGAAAAAGATATCAAACAAAACTGGTGCGGATTCTCCTGATGTGAAGAAAGACTATTTTGAAATTGTCCGTAATACTCCTCTTCATTTAAAAAGAAAATTCAGCATGACTGATTTTCATTCGATGATAGAAGCATTACGAGAACAACGTGAAAAAAAAATCTTAAATCTTACTGCATGTTAAGATTACTTATCTTTTTTATAGTTTTTAGTTTAACAGTATCAGCCTGCGGCTCATCCAAACATCATAAAAAACTGAAGCCCGGAAGACCAATTCCCTGTCCGCAAAAAGACTGCTGATGAATCTACGCAAAATCGTAATCGCTATAGACGGATACTCTGCCTGTGGTAAGAGTTCCACTGCCAAGGAAGTAGCCGCCATTCTCGGATATCGTTACATTGACTCGGGCGCTATGTACCGTGCAGTAACGTATTATTTTCAGGAGCACCATATATCGCTCACCAACCCGAAGGAGATAACCAAGGCGCTGGAGCAGATCCATATTTCATTCAAGGTAAATCAGAAAAACGGTACCGACACTTTTCTGAATGGTTTGAGTGTTGAGAAAGAGATACGCAAGATGCGTGTGTCTGAAATGGTAAGCCAGGTGAGTACAATTAAAGATGTGCGCACCGCGATGGTTGATCAGCAACGCAGGATGGGTAGAGAGCGCGGTATCATTATGGATGGACGCGACATCGGTACGGTTGTATTTCCTACGGCAGAACTTAAACTCTTTATGCAGGCCGAAATGAATGTAAGAGCCTTTCGCAGGCAACAGGAATTACTGGAACGCGGCCAACTGGTAGACCTAGATGATGTTATTGAAAACATTCGTCAACGGGATGAAATCGATACCACGCGTGCCGAGAGCCCGTTACGAAAAGCTGAGGATGCTATCGAAGTAGATACCACTTATGTTTCATTTGACGAGCAGGTGGATGAAGTGGTTCGACTCGCGCTTTCCAAAATTGTTATACCGGCTAATTAAAGTATTCGAGTTTTACGGAAATACATGTTGCCTTCCGTAATTTTGCTAAAGGAGAATAACGTATTCTTTATCCCGGTTATTCTACCCCCGCATCATGGAAAGCACGCTCAGACGAATCGTCCGCTATTTTTTTAGTGGCACACTGTTCATTGTTCCATTAGTCGCTACAGCCTACTTTATTTTTGTTGCATTCAGTTGGCTTGATAGTCTGCTTAAGCTGCCGTACCCGGGGCTGGGCTTTATTATCATCCTGTGCGCTATTACGATCTTCGGATACCTTACCACCAACTTTGCATTTAAGACTTTCACTACGTGGTTCGATCATCTTATGAATCGCATTCCGCTGGTGAAACTTATTTACTCATCGTTAAAAGACCTGCTCAATGCCTTCGTGGGCGACAAGAAAAAATTTAACAAGCCTGTGCTGGTGTTGATGAATGAAGAGAACAAACTATACCAGATCGGCTTTATAACGCAGGCTGACCTTTCTGAACTTGGCCTAGATGATATGGTGTCGGTTTACCTGCCTCATTCGTATGCAGTTTCCGGCTGGCACTATATTGTACCGAAGAGCCGCATCACACCGCTAAATATACCGGGACCAACAGCGATGAAATATATAGTGTCCGGTGGTGTGAGTGGATTTAAAGAAAACTACTAAAATAAAAATGGGTATCCGCTATATATACCGGATACCCATTAGAAATATAGTACTGGAAAACCAGTAGTTTTTAGAATCTGAACGTTACACCGCCAGATATAGGAGTAAGACCAATGCTTACTTCACCAAATACACCAATGTTTGGCTGGAAGAAATAGCGTGCACCAGCATATATACCGCTACGAACAGCACCATCATAGTCATCATCGTAAGCTGAGTTTGCGGGACCATCATAATTATAGCTTGATGCAACATAACCCAGGAATGCACCTGCGTATGGATCAAACTTTTTGTTGCTAACTCTCAGGAGTTTTGCAAAGTGATAAGAAGCACGTGCACCGAAATCAATGAAGTTATAAGTGTAATCGTAGTCATTTCCCAAGTAGCCGTAGTCGTGAGTCCAACGGGTATAGGCTAAATAACCACCACCGCTGATCTCATCTGTAAACGCATACTCCCCGTTAACACCAATGGTTGCAGCTAAGCCACTACCAGCGTAGTAATAACCAAGACCCAGGAATGGGCTTAGTAAGAATTGCCCTTTTTGAACTTGTTGTGCGGAAGCGTTGTAGCTTGAGAAAGAGATTAGCAGAAGCATAACTACTGCCAGAAAACGCATGTCTTTTTTCATAGAGTTTTTATTTGTGATAAAATTAAGCAAAGACTTTTAATGCCTGAAATTTAAACAGGAATGTATACACGTGTAAATTAAACCTGAAAAAAATCGACATACCCAAGTTTAGTCCGTTACTACGGTTAAACTATAGGACAAGTTTCAGACCAAAATGTTTTAACTGCTTAATTTATCACTCCGGAACCTACCAGGTCTTCACCCTCATACCAGGCTGCAAACTGGCCGGGGGTTATACTTTTCATTGGAGTATCGAAGATGATATAAAGTCCTTCTTCTTTTTTATGAAGGGTACACGGTGCCAGGGTTTGGCGATAACGAATACGCGCTGTGTACCGTGCGGACTCGCCAATGTTTAATTTCAGATCAGCTCGCACCCAATGTTCATCCTCATTCGGAATAAATAATCCTTTACGGTATAGGCCTGGATGTTCTTCACCCATGCCGGTATAGATAACATTTTCGTTTGTATCTGTACCAATCACAAACAACGGTTCAGCAAAGCCCCCCAGGTTTAAACCTCTGCGCTGTCCGATAGTATAGTAATGTGCACCGTTGTGCTCGCCTACTATATTACCCAGTGCGGGCTCAAAATGATAGGGTGCTGTTATTTGTTGAAGATCGTCTTTCTCAAAACCATTTTTAAACGCAACAGCATCGGCCGGTATATTTACCACACGTCCTTTGCGGGGCTGCAGGCGTTGTTGCAGAAAATCCGGTAAATGTACTTTACCAACAAAACACAACCCTTGCGAATCTTTTTTATCAGCTGTTACCAAACCTATCTCTTTCGCTATAGCGCGCACTTCCGGTTTCAGTAATTCCCCTATAGGAAACAGTGATCGCGACAGCTGCTCTTGCGTTAACTGGCAAAGGAAATAACTCTGATCTTTATTCGGATCTTTACCCGCCAGCAATTGATATACAGTCTTGCCGTCTTTTTCAACTTCTCCTCTACGGCAATAATGTCCGGTGGCTACATAGTCAGCACCAAGCTTCAAGGCAGCATTCAGAAAAACATCAAACTTTATTTCACGGTTACAGAGTACATCCGGGTTGGGAGTGCGGCCGCGTTGATACTCGGCAAACATATAGTCCACTATACGCGCTTTATACTCCGCACTTAGATCGATCGCCTGGAAAGGTATACCCAGGTGCTGTGCCACGATCATGGCATCATTACTATCATCCAGCCACGGGCATTCATTGCTGATAGTAACAGAGTCATCGTGCCAGTTCTTCATAAACATGCCGATCACTTCATAACCCTGCTCTTTCAGCAAGTATGCAGCTACGCTGGAGTCCACTCCACCTGATAGACCAACCACAACGCGTTTACCGAGTCCTTGCTTGGTGGCAGAGACACTTGTATTCGTGTTTGTTTGGGCTGTCGTATGGTTGGCTGTTGCGTTCATTATTTCTTAGAAGTGAGATTTTCGCTCAAAAGTTCATTTACAGTCTCATTAAACTTTTGAATTCCCTGCTCATAATAGAAACCGGTACCGGGTCCTGAGAAACCAGTATGTATCTTTTTTACTTTACCATCTTTACCAATAAAGATGGTGGTAGGGAATGCCACAACTTTGTTCAGCATGGGTAAAGTTTCAGCAGCTTGTGCTTTGTCGTTTGTGCCGGCAATGACAAAATCGTAACTAACTTTCAGTTTATCGATCATCTTCTTTACGCGACCACTCGCATAATCGAAGTCGGGTTTGCGTTCGTACGCAAGACCGATGATCTCCACCCCGCGTTTTTTATTTTCATTATACCAGGGTGAGAGGAACATTGTCTCATCCATACAATTCGGGCACCAGGTTCCGAACATCTGTAGTATAACTACTTTGTTTTTATACTTCTCGTCATTGAGCGTTACCGGATTACCGTTAACATCCGGGAACTTGAATTCAATGCGCTCGTAACCGGGCTTCAGATAGGTGAGTGATTCCGGATCAGGCAACGAAGCATTTTCATCTTTTATACCTTCCCAAAACTCCATGTGATTTTTTCCGGAGATAAACTCTCCTGTCAGGGAACCATCTTCTTTTTTCGTTGCACGGAATATATAGGCATGATTGCCATCGAAGGTACTGAGCTGCATCAGTCCGTTAACAACGTTGCCTTGTAAATAACGATAGTCACCGGTAGGTGTCAGAAATGTGCCGGTTACACTATCACCTTGTTGTTTAAATATACCTACAGCTTTCGTAGTATCGAATTCATGTGTAAAGGTTACAGCATATTTGCCGGTGAAGTCAGGAACATCTTTTTGATCCTTAACTTTTTCGAACCGGAACGTTTGTCCATACACCGCTGTAAACGCAATGTTGAAATCCTTTTCGTAGTTCTTGATGAATTCGCCCTGCAGCGTATCGCCTTTTATAGCAGCCTTAATGTTAGCATCGAAAATGTGAAGACCTATATTTACCGAATCGCCGGCAACATTTACTTCATCCAGTAATAAACGCTCATCGGCATTGCGCAGGTAAATATCATATCCGCCATCATCATCTTTAGCAAGTTCAAAATTGAAAGGCAATTGCTGGCCTTGTATTTCGATGGTTGCCCGCCACATGCCGGTTTTCAAAGTGTCGGGTGTTTCAGTTTTTTTACCGCAGGCCGCCAGTGCAAGGGTGGTGATAACAACGAGATATCTCCTCATGGATTTTTAGAATTTTATCAGATCACAAAAATGCTATAAATGATTAACAATTGGATGAGAAGTATGATTTTTGGTTCTTATTGATCGTTCAATCGTATGTTTTCTGATCTCAAAGTACTTGAACTGGCTTCGGTGCTGGCCGGGCCGAGTGTAGGGCAGTTCTTTGCCGAACTGGGTGCCGAGGTAATTAAGGTTGAAAATCCTGCTACCGGTGGCGATGTTACCCGTAGCTGGAAGCTGGCAGGCGAGCAGACAGACGATCGCTCTGCTTATTTCTGTTCCGTT
Source organism: Ohtaekwangia kribbensis (assembly GCF_042676245.1). Classification (NCBI taxonomy): domain Bacteria; kingdom Pseudomonadati; phylum Bacteroidota; class Cytophagia; order Cytophagales; family Fulvivirgaceae; genus Ohtaekwangia; species Ohtaekwangia kribbensis. The sequence continues at coordinate 87,708 of NZ_JBHTKA010000016.1, forward strand.
AACTGGGGAAAGAAGTCTGTAGCATTAAACCTGGGCAATTCGCGCGATCGTGAAGTAGTATATAAACTGGTAAAGCAATCGGATATAGTCATCGCCAGCTATAAGCCCGGTGACGCAGAAAAACTGGGTGTTGATTATGAGTCATTGTCGTCTATGAACCCTCGCATCGTTTATGGTTTAATAACGGGCTACGGCCAGGATAACGCACGCGTTGGCTACGATGCCATTATACAGGCGGAGACAGGGTATATGTATATGAATGGCGAGCCGGGTGGTGCGTCATTAAAAATGCCGGTAGCACTTGTCGATGTACTGGCTGCGCATCATTTGAAAGAAGGTATATTGCTGGCGTTGTTGAATCGTGAACGAACAGGCAAGGGCGACCGTATAGCCGTATCGTTGATACAGGCTGCTGTTGCATCGCTGGTGAACCAGGCAACGAACTGGCTGGTGGCCGGAGTGCTGCCGCAGAAACAAGGCTCATCGCACCCGAATATAGCGCCTTATGGTGATGTGTTCAGAACGGCAGATGGTAAAGATATACTCCTGGCTGTAGGCAGCGACCGGCAGTTTCGTGATTTGTGTACGTTACTGGATATTGAAACGATTGCTGATGACGATCGCTTTAAAACCAATGCTGCACGTGTCGTTCATCGTGTGGAATTGAATTCTATTTTACAATCGCAGATGATCTTGAAGCACGCTGATGTATTGATGACATCGATACATGAATCAAAGATCCCGGCAGGCTTTATACAAAATATGCAGCAGGTTTTTGAAACGCCTGAAGCAAAAGCATTGTTGTTGGTACAACGTGGTATAGCCGGTGTGAGAAGTTTTGTTGCCCAGGGTGAAAACCTGAAGACGCAGTCTACATTAACAAGTCCTCCACACCTGGGTGAACATACACACGAAGTGACGCAACGTTTAGGATCGTAACAGACATGAGAGATATAGCAACACGTGCTGACATTGAATTGCTGGTGAATGAATTTTATGCGAAGGTGATGAGAGATGATTTGCTGGCTCCTGTATTTCAACATATAGATTTGCCGCATCACCTTCCGGTGTTGTATAATTTCTGGTCATCGGTTTTACTGGGCGATCAGAGTTACAAAAGCAATCCCTTTGAAAAGCATATCAACCTGCCGATTAATGCTACACATTTTGATCAATGGTTGTCACTTTTCATGAGCACGCTGGATGAACATTTTGCCGGAGAAAAAGCAACCGAGGCCAGGCAGCGGGCGCAGAGCATTGCCGGAATTTTTCAGCACAAGTTGGGGTTGTTAAAGTGAGTTTACACGGTGGTTTTGCCGCTGAACTGGCAAATCCGGGAACTCTGAACATTTAGCATTATTTTCGCACACCGAAGTGCAAACATTGAAAATGGTAACAGACGAAATTATAGTAAAAGCCACCGAGCGGCTTCATCAGAAAGGTTTCCTCAATATTCCGGTTGAAAAGGATGTTGACGTGGTCGCGGAGATCAACCGCCTGCGCAAGGAAAAGAATGCTGTGATTCTGGCGCACTATTATCAAACACCGGATATACAGGATATAGCGGATTATGTTGGTGATAGTCTTGGATTGTCTCAACAGGCTGCAGCTACTACTGCCGACATGATTGTTTTTGCAGGTGTTCACTTTATGGGTGAGACTGCGAAGATTCTCAATCCGCATAAAAAAGTTTTGTTACCGGATCTGAAAGCCGGATGCTCACTGGCCGAATCCGCACCGCCAGATCAATTCAGAAAATTCAAAGAGCAACATCCCGATCATATCGTAATCACCTATATTAACTGTACAGCCGAGATCAAGGCGATGAGTGATATCATCTGTACATCCGCTAATGCAGAAAAGATTGTTAACTCGGTACCGAAAGATCAACCGATCATATTTGCGCCTGATAAAAATTTAGGTCGCTATCTTATCAACAAGACCGGAAGAGATATGTTGTTGTGGGATGGCGCCTGCATTGTACACGAGGCCTTTGCTATTGATAAGTTACTTGAACTTCACAAGCAGCATCCGAATGCCAGGATTGTAGCGCACCCTGAATCAGAAACTCATATTCTGAAAGTAGCGAACTATATAGGATCTACAACGGGCATGATCAACTATGTGAAGAACGATTCTGCCTCCGAATATATCATTGCCACCGAGGCGGGTATACTTCACCAGATGTCGAAAGAAGTTCCGCATAAAAGTCTTATACCGGCTCCCAGCCACGAAGACAACACCTGCGCCTGCAGCGAGTGTGCCTTTATGCGTATGAATACTATGGAGAAACTATATCTTTGTTTAAAGTATGAACTGCCGGAAATTATAGTGCCGGAAGACATACGCAAAAAAGCATTGATACCAATTCAGCGTATGCTGGAAATCTCTAAAAGCTAAACATGCCGCAGACTGACGTTCTTATTATAGGCTCGGGTATAGCCGGGCTTTCGTTTGCCATTAAAACCGCGAGACGTTTTCCGGAGCAATCCATAACGGTTATTACCAAAGCAGACGACAGCGAGTCCAATACAAAATATGCACAAGGCGGTATAGCTGTGGTGCTGGATGAAATCACCGACTCATTCGATAAACATATAGAGGATACGTTACGTGCAGGCGATGGCTTGTGCGACCGCGAGGTGGTAGAGCTGGTAGTAAAGGAAGGACCCGATCGTTTACTCGAAATTATACAATGGGGTGTTGAGTTTGACCAGGATGAATCAGGCAACCTCGCACTCGCGAAAGAAGGTGGCCACACCGCCAAACGCATCATTCACTATAAAGATATAACAGGCTGGCAAATTGAGCAGGCGCTGTTGAGAGAGGTGAGTACATTAACAAACATTACTGTACTGTCTCATCACTTCTCGATTGATCTTATTACAGAACACCATTTCAAAAGCAGAATATCACAACCACAGCCGGGCATTACGTGCTATGGTGCTTACGTTATGGATCAGTATACCTGCAAGATTGAAAAATATACATCGAAGGTAACGTTGCTGGCCACAGGTGGTTCCGGACAAGTATACCGCACCACGACTAATCCATTGATTGCAACAGGCGATGGTGTGGCGATGGCCTATCGTGCCATGGCACGTGTTCGCGATATGGAGTTTGTACAATTCCATCCGACCGCATTTTATTCGAAAGATGATAATCCATCGTTCCTTATCACCGAAGCTATACGCGGGCATGGTGCATACCTGCGTGCGAAAGATGGCGAGCGCTTCATGTTCAAGCATGATGAACGTGGCGAGCTGGCATCACGCGACATCGTGGCACAGGCAATCGATAATGAACTGATTACACGAGGAGATGAATGTGTATACCTTGATTGTACACATTTACCGAAAGAAGATTTTATATCGCACTTCCCGAATATATATGAGAAGTGTTTGAGTAAAGGTATCGATATAACCCGTGAAATGATTCCGGTGGTACCTGCTGCGCATTACCAGTGTGGAGGTATAGATGTGGATACGTTCGGAAGAACATCGATTACAAACCTGTATGCTTGTGGCGAATGCTCACGTACGGGGTTGCATGGTGCCAACCGACTCGCCTCTAATTCTTTATTGGAAGCTATTGTGTTTGCTCACCGTTGTTTTGTTGATGTTGAGAAGAAGCTTCACGCGATATCAGTATCGCAGAGTATACCGGAGTGGAATGCAGAAGGTACAACGGTTCCGCGCGAGCAGATACTCATTACGCACAACCGGAAAGAGCTGCGCGACCTGATGAGCGATTATGTTGCTATAGTTCGCTCGAATGAGCGCCTGCAACGCGCATTAAAAAGAATTGACGTGCTATACCATGAAACCGAAAAGCTGTATGATGAAGCTGTGCTCTCACCGCAACTTTGTGAGTTGAGAAACCTCATCACCATTGCGTATGTGATTACCAAGCAGTCGCTGGAGCGAAAGGAAAATCGCGGAGGTTTCTACAACGTAGACCTTACACGCAGCAAGCACGCGCACTAATTCTATTTTTTCTCTTCTATCATTTTCTGAATCGCGAGGTATTCATCGCGAAGCTTAGCGGCTTCCATGAACTCAAGCTCTTTGGCAGCTTTCTCCATGGCTTTACGTGTGCGTTCAGCCATTTTGTTAAGTTCATCTTTGCTCAGGTAGGCTACTACCGGATCAGCCGCTAATGTTGCTTCTTCATTCTCTACGTAGTAATTACGAGTAGACTTTTTCGAATCCGCCACTTTGGTTTGCCCCAGAATAGCTTCTTTGGATTTCAGTACAGTCTTCGGTGTAATACCGTTCGCTTTGTTATAGTCTATCTGGATCTTTCTTCTTCGGTTCGTCTCTTCAATGGCAACCTGCATGGACTCCGTAATGTTATCGGCATACATAATTACCCTTCCGTTTGCGTTTCGTGCAGCGCGACCAATGGTCTGCACCAATGAACGCTGGTTACGAAGGAAACCTTCTTTGTCAGCATCCAATATAGCGACAAGCGATACTTCTGGAAGATCAAGACCTTCACGCAGCAGGTTGACTCCTACCAATACATCATATACTCCCAAACGCAGTTCACGCAACAGCTCGACACGTTCCAGCGTATGTACTTCCGAATGTATATACCGGCATTTGATGCCGACACGATCCATATATTTAGTAAGTTCTTCGGCCATGCGTTTGGTAAGCGTTGTTACCAGTACGCGTTCATTTTTCTTGACACGCTCATCGATCTCTTCGAGTAAATCATCAATCTGGTTTTTGCTCGGACGTACATCAATCTCTGGGTCAAGAAGTCCTGTAGGACGAATCAATTGTTCAACTACAACACCTTCCGATTTACGCAGTTCATATTCCGCAGGAGTAGCACTTACATAAACGGATTGATTAATCAACGCTTCAAATTCATTGAAGGTAAGCGGCCGGTTATCCAACGCAGAGGGTAGACGAAAACCATAGTCTACAAGATTTACTTTGCGCGAGCGATCGCCTCCCCACATGGCCCTGACCTGCGGAATGGTAACGTGGCTTTCATCAATCACGAGTAGAAAATCATCCGGAAAATAATCAATGAGACAGAAGGGGCGTGCGCCTGGCAAGCGTCTGTCGAAGTAGCGAGAGTAATTTTCTATACCGGAGCAGTATCCTAACTCGCGCATCATCTCAAGATCAAACTCGGTGCGTTCCTTCAGTCGCTTGGCTTCCAGGTGACGTAGCTCAGTCTCAAACATTTTTACCTGTGCCACCATGTCGTCCTGTATCTCGTGGATGGCCTGATTCAGAAGAGATTTACCGGTAACAAAGAGGTTGGCCGGAAATATAGTCACCACTTTCTCATCGGATATTTTTTTGCCGCTATACGGATCGATGCGTTGTATCGATTCAATTTCATCGCCCCAGAAATATATACGGATGGCGTAATCCGCGTACGCGAGAAACACATCTACCGTATCGCCCTTTACACGGAATGTACCGCGTTTGAATTCAAGTTCGGTGCGGTGATAGAGTATATCTACCAATGCGAATAGTAATTTATTCCGAGGGATAACTTCACCTGCTTTTAGTTTGATAACATTCTTTCCAAATTCCTCGGGGTTTCCAATACCATAGATACACGATACGGATGCCACGACTATAACATCTCTGCGACCGGTGAGGAGCGAGGAGGTAGCACTCAATCGCAGTTTCTCGATCTCTTCATTAATTGAAAGATCTTTCTCAATATATAGGTTGGAGGAAGGTATAAATGCTTCAGGCTGATAATAATCGTAGTACGATATAAAATACTCGACAGCGTTCTCCGGAAAGAATTGTTTGAATTCACCATAAAGCTGTGCGGCAAGTGTTTTATTGTGGCTCAATACCAACGTAGGCCTGTTACACTGTGCAATAACGTTGGCCACAGTAAATGTCTTACCCGAACCCGTTACACCGAGTAATGTCTGGTGTGCTTCACCATCGTTAAGACCTTGTACTAGTTTTTTTATAGCCTGAGGCTGATCACCGGTAGGTACGTATTCACTGCTGAGTTTGAAATCCATAGGGGAAATTAACCGTTATCTGTTAATAGTTAATCGCCAGTGCTTTGAAATAGTTCATCCGTATTTTTTAATGAGCAAAGGCGAAATAGAGTTTAACGAACATAGCCGTACCGTTGTTTCCTTATCGGGAAAAAAAGAAGAGTCGCCTTTCGGGCGACTCTTCTTTTTTTTGTTATCCGGTTATTCGTTAATGGTTATCCGTCTCTAAAGATTGTTAAACGATTAACGTTAGTTATTCCATATTGTCCACGACTTCTCTGCTTGCACATGCAGCATTTCCAAACCGTTCTTGATTGTTGCTCCTCGCATTTCAGACTTTTGTAAGAACAATGTACGAGCCGGGTTATAGATCAGGTCGTATACATAATGCTCGCTGCCGATGTGTTCGTAGTTGATCGGAGGCATTGCTTCTGTCTTTGGACTCATACCCAGCGGAGTGGTGTTGATGATGAGTTTGGAGCTGGTGGTGATGGTAGGATCTTTCTCCAGATCTTCGTAAGTAAAAACGCCTTTCCTGGCTTCGCGTGATACAAGTTTATAGTCGATTTTCAATTTCTTCAACGCCTCCTGTACGGCTTTTGATGATCCACCAGTACCGAGTATCAGCGCGTTGAACGTTTTGTCTTTAGGAAGCCACTTCTCTAATGTCTCATGAAATGCATCGGAGTCTGTGTTGAAGCCTTTCAGTTTACCGTCTTTGATCTTGATAACATTTACGGCACCGATCTTCTTGGCAAAACCGTCTACTTCATCGAGGTATTTCAAGACTTGCTCTTTGTACGGGATGGTGACATTGAGACCAGTGAGACCTTTGGTTTCTTTCAAAAGAGTTTCTATCTCTGTGATGTTGCCTAACGGAAATAATTCGTAACGATAGTCACGCAGACCTTCGCGAAAAAATTTCTCATCAAAATATGACTTTGAGAACGAATGACTAACCGTTCCTCCGATTAGTCCGAATACTTTTTCCATGTTAGATGTTTGTTTTAAATCTTGCTGTTATTCTTTCTACTAAAACCACTATAAATACACCGAGTGCTACCATGAGTATAGCCTGAAGAACCAGCGGGTCTTTTCCGGTTATGGTAACATAATCCCAAGGTAAAACACTCTTTTCTGCTACCGGCACTTGTTCGCCCGAGCCGTTGGTAACGTACCTCAAAACCTGCCTCCACGGCCATACTTTGTTTAGAGAGCCCAACATGAACCCGGTCATCAAAGCTACGGCCGTATTATAATATCTATTCATCACCCAGGTTAAAATCCGGGAGAAGCCCATTAAACCTATAGCTCCACCCAGTAAGAAGGTGATCAATACTATACCATTAAATTTTGATACCGCATTGATAACCGCCTGGTAGCGATTGATGAGCACCAGTAAAAATGCTCCTGATACACCGGGTATCAACATGCCTCCACTACATAAAATACCGGCTACAAAAATCATCCAGAGGGCAGCCGGCAGTTGTAATGAATTAAGTCGTGTTAATGCGTACATGATTACAATGCCCAGTAAAAAACTGAACACTGTGCCCATACTCCACTTGGTAATTTTGCGCAGGGCGAGGGGAGCAGCCATCAGAATTACACCAAAGAAAAATGACCAGAGCTGTATGTGATAGTGACGCAGCAGGTAGGCCATGGTGGGGGCCAGCAGAAATATACTGGTAAAAATCCCTGCAAATACAGTGGTCAGGAAATTACCATGAATCTTCTTCCAGAAATCGGCAAGGCGGAATTTCAGCAGAAGCTGAAAAGCTTCGCGGTCAATAGCACGAATTGAACGCAGAAGGTCCTGATATATACCCGTAATAAACGCTACGGAGCCTCCGGAGATTCCTGGGATGACATCCACTGCTCCCATGCTTAGTCCTTTTACATAGAGGAGAATATAATCCAGTGGTTTCTTCAATACGCTGTTTGCTTAGTCGATTTCAAAAGGCGGTGCAGTGTTTGTGTTCTTCTTTTCTATACCGAGAAAATGTAAAAAGGTATCACCGCGTAATCCAAGACGGATGGTTTCGAGCGGAATAACTTCTTCCGGAGCAATGTTTCCTAAGTTTACATTGGCACCCAACAATTTTATAAACCACACCTGCTGTGCCTTCTGAGGAGCTTCCCAGATTATTTTTTCGAACGGAATCTTCGTTAATATCTCCTGCACCAGTCCGGAACGAACTTCACCTGATGAGCGGAATAAACCAACATTACCACCTTCGCGTGCTTCACCAATAACTTTCCAGGCACCGGCATCAAGTTCTTTTTGCATGAGTTCAATCCATTGATAAGGCGGAATGATCTTGTCTGCATCTTTAGACCCTACTTCTGAAAGTACGGTTACCTGTTCTGAAAGTTTTGTAATGTAGTCGCATTTCTTGTCATGGTCAATATCCATTGAACCATCTGATACTTCTGCGAACGACATATCGAATTTATCGAGCAGTCTCCGGTAATCATCAAACTGATTCCGGATTACAAATGCTTCGAAGAGTGTACCTCCGAAATAAACCGGTAAGCCTGCCTCTTTAAAGACCTGAAGTTTTTCTTTGAGCTTTGGAGTGACAAATGATGTAGCCCATCCCAGTTTTACGATATCGACATGATCCGCACAGGTACTCACAAAATCTTCAGCTTGGCGGATACTCAGGCCTTTATCCATGGCCATGGTAAAACCGAATTGCCTGGGCTTTTTGGTACGCTCAGGCAAATTGTTAAGGTCGTAATTCATTAATTATTGTCTTTTCTAAACTGCTCAATGATCTTATACAGAGCCTTTTGTGTTTCCATTTTCGGAAAGAAGTCAAATAAGGCTGTGTGACCATCGAAGTCCAAAATTAAGGCATTTTCCAAATAATTAAAGGCCTCTTTAAAACGACCTGATTCTATGAGGTATACCGTCATGCGGTAGAAAAGCTCCGCATCGTCTGGAATTTCTTCAAAACCAGTTAATAACGTGTCTATCGCCTTTTCGTGATCGCCTTGTTCATAATAAATAAACGACCAGTTGAGCCATATTTCTTTGTCGTTCGGATCAAGCTTGCTCGCTTCTTCATACGCATCTATACTCGATACGGTATTACCAACCTTAAACTCAGCGTGAGCTACAGCTTTCCAGTATTCTGAATTTTCAGGATGAATCTTTAAAGCTTTGTTATAAAAATGAAGAGCCTGATACCACTTCTCCTGTTTTTCAAGACAGGCACCGGCACCAAACCATGCTTCATCATATAAGGTGTCAAGCTTGGATGCTTTTTGGAAATATTTTAATCCTAATTCGTACTGCTCCAGACTTTCGTATGCCGCACCGAGGCAACAGTATACTTCGGGACTCGGACCTTCCAGATCAATTGTTTTTCTGAACGCATCCAATGCCTTGGTATACTCACCCATGTTCATATAGGTGTTACCCGTGTTGAAGTGTGCAGAGGCAAATGATTCATCAATAGTTATAGCATAGTCGTACGCATGAAGTGCTTCTTCGTACTTCTCCAGTTTATTATATACGATACCCAAATTATACCAGGCCGCAGCCGAGTACGGATCTTCGTCTATAAATTTCTGATAGTATTCTATGCTGCTTTCAAGTTGTCCGGTTACATCGAGGCAGAACGCAAGTTCATATAGCGCACCATCGTGATTGATGTTGATCTCGATCGCTTTTTTATAAGCATCGATGGCTTGCGTATAGTGTTCCATACTTTGATAGGCCAAACCGATGTTATAGTATACCTCATCTTTGTCGTCTGCAAAGTTGAGAGCCTGCTCAAAGTTTTCGATTGCTTCTTTATGATTTCCTTTTAATGAAAGGATAGATCCTTTTGTTAAAAATATTTCCGGATCGTTAGGTTGAAGAGCATGAGCCTGATCAAGTAAGTCAAGTGCTTCGGTATACTCTTCTAAATTAGAAAGTATCTGTGCCTTAACGGTGATCAGTTCAGTTGAAAAAGGATATTGACTGATGGCCTGGTTAACAGCCTGCAATGCTTTATTATACTTGCCACGGAACATATAAAAATCAATGATCTGTTCGTAGGCATCTAAATCAAAAAACTCGGCTTTCTTTTTTCGGAGATGGTCTTCAAATCTTCTAATCAGCTCGTTTCCTTCTTCTTCTCGTTTGCGGTATTCTCTCGCCATGTATTAAAAGGTTTTCCTAAAATAAGGTAAAATTTAACGTAAAGCTACCACGATCATTCTATTTTTTCCCGGCCATTTTTTCGCTGTAATATTGGCAACACCACTCGATGCTGGCATCAATCGGTTGAAATTCAAAAGAAAATAATTGCCGTATTTTCTTGTTATCGTAGATAAATTCTGTTCCTGCAATTCTGGCAGTTTCCTTCGTAATAAGCGGTTCCGAACTTGTAAACCACGAACGAAAATTTTCCAGTCGAGCAATAATCTTTAGCGTGGTAGAATTCAATTTAATGTGAGGTGCTTTTTTATGAAAAGATGTTGCCAACCTCGAAAAGAAATTCTTGAATGCTATATTTCCGGCATTGGCAATGAAGCGTTCACCTTCTACTTTTTCATGAAGCATGCGATACGCTATAGCAGCAACATCGCGTACGTCTACATAGTTCAGAAAACCGTCTACATAAAACGGCTTTTCGTTCCATACATACTTGAAAAGTTTTGCACTGCTATTGTCCCAATTGGCAGGCGCGAGTATAACAGACGGATTGATGATTACCGTACTCAGTCCTTCTTCCTGCCCGCGAAACACTTCTAGCTCTGCAAAGTATTTTGATTCAGCATAGGTACTGTTGATGGAGCTATCTACCCATTTATTCTTCTCATCGATAACACGCTGTTCTTTCTGGCGCCCCAGTGCAGCAACAGAACTGATGTGTACCAGTCGCTTAACATTCTTCACTAAACATGCATTGACAACATTGCGTGTACCCATTACATTGATATCCATCAGTTGATCTGCTTTGCGCGGATTGAATGAGACAATGGCAGCAGCATGTATAACATGGGTAACATCTTCCAGGGCATCTGCTAATGCAACTTCATCCGCTACGTCAGCATCGCGCCATGTGATATATTGTGCCACATCTTGCAGCAAGGAAGTATCGCTGTTGGTTCTTTTTATAGCAACGAACGATTCCTTGTTTTCAATCAGCTTACGAATAATAAAACTTCCAAGAAGTCCGTTAGCACCGGTTACAGCAATCATGTTAACTCCGTGTTAGAAAGGTTAAGTATATAGCACCGCTTGTTGTTATACCAGAAATATAGCTGGAATATTTAAGACTATTCCGTAATGTTTTGGATAACAATATGGTGTGCCTGCCCGGGATATATAGCGCCACGGCTATAAACTGTTGTTGAGCAGCGGTAAAGATAGAGCTTTTTGAAAGTACTTCATCTGTCGCGCACTGTTAATCAAATTAACGTGCTGAATGGAGTGGCAGTCACTCCCCAGAAAATGTACCCAGCCTTTGTCGATCAGCTTGTTGGCCGTTGCTTGTGCTTGTTTGGAGTAGTAGCCGGTAATGGAACTGATGTTTACCTGGAACAGTACACCACGTTGTAGTAAATCTTCCAGCTTTACTAAATCATTTTGCAAGTAAATATACCGCTCCGGGTGTGCCAGTACCGGTTTATATCCGTTTGTGGTAGCCTTAAAAATAAAATCTTTAAGGTTGAAAGGTTCGGTCAGAAAATTTGTTTCAAACAGCAGGTAGTTTTTGCCGAATGTGAGCATCGGTTCTTTCCGGGTAACCAAACCAAAGGTGTGTTCATCCAGGTAATACTCCGCGGCCGCTTCAATTTCGATTGGTATATTTTTCTCTTTTAGATAAAGTCTCAACGCTTCGAGTTTAGCACGTATACCTTCCGGAGTATTCCGATACGTATCGCTCATCACATGAGGCGATGTAATTACTTTCTGATAACCCAGCTTGATGAATTGAAGAAGTATAGCTTCGGCTTGTTCGAATGTCTCAACACCATCGTCCAGTGCGGGCAGAAGATGGGAATGTATATCAGTTGTGATGGGATTACTGACAACTGATGGAGTTTTTTTTCTAAACCAACTGATCACGCTTTTACCTTAAACAGAGATTTGATTCTGTCGACATTGCTTTTGCCTTCATCTTCATAATATCCGTACCCGTAAGCACTTGATTTTTTCGATGATGGCAAAGCGTTGAGCAAGGTAGTAACATTTACGATCTTATTTATCGAAACGATGCGCTGAAGATTAAACAGAAATTCGCGCTTCGAATAGTTTGCTCTAAAAATATAGATGGATATATCCGCGCGCATCATGGCCTGAATACCATCGGTAACCAAACCAACCGGTGGTGTATCCAGTATAATAATGTCGTAATGGTTCTTTAGCTCTTCCAGCAAGTTGGTGAATTCACCGTTGAGCAGTAACTCAGAAGGGTTTGGAGGTATCGGACCGGAAGGTATATAATCCAGGAAATCGAGGTTCGTAGCGTGTACGCAATCCTGCCAGCGATCTTTACGGATCAGCACGGTACTCATTCCCTTGGAAGGATCCTGAACATGTACCGGTAAATATGACTTTGCCTTGCGCAGATCCAGGTCGATGAGTAGTACTTTTTTCCGCGACAGCGCCATAGCTCCACCGAGGTTCAGCGCCAGAAAAGATTTACCCTCCCCCGAGATAGTAGACGAAATAGCAATAACCCGTTGTTGTTTTTCGGTGCGGAAAAAATCCAGGTTGGTGCGAATAGTGCGTATCGCTTCACTTACCATGGACTTCGGGTGACTGATCACATGAAGTCCTTCCTGTGCAGAGTAACGTGATGATGGCACAACACCCAGCACCGGAACACCCGAAAGTTTTTCGAGCTCGTGTATATTGGTAATTCTGTTGTGAAGCAGGTATAGCAGACCAATAAAGAAAAATATAGCCACCATACTGCCTACAAAACCAATCCCCAACACAATCATCCGGTTAGGGGATATAGGTTGAAAGGGCAATGTAGCAGGAGAGAGTATTTGAAAATCAGGTGTAGTACCAGCCTGTGCAATTTCAAAACCTGATTTTGTCTGCATCAACGATAAATAGAACTCTTCATATAGTTTATAGAACCGTTGATTCTTGGAGTACTGTGTATTTTGATCAGGCATGTTTACAAATGCAGCTTCGAGATGTGCTTTCTGCTGATTCATTTCCTGCAACTTGCGCATCCAGTCTTTCTTGAGTTCGGCCAGCTGCTCGGTTGTTTTGTCTGTGCGAATATCAATTTCCTGTTGTTTCTCGCGGTAAGCGAATGTGTTTTCGTTATACGATAATGTTAACTTCTGTTGTTCCAGCAGCAGGTTTTGTACTTCATCTATATTCCGGTATAAATACTCGGGTATCGACTGGCGCACGGAAGGCGTTATGGCAAAATTCCGCCCCTGTAAACCATCCATCAGTTTGTTTATCTCTTCAAGCCTGCGTGACATAACGTATCGCTGTGAATCGATCTTATTGATGTTGTCGATCGTTTTACGGAGATCTTCCTGAAGGTCGCTTGATTTATTCTTCAGTGTAAAACGTTCAAAGTAATCTTCGAAGCCCTCCATCTTTAGCTCGATTAACTGCAGCTCATTATTCAGCCAGTCAATCTTCTGCTTGTTGGCAAGTTTCTTTTGTTCGTAGCTATAGTTGAGATATGTTTTGTTGATGGCGTGTACAATAGCCTGAGCCTTGTATGGATTATTATCCTGAAAGGCAATGCGTATGGTTTTAGCAGAGTAGTTAAGAGGTTCAACCGAAAGGTTTGAGATGATGTAGCTTAGTAATACATCTTTGCTGTTGATGATGAAGAAAAGGTCGATCTCATCTTCCGAGACAAAGTTCTCATTTTTGTTTATGGTTAATTCAACTCCAGGCATGCGCACAGGCATACCATAGCGTCCGCTGATGCGGTTGTTGCCTTCATTCCAAATCAGTGAAAATGTTTCAGGCGATTCGCGTTCAAAGAATATGGGCCTGTTGAAGAATGAACCGTCCGTTATTTTAAAATCAACTTGAATAGGAGAGTTGTAGAAGAGTTCGTGGTTGAGTACTTCACCCTTGCTGAAATAGCTTACTTCCAGGTTTAATGAATCCAGTACCTGGTTGAGAAAAAGTTTGGAGCGGATCATTTCAATTTCACCTGAAATAATATCCGTATTCTGCGGAGCTTGTCCGGTCACCATGTTGATTCCCAACTCGGAAGCCTCATCTTTTACATCAAGCTTGATCTCAGATGATGATTCGTACCGGTCTTGCGTATAGCGAATGATGAGGTAAGCCGTGAGATTGATAGTAATAAAAATCAATGCAATCCACACCAGGTTATTGCGCATAATAACCAACAGCTTGTTAAAGTCTATTCCTTCGGCAGGTATTTGCGGATTGATATTGTTTTTTACTGACTCCACTAAATCTATTTATATTATCGGGTAATAATAACGATGAGCGTTGTAAGACTGGTGATAATACTCAAGAGAGGACCATAGTCGCGTAAACTTTCAAGCAGTGGTCTGCGAATCGGCTCTACATATACTATATCTCCAGGCTCTATCAGTATATCGTTCTTTTTATATCCTTCAAATGTAGTGAGGTCGGCTATAAATAAAGTGTCACCTCTCATTACGCGTATATTAGAGGCACGTGCATCGTTGTTAATACCTTTGGCGAGCGCTAATACTTCTGTGAGTCGCATGTTCTCATTTATCAACGGAATAACCTGACCACCCGGAGCCCCCAACAGTACTACACGCTTGTTGGTATATTTCAGTATAACAAAAGAATCTTTATAGAACTTTGTAAATTCTTTCTGCAGAAGTTCTTCGGCCTGCGTGATGGTTAGTCCTACCAGGTTGATCGAACCTACCATCGGTAATTTTACGAGACCGTCCTGTCCAACCAGGTAAGAGTTTACTTCTTTCTGGGTTGTAGCCGCCTGCACGTTATTACCGGTTGAAAGATAACGATCCGGATCTATCAGCCGCTCACCTTTACTGGTATATACCTCCAATTCCAGCCTGTCGTTTTTTTGAATAACATAATTTTTTTCTGTTGCCCGAACCTGGGTCTGTACAGCTTCCATATTCGTAGCACGGAACATAATGTTCTGCCGATACGAAGCGCAGGATAAGATCAGGAGGCTCGCAGAAAAAAGAGTCAGTATGGAATAGGAAAGTCGTAAAAGTCTCAACTTCAAAAAAAGTTATTTCAAGTGATCACCGTGAAATTACTGAATTTCTTAATAACTCTTCGAGTGTTGGCAGAACTTGATCTTTGTCAGATATATTCGGGTTCTCAACCTGCCAGTTAATATTGAGCTGAGGATCGTTCCAGCGGATACCATTTTCGGATTCTTTGTTATATACATTCGAGCATTTGTAGAAGAACACCGAGTCTTCCAACGCAGCAAATCCGTGGGCAAATCCTTCCGGCACCATCAGCATATTGCACTTTTCAGCTTCCAGCAGGCAGTAATAAACCTGTGCAAAAGTCTGGGAGCCCTTGCGCAGATCAACCACGACATCAAGTACTTTGCCCGATAATGCTGTTACAAGCTTGGCCTGTGCATAGGGGGGGAGTTGCATGTGCAGTCCTCTGACTACACCCTTTTTAGAAAACGAACGATTCTCCTGCAGGAATTTATAATGTATACCTGCCTTGCTGAAGGTGTCTTCCTTGTAGAACTCATAAAACCAGCCCCGGTTGTCGTGATAAACCGAAGGAATAATCTCTACCAGCCCTTCAATGCCGGTTTGCTTTACTTCCATGAAAATATTGTCTGTAAGTTTAAGAAACCTTTCTTAACTCGCAGATGGTCTGAAGGTACTTGTCGATAACAATGGACTCACTATACTCGGCTTCCATTTTCGCTCTGCCATTTTCTCCGAAGAGTTTTAATGTGGCGTTTTCGAAACCGGCCATCATCTTCATCTTCTCCGCCAGATCATCAGCGTCTTTCAATCTGCAAAGAAGTCCATTAAAATTGTCTTTCACAACATGATTACAGCCGGGCACATCGGTAGCAATGATAGGCTTGGATGAACTGGCAGCTTCCAGCAAGGTACGGGGTGTACCCTCGCGGTAGGAAGGTAATACAATACAATCCGCTTGATGAATATATTTTTGAACGTTATCGGTAGTGCCTAAGTATTCTATAGTCTTGCTGTCAATCCAGTCCTGAATCACTTCTGTTTTGATTCCGCGCTTATGTTCAGGATCCATAGCACCCAACACCTGGAAGTGTGCATTAACACCTGATGATCTTAATTTACGTACGGCCTCTATATATTCCATCACTCCTTTATCGGTAATGAGGCGCGATATGAGGAGGAATGTAAATTTTTCGTTGCGCTGGAAATTCGCAGGCTGAAACTTTTTAAGATCTATACCGGACCCTGGTAACAAGTCTACAGCATTGGCGCGAACAAGTTTACGATTCACGAACAACGTGAGATCATCCGGATTCTGGAAGTAAACTTTTTTAGCGAAGCGGAAGCTGATCTTGTATAAAAAAATGGCGATCGCGGAGACAAGATTTTTTTTGAGGAAGACAGTCCCCAATCCACAAACATTGTTCACTACCGGTATACCCAATAATGATGCAGCAAGTGTGCCGTATACATTTGGCTTAATAGTATAATGAAGAATGATATCAGGATTTACCTTTTTGTAGATGGAGTAGAGTTCAACAACCAAGGCAGAATCCTTAATAGGATTGGCTCCCCGACTGTCCATCTTTACTTTATGATGGATACATCCAGCTTCTTCAAGCAGGTGGGTATATTCATCTACGGGTGCAATCGTGTGTACTTCGTAACCTTGCTCAAGCAGGGCGTGAACGAAGTTCATCCTGAAATTGTAGATATTCCAGGACGTGTTAAGGACGATAGCAATTCTCATGGTCTGGCTCTGGTTATGAGAACTTTCACATTCCTACGATCCGACAAATGGTCGAATTTCTAGACGGCTTTGTAAAAACTCTGGTTTAGATTCACCAAATATAGAAAAAAGTAACCACGGGCGGTAGGGTGCATAAGTTTTTATCACGTATGTTCGCCTCCTGTTAATTCCCCGTTAACGACCTATGAAAGAGAGTTTGAACACAGCAGTATTAGTGGCATTGAGTAGCACACGCACACAGGAAGAAACCGATGAACACCTCGATGAATTGGCCTTCCTGGCGGAAACTATTGGTATTAAGACAGAAGAGCGTTTTGTTCAGAATCTTCCGCATCCGGACCCCCGCACATTTCTGGGAAAAGGAAAAATTGGGGAGCTAAAAGCGTACGTTCATTCCAATAAGATCGGTAATGTAATATTTGATGACGATTTAACTCCTTCGCAGCTACGAAATCTGGAAAGAGAGCTGAATCCAAAAGAACAGGAAGATTTCAAGACCCGGATTTACGATCGAAGCTTGCTGATCCTTGACATCTTTTTATGGCGCGCACAAACTGCACAGGCTCGCACACAAGTTGAGCTGGCGCGCAATCAATATCTGTTGCCCCGACTAACCCGCATGTGGACTCACCTGGAACGCCAGCGTGGCGGGACAGGGACGCGTGGTGGTGCCGGTGAAAAAGAAATAGAAACCGACCGCAGAAATATCCGCTTTCAGATTACAACACTGAAGGAGAAGCTTGAGAAAATCGAGAAACAGCGAGCTACACAGCGCAAGGCCCGCAGCAGCGTAGTTCGTATTGCATTGGTTGGATATACCAACGTAGGTAAATCAACCCTGATGAATTTACTTTCAGGTTCAGGCGTGCTGGCGGAGAATAAACTTTTTGCTACCGTAGATTCTACTGTGCGAAAAGTAGTTTTTGGAAATATACCTTTCCTGCTCTCCGATACGGTTGGATTTATACGGAAGCTTCCACATCACTTGATCGAATCTTTTAAATCAACACTCGATGAAGTGCGCGAAGCAGATTTACTGTTGCATGTTGTAGATCTTGCACATCCCTTTCACGATAACCAGATTGAAGTGGTGATGAAAACGCTGGAGGAAATTGGAGCTGCAAATATACCTACGGTACTGGTATTGAATAAAATAGATTTGTTTCGCGAGAAGCACCCGGATGTAAATCTTGAAGAAACACGGGGCTATTACCGTCAGCATGGTTTTGCTGAAGTGATATTTGTATCGGCACTGGCTAACGAGAATATTAACGCGCTGAAGCAACTTATTTTTGAGAAGGTTAAAGAAAGACATCTGCAGATCTATCCCAACTTTATGAAGGATGGCTACGAATTCTCTCCCTGGCCAACCGAAACAACTTAAAACAGAGCTACTATTTTTTATATTTGCGCCCCGTTTTTATTTGAACTTCAACATAACTGGTCCCGTAGTTCAATGGATAGAATAGGAGTTTCCTAAACTTTTGATGCAGGTTCGATTCCTGTCGGGACTACATGCAAAAAAGCCTTCAAATCATTGAAATTCGAGGGCTTTTTTGTTGAACCTAACGGGATGATCGAACCTCTGCTTCAAGCAGACGCGGCTATAAGTCAGTGGATTATATATTTGTGTGTAGTGGTAGTGCGCTTGGACGAATCTTTGATTCGTTGAACTTTCAGCGGCTGGCAGTTTGTCCAACACTAGTCATAGTCCTCAATTTTGAATTTACTCCTTCCACGTGGGTAAGTTTCTCCGTCCCTCAATTTTACATCAATTAGATTGGTGCAATAAAGAAAAATAACCTGTCCGATTTGACCAATTTTTTTTTTGTTCGTCCTGAAATAAGAACTCTTTTTTTGCTAGCAATCAGGTCTGCCCGTTTGTATATTTTAATTCGATCATAGTCTGCGGAGTCAAGATACAATGTAATTATCGAATCCCTCGTTGGTCTTATGTCAACAGACGGTTTATAAAGAAGATGATCCTTTTTTAGTTTATTGAAAATGTCTATGAAAGACTTGTCTTCACCCTTATGATTAAAGTCAGTGTTGGTAGTGTCCATCCCCAATTCAATTCTTCCCTTTAAACTATCTGGCAAATTGTAAAAACTACTCATTCTCCAAATGTCAAAGGTCAAGTCTCCAATGAGTAAATCGTTGTCATGGTTCGATGAACATGAACTGGTTAAAACCAAAATTAAAATCGCTGTAAATCTCATTGTCATCAACTGCTTGCCGCAAACATTTTGTTGGCGGTAGTTTTATTGTTGTTCACTTTGTTTCCGTTGTCCAAACACAGGTGTCAGTCCCACAAAACAAGCTTGAAATTCTTTGTAGCAAAAATCCATTATCAATAGATCGAGAGGATAAAGTGGAATAAATCTGTCGAAGGGAAGCACAAAGTCTTTTCTTTTTCCAAGGTATTTGAATTCATTCTCTCGAAGTAGGAAATGTCTGTCCATCGGATGTATTCTATAGCGGAGGTAGTCATACCCGAATCCGAATCTTATAGTGTGTTTAAGTCTGTCATCATTCATCACGATGAGATCATTCTTCAGCGTCATTTTAAATTCCATGTATTCGCCACCGATCTCCCCTGGTAAATAATAATTTGTCCGACCACCGGTTGTCATTCTGGCGAGTTGGTATAACAAAGACTGGTTGATTGAAGTCCTCAGACTCCTCACTGAATATAAATCCAAATGAATTGTCTCCATTAGGTTCAAAAATCATTTGGTATATAGGTCTCATATTTTATAGAATCCGTTGAATTGTTGAATTATTCTCGATGTCTCAATCGCTATCAGTATTATTTTCATTTTAATAGCATTAAGTATATATCTTAATTGAATATGGTTAGTCTGTAAGGTGTATATATAACTTGAGGGCAGTTGTTTAAAATTGTTTGTGCCGATTAAAGTGTCAAGTCTCATGAATAAAGTGAAGGGATGTTTTTTAATATGGCAATAAATTTTTGATACATCAATATGTGGTATACTATGTTGTTTTTAATGCCATTTATATAGGTAAATATATAAATTCATTAGAGTTATATATATGTAGGTTAATTTTTGCTGTAATTTTAGGGGGTCAAAATCTGAATCCTCACCCTTGAACCCTTAATCAATATCTTAATGAAAATTGTTGTGTATGCCAAGGCCGTATTGCTGATGGCAGTTTTACTCGTATTTAATTCATGTAACGATGATGATTCCGGAACAGCTTCACCATCCATAACTGACTTTTCTCCAACGGAAGGAATCGAAGGAACAACTGTGACGATCAACGGCACAAACTTTAGCACAATCGCAAGTGAAAACATTGTCAAGTTTAATGGCACGACTGCAAACGTGACGGCAGCCTCGACTACAACGCTTACTGTAACGGTCCCTGCCGGGGCGACCACAGGCAAAATAACTGTCGAAGTTAACTTACAAACGACCACTTCGTCTGGCGATTTTAAAGTACTCGCGGTGCCAGCTATAACTGGTTTTACTCCTATGGAGGGAAGTGAAGGGACAACCGTAACGATTACTGGCACAAACTTCAGCACTGTTATCAGTGAAAATATAGTCATGTTCAATGGCGAGGCAGCAAGCGTTACTGGAACTACCGCTACAACACTTACGGTAACTGCACCTTCAGGAACTACAGGAAAGATTACGGTGCAAGTAGGCACACAGAAAACCACCTCACTGGATGATTTTGTATACAAACCGCTGGTAACGGTAAGCACGCTGGCCGGAAGCGGTATAGCGGGTTTTGCCGATGGTACTGGTACGGCCGCTCAATTTGATCGTCCTTATGGGGTGGCGTTGGATGCCAATGGTAATGTGTATGTGGCAGATGGGGTAAACCAACGTATTCGCAAAATTACAACGGGTGGAGCGGTTAGTACGCTGGCAGGAAGCGGTACCGCAGGCTTTGCTGATGGTATAGGTGCTACGGCACAATTTCGTAACCCGACTGGTATTGCTGTAGATGCGTCCGGTAATGTATACGTAGGGGATGTTACGAATAATCGCATTCGCAAGATTACTCCCAATGGCGTGGTTAGTACGCTTGCGGGTGATGGTACGTCGGGGTTAGCCGATGGCACGGGCACAGCCGCGAAATTTTCTAGCCCTAGTGGGCTGACAGTGGACGCTGCAGGCAATGTTTATGTGTGTGATAGAGAGAATAATTGTATTCGCAAGATTACACCCGATGGTGTAGTGAGTACGCTGGCAGGAGATGGAGCGGCAGGAACCTTCGGCTATGTTGATGGTGTAGGAACGGCCGCTCGATTTACTCAGCCTCAAGGTATAACTGTAGACCCCGCAGGCAATTTATATGTGGTCGACTATGGCAACCATCGAATCCGCAAGGTTACTTCTGGCGGTGTAGTGACTACGCTGGCAGGAAGCTCAAAAGGTTTTGCCGATGGCATCGGTATAGCTGCCAAATTTGACTATCCCCTTGGCATAGCACGGGATACCGAAGGCAACTTGTATGTAGCAGATTATAATAACCAACGCATCCGAAAGATTACGCCAAGTGGTGAGGTTAGCACACTGGCAGGAAGTGGTACGCAAGGCTTTGTCGATGGAACAGGCATTACTGCCCAGTTTGAAGGTCCCTTCGGTGTAGGTATAGATGTCTCTGGCAATTTATATGTGTCAGATAGACTTGGCCATCGCATCCGCAAGATTACGATTCAATAAATCCGTTTACTTCTTCTTTCGATACCTTAATCAAAACCTTAATGAGAATTTTTATACCTGCTACGGCTGTGTTGCTGATAGCGATTTCACTCGTATTTAATTCATGCAACGATGATGACTCAACAACAGCATCTCCATCCATAACCGACTTTTCGCCAACGGAAGGAATTGCAGGAACAACCGTAACGATCAGCGGGGCGAATTTCAGCATCGTCACAAGTGAAAATATTGTCAAGTTCAATGGTACCAGAGCTAACGTCACGGCCGCCACTACTACAACACTTACAGTAACTGCACCTGCAGGTGCAACTACTGGCAAAATAACGGTAGAAGTTGGCACACATACGGCCACTTCGGTTAATGATTTCACTGCACTGACGATACCAACCATATCCGGTTTTTCACCTACTAAAGGAACTTCCGGAACAATCATAACAATTACCGGTACAAACTTCAGTACTGTTATAGGTGAAAACATTGTCAAGTTTAATGGCAAGGCGGCAAACGTAACGGCAGCCACTACCACAACGCTGATGGTAGCAGTACCTGTAGAAGCAACAACTGGCAAAATAACTGTTCAGGTAGACATTAAGACCGCTACCTCATCAGATGATTTCGTATATGTACCACAGATGATGGTAAGCACATTAGCGGGAAGCGGCTCAGCCGGTTTTGTTGATGGTGTTGGCACAGCCGCTCAGTTTAATGATCCTATAGGTATAGCAGTCGATGCTGCAGGCAATTTATATGTGGCTGATACAAAAAATAATCGCATTCGCAAGATTACGTTCAGTGGTGAAGTTAGTACGTTGGCAGGAAGCGGCACTGCCGGCTCTGCTGATGGCACCGGTACCAACGCCGAGTTCAGTACGCCATTTGATGTAGCTGTAGATGCTTCGGGCAATGTATATGTAGCGGACTATGGGAATAATCGCATCCGTAAAATAACAACCAGTGGTGTGGTGAGTACATTGGCAGGGAGTACAGCGGGGTTTGTTAATGGCACAGGAACAGCTGCTAAGTTTAGTGGTCCGGAAGGCGTAGTCGTGGATGCCTCTGGTAATGTATATGTGGCGGATCATCGTAACCATTGCATCCGTAAGATTACAGCAGGTGGTGAGGTAACTACACTTGCGGGAAGCGGTA
This sequence comes from Ohtaekwangia kribbensis, assembly GCF_042676245.1. Lineage (NCBI taxonomy): Bacteria > Pseudomonadati > Bacteroidota > Cytophagia > Cytophagales > Fulvivirgaceae > Ohtaekwangia > Ohtaekwangia kribbensis. The sequence continues at coordinate 110,455 of NZ_JBHTKA010000016.1, forward strand.
CACTCGGCTTTGTCGATGGCACCGGCACAGCCGCTCAATTTTATGGGCCTACGGATGTAGCTGTAGATGGTGCAGGTAATATATATGTCGCAGACCGTTTCAACCATCGCGTTCGCAAAATTACTTCAGAAGGTGTGGTGAGTACGCTGGGTAATGGTGCTACGTTTAGCGGTCTTATGAGCGTAGCGGTAGATGCTGAAGGAAACGTGTATATAAGCGATAATTCAAGCAATCGTATTAGCAAGATAGCGGATGGTGTAGTGACTACGTTGGCAGGAAGTGTGGCCGGCTTTGCAGACGGCGCAGCTACAGATGCTAAATTTAATGGTCCTGCAGGTGTGGTCATTGATGCATCTGGGAATATTTACGTAGTAGATGAAATCAACCGGCGCATCCGTAAAATTGCGATTCAATAACTTCACGTAGTTAGTTTAGATCTTTTTGCTTTAGTCCTAAAAAACTTGATTTTGATTAAATCCTGAAGGAAAAGGTTCGAAATACCGACCCTCCAGTCTACATTCAACTAAAAAAGCCTGAGATTGTAAGATTTCAGGCTTTTTTTGGTTCGAAGTGATCCTGTTCAGTTCACTGTATCTTCGAAATGCTTACAATTTCAAGGTCTCCTTAATTTGACTAATCGAGAATGTTCGAACCTTGTATGAATATAACTTAAATACGAAGCAATAATTATTAGGAAGGTATATATACCAGTAACTAGCCTGGCTATATAGCAGCAACGCGTTAGCTAATGTAATCTCCTAAACGACTGCCTAAACTTCAAGGGCGAAAGCTTGGTTTTTGTTTTGAATAGTTTACTGAATGATTGTGAATGCTCAAAGCCCAATTCAAAAGCAATTTCGCCTACAGAAAGGTCTGTAGTAGAAAGTTTCTCTTTAGCTTTTTCTATGAGTTTGTTGTGTATATGTTGTTGTGTATTTTGACCTGTTAAAACTTTTAGAAGTCCACTTAAGTAACTTGGGGAAACATTTAGCACTTCAGCAAGGTGTTGAACAGTTGGTAGTCCTTTCGCTATAATATTATCACCATTGAAATATTCATCGAGGTATCTTTCTAAACGGCCAAGTATTTGATGATTGTTTTTCTTCCGGGTTATAAACTGGCGCTGATAGAAACGATCTGCATAGTTGAGCAGCGCTTCTATTTGAGAAATGATAATACTCTGACTAAACTTGTCAATGTTCGAATGATATTCTTGCTGAATGTTTTGAATGATATTATTTATAATGTTTTCTTCTTTCTCCGACAAAAACAGCGCTTCATTAGCTGCGTAGCTGAAGTATTCATATTGCTTTATATTTTTAGCCAACGGTGTGTTCCAGAAAAAATCCGGATGAATAAATAATATCCATCCGGCAGGGCCGGAGTCTGCATCTTCTTGTTTTTCAATTCTCAAAAGCTGATTTGGAGCAATAAAAAACATTACACCTTCATCGAAATCATATGTTTGCTGACCATAAATCATCTTACCAAGCATATTTCTCTTAATAGAGATGGAATAGCATCCAAAGACAATACTGTTCGGGATGCTCTTTGATTTGATGTTCGAAAAATCTACGAGGCTGATTAACGGATGCTCAGGCTGTGGTAATCCCAATAGCCTATGAAACTCCATTATCGATTTCACTTTGAGTGGATTTGTACTACTCATTTTACTAAGATAATATTGCTGCAGTTTATTTCTCGTGCATACCCGACCATGTCTAGCAGAACATCACATGCTTTCTCCGGAAAAAGTGAATACAACTTTACCTGCAATTCGCTGACCATTCTCGATAGCCCTGATTGTTTCAACCGCATTTGAAAAACTGACACGTAAACCAATTTCAGGTTTTAACAATCCATGAGCAGCCAGCTTAGCGATTTCTGGAAGATGTTTAGTACCCATCGTTGCAAAAACAATTTTATATCGACCTGATAGCACGCCACGAATTATCCTCCCGGCTGTGGGGTTAATGTCTATAAACTTTCCCCTTGGCTTAAGCATTGACAGCGCATGACCTATATTCATTGTTCCTGCTGTGTCGAAAATTAAGTCAACTGGTTCAGCTTTCTTCTGATATCCCTCGTCATTATAGTTAAAGACAGGGTCAACGCCCAGCAGCTTGGCCCGATGCATCGATGTCTGACTGCAAGTGCCTGCTACTTTCGCACCCTTCGCTATAGCCAATTGAACCGCCGTTAAACCAACTGCACCAGTGCAACCGTTGATCAATACCTGTGAATGACTCGATACCGGTTTTTTACCAAGTAGAGCAGCCCATGCCGTAGTAGCTGCAATTGGGAGACATGCGGCTTCTTCGAAGGACACTTGTGAAGTTTTTTTTACCACGTATCGGGATTTTGTAACGAGGGCTTCTGCAAATGCTCCTGGGTGTTTAACATCCATTGTGCCGAATACCTTATCGCCCTTCTGAACATTCGATACATTTCTTCCAACCGCTTGGACAATGCCTGCGAAATCTGAACCGATACCTTTGGGGAATTGCCTGTTCATAAAGAGTTTCATAGCACCTTGTCTCTGCTTCCAATCCAATGGATTGACCGCCGCTGCAACTACTTTTATTAATACGTCATCAGGTTTTAACTGCGGTAATTCGTATTCACCCATGTACATTTCAGAAGCATCACCATATTTATTGAATTGTATTCTTCTTGCTTTCATTTTATAAGTTTTAGTATGTCAATTCATTTTTGTTGAGTCCAAATCTGAGGCGCACCGTTATTGGATAACTATGTTTTGAACTGCTTTTTCGAGTGCAGTTTCCTTTATTCCCGGTATAGCTAATCCTTCAACCCTTACTGCTTCAACATCAGTTAATCCAATAAATCCTAACACAGCTTTTAAGTATGGCTCTGTAAAATTGAACATCTTCCTGGGGCCTTCGGAAAATACACCACCGCTAGATATGGCTAGATATACCTTTTTATTGCCGATCAAACCGTTAGCGCCATCTGCTGTATATCTGAATGTTTTGCCCGCACGAACTATAAAATCTATCCAGGACTTTAACACCGAAGGAATGGTGAGATTGTATGTAGGTACACCAATAACAATGATATCGGCATCTATCAATTCGCTGATAAGTTGGTCTGATAGCTTCACGGTTTCTTCCTTCTCTACAGGATCTATATCATCGCTATTGCTGAATGCTTTAAAATGATTTTCTGAAAAGTACGGCAACGGAGAATTTGTTAGGTTTCTTGTAACTAATGTTAAAGAGGGCTCTTTTTCTCTTAGTTTTTCAATGATGGCATTTGAAAGCTTGGAGCTATAAGAGTGCTCTGTCTTTAAGCTCGAGTTGATTTGAAGTATTTTCATTTTCTTATTTTTCCGTAAAGCTCTGACGCAGCAAAAACACAGATGTAGTCGTATTAACTTTCCTTGTAGTCAAAATCGAAAATTGGGCCTTGCGAACCACTTTGATATGCATAGATTGTTGATGAACTGTAAAAAAGGAGGAGTATATATATGAGTATCAATACAACAGAATTCAGAAAGAACTTTAGTATATAATATCTAGGCAGACATTACGATACATATCCGGGGAGGAAGCAGTTTGTTGCATTTGTTAATGTAGCGGTAGCCAGAAGCTCGAAAAGGCCGGAGCAAAAGTGTTGCACTATAATTTGGCTACAACAATCTCAGATTTAGATACATTTCTCTAATAGCCGTTGCAAATCTTTGTCATTAGATAACTGAATATTATGGCAACTCTTAACAGGCAATCATTACTTGCAGAACCCTATGCATCCATTCTGATTCGTGAAGATCGAATACTCTCGATAACGTTAAAGGGCTTCATTAAATCAGAGCAAATCAATAAAGTCATGTCCGTTGTTATGGGTGCTGTTAAAGAACTAAATTCAAAGTTGATTTTGATCAATCAGCAGGACCTAAAGGTTTTATCGAGAGAAACACAAAATCAAATAGTCACGAATATCAATGAACTGAACCGTCTCGTTTCGCGTGTGGCTATTATTGAATCAGAGGATATATTTGCTGTTGCTGGGCTAAAAGCCGTTCAAAAAAATGTTCATGCAATCCTGTTAGGTTCACCATACCCAGACTTTGTACCAATGCAACTACCGCCAACAAAATGTTTATGTCAGCTGGGGTTTTTTGTAAGCAACTCTGTATATTTGTGTAACTAGTTACGTAATTAAATACTTAACAAATTATGAGATTATGAAAAACGTAGTCAAGAAGGAAAATGCAGTTGCCAGACAATTTTTAGGGGTTGATTTTGTGGTCCTCTCTATAGGTAAGGATTCAATGGTTACAAAGATGCTATATAAGACAACCGATTTTGTTCCTTTCCATAAGCACCCGAATGAGCAGAGTGGCTATGTTATTTCAGGTAAATACAAATTGAAATTTAACGGGGAAGAATTTTTATTATCGGAAGGTGATACCTATTCTATTCCGGCTGACATTGAACATTCAATCGAAATTATTGAGGCAGGTCAGGTGGTAGATGTGTTTACACCAATTCGACAAGATTATTTGTAAATATGTGTTTATGAAAAAAGCGACTCTACAGATCGCCTTTTTCATGCTTGCACAGGAGCCTATATATTCTAGTTATCCTGCCATAACTTCGGAATAGTAAGCAGGGTATAATCGTCTAAACATAGCGTAGGTCACGGCTACCATTGCAGAAGCAACAATAGCATCCGTTGTTGCACCTATACCAAGTACCGCGAGTTTGGAGGCGAAGGCAAAAATGATATCGAAGAATATACCGGCAAATACCCATTCTTTTAAACGCAGAAGTTTATTGGGAGTCAATAAGACAACTACGCCTGACACTTTAGCGACACCAAGTATATAGATGAAATGTGACGGGTATCCTAACTGTTGTGTGATGCCCCATACAATAGGATTTGTAGTAAGTTCAAAGAAACCACTGGCTCCAAACCATAATGAAGTTAATATAGCGCCTGTCCAGTAAATTACTTTTGTTGTTTTCAGGTTCATGATTTGTTGTTTTGAGTTTAATGATGCTCAAAACTGCAAGTACTCGCGCAGTAATCTCAGTGAATTATAGGCGAAGTGGACAAATTGAATGGCCGGTCAGGCAACCATCGTGTGGACTCACCATGGTTTTCATGCCATACTGTAATTAAAACGCATAATGACGCATGCCTCCATCCACAACGGCTACACTACCCGTAATATACCGGGCACGTGGCGATACCAGGAACATTGCCATGTTAGCTATGTCCTGCGGTTCACCGAAGTCACCTAATGGAATTTCACGCTCGGCAAACTTCCTGCGCTCATCCCCGGGAAAGAACGGACGAATGTTCGCAGTATCGATAAGTCCGGGCTGCAGACAATTAACACGAATACCATATTGACCAAGTTGTGAAGCAAGTTGCTTGGACCATGCCGCTATACTTGCTTTGGCAACGGCCGAAGCATTGATCGAACGCAATTCGTATGTACTAGTGATATTTAAAATTGAACCCTGCTTACGTTCTATGAATTGTGGCAAAAGTTGTTGTGTTAGTTGTCGATGCCTACCGAAGTCGAGCGTCATCGCGGCATCCCATTCATCTTCAGCTCCAATAACGTCCAGGGGTCGGCTGCGGCCCGCGTTGTTAATGAGTATATCTATAGTACCCAGTGCTGCGAGCGCTGCTGTGGCAATCTTTTGAGGTCCGTCAGGTGCGACAAAATTTTGGACGAAAGTAACGGGCTCAACACCACCGGCCGCTATAATTTCATCTTTGAGACTGTCCAGCAGATCTTCGTTTCTCGCGGTGGCAAAAACTTTTACACCCTCTATCGCCGATTCTTTAGCAATCGCCCGGCCGAATCCCTGGCTTGCACCGCTTACAATAGCAGTTTTTCCTTTTAAATACAGATCCATAATTTTTTGCTTGCTTTAAAATTTCTATGCAAGAGTAACGCACCACTTTTGATTTTATACGTTGTAGAATTAATTGTATGGTACTATAAAACATGTAAGTAATGGCAACCCGCAAACAAGACTCCACCTACACCCGAAACGAGAAATGTATTGTTGAATGTGATCTCACCTATGTTATTCAAAAAATTGAAGGTCGGTGGAAATTGCAATTGCTAAGTAAATTGGAAGAACGAAAGTTCAGGTTCAGTGAGTTGAAGAAAGAGTTTTCGCTAATTACTGAGCGCATGCTAACGCTACAGTTGCGGGCACTGGAACAGGATGGGCTGGTGAAGCGAACGGTGTTCGCTGAAGTGCCACCGCGGGTGGAGTATGAACTTACAGCGATGGCGCTCGAGTTAGCCCCTATCTTTAAACAATTGAGTGACTGGGGTAACAAACATCGGAAGTTGGCAGAGAAGGCTTTGGTATAGATGTACCAGAATCTTTTTATGATCATACTTGTATGTACAAATATAAAGTTTATTACCTTTGTATCGATTTGAAAAAGTTGGAGAACGAGTATCGTAAGTGTCTTTATTTTTCGGCCAATGCTCTGGCGCGGAAAACGGAGAAGCTGGCCCAGGAGAGCTGGAGTAAGGTTGATCTTACACCCAGTCATGCCTATTTATTGATGCTGGTAATTGATCAGCCGGGTATACAGCCCACGCAGATCGCGACTTATCTACACTTAACACCCAGCACGGTAACGCGACTCATCTTGAAACTTGAAAGTAAAAAGCTTGTGCATCGCACCATGGAAGGTAAGATGACTAACGTTTACCCGACAACGAAAGGAAGCAACCTGCTGCCGAAGCTGCATGCCTGCCAGCAGGAATTTTTCGCCAACTATGTGAAGATCCTGGGCGAGAACGAAAGCACACGACTCGCTCTTCAAATGGTAAATGTTGCTGATAAACTGAAGGGTTGATTTTTTTTGCAATGATATTTGTATATACAAACATAACCTATAAATAGTATGAATTATGTAATTACAGGAGGGGCGGGTAATATCTCGGCACCCTTGGTTAAAAATCTACTGGCGGCCGGTAAACGTGTTACTGTAGTAGGAAGAAATGCAGACAACCTCAAAGAACTGACGCAGGCAGGTGCAACGGCAGCGATTGGTTCGGTAGAAGATGTAGATTTTCTTACCAGGACATTTAAAGATGCCGATGCGGTATATACTATGATACCTCCCAAATGGGACGCACCTCAATGGAAAAAGCATATCGGAAAGATTGGTGAAAACTTTGCGACTGCTATAAAAGGGTCAAGTGTGAAATATGTGGTTAACCTGAGCAGCATCGGGGCACATTTACCGGATGGCGTAGGGCCGGTTAGCGGACTATATTTAGCAGAGAATGCGTTGAACAAACTCGAAGGCGTAAATATACTTCACCTGCGTCCATCGTACTTTTATCATAACCTGTTGTCTAATGTTGGTCTGGTCAAGCAAGCCGGAATTATGGGGGGTAATTTTGCGATCGATAATAACAAGTTTCCGATTGTAGATCCGCAGGATATCAGTGCTGCTGCGTTTGAAGAACTCACATCGTTGAAATTTACCGGGCACAGCGTACGATATGTGGTGAGTGATGAAGTCTCTACCGATGCAATTGCCAAAGCGATTGGCAGTGCCATTGGTAAACCAGACCTGGCGTGGGTAAAATTCCCGGATGATCAGGCATTACAAGGTATGTTGCAAGCCGGACTATCAAAGGAAGTAGCGGAGAATTATGTTGAGATGGGGGTTGCGTTACACTCCGGTAAAATGGCAGAAGACTATTGGAAGAACCGTACCGGGAAACTTGGAAAAGTAAAGCTTAATGATTTCGCAAAAGTATTTGCCGCTATATATGGTGCTGCATAAAATATAGCGGGATGGTGTACTTATTTTATGAATGCGGAGTGCCTGTCAGCTCCGCATTTTTTGTTCCGGCATAAATGCTTTAGCTATATCCTGCAGGGTTTGTAACCAGCTACCCTTCGGCAGTGAATATCTTGTCATACTTGGAGAGGCACTTATGGAAGGTGGCCTGTATAGTAGAGATCTTGCTCTTGCCAGTTTCACCCATTTTTGACTCTTCCGTGTCATACAGCATGTGCGCGATGTCGGGATCGAAGAGATGCCGCTCTATTTCTTCGTACAAATCTGCCAAGTCTTTGACAAGCCCGGTCTCATCACCAAACTCGGCAGCCATATCCCGGATATACTTTCGGATAATGGCGTGTGTTTTTAACAGCAGCCGGTAAGTTGGTAATTTATTTTCGTGCTGATCGATTTTAAAAAAGAAGGCAATTTCATTCAGGCTTCTCGTTAGCAGAATAAAGTAAATGCGTTCCCGGGTTCTCCGCTTCCGCTTCCTCATAATATTCAGCACCAATTTGTATATCAGCACGATACAGCCTAGAGTGATGAATATAATCAGCACGTAATCGCTCTGTATTGAATTCGCATCGGTCATAAGTATAACGGCTTGACTTTAATCTGTTACAAAGATATCCGCCATAGAAAATTATGAATGAGCATGAATACTTGCTGGAATATCCGTATAACTACGGACACGCGGCAAAATTTTATAGTGCAGCCATTAATAATGTTTTGAGGTTACTGAAATCACTGTGTTTAAAAATCCACCATGAATGATGAAATGGTATGCATGCAAACTATAGTGTAGTAAAATGCATCGTGTATAATTCACATTTACTTAATATGTATATAGGTATAAACTCGGAGCGAAACCGGTTTCGTAAATAAAACATGAAGTAAAGTTCGGTTCAATCAATATTATTTCTGAAGTTAGTACAAAGGCTAAGCCTATACGCTATATATAGCCTCATACTAAGCCCAAAACCCATCTTGACCGAGCCTGACTATTTTTCGCTGGTAAAGAACATTCGGCAGAATGACAAGAAGAGCCTGGAAGCTCTGTTCAGGCTTTTATATACCCCGCTGCGTAATTACGCCAACGTCATTATCAATAGCAAAGAAGACGCGGAAGATATAGTTCAGGAAGTCTTTTTAAAGCTCTGGAACAGTCGGGGCGATCTCGATGAAAACAAGAGTATAAAGACTTATTTATATGTATGCACGAAGCACAGTTGCCTGAATTGGCTCAAGCACACCAAAGTGCGAAGCGATTATGCACGGGTAATGGCCGTTGTATATGAGTCTTCATCAGACGAACTTTCTCCTCACGAATCGCTGGTTGTCAATGATATTGAAAGCGATCTGTCGATAGCACTGGACGAACTTCCAACCCAATGTCGCAAAATATTTGAGCTGAGCCGCTTTGAAGGATTGAAGTATCACGAAATAGCATCCAGGCTGAATATATCTATTAAAACTGTGGAGACTCAAATGTCGCGGGCGCTGGTTAAGATCAGGTTCCAGCTCAAGAAGCATAGCACTACACCGCATACACTGTTGTGGCTGGCCATTATATTTTCCAGAAAGCTGTAAACTTTTTGTCAGGGTAAAATCAGGCTGAGTTGTATTTGTTATATACGACTATCAGCCCGAATGAATACTCACAAGCGACTGCCGCACGATACATATAATCTTGTTATCCGGTTTCTCCGTCACGAAACTTCTGCCGCGGAAATTCAAACCCTGGAGCAATGGCTGGCTGAAGACCCGTCTCACCGAAAATTGTTTCATGAGATCAATGCTGAATTTCAGGCGCATTCTGAAAACGATCGCGACTATAAACATATAGAGGATATATGGATGTCGCTGTCGGAGAAGATTGAGACAGCCGATGAAAGTAAGACACGCGTTATCGTTCCTGAATATACCCGGTTCTCCTGGTATACAATAGCAGCATCCATCAGTATAGTACTCGTTGCCGGTTTTTCGCTATGGAGGTATATACAACCTGATCTTGTGAAGTCGCAGACTATTATAGTGGAGCAGGCTGCTGATCAAAAGAAACTGGTAACGCTTATAGATGGTACGAAAGTGTGGCTGAATGCAAACAGTTCGATTCAATATGATGAGCACTTCGGAAAAGATACCCGAACGGTTTTACTAAAAGGTGAAGCGTTCTTTGATGTAACCAAAACCGGTATAGATTTCATCGTTCAAACCAACAACTTGAACATACGGGTTAAGGGAACAAAGTTTAATGTCACGGCTTTCAACAACGATGCAAGTGAATGTGCTACACTGGAAGAAGGCCGTGTAGTGTTGCAGGTGAAGGGAAAAAATGAAGCCTTTGATATGAAGCCAGGCGACCAGGTAACATTCGAACATCAGTCGAATGCCGTGAGCAGGAGAGTTGTGCGTCCATCGAGTTACTCACTCTGGAAAGAAGACCCGCTCCGATTTCAAAACGCTACACTCGAAGATATTCTGAAGAAAATCCAAACACGTTACCGCGTAACGATTAAAATACATGCCTCCAGTGTCATGCACGAGAAATTATCCATGACGCTTCATGAAGAAACCCTGGAAGAAGCGATGGAATTGATCGGTATAGCAACATCTCTGAAATATAGTATAAATGATAGTGAAGTTGTAATGTATAAGTAACGGTACAACCCCTAAACATCAAAGCCTATGAAATATTTCTATCAGTTTTTAAACAAACAGGCTATAGCTGCATACCCACGATGTGCCGTATATAGCATGGCGTTTCTGCTGCTATGCCTGGTGGCTTTACCCGGTGCCGGTCAGGCAGCACAAAAGAAGAGCAAGCGGACGGTGATTGAATTGTCCGTATCGAACCTTCCGCTAAAGGATGTACTTACGGAATTGGAGCGACAAACGGAATATACCTTTGTTGTAAATCACAGTCGGTTAGCATCACTGAACCGTTCGATTACCGTATCCATTCGGGAAGAGCGAATCGAACCGGTGCTCGATAAAATACTCGAAGGAACCAACGTTACCTATACTATACGGAAAAAGCAGATTACACTTGTAGCCGTTACACAAACGCCTTCCTCTATTCTTCATTATCAGTCAGGTGGTGGCTCGGCTCTAACGTCCAGCAATGTTAATTATATACCCTTGCCGGGACTGGTAAATAAAAAACTCATTGCTATATCCGGTCAGGTTACCGACAGTCCGGATGGCGCTCCGCTTCCCGGAGTAAATGTATTGGAGAAGGGAACTTCCAATGGCGTTGCTACGGATGCTGAAGGTAAATTTGCGCTCAACGTTTCATCTGAAACTTCCGTACTTGTCTTCAGCTTTATCGGGTATATAACGCAGGAAATAACAGTAGGCAGTCAAACCGTGCTCAACGTTCAGATGGCTTCTGATATAAATACCCTGAACGAAGTAGTGGTTGTCGGCTATGGTACACAAGAGAAAAGTGATGTAACGGGTTCAATCTCTTCTGTAAAAGGATCAGACTTTGCCAACCTGCCGGTATCTTCTACACAACAGGCACTGCAAGGTCGTACGGCCGGGGTAAATATAGTGCGCAGCGGTGGCGAGCCGGGCAATACAGGTGCCATACGCATCCGCGGTGTTGGTACCGTGAATGATGCCAACCCGTTGATCATTATTGATGGCGTACCTTCCGATGGACCACTTGTGGATGTTAACCCCAACGATATCGAATCGGTAGAAGTATTGAAAGATGCATCTGCCTCTGCTATCTATGGAACACGGGCTGCCAACGGAGTGGTGATAGTCACAACCAAGCGCGGCAAGTTTGGACAATCACTGCGCATGAGCGTGAACGGATATAGCGGTGTCTCAAACCGTATAAAGTCCATTGATGTACTCGATGCACCGACACTGGCCATGCTGAAACGCGAACGCTATACCAACGATGGTCTTGCTATAGATCCTATATGGGAAGATCCACAATACCAGACACAATTAACCGACTGGCAGGATGAGGTACTTGGAAAAGGTACGATAAACAACCTCGATGTATCCGTAAGTTCCGGTGGAGAAAAATCTGCGTTCGCATTATCCGGTGGTGTATACAACGAACAGGGGATGATCCGGAATTCATACTTCAAGCGTTATAGCTTTCGTATAAACTCTGATCACAAGATCAGCAGTAAATTTAAACTCGGACAGAATTTACAGATCACCACTCAGGCCGGTACAGCACCAAATACATTATCGGCACAGGATGGATTGGTGTGGAGTGCCATACGTTTTCATCCGGGATTACCGGTAAAACTGGCCGATGGCAGCTATAGTACATCACAGGTGAGTTCGCAGTTCGGCGATATCAACAACCCTATATTTACCATCGATACACAAGACAGACGTTCAACACGTTCGCGACTGCTGGGAAGTGTAAATGGAGATTTCGAAATATTCAAAGGTCTTCATGCCAAAGCGAACGTAGCACTTGACGCGAGCTTCGGCGACTATCGTGAATTCAATATCCGCGTACTCAACCAGACACGTACCACCACCAACAATTCCAGAACAGTAAGTTCGTACAAGAGCTATTCATTACTTCAGGAATATTTTCTGAACTATAACAAACAATTTGGTGTGCATGATGTAACGATTGTAGCGGGATACTCACAGCAAACATTCGATTATTCAGATATGTCTGCGCAGAAGAAAGATTTACCAAGCGAAGATCCGAGTCAGCGCTATCTTAATTCAGGCGGTACACTTACAAGTGCAACGGAAGGTCGGTCGTACAATGCACTTCAATCTGCGTTCGGACGAGCAAACTATAGCTTGAAGAATAAATATCTGGCAACGGTAACATTTCGTGCCGATGCATCATCGCGATTTGCACCTGATAAGCGCTGGGGATACTTTCCTGCGTTTTCATTGGGATGGAGAATTTCGGAAGAACCATTCTTTACAAACATGACGAATGTTGTATCGAACCTCAAAATTACCGGAGGCTATGGCGAGTTGGGCAATTCCAATATTCCAGCCCTACAATATCTTTCGCTGATTAGCGGTGGCTACCGGTATTCGTTTGGCAGTGAACAGACGCTTGGCTCGGCACAAAGTCTTATTGGTAATTTAAATATAGGGTGGGAGCGTGCTACTATGACTTCGTTTGGATTGGAAGCAGGATTGTTTCAAAATAAAGTCGTAGCAACGCTCGGTTATTTTAACAAGCAGACCAAAGATATGTTGCTTGCACCTCCATCGCTTGGATCGATCGGAACAGCTACCATTCCCTTTCAAAACGTTGGACGGCTTGAAAATAAAGGTGTGGAACTGGAGTTGAGTTATCGCAAAAGTGATGGACCGATCACCTATACTATAGCGGGTAATTTCAGCTATATCACCAACAAGGTTACAAAACTCTTTAACTCTAATTTCCTGTCGTCTCAATTATATGGACGAAGCAGTTCAGAGATTTCGCGCACGTATGAAGGTCATCCTATCGCTACATTCTACGGTTGGAAAACAAATGGTTTATATCAGAACCAGTCAGAGATCGACAGCGATCCGAATATAACCGAAGACCCGCGAAGGTCTAACGGTCAGATACAACCGGGTGATGTTCGTTTCCTCGATCTGAATGGTGACCATGTGATCGATGATGAAGACAGAACAATAATCGGTAATCCTACTCCTAAAATTACGTACGGTATAAATGCAGGTATAGAGTATAAAGGATTCGATGTAACGCTTTTCTTCCTCGGTTCTGCTAAAGTAGATATATACAATGCCGACCGCATGCAGGGTATAGATCCTACGTATCCGTTCAATATGTACGCTGAAACGATAAATCGCTGGCATGGTGAAGGTACAAGTAACTCTATTCCCCGGATGACCACTGCACGGGACAACCTCAACCACAGAACGTCTGATATGTTTGTAGAGTCAGGCGCATTCTTCCGGTTGAAGAATGTGACGGTTGGCTATACTTTGCCGCAGAGTATCACCAATGTTGTTCGCATCAGCAAGGCACGCTTTTACGTAACGGGACAGAATATATTTATAATTACCAACTATAAAGGTATGGATCCTGAACTCGGTATTGTGCAGGGAAATTTCCAGATGAATGTGGACTATGCGCAATACCCGCAGGCGCGCACATGGACAGTAGGTGCTCAATTATCATTCTAAACTATAAGCGATCAGAATTATGAAACCTATACTAAAAATTTCAGCGTGGCTTCTGGTTGTCATGGTAACCTTCACGCAGTGTAAAGATGACTTGTTGGAATCTACCGCCTACGGTCAGGCTACCAGTCAGCAATTCTGGCGTAATGGTGATGATGTTGTATCGGCAGTCAATGCTATATATGAACCGCTGTTGCAGGAAAATTACTTCGGTCATTTCGAGCGCACGTGGGATATACAGTCGGATGATATGTGGCGGGCAGGTGACCATGCCGAAGATCAATCGATCGAATACTTTACCTATGATGCGAGTAATCCGAAACTGATTGATACCTGGAAGTGGCGCTATGAAATGATATCACGCGCCAACGCAGTGCTCATCAACGCACCGGATGTAGAGATGGACCAGGCTATAAAAAACAGAAGTCTGGGTGAAGCTTATTTCCTTCGCGGCTTCAGTTACTGGAGACACTACCTGGTGCACGGTGAAGTTCCGCTGTTTCTGGAAGCTGATGTTACTTCGGGCACCATCAATAAACCCAAGGCTACACTGGCGGAAGTGCAGGCTCAGATCGAATCAGACTTTTTAAAGGCAGCTGAGTTGTTGCCGGAGTCTTATCAGGCAGAGACGGAAAATCTCGGGCGTGTATCACGCGGTACTGCGTATGGCTTTCTTGCCAAGTTCTATTTATATACGGAACAGTTTCAGAAAGCGATCGATGCGGGTATACACGTAACTGAGAATGCACAGTATGCATTGGCTGATAACTTTGAAGATAATTTTACAATTGCTACCGAGAACAATCCGGAAATTCTGTTCTCCATGCAATACAAAGCCAACTGGACAACGGATAATACACCACAGATATATACTACGCCTCGTCCATGGGGGGGATGGGATTTCCGAGAACCTGTACAAGATCTTGTAGATGAATTTGAACCTGACGATCCGAGACTTGGGTATACTGTATTCCAGGTTGGTGAGATGGTTGACCTTGGTGGTGATGCCGGTGTGCAGGAGTATACCGCTGATCTTTCTACTTCCGGGTATCATTTTAAAAAGTTTGCTTCATGGGTGAACGGTGGCTTGAATTCCGATCAGAATGCTCCCATACTTCGCTCGGCAGATGTATACCTGTTGGTGGCAGAAGCCAGGATACGAGCCGGACAGAATGGTGATGCGGAGCTGAATGCAGTGCGAGAGAGAAATGGTCTCGACCCCATCACGAATGCTACTATGGAAGATATCATTCACGAACGCAGGGTAGAACTTGCCGGTGAGAATGAACGCCACCAGGATCTGCTGCGTTGGGACAAGGCCGGCATCATTGACATCGTTGCGTTCTATGCTATCAATCGCGGTTCGTTAAAGCCGGGCAGAACATTTCAAAGACCCAAGCATTATTACTTTCCGATACCGCAGCGTGAGATCGACCTGAGTAATGGCGTGCTGATACAGAATGAAAACTATAGATAGTATAGATACTTCGGATAAGACACTGCTATAGTGGCTTTTCCCGGGTTTGGGATGAGTGAACTCCTTTTGTGAAAACAAAGGGAGTTTTTTATATAATCAATAAGCAAAAACCTGGTATAGATGCATATAAATATTCGTGCAGGATTTATGGCTATCGTCACGGCGGTATCTGTGACATTATATCAATGTTCTGGTCGCAACAGTGTGCAATCACTGGAAGGAACGTGGCGCATGGATTCGGTATACTCGTACTACAACGGATTTGCCTTTACCCGCAAAGATATTTTGGACGAACCGCTACAACGCTATGAACCCGATGGCAGTTTGGTTATGACGCTCAACGAAGAATCGCGTACGTTTTATTTTTCTATGCCTGTACGTGATAGTCTTGTACACCTGGCACCTGATAAATCGGTTATCGATAAATTCGCAATCATTGCATTGGACAATGATGTACTTGCTTTAAAGAAGTCATTGAATCCTGTCTTTAAAGGGCCGCAACAGGAACGATACGAAGTGCGTTACTTTTCGAAAGTAAAATAACAATCCTGAATTTGTTGTCAGGGAAATGTTACAGTTCTCGATGTTCCGGTATAACTATATATAACCGCTTGCTTTACATCCGGAGTTACGGCAAGTCTGCGGGATGATTGTGATAGATAGCCACTGCTATAGTAAAATTCATGTTTTGATTTTTTACCGTTAGCATGTGTCATAATCGCATAGGCATCATTTGCCTGGATAGCAATATACTTACCGGGTGTGACGGTATTCTCAAATACCTTTAGCGTATCGTTATTCTGTGTTGCCAGCAAAAGAAGTTTTCCTTTTCCATCCACCAGCTCACTCAGTGCTTTGGCATTTCCATCGATCAGTAAGCCGCTTTGTTTGATCGATAGCGGTAGAAACGTTCCGTTGCCATTGCCGTGTAGTATCATTCCTTTAAATGCATCGTATCGGCCGGTGAGTACATCGGGTGCGTATGAGTTTCCACTCAGAGCTATATCGATATGACCATCGCTGTTGTAGTCATCTACCGATATGCCATATACCGGGGCAACCTGTGTCTGTAACGGTAAGGGTACCAGTTTCCAACCTGCTGCTCCGTTGTTTTCGAGGTAGCATGATTGAAGTATATCGCTTCGAAGAATAGTCGGTGCTGTGGTTGCCCCGGCAAACATGCTTTCCATTGTTGCATCGGAATATACTTTATAGCTTGGATATTTTTTCTTGAACTGCACAAGCTGTAGAAAAAGATCATCACGCGGATGTGCGGGACGGTTTACACCCTGGATATAGTGTGCCAGTATAGCATCTTGTGTGCCATCCTGGTTAAAATCTCCGGTGCATATACTCACCGGTTGATCAGGGTATATTTTATAGCGCGTGTTCAGACCGAGGTTTCCTACAATGAAATCTATATCGCCATCTTCATCAAAGTCACCGCCTTGTATACTGTTCCACCAACCGGTAGAGTTCGCGACAGTCGCTTTATCTTTTGCCTGTACAAATTTACCCTGCTTGTTTTTGAAAATGGTGATTGGCATCCATTCGCCAACAACAACCAGGTCTGTTTGATTGTCGTTATCAACATCACTCCAGGTTGCCGCAGACACCATGCCTATATTTTTTAAGCCTGCTGCCACGAGGTCTGTAACATCTGTAAAGCGGCCGTTATTATTTTGATAGATATAGCTTTCGCCAGCTTGCGGGTAATGTTGTGGTGTCAACCGTCCTCCTATAAAAAGATCGAGATCACCATCGGCATCATAATCGGCAGCTGTTACACATGAGCCGCTTGCTGCTGAAACAGGAAGAGCATCTTGGCTATAACTGAAATTGCCGTGACCATCGTTGCTATAGAGACGATCGCGATAGTACGGTGAACCCACAGCAAATTCGTTTCCGCCACTTACTATATATAGATCGTTATCGTGGTCGCCATCGGCATCGAACAATAATACGCCTATATCTTCTTCAAACTTCTTTTCGTGCGTCAGCACTTTACTGCTAAAGGTTCCATTCTTCTGTTGAACGAAAAACTGCCCGGATTGATTATAGGCTCCCCCAATGAAGAAATCATCGAGACCGTCACCATTGATATCTCCGATAGCTATACCCGGACCGTCTTCCGAAAACTTATGTGGGATTAGCGGCTGAATTTTAAAATCTGCGTATTCAGTTTCATGGTGTATATAGGTAATGTTTCGATCGACTTGCTTGAACAGTGGCTGCGATTGATCCTGTTTAGTTGATACATCGATTGTTTTTGCATCGCTATATTTGATGGTAAGGGTCTGATCAGCGGACAACTGTTTAAGTAATTGTTGCTTCCCGTCTGGCCATTGAATGCGTACGGAGTCTATCGTTTTAAGTTGTGCTAATCCGAAATGAAGTCCTTGCTCTACCGAGGACTGATAGCCTCTGTAGGGATAGTTTTCCTGGAATTGAAATGTGGAATCGGTATATAGCCAGACCTTCGCACCATAACCCTGTATATTTCCGGAAGCACCTTCAAACTTTAATTTTAGAAAATGATTTTGTGTCAGCTTATCGGAATGGTTTTGAAATATAAATGCAGGCCCGTCTATATTGTTGGTTAAATAATCAAGATCACCATCGTTATCAAGGTCGGCATAGGCTGCTCCGGTGGAATAGGAGGGTAAGGTAAAGCCCCACGCGGCAGACTGATTGCTGAAGGTAAGATCGCCTTTATTTTTGAAAGCAAAGATGGGTATATGTGCACCTTCTATACTTTGAATGGCGTTGAGCAGTTTTTTCTTTACCGATTCATTGTAGCCATGGTTCATAAACTCGTGCATCTTGTAACTGGCAAAATCGCGATTGGTTATGTCGCGGGCATAACCGTTCGTAATCAGCAAGTCTTTCCAGCCGTCATTATCGATATCTGCGAACAGCGGGCTCCAGCTCCAGTCTGTAGCTTCGATGCCCGCGAGTTGTCCTATTTCACTAAAGAGCGGTTGCCCTGCCAGAGATTCTCCAACGTTTAGCTGCAATGTATTGCGCATGAACTGCGGTGTATATCCATAGGCAATTTCTGAACGGTAGCGATCGTAATTCGTGGAGCCAAACATCATTTTCTGTCGCTTGTTATCTGGTGGCAACATATCAACCGCTACAACATCCGGCAATCCATCATTGTTGAAATCAGAAACATCGTTGCCCATGGCGGAGTAACTTGTATGTTTGAAGTACTGCGACAGACGATCGGTAAATGTACCGTTGCGATTATTGATATAGAGCAAGTCGTTGGACAGATAGTCATTCGAGACATAGATATCAGACCAACCGTCATTGTTGATGTCGCATATTGATATTCCTAATCCATAGCCTTCTATTGTGATGCCTGCTTCCGTTGAGACATTGGTAAACGTGTTGTTGCCATTGTTCCGATAGAGGCGGTCGGTGTTGATCATTTCTCCCTTTACCCGTTTCGTTCGGATCACGTTCGGACCGGTCTGATCGGTTGTGTTGGTAAGGATATATACATCCAGGTCGCCATCTTTATCATAGTCAAAAAATGCTGCTTGTACCGAATGACCGGTATCGGCAAGTCCGTATTCTTTTGCTTTCTCGGTAAATGTATTGTTGCCGTTGTTGATATAGAGTTCGTTAGCACGTTTGGTTGAATCAGTTGAAGGACCTGCATAGCATACA
This sequence comes from Ohtaekwangia kribbensis, assembly GCF_042676245.1. NCBI lineage: Bacteria > Pseudomonadati > Bacteroidota > Cytophagia > Cytophagales > Fulvivirgaceae > Ohtaekwangia > Ohtaekwangia kribbensis. Next base: position 129,566 of record NZ_JBHTKA010000016.1, read on the forward strand.
TATATATCCAGCCAGTGATCCTGGTTGATGTCAATCATCGAAACGCCAGTCGCCCATTTACCGGAGGAAGGTATGCCTGCTTGCTTGGTAATGTCTTCAAATTTAAAATGACCACGATTCAGATAAAGCTTACTGGCCGACATGTTGGCTGCGAAAAATATGTCCTGCAGTCCATCGTTGTTAATGTCACCTGCGCCAACACCGGCACCGTTATAAAAGTACTCGAACGTGATGATGTTTAGGTCTTCGTCTTCTTTCAGATTATTGGCAAAGTAGATTCCGGTTTCAACGGCCGGAAGTAATTCCATCAGGTAAGTTTTCTTTTCGGGTGTGGTACACGAAGCAAAAACCCATACCAGTATGACGGCATGAAATATACTTCCTTTGTGGAGCGTTTTGAGTTTGCGATCTGTGGATGTGCGTGTGCTTCTAAAGATGGTGCTATAGGTCGCTTTTGCAGGCTTCATGGTGTCCTAAGTTAGTGAGCAATCCAATGGTACACAGGTATATCGCAATAAAAATATTTTTTCATTTGTTGTCAGGGCGAAATGTATGTATAGTTGTATTAATAAACTGTAATGTTCCGAAAGTAAAAAACACCGACTGTATGAATAGATTTGTATCAGGTTTAATAGTGTTTGTCTGCATCGCTGCGCTGATGGGATGCAGCCAGTCTGCCACCATAGATGACAAGAAGCAAGACGATGCAGCCACAGCGCTTCTGAAACGCATTGTGAAAGATAAAGCAGGTTCGTTTCTGATCGAATACATTCCACAAGACAACGGTAAAGATGTATACGAGTTGGAGAGTAACGGTGATAGGATTGTGTTGCGTGGAAATAATGCTGTAGCGGTAGCCTCTGCTCTCAACCATTACCTGAAACATTTTTGTCATCAACATTACGCCTGGGATAAACTGGACGTTACGTTGCCCGATGTATTGCCGGTGGTCTCTGCGAAAGTTAGACGTGTGTCTCCCTATAAATATCGCTACTATCTCAATTACTGTACATTCAATTATACCATGGCCTGGTGGGACTGGGAACGGTGGCAACGTGAAATAGACTGGATGGCGCTGCATGGTATTAACATGCCGCTGGCGCTTACGGGTGAAGAAGCTATATGGAACGATGTATACCATACGATGGGTTTTACCGACAAAGAGCTTGAGACATTTTTTACAGGGCCTTCTTACTTCTCATGGTTCTGGATGGGAAACATCGATGCATGGGGCGGACCTCTGCCACAAAACTGGATGGACACGCACAAAGATCTTCAGAAAAAAATACTGGCACAGGAGAGAGCGTTGGGCATGACTCCTGTATTACCTGCCTTTACCGGTCACGTGCCACCGGCATTCAAAGATAAATTTCCAAATGCCAAGTTGAAGAAGACAAACTGGGAGGCAGGCTTTAATGATGTATATATACTCGATGCCGAAGACTCGTTGTTTGAAAAAGTAGGTGCGCTATTTCTGGAAGCACAAACACGTGAATATGGTACCGATCATTTTTACTCGGCCGATACGTTTAATGAAAATGTTCCGCCTACAAATGATACTACATTTCTGAAACAGATCAGTAACAAGGTATATAAATCGATGGCCAATACTGATCCGCAGGCGGTGTGGCTTATGCAGGGATGGATGTTTCATTACAACGATGAATACTGGAAACCTGCACAGATAAAAGCAATTCTTTCGGGTGTACCGGAAGATCGTATGATTGTACTGGATTTATATAGCGAGAGCCACCCGGTATGGCAACAGACGGATGCCTACTATGGCAAGACTCCTTGGATATGGAATATGCTGCAGAACTTTGGAGGCAACGTAGCGATGTTTGGAAGAATGCGTAACGTAGCGGCCGATCCGTCTGCAGCGTTGCATGATGCAAAATCAGGAAAGTTAACAGGCATTGGTCTTACACCCGAAGGTATTGAACAGAACCCTGCGCTCTTTGAACTCATGCTGGAGAATGTGTGGCAGAGTGAAGCGATCAATCTGGACAACTGGCTGAGAGATTATGCGACAGCGCGATACGGTTCTGAAAATGCTTCGATCAATGAAGCGTGGACTATATTGAAGAATACAGTATATAGCGGTGGCCTTGGTGAGGGTGGCTCTGAATCGATTATCGTGGCACGTCCTACATTCTCGATACAAGGACATCGTGTGCTGACCAAACTCGATTATGATCCGGTAGAACTTGCTAAAGCATGGAAGATATTTGTTGACAACGCAGATGCATTTAAAGATAACACCGGGTATCGATACGACCTGGTGGATATTACACGGCAGGTATTGGCGAATTATGCTTCGCCCTTGCAACAGTCTATAGCAACCGCTTACAGCAAGAAAGATATTGCATCATTTAAGAAATATAGTACTGAGTTCATTCAGTTGATTGATGATATGGATACGTTATTGAGTACACATCCGGATTTTCTTTTGGGCAAATGGATTGACGATGCGCGCAGTTGGGGTGTTACCCCTGAGGAGAAAAACCTGTATGAGTTTAACGCCCGTGACCTGGTAACACTTTGGGGTGATAAGAACAGCGAACTGCACGAATACTCTAATCGCCAATGGGCCGGGTTACTGAAAGATTTTTACAAACCTCGCTGGCAACAATTCTTTACCTATATCGAACAAAGCATGGTGCAACGGAAAACTCCTGACCTGGCTACGTTCGAAACAAAACTGAAAGATTGGGAATGGCAATGGGTAAATTCTACCAAAGAAAAATATTCACCAACCGCGCAGGGAAATTCAATTGATATAGCGAAGGCTATATATGGGAAGTATCATTCCAGGATTACTGCGATGCCGTAGAAGATTTGATAGTATAAAATGTCCAATCGACTTTTAGAATTTTATTGCCAGGAATTCTTTGTGAACAAATAAATCAGGCCAACTGTCATTGCTATAGATAACGATGGTTGGCCTGCAAAAACTGTATATCAATATATAGCAGTATTATCCTACCGTAATTGTTTTCATAAGAGTATAGCCGTCCGCAATATTTCCGGTAATACTATCGGCCATGTTTTGATTTAAGCTGTTTGAAAAAATGGAGTCTTGTGTGTTTGATCGGTCCGGAACACCATTATAGCCATCGCTTGCGTAAACTTCAGAATATACCGGAACAGGGAATGCAATTTGTGTTACCAAAAGCGAAGTACCGTCTGCTGTGAGAATTTGAACATGGATGTGAGGCGCCCGGCCTGGATACCATCCCGGAAAGATACTGAGATACGACACCTGTCCGTTAGCATCTGTGGTTTGGCGGCCACGCAAGAAATTCTGATTGCTATAATTGGTAGCCTGTAACTGATTGCCTCCGTACTGAGAATAGTTACCATCCTTGTCACATTGCCAAATGTCTACCAGTACACCCTCCAGCGGTGTGCAGCCATTGCTCTTGTCTTGTATCGTTAGTGTTATTAAAAGCGGAATACCTGCTCTGTCGCCAATGATATTCGCCCGCACATATTGAGCCGGTGTGCGGATAGGGAAGGGGCCTATAGTCTCCACAGGCGACACTACACAGTTATCCGAGCCATTGTTACCACCGTTCACAGGAGGAGAAGCAGCTGCGTTATCGTCATCAGAGCAAGCGGTCAATGCGGCCGGTAAAGCTGCCATGGCGCCTAGTCGCAAAAATCCATTCGTTAAAAATTTCTTCCGGTCCATCTCTATAATTTTGTTGTATATATAGGTAAACTATACGCTGGCAGATTACTTCATTAAAACATCGGATGTGGATTTGAGGAAGTCTCAGGAGCCACTTGTATAACGTTCCAATGTTCTACGATCATATTGTCTTCTACTTTGAACATTTCGGCAATCGCCAGGTATTTATATCTACCGTTGTTTGCGGACCGCCTGCAATCCATTGCTTTGTCATTGCTTTCAGAGCCTCTCTGCCATCTGCTACCTGCAGGTTGTGCTGCATATAATCTGTAACAATATATTCATCGATAGCAGATATATCTTTGTCACCAAACAATGTCTGGCGGAACGTTATCACCAACTGCTTATTGCTCTCCTCTTGTTTCAGGTTTCCGGTTGAGGATGTATTTGAATCATCATCTTTCGAGCAACCTGCTATAAGAACAACAGCACTTACCACTACATTAAGCGCAATTTTTTGGTCATCATATTCTTTAAGGGTTATACTGCAAACATGCGGCAGTGATCGCTTAAATCCATTGAACTAGTTCAACAAATAATGCTCCTTTCCCGGGTATATTCACGAATTAAGGTTCAGATCGCCATAGCATGTTGAAGCCACTCTTTAGCAGACTCAATATTTTCGAACGATGCTGTTTTTATTTTCTGGGTGCCTAACTTCACAAAGTCCTGAATCTGTAGATCAGCGAAAATATCTTTCGGTGAAACAAAAGCAATATGATATATACCGCCTGCCTGAACTCGTGGAGCCCAATCATTGGCCGACCATTCTGCCATGGTATTGCCGTCCATCAGTAAGGTGTCTGCGAGCCAGGCGATTTTACCATGAGTTTTTCTTTTCACAATTGCATACGCCAATCCAAGGTTGAGTATTTCTTTAAATTCATCATCAGTAGCGTAACCAATGTGTGTGGCAATTATACAGGGAACAGACGGATCGTAGTCAAGTGTTCCATATTCCCATGTTTGTAATCTGATAACTGTTGATTGTTCGTTCATAGTTAGATATTATATTTTCTGCTGTGTCTTACCGTTCAATTCAATACATCGGAGAAGGTTGCATCGTTGTCTCATTCTCTTATTTATGGAATTGCTATGCAAAATAGCGGGCAAAGCTATTCCAGAAGACACGGCATAGCATTGAACAAGTTCACTAAATTGGTCATTGCCTAATTTTTAAAAATAACCTGTCCTTCCAGCGGGAATTGCATCTCGAAAAGGTCTATGTATAAAGTGGCAATACTTGTTTTAAACCGGGTATAATGATCAGAGTTTATTAAAGAAGGTCTTCGCTGTGCTTCATGCATGAATACACTGATTTGATTTCGTATCAATTCACTTTTAAAAGCGTAGAGTATACTTTGATCCTGGATCATTCTTTGAAAGAAGGAAGCGAAGAAGTTACTTTCCTTTGAACTAAACTCAAGTACGGAAGCCTCAAATGTATTCAGCAAGCGAGATTGCTCGAGCCAATGGAAACATTCGCCATGAAGAAATTTTTCGGTGAAAATACAAATATACCCTGTGGTAATTTTAGCCGGATTGATATTCCACGATATGGTTACACCAGGTTTAGCAACCACTAAAACGGACCCATCGATCACCACTTTTTTGTTGGAATAATGGATCACTCCCTTGCCGGATAGCAGTGATATTTTATAAACGTCCTTCCCGCGATATGTCTGCAGTATATTTCCGTGCGATTTCACTTTATATACCTTGAATCCATTGAGCTCAAGGTCGTCACGAGTGTTTGGAAAGCGAGCGGAGTGATGCTTCATTTGTATTCCATCAACCGTTTTTTAATAACTGAACCCATGCAATTATATATTCAACTGATGTAAAACAAAACTATCACGTATTTATTGGTAAAAAATATGGGAATCAAACAAGAAGTTAATCTATTCAAATAATGTTATAGTATACACGGATTAGATGCGAAATGATTTAGGTGCACTGCCGGTCATACGCTTGAAGAAATTGTTAAAGTATGTTGGGTAGTCAAAGCCGAGCGCAAAGGCAATTTCACCTACACTCCAGTTTGTATGTTGTAAAAGCGCTTTCGCTTCAACAGCTACCCGCTCGGATATATGCCGTGTAGTAGATTTACCGGTTACATGTTTCACAGCACGATTTAAATGATTCACATGTACTGCTAATTTATCAGCATAGCCTTGTGCTGTTTTCAACTGAAGCGGACGATCGATCTGTTCGATCGGAAATTGTTTTTCCAACAGTTCAATAAACTGAATGGCAATTCTGGAAGATGCATCCTGGTGCTTTGCAAACTTTTCAGACGGTTGCATCTTGAGCGCTTCGTGAATGATGAGATTGATATAGTTTCGTATCAGGTCATTTCTGAAAGCATAAGCAGTTTGCTGTTCAACGATCATGCGTTGAAATAAAGACGAAATAAAATCACGTTGTTGCTGATCGAGTGAAAATATAGGCGTGCCTCCCAGTTTAAAAAGTGGCGATTCCTGAAGACTCTCTGAGCGATCTTTTGCTTTGAAAAAATCTTCCGAGAAGAGACAGGTATATCCTGTCTGCTCGGTGGTATTTTCCCATGAATACGGAATGAGCGGGTTGCCAAAGAACAATGTTGTTCCGCTAACTTTATAGCCTCTGTCTGCATATTGTATTACCTTTTCCCCGGTAATCATACATATTTTATAGAAGCTCTTCCGATCGTACGATCTCAAAACGCAGCTCTTCGTATCGACTTCAAAAACACTGAATTCATGTTGCTTCAGGTCTTCGTTGATGTCCAAAACATTGAGAATAGTTCGCGTATTCATGTTCAACATGGTAAGGTCTATCCGCGCCTTTGGCTGCCAGCGTGTTTCGAGGCAGCATTACTTCCAACAGTAAAAAAGCGAAATGCCAAAAATAGTTCAGGTAGTGGCCCGCTATATAAGATATTCAAACAGGAATTTAAGCTTTTCAAACAAAGCGTGAAATAGCGAACATTTGTAAAATAGAAGAGCGTCCAGATACACGTAGTTAAATGTGCCTGAACGCTCCGGGTATAAACTTGTATAGGATGATCAGCAGATCATTGTTTTAATCAAGCTGCTGGTATGTAAAATTTCTGAAGGTTACCTCTCCCGTGCCTATAGAACAGAGCCCGATCCGTAGCCCGATAAAACCTCCGAGCGCGTTGTGATTATAGGAGGAAACTTCAAATGAATTCTCTGTCTTGTTCCATTTCTCTCCGTCCGTGCTATAGTACATATCCACGGTGTTGTTGATATTCCGGAGGCGTAGTATAACGTGGCGTTGAATTACTTTTTTTTCTGCAGGAAACTGCCAGCCTTTAAAATTGGTGAGTATATTTTCTTTATCTGCCAGTATACCGGAATATGCAACGTTGTTATAGAAGAGTACAAGTCCACCCACGGCATCACCCTCCATGGACAGTTCAACCTGAACGGTATAGGAGTGATCTGATGGCACGCAAAGTAATGGAGAACTATCGGGCACACCATTTCCTTTAGCTTTAATGACTAAACTTTTATTGGCGAGGTGGAAGCGTGTTGTATCATAGTTTTGAAAAAACTTCCATTGTGTTTTTAATTTCTTTCCGTCAAAATTATCGGACAATGAAAATATACCGGGCAGTGCTGTTCCTGCAGGTTTCGTTATTGTTTCACTGGTATTGTCCTTCACCTTGAACCATCCGTCCTTTGTCCACTCTACTGGTATGAGTAAAGTTTGTCGTCCCATATTATAGAAACCATTTTCATACGCATGGTATACCATCCACCAGTTTCCGGCTACATCATCCACGAGTGTACCATGTCCTTGCGACCACCACTTTTCAGCACTGCTATTGGTTCTGATGATCGGGTTGTAGGGTGAATTTTCCCAGGGGCCTAATGGCGATTTAGAGCGTGCAGAAATTACCATGTGACTGGTTGCCGGTCCTGCTGTTCCTCCTTCGGCTGAAGTGAGGTAATAGTACTCACCATGTTTCATGAGTTTAGGACCTTCCATGCAGAAGCATTCAATGCTCCAGTCGCGTGGTATAGGCCAGCCGTTATAGGTATGCCTGAATTCTCCTGCAACCGAAAGACCATCATCCGACAGCGGCACGTAGCCACCGTTGCTGAAGTATAAATATCGTTTGCCTTTGGTATCAGCAATATGTCCCGGATCAATGTTGCCGATTTTCAAATCAACAGGGTCACTCCACGGACCGTGAATGGAATTGGCCGTAATAACGTAGTTGGTATTGTTGGCCGGAAAGTATATATAGTATTTGTTCTTGTACTTAACGAGATCGGGCGCCCAAACGGAGCCTACATACTTATGCAATGCATTGGTAACGGGTGTCCAATGGATGAGATCTTTTGAATGCCAGATCATGAGTCCCGGGTAATATTCAAATGATGAATGAACTATATAATAGTCGCTTCCATCGCGTAATATACTTGGATCAGGATAATCACCTCTGAAGATCGGGTTTACATAACCATCGTTCTTTTTTTCTTTTGTGTTGACCTGGGACTGAGCATTGGCGAATAAACTCAGTAATGTGAGAAGTGTGAGGAGACAAACCTTCATAGTTTTTATTAGAGCTATATATGGATTGTAAATTTATTCTAATTTTCCCCAGGAAAACAATACCCATTTGGTGGTACGATTACGATATTATAAATACTGACTTCGTACAATTTAATTAGCCGTCAACAGGTATAGTTTGATGCAGAGCAAGTTAGACGATAACATTTGTTGCGCCTGTATTAAAATCAAACAATAGTGAGAGCCCGCGCGTCCACCCTGATCAAGTTACGCAATTCAGTCCACTTTGTACATAATATAGTTAAACAGCCACGGTATTAATTGTCCTGATAAATTTTGCCGGCACTCCGCCGGCAATTGTATTGGCAGGAACATCTTTGTTTACCACTGCACCTGCTGCCACAATTGCATTTTCGCCTACCGTTACACCCGGTAATATAGTGGCACCTGCACCGATCCATGCATTTCGTTTTATGAGTATGGATTTCAGATCAAGTTGTTTTCTTCTTGCCGGATCAACAGGATGGTTTTCGGTGATCAGGTTTACCCTCGGCCCGATCAATACATCGTCTTCAATGGTTATTCCGCCCATGTCAAGGAAGCTGCAGGCGTGGTTGATAAATACATTCTTACCGATGCGTATATGCTGACCGAAGTTTGTATGGAAGGGTATAGATATAGTGGTGCTGCTATCAATCTGACATCCGATAATTTCACTGAGGCGTTCCCGAATCTGATCGACATCGGTAGCACTGTTAAGCGCTGCCGACAATTGCATCGTTCGAAAAACTACTTTCCACGCATCAGCCATCTCATCATTTCGAATTATACCTCCGGCAAGCATTCTTTCAAAAAGCGTAGTATTGTCCCGATTCATATTTACCTGTTTATCTCCTTAATAATTTATATATATAGTTTCTAGCGCTCCTGGCGAAGCTCAAACGTCACCTTCACATCATCTGATCCCAATGCAGCCGCCAGCCCTGTTGGATCATCAATCTTCCCGACTTTCGTATAGGTATAGGATGTGGAAAAGCTTTTGTAAAACAGCACGATGGTATTGGCACCCCACAGCATCAGGTCTCCTGTTTTTATAGTGCCAGGGTTGGATGCATTTGCCTGTAAATCAGCAGGCAGGCGAAAGTACTTCTCATTGCCGTTCAACTCAGTCATGTTTATGGTAAGAGGCAACATGGCTTTAAATGCCATAGCCGTAGCATTGTCCAGAAGAGTTGCTGTAAAAATTTTGTCTCCGGTTTTAATATTGATGGTGCCAGGCATACGAGGGTTGTTTGAGCTAATGTTACTGTCTTGAAAATTTTTATATACCAGTATGGTGTTGCCCGCGATCAGGAGCGGAAGTATACAGATAAGGATGTTGAAAGTATATTTCATCGTGCTGGTATTAACACATTGCTTCTACACGATAACAATATGTATTTTGAGATTTATCCATTTATAAGCAGTGGATAATCAAAATTAGCGCAGCAGCGTCACTTACGGTTAATAAAAAACAAACTGATTCTTAAGATTTTCAAACCAGGCAGACACAGGTTGCTTTCATATTTTGGGATTCTGGATGCCTGGGTAATAGTTTCACGGCCTGGTATATATTATAATTCAGGAATTGGAAAGTATAGTTTAAAGGTCGATCCTTTGTTGGGTTCACTTTCGGCAATGATCCAGCCGGAATGGTTGACCATTACTTTCTTCACAATCGCCAGCCCTATACCACTTCCGGCAGATTCATGTTTCGCGTGTAATTTGTGAAACACCTCAAATATCTTTTTAGAATATTCCTGAGAGAACCCTATGCCATTATCAGCAAAGGATATTTCGTAAAAGTGTTGATGCGGTGTGTCTGCCTCTATAGCTATTTCTTTATTCCGTACTTGCCTCAGCGTGATTTTTATCGTCAGCTTTTCTGACGGTTTGGAGAATTTTATAGCGTTGGTGAACAGGTTCAGAAATAATTGGTAGAGCTGATGTTGTATACCGTGAATTACCGGTAACGTATCCGAGTATATATCGGCTCCCTTTTCTTCGATCAGCAATTCAATATCGTTCTTAACTGCACTGATAACATCGTTGAGATTGACCGGTTCGAATGTAATGCGTGAGGAGAGTTCCGAGTAGGCGAGTACATCTTCCATCATCTTCTGCATCTTGGCAGCGCTGTCTTCAATCTTGTGCGAGTACTCCAGTATCTGCGCCATTGATCGGTCTTCTTCGCGTTGCCGGGTCGAGAAGATCCGGATCTTGCGTATCGGTTCTTTTAAATCATGACTTACGATGTAAGCAAAAGCAGAGAGTTCGCTGTTCAGATTTTCCAGTACTTTATTTTGATCCTTTAATACTACAGCGGCAGCCTTCATCTCATCGTCTGCATGTTTGCGTTCGGTGAGATCGCGTGTAACTTTCGAGAAGCCGATCACTTCACCATTGTTGTTGTGCAAAGCTGTAATGACAACACTGCCCCAGAACCTGGCGCCATCTTTCCGCACGCGCCATCCTTCGCTGTTAGCCTTTCCATTAACTTCAGCTTCATGAAGAAGTTTCTCCGGAAGTCCATATGTAATGTCTTCCGGAGTATAAAATGTTTTAAAGCTTCTGCCGATAATTTCAGAAGCGGTGTAGCCTTTCAGGAGCGCTGCTCCGGCATTCCAGTTTTGGACAATGCCTTCCTTATTCAGCAGGAGTATAGCGTAGTCCTGTACCTCTTCAATCATCTTATGATACCGCTCTTCACTTTGTCGCAGCGCTTCGTTTCGTTGCTTGAGCTCTTCGGTATACATGCTGAGTTTATCTTCAGCAATCTTTCGTTCTGTAAGGTCTTTGGTAACTTTCGAGTAGCCGATGATCTGGTGATCATTATTGCGCAATGCCGTCATGGTGATGCCTGCCCAGAAGCGCGTTCCGTCTTTTCGTATTCGCCATCCTTCGTGCGTAATCCAACCGTTATCATGCGCAACTTTTAATATCCGCTCGGGCACATTCGCGGCTTTATCTTCTGCAGTATAAAAAAGTCTGAAACTCTTGCCTATAATTTCTTCCGCTTTATAGCCTTTCACCGTTTCAGCACCTTTGTTCCAGTCGAGAATTTTTCCCTCTTTGTCCAAAAGAATAATGGCATAGTCGTTTACTTCCGACACCATTTTATGATATCGTTCTTCGCTTTGTTTCAGATCTTCATTCTTGAGTCTGAGTAACTCAGCGTAGTTGCTTAACCGATCTTCTGCTTTTTTACGCTCGGTGAGATCGCGTGTAACTTTCAGTATCCCCGTAACAGCGCCGTGGTCATTATGTAACGCTGTAAGCGTAATGCTTCCCCAAAAACGTATACCATCTTTGCGCAGCCGCCAACCTTCGTGATTCGCGCGGCCTTCCTGTATGGCTGTTGCTAAAAGTCTATCCGGTAATCCATCTTCCTTATCCTCCCGCGTATAGAAAACTTTGAAACTTTTTCCGATGATCTCCTCTGCGCTATATCCTTTAATTCGTTCGGCACCTTTGTTCCAGGAAGATATAGTTCCTTGTATATCCAGCAGAATGATAGCGTAATCTTCTACTTCTGCAATAAGTCTTTCAAAGCGGTCTTCACTCAGTTTAAAAACGTGGCTCGCGTTATTGACAGCAGATTGGAAATTCTTTTCAGGTAGATTCTTCATGCGTCAGTACATTGGGCTTAAATATAAAAGCACCAACATATTTTTGTTTAAGAAATGAACGTCATTTTTAATTTTCAGACAATAAAAATTAAACAATATGAGGTGTAAAAAATCATGCCCGATAGATCCGCGATACATTTTTGAAAAAAAAGGAAAGCGGTTACGTAAAAAATGACTTCAATACTTCACGCGTATCGATCGATATAGTGTTCATGTCTCATTATCGATGGAGTCCTATAACTTTTTATTTATGATTAGCGATAACTTCCTTCAACAAAGAGCAAACCAATAAAAGCTCGGCCAGTAATTTTAAGCATTCTTCCCACAGAACGCCTGCTCCGGTAATATCAAAGCCAACGGATATACCACCTGCTATAGAGGCAAGCAATAAAAGTATTCGACTTGTTTGCTGAAGGTGCAGCCATAGTAATGCCGTAACGGCTATGCCTGCACATGCGCCCAGTATAACCGGTAACTCATATAGCCACCGCGATGTTTCATGGGGAGAACTGAAGATAATCTTCTCTTTTATTCGTTCATGAAACATGAAGCGTTCATCCGCAGCGAGTATAAAAAAGAATACAGAAGCTATATACCATGGAAACCAACCTCTGCGCATGCCGGTGATCAGTGCTATAGCGGCTGCCATAGTCAACAATACTCCTGATAACCAGGTGCCCGGTGAAGACTCGCCCGCCAGTATAAGAACCGGGTTGTGCGGGTGCCATGCAAAGGCAATAACAAAGAAGAGTGTAAATAAACCAACAAGCAATACAACGGACTGCGTATACGCTTTCATGTGCAATCCAGGTCTTGTCCCCAATCAATGATTTGCCACGTGCCTTGTATATTGACAAACCACAGGACTTCCGCCAGTGTGTCGCTGCTAATGCCTTCAAAGGTAGCCGATACACAGGCTATATCCGCAATGCCGTCTCTGTTCAGATCGGCTGTCCATACAGTGCTATTCGGATTGTTAACCGTGAACGAAACTTTTGAATCACCCTGGTAGGGTATATATACCGCCAGTATATCTTCGGATTCCAGGCTCGTTGCGCAGGCAAATTCAATGCGCGGCTGATCCGAAACACAACCCAGACTTTCCGGAACGATCTTCACGGTGATCGAAATAAGATGTGCCGGTACAGCACCCCTGGTTGTGAGAAAATATAGCGGTATACGACTGGTGAATTCATGGATGATTGTTCCGATACCATTAACCTCCTGCGGTCCGCTGTCGTACGAACGAAGCGGTGGACCGAATGCTATGGTAGTTTTGGGATGCCGCGCGTGATAGATTGACTTCAACAAATAGTTGGTGTTCTCCGTAACCGAGCACTCGAAACGTGTTTCCGGTTTTCCATCCGGGGAAGTATATACTGCATTATCTTCCGGGCTTAATTTGTAAATGAAAGGTCTTCCGCCCAGGAAGAAAAAGTTACCATCTGTGAGGAGTTGTGATGCACCTGCCGGTGGAAGCGCATAGGTGGATGAGTCTTCTGTACCCGTTACCCGGTTAAGCTGTATAAGTTCAGGACATGCTTCATGCGGTGCTGTTCCGGCCTGCATGGATTTTTTATAGGCTAGCATCGCTTCGTATGCCTTGGTCTCAAACGGTGCAAAGACCAGGCTGTCCTGTAGATCAGAAAGCTCCAGTGTTCCGCGAATTCTCTCGATACTGTCGCGGGTATAGATGGCCTGCCGGGATAAAGTATAGATGTCATGCAAGGGCGAAAATGTTTCCATCGCCAGGCGAATGCTGTCATTGGCAACCCCTTCGTACGCTATCTTTACTTTCACGGCAGATAGTTGTGCTTCCACGACTTCGGTTACTACGCTATCCGGTGGTATAGCTGTAGTTTGATCTTCGTTATCGGTTTTAGGCTTGCAGTAAAACAGGATAAGAAGCGAGAAGATTGATATGAGCGTCAGTCGATATTTCATTATTCGATACGGGCCAGGATTATCGTTTAAATATATAGGTTTCTTGTGTACGAATGCGAAGGCTGGTATAAAGAATTTTGGAGCGGTGGTGCTACATCCGGTTGGTGTTACTGCACGAAAATAGTTCACAACCGTACATAGAGCTGGGTAATGAGAATGTGTATTCTCTTGTGTTATGATTTAACTAATTTTTAACGAATGATGTCGGGTAAAAACAGTTGATTTGTTAAGCGTACTTTCCAAACCCATGCTAGATGAAAAAACCTTCGGTAATATCACGCAGAGATTTTCTGAAATCGGGCAGCCTGGCGGCAGGGGGACTGCTGCTCTCTTTTTCGGTAGGAACGGCTGCTGTTAAATCTTTGATAAATACGATAACAACAGCTTCGTTGAATGCTCATCTGAAAATTGGCGAGGATGATAGTATATATATCATTCTCTCCAAGGTAGAGATGGGACAAGGTATATGGACAACCCTGCCCATGCTGATTGCTGAAGAACTGGATTGCGACTGGAAGAAAATAAAGGTAATGCATCGTCCTTCCGGAAGGGGAGATGATTTCCGTGAATCTATATTTGTTCAATCCACCGGCGGGTCGGACTCCACGCGGTCTGAATTTGATCGTTACCGTCTGGCAGGAGCTACCGCGCGTGAAATGCTGATCGAAGCCGCTGCGAGGAAAATGCAAGTGCAGCCATCATCGTGTCGTACCGAAAATGGTTTTGTTATAACAGGCGAGAGACGCATGCGCTATGGCGAAGTTGCAACAGCAGCAGCTACGCTGCCCGTGCCGACAGTCGTGTTGCGCGATGCTTCAAAATGGAAATATATAGGTAAACCGCAAAAACGCCTGGATAATCCTGAAAAGGTAAATGGCCAGGCACGCTACGGTATAGATATACAATTCCCGGATCTGTTAACCGCTGTGGTTGCTCATGCACCGGCATTCGGTGCCGTTGTAGAATCATTTGATGCGCGCGAAGCCAAAGCTATAAAAGGTGTATATGATGTTGTACAGATTCCGCAGGGTATTGCTGTTGTCGCCACTAACTTCTGGACTGCCAAACAAGGACGTGATGCCTTGAAAATCGAATGGGACTTCAGCAAAGGCCAGCACGTAACCAGCAGCACGCAACGGGATGCATACCGGTCGCTGTCTCAAACAGCCGGAACAGTTGTGCTGCGGAAAGGTTCTGCAGCGGATGCATTAAAAGCAACCAACATTATACTTGAAGCAGAATATACTTTTCCATACCTCGCGCATGCACCGATGGAGCCTTTGAACTGCACGGTAAAGATCGATGCCAACCGCTGTGAGATATGGACCGGTACACAAACACCTTTACTGCATCAACAGGAGGTAGCGGCATTTTTAGGTTTGTCGACAGACCAGGTAATTTTTAATACGCCTTATATCGGTGGAAGTTTTGGAAGGCGTGGCTCATTCGGAGAAGACTGGGTATTGGAGGCCGTACACATTGCCAAAGCGAGTGGTCGCTCTGTTAAATTGGTCTGGACACGCGAGGACGATATAAAAGGTGGTGGCTATCGGCCGGTATATTTACATCGTGTACAGGTTGGTATAGGGCAGGATGGTTTACCTTCAGCGTGGCTTCATCGCATTGTAGGGCAATCACTGTTTACTAATACGGTACTTGAAAAAGATATTGTTGCCAATGGTATAGACTATAGCTCGGTAGATGGTGTAAACGGATCGCCTTACTTCAGCAAGATCAATGATCATACGATCGAGCTGCATACAACCACCAGCGATGTTACAGTTTTAGCGTGGCGCTCGGTGGGTAATACTCATACTTGTTTTGTGATGGAAACGTTGATTGATGAGCTTGCGGTGAAAGCCGGTAAAGATCCGGTTGCTTACAGGCGTATACTCTTGAAGGATCACCCCCGCCATTTGGCGGCACTCAATCTAGCAGCTGAAAAAGCGCAATGGCATAAACCATTGCCGGCCGGCCGATATCGAGGTATAGCGGTGCATGCTGCGATGGGAAGTTATGTGGCGCAGGCGGTGGAGATATCAATCGGGAATCAAAAACTATATATACATAAAGTTGTGTGTGCCATAGATTGCGGCCTGGCGGTTAACCCGGATGGTGTACGTGCCCAAATGGAAAGTGGAATTGTATATGGACTTACCGCAGCACTCTACGGTGAAATTACACTCGAGAATGGTGCAGTAAAGCAAAGTAACTTTCACGATTATCGCATGCTGCGGCTACCCGAGGCACCCGCGATCGAAGTATATATTGTTCCCGCTAATGAACGAATGGGGGGAGCGGGCGAACCGGGGGTGCCTCCTATTGCACCTGCACTTGCCAATGCGCTATATGCCGCTACCGGAAAACGACTGCGTAATCTGCCTGTTGACATGCGCGAGTTGGTGAAATCCTGAGGCGACATGTATATACTATAGCTATAGCATCTGTACCGTACAGCTTTCAGTTTTTGTGTCCAGTATCAGTATTCCTTCATGCGATTCGTCCAGGTGAGCGAGCAGTATACCTTTTGAGTTCCAGGCTGCGGTGTTGCCGGCACACATACCTCCGTCAGCAGCACCAATGGCATTGGACATCAGCACCGGAACATTCCTGGTGCCGGCAATTTCGGATAGCCGTTGCGTTGCTTTATCAACACCGTTCGTAAATTTGGCCACGCTGGCTATATAAACGGCAGCTCCGTTTTTAAATGCTTCATCAGCGTGTGCTTGTACAGACAACTCGAAGCAAATGGCGAAGGCTACGGTGTTGCCTGCTATCGCAATGGTCGGGAAGTTCTGGCCGGGAATAAAAAACTCTTCTTCATCCGGATGTATATATTTCTTTGCGTAGGCCAATCGCTCGCGGTGTGGTTGGAAAAGAATCATGCTGATGGTGATACCCTTTTCGGTTCTGATCGGTATGCCAGCACCAATGGTAACTTTCTGAGCGTTACTGATCGTTTGAAAATCATCAAGCCTGTTGTCGTGCAGATCAACTGCGAGTGCTTTTGCCTGGGGTGGCTCATAACCGGTTAGCGATAACTCCGGAAAGATGATCATATTCGCGCCAAACGATGTAGCCCGGTTTATAAATTCTTTATGGCGAACGATGTTTTGTTGGATATCACCGGTTACCGGCCTGGTTTGAGCCACACAGATTTTCATGCGATCGGTTGTCTTTAAATAATGGTAAAGAAGTATAGCACGGGCATTTTGTTGCTTGCTTTGCGGTTCTATACCATTAGTAATATTACACTATTTGTGATAGTATACCACTTATAGAGTTGTGTTAATTTTATAAGCAGGAGTTCGTTAATACGCGGTGTATTTGTGTTAAATTTGATTTTTCGGTAAACACGACACGGTAAAAACTTCAGTAGTAATTGTCGGCAAACGTGCTATACTGGATAAATCCTAACAGCGGGAAACACTAAATGGACTATATGCAGAAATCTCTACAGTCTTTTTGAATTTATTCACTTCGTCAACGAGCAACCGTATGCCTTCTGAAAAAGGCATTCTCCGCTGAATATAAATCAGATGTGAAGTAAACCTCTTGAAAGTAGCCGTTACGAAGGTCATCCGAGATAAAACAGGTCGGCAAAGGTCAGGGAATTTCTGTGCATGATGTTACCAGCTATATGTTAAGTGCGGGGTGTTTGCTTTTACGCCATCGTAAAGGGAATTTTCTAATCGATTGTAACAGTATATATGAACATACGTGTTCAACTATGGATTGTTTTTTATCTGTTCGCAGCATATCTGCCGCTAACGGCACAGCAGCTCTTTATCCAGGAGTATCCGGTCGAGCTGTATAAAGGCTCATCCCAGAATTGGGATATTACACAAGATACGCAAGGTATAGTATATGTTGGTAATACGGATGGTGTGCTGGTTTATGACGGACTGGAATGGAGGCGAGTTGAAATGCCGGCCGGTGCGTATCCCTTAACAATAACGGCTGATGATGCCGGACATGTATATATAGGATCAATCTCGGATTTCGGGTACCTGGAAAAGGATAATGCGGGTGAATACCAGTATCGCTCACTGCTTTCACTGATTCCTGCAAAGGATCAGCAGAACATGGGGGAAATAAATGATATCAAATCTGTTGGCAACGCGGTATACTTCAGTGATCTGGAACATGTCTATATATATGAAGACGGAGCCATACGTGTCTGGAATGGAGCCAACAATGGCGTGGTTGTTTTGGGAGGTCGGGCTTACATTGTTCACGAGGGGAATATGCACTTGTATCGTGACGGAGTGTTTACGCAAGTGCCATTTGTTTTTCCGGCGGCAGACATCCAGCATCTGAATGATTATTCACCTGGTAAATACATTATAGTAGATAAGGCCGACAGGATATGGATAGTGGATGCAGCGACCGGGGTCCGGCAACCGTTTTCCAGAGAACTTGACAAGCATTTGCAGGGAGAAGATATCAACAAATTTACACTTCTGTCAGAAGGCAGAGTTGCGCTTCTTACCGATACACGGATTCTTATTCTTGGTCGTAATGGTCAATTGTTTTTTACAGTAACCAACGATATGTTGAAGGGTAATCTCTGGTTGCAGGTACTCTATGAAGATAAACAACACAACTTGTGGTTCTCTACAGACGAATCGATCGGAATGATTGCCACCAGCTCTCCGCTGGCATATTTCAGCAAGTATAACGGTATTCAGGGAATTATATTTTCGCAGACGTTTCATGACGGTCATCACTATGTTGGTACCGATCGTGGTGTTTACCGCAGAATGGAAAAGGAAAAATTTACCTATATGCCCGGAACATCCGGCACGGTCTGGAATTTTTATAGCCAGGGAGATATACTATACATTGCACATGAGACTGGTATACTGGAAATGAAAAACGGTGTTTCGAAACGGATTCTTACGGAGCGACACGTTGAAACTTTGTGCTGGATCGGAAACCGCACCGACCGTTTTCTGATGGGTACGTATACTTCGGGTATATGGCTCGTGAAAAAGACAGGAAACGGCTGGCAGAAAAGAAGAATCAACGGGTTTGACGATGAGGTTCGCTATATGCAGATAGACACAACGGGCAGTATATGGATTGGACATTACAGTAAAGGTCTTTGGAAGCTAAAGCTGAATGACGCTATGGATTCCATTATCCAGAAGGAGTATTATAACACGTCACGCGGGCTTCCTTCTGGTGTGGATAACCGGGTTTATAAGTTGAATAGTGATAAGAGTATTGTGTTTGCTACCGCGAATGGTATATATGCGTACAATGCTTTGCGAAATACATTCGAACCTGATAAACGATTTTCGCAACATTTAACCGGAGCCACGATTTACTCGCTGATGGAGACACCCAATGGCGATATTTACTTTCGTGGAAAAAATATAAAGCATAAGAAGAATGAAGTGGCCGGTGTATTAAAAAGGAAGAGTAGTACGGAGTACACTATGTTGACAGCACCGTTCCATAAAATAATCTGGACCGATACAGAGCCCAGTATATATGCTACTGATGATGGTGCCTGGATTGCTAATCATAACAGAGTGATCGTATTTAATCCGCATCGCAGAACGTACTATCACGATCCGTTGTGGCCGTATATTCGAAAAGTAACTGCGCAAGATTCATTGATCTATGCCGCAGGACAAAAAGCCAGGGATATAACGTTGCCTTACGAAATGAATAGTGTGCATTTTCAGTTTAATGTGCCCTACTATGAAAACGTAGAGCGCCTGGAGTTTCAGTATAAATTGCAGGGATTTGACAGGGAGTGGTCGCGCTGGACAACCCAGCATGAAGCGAGCTTTACCAACTTGCCCGAAGGCGACTATACGTTTCTGCTTCAAACCCGGAACATCTACGAGAATGAAAGCCGGCTTGCAAGTTTTTCATTTCACATCGATCCTCCCTTTTACCGTACCGTTTGGGCGTACTTGCTATATATAGGCGTTTTTGCTTTGCTGCTATATGTAGTTGCTATAATAAATACCAAGCGCGTGAAGTGGCAGAACGAAATGCTGGAGAAGGAAGTAAACGAAAAAACAAAAGAACTGCTGGCGATGAATGAAGAGATCATGGCGCAGAATGAAGAGATCTCCATGATTAACGAAGAGGTTAATAAAAAGAATCTTGAAATCGAAAATCAGACGCAGATACTAAAAGAATCGAACACAACGAAGGACAAACTTTTCTCGATCGTATCGCACGATCTTCGCGGCCCTGTCCACCAGCTTCGCGAGATATTTAGTTTGATGGATGCCGGCCATATATCCGGAGAAGAATTTTTAAAAGTGCTGATGCCCGACCTGCGCGAACGCGTAGGGTACGTTGCTGCCCTTACCGATAACCTGCTGCATTGGGCTAAAGATCAGATGGAAGGTATACAAGTGAAGTCCGCAGCGTTTAACCTCAGCGATGTTGTACAGGAAAATATGAACCTGTTCGCTGCGCAAGCCGGCAAGAAAAATGTAAACCTGGTAAACACAACTGCCCCGGAGTGCGAGGTATTTGCCGACAAGGATATGATACGCCTGGTGTTGCGTAACCTGATGAGCAATGCCGTAAAGTTTACACCTTCGCAGGGAAGCATTGAGGTGTCGGTTCAGGCCGATCATCAATATGCCATCGTTTCGGTTCATGACACGGGTATAGGACTCTCGTCTGAAGAGATCGATATGATATTGCGTAAAGATTATTTTACCCGCTACGGAACAGCCGGAGAGAAAGGATCAGGACTCGGGCTGATGCTTTGCCGTGAGTTTATCGAGAAGAACAAGGGCACGTTCATGATTGAAAGTATACCCGGAGCAGGGAGCAGGTTTTCGTTCAGTGTGCCGTTAACGTCCTGCTGCCTTACGCAGATTGTCAATTCTAAATGAACCATCATTGGCAACCTTGAAGCTATATATGCTTTCATGCTATGCCCGGTGTGCACAGTTCCTTTCGAAGATTCTATTTCCCTTCTGTACTGTTTTTCAATCCCTTTATAAACGGAAAAATTTGATTATACAGAATGTTGATTCATCTTGTGTATTATATCCTTTCAAAAAAAATCTTATGAAGCAAAGTGTTTTGCCAGGGATACTCGTGCTGGCCATGTTTTTTAGTATGAGTAATGGTATGGCTCAATCAAAACCAACCAAGGCGAAAGCCGTGCTCAATCACACTGCAATCTATGTAAAGGATGTAAAGACAAGCGCATCATTCTATCACAACATTGTTGGTCTTGATACAATTCCGGAGCCGTTTCACGATGGCATGCATGCGTGGTTCAGAATTGCTCCCGGAGTAGCGATGCATATTATACAAGGTGCTACTGAGAAAAAGGAGTACTACAAGAATCAGCATACTTGTTTTAGTGTAGCATCGGTGGATGCCTTTGCTGCGATGTTAAAGAAAAATAATATTCCCTGGGAAGATCGCGATGGTGCCAAGCTTGCCATTACCACGCGCGTTGATGGTGTAAAGCAACTCTGGTTGCAGGATCCGGATGGTTACTGGATCGAGATCAACGATGCGAAGGATTGATACACTGTAATTCTGTAACTATATATTCTGTTCTTGTTGTAATTATTCTTTGTTTGGTAAAGTGAACGCCTTTCTGTTATTTGTCAGTCAGGAATTTTAGTTCCTTGATTATTACTGCGTGCACGATCAGCGAAAATATAGCATCCCGGTATATCACCTGGCAATATTGGTATTGCTCTGGCTTGGCATTCATATACTGCTCGTTCATCAATATGGTTTGCGTAATCTGCATGATGCCGCCAGCTATGTAAGGCGTGCGGATTACCTGCTGATTCATGGAAGTATGGAGGATTCACAGGATATTTTTTACGCAGTGCCGGTTGGTCTCATTGCACTTTTCCGATGGCTCTTTCCCGGGCAACTGGTTCCCTTTCTTTTTTTCCAAAGTATAGTTTCAGTACTTGCTGCGATAGCTCTATACCGGGCAGGTTCGAAACTATTTAACAACACATTGGCGGGACTGGCCACCGGAGTAATCTTTTTGTCAGGGTGGGATACGATACAGTGGAACACAACCACCATGACGGAGTCGCTCGCGTGCAGTGTTATTTGTTTTATACTTTATAGGTTAACATGCTTCCGTGGTTCTGCGAAAGATTATGCGTGGATCATCACGTTGCTCATCATCAATTTTTTTACACGGCCTACGGGTGTCGTGATCATTGTCGGCACACTCGCGTTTTTGTTGCACTACTACCGGCATGATATACGCAGAAACTATAGAGTGATGATGATCGGTATACCATGTCTGCTGATACTCGCATACTGGTCGGCCGACCAGATGTTTACGCGATGGGATTTTACAGACCAATATCGCAGAGGCAACATCGTTACCTATATGGATGTGATTGAAGGTGGCACACTATATCGCAGTGAAATGCGACTCGATACAGCCGGTATAGTTCTCACCGGGCAGGAACCATCGGTATGGAAGATTGTAGCATTTGTCATCAACAATCCGGCACACTTTGTAAAAGCTGCTTGTCTCAAAGTATATTATTTAATGACGGGTATACGTCCGTATTATTCAACACTTCACAATGTTTACATACTGATCTGGCTGGCGCTTATGTATACCTTGTACTACATCGGGTGGCGCAACACGCCAAAGAGTTCTGTTCGCTTTTTTACAATGGCTGTTGTAATTCTGAATTGCTGTCTCATCGGAATTTCTACAGTGGATTGGGACAATCGCTTTTACATTCCCATGCAGCCGGGCATTGTGTTGCTTGCAGGCGGTGGCGTTGCCTATGGCATAGGTCGTTTCAAGACATTCCATGTTTCTGGAAATTCGCAATGAGATGTGGTAATCCAAAACGGAGTGATCTTTGTAAACTTATTACGCGATCATCCGTATATTCAATCCGTAATCGGTCGTTCTCTTGTTTTGTGAGGAGAACGATTAAAAAAAGTAACTCTATAACCCTAATAATCATGAACAGGAAAAAGGTATTTGGTTTTGTCTTGGCGATCCTTCTGATCGGATCGAGTGCAATGGCGCAACAGTATGTAACGCAGGTTAAGTCGAGCAACAAAAAGTGGGGCTACATTAACTCGAAAGGTGAGGTAATCATCCAGCCTCAATTTGAAAAGTGCTATGAATTTTCTGCCGATGGTTACGCTCCCATATACGATACCAAAAACAGACAATATTATTTTATCAATCCGAAAGGAGAGAAGCTGCAAACAGAAGTTAGCGGTTTTAAACTGATCGATGGTTTCGGAATTGATCTGAAAGGATTTGAGGATGGACTTGTACCGGTGAAGGTTGGCGAGAAATGGGGCTATATGAACACGAGCGGCAAGCTTGCTATACTCGCTATGTATGATGAGCCCACGGCATTCAGCAGTGGTCACGCTTCTGTAAAAAAAGGTTCAACCTATGTTGTGCTGAATACAAAAGGAGAAGAAACTCCGGTGGCCGGTGATGTGGTTGATATCAAGGCGTTTTCAGAAAACCTTGCACCCTTCCGCGCAGCCGACAAGAAGTTTGGATTTATAGGTACAAACGGAAAGGTAGCAATACCGGCACAGTTTGAAAGTGTAGGTTATTTCAAGAATGGACTTGCCTGGGCAAAGACGCTGGATAAAAAAGTAGGCTATATCAACCCGGCAGGTGAGTGGATTATCAAACCACAATTTGATGTAGCAAAAGAGTTTGATGCCAAGAGCGGTTTGGCTCGCATCAAGCAGGGCGATCAGTGGGGGTATGTTTCAAAGACTGGCAGTGTACTGTATGTAAAAGATACTGATCTCTATGGTGATTTCTCCAACGGTCTTGCACAAGGACGCAAGAACGCCAAGATCGGTTTCTTCAACAGCAAAGGTGAGTGGGCAATCGAACCTCAGTTTGAAGGATCGCGCGATTTTAAAAACGGCTATGCGGCAGCGAAGAAAAATGATAAATGGGGTATGATCAACACCGAAGGCAAGTGGGTGATCGAACCAACCTTCGAAGCCATTAAAGACATGGAACTGATCAAGTAAAGAAGATTTTTCCTTTAAAAAAAGCCATTCAGCTGCTATGCTGAATGGCTTTTTTTATGCAGTCGGTTGTAACAGAAATATAGTGCTTTGTCTCGGTAGTGCATCGGCTTAAAGATATGCATACCGCTTTGGGTAGGAGTATATATTGAAGATTTATTCGCTATAGTATATCTCTGTGACGCGTTGCGCAAAAGTTGATGACAACTTTGCGAAGCTGTTGCATGCGGGAGATTCTTCGCGTGAATCCGAGTGTTTATCGCTAAGCTCGCCCTCGCCTTCAAGATTCCGATTACCCGTGTCGTTAAGGAGGTATAACAGCCAGATCGTGTTTAACGATCCACTAAAACCATAACCTTATAAATGTTAACGACATGAGATTGATTGAAAAAACGATGCGAACGCGAATCGCAGTCCTGATGAGTGTCGCAGCTGTACTGATGTGCCTGTGCATAGTATCAGCCTGCAACGATGATGATGACGATAGTGCGGGCACAGTATCGCCTGCCATTACGAGCTTTACACCAACCAGTGGAGTAGTGGGTACAACGGTAATTATTACCGGAACAAATTTTAGCACAACGGCTTCTGCCAACACCGTTACGTTTAACGGTATAGCAGCAACGGTTACAGCAGCAACAGCTACGCAGCTTACCGTTACTGTACCCACCGGTGCCACTACCGGTAAAATTGTAGTAACAGTAAATAGTGTGAGCGCTACATCTGCCAGCGACTTTACGGTTACAACAGCATCTACCAGCGCACCGACTATTGCAAGCTTTACACCAACCAGCGGAACGGAGAGTACTACCGTAACCATTACCGGTACAAATTTCAGTACTACATTAGCCAATAACACAGTTGCCTTTAATGGTACAGCTGCTACAGTAACCGCTGCAACGGCAACACAACTTACGGTAACTGTACCTACCGGAGCTACTACCGGTAAAATTACAGTGTCGGTAAATACGAGCAGTACAACAGCAACATCAACCGATGATTTTACAGTAACAACTGCAACCACTGCCGATTGCAGTTCTGCTACAACACAAATTGAAAAGATTGTGTGCCTGGCAGAAGCTTTCAAGGCAACACTTACTTCTTCGCAGATCGCTACGTTACAGATCAGCTTTACAAAAGAGTACGCTATACGCTGGTCTAATTTACCGTGTGGTGTAAGTTGCAGAAATGGTTTAGCATTCAGCACGCTTACAGCAACACAATTAGCAGCTGCTAAAGCCGTGATCGCGGCTGCAGCCGGAACTACGACAGATGAAGGCTATAGCGAGTTCTCGCAGATCAATGCGGCCGATGATGTACTGGGTACCAAGAGTGGTAACTCCAACAGCTATTCATCCGGAAACTATATCATTGCATTTCTCGGAGCCCCCAGCACAACCGGTACATGGATGTTGCAGTTTGGCGGACATCACTATGCACAGAATATTACCTATAGCGGGGGCCAGGTAATTGGTGCTTCACCTTCACATCAAGGTATAGAACCGAAGTCGTGGACATCGAACAGCACGACATACGCTCCGCTGAAATCGGAACAGGCGGCTATGGCAGCGATGCTGGCCGGATTGACAACAACACAATTATCAAGTGCTAAATTATCATCTACATTTAGCGATGTAGTATTAGGTCCTGGCTCCGATGGAAAATTCCCGTCAACCAAAGTTGGTCTTGCCGTAAGTACATTAACTACAGATCAGAAAGCACTGGTCCTGGCTGCTATGAAACCGTGGTTGCAAGATGTAGACGATGCCACCGGTACATCTTTGCTGGCTACTTACGAAAGTGAGCTCGACCAGACCTATATAGCCTACTCCGGTAACGCTACATTGGCAAACCATGCTGACTACGTGCGTATTGACGGACCGAGTGTATGGATTGAATTTGTATGCCAGAATGGTGTAGTATATACCGAGATACATTATCACGCTATATACCGCGATCATACCCGTGACTACGGAAACAGTTTCACGTTCTGATCATGAAATGCTTTATATCCTTCCGTTGCGTGAACATGGTCACGCAACGGTTTGGCTACCTGCTGATGCTTGTCCTGGTCATTGTATCCGGCCAGGCATTTGCTCATCCGATGCCCAACTCGATGGTGCTGCTCAACCTGCAACCCGATGGTGTGGCGGCCGAACTACAGTTACCGCTCAGTGAGCTTCAGCTTGCCTTCGGAAAAGATGTTAATCACGATGCCTCAACCCTGGTGGAGCGACTAGGTACAGAACTCAGCACCTATATTCTGGCACACGTGCGAGCAGTGAGTGACGACAATCGCGCATGGTCTGTTACCATACGCGGTATGAAAGTTACTCCGGTAGAAGAGAGTGCGAGTGGCCCGTACCAGGAACTTTCGGTAAACCTGTGGCTTCAGCCCCCGGCAGGTGTGAGCAGCAGAGTCTTTACGTTAAACTATGATGTTATCATTCATCAGTTGGTAACACATATAGCCTTAGTATCCATCCGGCAGGATTGGGAGGGAGGTATATTTACCGAACAACTTCCGGTAGAAGCGGGTGTTATACGACTAGATGTTCGCAGCAATACTATTCCGCCATTAAAGATCGCTCAGACCCATGGCAGTTACTGGACCGGATTCACCAGTATGGTAAAGCTGGGTATACATCATATAGCAGAAGGCACTGATCATTTACTTTTTGTATTGGTACTTTTGTTATCCGCTCCGTTGCTGGCACAGCGTGGTAAATGGAATGCATTGGGTGGTACGCGATATACATTGATGCGATTGTTTCATGTTGTTACTGCATTTACCATAGGCCACTCGGTTACACTACTGGCCGGTGCGTTGGGATGGCTGCGTTTACCTTCCCAACCTGTGGAGATATTGATCGCGTTTTCAATTTTAGTGTCAGCGATTCACGCGTGGCGACCTATCTTCCCCGGACGTGAGGCCTATATAGCAGCAGGCTTCGGCTTGATTCATGGCCTTGCCTTTGCCGGCACACTTGAAAATCTGGAGTTAACCACAACGCCCATGATGTTAAGTATACTGGGCTTTAACATGGGTATAGAATTCATGCAACTGTTTGTAATAGCTGTTACTATACCGTGGCTGATCCTGTTAAGCAAAACTATATTTTACAAAGGTATACGCATGGCGGGAGCAGTACTGGCAGCCATAGCCGCACTGGGTTGGATGACAGAACGTTTCCTGCAGCAAAGCAATTTACTTACGCAGACCATTGAACAAATGGCAACCTATAACGCCTGGATTATTGTAGCACTCGCATGCGTTTCGATCGCATGCTATTGGTTTGACAAACAGAAAGGGAATATATCTGTACAGAAATAGCGAACCATGAAACACATCGGTATGGCATCTGACCTAAAACAGAATAGCGCTGCTAAATCTTAGATTCAGCAGCGCTATTCATCATAGAACTTAATACGTTATCCGTAATTAGTCTTTAGCAAATTCAGTGTTGGCAGTGATCGTAACTTCATCGCTTACTACTGCAGAAGGAGTACCAGCACCTACACCAAAGTCAGAACGCTTGATAGTACCGGTAACTTTGAAAGCACCGATCGTTTTCTTCGTGTAAGGGTGTACAGCTGTACCGGTGAAAGTAGCTTCCAGTGTTACAGGCTTCGTTACACCGTGCAATGTCAGGTTACCAACAAGTGTATAGGTGTTCTTACCTTTTTTCTTGAACGATGTGCTCTTGAAAGTAATGGTAGGGAATTTTTCAGCATCGAAGAAGTCAGCACCTTTCAGGTGACCGTCACGTTGTTCGTTGTCAGTGTTGATACTGTTTACTTCAGCAGTCAGTTCGATAACGGCATCAGAGAAATCTTCTTTTGAAGAAGTGATCTTTGCATCGAATGATTTGAAAGAACCTTCTACAGTAGAGATCATCAAGTGCGTTACACCGAAACCAAGTTTAGAATGTGCTTTGTCTAATGACCATGACTGCGCAAATGCTGATACTGCAAAAGCAAAAGCGATGAAGGATAATGTAAGCTTTTTCATTTTGATAATTTAATTTTTAGTGAAATTGTGTTTTTTGTTTGTATTGTTAATAAGTGTGCAAGTTAATTGGAATATACAGTCTTCTAATATTCTTTCAAAGGTGTTGACTTTTACCGAGGTTTAGTCGTTGCAACGGTTCATCATCACTTCATAGTGTGCGTGACATGCAAATTCTTTGCCGATACTATAAATCATCTAACTGTTGTTTTGGTTCCATGCTGTCCCTATTTGGGGGAGTTGCAATCCATAAGGTATTTAGTTACTTTTGGATACTCAAAGGTAAATGTATACTGAATTGCCGTGCAAGAACGTACCTCGCAGTCACTTACTTACTAAAAGGAAACTATAGTTGAAAATCAATGTGTTAGACATGAAAAAAAAGTTGGAAGATTATGATCTGCACGCCAGTTGCCCGATTCGGAACGTACTGGATCGCTTTGGCGACAAATGGTCTATTCTGGTAATCCTGTTGCTTGGTGAACATAAAACGGCCATGCGTTTCAATGAAGTAGCACAAACGATAGGCGATATATCGCAGAAGATGCTGACGGTTACGCTTCGCACACTCGAAGCCGATGGAATGGTGGTACGAAAGCACTATCCTGAAATTCCGCCACGCGTGGAGTACGAACTCACCGAGCTTGGCAAAAGTCTTTTACCGTACATCAATGGCCTGGCACAGTGGGCTGTCAAGAACTACGATACCATCACCAAGTCGCGTAAGAAGTTTGCTGCCCGCAAGCAACTTGTATCCTGATTACAACATCCCAACTAACTCCGCGATAAAGCTTCGCGTTGTCAGCATCTGTTAGAAGCAATCGGAAGCACGGCCGAAGAGTATATTTCGAAAACGATCGCGAAGAAAATCAATGCTTATTTTTTAAAGTCATTTGAAAAAAAATGCATCTTTTATCTCGTTGATATATGTAGCAACGCATTTGAAGTTGAATCACGTTGTTAAAAATCTAGTGCATTTGTAGTATATCATGAACTGTACTGACATGCAGTAGGTTGCGTATAGCCGTAAAAACTACACGGTCCACGGTCTTCACATGCTATACCTGTAATGGCTATATAGCAGCCGTCATGTAAACGTTCTCAGCAGGTCGCAACGGAGTCACTTACCCACCAACAGGTTATTAGATTACTTTTTATAGGTGTATATTTGCAGCCTGGTCTATACGCTTTAAGCATGATGAGTAAAGGCAAAGAGCTTCAATACTCTGTCAATCGTTCATTCGAAAAAATTAAGTTGCTTCTTTCCCGGGACATTCAGATCTCCGGAACAACAGATATACTCTGGTCTGTTGCACAGCTTACTACTGCGTGTTATAAAACAAAAGACCATTGCCATGACAATACATTGTCCGATGTGTCCGATCGTGAACTTATCAAAGTAAATATCAGCATTAGCTACTATAGCACCATTGAACAGAAACTCGGATGAACATTTCCTTCTTTGTCAGACGAGACTTTCAAACGATCGGAGCCTATGAGCACGTCATAGCAATAAAAGATCACCTCATAGAGCATACTGCATTGGTGGTGCAAGACGATGAGCATCATTACCTCGGCATACTTACACCACTCGATGTTTTGCAGCGTCCGCGTAATCTTGTAATAGACTGTCTTGCCGAGAAGCCATCCATAACCATGCCTTGTAGTGTAGACGAAGCGTTGCAGATCATGCAGGCAGAACAGGAAGAAGTATTATCAGTATACCAGGGCGAGCAGTTCGAAGGGCTTGTGTTCAGGAACGATCTTCTTGAATTTGTGCGTACCAAGCGCAGGGAACTGGAGCAGGAGGTAACGGAGTATATAGGAGAAATTAAATCCATGCATGTGCAACTCGAACAATCGCGCCAGGTACTGCAGGCTATATTTGACAGTACACAATCCTATATCTTTCTCGTAGATCCACAGTTCAGAATTATCTTCTTTAACAAGAAAGCGCAGGAGGGAAGCCAGAGTATGCACGGACGTGAACTGAAACTTGGTGATAGTATATTAGCCTATACAGAATCGGGCAACGATGAAATGGCCTTGCTTACCTTTCATGAAAACTATAACAAAGCTGTTGGTACGAAGCAGACCGTTGTTAGCGAGCGCGAGATATACTACCCCAGCATGATGTCATCGTGGATACGATCTGAATATACCCCCGTATATGACAACGGTGTATTGATAGGTGTAGCGCTTCGTATTGTCGATATAACCGAACGCAAGCGCCACGAAATACAAATTGAAATGCAGACAGAAATATTGCAGCAGATTTCGTGGATGCAATCGCACCAGACCCGCCAACCTGTTGCTACTATATTAGGACTCCTCAATATCCTGGAAAAGTCATCACTCTCAGACGATAACCGGAAGATCGTAGCCATGTTGGAAGACACCGCATTGAAGCTGGATGATGTTATTCGCGACACCGTGATTCGCGCAAACTCTATCTAAAACATTCACGCATATTTCCATTTGAATCCTTTGGTGTGATGGTGAATGCCGCGCGCCACCAGTATAATTTCTTTCTCACCACAACCGGTTTTTCGCGAGGCTTCACTGATGCTTTCGTAACGCGCCAGCAGTTTGCCTTTTCGGGTATATTGTTTTACAGGCTTGCGCCTGCTATGGCCTCCGTAATTTGTCCACTTCGAGCGATCAGCAATTTTTAAATACGAGTCAACACGATCGCGCTTGAATACCCTCAGACTCTTTTCACTTTTTGTTACCAGCTTGAGATTCTTTACAGAGTTGTTATAGCCATCGCCATCTTTGTTGATCACATACAGGCCATCCTTTTCGTAATCTATATCTTCAATAAACGCGCTATAGATAACTCTGCGTGTGTTAAAATAATATTGGTGCCCTTCGCGGGATAATGATACGCGAAGATCAATCATTGGTTCGCCTGTTTTTATATTTCGGTTCTGCGCTACAGACTGACTCAGAATTCTGCCGGCAACAAATTGTTCTTTTAATCGTGGATGGGGTATAGTTCTATCAAGCGATTTAACCCGTCCCATGTTCGAAGCTTTATAAAGACCTTCAAATCCGGGTATATCGCGCCATCGTTCACCTTTTATACTCTTGAGTTCTTTGTTCAGATAGGGGTATTTCACTCGCTTCATATCTGTAATGTTAGTAACAATCTTATCAGGGAACAACCATTACGGAAGTATACCTCTGTAATCTTACGGAGGCTGCCATGTGTAATCTTTTTAGAGGCTTCATTCTTAAAGGATTGTAATTTTGAAACCGGAAACGACTTGCTATGTGGCGCTGCTAAATGTATACTTAGTAACCCTTCGTTTTGTTCGTTAGCAGAGTCAGCGATTGTATAGAACTTCTTTATTACAAAGGTATAAGATCAACGATAAGCAGGAGAGTGAATTACCCCATGAACAAAAACGCATCTGTTTTCAGATATTGCCGCTATATCATCATGCCGCTGGTGTATGTTTTGGTTGCAGGCTGCGAATTACAGGAAACAAATTTTATCAAGCCGGTCCCCATAGCACTCGAAGCAATGGACGTACAGTCTACAAGTTTTAGCGCAACCTGGAAACCTGTACTCGGCAGTTCGGTCTATGTCGTAGACGTTGCCACCGACCCGCAGTTTTCCAGTATTGTACCCAACTATCAATCGCATGAAACAACAGGTGTTACGTTGCAGGTAACAGGCCTTGTGGCAGAAGTAACCTACTACTACCGGGTTCGTGCGAAACGAGACAATACCTTTTCCGATAACTCCAATACTATACAGGTAACAACCGCAGCATTAACATCACCAGTTGCGTTGCCCGCTACAGGTGTCAAGGTATTTCAATTCACGGCAAACTGGGCAGCTGTTGAAGATGCTGCAAGTTATCTCCTCGAAGTAGCAGCTGATCCTGAGTTCAATACTATACTTCCGGACTACAACAGTGTAGAAGTAGTAGGCACTTCTCTTGATGTGGAAGGTCTTGACTATCGCGATACACATTACTACCGCGTGAAGGCAAAACGCCTGGAGAAAACTTCCGGTTATTCCAATGTAATCGAAGTGAAGCCATGCATTATGCCATCGTGTAAGGTTTCAAAACTTATTTTCTCCAGCGACTTCTGGGATGAATTTGAATACGATGGCAACACGCTGACTACTATCAAAACCAACTATTATGGCGATGAAACTACATGGAAGGTCGCATACCGCGCTGATGGTAAAGTTGATTCGGTAAATGCATGGTACGATGGCGCTGTATATCAGAAAAATGTATATGAATACAATTCAACGGGGCAGTGGACATCGTTGTACACATATGACGGCTCTGATGAACTGGCATGGGTGAGAGACTATCTCTATAATGATTTGGGGCAGCTGATCGGTTTAAGAGTTCATCGTGACCTTGAGCGTACCAGCCTGATGTTGCATCAGGACTACACGATCGATCAATATGGTAATGTGCTAACAGTTACCAATGAGAATGGCGATCAAACCGGTGAGTTCCGGTACGAATATACATTTAACCCCAAAATGTTAATTGCCGAAACCTTACGCCCTTTTATCGCGGATGCCTTTTCCGGTTTTGATCTGAGGCCCTACAACAGAATTAATAACGCAATTTACGCGCATGGAAATTTCACCGGCGAATATGAAGAAGAGGAAGTTTTTGTATACGAACGAAACAGTTGCGATGTAGCTGTGGCACGGAAAGGCTACTATAAAGTTACTTACGAATTTACAGGATGTGATTTCTAAACAGAAAGTATATATGCATAATACCTATTTACTAATCGGCTTTCTGTTCATTTCCAGTGTAGCGTCTGCTCAGACTGCGGATGATAAGGATGCTTCCGGTTCGCTCTATAAATTCTCGGTTGATCAGGATATACTCAACCTGAAATACGAAGGCGATGCCACCGTAAAGATACAGGGCGCTTCGGGTAAAGAAGAGGATGTCAATAAAACACCTTATTCAGCTACTGTATTAACGCGTGAAGAAATTGAAAATGCCGGAGCATTAACCATTCCGGAAGCGTTGCGCCTGGCCCCGGGGTTGTTTGTACAGCAAAGCGTTAACGGGCTGTACGAAGTATATATGTACGGTACCGAAGCCGACCCGCAAGGAAGTAATCTGAACGATGTCCGCAGCAAAATGGTATTGGTTATGATCGACAACATGCCGATGAATAATTACTTTGATGGCGGTATATTATGGGAAACATTGCCGGTAAACCTCGGTGATGTAGAGCGTATTGAAATTGTGCGCAGTCCTTCCAATATACTTTTTGGCCGCGATGCTGCTGCCGGTGTTATCAATATAATAACCAAAGCGCAGGAAGGAAATAAGATCAGTGTACAAGGTACATCACAATATAGCTTTGCCCCAGGCGCGAAGGCAGCCATCAGCCAGGCATCAATAGGTTTTGGTGTACGTGATAAACTTTTGGTAAGAATATCCGGGAACTATAATAACACCAGACGTTTTGAAGATCCGTATTATGTGTTCAGTCAAGGACGCTATATTCCAGGCGATTCACTTTTGTTCTATCAGTCATCAGCTGCACAAACCAACCTGTACGGAAGCCTTGCACGACAAGACTACGGGATGAACGCATCCATGCGCTATGTACCCAATGAACATGCAGAAGTAAACCTTTCACTCTCGCATCAAAACTCGGAGGCACAAACTATATATGGTGGCTTTGAAGAACTGGCACTAACGCGTAGGGCATCGACACTAAACTTTGCCAATCTGAATGCACGCGTATATAATCTGAATGTACAAGCATCGTATGTTTTGGGCGATCAGAATATGGCTGTAGGTTATCCTGGTTATAAATTTGATGTCACCAGAGTAAACGCACGTATATACTATACCTTCCATCTGAAAGGCGTTCACATTATGCCGGGGGCAAGCTACCAGCAAGGCGCGTTTGATGATGGTGCCTATAAATCTACCGATAGCCAGTATCCGGCTATTATCAATGGCAACCGGAATATTGCTAACTATGGTTTCTTCCTGAAAGGCGGAGCAAACCTGTTGGAAGAGAAGTTGACATTGGACGGAGGTATCCGCAAAGATTTTTTCAACGTCAATGATCAGTCGATCATGAGTTACCAGGCTGCGGTTGCCTATACACCCCTTGATCGCGTACTGTTGCGGGCTGCTTTTTCGCAGGGATATGTGAGCAACCCGGTACGTGATGTGTTTGATGAAAGTACCTATATCACGCAGACGGGGTTAACCGTACGCAACGCAGCGAACCCATCACTCAACATAACAACAGCTCAAAATATAGAGGCGGGTACCCGCATACAGGCTACGGACAAAATTCTGGTAAGCGCAGATTATTTCAGAATCACCGATAAAAATATAGTGCGCCAGGAGTCATCAATGGATGCGGATGGTGCCATGATACTGAAACGTGTTAATACCACAACTCCTTTGAAGCGACAGGGTATTACAGCGTCAGTCACCGCGAGTCTTTCCGGGAAGCTTAAACTACGTGCCTTCGGTACGCTTCAGCATACCAGCAATGCATACGATACTGCCGGCAGTAACAAATTATATACACCACAATACATACTAGGCGCTACCGGTACGTTCAGAACCCTGGTTGAAAAGCTTACTGTTTCAGCGAGTGTGTACGCGTATGGAAACCACGATATGTATACCTCTACACGAGGAGGAGAGTCGTTACGGGCACGTGTTATTCCCAATGTAAAAGTGTCTTATAAATTCTGGCAGGAGAATTTGGTCTTCGTCAATGCCCGCAATTTTCTGAACAGCAGTGATAAGGAATACATTTTCGCAGATAATGTACAGGCGCTATACCTGGTAGGTGTTAATCTTAATTTTTAACGGCAGATGAGTAAAGTTAAACGATTCATTTTAGTTTGTCTTGTGCTGAGCGTTGTTGCCAACGGCTATGCACAGGAGCATCAGCCGGTTGATACCATTAAAGCCAATGAATTTATAGCACGGGCGGCAACGTTATTAAAGTCTAACGAAACAGACAAATCCATACAGTCTGCCCGCGAAGGATTAACCGTATCAAAAAAGAATTTCTACCTGGCAGGGGAGGCGCGCAGTAATCAATTACTGGGTGAAGCGTATGCAAAAAAGAAAGACTATAGCGAGTCACTGAAAGCATACCTGTCGGCACTGAAGGCCTTTGAGTTACTGAAGCAGGATAATCGAATGATTAACACGTATACCGCCATTGGTATACTATACCAGCAGCAGCAAGCCTATACACAAGCTATAAAATACTTTGAACAGGCACTGAAGAAGTCTGATGACCGTAATTCGAAAATGAATGAGTTGCTGCTGGAAGATATAGCGCATTCCTATATTCAGCTTGAAAACTATCAGCAGGCCATCCAGTATAAAACCAGATTACTCAATATATACCTCGAACAGAAGAATACCGACAAGGTGATAGAGACCTACAAAGAACTCTCGTCACTTTGTGAGGTGACCCGCCAATACCGTCTGGCACAGCGATACAACACGGAGCTTGCATCGATTTACGGAAAGAGAAATGACCTCGGTGGACTTTCATCAGCCCATAACAACCTTGGTTTTATCAGTAAACGAAACGATGATCTTAAAACTTCATCAGAGTATTTTACAAAAGTAGTTGAGCTGGTAAACGAGCAACCTAAAAATTTAAGTGAGAGCGACAAAGCTATACTCTATACCAACGTTGGTGTAGCATACACGAACTTGAAGCAGTATACCCGGGCTAAAGAGAGTTATACCATCGCGCTGAAAATACGCGAACACCAAAAGAATGAGACTGAAATTGCCAATGTCGACAATTACATTGCGTCTAATTACTATGTAAGTGGCAATACATCGCGCGCGCTCAAGGCTGTGAATGAAGCTATAAAACTCGGTGAAGCAAACCATGCAGAAGAAGTGCTGGTTACAAGCTATAAAATTCTAAGTCTTATACACGATAAAGACAACAACCCGGCCAAGGCTCAGGTATATCTTGAAAAGCATAAAGCACTGAAGGATAAACTTTCCAAAGAAGCGAAAGAACGCAAGGAGAAGATGCTGCAACGCCAGTTGCTCATTGAGAAGAACGAAGAAGAGATCCGCACACTGCTGGCCGACCAGGAACGTGAAGCACTGGAATCGGAGCGCAAGGAAAACCAACTGAAGTTACAGGAAAACGAGATCAAACTGAAAGCCAAAGAGCTCGCCATTCTCAAACGCGATCAGGAGCTAAAGGCAATTGAATATAAAAATCAGCAACTCGAAAAAGAGCGTACGGAACAAGCATTGACACTGGCGCAGCAACAACTCGAAGCAGAGAAACGCAATCGCGAACTCGACATGCTTGCAAAAGCAAAGGAGCTGCAGGAACAGAAGCTGAAACAGAAAATGCTCGAGGAGGAAAAGCAGAAGAAAACGATCCAGCTTCTTGAGTCAGATAAAAAATTAAAAGACGAGCAGCTTAAAAACAGTTACTGGATATCCGGACTCTTTGTATTGGTGATCGGTATTATTGCAGTTAGTCTTATTCAAAAACGAAAGGCAAACCGCCTGTTGCAACAACAGCAAACCGAGATAAAAGAAAAGAACGAAGCTTTGCTTCAGAATATGGAAGAGCTTCGTGCGGCACAGGATATACTTAGTGAACAGAACGATCAGCTCGAAATACAGCACCAGAAAATCACGCACAGCATTCGCTATGCCGAGCGCATTCAACGCTCCGTGCTTCCGGCTGACAGCATGATGAACAAACTGTTTCCCGAACACTTCATTCTGTATCTGCCGAAAGATATAGTCTCCGGAGATTTTTACTGGGCAGCGCAGAAAGATAAGCGAAGAATACTGGCCATAGTGGATTGTACCGGGCACGGTGTTCCGGGGGCGTTCATGTCGATCGTGGGTAGTAATACACTGAATGAGCTTGTTAATGAAAAGCATGTTACCGAGCCGGCACAAATACTCAATCAACTGCATGAAGGTATACGGCATAAGCTCAGCCAGGTAGAAAGTCAGAATCACGATGGTATGGACATCGGTATATGTTCACTTGATCAACACGAAGATGGTTCATTCCGGTTGATGTTCGCAGCTGCCAAGCAAACACTGTTTGTTATGCGCAAGGGCGAGCTGCTTGAACTGGATGGCGACCGTAAATCGATCGGCGGAGCTAATGCCGGTGACGTACGCGACTTCTCCACAAAAGAACTGGTACTGGAAAAAGGAGATATACTATATTTTACTACAGACGGGTTTATCGATCAGAATAGTCCTGACCGCGTACGCTTCAATAAGAAACGTTTGAAGAGTCTGATCGAAGAAATATATCAGCAACCCATCGAGGTACAGCGCAGCAATTTTGAAAATACATTGGCAAGCCACCAGCAAGGTGCCGAGCAACGTGACGACATAACAGTAATAGGAGTAAAACTTTAATAAAAACAGTTGAATCAAGCAGGTAATTATAGCGCATGGAAGAGAGGAAGAATAAAGGTTTAATAGATCTGTATAGTACCATGAACGATCAGGATATAATTGTTTACTACAAAGGGCCATTCGATGATGTGATCCTTGCCGAGATCGGGAACAAGATCCGCATGAAGGCATTCGATTCTCCGAAGGCCGGCAAGCGGCTGTTCGCAGTTTTTATGGAACTCGCACAGAATATATCACTCTACTCGTATGAAAAGAATCGCCTTGAAAGTGTAGGGAAGTGGGGCGTAGGTACACTGGTGGTATATGAAACGCCTACAGCGTATGTACTTACTTCCGGCAACATGGTAAAGAACGATGTACTGGAACAGATCCGGAAAAAATGTGATGAGATCAACACGCTGGACCGTGAGAGTCTACGCGAGATGAAACGCAGGTATCGCAGTGCCGAACTGGATCCTGATCATAAAGGCGGAAATATAGGGTTGATACAAGTGGCATTAAAGTCTGATGCACCACTCGATATTGATGCCAGGCAGATAGACGATGAACGTTCTTTCTTTACTATTTCTGTAAGCATCTTCAAGGAGGGTTAAGACAGCTTGCAATACATGTTTTAAAATGAGGGATTTTACGCTGAGCAAACAGATGAATACTATGGAAGATTTTATAATAGCAGGGTCAAGGGATATATATTTCTCTCCCTCTGTTAATCTAAATGCAGCTACGGGCAAATGCAGCATTTCAGGCGAGTCATACCTGGAAGAACCATACGAGTTCTATAAGAAAATTTCGGTGTGGTTTTGGGAATATGTGAAGGCGGGCGGGAAGAATATAGTGCTCGATCTGAAATTCAATTATTTTAACACCAGTTCTTCGCGTGCTTTGCTGGAGATGTTGCGCGTATTGCGCGATCTGCATCACAGCGGTACCGAGGTAACGGTTAACTGGTACTATCCCAATCCGGATGATGACGAGATATTGATGGAAGGTGAAGATTTCAGAGATGAATGTGGCCTGGAGATCAATATGATTGAATATGAACTCGAGGAGAGCGGAGAGAAATAAAAAAAGCGATCATGCTGCCAGGCATGATCGCTTTTACTTTTCGGTATATATTACTTTACAATAAACTTGTTGCTGTAAAGTTCATCTTTCAGCGCAAGTTCAATGATATACAGGCCTGCCGGCAAATCATCTACCGAAACATGCTGAACTTTATCATGTGTAAGCGGTTTCGAATTTTTTACCAGTATACCCTGCAGGGTACGTACAGACAAAGTATTATCAGGGCTATACGCCAGGTCTGGTAATTCTACATGCAGATTTTTCTCGGCTGGATTCGGATATACTTTTAGTGAGCCTTGTCTTTTTTTCTCCGTACCACTGATAATATCTGCGCTCAAAAAGCGAAACCAGTTCATGTTAAACTCAGGTTGTACAACGCGTACGCGCAGCTTTCCTGATCCTTGATTCAGTTTCAATTTTCCAGTCACGGTTTTCCAGTTTTGCCATCCGTTAGTTACCGGTATATCAATCACTACACTGTTCAGTAAGCTTCCCGTTGCAGAGAGTTGCTGAAACTCGAGTCTGCCTGCCTGACTGTTACACGCTATACGCGCTTCGAACGGATACGTTCCATCTACCGGTACACGAATACGATACTCCAGATAATCGCCAACATGCGTGTGTCCTACATTTTGTCCGCCATCCGTATCCGATGTGTTTTCTACGGCAAGTCCCTGGTTCGTAACAAATGCTTCGGCTTCTATTTTAGCTGGTATAACAAAATGAAAGGGAAGATTATTCTTGACAGCAAGGTTTGAAAAATCCTGGAGCAACGTACCGTCTGTAGCCTTTACTACATCAGCGTTATAGCTGATGGTAATAACATTGTTATCAAATATATCCTGGTTCAGCGTAACGATGATGCGATTGGCATTTGAAGCATCCGGTTGTACACTCGTGACAGGAGAATCCACACCATCTACTTTTACACTAAAGCCTGTTATACTTGTTACAGTCGTTGCATCAGTTTCTTTGTTTGCAGTTATATAGAGCACTTTGCCATTGCCAGCGGTCTCAGCAGCCGTTGCCTGAAATGACACTTCACTGATCTTTTTACTCAGTGCGAATTTCATATAGCCGATGTTGGCTCCGCCTTTTTCAAAGTAAAAGCGGAAGGTATGTGTACCCTTGTAGAGTACAACATTGCTGATGGTTTGATTACCCCACGTTTGATAACCTCCGGTTGATGCAAGGGGTATCGTTTCGGTAATCGCAGCGCCATCCAGTTTGAATTTTATTTTACCGGTGTTATCCAGGTTAGCATAGCGAAGCGTAATGTTATAGGCAGCACTTGAATCAACTTTGATCGTATACTGCATCCATTCACCATCCTGTGTCCAGCCTATATTATAGCCGTTGGCGGATGCATCCGTATCGGAAGAAGGTTGTATATCTACACCATCGTTGCGATAGCTGAAACCACTGTTCCACGCTTTATAGCTTCCGGTGGTTACCTGGTAATTTGCGGTATCAACATCCGAGTATGCCACACCGTTTCTGCCGAGATCAAAATCGGTAGCATGAATTATACCGGGTACCTTGTTGGTGGCAAACGGTATAGCTGTTTTACTTTTTACCTGGCGGAACATCGCATCGATCACATCTTTGCGATATATATTGTTACCGATCTTCAAATTTTCGGTAAGCTGCATTAAAGCATTTTTGGCAAAGTCAACGGTAGGCTTAGCGCCACCACTCTTCCAGTAATTCAGTAACGTGTTATAGTCGTTGTTTTTGACAACCGTGAGTGGATTCACAATCGAATTTACTTTCTTCATTGGCCACCAGGCCCAGCCGATCTTATTGGTCTCAACCAGACTGATTGCATTGGTAAACCACGTGTTCGAGTTCTCGCCCGATTCACCGAGCCATACCGGTAAAGTTTGCTGCTCGCGAATGTCAACTATAAATTGAACCGCGCTCTGGTCGTTGTTATTCCAGTACTTGTGGAAACTCGCAGCCATGTTGTTATCCCACTTTGGAAATATAGCAGTATAATTATTACCCCAGCAGTTACCTTCAATGAAAATGATGTGGTTCTTGTCCACTTCGCGTATAGCCGTAGT
Organism: Ohtaekwangia kribbensis; assembly: GCF_042676245.1. NCBI lineage: Bacteria > Pseudomonadati > Bacteroidota > Cytophagia > Cytophagales > Fulvivirgaceae > Ohtaekwangia > Ohtaekwangia kribbensis. Next base: position 169,969 of record NZ_JBHTKA010000016.1, read on the forward strand.
AATCGCCATATATAGCTGGCGCAGTGGAGTATTGTTACTTTCACCACAACCGTTCTGGTTGGCACCCGGAGTAAAATTCCAGTTAGGTTCATTGATCAGGTCATAACCACCAATCCACGGTTCGTTTGCATAGCGTTCAGCAAGTTTGCGCCACAGGGCAATGGTCTTTTGCTTGTTGGCTTCACTTTCCCACAGGGAAGGTTTCGTAGTATCATAGTCAGATATAGCAGCATCATGTCCTTGTCCGCCCGGTGCAGCGTGCAGATCGAGTATCAGGTATATTTTATTTTTAGCACACCACTGCAGCAGATTGTCCACCATGGTAAATCCTTTGTCGAGCCAGGTGTTTTGTCCGGCAACCGGTTCTTTTTCAATCGGCAGAGTAAAGAGATTGTAGTGCATGGGTAAACGCACCGAGTTGAATCCCCACGAAGCAAGTGAATCTATATCCCGTTCGGTGCAATGATTAGCGAGCCATGCTTCGTAAAACTGGTTAGTGTTGGCTTCACCGATAAGGTCTTGAATTTTTGCACGTATCTGGTGCTGCGGATTCGCGAAGCTGTTTGTTTCAAGCATGTAACCTTCCTGCAACATCCAGCCGCCAAGTCCCATGCCGCGCAAGATCACCTCCTGGCCATTCTTGTCAACAATTTGTTTGCCTTGCGTGTGCAGGTATTGCGCATGAGCCATGCCCGTAGCGAAGATCGCCGCTGCAAAAATAAAAGCTGCTTGCCAGAGTTTTCCGTGTAAAAATCCAATCATATCGGAGCGTTGTTTTGTAGTTTATGTACAATCGTTTTCGGAATTCAAGTATATTGGTTATGATGGCTTAAATTTTCAATGCGCATACATCTAAAATACATCAGGGCAATTTTTAGCCTACGTCTTCAATACTTCATAAATAGCAGAATGGTTGATAATCAGCGTTTTGCTTTCTGTGAAACAAACCGGCACGGGGCACAGGGTGTTGCTTTTGTTTTTAGTCTTATCGGCAGATCTTGTACATACCTCATGGCTGCATCCAACTCCCTGGCTTCATCAAATTCAGTCATCAAATTTTTCGTGCTTGCTGTCATGGCGGTGGTGGGCGCATCCTTAAAAAGCAACGCGCAGCAAAACACAACGGCCGGGCTAGCCGAAGTGCACGGCATGCCCCGCATTATCCACTACACGAAAAAAGAATTTAACTCCGATCCACAGTTCTGGGCTATGTGTCAGGATGCGCAGGGCGTTTTATACTTCGGCAACAACGATGGTGTATTAATCTATGATGGTGAGCGCTGGCAAAAAGTTACATTGCCCAACAACTCATCGGTGCGCAGTCTTCGTACCAGTAAAAAAGGAGAAATATATGCCGGGGGATTTAACGAGCTCGGCACGATCAAGCGTGATAGCTATGGTAAATATTATTATGAATCGCTGCTGGAACTGTTGAGACCGGAGGACAGAAACCTGGAGAACATCTGGCAGATCTATGAAGTGCAGGGATATATAGTCTTTCGCAGCACGCGCATGCTCATCGCGATCGCCAACAACAAAGCGATTACGTTGCCTTCATCCGAGTCATTCCGCTATTGCAATGTGATCAACGATCAACTATATGTATTGGACAAAGAATGGATCAAACAGGTTGATTTACAATCGCTCGAGTTTACCGATCTCATCCATCAACGCGAAATAAACTCGGAAGAGATAGTGGGTTTATTACCGGGATTGAAAAAGGAAGGATTGTTATTAATCACCAAGAAAGGAAGTGCATATGCCATTGACCCTGAAAAGAGAACAGCAACATTCAGGAAACGACTTATACCCGAAAATTCGAGCAACCTTATTATCTGCGCGATCAAATCGAAACAAGGTACGTATTACCTCGGCACGTTGAGTACAAAAATTATGTTGCTGAATGAATCGGGCGAACATGTTACCACCAGTGAAGCCTTTCAGAATTTGCAGGATAATACAGTGCTGAATCTCTTTGAGAGTCGCGAAGGAAATATATGGGCACTGCTCAACAATGGTCTTGATTGCATCGATGTATCCTCGCCCGTTAGCATGGTATTCGACAATGCTGCCATCTTCGATGTTCTGCCCGTAGGCAAAACGTTGTACCTGGCAACGAACCAGGGTGTATTTGTTTCCAACAACGCGAACGGTGATAATTACTCGCGCACCAGTTTTAAAAAGATAGAAGGGCTGGAAGGACAAGCGTGGTCACTGCAGTATTTCAAGGGAACAGTAATATGCAGTCACGATCGAGGTATATTTATACTTACGGGCAAAGGCATTCAGAAAATTCCCGGCATTACCGGTATCTGGAAGATCATTGAAGTAAATGGCCGACCCGATGACTTTCTGGTATGTACTTACGAAGGTATATACCTGTTGCATTACGATAAATCAAACGGCTTTGTGTTGCAGCATCGCATAGAAGGTTTCCGCGAATCGAGCCGTGATATATTACAAAGTAACGAGCCCGGTATATTCTGGGTGTGTCACGGGTATAAAGGTGTATTCCGCATCAAGGTAGATGAAAGCCTGACACGTACTGTAAGTCTCGAACACTTCAAAGATCAGAACGGGCTGCCATCACCGTTTAATATCAATGTATTCCGCTGGAAAGGCGAAACAGTGTTCACCACCAACAAGGGTATATTTACTTTTAACGCGAATGCGAATCGCTTTGAGCCGCACGAATTATTGACAACGCTGTTTGGCACGGAGCATAACGTGCGCAAGCTGCTGCAGCATGGCGACAAGACCTGGTTTGTACACGATGATGAAGCCGGATATTTTTTAACCAACGATGCAGAACCGGTTCTTGAAAAAGGACTCTTCCTGAATCTGAAAGGTACATTCAATCAAAGTATGGAATGCATTGTGCCGCTTAGCAATAAAAATGTGTTAATGGGTACGATCACCGGTTTATATGCCTTCGATCTTTCCTATAATTCAACGGAGAAGGCATCGGCCAACATGCTGATCACGAAAGTGAGTGCGCTTGAAAGCCAGGAAGAAGTGTTGGGTGAGCTAAGCAGCGCAACGCCACGGCTACAGCTTTCCAACCAGACCAGCAGCATACGTTTTGATTTTGCTGCACCTGATTTTCAGGATCAGATGAATATACAATATAGCTATAGATTGGAAGCAGTAGATTTGGGTTGGTCGGAGTGGCAGGAAACTCCCTATAAAGAATTCAGTTACCTGCGTTCGGGCCGTTATGCGTTTCATGTCAAAGCGCGAAGCCTGCTGGGCGAGAGTTCGCGCGAGGCGGTATATTATTTCGAGATCTTACCGGCATGGTATCAAACTGTGTGGGCCTATATAGTATATAGTTTGCTCGCCACATTTATAGTGGTAACGGTAGCCAGCATGGTAAAGCGGAAGATCAACCTGGAAAAACAGAAGACCCGCGATGAAGAAGAGAAGAAACGCAAAGTATTGGAGCTCGAGATCCAGCAGATAAAACTAAAGCAGGAAAAAGAGCAGATGATAAAAGACAAGGCACTGCTCGAGGAAGATGTGATTCATAAAAGCAAGGAGCTTGCAAACTATACCATGTTGCTGGTAAAGAAACGCGAACTGCTTTCGGATATGCACGATGAGTTGAAGACGTTGAAAGACACGGTGCGCAGTGATGCTTCGAAACAGATCGTTCGTGATTTGATTCGCAAGATCAATGCAAACCTGCAGAACGAAGAACATATCCAGGTGTTTGAAGCAAACTTTGAACGCGTACACCACGAGTTTTTCGCGCAGCTGAAATCAACTTTTTCCGATCTCACACAAAAAGAACTTCAGCTCTGCGCGTTTGTGCGGATGAATCTTACGAACAAGGAGATAGCTTCGATCCTGAACATTTCGGTGCGCGGAGTGGAGACTGCGCGATACCGTCTTCGCAAGCGGTTAGGCATGAGTCACGAACAGGACATGTCGGCTTTCCTGGAGAAACTTTATGACTCAAACGAAAAGTCTCCGGACGTTCCTGATGATTCATCCGACCTTTTGAACAAAATACGGTAAACAAATACAACCTCTCCAGAAATTCTTTTTGAGTTGCGATTGCACTTTTCTTTTTCGAATCGCGAAAAGCGTGTGGCCTTCCCGTTGTTTTTCATTGCTTCACGGGTTTTCAATGTATTCTTTCATAAACACTTAATGATCTGACAATCAATTTACTTTTTGTGTTTGACGTAGTGCTGACGAGCTTCCGGTTTCGTGTGCAGTAATGGAACTGTAGTCGTTTTTTTCTTTGCTCATGTCTCTCTCCTATACTTTTGATTTCAGCGGAAACGATTTCTAGTAAACGTTTTCGCGACACTTCTAAATCTTAACCATTATCAAAAACCTATGAGAGAATTTCTACAGACGGGGAAGCGACAAGCCAGATACTTCCTCATGCTGTGCTTCGCTTTAACCTGCGGGTATGCGCATGCCCAGCACGTTGTGAGCGGAACAGTAAAGGATGAAAACACAGGCGAACAGTTGCCGGGTGTAAACGTAGTGCTGAAGGGTACGAGTAACGGAACCATTTCAGACGCTGAAGGAAGATACTCACTTGAAGTACCTTCGCAGGATGCTGTTTTGATCTTTTCGTTTGTCGGGTATGCCAAACAGGAAGTACCCGTAGGCGAAAGAAATTCAATTGATGTGTCATTGATGTCCGATATATCAACCCTCGATGAAGTGGTGGTTGTGGGCTATGGTACACAAAAGAAAAGTGTTGTGTCCGGATCGATCTCCAGCGTGAAGGCTTCCGACCTCGAAGCCATGCCGATCAACCGCATCGAACAGGCATTGCAGGGAAGAACGTCTGGTCTTACCATTGCTGCCAACTCCGGTCAGCCGGGTGGCGGTGCAACGGTACGCCTACGCGGTATCACATCTTTCAACCGCGATGGTGGTAACAACAACCAGCCACTGTGGGTGGTAGATGGTGTCATCATCGATAACGGAGGTATAGGGTATCTCAATCAATCGGATATAGAATCCATTGAAGTATTGAAAGATGCAGCATCACAAGCTATATATGGTGCGCGTGCTGCGGCCGGTGTAATCCTGGTAACAACCAAGAAAGGTAAAGCCGGAAGTCTTAAAATGAACTACAACGGATACTATGGTGTATCAGAACCTGCTCGCAAGCTTGACCTGCTGAACGCTACGCAGTATGCTACACTTCGTAACGAAGCTGCAGCAGCCAATGGCGATCCGCTGCCGTTTGCCAATCCGGAATCATACGGACAAGGTACGGACTGGCAATCACTCATCTTCAACAACAGTGCAAAACGTCAGAACCACGAATTCAGTATCAGCGGTGGTAATGATAAATCTACATTCTATACTTCATTCGGTTATCTGAGCCAGGAAGGTATTGTGGCAACGGATATATCAAAATATAAACGCTTCAACATCCGCCTGAACTCTACACACAAAGTAAAGAAGTGGCTGACGGTAGGCCAAAACCTCGGCTATGCCTATAATAAATCCATCGGACTCGGTAACACCAACAGCGAATTTGGTGGTCCGTTAAGTTCCGCGATCAACCTGGATCCGATTACTCCTGCCGTTGTTACAGACCCGGTAGAAGCAAATCAACCTATATATACCAACAACCCGGTTCGCAGAGATGAGAACGGAAATCCGTATGGTATATCTCCGTATGTAGGACAGGAGATGACAAATCCGCTGGCCTATATTTCAAAACAGATGGGCAACTACGATTGGGGCCACAACATTATCGGTAACTTCTTTGTAGAAGCAGAACCACTCAAAGGTTTGAAGGTACGTTCTACAATTGGAGCGAAGCTTGCCTTCTGGGGTAACGAAGCTTTTACACCGGTATATTTCCTCAACTCGTCTAACATCATCTCGCAAAATTCATTCAGTCGCGAGAACAACGTGCGTCTTGACTGGAACGTTGAGAACACGATATCCTATACCCGTACATTCCTTACAGATCACAATGTGACAGTATTGGTAGGACAAGGGGCATACCTGGATGATAACACTCGCATGACGCGCGTTACATTCAACGGTATACCGGCTGATAATTTTGATGATGCTTCTTTCAACTATAAAGTACCGGCAACACAACGTACGTCTGATGCATCCGAAGGACAGGATCATACTGTAAGCTCTTTGTTTGCCCGTATCAACTACGACTATAAAGAGAAATACCTTGTTAGTGCCCTGATTCGCAGAGATGGTTCTTCACGCTTCGGTCAGAATAACCGTCATGGTATATTTCCATCATTCTCTTTGGGGTGGGTTCCTTCCAATGAAAACTTCTGGCCTGCGAATGATATCGTGAACTTCCTGAAGATTCGCGGTAGCTATGGTGTAGTAGGTAACGATAACATCGGTAACTTCTCATTCCTTTCTACCATTGGTAGCGGTCGTAACTATACCTTTGGTACTACCGGAAGTTACCTGAACGGATTCAGCCCGAACGCACCGGCCAACCCGAACCTGCGCTGGGAAGAAACTACTTCTACCAACATTGGTTTTGAAGCTACCATTTTGAATGATTTCACACTGACATTCGACTGGTATAAAAAAGCTACGAAAGACATCCTCCAGAATCCGCGTATACCTTTCTACGTAGGCGCTATATCGAACCCGGCAGCCAACGTTGCTGACATGGAGAACAGCGGTATAGAACTTGAATTAGGATGGCGCAAGCAGGTAGGTGATTTCACACTTGGTTTCAATGGTAACTTCTCGTACCTGAAGAACAAAGTAACAAATCTGGGTAATGGTATAAAATTCCTGACCGATGGTAACGCGGGCTTCCAGGGAAGTGCGTATAGTATAACACGTACGGAAGTAGGACATACCTATAACTCATTCTACGGATTCCAGACGATGGGTATATTCCAGACACAGGAAGAGATCGAAGCATACGTTGGTCCGAAAGGAAAGATACAGCCGAACGCAAGACCGGGTGATTTCAAATGGGAAGATATAAATGGTGATGGTGTTATTAACGAGAACGACCGCAAGTTCCTCGGTAACCCGATGCCAAACTATACCTATGGATTTACCCTGAGCGCAGGCTATAAAGGATTTGATATCGTAGTGTTTTCGCAAGGTGTAGCGGGCAACCAGATCTTTAATGGTCTGAGACGTTTCGGTATAGCCAGCTCGAACTGGCAGACAGAAGCGTTGGGCCGTTGGACAGGTCCTGGTACATCCAATACCTATCCGCGCCTGATCACAAACGATCCGAACAACAACCTGAACAATCCATCTGACTTTTACCTGAAAGATGGCGACTACTTCCGCGTCAAGACTTTGCAGATAGGCTATACGTTGCCAACCTCGGTTGTATCGAAGCTTGGTGTAGAGCGCACTCGCATTTATGTGATGAGCGAGAACCTGGCAACCTTTACGAATTACAACGGCTACGATCCGGAGATCGGTGGCGGTACGATGAGTATCGACCGCGGTATATATCCGCAGGCACGTTCCTATATGGTTGGTTTAACGGTAGGATTTTAATTGACAATACACAGTATGAAACGATATATAAAGTATATAGCTGTTACGGCAGTAACGTTCCTGCCCCTCAGCGCGTGTAACGATTTTCTCGAAGTAAAACCGAAAGGTCTTGACCTCGAAGCAAACTACTACAAGAACCAGCAGGAAGCATTCAACGGTCTGGTTTCTGTATACGATGTGGTAGGATGGCAGGGTGGTAACCTGACTACGAAAGTAGGCGCAACACTTTCGGCATCTGACGATCACCTCGGTGGAGGTGAAGGTACCGGTGACAAAACATTCACTACGTGGGCAGACTATACCCTTACACCGGCAACAGGTCCGCAGGAAGATCTCTGGAAGAAAGGTTTCTCCGGAATCTTCAGAGCGAATACCATGCTGCAGAAATTACCAGGTGTACCGATGGATGAGAATGTGAAGAAACGTTACATCGCGGAGACACTGGTATTGCGCGCACATTTCAACTTCGACCTGGTTCGCCTGTTTAAAAATATACCACTGCTGAACGAAACGGTTACACCAGACGAAATGTACAATGTAGTGCAGGCTACTCCGCAGGAAGTATATGCACAGATTGAGGCAGACCTGAAGGCCGCTATAGCAGAATCAAATCTTCCGAATACAGTTCCGGCTGCATCAGAAGGTGGTCGTGTTACACAAGGTATAGCGCATGCGTTGCTGGGTAAAGTATATCTGTACCAGCAGAAGTGGGCTGAAGCTGCAGCCGAGTTCCGCGAAGTGAACGGAGCTACACCGGGTGCACTGAATGCTAAATATGGCTATAAACTTATCGATAACTTTGGAGACCTGTGGAAGTCAACAGCCGATGTGAAGTTTAACAGCGAGTCTATCTTCGAAGTAGGCTATACCAGTACATCGGCCGGTGGCTGGGGCTGTATAGCATGTACGGAAGGAAATATACTCAACATCATGACTGGTCCCCGCGGCTATACTACGAAGACTGCCAATGCACCTGACTATATATCCGGCTGGAGTTACTTCCCGGTAACACAAAGTTTGTTTGATGCTATTCACTACGATCCGCGCTATAAATATACGGTTGCCAACCTCGACAGCCTGAAACAATATGGTATAGCAGATTATACTCCGGGAGCGCAGAACACCGGGTACTTCCTGGAGAAATTTGCCGGAAGAAAGTCAAATACACCGGTAGGACAAGCCGGAGCGCCTGAGCTTAACTATCCGCAGAATATGTACGAGATCCGTTTGGCTGATACATACCTGATGGAAGCAGAAGCACTGGTAATGGCAGGTAACGATTTAACAAGAGCTGCTGATCTTTTGAATGCGGTGCGCGCCCGTGTAGGACTGGGTGCTGTAGCAGCAACAATGGATAATATCAAGCGTGAAAGAAGACTTGAACTTGCCGGTGAAGGACACCGCTGGTTTGACCTGGTGCGTTGGGGCGATGCTGCAACAGCACTTGCCGATCGCGGATTTGTTTCCGGCAAACATGAAATACTGCCTATACCGCTCAACGAGTTGAACAATACAAAACTGGAACAAAGCAAAGAGTACGGTGGTACACGATAATCAGTAAAGATACCTATGAAAAAAAGTATATATACATTCAGCAAATACTTCGCGTGGTTAGGCATTGTAACAGCCGGAGTATTAACAGCATGCCAGCCCGATGAGTTTGAAGATGGTAATGGCAATGGACTGAGCGATCCGGGTGTTTCTGCTTCATTTACAATTACACCGGTAGCAGGAAAAAATAATACATACGTATTGGCCGCCAATCAAACCGATCTCATTGGTGTACTATGGGACAAAGATGATGGCGTTGGTTTTCCGAAGAAGTTAGGTAAAGCTGTTGACACCGTATTTTACCCGGATGCTGGTACTTATAATATTGTATTAAAAGCATTTGGACGAGGCGGTGTTTCAGCTACAGCGGCACAAACTCTTACGGTTGAGACATCTGACCCTGCTGCCGGTAACCTGGTAATAGGCGGTAAGATGAATCCTGGTGATGAGACAAGCTGGAACTTTGTAACCTATAATGCCAACGCTACATTTACCATGATTGATGGTAAGCTTATAGCAAGCGGTGGTAGCGGTGGCCACGTAGGTGTATACCAGACTATACAGGTTGAAGGTGGCAAGAAGTATAAAGTGGATATGACTGTTACCGGAAGCGGAGCTACCGACACCTGGTTTGAAGTATATGTAGGTACGGCTGCACCGGTAGATGGCCAGGACTATAAAGATGGCGGCACACGTTTAGGATTAAACACATGGGCCGGCTGTGGTAAAACAGCATTCAATGGAAAACTTTCTGCATTGTCTTGCTCTGGCACCGGTGGTGGTGTTGTTACGTTCGAACAGAGCGGTACAGTTTATCTCTTCGTCCGCACCGGTGGATCAAATTTAGGTACTACCGGTATAGCAATTGATAACGTAGAATTCAGGGGAACAAAATAAAACAATTTCTCTTTTGCAATCACAAGCTGCCAGTGTATCATTGGCAGCTTGTTTCAATTATAGGCAAACCAATCCTAATAACTGTGAGGCAGTAATTAACTCTAACATTTCATAAGTATGAAAAAAATTATAGGCACTTGTTGCCTTTCCATCGTGCTGATATTTTTATTTCAGGCACAAACTCCCATTCAACCTGTTACTACACAAGAGAAAGTAGAAGCGTTGTTAGCCAAGATGACGCTCGAAGAAAAAGTAGGGCAGATGGCACAGGTTACACTCGATGTAATTACCAAAGGTAAAAATGAATACGTAAGCGATGAGCCTCTTCAACTCGATATGGCGTTGGTTCGTAAGGCACTTATTGAGTATAAATTAGGATCAGTACTCAACACCGCGAATAACCGCGCGCGTACTCCGGAGAAATGGCATGAGATCATCAGCCAGTTGCAGGATGTAGCAACAAAAGAAACACGTTTAAAGATACCCGTTATATATGGTGTTGATGCTATACACGGCACAACGTATACGGCAGGCGCCACATTTTTTCCGCAGCAAATAGGACAGGCTGCAACCTGGAATCGCGCTATTGTAAAGAAAGGTGCAGAGATATGCGCGTATGAGACAAGAGCATCATCTATACCCTGGAATTTTTCTCCCGTGTTAGACCTGGGTCGTGATGCACGCTTCCCGCGCTTGTGGGAAACGTTTGGTGAAGATGTATACCTTACCGCTGAACTCGGCAAACAAATGATCGATGGATATGAAGGTGAGAGCAACGATATAAAAAATCCTTACCGCGTAGCTTCCTGTCTTAAACACTTCCTGGGTTACCAGGTTCCTAATTCCGGTAAAGACAGAACCCCCGCATTTATACCCGAGCTTGAATTACGCGAAAGACATTTACCGGCATTCAAGGCTGCCATCGATGCGGGTGCGCACACGGTAATGATTAACTCGGGTCTCATCAACGGAACACCTGTTCACGCAGACTATACTATACTTACCAAACTGTTAAAAGAAGAACTCGGCTTTAAAGGTGTAGCCGTAACCGACTGGAAAGATATAGACAACCTGTATGAGCGAGATAAAGTAGCAGCCACACCGAAAGAAGCTGTGAAGCTGGCGATCAATGCCGGTATTGATATGTCGATGATTCCCTATAACTTCAAGTTCTGCGATTACCTGATCGCTCTGGTAAAAGAAGGTGAAGTACCGATGAGTCGCATTGATGATGCCGTAAGAAGAATACTCACGCTCAAGTTTGAGTTAGGTTTATTTGAGACACCGGTAACAAACTATAAAGATTATCCGCAGTTCGGCAGCAAGGCATTTGAAGAATCTGCATACGTGGCTGCATCGGAATCAATCACGCTGTTAAAGAACAGTAATGGTGTATTGCCCCTGAAGAAAGGTGCGAAGTTACTGGTAACGGGTCCGAACGCTAACTCGATGCGTTCACTGAATGGCGGCTGGTCATATTCATGGCAGGGTGAAAAGGTAAGCGAGTTTGGTGAGAAGTATAACACCATACTCGAAGCCCTTCAGCAAAAAGGCGGTAAAGACAATATAACTTTTGTACAAGGTGTTGCCTATAAAGACGATGGTAAATACTGGGAGGAGAAAGATGTAGATATTGATGCTGCTGTAAAAGCTGCTGCCAAAGTAGACTATATTATTCTGTGTGCTGGTGAAAACTCCTATACCGAGAAGCCTGGCGACTTGCACGATTTAACTTTGTCGGCTAACCAGATTGCACTGGCAAAAGCATTGGTGAAAACCGGCAAGCCTGTTATACTCGTATTGAACGAAGGTCGCCCGCGCCTGATCAGTTCTTTTGAGAGAGATGTACAGGGTGTACTGCAATCTTATTTGCCGGGTAACTTTGGTGGCGATGCCATTGCAGATATACTATACGGCACGGTAAACCCAAGTGGTAAACTCCCTTACACATACCCGATGTATGCCAACACACTGGTAACGTACGATCACAAACCATCGGAGGAACAAAGTAAAATGCAAGGTGTATACGACTATGAATCTGATTTTGCAGTGCAATATCCATTCGGATTCGGTTTGAGCTATACATCGTTCCAATACAGCGATCTGCAAGTGAGCAAATCTGCTATTGCTGCCAACGAAAAGATCACAGTATCGGTAACGGTAAAGAATACCGGCACGCGCGATGGAAAAGAAGTAGTGCAGTTATTTATAGCCGATCAGTATGCTTCCATAACTCCGGATATGAAACGTCTCCGCGGTTTTGAAAAGATAAACCTGAAGGCGGGTGAATCGCAGAAAGTAACCTTTACCATTGCACCACGCGATATAGCCTTTGTAGCGAAAGATCTCCGCTGGACGGTTGAGAAAGGCGACTATGAAGTTAGCGTTGGTACATTGAAAGCTAAATTTACCCTGAGTGAAGGCAAGACATTCGATGATAAAGCATCGAACTTGTAAATAAAGTAGTCAGAAGGAAAAGGTTAAACAGTTGAGGCCGCTTCGCAAGAGCGGCTTCTTCATTTAAAGGTAAATTAAATGTTGCATCATATACTATATATCCATTCGTATCAAAGTATTGATTGTCAGCAACACGAAGTATACTGACGTAGTGCAGGCGTATACAACGGGCCGTGTTGTAGAGGTTGAAGTGTAGGCTTTTTGGTAAACTTCGTATAGGGCGACTATATATTTATGAAAACGATTGTTGTGAAAAACAATGGTTGTACACATTTATAACTAAACCCTATAAACTATGACGCCACAAGTTTTACTGAAGAGAACATTGTTTCTGCTCCTGTTGCTGGGCTTTACACAAGCTTATGCGCAGAGTCGTCTGCGTGCCGATGGAACACGTATTGTAAACGCATCGAACCAGGAAGTTATTTTGAAGGGTGTTGGATTGGGAGGCTGGCTTTTGCAGGAAGGCTATATGCTGAACCCCAGTGGAGGAGGGACGCAAGGATCATTTAAAAAACGCCTCTATGATCAGGGGCAGACCGAAGCACAGGTCGAAGCTTTCTATCAAAGCTGGCGAGACAATTTCATCACACAGGCTGATATCAACTGGATTGCCGATCAGGGCTTCAACTGCGTGCGTATACCCATGCACTATGATTTGTTCTTAACACCCGCACAACGCACTGTACGGAACAACGTTATTCGCAATTCGGCAAACTATACCACGTATATCAATTCATTAACTACGTGGTATAATAACAATCAACTCTTTGTCGATCCGAACCTGGAAGGATTTCGTACGCTGGAAAACTGTTTGAACTGGTGTGCTGCCCGCGGACTATATGTTATTGTAGATTTGCACGCTGCACCCGGTGCACAGGGTACTGATTCAAATATATCCGATGCACTGGTAGGCAACGATCTCTGGAACCGCACTATATTTCAGGACATGACGGTGCGCCTCTGGGAGAAAATCGTAGCGCGCTATATCAACAACAACACCGTTGCTTTCTGGGACCTGATCAACGAACCGAACAATGTACCGCAGAATCAAAGTATACATGCGCTCACCAATCGGTTGATCAATGCTATACGCGCACTCGGTGATACACACCTGATCATGGTGGAAGGAAACGGCTGGGGAAATAACTACGATTATCTCGAACCATTTACTTTTACAAACCGCTCCAACCTGGTATATAATGCGCACCGCTACTGGATTCCCGAAGGCGATGACTATATACGCGATGGCAATCCCAACCAGATCAACCGGCTTATCAATCTTACTGAATTCAGAACACGACACAACGTACCGGTGTGGGTAGGTGAGACGGGCGAGAACTCGGACGAATGGCTGCGTCAAAATGTAGATAAGCTCAACGCCAATAGTATAGGCTGGGCGCACTGGACGTATAAACGCACGAGCTCTTCACCCAACGCAGCGTTGCGCAGAATTATAGGACCCCCTTACCTCACCGATGGTGTATCAGCCATGACCGGTGTATTGAACAATATAAAGTTTGCTAATACGGTGGTGAACAGCGGCCCGCTGGCAGCTGTTGATCCGAGACGCGGCAGTTCAACAACCTGCTCCGGTAATTATACATCTGTACCAGGAACCATTCAGGCTGAAGCATTTTGTTCGATGAGTGGTATACAAACCGAGAACACAACGGATACCGGTGGCGGACAAAATATAGGCTATACCGATACGGGTGACTGGCTGGGCTATCGTATCAACGTACCATCTGCGGGTACCTATACCGTTGAGTATCGTGTGGCAAGTGAAAGTGCCGGAGGAGGTATACGCCTGGAATCATTCGGTGGAGGTTCGGTTTATGGAACAGTCAACGTACCGGCTACCGGTGGCTGGCAAACCTGGCAGACTATATCGCATACCGTTACGCTACCAGCCGGTTCACAAGAGATCGGTATAGCTATAACAGCCGGTGGTTTCAACCTCAACTGGTTCAGAGTGGTGGGCAATACCAGCACAGTTCCTATAGGACAAGTAATTTGGCTGCGCGGTATCAACAATCAATATGTGAGTGGTGAGAATGGAACAACCGCTATGAATTGCAATCGTCCATCGCCCGGCACGTGGGAACAATTCACCGTAGTAGATGCAGGTGGAGGAAAGATAGCGTTGCGCAGTATGAATAAATATGTGTCGTCTGAAAATGGCGCAGCCGCGATTACCTGCAGTCGCGCGACAATAGGCGATTGGGAAAAGTTTGACTGGGTGGTAAATGCCGATGGCAAAGTTTCGTTCCGCGGCAACAACGGCCGGTATATATCTTCAGAAAATGGAACCACTGCCATGACCTGTAACCGCACCTCCATCTCCGGTTGGGAAGCCTTTACCTATGGCACCGGGGCAGTCGCGCGAACAGCCGCACCCCAGGAAGAGATTGTCGAGAATAGATTGGAAGAAGACGGACTCGATGTATATCCGAACCCATCACCCGGTACATTTACCGTAAAAGTATCAAAGCCATCTACAGTAAGCATCATTACAACAACTGGCAAAGTAATTCAGAAGTCCGAAGTAAAAGATGTATTACCCGTAGGTAAATTACCCGCCGGTATATATATCATACGAATGAAAAACACCAGGCGTGAAGTATCAAAAAAGATCGTAATAGAATAAAATCGGTATATCTCTTTACATCCATAGCAGCGCCTTTCAAGGCGCTGCTGCTGTTTTATGCTTTTGTATTTAGAAATTCAGAATAAAATCCTGAAGATTCTTATTTCGATCGAGCTGTATCTTCTTCCTTAGACGATACCGGCTAATCTCAACACCCCGCACCGATATATTTAAAAGCTGCGCTATTTCCTTAGACGATAAGTTCATGCGCAGGTAAGCGCTCAATTTTATTTCTTGCGGACTCAACGTAGGAAAGGAGGCTTTGAATCGATTCGTAAAATCGCCATGCACGCGATCGAAGTGAAACTGGAAATGTTCCCAGTCAGCATCGGCTGATATATTTTGTTCGATGTTGCGTGTAATCTGCGTGAGTTCCTTTTTGATTTCTTCGTGATTATTTTTCTTGAGTATATGCGCGAGTTGGTTTTTAACACCCGTTATAAATTCATTCTTGTTTAACAAGTGCATCGTAGAAGTAGCGAGTTCGTTATTCATGTGCTGCAGTTCCGATTCCAGCTTTTCATTTTGAAGTCGCGTAATTTCTTCCTGCGATTGCTGTGAGAGCATTTCGAGCTCGGTATCTTTCTGACTTAACTCTTCCTGCTGCTTCTGTTCCAGTAGTTTTTGCTCACGTTGATATTTTCGATCCAGCAGATTGAAACCCGTAAACAGCAACGCAATTACCGATATACCATAGATAGAATACGCCCACACCGAACGATACCACGGTGGGAGAATGGTAAAAGCATAGGTCGCCTCACGACTCACTTCTCCATTTACGTTGCGTGCGTGTACATGAAATATATAGTTACCCTCCTTGAGGTTGGTATACTCTTTCAGCGTTTTGCTGCTCCATTCCGACCAGCCCTTTTCATAGTTTTCAAGGTAGTATTGATAGGTGAGATCGGCATTGCCTTCGTACGAAGTAGCTGCAAAGGTAAAGTCGATGGAATTGCTCGCGTAAGGAAGTTCGGGTTTGAAATCCGGTTGCTGCTTATCGGTAATGGAATCGTGCACACTATGATTTCCGAAAAACAGCGTAGAGTCTCCGTTGTTGGATGTGCCTACCGTACGGATCAAGGTTTGAAATATAGGTGTACGGTTTACCTTCATGGCCGGGTCGTAGTGAATAAAGCCATCTTTGGCACCAAACAATACTTCGTTGTTTTGAAGTATAGCGATGCTGATCAGGTCGTCATTCAGGTACTTGCGTATTTTATTGAATACATTCTCTTCCAGTATATATTCTCCCAAAGCATTCTTTCGGAAGACACCAATATGATCGCGACTGATAAAGTATATATTGCCCATAGCATCTTCTCGTATAAACCAAACCTGGTCGTTCTTGCCGAGACGGGGCGTGAAGAAATCGTCTGGTATGAAACGATCTGTTTTTGCATCATACTTGTAAACACCGGTGGTGCTGGTAAAGAGCAGCTCGTTGCGTACTTTAAAAACGTTGATGAGCAGATTGGAGGGAAAGCCTTTATCAGCACCGTAGAATTTTACCTGCTGTATACTATCGAGCGATGGGCTGAATTTAATTTTATAGGCTCCTTTATAGCCATGCGTTACCCACAGATCACCGGAAGGATCCTGCGCCATTACCCGCGATGATTCTCCAAATCCCTTCAGCTTCTTGCGAAACTTCCATTGGCCATTAACGAAATCATATACCTGTAAGCCGGCATATACACCTTCGATCAGTTGAGCCGGATGATCTTTCAATGACTGAAATACCCACGAGCCCGGCTCGTATGAAAGACGTGCAGCAGAGGCACCTTGTACACTAGTGGCACCGTTGTGATGGCCGATCATAATGTTGTTACCATATTCACCGATATGATATACCTGCCCGCGCGTGTTATCGATCAGTTTAAAATCGGCTTTGTCATTTTTATCGCGCACATATACACCGGTGTTGGTGCCGAGGTATAATTTGGTTTTATGCAGGTAAGCAGAATAGCCGGAGCCGGGCAATCCGGTTTGTTTATTGATGAATGTAAACGGAGAGCCGAGCTCTACATACGCAAGACCATTGTTTTGGCCAACCCACAAGTTGTTGAGATCATCTTCATATATACTGAGCACCGTAGGACTTTCAATACCACGCCCGCTGCCCAATTGCATCAACAGGTTTCCTTCGGCATCGAGTACCAGCAGGCCATTGTTTTGTGTGCCGATGGCAAAATTACCGTTGCGCAGTCGCGTGATGCAGTTTACGATCGATCCTTTAAGGAATGCCTGCAGGTCCTCCCGCCAGGGTTGCGATATACCTTCGCTATAGCGGTATATACCTTCGTAAAATGTGGCTACCAGCAAATGATTGTCGTGCAACGGAAGTATACCAGCAATGCTCTTCCCTTTGTAAAAATCTCCGCCCTTGATCAGTCGTATCACTGATCCTTCCAGCGTACCCAGTCCGCTTGACGGCTGGTTCACATATAACTGCCGGTTTACCAGGAACGAGTGGTCAATGCCGTGCGCGGATTGGACAATCGTAAAGGTGCGCTGATTGTACACATATATATTAGAGAACGTACAGAAGTATACCAGGTCGTTGTCGAGGTACACGCTCCAGGCTTCATCAAAATTCCTGAATTTCCTGTCGAGGCTATCGGCCAGGGATACGTACGAGAGCTGGCCGCGTTCGTTCGGAAAGAAATAGCCGAAGTCACCCTGACCACCCACATAGATCCGTCCGCGACTGTCGATGGCCACGCTGCGCACCTTCGTTCCGTTCTTCACGCCATATACCTGCCAGTGATCTCCGTCAAATTCCAACAGCCCGAAATTGTTGGCGATGTACACCAGCCCTTGCCGGTTTTGTGTGATAAACCAGTTCTGAATCCCGGCATGATACTCCACCGGCAGGAAGTTCCGGGTAAACGGAATCCCCGAAAGTGCCGACTGTGCCATCCCACGGAAGCACGGGAAAAGGAGAATCGTGGCGACAAAACCCAGGGTTAATGTGTACGTCAGGAAAGGTGAAATCCTTTTCATGATGAGGTTCGAAGCGATTGATGTAGTGTCAAATCTAACTTTCAAAACGTTTGAAATCCACTGAAATTAAAGTTTCTGGCGGGGTGATGTAGTTTTGATGTAGCCTTGTAGGCGAGGTTGATGTAGTATTGTTGGGGTCGGATTATTGAATTCTGCCGCCATCCTTGCAAAGTTTGTTGGCGCATTCAAACGTTTTCGGACTTTGAGATACCGCAAACAGATGCATGAGCACTTTAACCAAATCTAATTAACGCATGAAAACTAAACTACTGGCGCTCTTAATGACGCTGTCACTGGTCGGGTACGGCCAAAGCCTGTTGAAAGGGCGGGTGACAGATGAAAACGACCAGCCACTGCCCGGAGTGAATGTCCTTATTAAGGGAACATCGCAGGGAACAGTGACTGATGCAAATGGCGAGTATTCCTTAAATAGTGTATCGTCTGATGCCGTTGTGATACTCAGTTTTATCGGTTACACACCGCAGGAAATTCCTGTAGGCGGAAGAACAAGTATTGATGTGAAACTTATTCCAGACTCCAGAACACTGGAAGAAGTTGTGGTAATTGGTTACGGAACCACGACACAGAAAGAGTTGACCGGATCGGTTTCCGTTGTGAATGGAGAAAAGCTCACTTCACTGAACCCGGTGCGCATAGACCAGGCGTTGCAAGGTCAGGCTTCGGGTGTGCAGATCTCTTCTGCATCCGGTTCTCCGGGTGGTGGCCTGAACATTCGCATCCGCGGTCTTTCTACTAACGGTGATAACAACCCGTTGATATTGGTTGACGGTGTGCCGTATTCTTCAGACGGTCTTAATGCGCTGAACCCTTCCGATGTAGAGTCGATCAACGTGTTGAAAGACGCATCGGCTGCTATATATGGTGTGCGTGCTGCGAACGGTGTGATCATCGTTACTACCAAACAAGGACGCAAGAATGCAAAGCCAAGCCTCGAGTTCAGCGGCTACTACGGTGTTCAGCAAACAACCAAGAAACTTGATCTGTTGTCGGCACGTGAGTTCGCGGTATTAAAGAACGAAGCGTTTGCAGCCGGTGGTCAGGCTCCTCCATTCGCCAATGTAAATCTTGGTAATGGAACTGACTGGCAGGACGAAGTATTTCAGGATGCCCCTATTCAAAACTATAATTTGAACCTAAACGGTGGTTCTGACAAGAGTACATATTCCATCGGTGGTTCGTACCTCGATCAGGAAGGTATAGTAGGAGGTGATAAAGCTTCTTACAGACGTTACAATGCACGGTTGAATTTCACGACTGACATCACTCCGAAATTAACGCTGCAAAATGTGTTGCTCTATACACATGAAAGAAGAAAGACACTCGCTGAGAATGGTATATCGTCTGTACTCTTCAACACGATCAACGCATCACCGGTAGCAACACCGTATACCAGCACAGGTGATTATGCATTCCTCGAAGACGTTGCTGAAGTAATCAACCCGCTTGCTCAGATTTCAAATACATTCAATGAGTCGCGCGTGAACAAGATTGTAGGGAAAGAAGAACTTACCTATAAGATCAACAATCACTTTCAACTATCGGGTCGTGCCGGGTATAATTATGCTATTGTTGACGACAAGACTTTCAATCCATTGGTATACTACGGATCAGGTAAAGCACAAAACACCGCGCTTAACGCAAACCTAGATCCGCGCACAACCGAGATCGCTTCGGGTGTAGAAGTACCGATCTATAACAACGTAGTAGAAACACGCACTTCGTATTTCAACTATAACCTCGAAGCCTTCCTGAACTACGACCGTACATTCCAGGATTTGCATAAAGTAAAAGCTACATTAGGTACTTCACTCTTTGCGGATGTAAATAAGAGTCTCACCGGTACAGGCTATAATGTACCCTATAACTCAAACGACTTTGCTGATATATCGGCAACCGATGGTACTAACTTGCTTAACAGCACATCATCGTGGCAGAATGAAACGAGACTTCAGTCATACTTCCTGCGTGCAGAGTATGGTTATGGAAGTAAATATTTACTCTCCGCACTCATTCGCAGAGACGGTTCTTCAAACTTCGGTGCGAACAATCGCTTCGGTTATTTCCCGGCAGTATCAGCAGCGTGGGTTGTATCAGAAGAATCATTCTTCAATACAGACCTGATCGAGTTCATGAAAGTGCGTGCCAGCTACGGTGTATCGGGTAACGACAAGATTGGTCTCTTCCGCTACCGCGCTTTGCTGGGGGGTGAAGGTGTATATCCGTTCAACGATCAGCTTGTTAACGGAGTGGCTATTGGTACACTCGGTAACCAGGATCTTAAATGGGAAACCACTCGCCAGACGAACATCGGTGTTGATCTGAATTTATTCAACGGCCAGATCGAAATTACTGCCGACTACTATATCAAGAAAACAAAAGACTTGCTGTTCCAGCCCGACATCTCTGCTATATCCGGAGCTTACGGTGCGGGTAGCAGTCCTCCCTGGGTAAACGGTGGTGATGTGAAGAACAGTGGTTTTGAATTGTTGATCAACTATAGCACAACAGTAAGCGATGACATCCGCTTCAACATCGGTTACAACCTGACCACAATACGCAATGAAGTAACGGCATTACCGGCAGGTGTTGACTTCTACGAGTTCGGTGCATTCGGTGTCGGTGGCGGAACTGCTACACGTATGGAAGTAGGCAAGCCGATGGGATATTTCTTCGGGTATAAAACAGACGGTGTATACCAGACTGCACAAGAGATTGCCGAGCGTGGTGTAACGCAACCGGGCGCACAGCCTGGCGACCTTCGCTATGTTGATAAAGACGGAAGTACTGCCATCAACTTTGGTAATGATAGTGACAAGATGATGATCGGCTCACCTATACCGGATGTAATTATGGGGTTGAACCTCGGTGTAAATTTCAAAGGCATTGATTTCTCGGCAACACTATATGCATCACTCGGCAACGAGATCCTGCGTAACTACGAGCGTCAGCAACCTTTGGCAAACCTGCTCAACTATAAATTAGAACGCTGGACTGGTCCCGGGTCAACAAACGAACATCCTCGTCTTACAACCGCTGCAAACAACAACGCAGTGATATCCGATTACTTTGTTGAAGATGGTTCGTTCATGCGTATCAAGAATATACAGTTAGGCTATACATTGCCAACCACACTTACGGAAAAGATTGGTGCACGCAAGCTGAGAATATATGTAGCCGCGAACAACCTCGCCACCTTTACT
This sequence comes from Ohtaekwangia kribbensis, assembly GCF_042676245.1. Taxonomy (NCBI): domain Bacteria; kingdom Pseudomonadati; phylum Bacteroidota; class Cytophagia; order Cytophagales; family Fulvivirgaceae; genus Ohtaekwangia; species Ohtaekwangia kribbensis. The sequence goes on from NZ_JBHTKA010000016.1 coordinate 191,245, forward strand.
AAATACAAAGGATACGATCCAGACTTCTCAACGTTCAACCCGGTGGTGTCAGGTATAGACTATGGTTACTATCCACAGGCTAAAACGTTTATGGCTGGTTTAAATCTAAATTTCTAAACCGATGAAGAATTTCTTTAAAACATCAATATTCGTTGCAGCCACAACATTCATGTCACTGAGCTGCGATAATTATGTAGACATCGATCCGGAGTATTCCATTGATGCTGATAATTTCTTTAAGAGTCCGACTGATTACGAACGTGCTTTAACGGGCGCATACGACCTGATGCAGACATCATACCTCGATGTTTGGATTGGCGAGATTGCATCCGATAACTCGATTGCCGGTGGTGAAAGTGTTACCGATACAGAAGGCTTGCACCAGATTGATGCCATGACACACGGTGGTGTTAACAACGAACTGCGCAGTATATTCCGCTGGATGTATACCGGTATCACCCGCGTAAACTATATCTATGAAAATAAAGATAAACTGGAGTTTGATGGTAAAGACAGAATATTGGCGGAAGCTGCTTTTCTGCGTGCCTACTATTACTTCGAGCTTGTCAAGTTCTTTGGTGATGTACCATTGATCGTAGACAAGCGTCTTTCATCAAGCGAGATTGCATCGCAGCAACGCACACCGGCTGCCGAGGTATATGCACAGATCGAAAAGGATCTGATCTATGCAAGCGAAACGCTCGATTGGACAACGACCGTAAAAGGAAGAATTACCAAAGGTGCAGCCCTTGCGTTACTGGGTAAAGCTTATTTATACCAGGATAAATTCACAGAGTCTGCACAAGTACTGGACCGTGTCATTAACGAAGGACCGTATGATCTGTTTGAAGATTTCAGCACGCTCTTTCGCGTAAAAAACGAAATTGGTAATCCGGAAACAGTTTTTGATATCGAGTATGTAGGTATAGAAGGCGGTGGTTACGGATGCTTTGTTTGTCTCGAAGGTTTTGCAGCGGTAGGCTTCCACGGTATACGCGGTTACGAAGGCCCTATATATCGCGATGGTAACAGCTATAACTTGCCGACACAAGACCTGGTAGATGAATTTGAAGACGGTGACCCGCGCCTCGAAGCATCTATACTCGACATCGAAGCATTCAAAGCTGCGCAGGAAGACCCATCGGAAGTCAAGTACGTAATTGGTGGTGGTGGACACACCGGCTACTATAACAATAAATACCTGAAGCGTGCCGATGAACTTGGTGCCGGTGATGATGACCTTACCAGTCCGGTAAACCACAAGGTAATTCGCTATGCTGATGTATTGTTGATGGCCGCTGAAGCACACAATCGCAAGGGTTCACCAAACGATGCGCTGGCACGTCAGTATCTCAATGAAGTACGGGCACGTGTTGATATGGACCCGGTAAATGTATCCGGTGCAGCATTGACGCAAGCTATATATCACGAGCGCAGAGTAGAGCTTTCCGGTGAAGGACTTCACTTCTTCGACCTGGTGCGTACCGGCAGAGCTGCTACGGAGATACAAGGATTCCAGGCGAACAAAAATGAGTTGTTCCCGATTCCGCAGGATGAGATTGATCTTTCCGGTGCAGGATGGAGTCAAAACAATGGTTACTAACAAACTTGAAAATATAGTTTATGAAGAAATTAATTTATAACATCCTCTGGATACTGAGTATACAGGTGCTATTGCTGGCCTGTAAGGAAGATGAGGCTGAACTCGCTTCCGTGCCGACAGAAGCAGATGCCGCGTTTACATTTACACCTACGAATGAGAATGATAACATCATCAACTTCACAGCGTCTTCGTCCGCATTCCTGAAAAAATGGGACTTTGGAAACGGTACTACCGGACAAGGCGATAATGTAAAAGGTACATTCCCGGTGAAAGGAACGTACAACGTAACACTTACCGTATATACCGCTGGCGGAAGCATATCGCATACCCAGACCGTTGATATAGCGGAAACAGATCCTACACTGCTGGATATACCGGTATATAATATGCTGACCGGTGGTAACAGCAAGCCGGAAGGAAAAAGCTGGGTGGTTGATAAAGTTACGGCAGGTCACCTGGGCTTAGGTCCTGTTGCGACAAGCACTCCAGACTGGTATAAAGCCGGTCCTAACGAGAAAGACGGAGCTGGTTTGTACGATGATATATATACCTTCAAGCTCGCAGCTTTCTCCTATACGCAAACTACCAATGGGGATGTGTTCATCAACACACAACAAGCCAGTAATTTCCCGGGATCATATTCGAACAAGGGCGACTTTACAGCACCGTTTACAGCACCTGCCGGTCTTACATGGTCTGTGTCGGAAACAGATGGTAAGCAGTATCTGAATATTTCAACGGGTGGCTTCATTGGGTATTATACCGGTGTGAACACGTATGAAATTCTGACACTGGAAGAGAACCTGCTTTGGTTGCGCTTTACCGATGCTGCCAACTCAGCCTTTGCATGGTATCTTCGGTTGATACCGGAAGGATATACGGAGCCGGTTGATCCGCCCGAGTATAAAATCGAAGATATATACCAGAACTTCGATGGCCAGGGTAACTTCACATTCGTGAACGATGGTCAGGGTACAATTGTATCATACGATAACCCGGCTCCTGTACCGATCAACCAATCTGCGAAAGTAGGTAAATATACCAAGGCTAATGGACAGGCGGGTGAATACGCAAACGTTCAGGTGCAGCTCGATTACAAAATGGATATTCGTGCCCGCAATGTTTTCAAACTGAAAGTATTTATACCAAGCTATAACGATTATACTACTACCGGTGGTGAGTCATGGCAATCGTACAATACACTGCAAAAGCAGGTGTCTGTTAAATTGCAGAACTCTGAGTTGGGTGGCAATGCTTATACTACACAAGCCGAAGTGATTCAGAAAAATCTGCAAACTGACAAGTGGCTTGAACTTACGTTCGATTTCAGTGCCTATGCTACTCGCGAAGACTTTGATAAAGTGGTAGTGCAAATTGGTGGTGAAGCGATCTTTACAGGAGGTATATTCTTCCTGGACGATTTCGAACTGCTGGAGGAATAATGAAATAAATTTATAGAAGGAATTGTCCCGGTGAACGTTTGGTTCCCGGGACAATTTTCTGAAACTTGGATAAAGGTAAACCCGACATGATAAACAGACTGAAAGCAGCATTCGCCTATATACTTTTCGGTATGATGGTAATGACAGGATGCGGAGGAGATGATGAAGAGCAGACATTAACGTTGCCCTCAAACCTGCAGGTAAGTGTAACGGTGAGTGACAACGGCACGGGCCTGGTTTCGGTTACGGCATCAGCAACGAATACAAATTTTTATACGATATACTTTGGCGAAAGCTCATCGGAGACACCGGTAAAAGTAAACGATGGCAAAGCAACTCACACCTACACAATGTCTGGTAACTATATCGTGAAGGTGCAGGCACACGTAACGTCTTCTGATTTTATCTTGGATACAAAACAGATAACTGTTACCGTAGGCTCTGCAAACAACGGTGAAGTAGTTATACCAGCGACAGGCTATACCACACCGACAAGCTATAGCGGCATGACAATGGTATGGAACGATGAGTTTGAAGGAGCAACCTTGAATGATGCCTACTGGAGTTACGAGACTGGCACAGGAACCGATGGCTGGGGTAACAAAGAATTGCAATATTACCGTAAGGAGAATACAAGCGTGAAAGATGGTTATCTTGTAATCACTGCCAAGAAAGAGAACTATATGGGCAGCAGCTATACATCATCGCGCCTCATTACAAAAGACAAAAAGTCTTTTCAGTATGGTCGTATAGATATACGGGCAGCTTTGCCAAAAGGACAAGGTATATGGCCTGCACTCTGGATGCTGGGTGACAACTTCAGTACCGTAGGTTGGCCGAAATGTGGAGAGACTGACATTATGGAATTGGTTGGCGGCACCGGTAAAGATAATACTGTACACGGCACTGTACATTGGGACAATGCCGGAGCGTATGCAAGCCACACCGATTCATATACCTTAAGCAGTGGAATCTTCAATGATAAATTCCATGTGTTCTCGATCGTGTGGACAGCTTCCAGAATTACCTGGTATGTAGACGATGTTGAGTTCAACGCGATCGATACAACTCCGGAAGGTCTCAGTGAATTTCGCGCAAAGTTCTTTTTCATATTCAACGTAGCGGTAGGAGGTAAGTGGCCCGGCAGTCCGGATGCAACAACATCTTTTCCGCAGCACATGGTCGTAGACTATATCCGGGTATTCCAATAATAGTTTGTTCGGAGATTAAAATCATTATACTCTATACTATACCCGTACTCGACACGGGTATAGATGGAGCTTATTATTAAAACAGAAATTATGCGATTGCTATTTATATCATCAGCATGCCTGATGCTCCTGGTATCCGCGTGTAAAAAAAGCCCTCAACTTGTCTGGAGCGATGAGTTCGAGTATACCGGAACCCCCGATACGTCCAAATGGAATTACGATCTGGGCGACAACAACGGCTGGGGAAATAACGAACAGCAATACTACACCAATCATGAAAAGAACGTTCGCGTAGAGAACGGCAACCTGATTGTTGAAGCCCATAAAGATTCTTTGGAAGGCAAGCCCTATACTTCCTCGCGCATTGTCTCAAAAAAGAAAGGCGACTGGAAACATGCCCGCATCGAAGTGCGTGCAAAGTTACCGCGCGGCAAAGGCACGTGGCCTGCTATATGGATGTTACCGACTGAATGGAAATACGGTCCGTGGCCGGCAAGTGGAGAGATTGATATCATGGAGCATGTGGGCTACGATCCCGGTGTTGTACACGGCACGATTCATACCGAAGCCTACAACCACATCAAGCAAACTCAGAAAGAAGGCATGATCACCATTGCCGATGCACAGGATACATTCCACATTTATACTATAGATTGGACCACCGATAAAATTGCATTCGGAGTAGACGATAAAGTATACCACACCGTAACCCGCGATCCCAAAGACGACTTCAAAGGCTGGCCCTTCGATGAACCTTTCTACCTCATCATGAACATAGCCGTAGGCGGCAACTGGGGCGGAAAGCAAGGCGTAGATGAGAACATCTGGCCGCAGCGCATGGAAGTAGACTATGTGCGTGTTTACCAATAGGTGGTTGTACACGCTACGTAAGTTGGTTAAAAATAGATTTTCTGTAGTCAGCTGCTGGTTCTGGCTGCGAGCTGCTAGTTGAGATTTGCTGAATTTACGTTTCGTTTAATAGCAACGATATTGATATAGGTATATTCAGGTATAATCACTGGATACGATTTTTCGTTACAGGCTTGTGGTTGTTAGCTGTTTTATTGCAAGTCACTGGTTGCAGTTTCCCCTGCAACCAGTAACTAGCAGCTATATATAGGCCACCAAATCAAAACGTTTCACTAAACGAAACCCTACTCGCAGCCAAAAGCTCACAGTTCAACTCAGTTGTCTCTTTCCAGCAGCCAGCAGCCTCTCAAAACCCAATCGAGTTCCCGCCATCCACCGGCAGTATGGTTCCGGTTACGAACGATGATTCTTCGGAGGCGAAGAAGTAGGCTGCGTTGGCTACATCGCGGGGTATACCGAGTTTCGCCATGGGCGTGCGTTTTAAGACTTTTTCTTTTCGTTCGGGATCGCTGTTGAGTGCCTTCGCTGACATTTGTGTCTCAATGAAGCCGGGCGCTATACAATTTATCCGGATGTTGGATGGTGAGAGTTCAACGGCCATAGCACGCGTCATTCCTTCGATGGCACTTTTGGAAGCGGTATAGGCAATCACTTTCGGTATACCATATTGTGATGCCATCGAGCTGATGTTGATGATTGATCCGCTCTTCTGGGCCAGCATAACTTTTGCTGCTTCACGCGTGATTACAAATACACCGAGCACGTTGGTCTGCAGTATCGTTTGAAATTCTTCGTCCGTTACATCCACCAGGTCTTTCTTCATATTGATACCGGCATTGTTCACGAGTATATCAATCGTTCCATAGGTATCTGCTATATATTTTACTTTTTGTGGAATGATGGAGAGGTTGGTGATATCAAAAGCGAGCGGTATACATAATGGCCCCAGTTCTTTTGCAGCTTCGTTTAGCTTTTCTTCGTTGCGTCCGGTAATGATGGTACGGATGTTCTGCTGAACAAATTTATGTGCAATGGCTAACCCGAGTCCTGAGCCGCCTCCCGTTACAATAGCAATTTTGTTGGTTGTTGTTTTTTTCATGAATACGTTAAAGAGATGTAAGCGTTTACGTTTACCACTTCGGCTTTATACCTGGCGCGAACGGAAACTCAAGGCTTTGATAATAGGATAGTGACTGATCCGGTTTTTCCAGTCCGGAAGGTATATCTTTCTTGGAGAATGTCTGAAAGTATAGTACACATGCATTTCTCCACCAGATGGCTTCCTGATGTTGTATACTGATCAGACTACTTACTTGCTGAAAGCGTTCTTCATCTACTATACCTTTCAATGTGCTCCACTGCTGCTGCATTCTGCGAACCGAATCGGCACCCTGGTAATAACGATGGCACAATTCATCCCAAAGCGTTCGTCCCGATTTCATTTTGTAATTCCAGGGAACGTGATGATACCAGAGTAAATATTCTTCCGGGCAGTTCTCGAGTGAACTATATATCTTCTGCACTTCCGGAGTGTACTGTAAAAGTGCTTTGCTGCCGGTGGCCGTACGGTTGAATCCAATACCATTTTCATCCGCCTGGTGATAATATACCGATGTCCAATCCGCACGCGGTTTATCTTTGATCCACGGCCCCGGACCATAATGATGATTCCATCCCATAATGTGATGCAACCCGAGCGGAGTCATATACTGCACGGTTACCTCACGTGAAGCGAGCATCATATCTTTCAATGTATGCACAGATTTTTCGTTGTTGGTAAACGTAGCACGTATCCATTCTTCAGCAACGGTTTCAGATGACAGGGAAGGATTCCAGGCGAGTCTTCCTAATGCATACCAGTTCGCCTGCGCAAAAGGATGGCCGGTCCAGTTACGATCGTTACCAATGTTGGCGACACCTGCTATACCGGTGAGTGAATGATTCTCAAGTGATCCATCCACAACATGTGCTACAGTAGACCCTTTACCTTTTGCATAGGTATCGGCATCAAGACATTCTTTAAATAACGGAGCGAGGTATACCAAGTGTGTGGCAAAGCCAAGATACTCCTGTGTTAATTGAAACTCCATCATCAACGGAGTCTTGGGCATAGCACCGAAGAGCGGATGAAACGGTTCGCGCGGTTGAAAATCTATAGGGCCATTCTTTACCTGTACGAGTACATTTTTAGCAAACGATCCGTCCAGCGGTTTAAATTCGTTATAGGCCTGCTTCGCGCGATCTTCCGGTACTTCATTGCTATACACAAACGCACGCCACATAACAATACCGTTGTGCGGAGCCAAGGCTTCTGCCAGCATATTAGCGCCATCGGCATGATTGCGATTGTAATTTTGCGGGCCAGGTTGTCCTTCTGAATTGGCTTTTACCGTGAAGCCACCAAAGTCAGGGATATAGGTATATATTTCATCTATCTTCTTCTTCCACCAGGCTTTTACATTGGCATCCAGCGGATCAGCCGTAGAAAGCCCACCAATCTCTACCGGTGCACTGAAGCGGGCCGTTAAATATACCTTTATCCCGTAAGGACGAAATACGTTGGCAAGTGCTGCTACTTTTTTCAAATAGGGTTCGGTAAGTATCTGTGCATTCGCATTCACGTTAGTGAGTACTGCGCCATTTATACCAATAGAAGCATTGGCACGTGCATAGTCAATATACCGCTGATCAATATAGCCGGGAAGCCTGTGCCAGTCCCATAGCGAGAAACCGGCATAGCCACGTTCCACTGTCCGGTCCAGATTGTCCCAATGGTTGAGTATACGATGTTTGATAGCCGGTGCACTGGTGATTGCTATATTTTCGATACGCTGCTGTGTTTGCAGCAATCGTATAAAATGAAATGTGCCGTAAAGTACACCTATATCTTTATTGGCAGAAATGACTATGCAGGGTTTGTTTTTAACGCGTGTTTGCACGATTACGAAACCTTCATCACCGGTAGCTTTGAGTTTATCCGACAGTGCGAGCGAGGCTATAATTCCAGATGACGAAGGTGTACCGATAATAATACCACCGCCCTGAAATGTATTGCTGAATGTAACTTTAGTCTGCAGTAAACCTTGCAAAGCCAGTTGCAGCTCCTGTCGCGCAAGAAGTAATGTTGGGGATTCTTTCTCCAGCACAATCCCCTGTGTATATGCTTTATACTGATTTATAGTGGCGGCATCCGTAAGCTTGTTGTACCGGAGCCATAACTGGTAACCATCTTCGCTATATACGGTGGTTGTGCTAACGCAAAGCGCTATAGCAAGAAATACACGGAACATCGATCGGTATAGAATCATTGCATACAGGCTTTAGGTGGATCTATAGGTTTATTTTTTTTCGCAGGGAAGACTCGCGTACAATCATATTATGATGTAATACAATTGTGTTGAGACTTGTGCCTTCTTTATTATCCAGTTTGCGAATGAGTGTAGCTGCTGCCAGTTCACCCATTTCTTGTCCGGGATAATTCATCGTAGTGAGATTTGGCTCAATCACTTTCGAAAGCGGGTCGTTGTTGAATCCGGCTACGGCAATCTGCTCGGGAATTTTTATACCGGCTTGCTTGAGTGTACGAATGCAGCTTACTGCTGTTGTATCGTTGGCAGCAAACACACCATCGGGTAATTCCGGCATTTCCAGTAGCCGTTGTGTTACATCAGCACCAGCTTGTTCACTCAGGTTACAAGGAAACACAAAACTTTCATCATACGGTATAGAATTGTCAACTAACGCATGGCGATATCCTTTCAGACGATCGGCATATACATTTCGTATTACACTGCCCGTAATATGTGCAATGCGTTTACATCCCTGGCTGATCAGGTGACTCGTAATTTCGTACCCGGCTTTATAGTTGTCAATAACAATACTGGTACAGCGCGGATGTTCAAATACACGGTCAAAGAATATAAGCGGTATACCTTTATTCAGGAACAGGTCAAAGTGATTGATGTCCTCCGAATCATACGCCAACGAAACGAGCAAGCCATCCACTCTGCTATTATAGAGTGTCTTGATGTTGGCAAGTTCTTTCTCTTTTGATTCTGTCGATTGACTGATGATGAGATTATACCCGGCAGCATTAGCAACCTTCTCCATACCGGAAATCACAGCCGACATGAAGTAACTATTGAGTCGCGGTACAATAACACCAATCGTGTTGCTTCGGCTTCGCCTCAGGTTACTGGCAAAAAGATTTTGCTGGTATCCGAGCTCTTTAGCTTTGTCAAGAATTTTTTTACGAGTGTCCTTCTTAATAGCCGGGTGATCTTTCAGACCGCGACTGACCGTAGCAGGCGAGAGATCGAGCGCTTCGGCTATGTCATATATAGTAATTTCTTTCTGCGTGTTCATGAATTTGGTAGAGGGCAAAGTTTAGCGATGCAAAATACAATTTGTCTCCGGTCTTAATTCAACACAGACCGCAACCAACGTTATTATTTTATTAAATCGGTTGCATTACAATTATCAGCATAATTGCGGAAAAATGCTTGATGTTTAAATAAATATTTGCAATCGGTTGCATTTTTTAAATCATTATTTCACCTTAGTCTTAACAATGATTATTTCCGGATGAAGACAGCTTGAAGAGGTGGTTTCAGATGGTAGAGGGGATTCTTTTGTCTTTTTTCTGCAAACGTTTTCGATACTCAACTAAACTATAACCCTATGAAACAAAAAGCTCTACTAATCTATTATGTAGCGCTGCGAAAGTCTGTCTGTCCTGTCCGGATAAGGCTCTTGCTGCTGTGCGTCTTTCTTAGTTCAATAGCCCATGCACAAAACGTTGTTACCGGTAAAGTAACTGATGAAAGTAACAATGGCATGCCCGGTGTAAGTATACTTCTGAAGAATACAACCACCGGAACTACGACCGATGCGGAAGGTAATTACTCCTTAAATATACCGGCATCAAACGATCCGCAGGTACTGGTATATTCATTCATCGGCTACCTCACCGAAGAAGAAGCGATCGGTGGCAGAACCGTAATCAACGTAAACCTGCTGCCAAACATTGAGACACTCGGTGAAATTGTAGTAGTAGGTTACGGAACAATGAAGAAGACCGATGTTACCGGTTCTGTTGTTTCTGTCAACTCGCAAATGTTAAGTGAAGTACCGGTGGCAAACCTGCAATTAGCATTACAGGGAAGAGCGGCTGGTCTTGAGATACAACGGGTGGGCAGTACGCCCGGATCAGGAGCCAGAATCCGTATTCGTGGTGAACGTTCGGTGAGCAGCGCTGAAGCAAACGATCCCCTTATTATATTGGATGGTATACCTTTCGAAGGTGGTAACCTGAATGATATTAACCCCGATGAGATTAAGTCAGTAGAAGTATTGAAAGATGCATCGGCCACGGCTATATATGGTTCGCGTGGTGCCAATGGTATTATCCTCATCACAACAAAAAGAGGAACACCCGGGGAGAATCGTATTTCACTCAACTCGTATTATGGTATCAGTTCAGTAGCGCGCGAATACCCGGTATACAATGCCGCTGAGTATAGAGCGATGCGCGATACATCTCCGTGGAACGGAGGCTATATGCCGGAAGAGATCGAATCGATCAACACGGGTCGCTCTACGGATTGGCAAGACCTGATGTATAAGAATGGCTATATCACCGATCATAACCTCACCGTTTCCGGAGGAACAGAGAAGAGTCAATATTCAGTAGGCGGTGGTTATTTCAAAGAAACAACAGTTTTACCGGGCCAGGATTTCAGTCGACTTACGCTTCGTCTTACCAACGATCTGCAAATTGGTGAACGCATCAAAATAGGATTCAACAGTATGAATACCTATAGCACACGCAATGGCTCATCCATCAACCCGATGTTCAATATAATTTCATTGAGTCCGTTGATGCCTGCCTATAATGCAGCGGGTGAAATCATTAAAACACCAGCCGGTAACCTCGATGATCAGGCCAACACCTATAGTCCGCTGTTATTGAAGAGCAATGACAATGACTGGGTAGATCGCATCCGCAGACTTCGTTCATTTAATAGTTTATATGCTGAAGTAAAGATCATCGATCCGTTAAAGTATAGAATCAATGTAGGACTTGACTATCGCCAGGAAGAGAACGCACAGTTCAGAGGAAGCGATAGTTATTTCCGTCCGCTGCAGGGAAATACAGCGAGTGTAAATAATACTGTTGGTTATGGATATACCCTCGAGAACTTGCTCATGTTTGATAAGACTATAGCGGACAAACACAGAGTAGGTGTAACCGGACTCTTCAGTGTACAGAAAGATCAGACGCACAATACCTATGTAGCGAAAGATTCAATCGATCAGGACTTCGTTCAATTCTATAACCTTGGTCAGTCCAATCAGTCTACAACAAACCTCGCTACACTCAGTGGAAGCGAAACTTCCTGGGGACTGGTGTCCTATATGCTTCGTGTGAACTATGCATACGATGATAAATACCTGTTAACACTTACCGGTCGTATCGATGGTTCTTCTCGCCTTACAGACCGATGGCATCAATACCCAGCTATATCAGTGGGGTGGAATGTTATCAGGGAATCATTTATGGAAAACATAAGCAACGTTGTCTCAAACCTGAAGGTGCGTGCAGGCTGGGGTGAAACTTCAAACCAGGCCGTGGCTCCGTATGCTACATTGGGAGGTGTAACGAACCTAATCTATAACTCCGACTGGAATACGAACCGGAACCTTCCTATACTTTATAACTTCGGAGAGAATGTTGAAGGAGGATATTATGTAAGTACGATACCAAGTAAAAAACTGGTTTGGGAATTTACCCGCACAACCAATATAGGTCTTGACTTCGGTTTCCTGAATGATCGCATCACCGGTACTATAGACTGGTATAATGCACAAACGCATAACATCATTTATAATTTACAATTGCCGCCAACATCGGGTGTATCCGGTACATATGCTACCAACATCGGGCGCATGGAGAATAAAGGTGTGGAGATCTCGCTTACGTCTGTGAACGTAGAAACACAGAGTGGATTTAGCTGGAGCTCGGATATAAATGTATTCTGGAACCGGAACAAATTGTTATACCTGCAGGATGGTTTCCAGCGCAACATCGCCAGCGGTCTGCATATAGGCCATCCGTTGAGTGCTATATATGACTACGAAAAACTCGGTATATGGCAACTCGATGAGGCGGATGAAGCAGCCGTATATGGACAAGTGCCGGGCCAGTTGAAGATCCGTGACATTAGCGGACCAGAAGGTGTACCGGATGGAAACATCGATCCGGATAACGATCGTAAAGTTATAGGAAGTGGCCAGGCTAAATGGCAGGGCGGTATAACCAACCGTTTCAAGTATAAAGGTTTTGATTTCTCGTTTGTTACCTATGCGCGCATTGGCGGAACCATTATCAGCGGTATACATCAGCCAACCGCTGCATATCTTACCAACCTTGATGGTAAACGCAGCGGTTTGAAAGTAGATTATTGGACACCGACCAACCCTACCAACGATTTCCCAATGCCATCTACGAGAATCACACCTCCGAATGCCGGCAACGCGTGGACAACGCTCGGTTACTACGATGCTACATTTGTAAAGATCAGAAGTATAAACCTGGGCTATACATTACCAAGCAGTGTATTGAGCAAGATCGGAGCGCATTCCGTACGGATATATACAACGGTACAGAATCCATTTGTACTCTTCTCGCCATACATGAAAGCAGGCGGAGTAGATCCGGAAGCAACCGGAACGGGAACAGCAGGCTTTGTTCAGAATGGTGGTAACATTCCGGCTCGTGCGCTTACAGTAGCTACCAGCACTCCGCCTACACGGTCCTATATACTCGGTATAAATTTAACCTTCTGATATATACCATGGCTTGTATGAAACCTGCTATAGAAATATAGTGTAAAAAAGGGTTCATCGCTTTTGATAATCAAAAAACATCTTCACATGAAATCAATCAGTAAAATATTTTTGATATGCATTACGGCACTGCTCGTGCCCGGATGTAACGAGGTACTGGACGAGCATCCGTATACTGCCTTTACTACGCAGTACTTTGAATCGGAAGAAGGATTGAATAGTGCCGTAGTAGCCGCGTATGCCGGCATGCGCTATAATTATGGTCCGGTAGGTGCATTGGACATTACAGCTTTCGGGACAGACGAATGGTCTAACGGAGATCAGGCCCTGAACCAGGATTTGAATGTATACAATGTAACGACTACCGATGGCTCTATACTTACACCATGGAACCGTAACTACTGGCACATCAACCTGTGTAACGCTGTGGTAGATATAGCACCGGGTGTAGAGATGGCGGAAGGTGAAAAAAATACACTGGTAGCCGAAGCGCGGTACCTGCGTGCAAACTATTACTTCCTGTTAGTGTCTCAATTCGGAGCAGTGCCCTTGGATTTAGGTTCAGGTGAACTGAAATTCAATACAGAACCTACTACAGAATTTTATCGTCTGCCGGTAGAAGAGTTGTTGGTAAAGAATTACCAGGCGATGATTGATGATCTCACCTTCGCGAGCGAGAATCTTCCCGATCAACGTCCGGTGGCAGCCTTCAGACTTTCGAAATCAGCTGCACTACACTTGCTTGCCAAAGTATATCTGCATCGCGGATATTCTGCAGCAGCAGATGGCAACGATTTTCAGAACGCATATACCACCGCCCGAAAGCTTATCGATAACCAGGCAACCTATGGCGTTGGTTTGTTGGCAGACTATGGTGACGTGAACAAAGAAGGCAACGACTATAACAAAGAGATCCTGTATTCGGTAGAGCGTTTGCCACTGAACAATGCAGCGAACGAAATCGGTAGTCCCGGAACAGACTTTGCCAACAAAGCGAACCAGGCTAACAACATGTATAACTGTAACTATCAACAGGCCGTGCCTGCCACTTATTATAACGCAGACCTTCGCGGTAAATCATTATTTACCTCACGCGTGTTGCAGTATGGTCGTCCGCTAAGACGTTTTGCGCCTACAAAGTGGTTGTTCAATACAGCGTTTTCGGATAAACTGAATGATAGTCGTTTTGATAATTCATTCCGCATGGTGTGGCTTGCCGATACCTGGGAAGAAGAAGGTACTGCTGCGTATGACACCTATGTGAATCACCTGGCAGGGATGGGACTCGAACTTGGTGATACCGCTATATATCTGACGAAGACCGATGCTATAGCAGAGTCCTTGAAGGCGCTTACGGGCGATAAGAAAAAACATTATCTCATTGTAGGTCCTAAAGATTTTTACACGGCAAGTAACGCTACCTTCCAGGTATACCCGAGCATTAAAAAGTTTGACGCTATACAACGCGCTAACTTCAATGATGCATCCGGTCGCCCGTTTGCCGTAAGCAAGCTTTCGGAGACATACCTGCTGGCTGCAGAAGCCGCTATGCAAATAGGACAGACTGATGCTGCAGCAACACTTATCAACGTGTTGAAGTTACGCGCTGCTTATCGCCCGGGACTCTCGGCTGAAGAGATTACATCACGCTATGATAAAATAAAAGTAGACGCATCTGCAATCAATCTTGATTTTATACTCGATGAACGCAGCCGCGAACTTTGTGGAGAAGGTCTGAGATGGATAGACCTGGCGGTGCGCGGTAAACTTATTGAGCGTGCATCAGCACATAATCCACAATCGGTAAACATCAAAGCATTCCATACCCTGCGGCCGATTCCGCAGAGTCAGCTGGATGCTATATCCGATCCTGATAAAGCCAAATATCAGAACTCCGGATATTAATATGATGCTATACCTATATACCTATTTGCCGGGCCCTATACCGGCTTTACAGAAACGATATATACTATGAAGAATTTCAGATTTATACCCATGGTGCTGCTCGCGTGCGCTGCCGGAATGTACTCCTGCGAGCCAGATCCGATCAATATACAGGCGCAAGGTAATTTTACCGATACGGAAGGACCACTGAAAAGTACTGCCGATTTCCCGATCGGTATAGCGATAGATTATACACCCTTCATGACTGATGCTGCCTATAAAAATGTAGTAGCAACGGAAGCTAACAGCACTACATTTGGTTACGAAATGAAACACGGTGCACTGGTAGACAACGAGGGGGCTATTGATTTTACAAGAGCCGATGCATTATACGATGCTGCGAAAGCTGCAGGTGTTGAAGTGTTCGGACATACATTGGGATGGCACCAGAATCAAAATGCAACCTACCTGAAAACTGTTGTCGGTGGTGGTGCAGGTTCTGACCCGGTAAATCTCCTGCTGAACGGAGACTTCGAAGCTGGCAGCGGCGATAACTTTACCAACTGGGGAAAATGGAATGGTGCTGCTTCGCTGGTACAAGGCACCGGTACAAGTGAAGTACACGGAGGTGCGCGTTCACTAAAAGTTATAGTAGCCGCGAACGGAAATCCGTGGAATGTACAGATGGCGAGCGATCTTTTTAATACGACTGTTGACACGCAGTACAAAATTTCTTTCTGGATCAAGTCAGCGAACGCAGGCGGTGTAATGCGTGTATCAACCGGAACAACGGCACAGTATTCTGCTAACTATAACATTTCAACAGAATGGTCGAAAATCAGCTGGACTATACCTGCCAAGGATGCGCAAACACGCATCTTGTTCGATGTGGGTAGTACAGCCAACACATACTATATCGATGATGTTACGGTGATCGATGCTGCTGCAGGCGAAGCGCCTGTAGGGGATGCGTTGGTAGAAGCTGTAAGCAATGCCATGGAGAACTTTATTACCGAAACCGTAACACACTATAAAGGTGAAGTAAAAGCGTGGGATGTTGTGAACGAAGCGATGGCCGATGGCAACAGCGGATTGCGCACCAGTGCCAACACGACTGTAGATGCTGATGCAACGGATATATTCTTCTGGTCGGATTATCTTGGCAGAGACTGGGCCTTGAAAGCATTTCAATATGCAGAAGCTGCCGATCCGGATGCGTTACTTTTTATAAATGATTACAACCTCGAGGCAAACAGCGTGAAGGTTGATTCACTGATCGCCTATGTAGAAGAGCTTCGTGCGAAAGGTGCGAAGATCGATGGTATAGGAACGCAGATGCACATCAACATCAACACTTCGTACGCTGGTATAGATCAGGCTTTCCAGAAACTGGCTGCTACCGGATTACTTGTGCGTGTATCAGAACTTGATGTACGCGCTAATCCATTGGACAAAGCTAATTTTGATACCAGTCTCAATCCGTATGCACTTTCATATCAGGCCGTGATGTACCAGTATGTGGTGGAGTCATACCTCAAACATGTACCGGCAGCGCAACGCCATGGTATAACGATCTGGGGCGTTTCGGATAAAGACAGCTGGTATGTAACGGTGCAGAATAAAATCGAAGCTCCGTTGCTGTTCGATACAAACTATAATAAGAAACCGGCATATTCCGGAGTGTTGCAGGCACTTAAAGCACAGTAATATTTATATATTTATAGTATTACCGAACAGCCTGTAAGCTATACTGGTAAATGGCAAGATCTGAAAAATGATCTTGCCATTTTTTAATCGTAACGCATCATAGAAATTTTACTACACTATGCACCTGGCAAAACTATATATACTTTCTTTTCTGGTCGCTTCGGGTATAGCGGCTTTCGCACAGAAGCAAAATGATATTCCGCACCTTGTCAAGCAAGGCAAAACATCACAACTCGTTGTTCAGAATAAACCGTTTATTATACTCGGTGGCGAGCTTGGTAATTCCAGCGCATCCGATATAAAATATATGGAACCGTATTGGAAGAAGTTTGCCGATATGCATCTCAATACCATTCTGGCTCCGGTATACTGGGAACTGATCGAGCCCACTGAAGGTAGATTTGATTTTAAATCTGTAGACGATCTTATCGAAGAATCGCGGAAGCATAATCTGAAATTGATATTGCTCTGGTTCGGCAGCTGGAAGAACAGTATGTCGTGTTATGCACCTGAATGGGTAAAGCTGAATCAGAAACGTTTTCCGCGTACACAAGATAAGCAGGGACGCAGTGCAGAGATTCTTAGTCCGTTTAGCGAAGCAAACCTCGAAGCGGATAAGAAAGTATTTGCAGCCTTGATGAAACACATTCGCCAGATCGATGAGCAGCAGCAAACCGTTATCATGATCCAGGTAGAGAATGAGATTGGTATGCTTCCCGAAGCACGCGACTATCATCCGGCTGCAACGGCTGCATTCAATAAACCTGTACCACAGGAGTTGACGCGTTATCTCAATAGCAATAAAGAAACGCTTGCTCCGGCACTGCGCGAAGCGTGGAAGAAGAACGGTGCCAAGATGAATGGCACGTGGGAAGAGCTCTTCGGGAAAAGTCTGGCAACAGATGAAGCTTTTATAGCGTGGTACTTCGCTAAATATACCCAGGTAGTAACAGAAGCCGGTAAAGATATGTACCCGTTGCCGATGTTCATCAATGCAGCATTGAACAGACCGAATGTCAAACCCGGTGATTACCCAAGTGGTGGACCACTGCCCCACATCATTGATATATGGAAAGCCGGTGCACCTGCTGTTGATTTTCTTTCGCCCGATTTTTACAATCCTGATTTTAAATACTGGAACGATCTATATACCCGTGCAGACAATCCGTTGTTCATTCCCGAGATACGCCTGGAGCTTTCAGATGCCTCGAAGGTTTTTTATGCTATAGGACATTACCATGCGATGGGCTTCTCGCCATTCTCAATTGAATCTGCGGAAGATCCTGTGAAGAGTGCATTGGCAAAAAGCTATGAAGTACTGTCTCAATTGTCTCCGGTAATCAGTGTACATCAGGGTAAAAATACCATGGAAGGTGTATTGGTTGACAAAACGAATTCAGAGCAGATCGTTAAATTGGGGAATTATACCTTTACCTTTAAGCATGACTATACCTTGGGCTGGTCACCACAGGCAAAAGAGGAGCAGTGGCCGATCATGGGTGGTCTCATCATTCAGACTGCACCCGATGAGTTTATTATCGCTGGCGATGGCATCGTAGTAACATTTACATCTAACCTTCCGGATGCACCGTTGGCCGGTATAGCCCGCATTGACGAAGGCGAATATAAAAATGGGCAATGGGTAGCCGGAAGAAGAATGAATGGCGATCAAAGCCATCAGGGTAGACACCTACGTTTTTCCGTAGGGGAATGCGGCATCCAGTCTTTAAAACTATATCCCTATAAATAACCCATTGCCTCATGCGTTGCTATAAATATATAGTTGTTGTGTGGCTATTGGTTAGCCTGCAGGTAAACCAGGTATACGCACAGGTGTCGTATATTACCAGGGAGAAAAAGGGAAAGTCGTTTTCGCTGGTATCGGCTGGTAAGGCTGTATCGTTCTATGTTGATGATACAGATTATGCCGGAGTTATGCGTGCGACAAAAGATCTTCAGAAGGATATAGCACGCGTCTCGGATGTAACGCCTCAATTGATTGTAAATAATTTTTCAGGTGGCGATGCCGTTATCATCGGCACCCTTGGTAAAAGTAAACTGATCGATCAGCTTGTTGCCGCAAAAAAACTGAAAGTAAAAGACATTGCCGGTAAATGGGAAACCTTCGTGATACAGGTAATCGACAATCCCATGGTAGGTATACCGCGTGCACTGGTAATTGCTGGTAGTGATAAACGCGGAACGATCTTCGGTATATATGACGTCTCGCGGCAGATTGGTGTATCACCGTGGCATTGGTGGGCCGATGTGCCACCTCAGAAAAGCAGTAGTCTGTACGTTGTGCCGGGACGTTACGTGCAAGGTGAACCACCCGTAAAGTACAGAGGCATCTTTATCAACGATGAAGAGCCTGCGTTGGGGCGATGGGCTGTTGAAAACTATGGTGGATTCAATCATAAATTCTACGAGAAAGTTTTTGAGCTCATCCTTCGTCTCAAAGGGAATTATCTCTGGCCTGCCATGTGGTGGGCAAGCTTCAATAGCGATGATACACTGAACCCCAAGCTGGCAGACGAGTTTGGTATCGTGATGGGAACAACGCACCACGAGCCCATGATGCGGGCCCATGCCGAATGGCGAAAGACCGGACAAGGTCCCTGGAATTATGAGAAGAACGAAAGTATACTTCGTAAATTCTGGACAGAAGGTATACAGCGCATGGAAAATTATGAAAGCATAGTGTCCGTTGGGATGCGGGGTGATGGAGACATGGCCATGAGCGAAGACACAAACATTGCTTTGCTTGAACGCATCGTAAAAGACCAGCGTGATATCATACAGCAGGTAACGGGCAAAGAACCTTCTGCAACGCCTCAGCTATGGGCGCTGTACAAAGAGGTGCAGGATTACTACGACAAAGGCATGCGTGTACCAGACGATGTTACACTTCTGCTCTGCGATGACAACTGGGGAAACATTCGAAAGCTGCCGAAGCTGGAAGATAAACCGCGCAAAGGCGGCTATGGTATATATTACCATTTTGATTATGTAGGTGGTCCGCGGAACTATAAATGGATCAACACCAACCAGATCGAACGTACATGGGAGCAAATGCACCTTGCGAATGAGTATGGAGCCAACCAGATCTGGATTGTCAATGTAGGCGACATAAAACCGATGGAATTACCGACTTCGTTTTTCCTGGATTACGCGTGGAATCCCAAGCGCTGGAATCAATCCAACCTGAAAGACTATACCGAACAGTGGGCAAGAGAACAATTCGGAAGTATATACGCGAAGGAAATTGCTGCTATACTGAGCGGCTACACAAAATATAATGCACGCAGAAAACCGGAGCTGCTTTCTCCCGATACCTATAGTATAACAAACTATCGCGAAGCAGAGACACTGCTAAGCGAATTTCACGCTTTAGTACAGCAGGCTGAAAAGATAAACGCTGCATTGCCAGCTGAATATAGGGATTCATTCTTTCAACTTGTGTTACACCCTGTGAAGGCTTCGGCTAATTTAAATGAAATGTATGTGACCGCTGCGCGTAATCACTTGTACGCTGCGCAAGGTCGTGCCGCTACGAACGAACAGGCAGAGCACGTACGAAAGTTGTTTGATGAAGATGCTGCTTTGTCTCGTCAATACAACAAAGGTATAGCGAACGGAAAGTGGAACCACATGATGGACCAGACACACATCGGCTATACCTACTGGCAACAGCCGTCTAACGATGTAATGCCGGAGGTTAAGATCATTCGTGTGCCGGAAGCTGCAGCTATGGGGGTAGCGATTGAGGGCTCGGATGATGTATGGCCCGTGGCGCAGCAACCGGCAGTGTTGCCTGAGTTCGATGCGTTCAATCAACAGGTATACTATATCGAGATCTTCAATCATGGACAAACACCGTTTGAATATACGGTAACCGCCAACGCTCCCTATATTAAAATAAGTGAACCGACCGGAAGCATCGACAGGGAACAGCGTATCTGGATCAGGATCGATTGGCCGAACGTTCCATCCGGCAAATATACTATACCAATAACCGTAAAGGGAGTGAACGAGAATGTTGTAGTCAACGCCATCGTGAATAATGTGAAACCAACGATCTCACAACCCAAAACATTTATAGCGGGTAATGGCTATATATCCATCGAGGCTGAACATTATGCAAAGGCCGTTAACTCATCCACTGTCCGTTGGGATGTTATACCCGGGCTGGGTAGAACGTTGTCATCAGTCACAACGTTTCCGGTTGCGGCCAAAAGCGAAACATTAAGTTCAACAAGCCCACACCTGGAATACGGAGTATATTTACAGGATAGTGGATCGGTAAAGGTTAAACTATACCTTTCTCCAACGCTGAACATTCACAATACAACAGGACTTCGCTTTGCCGTTTCATTTGATAACGAAGCTCCGCAGGTCATCAACCTGCATGATGACTCATCGCTCAAAGTATGGGAGCAATGGGTGAGTGACAATGTGATTGTAAAAACATCAAACCATGTGCTGCAACGGGGTGGCTACCATACACTCAAGTTCTGGCGCATTGATGCAGGTGTAGTATTGCAAAAGCTGGTTGTCGAGACGAAAGAAATTAAACCGAGTTACCTGGCACCACCGGAGAGTTATTCTACCGGTAGAACCAATCCGCACTAAATATATATCCCAACACCAAACCAATGACAATTTACAGAAAAGCATGTACAGCCGTAACATCTATACTGATGATGCTGACGGCAGAATCCATCGCGCAAGCTAGCGATGACAAAGGTTTAAAAGATCACTATAAGGATTACTTCCCCGTAGGTGTAGCTGTGTCTCCGCGGGCATTACAGGGTGCAGAGGGAGAATTGATACTGAAGCAATTCAGCAGCATGACTCCTGAAAATGCCATGAAGATGGGACCGATTCACCCGGAAGAGAATCGGTACTATTGGGACGATGCCGACAAGATTATAGACTTTGCCCAGAAACATAATCTCAAGGTCCGTGGACACGCACTCTGCTGGCACGAGCAAGCACCACGCTGGATATTTACCGATGCGAAAGGCGATACCGTTAGTAAAGCTATACTCCTGCAGCGCTTGAAAGATCACATCACCACCGTAGTAAGTCGCTATCGTGGAAAGATATATGCGTGGGATGTTGTGAACGAAGCCGTAGCCGATGATCCGAAACAACTGCTGCGTAACTCCCCGTGGTATCGTATATGCGGAGAAGATTTTATCGTTAAAGCCTTTGAGTACGCACACGCTGCCGACCCATCTGCACAACTTTTCTACAACGACTATAACACCGAGCGTCCTGAGAAACGCGATCACGTATATACTTTATTAAAGAAGCTCGTAGATGCCGGAGTTCCGATCCATGGCGTTGGCCTTCAAGGACATTGGTCGATCTTCGAACCCACAGAGGCAGAACTGCGCACCGCCCTCGATAAGTTTTCGTCCCTCAAATTGAAAGTACAGATCACCGAGCTGGATATATCGATATACAAGTGGGAAAAATTTCAGCGCGAACGGAGACAGGGTGAGTCAGACGTTTTTACGTCAGAGCTAGAGAGCAAGCAACTCGAACAGTACAAAATGGTTTTCAAAGTCTTCCGCGAGTATAAAAACGTCATCACAGGAGTAACCTTCTGGAACATATCCGACAAACACACCTGGCTCGACAATTATCCCGTACCAGGCCGCAAAAACTATCCGCTGCTGTTTGGTGTAGATTTGAAGCCGAAGCGTGCGTATTTCGCAGTGACTCGATTTAAGTAGAAAGCTTCGAGCTGCAAGCTACTAGCTGCTAGCCCGAGGTCGGTAACGTAAATGATTTGTTGTAGTAGAATGGATAGATGGGAAAATTGTAAGATTATAAGATTTGAAAGATTGAGTGCATTTAATCTTCCAATTTTTTAATTTTCCAATCTTCCAATTTCAACTTCATCACTACGACACGAAAGCGATTAAATTAGCACTCTCAAGCTAGCAGCTAGTGCCTGGTAGCTCGCAGCTAATTTCAACGCGAAGCGTCACAAAAGAAGAGAAACGTAAAAACTAAGAATAACTTCTATGATGGAACAAACAATGCGCTGGTACGGACCGCACGATGCGGTGAGCCTGACAGATATACTGCAGTCGGGATGTACTGGTGTGGTAACGGCCCTGCATCATATACCAGTTGGTGATGTGTGGACAATTGAAGAGATTGAAAAGCGAAAGGCTATGATCGAGAAAGCCGGCATGACCTGGACTGTAATTGAAAGTTTACCGGTACATGAAGATATAAAACGGCAGGGTGGTAACTACCTGCAGTATATTGAAAACTATAAACAGAGTCTGAAGAACGTAGGCAAGTGTGGGCTGAAAGTTGTTACGTATAACTTTATGCCGATCCTCGACTGGATGCGCACGGATATATCCTACAACATGCCCGATGGGAGCAAGGCGCTATATTTCGAGAAGGCTGCATTTATAGCGTTCGATCTTTTTCTGCTGAAGCGCCCGAATGCTGCCAAAGACTACACTACTGACGAAATAGCGCTGGCTGAGAAACGTTTTGATGGCATGACCGAAGCGGAGCGTGAAAAGCTTTTCCATAACGCAACGCTTGGGCTACCGGGCAGTGACGAACCGTTTACTGCTCCGGAAATTCTCGCAGCATTAAAAAAGTACGAAGGCATTAACGCTGACAAACTGAGAGAGAACTTATACTACTTCCTGAAACAGGTAACTCCCGCTGCGGAAGAAGCTGGTGTGAAGATGGCGATACACCCGGATGATCCTCCGTATTCTATATTAGGTTTGCCACGCATCATGAGCACCGAGAAAGATGCCACTGATCTGGTAAAGAATGTTCCTTCTCCTGCCAACGGACTTTGTTTCTGCACCGGCTCGTATGGTGCCAGAGCGGATAACGATCTGCCGGGTATGGTAAAGCGACTGGGCGATCACATCAACTTCTTGCATTTACGCAGCACCAAGCGCGACTATAAAGGTGACTTCTACGAAGCTAACCACCTCGAAGGCGATGCTGATATGTTTAGCGTAGTAAAAGAAGTTGTACAACTGATGAAACGCAGAGGTATATCTATACCGATGCGCCCCGACCACGGCCACCAGATGCTTGACGACCTCAACAAGAAAACCTATCCCGGTTATTCTGCCATAGGTCGCTTGCGCGGTTTAGCCGAACTCCGTGGATTGGAGTTGGGTATAGCGAGAATGCTGGAATAAGGTATATATCAACTATAGCAAAGCAGAGTTTTCATCAGAAAGCCCTGCTTTTTTTATTGTATACTTTTTAGGATGTCTGTCTCTTCTTCAATTGCATCGAGCAGTACAAACAGTCCTTCAAGGTCTAACAATGTTTCCGCCATATAGGGCGATGAGCTGTGGCTTTCGTAAATCATGTGCGCTAATATCATCCTACTGAGATTTTTACGAAAGCGTTTGGCTGGGTGGTTCTCTATAAAATGCAAAAAAACCTCCTGCAGAGGAATTGACAGCAGCCGATCTGGTTTAAAATTTTCATTTTCAGTAGGAATCGTAGGTTGAGCCATACCTTTATAATTTAGTATTGATTATCAATTTATTATAGTATTTATGACTAGGTATAAATATGGGGGTAAAAATACCTAAATATTTTTATCTTATATAATTGATATGTGAAAAAAGTTGACATAACAGATAAACAGTTTGAGGTATTGCAGCTAATAGCTGAAGGATACAACAGTGAAGAAATTGCCAAGAAGTTGGGGAACAGTAAGAAAACTATAGATGCAATTCGTATTGAAATGCTTAATCGTTTTCAGGTTAAGAACGCAGCACACCTTGTTGCTTATGCGTTTAGAAAGAAATGGCTTAAGTAATCGCATTTTGTTTTTGTAAATACTCATGGGACGATGCTTATTTATTTTATAGTTCCTATAGTTGGGTTGGTTATTGAAGCCTTCCTCAGCAGGAAAGTTGCTCTTTATATTTTTCTTTTGTCTTGCTTGTTGCTTTCTCCGAACTTGATAGGCTATTCTTATATAATACCGGGGGGCAATCAGGTTGTAGCTCTTTTAGGATTAAGCAGTGCTTATTCGCTTTGTTCGTGGTCTATTGAAAAGAATAAAATAACAGTTGCCGTCATTGTTTCTGTGTTTCTCTTTATTGTTTTAAGTATAGGCTCATTTATGAAAGGTTTTGTTGGTTCAAAAACCGTTGATAAGAAGTGGGATATTGATGAGTATCGGATTGAGTATATCCGTGATCAAGGTTTTGCCGGAGGACCGTTAATGAAATATGAATTGCATAAGTATGCAATGATTCCTATTCTTATTGCGAAAAAGGAAACTGTAGTGGATAATGATACTACAGGAAGTTGCAAAGTAATTTTTATCAAAAGTGAAATTGTTTTTGATAAGTGTAGCGGCAGTATAAAACACAATACAGGACGTTAGAGATGGGAAGGTCCCGGTTTTTGTTTTGATCTAAGGGAAGTCGTGGATGTTTAACGGAAGTCCTTATACGTATTAGAAGCAAATGAAAAATAGAATTTTTGGCTGGGCATTATCAATAGGCACCACGCTATTGTTGTTTACTAATATCGGGAAGTTTAAAGGTGCTTATTATACTTTTTTCTATAGAGATGAACATTTTCGATTGAAAGATTATCTTGTTTCAGTTGCCAATCCATTGTTGTATTTGGTTATCGTTTATACCGGAGTGTCGCTAGGAATTCAATACATAAAATTGAACAAAGGAGCGCATCTGAAAAATAAGAAGATATGGTTTGTTACTGTGATGATGATTTGGATAATGCTTGAGTTGCCCTTTTATAAGTGCGGCTATGGCGTGCGTCATTCGTTCTGGGAAAGTCAACGAGGACATTTTCATTGACCCTGGATTTTAATCTGAACATAAATTCCGATATTTATTTTCAGATCACATCGTTGGTAATAAACAAAACAACTCTCCGTGCACCTTGTGCCTCCTTCGTGCCCTCTGTGCAATTGGATTTTTCTATTTGCTACACGACAGCAAATCCATTGCACGAAGAACACAAAGAAAACATAAAGCTTCAACTAACCAATAACGCTACAATCCCATGACCATATCTACTCCAACCCAAACCGGAGCCCCCATAAGTCAATCCGAGCGCATTGTCGTGCTGGATAGTGTTCGCGGTATCGCTATACTTGGTATCCTGCTAATGAATATTGGTCTCTTTGCATTACCCAATCCTATTGGACATGACCCTTCGGTGATGAAAGAATCCGGACTGAACTATTACTGGTGGTATATCACATCTGTATTTTTTGACGGCACCCAACGAGCGCTGTTCTCGATGTTGTTCGGTGCCGGCATTATTCTCTTCATCGGCCGACAGGAGAACAGGAGCGAAGGCCTTCAACCTGCCGACTATTTCTTCAGAAGACAGCTGTGGCTGATTGCATTTTCACTCTTCGATGTTTTTATCTTACTCTGGAACGGAGATATACTCCTGGACTATGCCTGCTTCGGCATGATACTCTTCACCTTTAGAAAGCTGCAGCCACGGACGCTTATTATAGCGGCAGCCGTATGTCTTGCATTAATGCTGGTTCGCGAGAACCGCGATTTCTATCAACGTAAAAGTATAATTATCAAAGGAGAAGCCGTTGCTGCCATTGATACAACCAAAACCAAATTAACAGAAGATCAAAAAGCAGCACTGGAAAAAATGACAGCCTTCAAAAAAAGAACAACACCAGAGGGTAAACAAAAGCGTGTTGAGGAAGCGAAGCGCGAAGTGCTCGGCAACTACGCAAGGGTGTATGAATATCGTACCAACGATTATCTCGATAACCTCGGTCGCTTTATATTTTTGTATGCCTGGGATATACTGGTTTTCTTTTTTCTGGGAATGGCATTTTACAAGAACGGAGTTCTTACCGGAAAAGCTTCCGTAAGTATATATGCATGGATGGCCATTCTCGGCCTCGCGATCGGAATACCACTGGCATATTTGAGGGTGCAGGCACAGATAAACTATAATTTTAACGGCTATGAGTATGTCAAGAATGTACCGTTGCAGTTTTACCAGCTTGACCGTGTAGCCCGGTCGTTGGGACTGCTGGGTGTCATTATGTTACTTTATAAATCTGGCTTGTTCAATTGGTTCTTCAGAATGTTGCAGCCGGTAGGACAAATGGCGTTGACAAACTACCTCTCACAATCGCTTATCTGTGGCTTGCTGTTCAGCGGCTTTGCTTTTGGTTTGTACGGGAAACTTGAACGCTATGAAGTATATAATGTGGTGCTCATCATCTGGGTATTCCAGATTATATTCTGCAACATCTGGATGCGTTACTTTTTGTACGGACCTGCAGAGTGGCTGTGGAGAAGCCTCACGTATTGGAAGAAGCAGCCTTTGGTGAAACGACTAAATTGAAATATGGCGTTGGATTCACGTCAGCTATATATTGCAGCATCGCACTTAAACTCTGTTGTTACCTGGAATAATGATTGGATTCATTTTGGAACAGGTAATGAGATAAAGGTTGACCTCGTTATCCGGATTATGAATGAATTTCTTACCGGTGATACTATAAATTTTGTATTCGAGCGAACGAATTCACAGGCATACAGTCGAATAGAGATACTGAAGGTAATTACTCCGCATTTAGGAGTTCACGACTTTCAGTTGTGGAATACAGCTTTAGACCGGACAATCAAATTCAGCAGGATCGGTGTGTTGTTGCCCGGTGAAAAGAAAGGAAACCTGAAAATGAAGATTAAAATCGGTATCGGTATAATTATATATAAATCGGGTAAAGTACTCATCGGACAACGCATCGGCAGTCACGGTGCCAACACATGGTCGTTTCCCGGAGGACATTTAGAAGAGGGCGAGGAGCCCGAAGCGACTGCCGGAAGAGAGCTCCTGGAGGAAACCGGACTGAAAGTAAATATACTTGCTCCCGCAGGATTTACCTTCGATCACTTTGAAGAGAACAACACCAGCTATATTACGCTGTTCTACAAAGGTGATTGGGTAACCGGAACTCCCGGGATTCTTGAGAAGGACAAATGCCTGGAATGGCGCTGGGCCGATCCGCATGACCTTCCTCAACCTCTTTTCAAACCGGTTGCAAGTTTACTGAAGCAGGGGAGTATATAGTATATTTTGATTTATTTGTCTTTGTTGTACTCGGCTATATCAAAGCTACCAGTGCTGCGTTTTTTATCGGTTGTGATGCCGAAGAGTTATGCAGAGATTTCGGGCGCAGATAGAAGCGCTTCGAGGTAAATACTTCAAATCAGAAGATGTTTGAAGCGGAAAATCGTGAAAGTTCTGATTGCGCGACTAGTAACAACGAATGTATTTAAATGGCAACCAGGATAAGAGCACTAAACAAAAGAGCCGGTAAAAAACAGAGTGAATAATTGAGTCTTGAATAATTTTTTCGTAGCACCGTAAACAGCGAGCTTACAAGTAATAAGTAGTGTAGTGGAATTCCAAAAGAATAGATTGTTTTGGGTGCGGGATACATTTCATAATTGGAAAGTCCAATTGCTTTTGCAGTTTTTAGTATAGGTGTAAATTCGAAGATGACTATTGGTTTTTCATCGGAATAATAGTCGTAGTTGAGATGTACCGGATGAGGCACAGCAATGGTAAAATCCTTCGTTCGCATGTAACTCACCAGTTTGCCTGGATCATAATTTTTTAAGCTTCTGGTTGCTCCTTCTCGCTGTTGCCATCCTTCAATGGCTGTTTCTTTGATGATTATTGAAGGCAGATAGAAATCAATTACAAGGAGTGTTGCAATTGCGAGAAACAAAAATGACAGACGTCTGAAAAACCTGAAAATGCTTTTTTGCCAACCTATATTTTCATTGATATAGGATTGCGGATCGCCTTTTTTGTAGAACGTAGTTTCATCATTAGGTCTGTTCGTCATGTCGCTCGGCTCCATTCCTTCCTCGGTATTAAATGTGCATAATATTACTGAGAATAATTTGTTGATGGAATATATGCAAACCTATTCTGCAATGGATTGAGGATCCTTTTGGGAATGATTTAGTGGTAGAAACTATATAAAGCTTACCGAAAGTATTTTTTTCATTTCACTCTTTTCATTAAGTTTAGATTAACAAAAGGTTATCCCCACCTAAACTGATGAAAATGCAGGAACACGCTGATATCAGAAACCTTTTACTCCGCATCTCGCAAAGCGATCAACTTGCTTTTCGTATACTCTTCCGCGCGTACTCCAATCGTGTATATGGTTTTGCACTCAGGCTTACACGCAACGCTATAACAGCCGAAGAAATTGTTCAGGATATATTTATGAAACTTTGGATAAACCGCGAGTCGGTTAGTACCATCGAACAATTCTCTGCCTATCTCTTTACCATTACGCGAAATCATACTTTTAATATGCTGAAGAAGGTTGCTATTGAAGCGACTGCCAAGAACAACCTGAGCAAAGAATTATCAGAAGCACATCGCGATACCGAGGAGACTATACTTTACCGTGAATCACAACGCATCCTTAACGAAGTGATCAGCAACCTGCCACCTCAACAAAAACTCGTCTATAGCCTCTGCCACAACGAGGGATTAAAATACGAAGAGGTAGCCCAACGCCTCAACATCTCACGCCTCACGGTAAAGACACACATGCAACAAGCGTTGAGAACGATCAAGTCACACTTTTTGAGTTTGGGGGCAGTTTTAGCGTGGCTGCTGAATTAAACGAAAGCGTTTAAGGAGTTGCTAGCTTCTGGCTGCCAGCTGCTGGTAGATTTTCGGTTAGTGACGTGATGCGCGTTGAAGGAGTTTCTGTTCTCTGGCTGCTAGCTGCAGGTGAATTTCGGTAAATGAAAGTATATCTCTTCCTGGCAGAGAAAAATTTTAGCATCAACGTCTCGCAGCTCAAAGCTCGCAGCTGAGTAAATATATCTTAGCCCCCACGAGGCTCTTCCTGCAGCCAGTGGCCAGCAACCTTATAAAATTTTTTTCCTTTCGACTACTCCTTTCCTCTCCACGGATTGTCTTCCTATAAAACGCAAGCTATGGACAGTGCCCGCTTGACTTATCTTTTTCATAGGTATATAAATCGAACCTGTACGGAGGCGGAGCGTATTGAATTTTTGGAGATGGTCAATGAGCCTGATTACGAAGTGCAGGTGAAAGATCTGATGAAGGGGTTGTGGAGTAAGGCTGATGGGACCGAGCGAATGTCGTTTGCGCGAACGGAACGAATTTTAGTAGATATACTCGGTGATGAAGAAAAAGAGATGGTTAAACATTCATCTGCATTTTCACGCTGGGGTAAAGCAGTTGCGTTGGCTTCATGTATACTGGTTGGTATAGCGGGTGTAGGATATTATATAGTATCACCACAAACCAGAAGCGAATCTATAGCAGAGCTGCCTCAGAAGGTAGAGACGCACCAGATAGTAAAGTTACCTGATGGAAGTGTTGTGGTGTTGAATGCAGGAAGCTCGCTCGAATTTCCGGAGACCTTTAAAGGAAAAAAGAATCGCGAAGTTACACTGCGAGGTGAGGGGTACTTTGATATAAAGCATGATGCTTCTGCTCCTTTTATAGTATATACCGGTAAACTGCGCACAACGGTGTTGGGAACGGCTTTTAACATCAAGGCATATCCCAACGATAATGATATTACGGTAACGGTAACACGGGGGAAAGTAAAGGTAAGTGACGATCAAAAAGTGATTGGTATTATTACGCCTGATCAGCAGATAAAATTCAACAAGTATCAGGAGGCATCACAACAACAGCGTGTGGACAGTAAAGAAGTAGTGTCCTGGTCGGACCGCGATATATTCTTTGACGATGCAACACTGGCGGATGTAGCGAAGCAACTCGAACAGCGTTTCAAGGTTGCCATCGTTTTGGACAATGATACTATAAAAGATTGTCGCTTTACAGCAACGTTTGTGAGTGGCGAAGATCTTAACCAGATATTAACGGTGATTTGTGAATTCAATGGTTCACATTTCAATCGTGATGCAACGGGCGTGATTCACATCAGTGGAGGAGCCGGGTGCTGAAGATATACTATTAACCTAAACAATTAACCTAAACCCAAAGCTGCATGAAAAGACTATACGCTGAGATCTGAAGCATCCCGAAGACTCCCTGCCCAGGGCAGGGAGCGCTTCAGAAAGCTCCTGCTGCACGACTGGCATCGCGACAGCAGGTGTGTTTTAAATAATTCCTCAATCACTTAAAACATATCAAAAATATGAATTTTTCTGTGTCTCATGCAGAAGGGAAGCCGCCTTTTATCCATCCGGCAAACCTTGCATGGCTGATCCACCAACCATTTATTCGTCAGCTTATGCGTATAAGTTTACTTCTGATGGTTTTTTCGCTTACGTGTCTTACCATGTTGCTCGCCACACCGGGCAGAGGACAAGGGGCGGAAACAACCACAGTTACACTTGAATTGAACGATGAATCTCTGGAGGCTGCTCTCAAAAAGATTGAGGACAAGACTCCGTTTCGCTTTGTATATCGTAATCGCGAAATAAAAGCAGCCGATCATATAACGCTACCACAAGGTACACGCACTGTATCTGAAACGCTGCAGTTATTGCTGGCAAACCAGTCGCTAACCTTCCGGCAGATCAACAATAACATTTTGATCGAGCGTAAAGAAGAAACAGAAACAGTCCGTGAGCCTGTTCGTGAAGCAGCGGATATCACACAACAGACTATTACCGGTAAGGTAACAGCAGCAGGCGACAACGCTCCGCTGCCAGGTGTAAGTGTCATGCTGAAAGGTACACAGAGCGGAACGGTTACTGACGCTCAGGGTAATTATACACTTGAAGCAAATACAACCGATGCTACGCTGATCTTTTCATTTATAGGCTATAAAACCACAGAGGTTGCTGTAGGTGGAAGAAGTACAGTAGATATAGCATTGGAGACTGATGTAACACAACTTACCGAAGTAGTGGTAACTTCGTTTGGTATAGCACAGGAGAAACGTTCGCTCGGTTTTTCGGCACAGAATATAGATGGCAGTAACCTTACCGTAACGCGTCAACCCAATGTGGTGAGCGCTTTGCAGGGACAAGTGTCTGGTGTGCAGATTACGAATGCCGGTGGCGCACCGGGAACAAGTTCCCGTATTGTGATTCGTGGATTAACTTCGTTGAATACATCCGGTAACAATCAACCGTTGTTTGTGATCGATGGTATACCGATGGATAACAGTACTGATGAATCACCAAATACATCGCGTGGTTTAAGTAATCGTGCGGTTGATATTAATCCGAATGATATTGAATCGGTAAATATACTCAAGGGAGCAGCAGCCACGGCGTTGTATGGTGTGCGTGCAGCAGCCGGTGCTATTGTGATCACAACCAAACGCGGTAAAGCCGGTGCGGTAAAGATCGATGTTAACAGTTCGATCGGTTTTCAAAAAGTAAATCGCTATCCTGATTTTCAAACGGAATATGGACAAGGCTGGTATGGCGCGGCTGATCGCACGAGTGTATACCCGGCATGGGGTGCACCGTTTAGTGCTGCTTCTTTGCAAGATCCTACCTATAAATACTATGATAATTACCGCAACGTAATGGAGACCGGTAAATCGTTTGATAATTACCTGAGTGTATCCGGTGGAAATGAATTTGCTACCTTCTATACCTCGGTGTCCAATACAAAACAGACCGGTGTTATTCCTTCCAGCTCGTGGGACAGAACATCTGCAAAACTTTCGGGTACATTAAATTTCAAGAATAAATTTACCGTTACAGGATCATTCACGTATTCCAATTCTGGTGGAGACAGGGTACCAGGCGATCGCTTTGGTGAAACGCTGATGTACTATCCAACGTCCAGCGATGCTACAGACTATATCAATGAAAACGGAACACAGAAATATATAGGCCTCTCCGATAACCCGATCTACGCGGCCAAGTTCTGGACGTATGAGGATGATGTAGATCGTACACTCGGTAATCTTTACTTCTCCTATAAACCCGCTTCGTGGATCAGTCTCAACTATCGTGTGGGTTCTGATTTTTACTCTGATTTCAGAGAAGAGATATTGCCCGGTCCGAAGGGCCTGGAAGGAGAAACACCGCTGAGTACCACAGGCTATATTGAGCATACACGCATTACCAATCGGATTATCAACTCGAACGTATCGGTTGAGATGAACAAAGAAATTACCAACAACCTGAAGACTACCTTGCGCGTGGGCCAGGAGTTGTTCCAGGAAGACCGGAACAAACTGATCAACACTGGTAACAACTTTGTTATACCGGGCTACTATCAGTTCAACAATGTTACGGAGGTATTGACCGAACAGGAGAAACGCCAGAGACGATTGATCGGTGTATTCGGTGACCTGATGGTAAACTATAAAGATTACCTGTACCTGAATGTTACCGGCCGTAACGACTGGACATCCACTTTACCCAAAGGCAATAATTCATTCTTCTATCCTTCGGTAAATATGAGCTTTATATTCAGTGATGTCGTGCAGTTACCGGCCGTGATATCGTATGGTAAAGTAAGAGGTTCGTATGGTCAGGTAGGAAAAGATACCGATCCATATCAGACCTCAACCACGTATGCGCGCACCGAAGGATTTCCACTCAACGGACAAGTTGGTTTTACACGCAACCAGGTAAAAGGAAGTGAAGACCTGAAGCCCGAGCGAACTACCAACGTAGAGTTAGGTGCCGAAATGCGATTCTTCGAGAGACGTTTGGGTTTTGAATTTACCTGGTATAAAGCAAACAGTCGCGATCAGATCTTTAGTGTACCGGTGTCCAATACAACGGGCTATACACGCTTCGTTGCCAATGCAGGGGAGATCGAGAACAAAGGTATAGAACTTACGTTGACGGGAACTCCCGTGCGATCAGGTGATTTCACCTGGGATGTTACACTGAACTTCACGCGAAACCGAAATACTGTAGTTGATCTTGCCGAAGGTTTTGAAGGAGGGTTTACCATTGGTTCGCAGTTTGGTTACTCCGGAAGTACAGTGACTATGGCGTTGACAGAAGGTGCTCCTTATGGTAATTTATATGGAACAAGTTTTCAACGTTACTATGGTGCTGAGGGGGCTCCGGAAGGATTGGAATATTTAGATCGTGATAAACCATTGCTGATTGGTGCCGATGGATTTCCGGTGCGCAATACATCGCAGCTCGTAGTAGGCAATGTACAGCCGAAGTGGATGGCAGGCTTGCGAAATAATTTCAGGTATAAAGGATTCAACCTCGCAGTAGTACTCGATGTGCGCTGGGACATGGATCAGTATAATCAGTATGGTAACTTCCTCGCAGCTTTTGGTAAAGAAGCGTACACCGCGAATCGAAATGATATAGTCGTGTTTGACGGATACTTGTCTGATGGCACACAGAATACAAAAGCCGTGTGGTTAGGACAAGGTATAGGTCCGGATGGTGTAAGCTATGGCGATGGTTTCTATCGCAATACATTGCGCAGATTGTCGGAGCCGTTTGTACAGGATGCTTCCTTTGTAAAACTGCGCAGTGCAAGTTTATCCTATAGTTTACCGAACAGCATTTTGGCGAAGTCTCCATTCCAGGCGGTTACGCTTTCCGCGAGTGTAAATAATATTATACTCTGGACACCGTGGAGCGGATACGACCCCGAGTCTTTCAGCGGTGGTGCCGGAACGAATGTTACGGGTTTCTCCGGATTGGATTACCCGGGCGTGGCCACGACAACCTTCACACTGAATCTCACACTATAAAATCGATCGTATGAAAAAGTTCTTGAAATATATACTAAGCATATTTTCGATACTAAGCGTTGCAGGATGTTCTGATTACCTCGATGTAAACGATAATCCGAATGAACCTACAACGGTACCCCTAAGCTCGCTGATGGCGACAACGTCATTTACTACCGGAGAAAATATACAGGCGATTGGTGGCATAACGTCATACTACGTACAATACCTGGCATCACCCAATCCTTCGGGATCTACCGATACACAGGAACCTGTAGCATACGATGACGCATGGTTCAGACTATATCACACCTTGGGAGATATAGCAGACATGGAAAAGCAGGCCATAGAAACAGGCGCTACACATTATGATGGTGCTGCTAAATTGTTAAAAGCTATACACCTGTTGCTCATCGTTGATGCGTGGGGAGATGTACCCTATACTGAAGCACTCTTTGCTGAAACAGTAACGCCTGCTTATGACGAAGACCAGGATCTATATTCCATTATACTGACGCTGATCGACAATGGTATAGCAGAACTGGAAAAAGAAGAAACAACGTATGCCCTGGGTGCACAAGACTTTATCTATGGCGACCGCAGCGGTGATGCGCAAGTGGAAGCCTGGATAAAAATGGGATATGCGCTGAAAGCACGGACTCTTTTGCATACCAGTAAAACATCGGGCTACGATCCGCAGGATGTGCTGACTGCATTGGACAATGCTTTTGACAGCAACGCTGATAATGCTGATATAACATACTTCGACACGGAGTTTAATCCCTGGGCTTCGGTAGCGCGCAACCAGGAATCACTGATTCTCGATGGTTGGATATCTGAGCAACTGGTGCAGACGATGGATGGAACCAGTTACGTTGTAGCAGATCCTCGCATGGGCTTTATGTTTGGAGATACAGAAGATGGAAGCTTTATAGGTGTACCCAATGGTGCCGGCCGAGGCGGAGCGGATGTTAGCGGAGATCGTTCCGTGCTGGAGCGCGGTACCTATTACGCAAGCGATACATCTCCGATGCTGATCATTACGTATGCCGAACAAAAATTTATAGAAGCCGAAGCTGCGTTTGATGCAGACGATAAACCACGTGCCTATACCGCGTACCTCGATGGTATACGTGCACACATGGACATGGTAGGTGTGGACGCAGGCGATCGCGATGATTATATCAATGATGCCTCTATCAGTGTGGGCAGTGATGATCTTACGATAGAGTTGATCATGAAAGAGAAATATATAGCGATGTTCCTCCACCCCGAAACATGGGCAGACGCCAGACGCTATAATTTTCAGTATAAGGACATGACGATCCCGGCGAATCTGAATCCTGATCTCAATGGTAATTATGCCAGACGCCTGATGTACCCGGACTCAGAAACCGGACGAAATGTAGCCAACGTTCCGTCTGTTACACAGCTTGACAGAATCTGGTGGGATGTAGCCAACTAAACTGAATTATACCATGAAAATATATAGCTATATAAATATCGTCTGCCTGATGTTGGTGGTGGCCGTTATGGTTTCCTGCGAAGAGAACGAAGTAGTGCCTGATAACACTAAACAAGGTGAAGTTACCGTGACAATAGCCAGTATAGCATCCTCCAATGCAAAACCGGCAGCGTCTGAAACGATTACCGTTACACTGAAATTTGTTAACCTCCCGGAGGACAAAGTAAAATCGGTATTGCTGAAAGCGAAAGCAGGAACAGCCGATTATACACCGGTACAAACCTTTGACGAAGGTAGTGCTGCTACCGGTAAAGAAATTGTACACGAAGTACCCTATGTAGTAACTGCGCCTAAGGGTACCGTTATAACCTTCGATATGATTGTTACCTCGCAAAAGGAATATCCGCTTACCCGGCGGACTTCTGTTACTGTAAATTGAAACGTTAGGATTTATTTGGTTTTGGTAAAGGCTGGCTCGGTGGACGAAAATTCTGCCGGGCCTTTTTGTTTGTTGTACGATCCCCGGCAAATCCTGTCTCAACCAAACTAATTCCCCAAAAATGTGTTTACATATACAATATATCCTGTAAATCGCAGTATATCTATTTATCGCTTATTGCATTTTTTCAGCAGCTGGTAGCTTGCAGCTTTAAATACACGCATTATGAACTGGTCTGACGTACTCAACTATGCCACCAAAGGCAACCTCACTCCCGACAGACGGGTTGAGAAAACCAATGAAGAATGGAAAAAGGAATTAACACCGGAGCAGTTTCGCATTACCCGACAGAAGGGAACGGAGTTTGCATTTTCCGGTGAGTACTGCGAAGCTCATGACCCCGGGCTATATGCCTGCCGTTGTTGTGGCACTCCGCTGTTTGACTCGCGTCAGAAGTTTGAATCCGGTACAGGGTGGCCGAGTTTTACGGAATCGGTAAAAGATAATGTGATCAAGTATGAAAGTGATCGCAGTCATGGTATGCATCGTATAGAAGTGATGTGCAATGTATGCGATGGACACCTGGGCCATGTGTTTCCGGATGGTCCACCACCAGCCGGTTTACGGTTTTGCATAAACTCCGCTTCCATTAAGCTGGTAGAGGGATAATATTTTCTGCATCTGCTACAAGAGACACCGGGAGTATATACGTGTACGTCCCGGTGTTTTTTGCGTTTATAGGAACGGTACTTTTGGTAATGGTATGGATGTTTATATTTAGGACCGATAACATTAATACCATGAGACATACTACAACCTTCATTATCGTTATGGCATTCTTTACGCTCAGCTCGTTTATGCCGGTGCAAAAGAAGAAGAAGATTATATTTTTTGGTGACTCCATTACCGAAGCAGGTGTTAAACCCACCGGCTATATAACGCGCGTTGGCGAGCTGGCTGCTAAAGATGGCGTGGCTGGCAACTACGAATTTGTGGGTGCCGGTATTGGCGGTAACAAAGTATACGACCTATATCTGCGCCTGGAGGATGATGTGTTAAGCAAGAAACCGGATGTGGTAATTATATATATAGGCGTGAACGATGTATGGCACAAGCGCTCTTACGGCACGGGCACCGATGCCAACAAGTTTGAAGGTTTCTATAATGCACTGATCAAAAAGATACAGGCACAGGGTGCCAGGGTGATTCTGGCTACTCCTGCTGTGATTGGCGAACGCACCGACTTCAGCAACGAGCTTGATGGCGATCTGAATTTATATAGCAACATGATTCGCAACATCGCCAAAAAGAATAATCTTGCCCTGGTTGATTTACGCACGGCTTTCCTGGACTATAACAAGGCTTATAACAAAGAGAATAAAGAGTCTGGTGTACTCACCTCAGACCGTGTACACCTCAACGACCGCGGCAACCAGTTTGTAGCCGAAGAGATGTGGAAAGCGATCAAGGTTATTCAATAACAACTATAGCTTATGCGGGCCGTGTGTGTATGTTTCAACAACATACCGGCCTGCATGAAATATACCTTTTGAAAGTTGTGTGTATGACGGTTAGCTGACATTTCGTGATACATTCTGATGCGATCTTCACCGGAAAAAATCACATCATGAAAGTCACATTATTTTCTCTTCTCCTTCTTGCCGGATATATAGCATCTGCGCAACAGGTATACACAACGAAAGATGGTGCCATTAGCGGCTACGATGCTGTAGCCTATTTCACAGAAGCAAAGCCGGTAAAGGGGGATTCGAAATATAGCACGAAGTGGAAAGATGCTACCTGGTATTTTTCATCGGAGAAGAATCTCAATCTTTTTAAAAGTAGTCCGGAGCAATACGCACCGCAGTATGGTGGCTACTGTGCTTACGGAACTTCGCGCGGCTATAAAGCTCCTACACAACCCGAGGCCTGGAGCACAGTAGATGGCAAACTATACCTGAACTACAACCTCGATGTTCAGAAAACCTGGTCGGCCGATCGCGCCAATCTCATTAAAAAGGCCGATGTAAACTGGAAGAAGATCGAAGCGGAGTAGTACTTCAAGTCAATTTTTCATTCTGATTAAGACATAATGTCTTTCTTTTGCGCTTAAAATGAGAAAAACAAGTCATTGTGGCTTGTTTTTTTGCTAAAAATAGATCGGTACATTTTTTACAGATAGGCTCATCGTAAGAATTTAAAACAACTTAAAAATCAAAATACTATGAGCATCGTACGTTATAACTCCGCACTGAATGAATTTGTACCAACATCTTTCAGTAACCTGATCGACCGATTCTTTAATGAATCAGTTAGTCGCTCAGGAGGTTCTGCCTACAGTTTCGTTCCCCGCGTAGATATAGTGGAAGCAGAAAAAGCTTTCGAGATCCATGTAGCGGTTCCCGGTATGAACAAGGATGATTTCAAACTTGACCTGAACGACAGCTTATTGACGATCAGCGGTGAGCGCAAGTTTACCAAAGAGAAAAAAGACAACAGTTTCCATTCTATCGAAACACAGTACGGTAACTTCAGCCGTTCGTTTACACTGCCTGAAAATGTAGATGTCAACAACATCTCGGCAAAATATGTAAACGGTATCCTGGAGATCACCGTACCGAAGGATGAGAAGAAGACACTGAAAACAACCATCAAGGTTAACTAAGATATAGGGAATAGGGTATAGGTTTAGGTGGTCAGGCTTCCGGATTTTTCCGGGAGCCTTTTGTTTTTTATAGCCGTTGCGACAGCAGGTCTGAATTTTTAGCAGGTGTAGCAAAGGGTATAGCACAGTTTGTCGTATCAAAACTTGTATCGATAGAAAATCCGATATCTTTCATTGTCAATCTGTGTGATACCCGAAAAGAAAACGTTAACTTTCTTTAAGCCGTCAACTTTCCGGAGTGTATATCTGTTGAACTAAAAACTGAGGGGTTATGAAGAGATCAATTCTGGTTCTTATCGTATTGTTTGCTGCCTGTGCCGGTGGTGTGGTGGGTTCTATTTTTACCATTCGCTTTCTGGATGTCTCAAATGCTTCGTATCAGTCGATCGAAGACAGGCAGAAACTCGTACTCACCAATTACTCTTCTGATACTTCGTATAGCGTTCCGGAAGAACTTGATTTTCTGGCTACGGCAAAGCAGGTAACATCAGCCGTAGTACATATTCAAACATCGTATGGTCCGGGCGACTTCAGTCTCAACCCGCTTCAACAGCGCTTCGATGCACCGGTGCGCTCATCAGGTTCCGGTGTTATTATTTCAGATGATGGCTATATCGTTACGAACAATCACGTGATCGAAGATGCAAACAGTATCGAAATCGTGATGAATAATAATCAACGCTTCTATGCGAAGCTTGTCGGTGCAGACCCTACTACCGATCTGGCTCTTCTCAAAATCCGCGGACGCGCACTACCTTTTATTCGCTATGGCGATTCCGATAAAATTACTCCGGGCGAGTGGGTGCTTGCCGTGGGTAATCCATTCGATCTTAACTCTACTGTAACAGCCGGTATAGTCAGTGCCAAGGCGCGCAACATTGGTATACTTCGCGATCGCAGCAATCTGCAGGTAGAGTCATTTATACAGACTGATGCTGCGGTAAACCCTGGTAACAGTGGCGGTGCCTTGGTAAATCTGCATGGCGAACTCATTGGCGTGAACACAGCCATTGCTACATCCTCCGGAAGTTATCAGGGATATTCATTTGCTATACCGGTAAGTTTGGTAAAGAAAGTAATGGACGATCTGCTGGAGTTCGGGCAAGTACAACGCGGCTTGCTCGGAATTGTAATTACCGATGTAAACGCGAATGTAGCGGAAGACTTTAATCTGAAAGTGAACCAAGGCGTATTGGTAAATCGTGTAAATGA
The DNA here is from genome assembly GCF_042676245.1 of Ohtaekwangia kribbensis. NCBI lineage: Bacteria > Pseudomonadati > Bacteroidota > Cytophagia > Cytophagales > Fulvivirgaceae > Ohtaekwangia > Ohtaekwangia kribbensis. Next base: position 231,292 of record NZ_JBHTKA010000016.1, read on the forward strand.
AGGGAGCGCGGCCGAGCAAAGCGGTATACTGATAGGCGATGTTATTATAGGTATAGATGGCCACGCCGTAAATTCAGTTTCGGAATTGCAGGAGTGGGTAGCACGCAACCGGCCTGGTAAAGAAATAAAAGTCACATACCTGCGCGGAGGTGAGCGCAACGAAGTAAAAGCGAAACTCAAGAACAACAACGGAAGTGTGGAGGTTGAGACAAAAGAAATTCGTTATGAACTCACCGGTCTTACGGTAGAAGATGTTCCCTATAAAGAACTGAACGAACTGCAACTGGAAGGTGGCGTGCGCGCGAAAAATGTAACGGCAGGTAAATGGAAAGAAGCCGGCCTCAAAAATAATTTTATCATTGCCTATATCGATAAAGTGCCGGTTGATAATGTGGAAGATCTGAATCGGATTCTCGATTTTAAAAAAGGCGGCATCCTCATTGAAGGATTTTATCCCGGAGGTGAGAAAGGCGTCTATGGCATGGAGTGGTAATTAAAACGGTGTAGGTCATTTTCAATTTACTTTTTTAGCTTTGTGCCTTCATCTTGTGGACACATAAGATGAATGAGCAACGCACGTTTTGTTTACAGCAAATACTTGCATGAATGTGACCAGGTGTTCCCCCGGTCATCACGATAACAATTACGAATGAAGAACTTTGGTATAAAAGAAGCATTGGATGCATTGGGATTGAAGAAGAACAACCTCGGTACATCCACCGGAAAGAAATGGTATAAAACATCAGGACAGGCTATTGAGTCATACTCACCTGCTGATGGCAAACTCATTGGAGCGGTATATGCTACAGATGAAAAATCATTTCATGCAGTAGTAGAACAATCCAAGGCAGCATTTAAAGAATGGCGCAAGTGGCCCGCACCAAAACGCGGTGAAGTAGTGCGGCAGATCGGAGAAGCGCTGCGTGAGTATAAAGAACCACTGGGTAAACTGGTGTCGTACGAAATGGGTAAGTCATACCAGGAAGGACTGGGTGAAGTACAGGAGATGATCGACATCTGTGATTTTGCTGTAGGACTTTCACGTCAGTTACACGGACTCACCATGCACTCTGAGCGTCCCAATCACCGGATGTATGAGCAGTGGCACCCCATTGGTATAGTAGGCATTATATCCGCGTTTAATTTTCCTGTAGCGGTATGGTCATGGAACTCGATGCTAGCCTGGGTATGCGGTGATGTATGCATCTGGAAACCATCTGAAAAAACTCCGCTATGTAGTATAGCATGTCAGACCATTGTACAGCAAGTGTTTGAAAAAAATGAAGTGCCTGAAGGTGTATCATCGCTGATTAACGGTGATTATACCGTAGGACAGTGGCTTGCACAAGACGAAAATATACCCCTGGTTTCAGCGACCGGCTCAACCCGTATGGGTAAAGCTGTAGCCAGTACAGTAAGCGAGCGTTTAGGCAGGGCATTGCTTGAACTCGGAGGCAATAACGCTATCATTGTAACAGAACACGCCAACCTGGATATAGCCGTGCGCGGTGCATTGTTCGGAGCTGTAGGTACTGCCGGCCAGCGCTGCACAACTACACGAAGACTTATTGTACAGGAAAGTGTATACGATGAAGTGAAGAATCGTCTTTCAAAAGCGTATGCACAATTAAATATAGGCAACCCCCTCGATACACAAAATCATGTTGGGCCTCTTATTGATAAGCAGGCAGTGAAGTCGTACGAAGATGCACTGAAGAAGATCAAAAAAGAGGGAGGTACATTTGTGATTGCCGGTGGTGTGCTGGATGGAAAAGGATACGAATCAGGATGCTATGTAAAGCCAGCGGTTGCTGAAGTAACAAACGACCTGAGCATTGTGCAGCAGGAAACTTTTGCACCGATCCTTTATCTCATTAAGTATAAAACTCTTGAAGAAGCGATCGAATTACAAAATGGAGTGAAGCAAGGTTTGTCATCATCCATTATCACCTCGAACATGTATGACATGGAACGCTTCCTTTCGCACGAAGGCTCCGATTGTGGTATTGCCAATGTAAACATCGGCACATCCGGAGCAGAGATTGGTGGAGCGTTTGGTGGTGAAAAAGAGACTGGTGGTGGTCGCGAATCAGGTTCCGATGCCTGGAAAGTGTATATGCGCAGGCAAACCAATACCATAAATTTCGGAAACAGCCTTCCTTTGGCTCAGGGAATCAAATTTGATATTTAGAGCCTTTTGCAAATAAGTATCAATACTGTATTTTTATAAAGCATTAACTAACTATGGCAGGAAAAAAATATCGTACCGTCATGCTCATTGATGATAATGAGATAGACAACCTCATTAATCAGAAGATGATTGAAGCGGCTTCTGTGACTGAGAACATTTATACGCATACTGGTGCTAAGAGTGCTATTGAATTCTTGAAAAACATGGAGAAGCTCGATGTAGCGGACCAGGTTTTACCGGATGTGATTTTCCTCGACATTGACATGCCGCTGATGGACGGGTTCCAGTTCCTCGATGAATTCGAAAAACTTTCGAATACAGCGAAGAAGAAATGCAAGATCGTAATGCTTACATCTTCTATCAATCCACAGGACTTTAACCGTTCTAAAAAATACGACAACGTAAAGCTATACCTCAACAAGCCGCTTTCGCACGAGAGCATTGTGAAGCTCGAAGTATAGTATAACTGACTTCATAAATTCCACCAAAAAAACAAAAGCCCGCACATGGCGGGCTTTGTCATTATATGGGGTGTTTTACTTACTATATTTCTGTAAGCAGGTTTACAAAACGATCGTCAAGCTTCACCAGTTTGGTAGGAGCAAAGTACGATACATTCAACGAGTTAAGACGTGGAATCACAGCGTTGATCTTCTTGGCCTTCTCTTTCTTCGCTTCACTGGTAGATATCTTCAGGATCTTCAGGAAGAGCTGAATGTTTTCGCAGCTGTCTTTTCCGAACAAACGGATCTGGCGCTGGATACTGTTGGAGAGCTGGTTGAAAAGTTCAACATCGCGCATCAGCGTATACTGAAGTGCCAGCAACGATTTGATCTCAAGCTGTGCGTACGGATATTTCTTGAGACTTACATCGTTAAGCAAGCCATTGATGAGGCGGGCCGCTTCATCAAATTTACCTACGTAGTATGATGACAGCGCGCGGTACACGGTATATACTATGTGCTTGGGTACATCCAGTGTATCGATCTCGTAGTCTATAAATATACTTTCGTTCTCTGCGTATAATTCAGCCTCGGTATTGGTGCGCAGGTGTCTGTCCAATTTGGACAACAGGAACTGAGCCGGAAACGTATAGGTTGAATAATTCACCATCAGGTTGGCGCAGGCATCGTTTACTTCTTCGTAATACTTCTCAGCCTGGCGGTATACTTTATAGTGATTGTAGTATTCGAGTTTCAGGAATTCGAACACCAGGTTAATGTGGTAGTAAATCGAATCGAGGTGATAGCTTTCGAAGATCTTCTGTACTTTATCAAAGATATCTTCGATCGATTCGCCTTCCTGGTTCATGTTGTCATCCACTTCTACAAACAGGCGGTGGAAGATATACATACAGCTCTGGTATACATACAACCGGTGCGATTCGTATAGCTTGGCAACATTCTGCATTTCTTTCATCAGCAACCCTAGGCCCAGCTTCTCTACTTCACCTCCGTTCAGCATATAGTCGCCATACTTTTTAAAGTAATCGGCAAGCAGGTCTTCGGCTTTATCAACGGCCAGCATATACGCCACGTGGCGGTTATACAATTGCGAGTACTGAAAGTAATCGGGCGAGTTGATGTTGAGTTTCTTGAGCGACTTGTAAATGATAGTCAGCTCGTTCGCGAGATCGTAATCCAGAAGTTCTTTCTCCAGTTTTTTAAGAGTGGCAACAGAGATTGCTTTCTTTTTGGTGAAGAGTACTTCGGTAATGTTGGCAACTTTACGGAGAACATCTGTACGCGGACTTTCCAATTGTCCCATCAGGTATTCTTCAATCTTAAGATTAAGTCGTGAGCGTAAAGTATAATACGCGTTCGCGTTTACTTCCAGCTCAGACATAATTTTGTTATCGGAAAGTTGTCGTTCACGGAGTGACTTCAGCAGGTATGCTGATTTCTCAGCGTTGCTCTCAATCAGAGAGTCATGAATCGCCTTGAAGTCTTTCTCGGATAATTGCTTAATAATGTTCTTGAGTTTCGCCATGTCGGACAGTTAACATCCTGAAAATTTACAAAATTTATTACATGTTCCAATATTGACAAGCTTTGTCAAGAATAAATCTTACCGTGAAGTTTGTAGTTTTACCCCGACACGAAGCACCGAAAGACTTTGATCAGGAAATTTACCATACTATGCGTTGTCATGCTGTTGTCGGGATACCTCAAAGCACAGCTCTCTTCCGAGCGAAGTGCATGGAGCAGTCTGTCGAAACAAAAATGGGTGCGTGCACATGAACAATTAAAAAAAATTCTTGAGAAGGACAGTGCTAATGCAGCTGCGCACTATGTTATGGCCCGCTACTTTTTTGCCCCGGCCAATCCGCAGTTTCATATCGACTCGGCACACCTGCATGCCACCGCTTCGCTTCATGATTACAGCAGGCTTACGTCCAAACAGCGTGAAAAAATGAAGCGTTTTCCGCTAGACAGTATAATAATCATACGTCTTCTTGAGCAAGTGGACAGTGCTGCTTTTCATCGTGCGCAACAACTTAATACTGAGGCTGCTTATGCGTATTTTATAGATGTATTTCCCTCGGCCCGCGAGCATTCTGAGGCATTGAAACTTCGTGAAAAAGCAGCCTTCGCGGAGGCGCAAAGTATCCATACGCATCAGGCATTCTCCGCCTATATATATAAGTATCCGGAGGGTAGCCAAGTGGCAGAAGCGAGGTCACTCTATGAGAAATTACTCTTCGAAGAAAAGACCCGCGACAAACGACTGGAGAGTTATGACATATTTTTGCGGGTACATCCGCAGACTACACACCGGAAGGAAGCCGAGCAACATATTTTCGAGATAGCCACAGCTTCGGGAACGATTGAAAGTTTCCGTAATTTTTTACAACGGTACCCCCAGAGCATGTTTCGTGAGCGTGCCGAACAAATTTTGTATTATCTGCAGGTTGAAGAACCACCAGCCCAACCGTTGCAAGGTAACGGAGCCGATTCGAGCCGTGTTTATACTTCATTGCCACGCCATTATCTCGTGCCCTTTCTGCAAAAGAACGGCTATGGTTTTATGGACGAGAACGGCTTCGATGTCATTGCACCGGAAGTTGATGAACTGAACGATGAATACCGTTGTGGTAATATTGATGAAGATGTAGTGGTGTTGCCGGGCAGGGTAGTAAGTCGCAACGGAACCCTGGTATATAAAGGAGAAGTTACTTCCGTTGATGATCTTGGCTCCGGTTTTCTACTCATTGAAAATCAGCACTGCGTAAAGGTGATGCATAAGACCGGCTTCAACCCGGGCGATCCGTGTGTAGAGGATGCAAAAGTGCTGAATGGAAAGCTGCTTGCGCTAAAGAAAGATGGGAAGTGGTCGGTTCGTACACTAACCGGTTTGCAACTCATTCCATTCGAATGGGACAACATAGCCTATACCGGTGATGTACTGATCTTTCAGCGTAACAAACAATTCTGGCTGGCTACAACGGAGACTATATCTGCCATTGCCAACCAGGAGTCACCGCGATTAAAAGATGCCTTTGAGGAGGTGAAGCCCTGGCCCAACGGACGCATCTGGGCACGAGCCGGAAAATTTGAAGGCGTGTTCGATCAGCAACTCAATGTATATATACCCTTCCGGGAACAGCGGCTGCTGCCTGCATTCTTTGGTGCGCAGGCTCGTATAGAAAATCAATGGATGATCTATAATGCGCAGGGTGAATATACTGAGCCGTATGATACAGTGCTTGTAAGCAAACCATGGGCAGCGGCACGCACGCAGAACAAATGGCGTCTACTCATACCGTTGCAACACCTTACAGCTCGCGCCACGTACGACTCTGTTTTCTTTGCCGGTACGTTTGCCGTTGGTATACGAAACGACAGCACATTTATACAGAGCACCGAGGGAAAAACGCTGCTGAAAGTAAAAGGACTCGCGAGAATAGAATTTGTTCCGGCACAGGATTCGTCTGCGTTTTTTATACTCGATCACGCTGACAAAAGGATTTTATACAATCACGCAGGACAAAAACTTTTCGCAGTAGTATATGATCGCATCCACCATGCCGGTAAAAATATATTTGTAGTTATCAAGCGCGATAAGAAAGGCCTGGTTGCTGCTGATGGAAAATTACTGCTACTCGTAGAGTATGATGCCATTGGTATGGAGAGTCATGGAACGGTATCGTTGCTGAAAGCAAAAAAGTTTGGACTATACGATGTTCAACGAAAAAAACTGATCAAGCCCGAGTATGGTAAAAATTTGTCGCTATATAATGAACGCATACTCGTTGCGCTGAAGAATGGCTCTTATGGTTTTATAGGATGGGACAACAAGCCGCTGAGTAATTTTGAATTTGCTGAAGTACAGCCCTGGAATGATACGCTCGCCTGGGTAAAGAAAAATTTCATGTGGATGCTGTACAATCTGAAAACAAAAAAGACACAGCTCGACAGGATCAGGAATATGAAACTGATATTGGACAAGGCAAATGAACGGCTTGCCATTGTGCAGCAAGACAATGCTTACGGTGTGATACACAATACAAAAGGAATGATCATCCCGTTAAACTTCAGCGACATTGTTAACGTAGGCTCTCCCGAAAAGCCAATGTATTTTACCGAGAAGCATGTGGAGGAAGCTTCTGTTTTTGTTGTGATCTATTATAATCACGAGGGTAAATTTTTGCGCAAGGAAATTTATGAGCAGGATGATTACGAGAAAATCTATTGCTCTGATCACAAGTAATAACCGGTAAAACGGTTCAATAGCTTTTTTAGTAATTTAGATTTTCCGTTCGGATTTTTTCGCTCAACTCTGCATCCGTTTTTAACCCGATTGAATGATGATGAAATATAGTTTCATGCTCGTAATGGTTGCCTGTGCGTATGGGATAAAAGCACAGCCCGCAACACAAAAGACGTACTGCAACCCGATGGATATAAACTATCGGTACAACTACGAGCAACTCAACGATAGTATATCGTATCGCTCCGGGGCTGACCCCGTTATTGTGAATCATAAAGGCGAGTATTATTTGTTCGTAACAATTTCCGGAGGTTACTGGCATTCCAAAGATTTAGTGAACTGGAATTATATCGTTCCGGACAAGTGGCCGATGGAAGATATGTGTGCCCCGGCTGCCATCTCCGTTCGTGACACACTTTATTTGTTCCAGTCAACATTTGAGCAGCGCCCTATATTATTCACCACTACACCGGAAAACGGCAAACTATATTTCTACAACCGCTGGCTGCCGCGTTTACCGAAAGATGTAGGTCCGTGGGACCCTGCGCTTTTCTACGATGAGGAATTGGACAAGTGGTATATGTACTGGGGATCTTCCAATGTAAATCCGATCTACGGAAGTGAACTCGATAAAAACCTTCGTCTCAAATATAAAGGCGACTATAAAGAACTGATATACCTGCATCCGGAAGAACATGGATGGGAGCGCTTCGGTCGCGATCACCGCTCAACTATAACTCCGTTTACCGAAGGTGCCTGGATGACGAAGCACAACGGTAAATACTATCTCCAATATGGAGCCCCCGGCACTGAGTATAATGTATATGCCAACGGCACATATATAGCTGACCATCCGCTGGGGCCTTTTACCTATGCACCCTACAACCCTATATCATATAAACCCGGTGGCTTTGTTACGGGTGCCGGACACGGCAACACGTTTCAGGACAACTATGGCAACTTTTGGAATACCGGCACACCATGGATTGCTGTGAACTGGAATTTTGAAAGACGCATCGCGATGTTCCCGACCGGCTTCGACAAAGACGGACAGATGTTTGCCAACACGCGTTTTGGCGATCTGCCCCATTATTTACCTACTAAAAAATGGCAGAGCAAAGATGAACTCTTCACCGGCTGGATGTTGCTATCCTATAAAAAGCCTGCCACGGCATCATCGGTATTGGACACTTTTAAAGTAGCCAACATTACCGATGAGAACCCGCGCACATTCTGGGTAGCGAAACAAAATAAAGAAGGAGAAAGCGTTACGATCGATTTACAGCACGTACAAACTATACATGCGGTGCAAGTAAATTTCACCGACTATAAATCAAACATCTACGATGGTTTTGATCCGAAGATATATACCCAGTTCAGAATATATACTTCAACAGACGGCAAACAATGGAAAAAAGAATTTGACCTGAGCAATGAAAAACGTGACCGTCCCAATGCATACCTCGAGTTGTCTCAACCCGTAAAAGCACGCTATATCAAATACGAACATATCTATGTGGCCGCGCCCAACCTCGCGATCAGCGATATACGCGTATTCGGAAAAGGCAATGGTAAAGCCCCGAAGACACCTGCTAAATTCAGTGCAGTCCGCGACACCGATCCGCGCAACGCCTTTGTAAAATGGCAGAAAGTGCCGGGAGCAACAGGCTACAATATACTCTGGGGAATAGCCAAAGATAAACTATATCAAACCTACCAGGTCTTCGCTGATCAACCCGAATCCCTCGAAGTGAGAGCGCTGACGAAAGGCGTAAGCTATTACTTTGCGATCGAAGTGTTTAATGAAAATGGAGTGTCTTCGGTGAGCGAAGCAGTCTTGGTGAAATAGCAGTTGAGCTTTGCGCAGCGAGAAAATAGAAGTAAGAAGCCAGAAGTAAGAAGAGTTGCTGGCTACTGGCCGCTAGCTGCAGGTGGAGATAAAGGTATACTTGCGTTTATACTCCTCTCAGTTTGCTCCAGGCAAACTATAAATCTTCTTACTTCTGTATTCTAACCCAGGCAACGCGCTCGTTTACTTAAGTCGACTCAAACTAGCAACTAGTAGCTCGAGGCTTCGCCTAACATGATTTTATTTAGTAAAAACAACTGCTCCCGTAGCCGTCATCGCTTTGTTCGCTTCGGGCGATAGTTTCCAGTTCTGATCAAAATAGCCTTCGGATATTACCGATGCTGTGGTGCCTTTGAATAATATATAGTCTTTAAACTGGTTTAGTGCCAGCAGCGCGGGAGGCAGGAATGGTAATGCTCCCGGTTGTGCGCCAGTCCACCACGGTAAACCTGAACTTACAATGATATAGTGTCCATCAACCGGAAGTACGTAGAGCAGGCCATATTCATTTGCAGAAGCGTTGTTCAGTTGTATCGGTAGCTTGTCACTATATTTAGCAACCAGCGAATTGGTTTCTTTTGTTCCGAACAAAATCAGGTTGGAGCTTTCAAGATCGCTCGGTCTTACTTCTTTATCTGACAATACTCTTGGGAATACCATAATTCTGCCGAGGAATGCATTGCGATAGAACGACCAGTTCGCAGCCTGTGTAGCTACTTCTGCGCGCGCTTTCAATTCGGCTTCAGAAGGATTTCCTCCGGTGCCGTACACATAGACGTGCCGTTGTGAGAAGGCGGCACCGATTGGTCCTTCAGCACCGGTACGTTTCGCTGTAGCAGCAGGTTCATATTTACCCGTAGCCCACTTGCCTTGTGCTTCTGCAAATGAAATCGACTCAGCGGTAGCGGTCTTTACTTTCTTGCCGTTGACGGTAACCTGCAGTGGTTTTGAAGCATCGAATTTCGGATGACCTTTCAGTTGCAGGGTAAATGCACCGAGGTTGCTCGCAGTAATATCCAATTGATTCGGCGCTGTAAATTTAGCATCGATCGTAGCCAGTGTGCCGGGCGTTAACTGATCGAAACGAACCCAGTAGGCACTGCTATATTTATAGTTCCTGGAATTGAAAAGAACGCGATCCGGAAATTTGTTACGCTTGAATTTACTGAACCATTCAAAAGCAGCTTCATCTTTATAGGCATTCTCCCAGCTGTTATGGTTCACACCAGGATACTCGGTATAGGACACATTAACACCAACATCTTTCAAACGCTTTGTCCAATCGCGTGAAACAGAAACAGGCACCGCCTGATCCTGATCACCATGATGGAAGAACATCGGTAAATTCAGTGCGTTGGGAATAAGATCATCGGTTCCTTTAGGAGGAGCCGGGCATACCGGGAATAGCGCAGCCCATATATCCGGACGCGTTAATCCGATCCACAACGTTCCGCCACCACCCATGGAAAGTCCGGTGAGGTATATACGATCTTCATCGATCGAGAAGCGGCTCTTTACATCTGCCAGTACATCCATTACATCTTTCTCGGCCACACCCTGGTAGCCCATGGTGCCGCGTGCATACGGAGAAGCAACGATATACTCTACATCTTTCCACTCCGGAAAAATGCGTGTAGCTTCTACGTCAGTTTCACCATTGGCATTACTCTTTCCAAACACCCTGCGTAAAGAGAGGCGGTGATTCGAGCCGGCACCATGCAGCATGATCACCAGTGGATATTTTTTCTTCTCATCGTAGTTCTTCGGGAGATATAGTCCGTAAGGTTGCTCGGTGTCGTCAACATCCGAGAAGAATGTTACTACCTGCGGACCACTTTTCAGTTTTTGTGCGGTTGCTGTCATTGCTGTTGCCAGCACGAGCAGTAAAATTAAGCGTATGGTTTTCATTCGGTCAATTGATTTATGGGAGTTGATTGTAATTTCAATGTAACACATTTATAGCACCACTATCAAATGATTTTTTATTAGAAAGATGCATACCAAAAGCAAGGCCCGGAATCACCCGGGCCCTGATAACCTGTAAGATGAAAAAAGTCTCAATCAATATGAAAGTCCGTGGCCGAACTTATATAGCGGCTCTTTCGAATCGTACGGAACATCTTCCTGCTGGTTGCGAACGGCTTCCATCGATGATGGGAGTTCTATAGGCAGTTTGCCTTCCGGTTTCGCTTTACCGAAAATAACATCCAGCACCGCAGCGTCACTCGCACCGAAGTCAGCCAGTAGGCCTTTTGCGTTTTCATTGATCTCCGGAATTACTGCGGGTCTGTCTATATAGATATCAACAATAGTTGGTATTGTCTTTAACAACATGAGAATGCTATCCTTTTGTGTTCCTTTAAAATCAAGATCACCATGGTGAAAACCTCTTGCAAAAAAGTTCTTGGTCTCAACCGGGTACCAGGGAGTATTCAGACGAACAATCGCTATATCTGCCTGCTCCGGTTTGGCAACCACTTCGCCATACTGTGCTGCTACCGTAGCATTTATATTCTTGATATATAGTTTGAGCTTACCAGACTCCAGCGGCAATACAGTTTTATCTTTTACCTTATCATTCTTTAATAGTGTGATCGCTCTGCGTTGTGCTGCTTCACCGGCTTTCATAAATTCATCTTTACCAATGGTAGCTACAGCTTCGTCTACATTTACATAAGGGTTCTCGAATAAGCCAAGCTCAAACTTCTGACGAAGTAATCTTCGTACGGATTGATCGATACGTTCTTCGGTGAGTTTCCCATCCTTTACCAGTTTCACAACGTGATGAGCACAATCTTCTCCACCAAACTGGTCAACACCGGCATTCAATACTTTGAGTACGCGATCTTCTTCCGAGAGATTCTCAACGCCCCATGCACGTGCAGGCCATACTACATCGCCCATCTTGGCATCCGTAATTAAACCCCAGTCGGTACATACCACACCATCATATTTATACTTATCACGAAGCAGTCCGGTAATTATATCTTTATTGAAAGAGAATGCAACGTTCTCGCTGGTCTGATCAGTCGGTATACCATAGTAAGGCATGATCGCAGCGGTGTGTGCTTCGAATGCAGCCTCGAACGGAATCAGGTGATAGCTAAAATTCTTGCCGGGATATACCTGTCCTTTTTGAAACTCGAAATGTGGATCGAGTCCTTCCTTCTGCGGGCCGCCTCCTGAAAAGTGTTTGGTCATACACGCCACACTGTTCGAATCAAGCTTGTCACCTTGAAAGCCTTTGATATAGGCCTTCACTAATTTAGCCGACAGCCTGGCATCTTCACCAAATGTACCGCTGATCCGAGGCCAACGCGGTTCTGTAGCAAGGTCAGCCATGGGGTGTAAAGCTTCGCGTATACCTGCCGCTATATATTCCTGGCGTGCTACATCGGCATGCTGCTCCATTAATTTTTCATCACCTATAGCAGCAAAGCCTAAAGGCTCTGGCCACTGCGAAAAATCATTGGCCGTCATGGAAAATATATTATTGCTAAAGGCATTGCGCGGATCAGACGCTATCGTCAGGGGTATACCAAGTCTTGTTTTCTCTTCTGCAAATTTCTGCAGGTTGTTATACCATGTTGCCAGAACTTTTTTAGGTGGTACAGCCCACACATTAAAGTGCGTCATGTACTTCTCCGTCATCAGCTTGCTCGCTACAGGCGCGAAGGCGAACATACCTTCACCGGGTTTATCATCAATAGAGCCATCGCTGTTGATGCGCGTTCCGTTGATAAAGAGCATACCTGCTTTTTCTTCAAGCGTCATTTGTTTCAACAAGTCATCGATGCGTTTGTCGATGGGCTCGCGTGAATCCTCATATACATCGCGTTTGCCATTTTTATTGAGATCACGATAGGGAGTATTATCCGAGCAGGACGATAATGCGGCCAGGGCGATCACCGAGCCGTATAGTAATTTAACTGGTTTGATCATAGAGTCTGGTTATTGTGTTGTGTATACACAATGATAAGTAATATTCATTGTGTTATCAATACGCAATGATAGGTGTAGAAACATTTTTATAGTATCCTGTAAAAATCCGCGTCCAATCGCGATATTTGAACGATATGGATAGGGAAAAACAGTTGCGGGATTTTTTGCTGAAAGGTGATAAAACCTATATGCCCCGGGTGTCAGTGGATTGCGTAATCTTTGGATTTCATGAAGACCAGCTAAAGGTGTTGCTGTTGCGCTGGAAGGATGGACGCTGGTGTTTACCGGGTGGATTTGTAAAATGGGATGAGTCGGTGGATGACTCTGCCGTGCGAACTTTACAGGAGCGTACTGCACTGAATAATATATACCTGCAACAGTTCCATACCTTTGGTGCACCGGATCGCGAACGTGGTAAAAAACTGAAAGGTATACCTGATAGCAAGAAGAGCTGGATGCACGACCGTTTTGTTTCTATCGGTTATTATGCACTGGTGGAGTTCTCGAAAGTAAACCCGATCCCCGACTGGCTGAGCGATGCCTGCCACTGGTGGGATCTGCATAAAGTGCCGGCCCTGATCTACGATCATAATGAAATGGTAGAGAAAGCGCTTGAGAAATTGCGCCTGAGTCTCAACGATCACCCGGTAGGGTATAATTTACTGCAGGAGAAATTTACCATGCCCGAACTGCAGCGACTCTACGAAACCATTCTTGACAAACGACTCGATCGCAGAAATTTTCAAAAAAAAATGTTGAGTCTCGGTATCCTCGAACGACTCAAGGAACGCAAGACCGGGGGCGCACACAAAGCTCCCTTTCTGTATCGGTTCGATAAAAAGAAATACGAACGCGCCATGAAGCAAGGTCTCAAACTCGGCTTCTGAAGTATAGACGGGAAAAATCCGGTATAGTATGCTATCAGGCATTTACTATATTTGAACCGTTTGCTTTATAAATCACCGTTACATGCAGCTAACAGCAGGAAGCATTTACCATGTATATAATCGCGGAAACAGTCGTGAACGTATTTTCTTCTCTTCAGAAGATTACCGACTCTTTCTGAAAAATGCGCGTCTTTACCTCAAACCACAGGCAGATATACTGGCGTGGTGTTTAATGCCAACGCATTTTCATTTTCTTGTTCATGCCAATGAAACCTCCGTGCAGGTAACGGAAGAAACTGGTTTTAGACGCCAGCAATTTTCGCAGGCGATGCGTCAATTATTGAGTTCGTATACGCACACGGTTAGTGAGCAGGAGGGAAGAGCCGTAGGACTTTTTCTGCAACGTACAAAAGCAGTTTGCGTATCGGATGACCGTGAGCATGCCGCCATCGCATTCCGGTATATACATCAAAGTCCGGTGCGTACGCGTTTGGTGGAAAAGCTGGAAGACTGGCCGTTCAGTTCTTTTGCAGATTATGCCGGCATACGCGATGGCAAACTTTGCAACCGGCTATTGGCCACTCGCCTGTTGGATCTTCGGGAAGAAAGCGTTCTGGTGTGAGAGTTCCTGTTGCAGAAGGAGGGAAGATATGTTGCAACAGATGTTTTTTTGGGGAATTTGATGAGATAGAGAAAAGAAGTGCAAAGTCACTTTTTAAAGACGACCTTACACTTCGTGCTCGTGCATGTAGTTGATGAGTTCAATTTCTTCCGGAGTAAATTTATCCTTGTCTTTTGCCGTTCTTGACTCGATAAAGTCTTCCAGCGTGATATAAAACCGCAGTCTGTACTTCCAGATCAATTTGCTACCGATTGCTTCCTTCAATTCTCGAAGGTCGGTTTCGTCATCGATCCAGTACATGTCATGCATATCGCGCGTGTCAGAACCTCCCCCTGTATAACCTGGCATAAAGCTGATACGGGAATGTTCCAGCTTTCGCAGAACTTCATTTCTGAAGTCCGATCTTCCGGAGATATATAATGTTGTCCAGTTCATTGTTCTTAGTAATAAAGTTGTACACAGCGTTTAAGTTTAAAAGATTGTATGGGTGCTATGTATAACTTCGATACAACCTTTTGTGCAGGTATATATTTATATGTTCGTAACATCGGTTAAAAAATCCCTACACTTAACCATACGCAAAGAAAACACCGAAGGTTTACTGCGAGCAACAAAACTTTTTACATTTTATTACACCCGACAAGCGAAAACGTGTGTGTGAAAGGAAGAGCATTTCGTGTAGATATACCGTTGTGTTTTGGGGAGGCTTTGGGACAATGTTGTTGGAAGCCGCTAGCTGCTAGTAGATTGCTATAGGTTGAAGTTTTTGCTATTCGGTAAAATGAGTAAGAACTATATAATTTTAATGTGACTATTTGGGTGACTTTCGTCATCTGTTAAATCTAAAGTAAATATATACTCCCCTGCCATCTCACAGGCGACACAAGGATATCGATATTAACTTCTTGCGTCTCCCGTCCACAACCAGAAGCCGTCCTTCTTACGTCTTATTTCTTACTTCTGGGTCTTACTTCTAATTCGCAGCTCACAACTCAAAGCTCGCAGCCATAAAGTATCCCAAGCCCCAACGAGAATTTTCCAGCAGCCGGTAGCCTGCAGCCAGCAACTTCTTACTTCTGGCTCTATTCTCACAGCTCAAAGCTCACGGCTCGCAGCTAATTTTGACTATCTTTAGCAAAATCTACCCGTATGACTTCGAAGCGCATTATTAAAATTACCTTCCCTATCTTGTTGTTGGTTGGAATTTATTTCCTTGGTCCTGAGCCCGCTACTCCTGTGTTCAATCTTACGTTGCCTCAGGTACCTGATAGTGCTCAGGCACTGGAACAATATGTAGCTGCCAATGAGGCAAAGCATAAACTAAAACCGAATAACGAAGCGCGCATTGTTTGGAATGACAGCACGCACAAGAAGACTCCGTATGCTGTGGTATACCTGCACGGGTTTACCGCGAGTCAGATGGAGGGATCTCCTATACATGAGCAGTTTGCTAAGAAATTTGATTGCAATTTATACCTTTCGCGACTGGCCGATCACGGCATCGATACAACGGATGCCCTGGTGAATTTTACTCCTGACAGATTATGGGAAAGTGCCAAGCAGGCCCTGGCTATTGGCAAGAAGCTGGGCGATAAAGTTATCCTGGTAAGTACATCTACCGGCGGAACACTGGCACTGAAACTCGCTGCCGAATATCCGGATGATGTACATGCACTCATCAATCTTTCACCCAACATTGCGATCAACAATGGTGCTGCGTTTTTGTTAAATGATCCATGGGGACTATATATTGTACGCGCGGTGAAAGGTGGTAAATATAGTATATCCGAAGACGACACCGAGGAACAGGCTAAATACTGGTATACCCAATACCGACTGGAGGCTACTACACAACTGGAAGAACTGGTAGAATCAACGATGACGGAAGAAACCTTTAAACGTGTCAAACAGCCATCGCTTACGCTATACTATTACAAAAACGAAGAAGAGCAGGATCCCCAGGTAAAAGTAAGCGCCATGCTGGACATGAACGCGAAGCTAGGCACACCGGAAGCATTAAAACAAACCGTAGCCTTCCCCGATGCAGGCAGACACGTAATCGGATCATCGCTCACCAATCCACACTATGAAGAAGTATATAAAGCGATGGAGAAGTTTGCTGTGGAGAAACTGGAATTGAAATAGCTGCGAGCTGTGAGAATAGAGCCAGAAGTAAGAAGTTAACCTTTTGTGGTCAACCTATTTCAGGGACTGACAAGTTACTGCTTCAACGATATACTTTTAGAAAAATGATAAGTATAGAGCAGCTGCGAATTGCGAGCTTTGGGCTGTGAGTAATTTTTTGTATTGTACTAAGTGCGTTGCTAAAACTAGGATATGGTACATTATGATACACCAACCTGAAGCCCCTTTAACGTAATCGTTAAATTCAGAAACTCTACCAGCAGCCAGTAGCTCGAAGCTTTAAAGATAGCAGCGAGCCACGAGCTGCCAGCACCAACACTGCTAGTAGATCTTGTCAATGTGCGCTCTTCCAAAAATAAGGCCTTTGCTTACCTGGGCGTCTCCGTTGTAAGATACGCGTGACTCACCGAAGGAATTTACGCGGAGTTCGTCTTGTGTGGTGAGTTTGATTTTACTCTCACCATATATATTCGTGATGGTAGAGAAACTCTTCAACGCTTGTGTATCGATCTTGTTTTCACCGAAGAGTCTGTATTTCTGATATTCGGCTGTGCCGCCTTTTATTTTTAATTCGTTCTCACCGTAGAAGCTTGTCTTGAGGTACTCGGTATTGATAGAAGCCAATGTTATTTCATTTTCACCATACGCTTTCAGTTTAAACTTCTTAGCCTTCAGTTCGCTCTTGCAGGTTAGCTCCTGTGCTCCGCGAATCTCGAGGTGTTTCAACTGACGATAGGTAACGTACGCTGTTATGGTAGCATTTCTATAAACACTATTCTTTCCCCAGTTCTCACGCTCTAGTTTGTCTGTTACCCTGGCATCATCCAGGTAGAGGCGGAGTGTTTTTCCTTTTACTTCGATATTGATCTTATCGGCTGATACATTGGAATATACCAGGCGGATACTTTCGTGATCACCTTCTTCGAGAATAACATTGATCCTGGGAGAAGCAATAACCCGGTTAAAGGAACGGAGGTCTTTTGTAATTTCTTCCTGTCCGTAGGTGAGGGTGGCGATAGCGAACAGAAGCGAGGCGAGGGTAATTTTAATCATTTTCATAAATCCTTTAATAGTGTTTCATTTCAGACAGCCGACTTGGTGTTTACCCCTACGTGATGATGAAAAGTTATCCGTTATCCGTATTTGCTAATAACGATTCACGAATAACGCTACTCATCCCGAAGGGAATTAACCGGATTGCCCTGCGAGGCTTTCCAGGCGCGGTAGCTGACCGAGAAGAAGGCAATGGTAAATGTAGCGAGGCCGGCTACTATAAATATCCACCAGGCCGGTTCTATATGATAGGCAAATTGCTTGAGCCACCGATGCATAAGCCATCCGCTGATGGGCCAGGCGAGGAGGTTAGCGATCAATACCAGCTTCAGGAAATCTCTATTGAGTAAACGAATGATGCTGCTTTCTGTTGCACCCATCACTTTACGAATTCCAATTTCTTTTGTTCGTTGTTCCGCCATGAAATTCGCAAGACCGACAAGTCCCAGGCATGCTATAAAGATGGCGAGCACAGTAAAGATGAGAAAGAGTTGTCCGATACGTTTTTCGGTTTGATGCTTGCGTTCAAAATTCCGGTCGAGGAAAGTATACTCGAAGGCGGCTTCGGGCGAATGTTTTTTCCAGAGACTGCGAATGGTGTCCAGTGTTTGTTCAATATGGTTCCCCTGAATGCGGATCGCCATCTCCCAGTTGGGCTGCTTGCCCAGTACAATAGCCATCGGCTGGATCGGGTCTTTCAACGATTGAAAATTAAAATCCTGCATGATGCCGATCACCTCATGCTCAATTGCTTTTTTATGTCCGCCATATATACTCCACAAGGTTTTACCGGCCAGCGTTTTTATACCCATCTTTTGTGCAGCGGTTTCGTTGAGGATCATCGCGGTTGAATCCGAAGGGAACTCTGGGGAGAAGAATCGCCCGGTGATCATTTTATACTTCATCGTCCGCATGTGATCGTAATCCATCTCATAAACATTCAGCATATAGTCGCGTGCCGGGTCGGTAGTGCTAAATACAAATTGCCAGTCGATGTTAGGAGGGAGGCGATTGCAATAGCTTGCGGCTACTATAGATTTATGCTGCAGTAATTCTTTTTTAAAAGCAGCACCGTTTTCACCAAGGTTGCGCGTATGCAACAGGTTTACCAGGTTGCTCTTGTCGAACCCGAGACTCGCCTGCTGTATATATTGAAGTTGCTGGTATACTACGAGGGTAGCAATGATCAACCCTGCAGAAATGAAGAACTGAAATACAACCAGTGCATTGCGGATACCATACGTGCGCCTGCGCGAACGGATGCGTCCTTTCATTACTTCGATGGGAGAGAACGTTGTGAGATAGAATGCCGGGTAACTTCCCGCCAGTAAACCTACGATGATCGCGAAGACAGGTAGCCCCAGTAGGAATAGCGGTGACAGAAACACGCGCATGCTCAGTTGCTTCTCGGCAAGTATATTAAAAGGCAATAACAGTATACTTACAATGAACAACGCGAGCAGTACAGCAACCACTATATAGAAGAAGGATTCGAGCATAAACTGACCGATGAGACGCGACACCGGTGCGCCTACGGTTTTACGCACGCCAACTTCTTTCGCCCGACTGGCCGAGCGTGCTGTAGACAGATTCATGAAGTTGATACAGGCCAGTAACGTGATGAAGGCTGCTATAGCACTGAACAAGTATATATACTGAATGTTGCCGTTGGTCTCGATCTCATCTGTAAATCGGGAGTAAAGATGTATATCGGTGAGACGCTGTGTGAAATATGCAATCTCGTTGCCCTGTATTTTTGATTGATCGATGTTTACTCTTCTCAATTCTTCCAGTTCCGGATCAACGTGTTGCCTGACAAAGGTGTGCAGCATTTCGTCAACCGGTTCGATGGAGGCATCGGGCTTAAGTTTGAAATAAGTGATCGTGCGGCCTGTTACCCAACTTGAAGTGTGCACATCATCCCAGGAAGTAAGTGAAAGTATACCGGTAAAATGAAAGTGACTGTTGGCAGGCGGATCAACAGCAATACCGCTTACCTGGACGGTATATCCTTGTGCGAGCACCATGGTTTTTCCAATCGGTGTTTTATCGCCTGCACCTTTATAGTCGAAGTAACGTTTGGCCGCAGATTCGGTGATGACGAGCTTACGTTGCCCATGCAATACTTCATTGCGATTGCCTTCTATCAATTGAAAATTAAAGAAGTGAAAGAAGTTGGAGTCGGCCAGTAAAAGATTGGGTTCGGTAAACGACCGGTCTTCATAGCGCATCGGAAATGTAGCCCAGCTTGCCAGTCGTGTAGTAGATTCAATCGCATTGCTTTTACGTTGAAGAGTCTCCGCCAGCGGAGCAGCCGTATATACCGATAATACTTTTTTGCCTTGCAGCATGCCACGAAACGCGACACGGTATATACGGTTGGCATCGGGATGAAATGTGTCGTAGCGCAGTTCGTCATGCAGGTATAGCACAATGAGAAGGCTACATGCTATGCCAATGGTAAGTCCGGCAATGTTTATGAACGAGAAGCCCTTGTGCCGAAGCATATACCGTAATGCTATGGATAAGTAGCTTTTTATCATACCGATTTACGGTGTGAATATACGGCTCCGGAGTGGATAGTGCATCATGGTCCGCAGCCAGAGGTCGTGGTACAATCAGAATGGATGCTCGCTGACGTACCAGACCACGGCTATGGAATTCACTATGTAAACTAAAAACTATTCACTGCGAAGGGCATCAACCGGATTGCTGAGGGCAGCCTTCAAGGCCTGAGAGCTGATGGTAAGCAAGGCGATAGTGATGGACGCTATACCTGCTATAATAAAAATACCCGCTCCGATCGTGATGCTATATTGAAAGTCGGCCAGCCATTGATTCATAACAAAGTATGCAATCACGCTTGCTACGATAAACGATACGAAGATAAGCTGAACAAACTCAGCCGATAATTTATACAGGATGTTGCCGTTGCTGGCTCCCAATACTTTGCGTATACCGATTTCTTTTCTACGTTGCTCGGCTGTAAACGCAGAGAGTGCAAAGAGGCCCAGGCCGGCAATGATCATGGCCAGCGTTGTAAAGTGTGTGAACATACTCGCGAAGGCCTGTTCATTACGATACAGGTTTGCGAACTGTTCGTCCAGGAAAGCGTATTCGAATGTAGTACCCGGATTTATTTTCTTCCACGTGTCTTCTATAAACGCGATGGTCTCTTTCATGTTCGCTGATTTTACTTTCACTGCCATCGATCCATTGTCCTTGTTATAGAGCATGAACAGTGGTTCGAGTTTGTGCCGTATAGTGGCGAAATGAAAATCTTTTACAACACCCACCACGGTATAGGTGGTGAGATCATTGATGGTAGCCCCCGATTGTAAACTTATCTTTTTACCTACAGGGTCTTTCCATTTGAGGAAGCGTGCCATCTCTTCGTTAATGATCATCGAAAGCGAATCATCGTAGTCAAGCGAGAAGTTCCGTCCGTCCATAACTTTTATACCCATCGTAGGAATAAAACTTTCGTCCGCTACCATAATGCTGGTAATGATATTTGTCTCGGCACTCACTGCGCCCTCCGGGAAAATATTGGTACGTCCCAGTTGTTGTCCCATACGCGAAGACGATGTACCGGCCGCTACTATATTCGGGTTATGCAGTAATTCATTTCTCAATGTGGTGGCGTTAGCAACGATCTGCCCGTTCTGCTGCAAAGTAATTACCTGCTCACGGCTATAGCCCAGATCGGTAGTATAAATAAAACGCATTTGCTGATATACTATACCGGTGCCTACCATAAGGGCAATGGAAATTGTGAACTGCAACACTACCAATGCTTTACGCAACCGTATACCTCCGGCAGAATTTTTAAAGGAGCCTTTCAGTACCAGTATAGGCTTGAAGGATGAGAGCACAAACGCAGGATATAGTCCGGCCAGCGTACCAACCATCAACACCAGTGCAGAAAGTATAGCTATACTCTGCGGCTGCATGAGCACCGTTACATCAGCAAATCGATGGTACGTGTTGTTGAGCAACGGTACGGCTACCAGCACGGCAGCAACCGCCAGCAACGCTGCTATACAGGTTACCAGTATCGATTCAATAAGATGCTGTGCAATGAGCTGCTGGCGCACGGCACCAATTACCTTGCGCATCCCTACTTCCTTCGCGCGCCCGGTTGATTTGGCTGTAACCAGGTTCATGAAATTTACAGCCGCCAAAATCAGGATCAGTATAGCAATGGTAGAAAGTACATATACATTCAGTACATCCGATTTATTCGCGTTTGTCTCGAAGAGTATCTCTTTCGATTTCAAATGTACATCCTGCAACGGCTGCACAACAGGCGTGAAGAATTCATACGCGTTGTTCTTGGTGCTGATGGCTTTCAGCTTTGTGTTCAGGTCGGCAGGATCAACGGGTTTATCGAGTAACAAATAGGAAAAGCAAAATATACCTTGCCATGTATCGAGTGCCTGTCGTAAGCCATCTTCATTTTGTCCGGGTACAAGTGAGTGCAACAGATCAAATTGCAGGTGTGAATTTTTTGGAAGGTCAGCAAGTACCGCTGTTACATTCAGGTCAGTGGTCTGGTTGAGCTTAACGGTTTTACCAATCGGATTTTCACTGCCAAAAATCTTCTTCGCCAGTGTCTCGGTAATTACAATAGAGCCGGGTTTATCCAGTGCACCCGTTGTGGCGCCATCAATGATCCTGAAATCGAATACTTCAAATATAGCCGGGTCAGCTCGGAATGCAGCTTCACATTTCAACGGTTTATCCTGGTAGCTTAAATCATAGCGGCCACCGCCCGTGAGGCGCACACTTTTTACTACTTCCGGTAATTCTTCTTCGGCAGCAGGCGCGAGGCGAGGCTGCGTAACACCAACCAGTTTACTGCTCACACCTTCAGCACTATCAATGGTAAGAAGGCGAACAATGCGTGAGTAGTTGGTATGAAATGTATCGTATGAAAGATCTTCGGCAACGTACAGGTAAATAATCATACTGGCAGTAAGTCCGAATGCCAGACCGGTGATCTTGATAAATGAGTATCCTTTTTGCTTCAGCAGGTTGCGTAGGCCCGTAATGAAGTAGCTCTTGAACATAGGTTATGAGATTTGTTACCCGTAAAGTCAATTGTGATGCCATGAAAAAAAGCGCAGAAATTGATAACGGCAGACGCGATTTCCCAAGCTGGGGGATGGACGTTTATGTACGGATTTGTCCGTGGGCGGGCATTTAATTCGCGATGGCCATTGAATGAAATATGGCTGTTCCGTTAATTTGAAAATTGATTCTGTATACTTATGAAGTACAACGTTCAGTGGCTTGCTGATAAATTTGATCGTGAAGAGAAACTGGAATTTATATTCTTCTGGGGCCACACCAATAATCGAGGTGACTCGGTGGGTAAATTCATATTCAGTCAATGGTACCCCTCGTCATTTATTGTGGATGGCGTTACGTATGCCACCGCTGAGCATTGGATGATGGCGCAGAAGGCAAAGCTGTTCAACGATGATGATATATTTCAGAAGATCATTTCAAGTGCGAAGCCTGGAGAAGTAAAAACGTTCGGCCGGCAGATCCGAAACTTTGATGAAGAAAAATGGAATGCACGCAAATATGAGATCGTTACGAACGGATCCATTCATAAATTTCAGCAGAATAAAATCCTGAAAGATTACCTGCTTAACACAGGCGACAAGGTATTGGTTGAAGCGAGTCCTTCCGATGCTATCTGGGGAATCGGACTACACCAGGATGAAAGGCAAATAGAAAACCCTCACACCTGGAGGGGCACAAATTTACTCGGCTTCGCTTTGATGGAAGCGCGGGATTTTATCAGGAATAAGGACACAGGTCAATGACAATCGATAGAGACTTACTATGCATCTGAATCTTCTTGTTCTTAAAAGTGCCCGTATGGAAAGGCTTGTCTCATTCTACAAGACGCTGGGAATACGTTTTGAACATCACCAACATCAACGCGGTCCTTTTCATTATGCAGCAGAGGTTGGTGATATGGTTTTTGAAATATACCCGTTGCCTGAAAATGAATCAGTAAATACGTCAATCCGACTTGGTTTCTCGATCGCGAATTTAGATACTGCCATCAACCAGTTAAGGAATGCCGGTGTAAAAATTGCGCGTGAACCGAAACAAACCGAATGGGGATATATAGGTATAGTTGAAGATCCTGATGGGAGAAAGGTAGAGCTGAAGCAGCTGACATAGTGAATGCTTTGCCGCAGAAGGAGCAGATTAACGCAGATAAAAAGTACAGACACGCATACTATACCCGACAGGAACGCAGCAAGGAATGCTACACCGTAACTATACAAACAAAAATCTGCGTCTATCTGTGTCCTCTGCGGGCAAAAAAGGCAGCATGTAAAAAGCTATATCGCAGATGCAGCATTCTCCGCAGGTAAAAACTATAGCACCGCCTGTTTTTTTGTTTACATATTTAATGCGATACTTGTAGTATAACCGAATAATGCGCGTATGCAAAAGATTTATTTAAGTGATGCTGGTCCGAAGGTTTCTCCCGCTGTATATGGTTTTTACCGCTGGGATACCGAACTGGAAAATGCCCCGGCATCGATGGAACGTATCGTTGCCCTTTGCCTTGAACTCGGCATTAATACTTTCGATCATGCTGATATATATGGTTCTTCACAATGCGAAGAATTGTTTGGCGCACTCCTCAGCAAGAAGTCGTTTAAAAGAGAAGATATAGTACTGTTTACCAAATGCGGGTTAAAGGTTCCGCAGGCTGGCGACTCATCCATACGCGTAAAGCATTACGATACTTCGGCTGCGCATATCAACCAAAGTGTAGAAAACTCGCTGCGTAAACTCAAGACCGACTATATCGATATATTTCTACTCGATCACCTCGACCATGTTTCAAACCTGGAGGAGACAGCTATAGCACTTGAGAAACTGATGAAGTCAGGGAAAATCAGGAATATTGGTGTTGCAAACTTTTCAGTGTTCCAGCACCAGTTGCTGGCATCGTACCTGCATACTCCTATAGTAACGCATCACCTGGAATTGAACCTACTCAATACGTCTGCACTCGACAACGGCCAGATAGACTATATCAAGCAACGCTATATGCGTCCGCTGGTTTCCGCACCAGTGGCCAGTGGCAGAATAGCTACCGGTACCGATGAACAGGCTGTACGTGTACGCAAGAAATTACAGGAGATGGCTGCGAAGTATACAGTAGATATAGAATCAGTAGCGGTTGCATGGCTCATTAAGCTCGGAGCACTTCCGCTGATTGGTACTCGCGAAGAGCAACGCATCCGTAACATCGCCAATGCCTTCAACATTCAGCTCGATCACCAGGATTGGTACGAACTTTATACCGCTTCACGCGGAGACATTTAGTCGTTGACTTGTTATCCGTGAATCGTTATTAGTAAAGACGATTAACGATTCACGGATAACGATTATCAACGCTCCACAGGAATATAGATGTGAAACGTTGCGCCCTCATTCAGCTTTCCCTCGGCCTGTATAAACCCATTGTGGTTATCCAGAATTCTTTTGCAGATGGAAAGACCTATACCAGTGCCGCTATATTCACTTTGCCCGTGCAGGCGTTGAAATACTTCGAAGATCCGGTTGCTATAGGCTTCATCAAACCCGATACCATTATCTGCTATTACAATATGATGAAACCGCTTCGTCATATCTCCGGTATAACCTTTAATCTGATCGGCCGTTACTTCATCAGCCCGGATAAGTATGTGCGGTCGTATATCTTTTCGTGAAAACTTGAGCGCATTGCTCAGCAGATTTACAAACAACTGCTGGAACTGAAAGCGTATCAAATCAAGTACAGGCAGCGGTAAAGCTTCAACCACAGCATGCTTGTCGCGAATCGTTTCATCGAGATCGCGCTTAACAATTTCAATGATCTCGTTCAGATCGACACGTTCAAAGTTACGTTCCTGTGTTGACGTTCTCGAATAGGCGAGAAGATCTTCAATGAGCGCCTGCATGTGTGATGTTGTGTTCACAATACGCTGCATATACTCTTTGCCTTTGTCGGAGAGAGTTTCTCCATCCACCTCCTTGATCCGGTGAATGAACGATTGTATTTTCCGAAGAGGAGCCTGCAGATCGTGACTGGATACATACGCGAAAGAAGTAAGTTCCTGGTTCATCTGCTCAAGCTCAGCATTCTTCTTTTTCATTCTGTCTTCAGCAGATTTACGCTCGGTAAGATCACGTGTTACTTTCGCGAAGCCGATCACATCGTGTGCATCATTGTGAAGTGCTGTGATGATCACGCTGCTCCAGAACAATGTTCCATCTTTACGTACGCGCCACCCTTCATACTCTGCTTTTCCCTGTTTGCGCGCCTGTTCTATAAATTTTTCAGCGAGGTGTAGCTCCTGGTCTTGTTGTGTATAAAATATACGGAAGTGTCGTCCGATCGCTTCTTCGGCCGTATAGCCTTTCAGTGTTTCGGCTCCCTTGTTCCAGTCAATAATATAGCCATCGTTGTCGAGCAGTATAAAGGAATAATCCTGCACTTCCGAAATCATCTTCTCCCAATATAAACTGGTCAGTTGGCTTCGGTTGCCAAGTGCTAGTTTTTTTTGAGACATCGAGCTCATAATATTTGTATTCTGATAAGAAACCTGTTCTACGAAATATAGTAATTCTGGTGTGAATACGATATCCGATGCTTACACCTTCAGTATATAATGCTGCTGACAGCATTCGGATGCCGACACTTGAGCCAGTAGCGCAGAATGAGGTGCATGGTTTTCTTTAATTCTTCGAAGCTGTTCTCTTTCAGAAAAAATCCCTGAACCGTAAGCTCGTAGGCTCTGCGTACCTGAGCCGGGCTTGCTGCCGTGGAGAAGAATATGAAGGGTATACTTTTTCGTTTCAGAAAGTGATCGTTATTGATGTGCTCCAGTAACTCAAGTCCATCCATCAACGGCATATTTATGTCGCAGATAATGAGCAGAGGCTTTTGCGTTGTCCGCTTCAGGTACTCAAAAACCTTGTTACCATTATTGAAGAAGAGGAGGTGATCTTCAATGCCGATTTCGGAGCAGACGGATTTCAGAATATCCTGATCGTCAGGGTCATCTTCAACAATTAGAATCGGTGAATTTAGAGGAATGATCAGTTGGTCCATCCGTGACGAACCATAAAATATAATGCCAGTTGAGGCTCGGACCGGGTATCCTCTGCGTTGTTTTTTCGGGGTAGGTGCATAAACAAAAAAAACCAGGAGCAAGCCTGGTTTTTTTCTATAGCTGAGCGTTTGCTTAGTTTGCTAACCGAACATTTACTGCATTTACGCCTTTTTTTCCCTGTTGGAGTTCAAAAGTCACTACATCGTTTTGACGGATTGAATCAACAAGCAATCCGGAAATGTGTACAAAGTAATCTTGTCCTGTTGCTGTTTCTTTGATAAAACCAAATCCTTTGGCTTCATTAAAAAATTTTACTGTTCCTTCTTTCATTGAATTAAATAAAAATCGATACAAAGGTAAGAGATAAACCTTAAGGCAGTACACCTTTTCTTGGCTTATCCGGAAATTAACGTTAAAGTATCACATAAATTGCTTACTTTTGTGTTTCGATTCCGCTAATTCCCCGAAAAAAGAACTTTAGGCGTCAGAAATTTTTTTTAGCTAATCCAATTGACAGCCTCTCTTTACACAACATTTTAACATGACATTTGAAAATTTGAATTTAATAGAGCCTCTTTTGCGTGCTCTAAAAACAGAAGGATATTCCAAGCCCACACCCATTCAGGCACAGGCCATACCCGTTTTACTGGAACGGAAAGATTTGCTCGGCTGCGCCCAAACCGGAACCGGTAAAACGGCTGCGTTTGCGCTGCCAATCCTTCACCTTCTTCATCAGGACGAACTGTTTGTGAAAGGACCTGTAGGTATAAAGGCCCTGATACTCACGCCAACCCGCGAACTTGCCATACAAATTGGTGACAGCTTTACAGCCTATGGAAAACATCTCCGTCTGTCGCATACCGTTATCTTTGGTGGCGTATCACAACATACACAGGTAAAGGCGCTACGTGATGGTGTTGATATACTCATTGCTACTCCGGGCCGACTACTCGACCTGATGGACCAGCGCTATGTAAAACTGCAGCACCTTAAAATGCTGGTACTCGATGAAGCCGACCGCATGCTCGACATGGGTTTTATTCACGATGTTAAAAAAGTTATAGCGCGTGTTCCAGCCAAACGACAAACTATTTTCTTTTCGGCTACTATGCCTCCGGAAATAGCTTCACTGGCTAACACCATTCTGAGCAACCCGGTAAAAGTAGAAGTAACTCCGGTTTCGTCTACTGCCAATACTATTAACCAGTCTGTATATTTTGTAGAAAAGGGCAACAAGCGCAAGCTGCTGCACCATATTTTACAAGACCGTTCCATTGCAACAGCGCTTGTGTTTACCCGCACTAAACATGGTGCCGATCGTGTAGCCAAGCAGTTGAATGAAGCCGGTATACGCGCGGAAGCTATACATGGCAATAAATCACAAGGGGCCAGACAACGTGCACTCAGCAATTTCAAATCGCGCAAGACTCGCGTGTTGGTAGCGACCGATATCGCGGCACGCGGTATTGATGTGGAAGAACTCACACACGTGATCAACTTCGAGCTCCCCAATGTACCCGAAACGTATGTACACCGCATTGGTCGTACCGGTCGTGCCGGAGCCAGCGGTATATCGATATCTTTCTGTGACGAAGAGGAAAAGGAATTCCTGGATGACATCCAGAAAATAATCGGCAAGAAAATTCCTGTGGTAGACGATCATCCATACCCGATGATCCGTGCCGGCATGCCGAAACCCATTTCACAACCCCGCACCGCCACACAACGCAACGGCCATACGCAGAACTCCCGCCCGAACGGCAACCACAACCCACAGACCCCTGCGAAGAGGAAAAAGAAGTGGTATCCGAAGAGATAGTGTTGACGTGTTGATGTGTTGAAGTTAAAGAACCCCAACACATCAACACCCCAACACATCCGCACATCACCGCGAACAGATTTCCCGATAATCACAAAAACCGCAAACCTTCAGGTCATCGGTTTGATCGAAGGGCACGGTGGGGTTGAAGAGTTCGTGGAGGAGTGTGAGTAGATGCTTTTCGAATTCCGGAAGGTATGGGGTTGCATCATCAATACGATGTTTGCCGAGGTATAGGCCATATTCAAAATCATCTTTGAAGATTTCTTTTCGATTGATAAGTCCTGGCTGGATTTTTACTTCGGGCGATCGTGTTGCATTTCGCTGCGCATATACCCATGCATAGAGCATTGCCTGAAAGGCTGCCTTGTTCCGTTTGGGATCGCGCCTGAAGAGCGATTCTATACTCTCAAATTTATTCTCGTCCTTCCCGGTTTTATAGTCCAGGATGCGAACGGTGTTTGCTTTCTCATCCACGCGGTCGATAAGACCTCCCAGTACAATGGAAAGTGTTTTGTCACGTTGCGTGATGTTAACTGGTGTGGTGAAATTTTTGGCTTCGAGAAACTCGATTGTGAAAGGAGTATATACCTTGTCGTACGAAAGTACTTTTAATGCAAACTTCTTTACCATTTCCTTTACTACCAGTTGACGACCATCGTATTCAAATACTTTGGTGTCGGGTAAATGAAAGTGTTGGCGGAATGCGAGTTCAATGAATCGCTCCAGCTTTGCATTTACATTTATAAAGTGTTCTTCCTTTACAGCCCACTGTCCTGCCGGTGGACGAAGGTCCTGGTAGAACAACTCCATCACCTTGTGAAATATATTTCCAAAGATGCGCGCATCGGCTTCTTCTTCTACTTCATCCGGCTCGCGTATTTCGAGCAGGTGCTTGAAGTAAAATTTCAATCGACACTCCAGGTATGTATTCAGTGTAGAAGGAGTTAGGGCTTTTCCAAAGTAACGTTCAAGCTTTTCCAGTACGTCAGCTTTCTTGTCTATTGCTATAGGTTTGGCTTCATGTACCTGCACCGGGTTATAGAGTATCTTCCGTTCGTGCGCCCAGTCAGTTTCATAAATGAGCTGGTATAGATAGCGACTCATCTCACCTGTACCCAATACATCGGGCTCGGTATTATAGTATAGATCGATGGTTTCAGCACGTTGTAACAGCCGATAGAAAAGATAGGCATACATAGCATCCTGGTGTTCGGATGTAGGCAAGCTATAGGCTCTGCGGATGTTATGCGGTATATAAGAACCTTGTCGAGGCGCAGAAGGCCACAAACCTTCGTTCAGCGAAAGTATAATAACGTGATCGAAGTCCAGGTTACGCGTTTCAAGCACCCCCATAATTTGCAAACCCTTCAGCGGCTCACCGGTAAACGGTACTTTTTCAGTGCGCACGATCTGGCGGAACATACGCTGCTGCATGCGGAGTTCCATCGGCTCGCTGAGGGTAAGTTCCTGCACCCGCGACAGTATACGATGAAAGTGAAAAGCAAATTCTTTCTCCATCAACCCACCGGCATCCGGTGATGTAGCAAGTGCTTCCACTACGCGAATAAGATACGCGAGAAATTCTTCAGTCGGTACAATGCGGAAAACCTCTTCGAGCAGTTCATGTTTCTTCTCGAAGAATGATGGTGCTATATGTACCTGGTTGTTCTTGTGTATAAACTCCCGCCACTGCGCTGCTTCTTCGCCCACACGTGCCTTCAGGTAGGGGTGGTTGAGAAGGGCCAGTACATAGCGGTAGTAAAATTCATCTTTACGTTTATGCAGGTGCAGCTCAAACAGGAAATCAATGAGCGAATAGTAAGGTGTACTCACCAACGGAAAACCCATGGTGACATTGATAGACTGTAGCGAAGGCGGCAAAGCATAAAGCACCGACATGAGCATATTTTCATCGGGAAGCACGATCACGGTGCGCTCCGCTATATTCTGTTCGGCCAGTAGGCGTAGCGTTGTATCAAGTTGTTGTGCGAGTAATTTAGGTTGACCGGCTTTTTGCGGTACACCCAATACCGTAATTTTCTTGGCTTGTCCTAAATACGTTTTCGGTTCAGGCGGAAAAGTTTGTCCGAGCACCGTATGTTTTCGATACTGTCTGAAAAATGTACCGGCTTCACGGTGCGGTTCATTTACATAGAATGCATCTTCATCCCAATATATACGTGTGTCACGATGTTCTGTAAACCACGTCAGGATTTTCTCTTCGGCTGATGTGAGCGCATTGAAACCGGCAAACACATATTTAGTATTGACTTCTTTCTTCTTAGCGGCTGGTACGAATTTGTCAATGTTCTCGGCTACATGGCGATGGATCATGCCGGAGTAACCGATCTTCTCCTCCATCAGTTGCTGGCGAAACGCTGTATATACCGGGTATAAACTCTGCCACAGCTCGAGGAACTTTCGTTTACTGGCCGAAGAACCAAAGTCGATGGTTTGCCAGAACTCGATAAGGAACTGTTTCTGTTCTTCGGTGAGGTAATCGAAATACTGATCGAGTTCTTTTTGATTACTCAGATCTTTAAACAGGCCCGCAGCATGTACCAGGTATTTATCGAGTTCATCAAAATCACGCAATAGCATTTCTCCCCAGAAGTAAAAACGATCGAGGTTTTCATCCGAGTTTGTAATGCGTTTAAATACGCGGTATAAACTGACAATAAGCGAAAGTTTATCAGCTTCCTGCAGATCAGAAAATGTACCAATAAATTCTTCAATGCTTACAATATTGGGTGCCCACCGCGGGGTGTCCAATTGTTCGGCAAGCGCTTTTCTGAAATATAGCGAAGCACGCTTGTTGGGAAAGATCACCGTGAGGTTGTCCCAATCGGTATATTCCTTTCTGATGGTATCGGCTATTTCCTGGATAAATGTTCTCATACTGTTTTGCACACCCGCTCATTTACATATACCAGATAACCTTTTATTTCTTCCAGGCCCATGGTTTTCAGAATGGATATATACTCGTTTACCTGATGTTCGTCTTCTTTTTTCGGTGCACCCGTTTTATAGTCAATGAGGATGGCCCGTTTTTCTTGTATAGCAATGCGATCAATTCTGCGTTCACTTCCATCCGGCATGATCAGCGATGCTTCGCGCTTTAATACCACATCTTCGGCAAATGCCGGTCGCAGTGGAGGATGTGTTACAATCCACTTGACAGCGTCTTCTATAACGGCATGTTCATCTTTGTGGATGAGTCCTTCCTTCATGGCCTGCTCCAGGGTTACTGCTATATCTGCTTCCGTTTTGATGCGCGCCATCAGCGTATGCAGAAATATACCATAGTTGATTTTCTTGCGCTGCTCGGTCTGCTGGAAAAATTCTTTACCACGCGTTCGTATCTGCAGGCGCTCCCGCCATGGAGTAATATAATAGTGTTTCAGAATGAGCGAATTGTTAACAGGCGCCTCATTGCTTTCATCTTCAATCGTGCCGATGGTAAGTGTCCTGTTGCCTGAAGACCAGTATTGCTGAAACGCATCGCTTGTCTCAACGGCACGCTCGGTCAATTTACCGATATGATTGATGCTGCCCGATTTGCTATAGGGCGCCAGCGCAATCAAACCCTGCTCCGCACGCGTAAAGGCAACATACAGTAAATTGAGGTTGTCAAGGTATATACGTTTTCGCTCTTCGGTATAATATTCATGAAAGCACGTGTTCTCCAGCTTGCTGCTATACTTCAGCGGCAGGTAACCTATATCTTTAAACAACGGCTCATCCGAACGACACCAGAGTATAGGCGATTTCATAGGCGGATGGTTCAGTTCCCAATTAAGAAATGGTATAATAACATAGCGGAACTGAAGTCCTTTGGATTTATGTATCGTAATGATCTGCGCGGCATCCACACCACCGGCAACCTGTATAGACTTTTTATGTTTGTTATCGTCCCACCATTGTAAGAAAGAAGCCAGATCACTTTTCTCGCGCATGCTGAATTCCAGCACTACATCCTGAAATGCCTGCAGGTATGCAATCTCGGTAGAGAGCTTGCCGAGGTTAAACATGTGAATGAGATTTTCAACCAACTCTACTAACGGCAACGCAGCCAGTACATCCTCCTGGTCGGTGAACGGTGGAGGCACCAGTTTGGCAAACTCTTTTGTTTTACTGTTGGAAAATAATTTATGCTGATTCGGAAATGCCTGTTGTGGCCAGAGTTTCTGATACTCGTATGCGAGCTGTGCGCGGGCAATTAAATTCTTGCCGTCTTCCAGCAGGCGCATGGCATTAATGAGCACCACTACGGACGCTGCCTGATCGAGACGAAGCGATTCGTTGGACACCACATCGTATTTATACTCCGGCTTAGCCTCAGCTGACGACCGGTACTGCATGAAATACTGCGCGATCATCTGGCCTTCGCTGTTATCGCGAACCAGGAACGCTATATCGCGCAACGCTATACCTTTTTGCTGCAGGTTTTCCAATATACCGGGAAGCTGCTCCAGCGAAACATCTTCAAATTTTACTTTACCTTTCTCATTCTCTTCATCTCCATTTTTTTGTGCAGCTTCGACTGTATCTAAAAACTGAATGGATATATAGCCCTTGCCGGGATGACGGAATACTTTTTGCGATGCATCGCTATACGACTGCTGCGGAAATATAGTATTGGTCTCTTTACTGATGATGTTGGAAGCTGCCGCAAACAAAGCGTTGTTGAATGTCACTACGTTTCCCGCACTGCGGTAATTGGTATCCAGCGGAAATGTATCGATCATCAGTTCGCCTACGTCCTGCTTTACTTTTTCCTGTAATATATTCAGGTCACCACCTCGCCAGCGATATATAGATTGTTTAATGTCGCCTACAATGAGACTTCTGTAATTTTGCGCTATACCGTTCTTGATGAGTGGCAGTATATTCAGCCATTGAAAGCCCGATGTATCCTGGAACTCATCAATCAGAAAGTGGCGATAGAATGAACCAACCTTCTCGTATATAAACGAAGTGTCCTGACCTTGCATAACGCCTTGCAAAAACTGCGGAGCATCGGAGAGCAGCATCAGGTTGTTCTCACGAAGATACTCTCGTAGTGTCTTTGAAATATCCGAAAGCAGTCCGAATACATATAGATTACGCAGCGCCTGTTCGGCGGAAAAATAAGATATACTTTCTTTTTCAATGTACCCGATCAGCGAAGCCAGTTGAGACAACCACGCCTGATTACCTTTGGAGACAATAACCGATGCATTAGGACCTTTGGATGGCCACTCGGCTGCGTCAACCATCATTCCCATCACACGCGTACCCGGAAGTTTGATTTCTTCTTCGAGGCCTGCTATATACGAATATATACTCCCGGATTTGCCATACTTGAAATCGGTGATGGCAAGTCCGTGGTCGTGAAAATCTTTCAGCAGGTTGCGGGCATCCGAGCGTACCCTATTCTCAAATTGTTTTACGACACGTTGTAATTTTTCGCGCGTGCTTTTAAAGAACTCTTTGTTCTCGGTAGCACGCAGCACCTGCTCTTCAATTACTTTGAATTCTTCTTTGAAAATCTCTTTGGAGAAGTCGAGCAGCGCAGAACGTATGTCCCAATCTTTACCTTCCACCAGTCGCTCGAGTGAAAATTCCAGCACCCAGCCGCGCAGTTCATCGTCATCCGAAAGGTTATCCATTACCTGGTCAATCACCTCTTCCAGTACTAAGTCATTATCAACTTCCAGGCGAAAATTACCGAGCAGGTTTGTCTCGCGCGTAAAGGAACGGATCACCCGCTGAAAGAAAGCATCGATGGTGCTGATTGAAAACTGCGAGTAATTATGCAGAATAAGCGAGAGCACTTCGCGACTGCGATCTCTAAACTGTGCAGGTGTAAAAAGTTTTCCTTCCTTTTGAAAGTCACCCTGTATCTCTGTTGCCAGATCTTCACTCTTACCGTGAACAAAATCATCCAGGTACCGGATGATGCGGTCTTTCATCTCCTGCGTACTCTTGTTGGTAAAGGTCATGGCCAGGATATACCGGTAGTACTCCGGGTAACGCAGCGCAAGCTTGAGGTATTCCTTTGCCAGCGTACGCGTTTTACCCGAGCCAGCAGAGGATCGATAGATATGGAAGGTCTTTTCGGTCACGAGGCCGAAGTAAATCTAATCGCAGCACTTACGCAATGTACAGGATGCAGAATACTACGTTGAAAAGCAATCAGTCTCAAAGTGACTCGTGCACAGGCAGTTCATCACACCTGTGTATCACTTTTCAAACGAGCCGTATGGCGGAATTACCGCGTGCGGAATTTTCGCGCATCATTATTAAAAAAGTAACCACCGAAATTGAAACTTAACTTTTAATTTACAGCCGTGTTTTCATTAAAAGACTGAACAAAAAACAGTATCTTGAATTAAATCTGCCTATGCTGCGCAAGCTTTATTTACTGGGCCCGAAGATCGCTTATTCCTTCCCGGTTCAGTTATTGTTTAACAACATCAAGCGTAACCATGTGTTAATGCTATGCTGGGTGGTGCTTTTTGCCATGGTTACCGGCAGCTTTGGTAAATATCTCGGTATACCGTATCTCTTTCTGGATCCCGAGTATCTCAATGCGGTAAATTTCAGAAGCTTTTTTATCATGGGACTTGTAACGGCAGGTTTCATTACGGCTTTTCACATTACCTGCTATATAACCGATGGACATCGTTTTTCTTTTGTAGGAACCTTGTCGCGTCCCTTCTCACGATTTGCGCTGAACAATAGTATTATACCGGTGGTATTCATGATCACCTATATCTACGAGATTGTAGAGTTTCAAATCCACAACGAATATAGTTCGCCCGGCATTCTTGCGTGGAATCTTACCGGCCTGTTAACCGGCTACGTGGTAATGACGCTGATCTTCTTTATATACTTCTGGTTTACCAACAAAGATATCTTCAAGTATGTAGTGTGCCGCATTGATGAGAAGATCAAGCAGAACGTACAGGTAACGCGCGCCAGTGTTATGAAGAAACTGGATATAGCGCGCAAGAAACAGGTGCGTGTTGATAATTACCTGGACTACGATCTGAAGGTAAAGGAAGTGGAGGAGCATACGTTCTACGACAAGGCTACCATTCTGCAAGTGTTCGATCAGAATCATTTTAACCTGGTGGTGATTGAGTTGATGATCTTCATCATTATTACTGTACTCGGTATCTTTAAAGATTACCCGATGTTTCAGCTTCCGGCAGCGTCCAGCTTTATTATATTCCTTACGGTTTTTGTGATGATGGCCGGTGCATTTTCATACTGGTTCGGAAACTGGTCTGCAACGGTAGCCATACTGCTTTTCCTCATCTTTAATTACCTGGTAGGCGAAGAATTCTTTACCAAAAAATACGAAGCATTTGGATTGGACTATCAGCGACATACTGCCGAGTATTCGATCCGGTCGTTGCAACAACTGAATGACAGTACACATATTCAGCGCGATCGCCAGGCTACATTTGTTATGCTGGAGAACTGGCGTAAAAAATTTCCGGCAGAGCGTAAACCTAGAATGGTTTTTGTCTGCGCGAGTGGTGGCGGTAAACGTGCCGCGTTGTGGACACTCACTGCGATGCAGGCGTCTGACAGTTTAACGAATGGTAAATTACTGGAGAACACCATTCTGATTACAGGAGCTTCCGGTGGATTAATTGGCGCAAGCTATTATCGTGAGTTGAAGCTGCAGCAAAAGCTGGGAAATAATGTTCGTCCCAATGCGATGATGCACAGGCGCAAGATTGCTACCGATAACCTGAACCCGCTCATATTTAGTCTCATGGCCAACGATCTCTTTGTGGGCTTCACTAAATTTGAATACGGTGGCAACTTCTATTACCGCGATCGCGGCTATACCTTTGAAGAACAGCTTAACCAGATTACCGAAGAGTATCTGAATAAACCCATTGCAGCATACGACAGTGCCGAGCGTAATGCTGTGATCCCAATGATGATTCTGACACCAACCATTGTAAACGATGGCCGCAAGCTATATATAGCATCGCGCCCCGTCTCGTTCATGAATTATGATATTCTCAATTTCCCGCAGCATGCTTTTCCGAAAATAAGTGGCGTTGATTTTCAGACCTTGTTTGAAGATCACAACGGTGCCAACCTTCGTTTCCTGTCGGCATTGCGCATGAGTGCTACGTTCCCCTATATTACGCCTAACACAACATTGCCTACCGAGCCCGCTATAAAAATTATGGATGCCGGTATATCCGATAACTTTGGCGTATCGGATGCTGTGCGGTTTTTGTTTGCCTTTAAAGACTGGATTGCCGAGAATACTTCCGGAGTAATTTTCGTTTCCATTCGCGACTCTCCTAAACTCGATAACGTAAAACAAAGAACAGGACAAACCATTGTCGATGATTTCACGCAGCCGATCAGCAGTGTCTATAATAACTTTGAAAATTTTCAGGATATAAACAGCGATATGCTGATAGGACACGCCAAGTCATGGTTCAAAGGTTCCATCGATCGTATCGATCTTCAATACGAAACGGAAAACTACGTGCCGATTCTGCAGAATATGGATAGCATCCGTCAACACAATTCACGCGCATCCTTAAGCTGGCGCCTCACCACCCGCGAGAAATATAGCATCGAATACACGATCAACTCCACCGAGAACCAGGCACAGCTCATGCGACTAGCCGCGCTGCTGGGAGATTCGTTGCTGGTTAGTCGTTAGTCGTTATCCTTGAATCGTTATCAGGTAATCGTTAATGATTTACTGGCAAACTGTAATATACTTCTGAAGTGATTGCATGAAGGGAGTGTATATTGTTCTACACTTAATAATGTAGCGATAAAGTATACTCTCTTAAACTCCCCTAGCAACCAGAAGCTCGCAGCCAGTAACTTTTAAACTATATTGCATGCCGAATGACATCACACGAACAACTGCAAAAAACATTCGAGCTAATTAAACTCGAGCGGCAAGCTGATCTGGAGTATTATCGTCAGAAAGTTTTGTTGCGTTCTATTCACGAACGTACCAAAGAAGGTACAACGTGGTATCCACTTCGTTTCAACCGCGACTATATCGGTACAGGCGAGCGTCTTATTATTGAAGTAGAGCGAACCAATCACCTTGATCAGCCGCATGCTTTTCAGAGTGGTAAATCCGTGAGTGTATTTTCCAATGCATCGGGTAAACCGGAGAAGGAGCATGTGAATGGAGTGGTAAATTATGTTCGTGATAATGTGATGTCCATTACATTGAACAGCGATGATGTTCCCGATTGGATCGAAGATGGTTTGGTAGGTGTAGATGTGATGTTTGATGAGATGAGCTATCGCGAAATGGAATTCGCACTGAAAGAAGTGATGAAGGCCGAGGACAATCGCGTAGCGATGTTGCGCGAGATTTTGTTGGGAGGAGAGAAGAGTTTACGGTTGAAAGTGGAAAGTGTCAGGACAGCAGATGGCAGTATACAAGCTATACCAACAACTTCGCTATTAAATAGCAGTCAGCATGAAGCACTCACCAAGGTAATGGAGACTGCAGATATAGCGTTTGTTCATGGTCCTCCGGGAACAGGCAAAACTACAACGTTGGTGCAGGCTATCATTGCAACGGTACGGCTGGAGAAACAGGTATTGGTTTGTGCGCCCAGTAACGCTGCCGTTGATTTACTCGCTGATAAATTATCGGAGCAGGGCATGAACGTTTTGCGTATAGGGCATCCCGCCCGCGTAACGGAACAATCGCTGAGTAAAACGCTGGATGCACGTATAGCGGCTCACAGTAATTATGGTGAACTTCGCGAGATACGCAAGCGCATGGAACAAGTGCGCAGCATGGCTTCCAAGTATAAACGTAACTTTGGTTTTCACGAACGCGAGCAACGCAAACTGCTGAAGCAGGAAGTAAAACTGTTGAAGTCTGATGCCGACATGCTGGAGTTCTATATCATCAACGACCTGTTGCAAAACAGTGATGTGATCTGCGCTACGCTGGTAGGGTCATCGCATCCGACACTGCGCGGTAAAAAATTCAGGACAGCATTTATAGATGAGGCGGGCCAGGCACTGGAGCCTGCCTGCTGGATACCGATACTTCGATCGGAGCGAATAATTTTTGCAGGCGATCATTTACAATTACCGCCTACTATAAAATCAAATGAAGCGGCAAGAGCAGGTTTGTCTCAAACGCTTTTTGAAAAAGGAATCGAGAAACATCCCGGTCAATCGTCCATGCTACAGGTTCAATATCGCATGCACGAAGACATTATGAAATTCTCTTCGCAATATTTTTATAAGGACGAGCTTATTGCTGATGCTTCTGTGAAGCATGAATTACTTCGCCCCAACCAGGCACCGGTAGAGTTTATCGATACCGCGGGCGCAGGTCATGCCGAGGAACAGGACAAGGAAACACTTAGCCGTTTTAATCATGAAGAAGCACAGGTATTGATCCGCAGGGTCGAGAAGCTCGTGGAAGAAGTTGGTATAGAAGAATGGGCTGAGCAAAAAATTACGCTCGGTATAATAACACCGTATCGCGCGCAGGTAGACTATATATTGAAACTCACAGAAGCATCTTCTATACTAGAGCCGTTACATGGTCTTATATCTATTAATACCGTAGATGCTTTTCAGGGACAGGAGCGCGATGTGATCGCCATAAGCTTTGTACGCAGCAACGACAAAGGTGAAGTCGGTTTCCTCGGTGATATACGAAGAACCAACGTAGCCATGACACGCGCACGCAAAAAACTCATTATGATTGGCGACAGCGCAACGCTGGGCTCACATCCTTTTTATCTTGAGTTGATCGAGTACGTTCAGCAAAAGGAATTTTACAAAAGCGTTTTTGAGATTGAATAATTTTTAAGCCTGCAGAGGATACAGATGTTCGCAGAAGTTTTTTAAATATAATATCTGGGTTAATCTGTGCCTTCTGCGGGCAAAAGGTATTAGTTATGGTTTATGCAGAGTATATATTAAAGTTTTACAAGTCGTTGTCGATTGATGTAGAGTTGCCCGAAGGGGTAGAGGTGATGAATCCTTACCAGGATACCGTTGCTTTTGACTTAAGCCGACAGTTCTACGAGAAGTTTTACAACGATAGCAATCCGCGAACGCTCATCTTCGGTATTAATCCCGGCAGGTTTGGTGGAGGTATAACGGGTGTTCCTTTTACTGACCCGGTGAAATTGGAAAAGCTCGGTATAGTCAACAACCTGAAAAAGAAAGTAGAACTCTCCGCAGATTTTATATACGCTATGATTGACGCCTATGGTGGCGCTGAAAAATTCTATCATGATTTTTACATCACGGCACTCAGCCCGTTAGGGTTTGTGAAAGACGACAAGAACCTCAATTACTACGATATAAAATTTTTGCAACAAACGGTAGAGCCTTTTATGCTGAAATGTATTCGACAGCAACTTGACTTCGGGGTTAACCGCCAGCGATGCTATTGCCTGGGTGAAGGCGAGAACTTCAAATACCTTTCCTCGATCAACAAGAAGCATAACTTTTTTGAGACCGTTATACCGTTGGCACATCCACGCTTCATCATGCAGTATAAACGCAAGAGTATCGATGTATATATCCAGGACTATATGCGCAAGTTTCGAAGCTGACCCGCTGCACTCGTTGTTGTTATTGTAATAAAAAGAGTCACGTTTTAGAGTTTCATTGCTACCCTGAAATATGCCCGCCTGCGGACAGGTACGTTCACATTTGACCGGACTTATTCTCAGATAATGCTTTAAATCCCGCAGAATCAGGGATTTTTTCCATGGCATCGATCTTGGACTTACCGGGAACCCGTGGACACTATATTTGAATTAAACCCGGTTATATGCTATTCAACTACATCAAAATTGCTTTCCGTTCCATACTGAAATTTAAAGGTTATGCAACTATAAACCTGCTGGGACTTGCACTCGGTCTTGCCGTTGGTATACTTATCATGCTATATGTGTTCGATGAGTTGTCGTACGACAAGTTTCATGCGAACAAGGATCGTATTTACCGGGTAGAAAGTCTGTTTTATAAAAATGCTTCCGGTGAGAAGGACGCGATAGCAACCAATGCCTGGCCGGTAGGAGTAACGTTGAAAAAGGATTTCCCGGAAGTAGAATCGGTGCTATATGCGAAGAGCGGCTCGATGCTCTTGTTGAATCATAATGATAAACGGCTCAAGCAACGCATACACTTTGTATCACCGGAGTTTCTCTCCATGTTCTCTTTTCCGCTGGTAAAAGGAAATCCGGATAAAGCATTAACGGAACCCAACACCGCAGTGCTGACGGAGTCGATGGCTGAAAAACTTTTTCCGGGTGGTGATGCCCTGAACAAAAATATAACACTGGCAGATACACTGCAGTTTATGGTAACGGGTATATTAAAAGATATACCTTCCAACTCGCATATTCAATTGGACATTGCTTTGTCTTTCTCATCGTATCCGCTGCTGGATAAATATTTTACATACGATGAAGGCTGGGGAAATATCAACGTATCAAACTATATTCTTCTGAAAGAAGGTACAGACATTGAGACATTCCGTGCCAAAGCAGAAAATGTTTATACAGAGCACGCCAGCGACATGCTGAAGCAATGGGGAACCGAAGGCAAAGTTGTATTTACACCGCTGTCGGATATATACCTTCGCGCAACAAATGAAAACCGGATGGGCTCCACCGGAAGCATTGATCGCGTTTACCTGGTATCGGCTATAGCAGCGTTTGTGATTCTGCTGGCCTGTATAAATTTTGTGAACCTTACTACAGCACGCTCAGTATACCGGGCTAAGGAAGTTGGACTCCGTAAAGTGGTGGGCTCAACCCGCAGTATACTTATTCGCCAGTTTCTCAGCGAGTCGTTTGTACTTACTTGTATAGCACTGTTGTTTGCTGTAACACTGGCGGGTGTATTGCTGCCGATCTTCAATCAACTGCTGGATAAATATTATACCCTGAATACATTGGTGAGTCCGGCTATACTGGCGGGTATAGCATGCCTCGTAATTGTTGTAACGTTTCTTTCCGGTTATTATCCTGCCTGGGTTATGTCAGGCTTGCGTCCGGTAGAAGTGCTCAAAGGAAAAATGCAGTCGAGCGCGCGCGGTGTGCAGCTTCGAAGAACACTCGTAGTGTTTCAGTTTGTTATTTCACTGAGTCTTGTATTGGGTACACTCATTGTTATCAACCAGCTTCGCTTTATGCAGCAGCAGGAGCTGGGCTTTGCCAAAGATGAGATCTTCGTGGTGAATGCAGCACGTGCCCGGTCGGTAAACGCAGAAGCATATGAGACGTTCCGGAATGAAGTACGATCGCTCGCCTTTGTAGACGATGTAACGTTTACCAATTCATTGCCGGGTAATCCGGGTTGGTTAGGACAAGTATCTTTCCCGGAAGGTAAATCCGGTGATGATGCGATCAGTGTTGAGTATATGGCCGTGGATGATCATTATATGCAAACACTCGGTCTTGAACTGATCGCGGGCGAACGTTTCAGTAAAGATCATGCTGCATTGTTAAAAGATGGTTTAGTATTGAATGAGACAGCAGTCTCGGATTTCGGCTGGGCATCGCCTGAGGAAGCGATCGGTAAGAAGATCACATCACCATCAGGTTATCCGGAAGGTGAAGTAATTGGTGTTGTAAAAGATTACCACCAGTTCGGATTGCAGCAAAATATAGGGCCTATGGTAATGGACTTCAATCCGAACGCGAGTTATATGTATGCTATCCGATACAAAGCTGCTGATACACAACAATTGATCGAAACGCTGGGCACACTTTGGAAGAAGCACTTTCCTGGCTATGATTTTAATTACTTCTTCCTCGACCAGGATTTTGAAAGACAATATCAAACAGAACAGAAGCTCGTCAATGTCTTTGGATTGTTCTCGGTCGTAACCATTGTCATTGCTATGATCGGCCTCCTTGGACTCGTTTCCTTCATGGTACTGTCTAAAACCAAAGAGATTGGTGTCCGCAAAGTATTGGGTGCAGATATACTCCAGATCACCACGTTGCTCTCGAAGGAATTTATAGTGCTGGTAGTTGTCGCGAATGTAATTGCTATACCACTCGCGTGGCTTACCGCGGCACGCTGGCTTGAAAATTACGCCACCCGCATCAGTGTAAATCCGCTGGTGTTTATAATTGCCTTTATTGTTTTATTGTTGATTACGTTGGTTACTATAAGCTTCCAGACCGTGAAGGCGGCATCGGCCAACCCGGTCGACTCGCTGCGAAGTGAATAATATATAGCATTTGTCTTATATACCTATGATATGATCCTCAATTACATTAAACTTTCACTCCGGAATTTACTGCGCGACAGTGTCTATGCTGGAATTAATATAGGCGGACTGGCGCTGGGGATTGCTGCCAGTATTATGCTGATGCTGTGGGTACAGGAAGAGCTGAGTTACGATACTTTTCACAGCAAGGCTGATCACATCTATAAGATAAATGCAAAGTTTAATAACAACGGAACAGAGACCGTTTGGAGCATAACTCCCGGACCTATTGCAACCTTTGGTAAGCAAAG
This sequence comes from Ohtaekwangia kribbensis, assembly GCF_042676245.1. NCBI lineage: Bacteria > Pseudomonadati > Bacteroidota > Cytophagia > Cytophagales > Fulvivirgaceae > Ohtaekwangia > Ohtaekwangia kribbensis. The sequence goes on from NZ_JBHTKA010000016.1 coordinate 274,170, forward strand.
TATACCTGCCATCAAGGAGGCAGTGCGCATCTCCGACTATCATAGCACAGCACTGTTTACTTATGGTGACAAGAAAATAACGGAAGACCGTTTGAAGGCTTATATTGATAACAGTTTCTTTAAAGTGTTTGATGTTCATTTTATAAATGGAAATCCTGACAAGCCTTTCACGGATATAAACTCCGTTGTTATCTCAGCGTCTGTTGCCAAGAAAATATTCAACACAACAGATGCGGTAGGCAAAGTTTTCAAGCTCAATGAAGAGAAGGACTATACGGTAGCCGGTGTGTTCGAAGATTTTCCGCAGAACTCAACCTTGCAGTACGTTGTATTCTTTCCGTTTGAAATATTAATCAAGAACTATAGCGCCAATGTTTACTGGAAAAGTCTCGAGTCTGACTGGGGTAACTATGACTATCATACATTTTTATGGTTGAACGAAGGTGCTTCAGCAGATTCTGTAGCCAGTCAGCTAACCGCAATTCATCACGCTAATCAAAAGGAAGCCGAGTCCCTTTCCTATATAGCACAACCGCTGTCGAAGCTTCATTTATATGGGGCCGATCTGAGTGAAGAAGGTATACAGACGGTTCGTATATTTTTTATTATCGCCCTGGCTATACTATTGATTGCGTGTATCAACTATATAAACCTGGCTACGGCCCGCGCCACCAAGCGTGCCAAAGAAGTAGGCGTGCGTAAAACGGTTGGTGCCGACCGGACCAAACTTATTGTGCAGTTTCTCAGCGAGTCTGCAATCATCTCGATACTGTCGTTGTTGCTGGCCATGGTGTTTATTCAGCTTGCTATACCTTTTTACAACATACTGGCAGGTAAAACACTTTCGTTCGATCTGACCGATGCTACTGTGCTATATTTAGTGTCGGGTTCGTTATTGGTTACATGGCTGGTGTCGGGTATATATCCGGCATTAGTACTTTCGGCATTCAAGCCCATGGAAGTGATTCGCGGTAAACTTACCATTAGCGGTGGCAACTCTACATTCCGGAAAATACTGGTGGTTACACAGTTCTCGTTGTCGATCATGATCATCATCGGTACGTTGGTAGTAGGCGAGCAGCTCGCCTTTATCCGCGATCGGAAGTTAGGCTTCAACAAAGAGAATATATTTACGTTTGGCATGCGCGGCAAAATGTACGATAATAAGAATACTATTCGTAATGAACTGCTTCGAAATCTTGCTATTGAAGAAGTAACATTCTCTAACCAGAACGTACTGAACATTGAGAATACAACGAGCGATACCGATTGGGATGGAAAAGTGGAAGGCACCGAGTTTATGGTGCACGGTATGGCTATTGATGAAAACTTTATGAAGACCATGGGTATGGAGATTACCACCGGTGAAGGTTTTCGTGATGCTGTAAGCGACACCGCCACCTATATATTGAATGAGACAGCCGTGCAGGAAGCAGGCATTGAAGATCCGATTGGTAAATCATTTACACTCTGGCAAACCAAAGGGATTATTAAAGGCGTTGTAAAAGATTTTCATCACCGGTCTATTCATAAAAAAATAGAGCCTACTGTATTTCTATACAGGCCTAACTGGTTCTGGCTGGTATATGTTAAAACCAACGGAGCGCAAAATCAGGAGGCTGTTGCCGCTGCCCAGGATGTGTGGAAGCAGTATAACCCGGCATATCCGTTCGAGTACAAATTTATGGATGATGCCTATGATAAGATGTATAACAACGAGCAACGTCTGAGTAAATTATTTACCGGCTTCTCTGCTATAGCGATCTGCATCTCATGCCTCGGGCTGTTTGGTCTTGCAACATTTACAGCCGCGCAACGCGTAAAGGAGATTGGTATACGCAAGGTTATGGGTGCATCCATTAACCAGATTATTATACTGTTGTCTAAAGACTTTTTATGGCTGGTGATGATTGCGTTTGTTATAGCAGCACCGGTTTCATGGTATATCATGGAGCAATGGCTGGCAGACTTTGCTTATCGTGCTCCCATGGCGTGGTCGATATTTGCGGTCACCGGCAGCATTGTGCTGGCGCTCGCATTTTTAACCATGAGCTTTCAAACCATCAAGGCTGCGTTAGGCAACCCGGTAAATTCCCTGCGTAGCGAGTAATCAGAATATATATACTTGTACTATATAAAAGGGTAGCGATCGCGCTACCCTTTTTTTGTTTAGATGCGAAACGAAAGTCCGAGATATACTTTAGTAGGCGCTTCATCCGTTAACGCCACGTTGGTAGCTATATCTACTTTTACATTAGGGGATACGTTATAGATCAACCCGCCATTGGCCGTAAACCAATTGCCACCGGAATAGAATGTACCCATACCTTCTACATAAAAATCAAGATTGCCTGCCAGTGGTCCGCCCAGCACAACTGTCTGGAAGTAACTGAGTTCGCGGCTGCCTTCATCATCGGGTACAAAATCAAACTGCGCTTGTGCACCGAGTCCCAGTTTTTCAGAGAGGTCGTACGAGAAAGGAAACCCGACACCATAGATAACATCAGAGTCGAACGGGTTGCCCGAGAGAAAAGTAACGTATGGTATAACACCCAATGCTGTGCGTGTATCCCCATCGTTGCCCCAGAAGTTATGCTTCAGGCGAATGGTCGTTGCGCCAAAACCTTTGTCATATGTATCCGCATGTATATCCTGGTAAATGTTGTAAGCCTCAATACCAAAGTGAATATCCCACGAAGGAGTGAGTCCTACTTTATACAAAGCATTCACAACATTAATCGTGCGCTCACTTTCTCCCTGCGTGTCTTTGCTCCACTTCACAATATCACCTTCAAATTGAAAATGGCCCGGGTCTACGGTGATGGGAGATTCCGTTACATCCGGACGGTCAATACTGAACTCGCGCATTTCGCTGCGCGGAGTCGGATTAAAGAGTGAATAGCGTTTCGATTCCTGGGCGCGAACCGACTGCATGGTTCCGAAGAGCACTATAAAAAGTATACATGAGCGCATGGTACTTAAGGGGTTGTTGATATCACAAACATATTATATTTAGACTAATCTAAAAAAAATATTTCATGGTTCTAAATAGCAATGCGGCATGGGCCGGTAATTTAAACTTTGGTAAAAGTTGCTAATTCGATTGAAACCATACACCATCTTTTCTTTTTGTCGGTCATATTGCTAACTTTTCCACCCCAAGCTACGCTTCAACATAAGTTTACATGAAAAACCGTGCTCTTAAATACACGATTGCTTTTGGTGCCATAGGACTGCTCATTGCTGTTCTTATTGCGTATGTGGAACGAAGAACCGTTTCAACCTATCAGCGAAACCTGCCGTATATTTCTTTAGGCGACAACGTTAAAAACCGGGTGACTCAGGGTCATTTGTGGTTTGAGGAACTCATGGCCGGTGATGCTTCGCTTAATTTTGAACGTGATGTACTCACGGTCTTCAACTCATCCAAAGACATTCTGCAATCTGCGTATGATGGCAAGGAAAACGAGCTTGGTAAATTTGCCAAGAGCGATGACGAAGAAACACAAGTGATAATAAAAGAGTCGCTCGTAAGTCTCGATAAACTTTTGAGTACAGCCAAAGAGCGCTGGAAGTTTAAGCAGCAGGCTAAAACAACGGTATCGACACCCGCAGTGCTGGATAGTACAGGGGCGGTGATTCAACCTGCAATAACCACGAGCACCGGTGAGGAAGCCGGTGGTGTATTGGACCAGGAGTTTGATACCAACTACGCTAACTTCCAAAGCAAGATGGACCGGCTTATCGATCACATCAACGTGAACGTGAAGTCAGACGCTTCTTTCATTGATACACTTTCATGGATCTCCATCATATCCCTTCTTATAGCTTTTGCATTTCTCTGCGTAATGCTATACCGCCTGCAGGCCAGCAGTGATAAACTGGTGCAGGAAAACAAACAACGTCTGGATTCACAAAGTAAAGACGTAGGCGCACTTACCGGTTTTGTGGAATCAATCTCGGCAGGTAATTATAATGTAGAACTTGATGCACTTGCCGATGAAGATCTGGGCAATACGTTGTTGACCATGCGTAACAAACTGCGCAACAATGCCGAAGATGATCGTAAGCGTAACTGGTCTACTACCGGCTTGGCACAGGTTGGTGAGATATTGAGAACTTCTACCAGCAGCACTGAAGAATTATTCGATAACATTATACGCTTTGTAGTAAAATATACCAAGAGTAACCAGGGCGGTTTGTTCATTCTGAATGAAGATGAGAATGATAAGTCGCTTGACCTTGTTGCCTGCTATGCCTTCGAACGCAAGAAGTTTCTGAAGAAGAAGGTTACGGCCGGTGAAGGACTGGTAGGCCAGTGCTATATGGAAGGTGAACGTATTTACCTGCTCGAAGTGCCACAAGAATATATATCCATTACATCCGGCCTGGGAGGTTCTAACCCCAACGCGTTACTGATGGTGCCGTTGAAAGTTAACGAGCAAATATATGGTGTAATCGAGTTGGCTACATTTGGTAAATACCAGGATTACGAAATTGAACTGGTAGAGAAACTTGCCGAAAGTATAGCCTCCACTATATCTACAGTGCGTGCCAACGAGAGTACACGCGTGCTCCTGGAGCGTACACAACAACAGGCTGAAGAAATGCGCGCGCAGGAAGAAGAGATGCGCCAGAACATGGAAGAGCTCGAAGCTACGCAGGAAGAAATGCGCAGAAAAGAGAAACACATCCAGGCTATGCTCGATGGTGAGAAACAACGTAACGAGATCAGCCAGCGCAATCGTAAAGTATTAATGGAGCTCACCAAGAACCGCGATGTACAATCCGGTAACTGGAATGCAGCACTTGAAAAGATAACGTCTGCCATCTGTAATCAACTACACGTATCACGTTGTAGTGTGTGGTCGATCAACGATCTGCGTAACAGACTGAAGAACGAAAAATTATACTCACAACGCGATCGTTCCTTTACATCCGGAAATGAATTGCTGGCGAAAGATTACCCGGGATATTTTGAAGCCCTTACCCGCGAAGATGTAATTGTAGCGAACGATGCATTGACTAATGCAGCAACACGCGAATTCGCAGCAACGTATTTCAACACCCTGGATATACAATCATTACTCGATGTGCCTTTCTTCAATGAAGGCCGCATTGCCGGGGTGATCTGCTGCGAGCATCAGTACGAACAGAAGCAATGGACGGAAGAAGATATAGAGTTTCTGAAATCATGTGCTGACCTTGTAACCGTAGCTTTCAATACCATGAAGATCAATAGCATGATTGAAAGTCTCAACGGGGCGCAGGAAACCCTTCAAACCATTATCGATAATATACCGCGCGCTGTATTCTGGAAAGATAAAGAACTCCGCTTCCAGGGATGTAACCGTATCTTTGCACAGGTGGCCGGTAAGAAATCGCACAAAGAACTTCTCGGTTTCACAGACTTCGATATGCCATGGAAAGACCATGCTGAAGCATACCGTGCCGATGACCTGTCGGTGATGAACAGCCGCAAGGCGCGCATCGATATGGAAGAGAAGAACACAAACAGCAACGGAGAGGTATCGTGGGTGCTTACCAGCAAGGTGCCGATCATGAATCAGCACGGCGAAGTAACGGCTGTGCTGGGTATGTTTGAAGATATTACGGAGCGTAAACGCAGGGAAGAAGATATCCAGGGCAAGCTGAAGGAGCTCGAACAGCTCAAAAAGATGCTCGAAAGCAGGACAAATTGATCTTTTTTTAGAGAAAGTATTACATCTGTCGTGCGGGGAGTATTCAGGTAAAACAATTTTTAGCCTGACTTTTACTATTTTTACTGATTATTACTCAACTACCCGTAATATGAATTATCGCTTTTTCATTTCTATGGCTGCGTGCATGACGCTTAGCGTCTCCCTTTTTGCGCAGGGCGAACGTAAAGATAAAACGGCCGTTACGTACGAAGAGATATATGACGAGCCGTATTCCATCAACAAATTATTTGTTGGGATTATGCCGTTGTATGGTGAGTTGTTTGCTACCAACGTAAACGCTGGCTTTGGTGCAGAGGCTGCATACTACTACAAAGACAAGCTCGATTTTAAAGTTCACTTCCGTAAAACCTATAGTCAGCAGTTCTTTGATTTTGCCCGCGACCTGTCGGTAAAGCAAAGCAGTGTTGATAACCGCGCGGAGGTATATAACTACTACGAATTTGGTGCTACGTATCACGTAAAGGATTTCGAAGAGAGCTCCAAAACCAAAATGTTCCTCTACAAGAAAAGTTACCGCGGTGATAAGTGGGCGGCCCGCGTTCCGCTGAGTGCTGATGTTCCTTGTAAAGTAAGAAAGATATACGGTGTACGCCTCGGTGGTATAATATGGGATAGTTCTACAGACCTGGCACGCGCGCTCGATGCACAAGGCCTCAACAACAACGCGCTGGTAACGGCAGAAGGTAAACCGCTACCGCTGGAAGAATACAACACCAACGGTAAACTTCAGAAAGTACACGCCTTCACCAACATAGCATCCAAAGGTTTATACCTCGGAGGTTCAATGACCTGGATCAAGAACGTAGCAGTAAACTTCGACAAGTTCGAAGAAGGTGTGGATGACCTGATGTTTACCGCATACGCAGATATACTCTTCGCACCATCTATCACACTGGATGATGTTATGTATACTGAAAAAGATGAGTTCGGTGCAGCGATAGCAGGTTCAACAGCAACCTACGCGGTAGATGCTGTGAAGACTAAAAAAATAGGTTTCCGTTTGGGAGTGGATGGCCGCTTTAACCGACAGTTTGGTTGGTCGTATGGAGCGGAGGTAGGTTACCGTCCTTCGGTTGAGAAGCGAGGTTTTTATGCTTTGCTGAAGATCAGCTTCCCGGTATTCGGCACCAACCTCGACTATAAAGTTGAGTCGTTCGGTAAGTAAGTATATTTGTTAATGGATATATGGAAAGGGATAACAAATCTGTTATCCCTTTTTCTTTTGATTCGGTCGAACAGTTGCTTTACTTCGCTTCATGGGTAATGTATTGATCCGGAATATAAAAGCATTGGTGCAGGTGCGCGAGCAAACTATAGCACGTGTAGCAGGCAGTACCATGGCTGCGTTGCCGGTAATTGAAAATGCATTTCTATACCTGAACGATGGTGTCATTGAAGTCTTTGGAAAGATGGATGAACTTCCATCGCTGCAGGCGGAGCAAGTGATCGATGCTACCGGCCGAATGGTGTTCCCTTCCTTTGTTGATTCGCATACGCACCTTGTTTTTGCTGCCAGTCGCGAAGAAGAATTTGTGATGAAGATCAAAGGTGCTACCTATGCCGAGATTGCTGCGAAGGGAGGAGGTATACTGAACTCGGCGCGTAAACTTCAGCAGACTTCTGAAGATGAATTGTTTGAGCGCAGTGTAGCACGGGCACATGAAATTATCCGGACGGGTACCGGTACCGTTGAAATAAAGAGTGGCTACGGCCTTACTACACGCGATGAACTGAAAATGTTGCGCGTAGCAAAACGCATTGGTAAAGAAACTCCGTTAACCGTTAAGACAACATTTCTGGGAGCACACGCTGTTCCGGCTGATAAATCGAAAGAAGTATATATACAGCAGATCATCCAGGAGATGATTCCCGCAGTAGCGGAAGAAAAGCTTGCTGACTTTATTGACGTGTTCTGCGAACAGGGATTTTTTTCCGTGGAGGACACCGAGCGCATTGTGGAAGAAGGAAAACGTTACGGAATGCGACCGCGTATACATGCTAACCAGCTTCATCGCTCGGGCGGTGTGCAGGTAGGTGTTAAAACCCATGCACTGAGTGTAGACCATCTTGAAAATATAGGTGATCAAGAAATTGAAGCGTTGAAGAATAGCAACGTGATGCCTACTGCTTTGCCGGGGGCAGCATTCTTTCTAGGATTGCCCTTTCCGCCTGCGCGACAATTGATCGATGCAGGACTCCCGCTCGCCATTGCATCAGATTATAATCCCGGTTCAGCACCCAGTGGCAATATGCCGTTGATGATGGCTTTTGCCTGTATAAAAATGAAAATGACTCCGGAGGAAGCGATCAACGCTGCCACCATCAACACAGCAGCCGCGCTGGGTGTGGAGCATACTCATGGAAGTATAACAAAAGGTAAAGTGGCCAATGTATTCATCACAAAGCCTATACCTTCGCTTGCCTTTTTACCATACGCTTTCGGTAGTAACCTTGTTGATACGGTAATCCTGAACGGAAAGCTATACCAATCCTGAATATAGCCTGTTATATTCAACATCAGTGCTGATTATTCTGTGGAGGTGATATGCTCAAACTGGTAGTAATTCCGTTGCCAGATAAATATGCCAGCGAACAAGTGGATAGCAATGAATAACCATAACGGAATTTTGAATAACACCAACACGATCAACACCATGGTCAGTATAAATACGCGCGACATCAGTTGTTCCTGTGTATGATCTTTTGCATACAGTAATCCTTGCTGAAAGACAAGCATGGATATGAAAAACAAAATGCACTGCAGTAATGTCGTTACCGGAAGAGAAACAGAGAAGTGAGTTATCAGCAACCCGATCTCAACCAGTGTCAGTAACAGTATAGTTGTTAAGGTATATAACAATCTTTTATAGAAGGGCAGAGGCAATTGTCTTACAAAACCAAAATGAAAATTCTCAAACTGGTGTAACTCAAGTAACAGCGGAACCTGCGCAGAAGCCGCAATCACAATGCCCATCGCCAACAACCGGTGATCATATACATCGGTGCTATAGAGGTATATAACGGCCAATAACAATGCACCGCTAAATGCTTTGCAACCGATCAGCATCAAGGGTTGTCGTCTTAGTATCCACTCAACAAAAAAAGCCGGGTACGGTTTACTAAAGGTCCGGTCGAAAAAGCGCTTGATGCGATTGACCTTACGCTCCTGGTCAGGATGATTCAATATATAGTATAATTTCGCAGTGGCCAGTATCATCAATACCAGGAGCATGAGCACAACGAGCCCAATCGATAGTATAATTTGATGCTTTGCCGCAATGGCAATCAGAAATATACCATAGAGTGAAGCCGGAGCTGCCTGGATAAAGATGGTAAGGAATGCTGCCGTCCATTGGTCACTGCGCTTTAGCATTGCGAAGGCGAATAGAAATTCGTTTTCGCTTCTGCGTAGTGTCTCGGTGTTGAAGGTTATCACCTTGAGTATATATAGCGTCCAGAGGGTGAAAGGTATTAATAACAGCAGCGGACTGCCTACAAAGAATTCGGCCAGTGCTATATGATCGTGGCTGCGCATAAAACCACCGGCAAGTCCTATTATCAGCAGAAAGAAGCTTGCATTTTGCCGGTAATACTCGCGAACAAATACGCGCTGCGTGATAATATTTTCAGGCTTCATCCGGCACCAGCGTTTGGTTAGCAACCGTATATGTACCCTTTACGGGAAGCTGTTCACTTTCCAGCACCTGGTGAGACGACAGCAGGAATGTTACGCCCTCGCGGGTAATGCGATCTTCTATGAGGTGTAACAGTATATTTCTGGCAGCCTCGTCCAGCGTGATCAACGGTTCATCCAGTATAATCAATTCCGGAGCTCCCAGAAATGCAAGTGCCAGCGATACTTTCTTCAGCATACCACTGGAATGTGTCTCGCAGGGTTTCTCATAATAAGCCGCGATACCAAATGAATCAACCAAAAACTGCTGCTGCGCTGCCGAAGCTCCTTTAGCCTTGCCAATAAAGTTGAACAGATCTTTAGGTGTAAGAAAACCCGGGTACTGTGGTTCGGCTTCGCTATAGTTTACCTTTTTACGATAGGCCACGGGCTGCTGGTGTAACGATGGTCCTCCCTCGAAACGAACGGAGCCACGGCACGGGTGCAAACCTGCCAATGCCTTGAAAAATGTAGTTTTGCCCGAGCCATTCTTGCCCTTGATCCAGTAGACTCCCTGGGTAAAACTGACCTCAGAAAATTCCAGAATCACCTGATCGCCATAACTTTTTGAGAATTTTTCGATAACCAGCATACGAGCTTCTTAGGGGTGATGAAAAATATTTTGGCGTTTGTCTTAAACTTTTTCGGGTTTGTCGCATCTAATAGTAAAGAAAGCGGCTTAAGCCCGAACTTTGGTTTAATATTTGTCGTACATATCGAAAATAGAATTACAAAAACATGCGCTTGGGAAGAATACTTATGGTGATGATCATGGCCGGGGCAGCCGCTCTGGAGGTGATCGCGCAGGAGCGCGAACAAAACAATCCGCCGGTACAATCTGAACATATTGATATTGCAAAGTCAGTACGAATATTTCCGAACCCGGCAGTAGAATTTGTTCACGTACGCATTGATCAGTTCAAAGCAGAAGATATCAAATTATCGCTCCACAATATTATTGGTAACGAAGTAAGCACTGAAACCGAGATCGTTGATGAACACGAGATTCGCGTTCGCGTAAAAGATCTGGCTTCCGGTTATTACCTGTTAGCTATGAAGGACAAAGATTCCAAATTTACCAGTACGTTCAAGTTCGTTAAGAAATAGAAAGTCTATCGAGAGATCCTTACTATCCTTTTCATTTACGGGCATAATTACTTCAGCAGTCTTCGTAACGCATTACCGAAGCTTTTCACTTCGTCTTCGGTGGTGTCGAACGAACACATCAGCCTGACTTCAGAAGTCTTTTCATCCCACACATAGAAATAATGTTCTTGTTGCAATGCCGGAATAACCTCCGGAGGCAGCATGGCAAAAATTCCATTGGCATCTACCGGTCGCGTTATCTGCACGCTGGCACTTTTCAATTCAGCTTCCAGTAATTTGGCCATTCGGTTTGAATGGCTCGCATTTCTTTTCCACAGATCGTTACTTAACAGCGCTTCGAATTGTGCGCTGATAAAACGCATTTTTGAATGAAGTTGCATGCCTTGCTTGCGGATATACTTGAAATATTGGGCAGGCTCCGGATTAAAGAATACAATCGCCTCTCCGAACATCATACCGTTCTTGGTTCCTCCAAATGAAAGTACATCTACACCGGCATCGCGGGTAAACGAAGCAAAGTCTTTACTTAAACTCGCAGCAGCGTTGGCGATGCGCGAGCCATCCATGTGTAAAAAGAGATTATTCTTTTTTGCTACTTCGGATATAGCTTTCACTTCATCTATAGTATATACAGTTCCGTACTCAGTAGACTGCGATATCGAGATAACCTTTGCCTGCGGGTGATGCTGATCATCTACCCGTTGTATTTTATTCTGAATTTCGTGCGGGTATATCTTGCCGTCTTTGGTAGGGATGGTAATTAACTTACTGCCCAGAAATTTTTCAGGTGCAGTAGATTCATCAACGTTGATGTGCGCGAGGTCTGAACAGATAATCGAGTTGAATGAACGCGTCAGTGCACTAAGTCCTAAAACATTGGCACCTGTGCCGTTGTATGCAAAGAAAACTTCAATGTCGTTACCCAGGTATTCCTTGAATTTCGCGATCGCGCGGTCGGTATACTCATCGGCACCATAAGAGCCTGCATGTGCTGTGTTGGCGCGGAGTAATGCTTCCATTACTTCAGGGTGTACACCGGAGTAATTATCGCTTGCAAAAGTCTTCTTCATGCGTTCTTGTCTTTCGTTTTATGATTGAGCTTCTCCAGTATATCATCCATCAGGTCTACCTGCAACTGCTGGATTTCCATCAGCCGTTGATTTTGCTGGAGTAATAAGTGATCGATCTTTTCATGCAGCAACCTGATCTCAAGTTCTGCTTTCAGGTTTATTTTGTAGTCGTGCTCAGAGCGGATGCGGTCTTTCGCTTCCTGCCGGTTCTGACTCATCATAATGATAGGAGCCTGAATAGCTGCCAGACACGAGAGTATAAGATTTAGTAGAATGAAGGGATAGGGATCGAAAGATCGGGATGCCAGGATAAATATATTGATACCTATCCATAACACAATGAAGGAGAAGAAGGTGATGATGAACGTCCAGCTTCCTCCGAATTCAGCAATGCGGTCTGCAAGACGATCACCAAGGGAGAGCTCTTTGTCCAGCGCGGGCTCGATGTTCTGTACGAGCAATTCATTTTCATTTACACTCTTCAGAACATCACGTTCCAGTTTCGATAGTTCTTTACCCTCTGCCCGCAGCATGTGCTCCATGAATTTCTTGCGATACTTCATGAGCTCATCAAGCGATATATAGGAGTCACCATTAAAATTGTGATGCTCAGACTGGATCATCTTGAGCATAGCAGGCCGAAGCTGATGACCGGCCACAGCATCTGCAGCCGGTAACTCCCGGTTAGTAATATGACACTTTACCTTGCGCATGGATATATCATGTTAAATACGAATGTCCGCCAAGCTATAGGTAAAGGAAATACCGTCAATGGAATTTTGAATCTTTCTCTATCAGAACTCTGCATTTCCGGGGAAGCGCGGATACGCAATCACATCGCGTATGTTTGTCATGCCCGTTACGAAGAGTATCAAGCGCTCAAAGCCCAGACCGAAGCCACTGTGAGGAGCTGAACCAAACTTGCGCAGGTCGAGGTACCACCACAATTCTTTTTCAGGCAGGCTGAGTTCGTTCACACGCTTTACCAAACGTTCATAACGTTCTTCACGCTGCGAACCGCCAATGATCTCGCCTATACCCGGGAAGAGTACATCCATCGCGGCCACCGTTTTATCGTCATCGTTCTGGCGCATGTAGAATGCCTTGATGTCTTTCGGATAGTTATATAGTATCACCGGCTTCTTGAAGTGCTTCTCAACCAGGTAGCGCTCGTGCTCCGACTGCAGGTCAACACCCCATTCTTCAACCAGGTATTGAAACTTCTTCTTCTTGTTCGGGTTGGAGTTCTTCAGTATATCAATAGCCTCTGTATAAGATAACCGTTGGAAGTCGTTATCGGCAACAAACTTTAAACGATCGATGAGGCTGAGTTCACTGCGTTGATCCTGCGGCTTGCTTTGCTCTTCTTCCTGTGCACGCTTGTTCAGGAACTCAAGATCTTCTGAACAATTCTCCAGTGCATAACGCACCAGGTATTGCAGAAACTCCTGTGCAAGCTGCATGTTATCGCCAATATCATAGAACGCCATCTCCGGTTCAATCATCCAGAATTCCGCGAGGTGTCGCGTGGTGTTAGAGTTCTCGGCACGGAAGGTCGGACCGAAAGTATATATATCGCCTAATGCAAGCGCGTAGGTTTCACCTTCAAGCTGTCCGGATACAGTGAGGTTCGTTTCACGACCAAAGAAATCTTCCTTGAAATTTACTTTACCCTGTTCGTCACGAGGCGGGTTGTTAGGGTCCAGTGTAGTAACACGGAACATAGCACCGGCGCCTTCGGCATCCGAGCCGGTAATGATCGGTGTATGGATATAAAAGAACCCGCGGTCGTTGAAAAATTTATGTACGGCAAACGCCATCGCGTGACGCACGCGCATCACAGCACTGAATGTATTGGTGCGTGAGCGCAGGTGAGCGATCTCGCGTAGAAATTCGAGTGAATGTTTTTTTGGTTGAAGCGGAAATTTTTCAGCATCGCTGTCTCCAAGAATTTCGAGTTCCTTTACCTTTAATTCTACAGCCTGACCTTTTGCCGGAGATGGAATCAGCTCGCCTGTAACCGATAAACATGCTCCCGTAGTAATACGCTTCAACGTTTCATCAGCGACCGAATTCAACTCCACCACAGCCTGCAGGTTATTGATAGTCGAGCCATCATTCAGTGAAATGAACTGGTTGTTACGAAAGGTTCTTACCCAACCTTTTGCTGTAACTGTTTGACCTTCAGGTTTTGTGAGGAGGAGTTCTTTGATCTTGATGCGTTTCATGATGTATAATATTATCGTTGTTGTCTGCCTATCGTATCTAACTTTAAGAGCATCAGCTAACGGTTAACGATTAACTGATAACGACCCGCGCCCAACAACAGGGGACGCAAAAAACGAAAAAACTTGCGAGTTTTGAAAGGAGTCGATCATCTATAGTCAGGCGGAAAATGTCGATTTTACTTTCGGAAGACCATACAATTGACTGCTGGACCGTGCTCTTTTAACTATAGACTGGACTATTTTTCTAAATTTGCATAGTCTTTGATCAAGTGATCTAAACATGGATTTTTAATGCAGAAACTCGGATTAAGTCAATCGTTACAACAAAAGCTATCGCCTCAGCAGATACAATTCATCAAGCTGTTGCAGGTGCCTACAGCCGAGCTTGAAACCAGGATTGAGGAAGAGCTTGAGATAAATCCTGCGCTGGAGGAAGGAGAGGGAGAAGATCAGGAGAAGACGGAAGAAGATACCTACGAACAGGAAGAAGAATACCAGGAGTCATCGGGAAGCGAAGAGGAGGTCGATATAAAAGATTACCTCCGCGATGATGATTACAGCGGCTATAAAATGCAGGGCGATGGCGATGATGAAGATGAACGCGACATGCCGCTGCCGATGTCTACTTCGTTGCACGAGCAACTCATGGATCAGCTCGATTTCCTCGGGCTTGATGAAAAACAATATACCATTGGCAAACAACTGGTGGGCAGTATAGAAGGCGATGGCTATATACGCAGAGACCTTGATGCCATCGTAAACGACCTCGCCTTTTCGCAGGGTATTGAAGCAACCGTGGAAGAAGTAGAGACGGTGCTGAAAAGAATTCAGACGTTCGACCCCCCCGGTATTGCTGCGCGCAATTTGCAGGAATGTTTACTACTGCAGTTAGACCGTATGGACAACGGCCATGATATCGATGTAGCCGTTGCAAAAAAAATCATTACCGAGTGCTACGATGAGTTTACCAAGAAGCACTATCAGAAAATACAGAAGAAACTCGAAACGGAAGACGAAGAGTTTATCCGCGATGCTGTAGACCTGATCGTAAAGCTCAATCCGAAGCCCGGAGGAAGCAGTGCCCCTTCCATGGTGAAGAACCAGTATATCATTCCGGATTTTATACTCACCAACAATAATGGTAAGCTCGAACTGGCGCTAAACTCGCGCAACGCACCCGAGCTGCGCATCAGTCGCTCGTATACCGAAATGTTCAAGGCATACGATAAGAGTGATAAGAAAGACAAGAAACTGAAAGAGGCGGTATCCTTCGTAAAACAAAAGCTGGATGCAGCCAAGTGGTTTATCGATGCCATTAAACAGCGCCAGCAGACTTTGCTCAGAACCATGCGCGCTATAGTTGATTTTCAGTATGATTTCTTTCTGGAAGGTGATGAGACAAAACTGAAGCCGATGATTCTGAAAGATATAGCCAGCATGATCAGCATGGATATATCTACCGTGTCGCGTGTGGCCAGCAGTAAAGCCGTACAAACAGATTTCGGAATTTACCCGCTCAAATATTTCTTCTCCGAAGGTATATCTACCGATTCGGGCGAGGAGGTAAGCAGCCGCGAGGTAAAGCAGATCATTAAAGATATTATTGATAGTGAAGATAAGAACAAGCCTTACTCGGATGATAAGCTGGAGAAGATCCTGAATGACAAAGGGTATAATATTGCCAGAAGAACAGTTGCCAAATATCGTGAACAACTGAATATACCTGTGGCACGGCTTCGTAAAGAACTATAATATGGCTGTGCATTTTTTAATCATCCATAACACTTTTTGAGTAGCGTGAATTTTATAGCAAAAGTTATCTCCTTTGTATTCCATCCGTTGCTGATGGTAACGTATCTGTTTGCATTGTTTGCCCTGTACTTTCCGATTGGGCTTGATCCGCTGAAGATAGAAACACAATGGAGTTTTGTGCTGATCATTTTTGCCTTTACGTTTTTGCTGCCGGCACTGAATATAGGCCTGTTGAAATTACTCGGTACAATACGAAGTATAACCATGCAGGACCGCAGAGAGCGTGTACTGCCGTTTACATTCATAGCGATACTCTATGTACTCATTACATACCTGTTCTACTCGAGAACAGGCGTGAGCGTTAACGATAATCTCTTCAAGTTTTTATTGCTGGGCGATGCGCTAGTGGTGATGGCAGCCGTTGTTACATTGTTCTATAAAGTAAGCATCCACAGCCTGGCTGCCTGGGGATTTTTAGGCATCATTGTGCCGTTGAATACATTATCGGAAGACGGTTCACTGTTCTATCCATCGTTGGTGGCTATTGTTATCACGGGGTTCATCATGTCGTCACGACTGTTGTTGCATGTACATACCACCCGCGAAGTAATGGTAGGCTCTGTGCTCGGGTTGGTGACGAGTCTCATCGGAATGTCAGTTTTGTTCTAAGAATAACTTTCATCTCTTGCGAAAGAACGGTAGCTTCGGATTCAAACATCTGATGCTATAATTCTATGGATTACAAGTTTTTGAAATATTCACTGCAGGGTGGAGTTGTTACCATTTCACTGAATCGCCCGGAAGTATACAATGCCCTGAATGACGATATCACCTACGAACTTCAGGACGCACTCAAAGCCGTTGCTAAAGATGATACAGCACGCGTAGTGGTACTCACAGGTGAAGGAAAAGCATTTTGCTCCGGACAAGACCTGAAGGCTGCTGCCGGAACTGAGAAGCGTTCTTTTATAGACTCGCTGCACAAGCGTTATAATCCGATAATCCGTGCCATGCGTAATCTACCCAAGCCAATTATAGGCAGGTTAAACGGTGTGGCAGCTGGTGCTGGTTGCTCACTCGCCCTGGCGTGCGATATTATTGTAGCTTCCGAGGAGGCTACGCTCATCGAGGTTTTTATAAATATAGGATTGGTGCCGGATTCAGGCTCATCATACTTTTTACCAAGACTGGTAGGCATGGCTAAGGCGTTTGAATTGTGCAGCATGGGCTCTCGCGTGAAAGCAAATGAAGCGCTTGCCCTGGGATTGGTGAACAAGGTTGTACCGCCCGATCAGCTCGACACGGCAGTAAAAGAGTATACCGATTACTTTGCCGCTGCGCCTACCCGTTCCGTTGGTTTGATCAAAAAGATGCTCGATAAAGCCTCGACTTCAACATTAGATGAAGCGCTGGAATACGAAGCCTATTGCCAGGAGATAGCTGGTAATACACAAGACTATAAAGAAGGCGTTACTGCCTTTCTGGAAAAACGAAAGCCTGATTTCAAGGGGAAATAAAATAGCCCGCCCCGATAGTAAACGAGACGGGCTACTTCAAAATATACTTTACGATACGATCTTCTTAGAAGCTCGATAAAGATATACCAACGGTAAAGGTGTTGAAATTCTTAAGTTGGCTGTCTTCGAGGATACCTTTGTCTTTCTCGAACAGGTCGCTGAGGTTATAGTATCCGAAGAGGCTGAAGTTTCCGACACCGATTTTAGCCGATACACCGTAACGGAACTTGTTAAGGTTATAGTCCTGCTTGTCTTTCAGTTTTTTCATTTCACCGTTCTCTTTGTATTTGATCTTGGTGAAAGAATCGAACATATAGCCTACACGGCCACCGATAGATGCCTTGAAGCTGCGGGCAGGATCTTCCGGATTCGTACGGAAGGTAATTTCCACAGGAACTTCAATATAGTTCGTGATCAGCTGCGACTTACGTGTATCTGAACGACCTGCTTCAGTCGGGGAGATCATCACGATAGAACTTCCGTTATAGTCGAGGGTATATTCGTTCTTAAACTTGAAGCGCTCCATGCTGAAACCAATACCCGGTACAAAACTGAAGTTTGATTTCAGTATGCGCATTTCATATTGATAGTACACATTCAGTGTACGCGATCCCCAGAATCCGAGACTGAACTCGCTGGGCTTACTGGATGCATTGTTTACACCAAGCTCAAGCGTAAATGTACCTGGAATATCAGGACGACCAGATCTTTTCAAAGAACCTGTGCTCTGTGCTGGTGTAGTATCCTGACCGAAGGCCGGGATAAAAAAAACTGTAAAAATTAAATAAGCCGCGAATTTTCTCATTGTTTGCCTGTCTATCAGTAAAATAAAGGTTCAAAAATAACTTTTTTGTTGGCAGAGCCAAACGAGTTTATTTGGTCAAGTGAATTTATTCTTTACATTTGCAGTCCCAAATTCACACCCGCACTCGTAGCTCAATTGAATAGAGCATCTGACTACGGATCAGAAGGTTCGGGGTTTGAATCCCTGCGAGTGCACTTGGTAAAGACCGGAGATTAATATCTTCGGTCTTTTTTGTTTTACAAAGTTTCAAACCCAATCAGCTCAACTATTATATGGAGCATCCCGATTTCTGACAGGGTAGTTCGGTGTTGAATCCTTGCGTGTGCGCATCTGCGGCAGAATGGAAAACTTTCATTCTGTTCATTTTTTATCCCTACAATTCATTGGTTTTCAATATCATGAGTGATACTGTATACCATTTCCTCTGCGGAGATTGAACTTCATTATTTAAAATAAGTCTTTCCTGAAAGTCAAACTCAACAGTTTTGCCTACTACAACGCGTGCCGCTGCATAAACTTGTTTAAATGCCGCAATAGATTAACGCTCCAACAATATTAGAGAACTATATATTGTCAGTCACCTCTAACGATGCTCTCACGCTTCATAAAGTTGTATTGTTCTGTATTTAATCTTGAGAGCTCTATACCGGTGATCTATGACTTCTTTCTTAAACACGAAGGAAGAGAAGAAGCTCTCATACGGATTTTACCAGTGTATGTGGCACTTTTATGCATTGCATTGCAGCGACCTTCTTTTTTTGGAAAGCCTTTGCAAAATGTAATCTGCGTGTAGTTTGCCCGTTGCCAGGCAGTTCAAGGGTGATTCTGATAAGGCGAATTTTCGTCGGAAACTACAACAGGGTTAACGCTTAAGGCTTTTGATACAACAACGCAACCGAAAAACCATTACTGTCATGACCAGGATTTCTATCATCACTGGGATGATCTCCGTTTGAAAAGTGAATATGCCAGATGGACAATTGAGCGGCAAGGCGTTTGTTGATTTTAATATCCGCTCCTATACCATATTTTGGACTTCCATTCAATCGTGTACCTTCCCTGTAGTCGCCAAAGAATCCCGAGGGCTTCGGAAAGTTTTCTGCAAACAGTATCAATCCTGCTCCGCTTTGAAAAAATAACTTGAAGCTTTCGTTATGTATAGGATAGAAGCGGACGAACGGTCTTATACCAGATCCCCACGTATTGTTGATTTCATCTTTTACGTGCACTGCAGAGATTTCTGCTCCGATCGACATATATTTTCGTACTTTATATAGTATACCTATATTATTCTGGTATACGGTAGTTTTACTGGCATAATATCCGTACGAAATTCCAAGGTCGTTATAAAATGAAATCCGATTGCGGATGGTGGAATCCTTTCGGGTAAAAATGAGGATTGCCGTTGCTGCTAAAGCGGGTATATATAGACCATTGCCGGTATGAAGGCTGACCGGACTGATGCCCAGCGGATTCTGATACCATTTGGTGAAGGGTGGATATTGGCCAATGGAAGGTTGCTGACCTAAACACGTGAGTACAGAGGCAGGCAAAAGCCAGGCAGACAGAACAATAACTTTTAATAGTATATATGGTTTTGACATAATAGTATATTTTATGTTACTCGTTTTGATGAAGTGACCAGGCCAACACTATTTCAGCAAAAAAGGAATTGGCTTCATACGAATAGGAGGGAGTTCGTTTCCTGCCATTTACATCAATCGTCAGAATGCTGAAGACTCCTGTTTCGGATGCATCATATAACTCGAACCTTTGTCTCAGCGAGGCGCCTGTTCTGATGGAGATCGTCCAGTGTTGTTTCACCTTGTAGTCGAATCCGATACCTGCGTTCCATTGTTTACGCTGCAAGTATTGCGCGTTGTTTTCCCGGGCTGACAATCTGAAAGTTGAATTGTCGGGTTTAAGAAAGAGTGATAGTGAGGCTTTCGGGTGAATGGTATAGTAAAGGCGCGGGTTTAGCGGAAACGGACCGTGGAGACTTAGCTGTCGGGAGATTTTCCAATTGAAGTCTATAAAAGGAGCAATGAGGTTTCCAAAGAATTGTTTGCTGTAAAGTAGTCCATAAGAGAATGACAGTTTTTCGCTGATTTGATTTTTATACCGTATGCCCGCAGCAAACCGGAAGTCATCGCTTGTAATGTCTTTGAAATCGGAATATATACCCACAGAGAGAACGGCCGTCAGGACATTGTTCGTTTTTAACTTCCTGCCAAAAAGTAATTGCATGGATGTGCCGTGCAATGCCTGCGCCATAGGTAGCGATTGTCCATCAGTAAGAAGACTTTCATACTTGATGCCGGTTGCCACGGTGTAGTTTTTGCGGAGTATAGTGGGTACTTTGATATTAGCTTCAAGTTCATGCAGTACGTCATTGCCTGACGTATGCTTCATCGGTGTGATACTATATTTAAGATGAAACAGATCAGCATCCTGTTGCGCCAGTACCGACTTGCATAGAACCGATGTAAAAAAGTATACTATAAATATGTTCTTCATTTTGCGAGAATAAAAGCAAGGCCGGCCAGTATCGATGCTCCCTGGTAATAATTGATTGAGCCTGCCGGTGGATCTATTTTGTTGCTTAAGGTATATGATGCAGAAAAGCGCAGCGATGTACCGGGTGAAAAACGATAGTCAACACCGGTACCAATGTGATACGTGAATATATTTTCAATTTTTCGGACTATATCCTTTTTTATGCCACCCTGCGAACTTCCTGACCCGGTGCCTCCTTCAACATGAATATAGGTATACCCGGCTGCTGCAGTAATGAAAGGACGCAGGCTTCCGAAGAGAAATGCATATCGTATACCGGCTGCGTAAGGAATAACGATACCTCCGTGGCCACTTCCACTTGCTTGTACTCCGCCGGGCCCGATTGTTATACTATGAATAGTTTTTTCCTTCGGAATAAGAATACAATGCACATCAGCATATGTGGATATTTTTTCGGTGAAATTATAGTCGATTGTAAAACCAAATATGAAATGGTGTTTCGCTATGTCAATAAATGTTTCGTCATCAAATTCGGTTCTGCTCCTCTCCGCTTGTTGCCACCGCCCAAGTGTAATGCCCAGGCTCACGTGTTGCTTGTATAGCTTGGGGTGTTTGTTAGCAGGCGGTGCTGTGCTTACCGGTATAGTGCTCGCTGCCTGAGGTGGATTGCGCTGTATGATTGAGTCCAGTGTATGTACCGACCCGGACGTAATATACTGGTTTCTCATTTGTTCTTTTCGGTAGTTCCATCGAGTAACAGCGCGCACAATGCCTGGGTATCTCTTTACAAACTCTTCAGCAACACAATGTGCTTCGCCCATGCCAATGATAAATACGCTGGAAGGATCTGTGTTGAAGGTATGCTGTGTTTGTAAAATAACTTGCCGTAAAAATTTCTGATCCTGATCTGCCCTTACCGAATCTCCGGAAGAGGAACAATACCATCGATGCAACAAGCCTATGGGTAAAAGTATAACGGCTGGCTGCCGCAGACGATGCCAGGGTAAATTATCAAGTGCGAGCGGACGTATATAGTTATCGTGTAGAATAATTATAAGTGGTAAATGATCGGTTTTATCTTTTGGAACATTTACCAGGTACGATCGCCTTATACTGTCTGATTGAAGTGTGAAAATGCGCTGTGCCGCTATATAACTGTTGTTTACTGCATAGAATATAGCGATGAGAACAATTATCTTCTTCACGTATTATGTTGGTTAATAATTTTACCATCCATCATTTCGATAATCCGATCGCTCTTGGCAGCGAAGTCATTGTCATGCGTTACAGTAATTATAGTTTTCCCGAATTCACGACTTAACTGCATAAACATGTCAAATACATTAGCCGCATTTTTGGAATCAAGGTTGCCGGTCGGTTCATCTCCCATAAGAATAGCCGGTTCGTTGATGAGTGCACGCGCTATGGCTACACGCTGCTGTTGTCCGCCGGAAATGCGTGATGCAGCTTTTAACGCTTGCTCACCTACATTCAGCATCCTGAGTTTTTCGTAGGCCTTATGCTCAATTTCTTCGAATGAATATTTGCCCAGGCGAAGAGCAGGTATCATAACATTCCTAAGACAGGAGAAATCGGGTAACAGGTAATGAAATTGAAATACAAACCCGAGGTGTTCGTTCCGAAAGAGCGCAAGCTCATTTTGGGTACGACCGGTTACAGGTGTATTGTTTAAAATCAGTTTGCCCTCGTAGTCGGTGTCCATCGTTGATAGTATATATAGTAATGTAGATTTTCCACAGCCCGACTTTCCGATGATGGATACAAATTCACCTTTGAATACTTCGAAGCTCACGCCTTTCAATGCCTGAAATTTTTCAGGCTCAAGGAAGAATTTATTAATGTGGTCGGCTCGTAATGCAATTTGTTTTTCCATTATCCTCGAATGATTTGTACAGGGTCTACCTTGGATGCTTTAACGGCAGGTATATAGCCGGCAAAAAAAGTGGTGATAACACCAAACACGAAGCCTTGTATATAATGTGGGATTTTGAACGCCATGGGTAAGTAGCTAACATTGCCCATGCCGATATATAGTTTGGATACAAGTAGCGCCAGCGTCCATCCAAGGGCAAGTCCCATAAAACTTCCTATTAAACCAATGAACATGGCCTGTCTTATAAAAATCGAAATGACATGTGTGCCTGCAAATCCCGTGGCCTTTAGAATGGCAATTTCTTTTATCTTTTCATAGATCGTCATGTTTAGAATATTATATATACCAAAGCCTGCAACGATAAGAATCGTAACAACAACCGAGTTCGCAATAACATCGCGGATTTTGCGGGCAGCAACAGATTGCTCGTTGGCACCCTGCCAGTCTTCTGCCTGGTAGCCGGTAAGTTGCTCGGCTTTACGTGCAAACTGCGGTGCCTGCGTATAGTCTTTTATGTTGATATATATTTCGGTAATGTAACTGCGGTCTTTCTTGAGCAGTTGTTCTGCAACGGGTACATTTACGTAGGTTTTTGTATTATCAATGGCCTTGATGGTGGTTTTAAAAATTCCAACAACGCGGAGGCGTTTAGCCATACCGTTGGAAGCTGTCAGCGTAATGTAGTTTCCTTTTGTTACGTTGAGATCGGAGGCCAGTCCTGCACCAATAATGATACCGTCCGGTGTGTTTTGCAGATCGTCTGTTTTTCCGGTCAGCAGCGTAGAGGTAATGTCGAACATTTTGTCTTGTTCCAGAATGTTTACGCCATACACGGTTCCGTTTCGATCTACGCCACTATAGGTATATATAACATTACTGCTCACTTGTGCCGATAGCGCCATTACTTCCCTGTCTGTTTTCAGGGAATGAATAAGTTTGAATGGATCTTTTATCCGGTTATCCGATGCAGTCAGTTTGGGATTTGAAATGATCTTTATCGTACCGTCTTGCAAGTATGTCTGTAACAGACTGGCATTGCTCATTTTATTGTCGCTGTATAAACGCACATGAGGTGTAGTGCTCAGCGTTACTTTTTCGAAGTAATCATTGGTGCCGGCGATCAGCGAATTCATGAAGATATACATGGATATACCAAACGTCACACCCAATGCCGCAACGCCCGTCTGCTTCTTGCGCGACAGTAAATAGGTTAATGCTATTTCTGTATTAATACCGGTACGCATATCAGTTCGCTTTGATAAGTTCGTCCTGCAGGGTCAATCCTTCTTTCACTTCAACCCAGTCCGTTGAGATGATCCCTGTTTTAATAGCGATAGTATCTGCATTCAGGTTTCTCCTGATAATTACTTTTTTATCGGCAGTAAGGTATGCCCGCGGGATTAACATGGCTTGGTCATCCTGTGCAACAATAATGTTTGCCTGAAGCAATGTGCCTGCGATAATGTTTGAAGGTCGTTTTTCGAAAGAAGCTTCAACTTTATAGGACTGTTTCTCTTCATCAAAATAGGGATATATAGTAGTAATAATACCTGTATATATCTGCTCCGGATGCGTATTGAGCTCAATCAGCACCTTATGGCCGGTGCGAACTTTGGTGATACCGGTTTCGTCTACCATCAGTACAATTCCTAGGGAATCGGGGTGGCCGAGGAGTGCAATTGCCTCGCCCTTGCGAATGAGTTCTCCGTCATTTTTTTCAATGCGGTATATCTTATGGTTTCCAGGAGATTTTAATATGAAATAGTTATTTCCGGCAACTGAAGTTTTATATTGGCTTTGGCTATGGATCAGATCCTGTTGCAGGGTAAGCTTTGCAGAGGCTATATTTTCTGTAATGGATTGTACGGTATTTTTATCATTTTCATAGGCAAGTAGCGCGCCTTCAAACTCTACTGCGGAAACGGTATTCGTTTCATACAAGCGCTTCATACGCCAATACTGCACCGAGTCATTTTGTAGTTTCTGTTGGGCATTTGCCAATTCGGCCCGCAGACTCATGAGCGTTGGCGAGTTGTCTGACGCGTTTTGTGAAGCCAATCGTAAATTTTCAGCGGCCGCGGCCTGCTCGATGGAACTTGTTGTATTGTCTAGGGTAAATAAAATTTGGCCTGCCTGCACATTATCATTTTCCTTGATCCAGGTATCCTGCAGAAATCCATCACTGAAAGCTGCCAGCGTAAATTGGTCAGCGGCTTCAACATGACCTGATGCAAAAACAGCATCCGTGATAGGGGCAATGACCGGTGAAGTTGTCTCTGTTTTGTTTCTGCACCCGGTTATGATAATTGATAATAGTGATATATATAGTGCTGTTTGTTTCATAGAATCAGAAAGTCTTTTGGCGAACTTGTATAGTATAGTACTGAATGAAATACCGGGATACCGCCTGCAGGTATTCATGCTGATAGGTTATAAAATCCTGGTATACGCGCAGTCGTTCATCAACCGAGATGAGCCCTTCATGAAGCTTCCGGTCCGCGTGCGAATCATTTTGACGATACAGATCGAGTATTTTACGAGCTTCCCGGTACGCGCTATAGGTACGCTCGTATGCGAGGATAAGATTGTCATCATTAATTTGAGCGCTACGCAAACTGCTCTCGTATACCTTTTGCTGAGTATCAAGTTCAATTCTTGTTCGCGCAGTTTGATAGGCACGTGTACCTCCTGAAAGTATAGGTATCGTTAGCCGGAGACCCCAGTATTGTTGCGGAAGATTACTGGTGTTTTCAAAATTGAAGAAGTTGTCGCCTGCAAGTTGTTTGCCTGCTGAATATACTGCCGATAAAGTTGGTATATAGGAAGCTTTCGCAGACTGCCAGTTTATTTTTGCGACAAGCATGTTTGAATATGCCAGCCTTACTTCATTATCTGTGGGGAAGTCTTGAGACAGCTGACCCAATGCCGGTGCTGATACCAGCGTGTCAACTTCAAGCGTCACAGAATCCTTCACAGACAAATTCAGCAGAATTTTTAAGTTGTTAAGTGCTAGATGCTTGTTTTGAATCGCATCATGAAGATTCATTTCCGTTTTGCCAAGATTGATCCGTGCCGTATTTAGACTCACTTCGTTTACCAGCCCTTCGGTATATTTTCCAGATATAGTCTCGTATGTTCCTATCGCAATGCTGAGACTCTCTTTTGCCAAAACAGATGCTTCGTTCATTAATAAATAATTGTAATAGGCATTGGCCAACTGGTTATATAGTTCATGCCTGGTTTTTATTACGTTCAGCGTGGCGGTCTCATAATATTGCCTGGCAGCTTTGATGGAAAACCAGCTCTGGGTATTGATCAGGTCAATCTGGGCTGTAATACCTGCATTATATATATAACGCTTCCCAAACTCTTCTTCCCGATATGTACCGGGTTCGCCCCCGAACAATTCTGCCGGAACCAGGGTCGGCTGTAGCTGGATGTTATCCGTGAATGATCCGTTTATGCCAAGCGAGGGAAGCAATGCTCCATAAGCCTGATCAATACCCTTGCCGGCTATAGCCTGATTACTATAGGCAGTATACATTTGTGCAGAATGAGATTCAGCGTAGTTCCAGATTTCTTCCAGCGAATGAAATGTATACTGTGCCTGAACCTGCTGCATGATGAACACGGCTATCGTTAAAAACAAAATACGCATGGCTTTATTGGATACGTGACCAGTATACCGAGCGGGACATAAAACCTTTCGATGCGGTGATTTTTATTTTTTGCTCGTTTTCAAAGTATATAGTGCAAGGCATTTCTCCTTTGGGAGTACTTGCCAATCCGTTGAATTTTTTTCCGTCCCACTTCAGATTTTTGAAGATAAGGTCGCCCGTTTTTACTTTGCTGTCGTCTGCGGCAGTTTCTGTTAATTTTGCCATATACAGATTACCTTCTTTGTAAAATTTGGCCTGCCGTGTACCCTGTGTGTTAGTCCATATACCTTCGATTCTTTCCGGTGTTTGTGCTAACCCCACGATTGCCGAACATGCTAACAACATGCACACTAGAAGTATAGCAGCGACTGTACTTTCTGATTTTATTTTCATTGTTATTTATTTTTATGCAAGTGTACGGCGGTTCCGTACTATGAGACTTTGAAATAAATATTGAAGGGACAAATTGCCCGTTGAAATGGACACGTGTGGAAACGAGTGTTTCGGCCGGTGTGCAGTCTTTAAACAACGAGAATGCGAATGGCAATAAGGGCAGTTGCGTTTATAGTCTGGATTATGTACGGCAGATGTATGATGTTATTTATCCCATGCCTGTAACCGATAAACAGATATTACAATTGCGTAATATCAACTACACCAATATAGGTATGACAGGTTAAGAACAATCACTATTATAACAAACGTGATAGCAGTAATAAGCCCGAAACAATTGCTGCCATTTGAATGATCAGATTTCATGATGATTGGTTTGAAAGTAACCCGTCTACATGTATAGCACTTGCGTATGTATGTTGACGATATACAGACTATCGGTCTGATTGGGGCATGAGTTAGCGATTGGTGAGAAGTGACGGCAGTGAAAAAATGGTGAAAGAGACAAATTGCCGAGTGAATCGCCCTGAATCCTTGTTGGGCATTTAAATGAAAACGTATATACTATACGCTATCGGTTTGCGATCGTTGTGATTGTCTCCAGGTGTTTTTTCTTTTACCGGATTGATCAACTATTCTCCAGCCAGTTTAGAAGGGCAGTGGATTTTATTTTACTAACCAGGATATTTTCAGGTGTTTTTATAGATAGCCGGATAATCAGTTTGCGAGAAAAATATCGTTCAATGTCTTTTATACTATCGCGATGAACTATAAACTGGCGATTGGCCCGAAAGAAAATCTGCGGATTAAGTTTTGCTTCAAGATCATCCAGCGTTTCCTGGATAAAGTATTGCTGATCATTAAAAAGCGAAACCGTTACTACGCCGTTGTTATAATAAAGAAAAGCTATATCGTCTGTTTTTACGGGGGTAATTTTATCTCTGAAATTTACCAGTAATGTGTTGCGGTACGCGCTAGGCATATTGCCCAATAATTGCTCAATGCGTTTGGTATATTCGTCTTTGGTACGATCAAAAGACTGTCTTAGCTCATCATATTTTTTCAGGGCTTCGTCAAGCTTGTCGGGAGTGACAGGTTTCAGCAGGTAATATATACCATTCGTTTCGAAAGCACTCAGCATATACTCATCGAATGCCGTGCAGAAAATAACAGGAGTATGAACCGTTACTTTTTTAAAAATGTCGAAACTGAGTCCGTCTGAGAGTTGAATGTCAGAAAATATAACATCAGGCGCCTCATGATACTGTAACCACGCCACCGAGTCTTCGATGGATTCCAATGTACCGAGTATGGAAATATCAGACCGAAGAGTCTGTATCATATTCCGAAGTTCCTTGGATACTTTCGGTTCGTCTTCAATAATCAGTGCCCGCATCATGTCAGGATTGGGAGTTTAACGCTAAAGTAATTCTCTCCTTGTTCAATTTCAATGGATGTATTGGCGAGCAGGAGGTAGCGATCGCGTATATTAGGCAAACCGTGCCCGGATGCTGATCCGTGAGACTGCCTGGGTTGATAATTATTACGAACAACCAGGAATTTATTTATACTCAGTATCTCGATAAAAAGAGGCTTGATCGATGAGGCTATGTTATGTTTTACTGCATTCTCAACCAGCATCTGCACCGCCAGCGGAGGAAGTTTGGATTGCCTGGCATTTTGGTCAACCTCAATTCTTATTTTCAGAGCATCTTCAAAACGTTCGCTTAAGATATATAGGTATGACTCAACAAAGGCCAGTTCTTCCGCAACAGTAACAAAATTACTTTGCCGCACCTGGAGCAGGTAACGGTATACATTTGATAGTTCTGCTATATACTCCTTTACTTTGGTTTCATGCGCAATGCTGCTCAACGTACTAAGCGAATTGAACAGGAAGTGCGGGCTGATCTGCTGCTTGAGTGAATCAAGCCGCGCCTGGAGATTTTCTTTTTTTAATTTTTCATTTTCAATAACCGATTGCTGAGTTGCTGTAAGTACGTAAAGGTAATAGGCTACAAAGAACAGAAACCCGCTCACCAATGTGCCACGAAAGAGTAACATGCTTAATTTAGGATCAGTCTCTAAGGGATCGGGTATAACCGGTATATGAAGGTATGCAGCAATATATTTATTGTATAAAATGGAAATGGTGATGCAGATCAGGATACTGAATGCGTTTTTAATCCAGTGTATGCTTAGCGGGCGAACAAGGAACCGGGTTTGAATAAAATAGTGATGGCAGCACCAGCATATAAACGAGTAGCTAAATGTATATGCAATGTTCCCGGCAATGTTTTCGTAGTTTATTACTTCAAAACGGATAAGCCTGGGAATGGAAGCAAGGATAGCTATAAAAAGAGAAAGAGCTAGCCCTACCTTAATATTGTACTTTCTCATGGTAAAATAAACACAAAGGTATAGTAAGAAGCGTATTTTCTTCAAGATACAATTTGAACTGGACAATCCGGTTAACGAGATGGACCAAGGTATTATTGAAGGTTTTGGGAGGTCTGACAAAAACATAGGTCGCATAAAGTGTTTCCGGCAACGTACAAATCATTGGCATAGTAATTTTAACAAACCATTCGAACCGAAAAGAGTAACAGTGTGTCAAACGGTAAATATTCGACATGCAACGAAAATTCAACCTGAAGTCTTTCAACTTATACGAGTATCTGAAACACCAGAATGCCGATAGCTTTAACATCCCATTTTTCCTGGCAGACCGGCATACCTATAAAAATGCACACGTCAATTTTCCGTTCAGAACATTTGCCTACGGACTTGGTGTTACCTATACAGGCAAAGGCGATACTTTTAAAATTGGCAGCACAGATTATACATTGAAAGCGCGATGCC
Organism: Ohtaekwangia kribbensis; assembly: GCF_042676245.1. Taxonomy (NCBI): domain Bacteria; kingdom Pseudomonadati; phylum Bacteroidota; class Cytophagia; order Cytophagales; family Fulvivirgaceae; genus Ohtaekwangia; species Ohtaekwangia kribbensis. The sequence goes on from NZ_JBHTKA010000016.1 coordinate 303,370, forward strand.
TGACTACAGTCGGTCCGGGTATGGTTTGTCAGTGGGCTGGTAATTATACCGCAGAGCATGATACCATTTATTTTACAGAAGAATTACTGGAAGGTATACAGGCAAATTCGTTTTTACATTCGCTCCCGTTCTTCTTTCACGGTGGAGATCATGTAATTTGTCTGACAGACGAACAGACGAAAAAAATGAAATCAGTGTTCGGGCTGCTGAAGGTATTAAAAGATAATAAAGAGACAGTACCCGGAATCGTTCATGCGCTCCTGATGTTAGCAAACTCTTTCCACTCCATTCAAAACGACACACCTAAGAACGCCAATGTTTCCAGGAGAGAAAAGATTACCCATGAGTTTAGAAGATTGGTGGCGCAACATTTTTCCAAGAACAAGGAAGTCGCTTACTATGCCGACCATTTGAACATTACACCTAAGTATTTAAGCGAAGTGCTTCAGGTAGAGTTGGGTAAATCTGCGAAGAATTTCATCGATGAATTTGTAATGATGGAAGCCAAAAGTCTGCTGAAGCAAACCACCATGTCAGTACAGGAAATATGTTACTGGATTGGCTATGAAGATGCTTCTCATTTTGCCAAGTCATTTAAAAAGCTCACAAAATATACTCCCTCCGAATACCGCAAAGGGTAGAGCATACAACCTTGTCCGAGTAAAACAGTGACGGAGTAAAAACCGAAATTTATACCATTTCTTCCGACATGTCGTCTAACGGAGTGCCTATCCGAAAGAATAGCTTTGTTTACCCAAAACAAAACGATCCCACTATGATCAAACTACATGCCCTCATCTTTACACTGCTCGTGTTGAACATCACGAGTGTCTATTCTCAAACTAAAAAAACACCACAAATGAAAAACGTAACAGAATTCAAAGTACAAGTCTCCCAACAAGTATTGAATGATTTGAAGAGCCGTTTGCAAAACACCCGTTGGCCCGGTGAAGCAGAAGGCTCCGGCTGGAATTTTGGTACAAGCGAAACCTACCTGCGCGGCCTGGTTCGTTACTGGCTTACCGAATATGATTGGCGCAAGCAGGAGGTATCATTGAATAAATATCCACAATATATAGCCAACGTGAACGGAGTAAAGATTCACTTTCAGTATATAAAAGGAAAAGGTAAAAATGCGAAGCCTCTTATATTGACACATGGCTGGCCTGATAGTTACTATCGCTTTCACAAAATTATTCCGCTGTTAACGGAAGGCGATCAAAGCTTTGATCTGATAATTCCTTCCATACCGGGTTTCGGCTTTTCAGACAAAGTTGCCATGAGCAGTGAAGCTGTTGCCGACTTATGGAAAGTATTGATGACTGAAAATCTGGGCTATGAAAAATTCTATGCTGCCGGTGGCGATATAGGTATGGGAGTTACCAAAGCATTGGCATCTAAATATCCTGCTATAGTAGCCGGTGTACATTTTACAGATATCGGTTACCCGATGGGACAGGAAGATCCATCGACTATGACCGAAGCAGAAAAACAGTTTGCCCAGTTTGTACAACAGTGGTGGTATGCCGAAGGTGCGTATGCCATGGTACATGCCACCAAACCTCAATCCATAGCCTATGGTTTGAATGATTCACCCACTGCACTTGCAGGATGGATTCTAAGCTTTGTCAATGCCGGTGCTACACCCGAACTAATCGAAAAAGCATTTGGTGGCAAGGACGAATTGCTAACCAACATCATGATCTATTGGGTAACTGAAACTGTTGCAACTTCTGTCAGAATGTATAAAGCAGATGCTATTGCGCAATGGGGAGGTTCACAGCCCCTGCAAAAAAGTAATGTACCGGCCGGTATATCGGTGTATCCGAGAGAAGCGCAGTTTCCAAAAGAGTGGGCAGACCGTTTTGTGAATGTAACAAGCTTCCGGAAATTGAATGAAGGTGGACATTTCGCAGCTCTCGAGGTTCCGAATACATTTGCTGACGAGCTTAAGAATTTCTTTTATAGTATTAAGTGATTCAGCAACACAGATGCAGGTAAATGTACCTGTCTCAAAAAATAAAGGACCGGAGATTAGTCTTCGGTCTTTTTTATTTATCGGTATGCAGGCGTTAGCAATTGGAGCTTGCTGCTTGATTTAACATTCGCCAATGTGAAAAGACCGTCTGTTAATATATACTGAAATGGTATGAATGATGAGCGAGGACAGAATTTTCGGTCCCGATTGTCTAATTCATTGCTATATATCCATGGCGCGATTTTTAGTGTATATTCTGCTACGCCACTAGTAAAAGATTACAATCGCTTTGGAATATAATCTGTATCCTTAACCTGATTTTTAATGAACACGAATAGAGTGTATGAATTATGGTACTGTTGATTATCTCGTAAAACCAATTTCCATTGCCGAGAACGATGTCATGACAAAACGCCTCTTGGGGTTTTTATAGCGATCTTTGGGCAATAAAACGCGGCTAATAAACGTATCGTTCAAATCTGATATATAGTATATGTTGTAACCTGTTGTGTCAATGCTATATATATTAACTGTTGTGTCATTAATATATCTGGTAATATAATACAACTACCGGAGTATATATGTGAAATGTAGACTCACGAACCATCTTAGCTTTAATTATACGTTTTGTTGATGGTTAACCCGGATATATGTTCTAACCTTTATTACTAAGTGTATAGCATTATACTATATAATATGCCTATGAATAAAAGGTATATATTCCTCTATATATAATAAGGAGTATTGCTGAATAGCGAAATAAACAACATGTCTGTATAACTGGCTGGTAATCGGCTATAATCAGCAGTCTATCGATTCCAAACTTCAAACTATGAAACGAATTGTTTTACTAACAATCACACTATGTTTGCTATCCCTCGGTTTATATGCGCAGAAAACAGTATATATACCAAACCAATTCAGTTCCGCACCCTGGAACCAGTGGTCATGGGATAAAACATATCAGTCAACGAACTTTGTTATTTTCTGGGGAAATGTAGTGGGTACCAGTCCTGCCACGTATTCCAATCCTGATCTTCGGTTTGATCCTGCACAACTCGCAGGCTACCTCGAAGCAAGCTTTACCAAGTTTGTTACCGAAATCGGTTTTGTACCCAACACCGGTAAATTAGGAACCTATAAAATTATAGTGGTTATGAACGATACCTATACCGGCACCGGTGGACCAACCGGCTGGGCATTCGGTGGTTCGTATGATAACAACATTGGTGCGATGTGGGTACATCCCGGTGCAACGCGCGATCCGTATGTGCTGAGTCACGAGTTTGCTCACGCCCTGCAAGGACAAAATAATATACAGCAGAATCCCAACGGAGGATTTGTAAACTACGAACCGGGTGGCTGGTTCTGGGAATGCCACGCCAACTATATGCGCTGTGTTGAGTTTCCTACATTTGCGAGCGAAGATTTACCACGTTGGTTGATGACACGACATTTCCACGTAGCGTCTACACGCCATCACTACAGCACCTTTAAATGGTTGATGAACATTCAGCAAAACTATGGCGGCTATAATACGGTAAATCGCTTGTGGCGCGAATCCATTGCCAACGAAACGGCAACGGAAGCATGGAGGCGGCTCAGCGGTTGGACTCAGGCACAACTTTGCGACAATATGTATGATTATGCAAAGCGTGAAGCGAACTACGATTATCCTGCACAGGGATTTGGAGCTGACATTCGCGCGCAGGTAAATATATACAAGACTCAGGCTTCTGAAAACTGGTGGCTGTGGCGAGAGTATACCATTCTCGATCAGGTCAATGCAAGCAACGGCCGCTATATCGTGCCGCGCTATATGGCACCGCAGGATTATGGTATGAATATTATCCCACTCTATCCAAACTGTGCATCCAATGCTGTACATATCAAGTTCAAAGGGCACACGGAAGTAAATGCGCAAGCCGGCTGGCGCTGGGGTTTTGTGGAAGTTACATCGGCTGGTACATCTATATATAGCCCCATGCAAAGTGCTACTACCGGTGAAGCTACCTATACACTTACGGCAGGTACATCAAAATTATACCTGGTTGTAATGGGCGCACCAACCACCAAGCATGATTATGTATGGGAGCCGGGCTTCCCGAAGATACATCGCTATCCGTATGAAGTACGCATTGAGAACGCTGTACCCGAAGGATACCAGACTAACTTCCGGGCTGATCTGAAATCATTGTTCCCGGGAAGTGCACATGCGAATGGCGGTGGCTGGGTGGCCAGTACCGCTACCGTTGCGTCATCGGTATATGTAGGCCCGAAGGCGGTTGTATTGGGAAGTTCCAATCTTTCCGGTAGTGTTCGGGTAGAGGGTACTGCGCGACTTCAGAATGTTACTGCCAGCGGCAGCGCAAAATTTGCCGGTAACTGCAATGTGAATGGAGGCAGCTATACCAACACGGCACAGGTACTGGATGGTGCCATATTATTCAACAGTAATCTTTCCGGCAACGCAACCTTTAAGGATGTTGCGTGGGCCTGGGGATCAACGTATGGTAATGGTGTTGTAGTAGGAGGCGATGCCGAGATCGGAAGTTGCTCAACGGCCGGAGTATATTTACAAACGCCACACGGTAACAATGGTCGCACCGCTTGTGATGGACAAGGCGCATCGCATTCATCCAACATAGACATCAATGCAAGCTATACTAATTTTACAGATGCAGACATGAGTTGGACAGCCATCGGCTGTAGCAGTTGTACTCCGACAACCATTACCCCGTATACACAAACCGGAAGTGGCGCATGGGTACAAACAGCTTCGGCAACTGTTAGCGCAGGAACAACTGTAAAACTCGGACCTGCACCCAATACCGGGGGCTCATGGAGTTGGACAGGACCCAACGGTTATACAGCATCCACACGCGAGATAACGATCAGCAATGTACAATCCAATCTTACTGGAACCTATATAGCACGCCATACCAACGCATGCGGGGCGCAGACGACACAGAATTTTACCATCGCGCTTAGCAATACTACATCAACGAATATAGCACCGCTGGCAACTAGCTCAACATCGTACGTTTCTCCGTGGGAAACACTGGCCGCTGTGAACGATGGTTTTGTACCGGCAAATTCGAACGATAAATCGCATGGTGCCTATGGTAACTGGAACAATCCGAATTCAACACAATGGGTACAGTATGATTGGACACAGAATTATACCGTTACCGCGACAGAGGTATATTGGTTCAATGATGGAGGCGGAGTGTTAACCCCGACAACTGCATCGCTCGAATACTGGAATGGTTCTTCGTGGATTAAACTTGCAGATGTACCCTTGCAGACCAATGCCTTTAACGTAGTCAATATTAATTCAGTGAGTCTAAATCGTCTGCGTGTATCGATGCTGAATCCAACACAGTCTACCGGTATATTGGAATGGCGTGTAATGGGCTATAGTTCTGCTACTGCACGAGAGGCTGCTACGCTGGTAGCAGAAGACGAAAGATCAGAAAGCATCGTTACGTATCCCAATCCGGCATCATCTGATTTTACAGTTCAATTGAACGGATTTGAAGAAAATGAAAATGTTGAACTTCAGATACTCGATCTGCAGGGCCGGGTAATTGATTCAAAACAAATAGGCTCTTCAAGAACAGCGAACTATAACAAAGCTGCGTTAAACACGAAGGGATCGGTATATATACTGAAAGCAATCGGACTAAAACGGATAATCTCCGGTAAAATTGTATTGACCGATTGACTAGTTTATTCCATTGGATCAATAAAAAGCAGAGGACGGTTGATGAACCGTCCTCTTTTATTCGAGCTACATTTTTTTAACGATTAACATCCACAACAAAGTCAGTCCACTATATTCTCCTGCACGTCACCGGTAGAAGTAAACGTCACCTTACGATCATCAGCAGTACCATCCAGTTCAACGAGATACACCACCTTGCCATCGGCCTCGATTTTATCCGTGCCATCTATTTTATAGCTGCTGAAATCTTTGGCGATCTTATTTACGATTCCCTGCGGCAGATCTTTTTTCGATATATCTTCTTTATGCTTTTTAATATTTCCGCTTTTGTCGATCCATACATCATGGTCGCGCGTTCCGATTTCAAAATCAACTTTATACTGGTCGCCTTTTAATTCCCAGTCAACGTCTGTCGCATTTGGAAACTTTACCTGGAAAGCGTTCAGTATCACCGAAGGAACCTGGCTCTGTGGTATATCCTGGGCATTTGCGTGTACGTTCAATATCCACACCGCTAATAAAAGAATGATGAGCTTTTTCATAGTTGAATTGTTTTATAGTTTAATACAGTGTAAAGATCAAATCCAAATCAGGAAACAATTAGGAAAAACAGGTTAGCGCGATATTTTTTTTCGGGGCTCGTATATCCAGCGTAAAAGAAAATCAAGGTTCTCTTCGGTGTTGCCGGCAGGTATACCTATCGCGAGTCCTAAGGCGATTTGGTTGGACAACGCCATCTTTACCTGTGGACGAACCATCATCGCCAGATGTTCCTTTGTAATTTCCTTGTTCAATTCAACCACGAGGAAATTTTTTGTACCCGGAAATACATAGTCAATATTGGTATTGATGAGAATTGATCGAAAGTGATGTTTCGACTGGGATTCAAAGGATGGTCCGGTATATAGCAGTGTGTGTAGTCTTCCCCAACGTTTGGCTATGATAAGAAAGGGATTGTGTGTACTGCCGGAATACTGAAGCATATTGAAACTTTTTCCATGTATTTCATATATATACCCGACTGCAAATGTGGTCTGGTATTTTTCTGAAATGAAGAACGAATATTGAAAGGCTGCTTTGATCCCTTCGAGTCCGGTTTCTGTTTTAGCCTGGGCCGGATCTTCGTTCTCCGGAAGTTTATGAAAGGAGAACGGTAGTTCAATTTCTACTCCCAGTCTGTTTACAGGAGCAAATTCGTATTCAATCAGGTATGATTGAATGGTATAGGCATCGGTACTGATCATGCCCATCCCTATATTTAGTTCACGCTCACCTTTGCGTGCGCCCAGGTCGCGGATCAAATCAAAGAACACCGGTTCTGCATGTGATACTTTTACCGGTAATGTTGATGTGCCGGTTTGTGAAAACACAATGCCGCTTGCAACGATGAATAATACCAAAAGGAATAGTCTGTGATATACCATAAGCATGATTGTTTACAAGGGCGAAGGAAGCACCTGAATCAGGAAACAATCAGGAAGAATGCTATCGTATAATAAAAAACTACGTTTCGCTAAAACGATATAGCGAATGTGTGGTGTTGATTGGTATAGGTATAGCGAATGGTATACCCGTAGTAATCCACAATAGATTTGACAATGGATAACCCAAGACCGGTAGAGTTTTTAGCAGACGAATTTTTATAGAACCGGTCAAAGATATGTGTCTCGTCAAGAGCACCTGTATGGCTGGTGTTGGTTACTGATATGCCGGAAGCGTGTATGGTGATGGTTACGGAACCTTCCGGGTAATTATGAAGAATGGCATTCTTGATGAGGTTAGACAACATGATCTCGGCGAGCTCTGCATTGAGTGTATAGATACATGTACCGGGTTGTTCAACTTGTATGGTTACGGATTTGAATTCAGACAAATCGCCAAAGGCTGATACAAGCCGAAGTACAAGATCATTAAAATTAACTGATGTCTCCTGTGGAAACTGCCGGTTCTCAATGCGCGACAGAAGCAGCAGTGTTTTATTTAAACGCGTGAGGCGTTCGAGCGATTCAATAACGGTGCTGATCTCTTTCAGTTGGTCACCGGAAAGTGAATTCTTTTCCGTGAGCAGTTCCAGTTTGTTGATGCTGATGGCGAGTGGTGTTTGTAACTCGTGTGATGCATTTTCAATAAATTGTTTCTGACTGTTAAATATAGCGATGTTACGTTGCAGCAATGACGATACAGTCTCATTCAGAATATTGAATTCACTTACGTTGGTTTTCTCCGCAGCGAAATTCTCGTTGCTTCCCAATCGGAAGTTCTTTAGTTTGTCGAGAATGGTATAGAAAGGTTTCCATACTCTTCGCAATAGCACATTGTTAATAATGAGTGCACTGGCCAGCAACACAATGTATAGCCACACAATGGCATAAAAGAGATCCTCGATAAGGTCATCCTCTTCCACCATCGATGATACGATCTGAAGTTCATAGTATTTTCCGTTGGATGCGCGAAACACCGTTTTTAACATGCGCACGGGTTCAAAGTCTTTTTCGTTCTGCATATATAGCGTGGAGTCCATATAGATGTCGCGAACGTGTAGTGCATGGTTGTCGGTGATCTCGTGAATGGCGTAGTTACTCTCCATAAATTCTGTTTTATGGATCAGCGTGGTATCGCTCTCTACTTTGCGAATGATGAGGATCTTTGAATTCTCAAGACCATCATCAATGCTGTCGTAAATTTCATCGAGCATATTTACATAAAAGATAACGGCCCATACGCCCACCACCACCAGCAATGCTATAGAAAGATAGGAGAGTGTATAGTTTAACAGCTTCAAGGAACGATCAGTTTATAGCCTACACCGTAAACAGCCTGTATCTCAAGTTGTGCACCAGTGTCCTTTAATTTTTTGCGCAGGTTTTTGATCTGTGAGTATATAAATTCAAAGTCGTCAGCCTGATCGATATGATCGCCCCATATATGTTCTGCCAATGCAGCTTTATTGATAAGACGGTTCTTGTTCGCTATAAAATAGGCGAGTATATCAAACTCTTTGCGATGTAATGATACGGGCTCGCTGTTTACGTAAAGAAGCCGGTCATCTACATGTATCTTTACATTGTTCAGTTCAATAACATTCTGGCCGTTCATGCTTTTTCTGCGGATGACCGATTTAACACGGGCCGTAAGCTCTGATAAATGAAATGGTTTAGCGAGGTAATCATCAGCACCGAGATTGAGACCGTTAACTTTATCATCAACTGAATTCTTGGCCGAAATGATAATGACGTTCTCCTGCTTCTTCATTTTTTTCAGCGCGTTAAGCACTGAAAGACCATTGCCACCCGGCAACATAATATCCAGCAGGATGCAATCGTATTGATAACCGGTAACTTTATCAAGCGCGGCCGTATAATCAGCAGCCGATTCTACCAGGAAATTTTCTTTTTCCAGGGAACTTACAATGACGTTGCGCAGTTCGTCTTCATCCTCAATTACCAGTACTTTCATGGTTTGTGGCGTATCTCGTTCAGGAGAATTATCAGTCAAAAGTAAGGATGAAAACCGGAAAGAAATGGGAATGATTTATTTCATGAAAACAATAAAAAATAAACCATAGCTTTCGTTCCTAATTGTTTCCGGATTTCGCTTTTATTTTTGTGCTGTAATTAAGATGTTTTTATATGAAATTTAAAATAGCAATAGTTTGTGTGCTGGCCTTCGCCTCCTGTATGCAAACGAGAAAAGACACGTTTACCGATAAATTTGAAAAAGGACAACGGTTGGCGGAACTTAAAACAAAGAAGTTGAAAGAAGTATCCGGTATAGCAGCCAGTGTTACCAACCCGGGTATGCTGTGGGCATTGAATGACAGCGGAAATAAGGCAGAACTATACCTGATCGACAAGAATCTGAACATTGTATATACCTGCAGCCTGGCCGGACTTGAGAACCGTGATTGGGAAGATATATCCGTTGGGCCCGGACCAGATTCCAATCAAAGCTATATTTATGTTGGTGATATTGGAGACAACGAAGCCGTATATCCCTATAAATATATCTACCGCTTGCGGGAGCCTCGTGTCCGGCAGGGCAGGAGCGATACTACCGTTGCCGCGGTTGATAAAATTGTATTCAAACTTCCGAATGCTATAAAAGATACCGAGTCGCTGATGATCGACCACAAAACAAAAGATCTGTATGTAGTGTCCAAACGTGAAGATCCGGTATATGTATATAAATTAAAGTATCCTTACAGCACAACCGATACACTTACAGCAACGGAAACTGTATCACTTCCATTCGCGAGTATTGTATCAGCGGATTATCAATCCGGCAGCGGAGATGTGGTCATGAAAAACTACGATCACATTTACTATTGGGAAAACAGCCGGGGCGAAGACGTGAGTACACTGTTGAAGAGGAAACCGGTTGAAGTTGCTTACGAATCTGAGCCGCAAGGTGAATCCATAGCCTGGGCAACGGATGGTTCCGGTTTTTATACCATCAGTGAAGTAAAGAAGAAAGAGAAGTCTTATCTCTATTTCTATAAGCGAAAGTAATTTTTTATAGGTTACAGGTTCGAAGCATTGCATAAGTTTTATGCAATGCTTTATTTTTGGTATATAGATTAAGACAATCAGTAATCAGAATATATGACAAAAGCTAAAAAAGAAATACGGGTGAGGGTTTGGGTTGATCTGGATGGTGAGCGATTCTTTGGCCCCGGCCGGGCTGAATTATTACAGTTGATACAAGACACCGGCTCTATTTCCAAAGCTGCCAAGTCAATGGGTATGTCGTATAAAAAAGCGTGGGCGATGGTGGACGAAATGAACGAGAAAGCGAAAAAGCCCTATGTGATTGCACAGAAAGGCGGACAAAAAGGTGGTGGAACAGAAGTAACGGAAGCCGGTAAAAAAATGGTTGATGCCTATACGAGAATGATGGGCCGCATCCAGGCTATCGTTGAAAAGGACAAATCACTCCTCGACTACATTTGACGGTCAGAAGTAGCTGATCGTCTGGTATAGTCTTTATTTTACACGGATTTATCCGGGATGGAAGAAATAGTACTTCCATTTTTTTATATTTAGCGATATGTTCATCTGTACATATCGATTGCTATGAAGAGAATTTTTACCCTGTTATCGTTCATTTTTATTTTGCAAGCCGCCTTTGCCCAGGCTCAACGCGATAGTATAAAAACGGTTGAGCTGAACGATGTTGTTGTAACGGCTTCACGTTTGGAAGAAGGTATGGGTAAGTCCCCGGTAAGTATTGAAAAGATTGATACACATTCTCTATACCAGGCAGCAGCTCCTTCTTTTTTTGATGCACTTGAAAATGTAAAAGGTATACAGATGCTTGTGCCCAGCGTAGGCTTCAAAGTAATTAACACACGCGGGTTCGGTAATACAACCAACGTACGTTTTGTGCAGATGGTAGATGGTATGGATAACCAGGCACCGCACCTGGGTACGCCCATCGCCAACATGTTAGGACCAAACGACCTCGATATATATACTGTAGAGGTTATTCCCGGTACAGCATCGGCTCTGTACGGCATGAATGCGATCAACGGTCTTGCTAATTTTATTACGAAAGATCCGTTTACAACAGCTGGAATTAGTGTTCAGCAGAAAGTTGGTGTTAACAGAATCGGAACCGGTGCCAAGCCATTTTCAGAGACCAGTATACGGTGGGCGCATGTTGTGTCTGGCAAGCTCGCATTTAAGTTGAATGCAACCTATATACGCGGCACCGACTGGATTGCGGATGACCGGCAGGATCTCAACCCCAAAGCCAATACAAGCACGGGTCTCACCGGCAACGACAACCCGGCTTTTGATGCCGTGAACTCGTATGGCAATGAATCTTCCAATCGGAGAACATTGAACCTGGATGGCAAAAATTATGTAGTGGCGCGCACCGGGTATTTTGAGAAAGAAGTTGTCGACTATAGCATTCGGAATTCCAAAGGCGATGCAGCTATACATTACGCATTTGCTCCTGATAAAAAACTGATCTATACCTATCGCTTTGCCAACCTTGATAATATATACCAGCGCTCCAATCGCTTCCGGCTGGAAGATTACCAGTTGCAGCAGCACGGTTTGGCCTATAAATCAAAATCGCTGCAGGTACTGGCGTATCTTACTTTTGAAAATACAGGCAAGTCCTACAACGCGCGCTCCATGGCCGAGAATATTGACCGAAGCTTCAAGAGCGATGACCAATGGTTTTCTGACTATAGCAACAGCTTTCGCTCCGCTATACAAGAAGGAGAGTCCGTTGCCAGCGCGCATCATATAGCACGCAGTTTCAGTGATGCGGGAAGACCGCAGCCGGGCTCTGCCGAGTTTAATGATCTTATCAAAAAACTGGGTAGTATCAACAACTGGGATATAGGGGCAGCGCTCCGGGTAAAGTCGCGCCTGCTACATACTGAGGGACAATTGAATCTTACCAAAGAACTGTTGCATCATTTCCAGGAGACAACCGGTATAGAGCTGCTCGCTGGTTTCGATTACCGAACCTATATTATTATTCCGGATGGCAATTACTTTATTAATCCGGAGAACGAAGGCGAAAATATACTCTATAGTAAAACCGGTGGATTTTTGCAGGCATCCAAAACCTTTCGTGAGAAACTAAAATTGGGAGCCACCATCCGTGCCGACAAGAACGAGTTTTTCAAGCTGAAATGGAACCCACGCTTTACTGCAGTATATTCGGTGAATAACTTTCATCACATTCGGTTCTCTTTTCAGAATGGTTTCCGTTTTCCGAGCGTGTTCGAAGCATTCTCGAATGTTAATAGCGGTGGAGTAAAGCGGGTAGGAGGTTTACCGGTGATGTCGTCTGGTATATTTGAGCGTGGGTATAAACGTGCTTCGATTGATGCATTTCAGGCAGCCGTGATCCGCGATGTAAACCAAACCGGGCTGTCGCAGAATGATGCCATTATCAGGAATAAAGACCTGCTGGTAAAGAACGATTATACCTATGTAAAACCCGAAGAGATACGTTCGCTAGAAGCCGGGTATAGAGGAACATTTTTGGAAGGCAACTTGCAGTTCGATCTTGATTTTTACTACAACCGCTATAATGATTTTATAGCACAGGTAGAGATGAACATCCCCCTTACCACCATTGCCGATTCAATTCCGTTTTATCTCAACGACAGACGCAAGCAGGACCGCTATCGCATGTGGACCAATTCGCATACTACAGCGTATAACTATGGTGCCGGTATAGGCATTCGTTATACATTGCTTCGTAATTTCAATGTCTCCGGCAATGTTTCCTACGCGCGACTCCAGCGAAAGTCCAACAACGATGGACTTGAAGATGGTTTCAATACACCGCGATGGATCGTTAATGTCTCACTCGCAAACGATCATGTATATAAGAATATAGGATTCAACATTACCTGGCGCTGGCAGAGCGATTACTATTGGCAATCATTCCTGGTAAACGGAAATGTACCAGCCTATCAAACCGTAGATGCACAAGTATCATCACGCTGGCGTAAATTCTCAGTAAAGATCGGCAGTAGCAACATCTTCAATCACTACTATCATTCATTCCTGGGCGGTCCCTCCATCGGAGGCTTCTACTACACCACCCTAACCTACAATATTTGATATATATGTATTCACAGATGTCTTAAACCCTTTCAAACTTCCATACTTATAACTTTTGGGCTTCCCGACTCCCGGACTTTTAAACTTCCCGACTTCCCCGTCTCTTTGACTTTAAAAATTTCTTCTTTACTTGTGTCCAATTCCTGAAAGCTCATTTGTCATAGGGATGTATTGAATGTATTAAACATCTAAAACAAAACGACAATGGACGAATTCATGTTAATTTTCAGACACGAGGATGGTAAAAAAGTAGCATCTCCGGAGCAGATCGAGCACTGGATGAAACAGACCATGGACTGGGTTGGCAGTATTGCCGCACAAAATAAATTTGGAGGTGGCAACGGTTTGCCCTTCGAAGGCAGTAAAGTTGTGTGGCATAATAATGTTGTTACCAACGGGCCATTCGGGGAAATCAAGGAAACGATTGGCGGCTATATTATAGTCAAAGCTCAGTCAGTGGACGAAGCGGTTGAATTTGCCAAAGGGTGCCCGGTGCTGCAAGGTGAGGGTAACAGTGTAGAAGTAAGAAAGATCGCCCGTGGCGATGGTGTTCATTAATTCATTTTCGGCTTCTGCGCTGTATACTATATATAGAGCAGAAGCCTGATTTTTTTAGCGATGGAACATCACGAACTGATTCCGCATTTATTCAGGATCGAGTACCGCAAGATCGTTTCGGTTCTCTGCAAGCACTTTGGCTTCGACCAGGTTGAGACAGCTGAAGATATAGCGAGCGATACATTTCTGACAGCCGCACAGACGTGGCCGCTAAAAGGTATACCGGAAGAACCGGTAGCGTGGCTCTATAGTGTGGCACGCAACAAGGCGAAAAACCACTTGCAGCGCGATCGTGTTTTCGAAAGCAAAATTACTCCGGCAATAAAGAGCGATGCATCAGCGATAGAGGATATAGACCTGTCGCCACAGAATATATCGGACAGCCAGTTGCAGATGATGTTTGCTATTTGTCATCCTGCTATTCCGCCCGAAGCGCAGATTGGTTTATCGCTGCGTATACTTTGCGGATTTGGTATTGATGAAATTGCCGATGCCTTTCTTACCAGCAAGGAGACGATTAACAAGCGGCTGTTCCGCGCACGCGAAAAGCTCCGCGAAGAAAAGATTACAATCGGGCTGCCTGCGCAAAGTGAGATCGATGCACGACTCAATACTGTACTGACAACACTATACCTGTTATTCAGCGAAGGATATTACTCAACCAGTCAGCAGCAAACCCTTCGGAAAGAACTTTGTCTGGAAGCTATGCGACTCTGCTATATGCTCGTGGATAATTCGTATACCGACAAGCCACCGGTAAATGCTTTACTGGCGTTGATGTGTTTTCACGCCTCCCGGTTTGAAGCCCGCGTAGGTGACAACGGAGAATTTATACTATACAATGAGCAAGACACCAGTCTGTGGAACCAGGAACTCATCAGCAAAGGCGGACAGCTCTTGCATAAGGCAACCACTGGAAATATAGTATCCCGGTATCACCTCGAAGCCAGCATTGCGTTCTGGAATACAAAGAAGGAAGACACCCGCGAGAAATGGGAAAATATACTTCAGCTCCATAATCATTTACTGCAATTCGAATATTCTCCCATTGCCGCGCTAAACCGAACGTATGCACTTTCCAAGGTAAAAGGTAAACACGAAGCGATCCTGGAAGCCGAGAAGCTGAAACTGGTCACCAACCATTTTTACTTTACGCTGCTGGGCGAACTCTATACCGGCATTGACAACGAAAAGGCAAAAACAAATTTAGAGAAAGCTATAGTACTTGCCAGAACATCATCGGACAAGCAAACCATTCAAAAGAAAATAGATGCGCTTCAGTAGTGAAGTAAAATAAATTAGGCGCTTGTTGTAGGAAACCTGTAGCCTCTGCAAGTTTTTCCAAAACTTTTCTTTACTTCGTACCTCTCACAGATTGAGTAAACAGCATGTCACAACGCATCACGAACTGGGCCGGTAATTTTACATATAATACTGCACGTATACATTATCCAAGAACTATAGATGAGGTATGCCAGATCGTGAAGCAATGTAAACAGGTTCGGGCGCTTGGCTCGCGACATTCCTTTAATACAATTGCTGATAGCAGTGAAGACCTGGTGTCACTGGAGTTCATGAATGCCATTGCCGAACTCGATTGGTTACAGCATACGATTACTGTTGAAGCCGGAATTAAATATGGTGAAGTATGCGAGCATCTGCACCATCACGGCTATGCACTGCATAACCTCGCTTCGCTTCCGCATATATCTATAGTAGGAGCAGTTGCAACAGCTACACATGGATCGGGTTTACATAACGGAAACCTTGCTACGAGCGTGGCTGCATTAGAATTTGTAAATGCTGCTGGTGAAGTAGTAAAATTATCGCGGGCCGATGGCGATATATTTCACGGTGCCGTGGTAAACCTCGGGGCACTGGGTATCGTTACGCGCATCACGCTCGACCTGGTGCCTGCCTTTGATGTACAGCAGTATGTATACCTCAACCTGCCAATGCAGCAGCTGGAGGAAAATTTTATAACGATTATGTCGGCCGGCTATAGCGTTAGTCTCTTTACCAAATTTCAAAACAAGACTATAAATGAGGTGTGGATAAAGAAGCAGTCGGATATACCCGCGCATACCATGCCGTCAGAATTTTACAGAGCAAAACTGGCAACCCGGAATGTACATCCTATAGAAGAAGAGTCAGCAGAGAATTGTACAGATCAGTTGGGTGTACTTGGACCGTGGTACGATCGCCTTCCACATTTTAAAATGGGCTTCAAGCCAAGCTCGGGTAAAGAATTGCAGTCGGAATATTTTATACCGGTCGAGCATGCATACGAAGCATTCATGGCAGTTGAAAGTCTTCACGAACAGATAACTCCCTATCTTTTTGTTTCCGAGGTAAGAACCATTAAAGCGGATGATTTGTGGATGAGCCCCTGCTATAAACGCGATTGTCTGGCCATTCACTTTACGTGGCACCAGGAGGTTGATGCCGTCATGAACTTGTTACCCCTCATTGAAGCGAAGCTTGCTCCGTTTAACCCTGCACCGCACTGGGGTAAATTATTTACGCTTTCACCGGAGAAAATTGCTTTGCGATTTGAACGCATGGCTGATTTTAAACAATTGTTTAAAAAACATGATCCGGACGGTAAATTTCGGAATGATTTTTTACGAACCTATCTGCCGTAGAAAGCTTCAGCAAGTTGTAAAGCGGTACAACCTATAGCTACATCTATACTTTTTCTTTAGTATACATTATTTACCGACTGTCACTTCAACAATCGTTTCCTGAATCGGAATGCAGACTGTCCAGGCGCGAAGGTCGTAGAATTGCTGAAAAACCGAATGAACATTCAATCGGTATGGAACAACCAGATAAAAAACACGTCATCTTTCAGACCGTATTGGAGCTGATCCGCGAAAAGGGTTTTCATGGCACACCCGTGAGCATGATTGCCGAGCGGGCCAATGTTGCGGCCGGTACCATCTATCATTACTTCGATAGCAAAGAGGTAATGCTCCTCGAACTCTATAAGTATATTAAGGAACAGGTACAGGCTATCGTTGTAAAAACGGAGCAATCCTCCCAAACATATCCGGAGCAATTCTACCAGTTGTGGATGGCGCTTTATCAATTCTATATTAATAACCCTAATGTGCTGGGTTTCTTCGAGCAGTTCGTAAATTCACCTTATTATACAGACGAACTCGCTGATAATACCTGTGCTCTCCGTAAAACACTTCTCGATTTTGTCAGTAAAGGAGTGAAGCAAAATGTGCTGATGCCCCTGCGGCCTGAAATTTTAAGTGCTCTCTTCCACGGTAATGTTCTTACAATGGCCAAGATGCACAAGCTGCGAAAGGTTGTATTGAAAAAAGAAGAGGTCAGTGAAGTGATTGACGCCTGCTGGCGAAGTGTTACCAGGCCCGGTACCGGTTATCCTGATAAACGTACTATCGATTTCAAGTTAAATAAAAATGGAAAATGAAAATGGCAAAGTATAAAGTGCTGTTGATGCTTGTCGGGTTGCTGATTTCCTGGCAGGTATATAGTCAGCAGGCTTCCGATACCATCCCGGGTACGTTTACCCTTGAACAATGTATCTCCTATACGCTGAAGAATGGTGCAGCCGTACATCAGGCTCAAATTGATGCATCGATAGCCGAACGTGATGTTCGCATCGGTCTCTCGTCATGGCTGCCGCAGATCTCCGCACAATATGCTGCCGTGCATAACATTCGCAGGCAGACTTCGGTGTTTGGCGACCAGGTTATTACTATTGGTACCAAATACAATTCCAATATTTTGTTTCAGGCAACACAAACGCTCTATAGCAACGATGTATTCCTGGCATCGCGCGCTGCTAAATATACCCGCATGCAAGCGGCTGAGAATATACAGAGCAACAAAATCGATGCAGTAGTAGAAGTAAGCAAGGCATTTTATGATATACTGTTTACACGTGAGCAACTGCGCATTCTGAACGAAAACATTCTTCGTCAGGAGAAGCAATACAGAGACGCACATAGCCGCTATGAATCCGGACTTGCCGATAAAACTGATTATCAGCGTGCGAGTATATCATTAGCCAATACACGCAGCAGTCGCAAGCGTACATACGAATCTACGCATGCTAAATTTGCGTACCTGAAACAATTGATGGGTATAGATCCGAAAAAGGAATTGACGTTACAATACGACAGTGCTACGCTGATGAGCGAAGGTATACTGATCGATACAACACAAACACCTTCGTATGTATCGCGTATTGAATATCAACAACTTCAAACGCAGATGCGGCTGCTGCAACTGAATACCAATTATTATAAACTCGGCTTCCTGCCAACACTCTCGGCCTATATCAACTATAACCCGCTGTTCTTTAACAACTCGTTGCCGGATCTGTACAACAAAGCGTATCCTACATCGGCCCTAGGCATACAGGCTTCGATACCCATCTTTACCGGTACCAAGCGACTGCAGAATGTAAAACGTGCCCGCTTGCAGGAAGACCGCCTGCAGGTACAATTGGATAATACACAACGTGCCATCTATACCGAATACCAGACCGCGCTGGCGAATTATAAAAGCGACTATAACGAATGGCAGGTATTGAGACAGAATGCTGAAATAGCGAAAGAGGTATACAACACCATCAAGCTTCAATACGATGAAGGTATTAAAGCGTATGTAGATCTGATTGTAGCAGAGACCGATCTGCAAACAGCACAACTCAACTATTACAACGCGCTTTTTCAGGTACTCTCGAGCAAGCTCGATTATGAAAAAGCTTTAGGAATTATTAACGTGAACTGATCTTGAAATATACCTATATGATGAAACATCATTTACTCCGGCTTTTTGCGGCACTTGTAACGCTCACCATCTTGTATGGCTGCGGAAATTCGCAGAAGAAACAGCAAGGGCCGCCACCGGCTGTACCGGTTAATGTTCAGCAAGTAACATCCAGCAGTGTAACCGGTACGGATGTATATCCGGCAACGGTAGTGCCTGTTAATGAAGTGGAACTTCGCCCGCAGGTATCAGGCTATATTACGAATATATATATCAAAGACGGTCAGAAAGTTTCGAAGGGACAAAAGCTCTACGAAATCGACCGCAGTAAATACCAGGCTGCCATTCGCCAGGCACAGGCTAATGTGCAAAGTGCGAAAGCAAATTTGCATCGTGTAAAACAGGATGTAGATCGCTATGAGCGCCTGTTGGAGAAAGATGCTATAGCGCGTCAGCAGGTAGAGTATGCGCGTGCTGACTATCAAACTGCACAGTCGCAGGTGGCAGCAGCCGAAGCACAACTCGCCAGTGCATCCACCGACTATAATTACTCTGTCATAACGGCTCCGTTCGATGGTGCGATCGGTATATCACAGGTGAGAATTGGTACACAGGTTTCACCGGGGCAGCCGTTGCTCAATACTATATCTTCGGAAGATCCGATGGCTGTTGATTTTGTTATCAACGAAGGCGAGCTCAATCGTTTCAACAGACTTCGTACCAGTAACATTGATTCATTGTTTACCCTACGTTATTCCGATGGCTCACGCTATGAGTTGCCGGGTAAATTGATGGCTATCGATCGTGCTATTGGTCGCCAGAGCGGAACGATAATCGTAAGGCTTTCATTCCCGAACCCGAAGCGTGAACTATATCCGGGCATGACGCTGAATGTAAATGTACTGAACCAGGATATAGGTGATCGTGTCGTGATCCCCTATAAATCAGTTACCGAACAAATGGGAGAGTACTTTGTATTTGTCGTGCAAGGTGATTCGGTACAGCAGCGCAGACTTCAACTCGGTACACGTTTTCAGGAATCTGTTGTTGTACGCGATGGTTTGAAGAGCGGCGAGACGATTGTTGTGGAAGGTATACAACGCTTGCGTCAGGGAGCAAAAGTACAGGTCGGTCCTCCTGCAGGTGCACCGCAGAAAAGTGCAGAAAAATAATTACCTAAATTTTAGAAGCGCATGATCTCAGATGTTTTTATAAGACGACCGGTCACGTCTATCGTTATATCCCTGCTGATTTTACTCGTAGGTGTATTGGCGATGATGAACCTGCCGGTTACACAATATCCGGATATTACGCCACCCGTAGTCTCTGTATCTGGTAACTATACCGGTGCGGATGCTCTTACGGTGGAACAAACCGTAGCTACTCCGGTAGAGACACAGGTAAACGGTACACCAGGCATGATGTATATGAGCTCGAATAGTACCAGTACCGGCCAGATGCAGATGAACGTTACGTTCGAAGTAGGTACTGATGTAAATATAGCGACACTTGATGTGCAGAACCGTGTGAGCATCGCTGAACCACGTTTGCCGGAAGAAGTGCGAAGACTCGGTATGGTGGTGCGTAAACGAAACCCGAGCATCATGATGGTGGTAGGTATATATTCACCCAAAGGATCGCACGGTGTTGAATACCTCGATAACTATACCAACATATTTGTGCGCGATGCCTTGTTGCGTGTACCCGGTGTTGGTGATATCAATGCTTTAGGACAGGACTTCAGTATGCGTATCTGGCTCAAGCCGGATAAGCTCGCGCAATATAGCATTGGTGCAAAAGAAATATCGGCTGCTATACAGGAACAAAACCTGCAGGTTGCTGCCGGTACGGTAGGAGCAATGCCGCAATTCAATTCACAGACGTTCGAGTACCCGATCACGGTAAACGGACGATTATCAACGAAGGAAGAATTTGAAAATATAGTGGTACGCACGAATCCGAAAGACGGATCGCTGGTATACCTGAAAGATGTTGCCCGCATTGACTTCGGCCGTTTTGACTACGGAAGATTCTCGGCCATCAACGGTAAACCCGCTGCCATGTTGCTCATATACCAGGCACCCGGTAGCAACGCACTGGCTACTGCCGAAGGTGTATACGCAGCGTTGGAGGAACTGAAGGCTGCATTCCCTTCCGATGTAGACTATGTAGTTTCATTCGAATCTGTATCAGTAGTGGAAGTTTCCATTGAAGAAGTGGTACACACATTGGTGGAAGCATTGATCCTGGTAACCATCGTGGTATTCCTTTTCTTACAGAGCTGGCGTGCTACACTTGTGCCGGTACTGGCGATACCGGTATCAATTATCGGTACATTCATTTTCTTTATACCACTCGGCTTTACGATCAACACCCTTACGTTGTTCGGATTTGTGCTTGCGATTGGTATTGTGGTGGATGATGCGATTGTGGTGGTGGAAGCCGTGCAGCACTATATAGATCATGAAAAACTTTCGGCTAAAGATGCAACGCGCAAGGCGATGAAAGATATAACCGCTCCGGTTATTGCCATCGCGTTGATATTGGCCGCTGTATTTATACCGGTAGGATTTATACCAGGTATTGTAGGCCGCTTGTATCAACAGTTCGCCATCACCATCGCTATATCGGTATTGATCTCGGCATTTGTGGCACTTACTCTTACACCGGCATTGTGCTCGCTGATGCTGAAGCCGATGAATGTAAATAAAGATTCCCGCGGACTGAATAAATTCTTCTTCAAGTTTAACGGCTGGTTCGGAAGAACAACGGATAACTATTCGCACGGTGTGAAACACAGCATTCGCTATACACCGCTTGTGCTTATCCTGTTGGCCTGTATATATGTAGGTACATTTGCACTCTTCCAAAGCAAACCTACCGGCTTTATACCGACCGAAGATGAAGGACGTCTTTTCATTTCATTCGAGTTGCCGGAAGGTTCATCATCATCGCGCACACGTGAGCTGATGGCTAAACTTTCGGATATGATTCGTGAAGTACCGGCTATTAAAAATTATACCGGTATAGGTGGATTGAACGTGATTAACTTTGCATTCAAACCGAACAGTGGTACATACTTTATTCAGCTGCGTCCGTGGAGCGAACGTAAAGATCCTTCGCAGCAGTTGTTTGGTGTTATAGCTCAATTGCAACAAAAGTTTGCCGCAATCAAGGAAGCCAACATTGTAATTGTACCACCGCCTGCTATACCGGGTCTCGGACAAACGGGAGGTTTCAGTTTCATGCTCGAACAAAAATCCGGGACAGATATAAAAGAATTTGAGCGTGTACTAGGACAGTTCCTGATGAAAGCGAATCAACGCCCGGAGATACAGATGGCCTATAGCTTCTTCACAGCCAAAACTCCCGGTTACTATGTTGAAGTAGATCGTGAGAAGGTAAAGAAACTCGGAGTAGCAATGTCTGATGTGTTCTCAACAATGTCATCGTATATGGGTAGCCAGTACGTTAACGACTTTACACGATACGGAAGAAACTTCCGCGTAGTAGCACAGGCTGATACTGTATACCGTGATGATATAGAAGACCTGAAACAATTTTACGTGTTGAACAGAGAAGGAACTTCCGTTCCACTCAGCGCACTGGTGTCGTATCGCGTTGTGGAAAGCGCGCCCGTTATATCGCACTATAACTTGTTCCGCTCAGCTGAGATCAACGGTAACGCTGCAGCCGGCTATAGCAGTGGGCAGGCACTGGCTGCATTGCGCGAAGTTGCTGCCGAAGTTTTACCGGCTGGTTATGGCTATGACTTCTCCGGCCTCAGCCGCGAAGAACTTGCTGCGGGTAGCAGCACGATCACCATCTTTGCACTTTCTATCTTAGTAGTATTGTTACTGCTTGCTGCCTTGTACGAAAGCTGGTCAGTTCCATTCTCGATCATGTTAGCCGTACCGTTGGGTGCTTTCGGTGCGATCCTGGCATTGACATTCCTGCCGAAGCTCAACAACAATATATATGCGCAGATCGGTTTGATAACACTCATTGGTCTTGCAGCGAAGAACGCAATCCTGATTGTTGAGTTTGCAAAAGAGCGTGTGGACAAAGGAGTTGAACTCATTGAAGCAACACTCGATGCTGTGAAGCTTCGTTTACGCCCGATCATCATGACATCGCTCGCATTTATACTCGGTGTATTGCCGTTGGCATTGGCATCCGGTGCAGGGGCCGTAGCACGTCAAACCATCGGCTGGACAGTAATCGGAGGTATGCTCGCAGCAACATTCCTTGCAATCTTTATCGTCCCCGTGCTATACGTAATTATAACGAAGGTCTCTTACGGTAAGAAGAAACTAACCGAACTCCGCGAAGCCGATCGCACAACTCCGCATATATGATGCAGGATTTAAAAATTGGATGATTAGAAGATTTTTAAATTGAAAGATTCTAAGACTTGAAAAATTTTAATATTCAGGAATTTTAAAATATATACTTTGCAAATGAAACGGGTATACCTTGTCGGTGTACCCGTTCTTTTTATCGACAATCTATTTTTAATTCTTTGGTTTTCCGTTCATCCTAATTTTATAATCTTCTAATCTTTTAATCTTCCATTCTTCTAATCTTCCAATCTTCCAATCTTCCATTCTTCTAATCTTCCAATGTTCCGACTCCTTCCGAAGTCATGACCACACGCCTCATACTTCCGTCTTTATTATAGTATAGATAATCGAGGCATACAGATCGTCTTTGGCTGCTGCCATCTTTTAAGCCTCCGTTGTGATAGAAGAAATAGGACCTGCCTTTGAAATCGATAATGGCGGGACGATTTGTTTCACAGTTGCCAGCAAGTTCATTGAGTATACCTTTAAACTGCCACGGACCATCGATCGAGCGGCTCATCGCGTACGCTACTTTCTCCGGAGATTGATAGCCATACGATAAATAATACCAGTCATTCTTTTTATGTATATGGGCTCCTTCCATAAAGTCAGGCAACTTGACGGTTTTAATGGCTCCTTCCAGCTCGATCATAGTATCGCGGAGCTTTGCATAATAACATTTATTCTTTCCCCAGAATATATACGCTTGCCCGTTGTCGTCTAGGAGTACTGTTGGATCGAAGTTATCGGTGCCAGGAAGTATACCTGTTTTGGTGGTGATAAGTGCGGCACCAATGGCATCACGAAACGGTCCGGTCGGTGCATCGGAAACTGCTACACCAATGGCTTTGCCTTCGATGGTTGCATGCGTTACGGCTACATACCAATAGAACTTATTACCACGCTGAATTACCTTCGAGGCATACGCATCACCTTTGGCCCACTTGAAGTCAGTGGCTTTCAGATTTACCGGGTGTTCACTCCAGTCTCGCAGGTTCTGCGAGGAGAAACACAACCACTTGTTCATTATATATTGATGTGTGCCCGGAGGCGCTTCATCATGACCC
Organism: Ohtaekwangia kribbensis; assembly: GCF_042676245.1. Classification (NCBI taxonomy): domain Bacteria; kingdom Pseudomonadati; phylum Bacteroidota; class Cytophagia; order Cytophagales; family Fulvivirgaceae; genus Ohtaekwangia; species Ohtaekwangia kribbensis. The sequence continues at coordinate 327,390 of NZ_JBHTKA010000016.1, forward strand.
GTATATAAATATACAGTCTCGTTATGCACGAGTACAGTTGGATCTGCCGTGAACGTATGCCGGATGATCGGATTACCGGTGAATGAAGTATTTGTTGCTGGCATGAGTAATTATTTATTGGAATTGAAGAAGATCAATGCAAAAAAACAATGCCAGCAACTTTAAAAGTGTCAGTTCAATGAAGTGTGAACACCTGGAAAGATCTTTAGATGAATTTTTGTAATGAAATGAATAAGCTCCAGCAGGTATGTTTTCTGCAGATCGTTTGAAAAGCGGTAGCCCGAATTTTTTTCGCCATGCAGTTTTTGAAGGATACTTGCTATTTCTTTATCCTGTACGTCATTCAGCGCGTAGAGTGTATTACTCATGGTGTTGAACAGGCGGTTGTACCGGATGTGTCGTAACGTATTCTCAGGAAGTAAATGTTTGTCGAACATATAAACCGATCCACCCGACACCTGCCTGGATATATGTACTATACAATACAGATTACTTATCGTGCTCAGAATAATCATCGCACCTGCCCTTCATTGTGCATCACCTGTTCCATGGCTTCATGGTTAGAAATTAGTTCCTGAAAGCGGAAGGTGTAACGGTGGTCTGCTTTTTGAAGAAGTGATTGAAGTGAGCCGGCTCTTCAAACCCGAGACAATAACTGATCTCGGATATATTCCAGTCAGTATGCTTTAACAGCGCTTTAGCTTCACTCGTTAAACGTTCAGCTATGTGATCGGTAGTAGTCTTGCCGGTTGTGAGGCGTATAGCGCGGTTCAAATGATTAACGTGTACCGATAACTTCTCTGCAAAGTCACTTGCTGATCGCAAAGTGAATCGCTGCGAAGGTGAATCAATCGGAAACTGGCGTTCCAGCAATTCTGTGAACACAGCCGTGATACGCGCGTTTGCATCGGTATGCTGATAGAGTGTCTCCGTAGGCTGCACTTTCAATGCATAATGGATCATCTCCATAATATAGTTTGTGATGAGATCATATTTATAGATATAGTCTGATCCAATCTCATTCAGCATTTTATCGAAGACACTGCTGATATACTTGTCCTGCGATTTGTTCAGCGAGTAACTGGGTTTGTTACCGGGCACAAACATCGGCAGATCACGTATACTTCCGCGCAGTCGCTCCGTAAAGAACGATTCCTTGAAAATGCAAAAGTATCCCGTTGAATCATCCGACCGTTGTTCAAAAGTATAGGGAACATTACTGCTAAAAAACATCAATGTAGTCCCCGACACTTCAACACTTTTATCAGCATAGTGGTATAGATGATTACCGCGCATCAACGTGATCTTGTAAAATTCTCTCCGGCTATACGGAGCAGGCTGTTTACCAGGCCCCATACAATCTTCCAATCGGAACACATTAAAATGCCCTATATCTTTTTTAAGATTCTCCGGAAGCCAGTTGAATTTTTGTTTATAAAAGTCTTCGAGTGTCTCAATCTTTGGCATGATGCTGAATTTAAAAATTGAAAAATTGCAAGATTGGAATATCGAAAGATCGGGTGTTCCTGTTAGCACCGTGATTGTTGAAGTTAGGAGTCCTGATTTTTCAATCTTCTAATCTTCCAATTTTCCAATTAAGAAAACAGATTTTCTGTCAGTCAAAGGTAGCAACGTTGCTAACCACGAAACTTATAACCTTCAAACGAAAACTTGCAAAATTCAAACAATTGGGGATGTGAGGATGGTGTTTGTTTTTTGCAGGCTAAAATGGGGATTATATAGTAAAATAAGCGAAATCCGCCTTACGGACGCATGATTCCGGTGATTGGACCATTCCATTCGGGAAACAATTCGCGCTTGTTTGTAATTCGCAGGTGCGTGGCGGCTACTTCGCTGAACACACTTCGGAAATCGGTAGTAACAGCAAGATCGCGACCGTCTTCCAGGTTCTCCGTGGCAAGTGGATTTACGGTGCCATATACTTTTCCCCCTTGTACATTATTGCCGATGATAAATGAACACGAAGCGCGACCGTGATCGGTTCCACCGGTCCCATTTTGTTTTACAGTTCTTCCGAATTCCGTCATGGTCATCACCGTTACATCATCATGATATACTTCCACGTCATTCCAGAAGGCAGCGATGCTATTGCTCAGATCTCTTGCCTGGCGTGCAAACGTACCGTTGTGCGTACCTTGCGCGAAGTGTGTGTCCCATCCGCCTGACTCAGCGAATGCGACTTCCAGTCCTACATCCATTTTGATAAGCTGTGCGATTTGCTTCAGTGCATTTCCAAGTTCACTGGCAGGATACTGCACGTTGTTGGCAGGAGTATATTTCTGCACATCGGCCTTCTGCAATATTTTAACAGCATCGAAGCTTTCTTTACTGGTCTCTTTCAGCAATGCTGACGATGTCTGATCATACAGCTCTTCAAAACTGCGGGCTGCGGTAGTTGCAGCTGCCGGGTTACCTTTCAATTGTACTGTAAAATCTTTCAGATCTTTTATGGCCAGCGCACCGTGCTCACCGTATAGCACACGCGGCATCGATGAAGTTATACTTACAGCCTGGAAGGGCGAAGCGTCATGTCCTGTGAGTCCTATAGCGCGGTTAAGCCAGCCACTCGATGTATTTTTATTAAACGGTGTGCCCGACTCCATATAGTCTTGCGCATCGAAGTGTGAACGTGTTGTATTGGGTGATCCCATACCGTGGACAATAGCCATGCGATTGTCGCGATATAGCGACTCGAACGCGCGCAGGGAAGGATGTAGTCCAAAACGTCCATCGAGATCGATTAACGGTTCGATACCGTTATTTTTTACTGCTGACATAGATAATGTTGGCCGCGCTGCCTTTAGGTATATATCTGTAAAAGGCGTTACGGCCATTAGCCCATCCATGGCGCCACGCTGAAAAATGCATACCAGTATTTTGTTCCGTTTATAGGGGGCTATTATTTTATCGCTTCCGGCAGCCCTTGCTATAAAGGTTGGCACACCGCCAAGTCCTGCACCCAGTAAAGTAAGTCCGCCTGCTTTTATAAATCCTCTTCGTGTTATCATCATCTCTATAGTTATAGCATATTATCTTCTTTGAAATTCAGGGGAGCCCAGCAAAATGCCAACTATTTGTGAAAGCCTGTATACATCGGTTTGGTCAGACTTGGCCAACGGTTGGTCAGACGTGATTTCTTCGTGCAGGGAGTCCGTTGCAGCAGTTGATTGTGCAGCTTTACCAGCGGCTTCATCTACTTTCTGTTGAAGGTCCGGTGCATTCAGAAGCGGTGTAAGTTGCTGAATGGTTTTATCCAGATTGCGGCCGGGCATCAACAATTTGCTATAGGTTGCCAATGCATCTTCGGCACTCTCCGGTTCGTGATTGTTGTTCAGGCCGAGGAGATTAAATTTTATACCCGGTATACGTTTATCTGCCAGGGCAAGTCCAAAGTTCATGCGGTTCAGCAATGAACCTGTGTTGATCCAGTGTTGACCTTTATCCGGGAAACCCGTAGGCGCCTGGTAGAAATATACCGGTTGTCCCATGCGTGTTAACCAGGTATATACCGGATAAGGATTTCGTATATCTGCCTGTAGCGCACGTATACTGCTTATGGCGAGTTCAAAGGGTGATTTGGTTTTGGTGCGTATAGCAGATACATCCCAGAACTCAACGGAAGTAGTCATGGTGATCAATACCTTTTTTATATCTCCATCCGTATCCCGGAAAGTTTTCGCCATAGCATCGATGAGACTTGCCGGGGGATTGTCGCTTACAAAACGTGTGGCAATTTTTGCAGCAATGAATTTTGCCGTAGAGGGATGTGCCGCGAGCATTTGCAGCAGTTGTATACCTTCATCATAGCCACCTCCTGCTTTGAAAGCTATACCTAATACTTTTTTCTCACCGGTATCATGGCGATTGGGGGTGAACAAGAAATCACCATCGTGTATATAACCACGGGCTGTCAGTTTTTCTTCACCGGCATTGTCCAATAACTTTCTGTAGCCGTTTCCAAAATTCTCTTTCCCCATAGGATATATAGTCCAACCGGTAAGAATACGTGCAGCTTCGGTAACATCGTTCTGTGTATAACCTCCGTCAACACCCAGGGTATGTAGCTCCATGACTTCGCGTGCATAATTTTCATTGAGTCCACGCATGCGTTTTTTGGATGAGACACGTTTCTTATTTGTACTATCCATAGCACCTACGCTGCTGAAGTTATCGAGGTATAATAACATAGCCGGAGATTTGGCAGTGGCAATCAGCAGGTCTTGGAATTTACCCAATGCCCGAGGCCGGATCACATCCCGCTCGTAAGCCGGAATAAACTGGCTGCATATTCGTTTTGTGAAGGATACATTAAAATGATTGAACCAGAATTCCGTGAGTACTTCCTGTAACTGATTTTCACTATAGACAGCGCGAAGTATTTTTTGATTGATGAATTGCCGCGTGAGTTCGCGTTCAGACCTGATGTTTTTATCCCGGGCATATTGCCGTAGCTGTTCACGGTAGCCTGCTATATTTACTTTTGCAGAATCACGATCAATCACACCATCGGCAACAGCCATGCGCAATATTTGTGCATTCTTGTAATATGTATTTACAACTTCAGCGTTGCTCAGGGTTAGCGCATCATAGTCGCGCAGACGTTCATCGAGAGGTGCGTCTGTTGTATTTGCAGCTAATTGCTTTTCGAACCAGTTCTCCAGGCCGGTAGCCATCACGTTGTCAATCATTCCGGGTGTTGCTCCATAGGTAAACCTGCTGACGAGGTGCGCAGCTGCCTGTTCTTCCGTGAGACCAACCTTCGCGTATGGAAACCGATAGAACACCGGAGCGCCAGGCAATTGTACAACCGAAGCGGATAACACAATCGCATTGAGCAATACAACGATCAACACCAATATAAACAGAGCTTGATTTTTCGAATACATATGATGAAAGATTCATTTCAGGTCCGTTGGACAATACTTTTATCCAAAGGTTTAAACGAATAAATAAAAAAGAAATAGACTCCTGTTGTAACAAAGATTCAGGCAACCCAATCAGTTTATAGGATATACCTGAGGCGTAATTCAGTCTTTTCCTGATGTGCGGCTTTCAGCGATTGCCGATCTTGTTAAAAATTAGCATTGGAACTGATGTATGCCTGCTCTTGCATTTTCAAAGCATACGCATTTCCGATCAAGACAGGCTACTCATATCCGGCAACGTAGCAGATCATTTAAATAAACGTATGGCGCTTCGCAGTATATCTTGTGTAATCACAATCCTGATTTTATTTCTGTTCTGCAACGTACAAGCACAACGTGCCTTCAAATTCAAAACCATCAAGCTCGAAGATAACCACATACGTTGCATCCTGCAGGACAAGCGTGGCTTTATGTGGTTTGGTACGTTTGACGGGCTCGTTAAATACGATGGTAACAAACTTGTTATCTATAAAAATACGGTGGGCGATTCTACCAGCATCAACGGTAACTGGATAACCGATATACTCGAAGACCATGAAGGCTATATCTGGATCGCTACATACGATGGCCTCAGCCGCTACGATCGGGTAACAGATTCATTTCAGCAATTCAAGGCAGGACGATCTCCTTATAATATTCCCGGTAACAATGTAGAAGATATATATGAAGATCGTGCCGGAAACCTGTGGATTGGTACGAACCTGGGTATATGCAGGATCGATAAGAAACGAACGGGCACAATCCGGTATATACACGATAGAAATAACCCTGCAAGTCTTGTGTCCAACGAGATCCTTACAATGCAGGAAGACAACGAAGGCTATATGTGGATCGGCACCGCGAAAGGACTCGAGAAACTGGATGTCTCAAAGGGTATATTTACACACTATCAGCTGAATTCTTCTGTAAATGAATCGCTGAGTGGTGAATTCGTTCGCGATTTGTTCCTGGATCGTGAAGGTGATCTCTGGATCGCGACAAAAGGCGATGGTGTAAATTTATTCGATCGCAAGACGGGTACCTTCACGCATTACCGGCATGAACCCGGTAACAAATATAGTCTGAGTAATAATGAGGCGATGGTTATAAGCCAGGATGCCGAAGGGCGTATCTGGATCGGAACCGAGAATGGTGGTCTGTGTATCTTGGATAAGCAATCCGGCCGGATCAATACTTATGGCAGCAACAGCAATGATGCAAGCGGTTTGATTCAGAATTCCATTCACGTACTATACCGCGATCGTTCGAAGAACATGTGGGTTGGTACCGCCAGCGCGGGTTTAAGTTTTCTGGACTGGAACCAAAAGAAATTTATACACTACGCGCACGATGCGAGTGACCCGCAAAGTCTGGGTGACAATGACGTGCGCGGCTTTGTGGAAGATAGAGACGGATATATATGGATTGCTACGGATGGTGCCGGTATAAATGTTCTTGATCCGGTAAAGCGAACATTCCTGCACTATATGAAAGAGGAGGGCAAGAATAGTCTCAGTGGTAATTACGCTACTTGTATCGCGCAGGATAAAGACGAGAATATATGGGCTGGTACGTGGGCGGATGGTCTTAATTTCTTCGACAGGACCAAACAACAATTTACGCACTACAAAAATATACCAGGCGATTCCTCGAGTCTGTTGGTAAACGAAGTCTTCGGTGTTATCAGCGATCACGAGAATAATATATGGGTTTCGTTATTTGCAGGGGGGGTCAACAAAATCGATCGCAATACCCGTAAAGTAACTCGTTACTTTCATCGCGAAGGTGTGTCCAACGGACTCAGCAGCAACCGTGTGTTTCTCACCTTCCAGGACAGTAGAAATATAGTATGGATTGGCACTGAGCTGAGCGGCATTGATTGCTATGATCCGGCCACAAACAGCTTTACACATTACTCGCACGATGCACACGATCCGCAGAGCATCAGCAACAACACTATACAGGATATATTTGAAGATAGTAAAGGCAACATTTGGATATGTACCACAAGCGGCTTAAATCGCTTCGACCGAAATACAAAACGTTTCCAGGTATACCAGTTGAAAGATGGGTTGCCCAGCAACGCCACCATGAGTATAGAAGAAGATGACCGTGGTAATCTATGGATAGCCTCTAACAAAGGACTGAGCAGGTTTGATCCGGTTAGCAACACATTCAGAAATTATACTGTAACCGATGGATTGCAGGGAAATTCATTCGGGTTTAACAGTTCCATGAAAACAAGAGACGGTCTCTTGTATTTCGGAGGTAACAATGGATTTAATGTGTTTCATCCCGACAGTATTATGGACAACCCCATTATACCACCGGTAGCCATTACAGACTTTCAGCTTTTTAACAAATCGGTTTCGCATCGCGACAATCCTATATTAACGGCTCATATTGGTGAAACGCAAAACATCGTGCTGTCATACGATCAATCTGTTTTTTCATTCGAATTTGCCGCGTTGAATTTTACGGCTCCGGATAACAATCAATACGCATATCGCCTGGTGGGTTTTGATAAGAACTGGAACTATGTTGGCAACAAACATTTTGCAACCTATACCAATCTTGATCCGGGTGAATATACCTTCGAAGTAAAAGCGTCAAACAACGATGGTGTTTGGAATGAAGAAGGTACAGCCATTCATATTGTTATTACACCGCCATTCTGGTTAACGTGGTGGTTTCGCGCAACGGTAGGGCTGCTGGTTGTGGGCAGTGCATTTACCTTTTATCGTGTTCGTATCAATCGCGTAAAGCGGCAGCGAAATATACTCGAAAACATTGTGGCCGAGCGGACAGCTGAAGTAGTAGGACAAAAGGATCAGCTTGAGGCACAGGCCCAGTTTCTCCAGGAGATAAACGAAGAGCTTACGCGGCAAACGGCAGAGGCCGAAGAAGCGCGCAAGGAAGCAGAGCGGGCGAATAAAGCGAAGAGTATATTTCTGGCAACGATGAGTCATGAGATCCGGACACCGATGAATGGTGTTATCGGTATGGCTTCATTACTCGCGGAGACATCGCTTACGGCTGAACAGTTTGAATATACTGAAACCATTCGAAGCTGTGGTGATAATTTGCTCACGGTGATCAATGATATACTTGACTTCTCCAAGATCGAGTCCGGTAAAATGGAACTTGAGCATATATCATTTGACCTGCGCTCGTGCGTGGAAAGCGTACTCGATGTATTTGCCGGAAAGGCAGCCAAGATCGGCCTGGACCTGATATACCAGATAGAACCCAACGTGCCGAATAAAATTATAGGCGACAGCGTACGGTTGAGACAGGTGTTGATGAACCTTGTATCAAACGCTATAAAATTCACTACGGAAGGAGAGATTTTTGTGAATATAGGTATAGCGAAAGATATACCGGCGCAAGGCGATGCGCTTTGCCTGCGATTCTCGGTTCGTGATACAGGCATTGGTATACCGGAAGATAAACAGCATCTTCTTTTCAAGTCGTTTGCACAGGTAGATTCGTCTACTACGCGTAAATATGGAGGCACCGGTCTCGGTCTGGCGATCTGCGAAAAGCTGGTACAACTGATGGGTGGCAATATTTCACTTTCCAGTAAACCCTCCGTTGGTTCTGTGTTCACGTTCTCGATTATGACAACCTCGGCTGATGAAGCCTTCCAGAAATATGTATACCTGAATCCCAATGATTGCATCGGCAAGCAAGTACTGGTTGTAGACGACAACGAAACGAACCGCATGATTCTGAAGGCGCAGCTTGAACAATGGAAGCTTGTGCCGATCGTAGCTGCTTCTGCTTCAAAAGCGTTGGAGGCTATACAGATGCATACCCGTATCGATCTGATGATTACAGATTATCACATGCCTGTGATGGATGGCGTTGCATTTACAAAGATTGTAAAGAAGCAATATCCTGAACTGCCGGTATTGTTACTTTCCTCGTTGGGTACTGATAAGACAGATGAGCTGTCGGAGTTATTCTTTTATATACTTACCAAGCCCGTGCATCAGAAGCAATTGCATGAAGTAGTATTTCAGGCACTGCGGCACGAGCGTAAAGTACAGGCACGCGTTGTACAAGCTACACAGCAACTCTCGGAAGATTTTGCGAAAACAAATCCGCTCACGATTCTGGTTGCAGATGATAACATGGTAAATCAAAAGTTAGCGGTGCGCATATTGAATAAACTTGGTTATACTCCGAAAGTTGTAAGCAATGGAGTAGAAGTGTTGGATGCGATGCGCGCTACAGGCTATGATGTGATCCTGATGGACGTGCAGATGCCGGAGATGGATGGTCTTGAAGCAACACGGATTCTCCGACAGGAGCGTCAATGCGATTCGTTTATCATTGCCATGACTGCTAATACCATGCAAGGCGATAAGGAGCAATGCATCGATATCGGTATGGACGATTACGTGAGCAAACCGATGCGATTGGAAGATATACTGAAGGTGCTTGAAAAGGCGGCTACGCATTGTGCGGACAAGAATCGACTTTGAGCCGGGAGTTATTACATTTTTTTCGCCAGTTGCAATCCTATTGCACGTGTTCATACGTTATCTTTGAGGCGTGAGGTTTACTGCAATCATATTGGCTATATATACGCTGGTGCTGGCATGCTATCCCTGCATGGACCGAAACGCTTGTGTTGATGAACCGGTTCCCGTTGCTACGCAGACTTCCCTGGCCGATCAGCATACTCAAGACAGCGATGACCAGGATCATTGTTCTCCGCTTTGCATTTGTTCCTGCTGTGCTGCCTTTGTTCAACTCACTACTTCCACGATTATTATACCTGTGCATGTATCGCACTATACCGGGTTGCTGGTTCCGTATCAGCAAAGAGCATTGCTTACCGGTACACATGCTATCTGGCAGCCACCCAGGTTAGCCTGATTCCTATTACGTGGCGTTTCGTCACTCATTTCAACTTTATTTCTATTATTAATTCTGGCAGCGCAGGACGATGCGCAGATGTATAGTGTTTATAGCTATACCTGCCGTGTGATGCGTCTGTCCAATACCTATCATATTTTAGTTTATGTTAGACAGGATCATTCATTATTCCATCCACAATAAGCTCGTAGTTGGTTTGTTTGTTTTCGGGTTGATTGTGTGGGGTGGATATTCACTGATGAAATTGCCGATCGATGCCGTACCGGATATTACCAATAATCAGGTGCAGATCATAACAACAGCTCCATCGCAGTCGGCACTTGACATCGAGCGGCTTGTTACATTCCCGGTAGAACAGACCATGGCAACTATACCGGGTATACACGAGATTCGAAGCTTTTCACGCTTCGGTCTTTCGGTTGTTACCATTGTGTTTCAGGACAATGTAGATATATACTGGGCGCGACAACAGGTAAATGAACGCATGGTGTCTGCTACAAGCCAGATACCGGCAGGTATAGGACAACCCGAGCTGGCCCCGGTAACCACGGGGCTGGGCGAAATATACCAGTATATAGTTCGGCCGAAGGAAGGATATGAATCGAAATATACCCCGATGGAACTGCGCAGTGTGCAGGACTGGATTGTGCGAAGACAACTGCTGGGCACGGCAGGCGTTGCTGACGTTGCAAGCTTTGGCGGGTTTCTGAAACAATACGAGATTGCCATCGATCCGGATAAACTTCGCAGTTACAACCTGAGTATACAGGAGATATTTACCGCGCTTGAACAAAACAACGCCAACACCGGTGGGGCCTATATCGACAAGAAACCCAATGCGTATTTTATTCGCAGCGAAGGCCTCATCAGCTCGGAAGAAGATATAGGGAAGATTGTTATAAAAAATACTAGCAGCGGTATGCCCGTGCTCATTCGCGATGTAGCCGTGGTTCGTTTTGGACACGCCAATCGCTTTGGTGCCATGACCTATAATCACGAAGGCGAAGTAGTGGGCGCCATTGTGTTGATGCTGAAAGGCGAAAATTCCAATGCCGTGGTAAATCGCGTAAAGACGCGGATACAACAAATTGAAAAGACATTACCCGAAGGACTTGAGATCGATGCATTTCTCGATCGCAGCGAACTGGTAGGCAGAACAATTGGAACAGTAGAGAAGAACCTGATTGAAGGTGCACTGATCGTTATTGTAGTACTTGTTCTTTTCCTGGGTAATCTGCGTGCCGGGCTTATTGTGGCTTCAGTTATTCCACTGGCGATGCTCTTTGCTGTGGGACTCATGTATACCTTTGGTGTATCCGGAAATTTAATGAGCCTCGGTGCCATTGATTTCGGCCTGATTGTAGACGGTGCCGTAATTATCGTAGAGGCAACCATGCACCACCTTGGCCTGCGCTCTATTACCCGGATACTGACACAGTCTGAAATGGATGACGAAGTATATACTTCTGCTACGAAGATCAGAACTTCGGCTGCGTTTGGAGAGATTATCATTCTTATAGTATACCTGCCTATTCTTGCACTGGTGGGTGTAGAAGGTAAAATGTTTAAACCGATGGCACAGACGGTGGCATTTGCTATACTCGGAGCATTTATACTTTCGGTAACCTATATACCGATGATGTCTGCACTCTTTCTGAGCAAACGTCCGCGGCACGAACGGAATTTGTCCGATCGTATGATGGACTTCTTTCACAGGATCTATACTCCCGCGCTTCGTCAGTCATTACGCTATAGGGCCTGGGTTGTGATAACGTCTGTAGTAATTTTTATAGCAAGTCTGGTATTGTTTTTAAAGATGGGCGGAGAGTTTTTACCGACCCTGGAAGAAGGAGATTTTGCTGTGGAGACGCGTGTACTCACCGGCAGCAGTCTGTCCTATACCGTAGATGCCGCACAGAAAGCATCTGAAGTTATACTGCGTGGCTTCCCAGATGAAGTAGAAGAGGTTGTAGCCAAAATAGGTTCGTCTGAGATACCAACCGATCCGATGCCGATTGAAGCGTGCGACCTGATGGTTATTCTGAAACCAAAAAGCGAGTGGAAGAAAGCACACAACCGTGAAGACCTCGCAGAAAAAATGGGCGAAGCATTGGAAGTTGTACCCGGTGTTACATTCGGATTTCAGCAACCTATACAAATGCGTTTCAACGAACTGATGACGGGCGTGCGACAGGATGTAGCCGTAAAGATTTTCGGTGAAGATCTTGAGACACTTACGGATTTGTCGCAGCAGGTTGCCAAAGTTGTTCGCGCGGTAGAAGGTGCGCGCGACCTATATGTAGAGGAAGTAACAGGACTCCCGCAGATCGTTGTTAAAATTAACCGCGATGAAATTGCCAAGTATGGTATATCTGTAGCTACGGTTAACCAGGCGATCAATACTGCCTTTGCAGGACAATCTGCAGGACTGGTATACGAAGGCGAAAAGCGTTTTGATCTTGTGGTACGATTGAATACCGAACATCGTCAGCAAATAGAAGATGTACGAAACCTGTTTATTACAACACCTACAGGAAATCAACTACAACTCAGTCAACTGGCAGAGGTTGAATTCAAGATTGGTCCGAACCAGATCCAACGCGAAGATGCCAAGCGCAGAATTATAGTAGGCTTCAATGTACGTGGCCGTGATGTAGCCGGGGTGGTAAAGGAGATTCAGCAGAAGATAGGGCAGCAGGTAGATTTACCGCCGGGCTACTACACAACGTATGGTGGCCAGTTTGAAAATTTACAGCAGGCACAGGCTAGGTTGTCAGTTGCTGTACCAGCGGCATTGATGCTGATCTTTATCTTGTTGTTTCTTACGTTCAATTCTGTTAAGCAATCCCTGCTCATCTTTACGGCTATACCTATGGCGGCTATTGGTGGCGTATTCGCGTTGCTTTTGCGCTCGATGCCATTTAGTATATCTGCCGGAGTCGGCTTCATTGCGTTGTTCGGTGTAGCGGTGCTCAACGGTATAGTATTGCTGGCCGAGTTTAACCGGTTGAAAAAGGAAGGCTATACCGATCTCCATGAAATAGTAATGAAAGGAACAGCCGTGCGTTTGCGACCGGTACTGATGACAGCTGCTGTGGCTTCGCTCGGTTTTTTACCCATGGCGTTAACAACCAGTGCCGGAGCGGAAGTACAAAAGCCGCTGGCTACGGTAGTGATCGGTGGACTAATTACCTCTACCTTGCTTACGCTGATCGTGTTGCCATGCCTGTATATATACTTTGAAAATATGCACTGGCGCAAACCGAACGAAAATGAGACAATATAAGGTATATCCCTCCGCCATTATGAAAAAAGACTATCAGCCGAAATCAACTATATATCAGATGAAATCGAAAGTTCTATTGATATTGCTGTGTTCGTGGTATACTATGCAGGCACAAAGTGTAACGGTTACACTGGATGAAGCTATTCAGCAAGCGCTACAGAAGAATAAAAGTATCGAAGCCGCCATGTGGGATGTTGAATACCAACAGCAGTTAAAGCGTACAGCCCTGGATGTCGGCAAAACCAGTGTGGTTTACATGCGTGGCCAATATAACAGCTACACCAAAGACGACAACAATATAACCGTTTCGCAAAGTATACCCTTCCCGACTGTTTTTACAACGCAACAGGCACTACACCGCTCCCTGGTAAAAGGAAGTGAACTGCGTAAGGCTGTAACCGAAAACGATTTGGTATACCAGGTAAAGCAGGTGTATCACGAACTCCAGTATTTAGCAGCATGCGAAGCGCTTTTGAAACGACAGGACAGTATATATACTGCATTCGTAAAAGCCGCAGACCTGCGTTATCGCACCGGTGAAGCACGTCTGCTGGAGAAAACGACAGCCGAGACACAACACCGTGAGATACTGAATCTGCAGGCACAGGTACAGGCAGATATCCTGATATACCAGGAACAATTGCAGGTACTTATCAACAGCGAACAGCCGGTACAAATAGGACAGCGTAGTCTGACGGAGCGTACATGGGAATCGCCAATGGACAGTGCATCAGTTCAGTCAAACCCTGAGCTGGTATACTTTAAACAACAGACCGAAGTAACAACGCGCGAGCGTAAAGTTGCCAGCGCCCGCTTTCTTCCGGATATCACGGTAGGTTACTTCAATCAAACGCTTATTGGTACGCCGGTAAACGCGAGTGGCGAGCTTGCTACGAAGAGCGATCGCTTTCAGGGCTTTGAAGTCGGTCTGGCCATACCGTTGTGGTTTGGTCCACAGGCAGCCAAAGTTAAAGCCGCTTCCATGCAGCAGAAGAAAGTGCAGGCAGAATATGAACACTTGCAAACACGCACCCAGGCACAATGGCAGCAGGCTGTGCAGCAGTATACAAAGAACCGGAACACCGTAAATTACTATAAGACATCCGCTGTGGTTAATGCTGAGCTGATCCTGAAGCAGGCAACGATAGCTTTTCGGAACGGTGAGATCGGGTATACGGAATACTGGCTGGCCGTTCGCAATGCCATGCAGCTACAGGAAAATTATCTGCGGGCTATTAACGCGCTTAATCAATCCGTGGTAACGCTTGAATTTCTGGCGGGTACCAGGTAAGGGGCGCTATAGCGATGTACTATATGAATCACTTTATTTTAAAACGAAATATGAATTTTATTAAATATATAGGGATACCGATGGTAATGGTGTCAATCCTTTTCGCTTGTAACAGCAAGGAAGAAACTGCGGCAGAAGAGGAGCATCCTCACGAGGAAGAAACCAATTCGGTTGAACTGACGGAAGGACAAATCAAAACCGCTGGTATTTCACTTGGTAAAATTGAACCGCGGCAAATCAGCGGCACCATTAAAGTAAACGGTGTGCTTGATGTTCCGCCCCAGCAACTCGTGAGTATATCGGTGCCGCTGGGTGGCTTTTTGAAAAGCACTACACTGCTGCAGGGATCACGCGTACAGAAAGGACAGTTGATAGCCGTAATTGAAAATCCTGAATATATACAGCTGCAACAGGATTACCTCGAAGCGATGAACCAGTTTGAATTTGCAAAGGCCGATTATGAACGGCAACAGGAACTGGCAAAGGAAAATGTGAATGCCCAGAAAACTTTGCAGCAGGCTAAATCAACCTATCAAAGCTGGCTTGCAAAACGCAACGGGTTAATGGCAAAGCTGAAACTGATTCATGTAGACCTGAGTGAAGTTGAAAAAGGAAATATTACCAGCACCGGAAATGTATACTCACCGATCAGCGGTTATGTTACCGAAGTAAATGTGAACATCGGGAAGTTTGTAGCGCCATCGGATGTGCTTTTTGAAATTGTGGATACAGAACATCTGCATGCAGAGTTAACGGTATTTGAAAAGGACGTTTTGAAATTACGAATAGGACAGAAGGTTAGGTTCACCCTGGCCAATGAATCGGAAGAGCGCATGGCTACAGTATATTTGATTGGTCGTGAGATAGGTGCCGATCGCAGCGTTCGTATTCATTGTCACATTGATAAAGAAGACAAGGAATTGCTGCCGGGTATGTACCTGAAAGCAAATGTTGAGACAGGTGGCGCGAGAGTTCCTGCATTGCCGAACGAAGCCGTTATTGATTACCAGGGCAGGAAGTATATATTTATACCGGTAGAAGGCGAGGAACACGAACACCACGAAGAAAAGCAAACCGGAGAAAAGCCTGCAGAAAATACGCATGAACACGAAGAGGGAACTCACTATAAGATGGTTGAAGTTCAGATCGGTAACAGCGAGTTAGGTTTTACGGAAGTTACATTGCCGGATACCCTGGATCTTAATATAGAGGTGGTGGTTAAAGGTGCGTATTCCATTCTGTCGAAGATCAAAAATAGCGAGGAAGAAGGTGGACATGCACACTGATTAAAATGATATAGCCAGGAACGCTTGTCCATGGTTTTTTAAATCAATTGGCTTTTGCCGATTTATAGGTTTAAAGAGATTGCCCCACTTCTTGATGCATTGCGTTGAAGATAGTAATGGGTGTTTCTTTAAACCTTTTTCATTCCACCGGTTCAGGTGTCTGCGTGAATCAACGCTTCTTTTGTACGCTCATTTCCTGGAGTGGGTAAAATTTATGCCATCCAATGTCTATATAAAATATACCCTTTACATGATGTGCTGGTTTGAGACAGATGTAGTCATGTTCATTGCCAGAAGTTGCCGTTGCTGCAGGGAACGATTTTTTGCGGGTTCAGTGTGAGTTCGTAATGTTATTCAGGTTGTAAAATATAAGCGTATGGATACTTCAAGTACAGACCGATTGCTCGATACGATTGTAGATGACATGGCCTATGCTGCTGCTATTGTGGATGACTTGCACGACCGTGGGTATGATAACAACTTTGAGCTGGTAGGCAACACTCTGGTATGTTTGCAAAGCCAGGAACAATATGCCCCACGGGATTTCTGGGTTGATGAGATCTATAGATTTGACCACGATGGTATAGGACTCCGTGGGTATTTTGTATATGCATTGCGTGAGCCTGTACGTGATGTGATGGGAATTTTTATAGCGCGGCTTGTTGAAGACCTGAGACTATAGCGTGCGTGTGAATGAAATATATTTACCGGCCAGGCATACCGCTATAAATTACCCATGCCTGCTGAATTGAGTTGTTGATATTCTATACTGTCCACATAGCTCCTCATCCCGGGGGCTCTATATGCCTTTTGTGCAGGGCATAGTTTTATTATAATTTTCATAAAGCCCCTCTCTTTATGAAGAAACTCATTGGACTCCTCCTGGCCATGCTGGTGGTAAGCATGGCAACGGTCTACGCGCAACGTACTTCAGATTCCACACGCATCAGTGCTTCCCTGCGGGAAGATCAACCGAATGAAGAGTCGCGATCACACTATGCACCCAAAGATTATCAGGCGGTTGAATCGTGGGATATACCGGCTGCACTGCGAAGTACACTGCAAGGCTATCGTTATAAAGGATGGAAGGAGGGAGGCCGGTTTTACAAAAGTATTTATAACCGCGGGTATATATTGAACCTCGCTTCTGGCAACAGTACCAGGAATTTCTATTTCGATCGGAACGGAAACGAGATCAACACCCGTGTTGTCTGGACATCGCTTGATTAACTATATATATTCAGAAATGAGACATACAAAGGCCGGGTTTCTACACCTGGCCTTTTCATTTGTTGTATCTGCAGGTTTGATCCCAAAAAGGCATCGAGAGTTCTCTTAATTGGAATTATACCACTATAAAAGGTATTATAATGCGTTGAAACCTATGATAATCGGGGTTAAAGCATTAGATTTGATCATTCCGAGAGCCCATCTCGATCCGTTTAACGATTTGACAGTCACAGACTAAAAGCAATTGTTGTATTTGTTTTCAGACAATGCCGGGAAAAGCTTGTCTGTGCGCAATTACTGTGGAATAGTTATTGGATAAAGCGGCTCAGCTTGAATCTCTTATTAAAATCTACCCCCCCTTCAGATTTCAAGAGGAGTTCCAGTATGGATTTCAACCCAAATCATACTTGAATTACTATGCGTAAGACTTTTACGATTCGTTTTCTTGTCCTGTTCTTTTTTACAACGGTTGCGCTAAGCGCAGAAGCAGTAACATTATACACCTATACCAACGGGGGCAGTACTGGCCAATGGAATGTTGCGGCCACCTGGACAACCGATCCGTCCGGAGTAACTCTCACAGGAAGTGCTGTACCGGGTAATAATGATGTGGTGCACATTTTGAATGGATTTACGGTAACACTCGCGGCCAACGTAACCACTACCGGTCTCACCATCAATATTCACAACGGGGGCACTTTGAATCTGTCTACGTTTACGATGAGTACCATCAGCACCCTTACAGGGTCGGGGACACTTCGTATTAAAGCAGGTTATTTTCCAACCATCACGACCAATAGCTTTCTGTCCAACTACGCATCGGGGGCAACGGTAGAGTTTTATGACTTCAGCGGTACATTACCGGTTTCTGTCAATTATCCGAACCTTACTTTTACCAACTCGACCGCGAGTAATTATACTATCGCATTTTCGAATGCATCCGCTTACAGCTTTACTATATACGGCAACCTCGTTACGCGCACAACGGGCACCGGTAATTTATCCGTATTGCTGGGTACACAAATCACCAACATTATTAACCTTACGGTGAATGGTAATGTTACGATTGGTGCCAACACAACGCTGGGGGTAGGCGCATTTAATGCCATTCATACGGTTACCCTGAACAGTAACATGACGAACAATGGAACTGTAGACTTCAGTAACTCGGCACAATATACCGCCTCTACAAACGGAGCGGCCACCATTACCTTTACCGGTGCAACGGATAATATACTGGCCTGTAATGGTGTTACCGATTTTTATACCCTTACGGTTAACAAAGGATTAAGCTCTACCAATATACTTTCGGTTACTTCCACCAATACAGCGAACCTGAATTTATACTCCAGTGGTCAATTGATCATGATATCCAACGGAACGCTGAAGCTGGGGAGTAACATCAACATACCGCGCGTATACGGATCGGGTACCTCCAACTATGATATAGGCTCATCAACACAAAGTCCCATGTTGTGGATTGATGGTGCTACGGTGAATACCAACGGTGCCGCGCTGGTGGTATATGGAAAGATACGCATCAGTGCCGGTAGCTTTACCAGCGTAGGCGGACAAGGAACAGTAATTCGCGAAGAAGGACAGTATATAATTGAGGGCGGTACATTTACCACCGAGAAGTTCAGACCTTCCACAACGGCTACAACACATCGCGGCTCATTCACCATGACGGGCGGTATATTTAATGCAAGTGGTACAACGGCTTCTGATTCGCGATATGCACGATTTTCATTACCGTTTCCGGAGCAGGTATTTATTATGTCGGGTGGGACAATCAATGTCAGCAACCCGGAAGCGTCAACGTCATCCGGAGATGCGGTATACGGAGGGATTCACATCGGGTGTAACACCTCCAACTACAATGTTACTGGCGGAACCGTGAATGCTATACTTTCCGGTTCCGCTTCGTTTTTTAATATAGCGACTGTCGCTCCCTTCTGGGACTTCAACATTACACGAACGGGCGGTACACCGACCACCGTACGACTGGCCGGTATCGGTAGCGTTGGCGGAACGGTTACAACAGCACAGCCTCTGGTTGTGCTGAATGATTTTACCATCAACGGTACAAACACTCCAGTGTTCAATGCAAATGGATTGAATGTTACAATAGGTGGTGACTTCGCAATCAACAGTGGCGGAACATATACACCCAATGCGAACACGACTACCTTTAATGGTAGTGCCGACCAGATTTTTTCGAATGACGGTACCATCACATCCGGACTATATAATCTCACCGTAGATAAAGCGGCCGGTACATTAACATTGAGTGGTTCTGCTACAACCTATACGGTTACACAAATGCTTACGTTGCTGGGGGGTATCCTTAATGATGGCGGAAAGACTTTACAGGTTACCGGCAACATCTATAACGAAGCGAGTCACACAGGTACCGGCAACATTACACTTGCCGGAAGCACCACACAAACTGTATCAGGCGATGGCACGGGTATATTTGGTAATCTTATTCTGAACAATGCAAGTGTACCGGGAGTAACCGCTACATCTGATCTTGCCGTGAGTGGTATACTGACACTGGCCGGAACCAGCAATAGCTTATTTGATATAGCACACTATCGGTTGTCATTAACTTCTACCTCGGCAACTGCGCTGACCACAACCGGGAATGGATTCAGCAGTACAAAGATGATTCGTACTTCCGGCTATCAGTCCGATCGTGGTGTGCAGAAAACGTATGGTAACTTGTCGGCCTTTACGTTTGCGTTTGGTGTCGGCAGTAATTATACTCCGGCTACTATACAGCTTACCACTGCACCCAGTGTATATGGAACGATCACGGCACGTCCGGTTAACTCCAGGCATCAGTTTATAGTCGCGGCAAATACCAATAACCTTACGTGGTATTGGAAAGTAGTAAGTTCAGGATTTACCGGTATAGGTGCCACCGGTGTGTCACATAACTATCAATACGTGGAGTCGAGTGTATCTCCGGCCAACGATGACGCGAATTATGTGCCGGCACGTTACAATCCTACGAATTGGACAGTGCTTAACAATACTTCTTTTGTAAATGAAGGAACCAATATCATCTCATTCTCCAACGTAAGCTATATCGATGGTGATTTTACGGCAGGTATACCGGCATCGTTCGGTACGGTAAAAATATTCTATAGCAAGCGAAGCGGTAACTGGGATGATGCCGGGGCAGGAACAACACCGTGGTCAAACGTAAGTCACACGGGGCCGGATGCAACTACGATACCCGGTGACGGTGACCAGGTATTTATTGGTGACGGAGTAACGTACAATCATACCATCACGATTACCTCCAACAATCGCTCTTCGGGTGGACTTGAGATCAACTCCGGAAGCACGCTGGATCTAGGTATATATACCGGCCACAATTTCGGTCGTTTGGAAAATGTTCCGATCTCCGGCAGTGGCTTGTTACGAATATCATCAGCAACAGCCACAGCGGAATTTCCTGCCGGTGACTTTGGTAATTTTATACGTGCGAATGGTGGAACGGTTGAATACTATACCACCGGTACACAAGACTTTACCATTCCGACCGGTTCCAGTGTACCCACGAGTTTGCCACTCATCTCCTATAAAAACCTGGTGCTTAAACCGGCAAGTGGTCAATATATAGCAATGCCCAACCAAGACGAACGTATCTATGGAAACATAACGGTGCAAGGTGCATCCTCTACCGGTGTAGCACGTCTCAATGCGGCAGCATCACGCACGCTTACAGTTAACGGTAATGTTGTTGTAACCAGTGGTAATCTTCAGTTCATGAACGGCACCGCCCAGACACTTGAAGTTGATGGTAACGTAACCATTAGTGCAGGCGCTATTGTTAACCTTGCCAGCAACGGATCGGCTGCAGTCAATATACTTACTATTGAAGGTAATCTTGTAAACAACGGTACACTTGATCTGTCGAACACAGCTTCGTATGTGTGCAATGCTATATTTACCGGTACAGCCAATACCTCGATTACCGGAACAGGATCGGTAACGGATTTTAATATACTCACGGTGTCCAAAGGTACATCACAAACACCGGTGCTCGATGTAAATGCTTCAGCCTTCACACTATCCGGAGCAACGTTGCCATTGGTATTGAACTACGGTACATTCCGGTTGTCCAGCGCACAGACGGTTACCATTGCTACGAGTGCAGATTTTTCTATTCCGTCAACGGCCAGGCTATCCGCCAATGGGGGCACGCTGCAAACAACGGGAGGTGATGGTCATGATTTGCTGCTGGCAGGAACACTGGAGATACTGAGTGGTACGGTTAATATAGGAACGACAGCCAACGACAATGCTATTGAATATGCAGCAACAGGACAACCGACTATTGCTGCTTCAGGTGGTACACTGAATGTGAAGGCACAGATCAGAAGATCATTTGCCAGTTCGCAAGGTGCATTGATCTATAATCAGTCCGGGGCCAGTATCGTATCCGTTGGACGGGACAACGCAACGGTAACAACACGCGGTGTATTCGAGATCCTCAATACCGGAAGTTCGTTCACCATGTCAGGTGGCACGTTGCAGATTGTGCGTACCTCCGGCAGTACATCGATAGCAGATCTATACCTGCAGCCTGCATCGTATTCCGTTACCGGTGGAACGGTCGAGATCGGTACTGGTGCAACGTCACAAACGGTGGACATTAACTCGATCATTCCGGTTTACAACGTAACGGTTACCGGCACAACCAACGCTGCGCGCCTGGAGTATAACCCGCTTACACTCTACGGTTCACTTACCATCAACAGCGGAAATATATTTAACGCCAATACACTCAATGTATCTATAGCCGGTAACTTTGTCAATGCGAATGCAACCAGTACTACCGGCACTACGGTGGGAGGGTTTCAGGCCGGATCTGTTTCGCAGACCACCACGCTGAATGGTTCATCATCGAATCAAACCATTACCGGTACAAGCGGAAACCTGACCAACTTCGGAAACCTGGTGATCAACAATACATTTCCAGGAGGATCAGTTGCGTTGCAGGCGAATACGAATCTCCAGGTAAACGGTATACTCATGTTATCGAGTGGTATACTTGCCGGTGGTGCCAATACCATTACCGCTATAAGTACAGTATCAAACTCCTCAACGCATACCAGTACATCGGGCGGAAGTATAACTTTGGCGGGAACTTCCGCGCAGACTATTACCGGTAATGGCTCCGGTAAATTTGGCGATGTAATTCTGAATAATACAGCGGGTGCTGCGTTCGGTGCGAACCAGGAAATTACCGGAACGCTAACGTTCACCAATGGTGCGCTTACCATTGGTACATATGGGCTTGTGCTGTCCAACACCAGTCTTACATCGATTGTCAACGCAACGACTACAAAGTATATCATTACTTCCGGTCGGCTTTCGGATGGTGGTATTACCAAAGCATTTTCAGGTTCACTGGCCAGTGCCGGTTTTATATTCCCGATTGGCGTAAGTGGGAAATATACCCAGGCCGATTATACTATATCTACGGGTACAGCGGGTGGTACCATCACCATCAAGCCGGTTAACAGCAAGCATCCCAGTGCTACGGGTTCCGGTACATCCTATATTAATTATTACTGGAGTGTAAGCCATACCATTGCCAACCTAACAGCGCTTACGCATAAATATACCTACGTGGCAGCGGATCAGTCCGGGGCTCCGGGTAACTACCGTGATGCGCGCTTCAGCGGAGGTGCCTGGACCATTGGTGTTACCGCAGGCAATCCGAATACAACAACGCGCGTTATTACCTTTACCAATATAACGGATCTTACCGGTGACTATACTGCAGGGCAGGCTACTGCTTTTGTAAACCCGACAACCTATACAAGCATTGCTTCGGGTAACTGGGAATCGGACGCAGCGGTTTGGGATATAGATCCGCCCGGAACAAATATAGGGCCACCAGCAGGTTCGTTTGTAATTATCAGCGAAGGACATACGGTAACGGTTACATCCAACGCAAAACGTATGGCAACCTTGGAAGTGCGTGGCAGACTTCACCTGGGAACCACTACCGGTCACGACTATGGGACAGTAACAACGAGTGGTGCCGGAGCGCGTACGATCCAAATACAGTCTTCGACTTTCCCGACTGGTAATTTTACAAGCTTCACGGCAGCCAATGGCGGTACCGTTGAATACGATGGTGCTGTTACTTTGCCGACACAATCAACCTATAACAATATAGCGTTTACCAGTGCGGGTACAAAGACACTGTCCAATGTTGATCTTACCATCAATGGTAATTTAACAGTTGATGCAGGCACCGTTACCAATGCCGTGAGCAACCGCGATATAACACTGGCAAGTACTACCGGAGATTTTACAAACCGCGGCACATTCGTAACCGGTGCGGGTACTATAATAATAGGAAGAAACTTTACCAACACCGGAGCGAGCGCATCGTTTACTGCAGGTAGTGGTACCGGTGGATTGCGCATTGCCGGAAATTTTACAAACAGCACCAATGCAACATTCACGGCAAGCACAGATAGTATAGGAGTGCGGGGCAGCCTCACAAACAGCGCTACGTTTACCGCGAGTTCCGGTGCAATTCGTGTAACCGGAAATCTGAATAATACTGGAGGTACATTTACTGCGGGTTCTGGTACAGTGACTATATCAGGATCACTCATAAATAATGCCGTGTATGCTGCAGGTTCAGGTGCTACAACGGTGCGTGGATCGTATACCAACAGCGGTATAGGTGCCGTGCATCAGGCGAATGCCAATGCATTAACAATTAACGGAAGTTTTACCAATACACTGAGCGCGATCTTCAATGCGGGTAGCGGGTCCGTTGCAGTAGCCGGGAACTGGAATAACTCGGGAACATTTTCTCCGGCTACAAGCTCGGTAACTTTTACAGGCGCGTCTTCGCAGACATTAACGGGTAACACAACCTTTAATAACCTGACCCGCTCGAATGGCGGATCGCTTACGGTAAACAATGATATCGTAGTAGCGGGAAGTCTTACGCTTACCAGCGGAAATGTAGCTACAGGCAGTAACATGGTGCGCGTTACGAACACGGCCACACAATCAGTATCCGGCAGCGCGTCTTCATTCATTGATGGTATACTGGCGATCAGTTATCCGAACACTGCCGGAGCAAGCCGTATATTCCCGATCGGAAAGGGAAGTATATATCGTCCTGTAACGATTCAGCAAACCGCAGCATCCACCGCACCCGTTGTAAGCGTGGAAATGGTTAACTCTCCACCTTCGGGAAGTTACCCTTCTTCCATCGAAGGACTTTCGCCAGCACGATACTATGCGATCACACAGGTGTCGGGTACTATGAATTCGCCTACGGTGGAGTTGAGCTTCAATACAAATTCACCAACAGACGAACCGATTGCCGTACCCGGTAATGCACGCGTTGTACGAGCTACCGCTTCTTCCGGCCCGTGGACCGATGAGGGTGGCGCAGGAGTATATTCGCCTGCATCGCCTTCCGGGTATGCTACATCCGGAGTTACATCATTTGCAAGTCCGACTTATTTTGCACTGGGTTTCAAGAACCAGGTATTACCGATAACACTGAAATCTTTTGATGCAAAATTGAAAGGCGATGTTGTATTGCTTAACTGGGTTACCTATACCGAGATCAATAATGCATACTTTACCATCGAGCGAAGTGCAGATGGTATTCACTATGATTCGATCGGTTTTGAGGAAGGGGCCGGCTATAGCGCGGCAGTGCTTTCGTATCAGCAAACCGATTATCGTCCGTTATACGGTGTATCCTATTACCGTCTGAAGCAAACTGACTTCGATGGAAGATATAGCCATTCGAACGTTGTGCGAATTGAGAATACAAACAGTAAAGGTTCATCCATGGTAGTATATCCGAATCCATCGCAGTTATCAGGCAAACTGATGGTGCGGGTAAATGCCGACCAGGTAACCGGTATATATATGGTGATTACTCACGTATCCGGCAGAACTATCTTTAGTGATTATGTAACACTCAACGAAGATCTCGAAATAGACCTGTATAACCTGGATTCAGGTTACGCGCTGGAACGTGGCGTTTACTTTGTGAGTATAACTTCCGGAGGTCTCAAGGAAACTCAGAAACTGATTATTCATTAACAGAATAAGTAAAAAGAGGCAGACCGAAGTATAGTATATATTCTTCGGTCTGCTATATATTAGTTACTAAAAGTGTTACCCTTTCCGGTCGCGCGCTGCTTTAACAACTTTCTTCCGCATATCCTGTTTCTTTGCCTGGTATTGCTCAAATTGTTCCGGGCTTAATATAGCTTTCAGTTCTTTGTCCTTCGCATCGTCAATCGACTTGACATCTTTGAATTTTGATCTCCGGCTTCCTCCTTGTGCGCGAACCGATTCGGTTTGTTGCGCATACTTCAGGTTGATCTCGTGAACCTTCGGCTCCTGTTCGGCTGAGATACTTAATTCAGTCTTCATCCATTGTGTCCATTTGGTGGCACGTTCTTCCGGTGTCAAAGGCGTGCGCTCTTCTTCCTGTGCCCATGCACCTATTGTGATAAACGACATGCATACCAGCAAAGCAATGGATCGGGTTATGTTTCTTAATGACATACGTTTCGTTGTTAATACTATAAATTGATTTGAAATATACCTATGCCGCTTCTGCCGTACCGGTTGTCAGGTCCACTATATATACCGTTCCGTTGATCGTAACCTTAGCCGTTCCGTCTCCTTCAAATACAATGGTAGCTGTATAGGTAAATGAACCTTTACCTGTTACTGAACCTGTAATGGTTACTGAGGCACTTCCGCTCAATATCTTTTGACTGGTTTTGTCTACCGTAAGATCGTTGACTGAAAAATCAACCGTGCTGGTACTGGAGTTTTTGTTTCTGATCTTGGATTGGAATGATCCCGAACGATTATAGCCACCGTTAATGATATAGCTGGTTGCTTCGTCATCCAGGGCCGTAACCGTTAGCTCGCTGGTGCCGGAGTGTTGAGATGCGAGGCGTGGTGCATCGAATTGTCCGCTATAGGCAACGGTTGCTGCGAAACTTTGCGGCACATCATTTCCACACGTTAATATATAGCTATAATTATAGTCGTATGCATACGTAATGAGTGCACCGGGTAAACTGGTGGCAGCGAACGTAAGTTGATTGGTATAGCCACATGCTGCCGTGCGACCGCCATCACTTGATTCCAGCGCTGCGTCAGTTCCATCTACAGAGGCATTTACCACCGTGGTGAGACCTGATGAATTTACCGCCAGCGAAGAGCCAATCACATCCGCTGCTTCTTCCGATGTCATGGCTGATGAACTATCATCATCATCGTTACAGGCTACTGCTATAGACAAAAGACAAGCTGCCAGGAATAATTTTGTTGTTTTCATAATGGTGTAATTAAGATAGTATGACCGTATAGGGTTTAAAATTTTTATGGCACTTGGATACCGGCCGACATCAAAGGTTTAACGGCACTGGAAATTTTTTTACAGAAATTACTGTTTTGGCCGGATAACGCAGAATTTGGATAGAGCTGATCTGTAAAATAAATTCTAAAGATATCCTGATTCCTGTTGGCAGGATTATTTTTGTCAGGATAGAAACGTATGTCGGGTTATGGCTAAGACAACCGCTGGTATATTGCTTTACCGTTATTCGAATGGAATGCCGGAATTTTTCCTGGTGCATCCGGGTGGACCGTTCTGGAGTAAAAAAGATATAGGTGCCTGGTCTGTACCGAAAGGGGAGTTGAATGAGAATGAAGATGTTCTTCTGGCAGCCAAACGTGAATTTGAAGAGGAGACCAGTATAAAAGTGGATGGCGAATTTATAGCACTGAAAGCTGCGAAGGGGAGCAACGGTAAGACTATCCGCATCTTCGCATTGCAGCATGACGTTGATCCTTCGCTTGTAAAGTCTAATCTATTTTCAATGGAATGGCCTGCAAAGTCCGGTAAATTTCGGGAGTTCCCGGAAGTGGATCGGGGCAAGTGGTTTTCATTTGAGGAAGCTGTTGTCAAGATCAATAAACACCAGGTTCAGGTATTGCAGGAATTAAGAGAGAAAATTGATTTGCAGATATAGTATATTTTTAGGTGGAGAGAATGTATGCTCCATCATAAATTTTCAGGCTTGAACTTCCTTCGGTAACTCACTGATTTTCCCGAGATCATAAAAACACCATCGCCCCGGTAGTGAAGTGTTGTGGGATATTTGGGAGAACCCGGCACATGCGCTTTTACGACTTCCAGAATGAAGAAACTATATTTCCGAAGCAGGCTGGTGTCGGTTACTTTGCATTCAAAGTTTGCGTAACATTCTTTAATGAGCGGGGCCTTTACTTTATCAGCAGGTTCAGCGGTAAGCTTGAACTTTTGAAATTTATCTACTTCGCTGCCGGAGCAATTGCCGATACCCACCACTTCGTTTACAAGATCAGCTGTAGGAATGTTGATAACGCATTCCCTGCTTTTACGAATCAGCTCGAAACTATAATTAGCGCTGGTGATGAAACATCCTATACGCGAAGGAGAAAATTCCATTACCGTGTGCCATCCCATGGTCATGATGTTGTTCTCATTTTTCCAATGCGAGCTTACCAGTACAATCGGACCGGGCTCCAGATACCTGCGAATCATCTCCACCGGAAAATTTTTCTTTCTATAGGTCTTCATGAACAATAGCGTTTCTCAGTGAATAGCTACCGTAAATTATCATACCTGCCAAGCTGCTATTTATAGCTGTATATTTTGTATTTCAATATACTATATCCACCGTCAGGTTGCTTTTGAAAACGCAAGGTAGCCGCTGGCTGCGGAGGTGCATAGCCAAAACCATAGTCACCACCACCGGTGCCTTCATCGCCATTCAGCCTTCTGATCACTTGCCATTTTCCATTCACAAATTGTCCCTCCTCAATCGACTCAACATCCAGCCGCAAGGATTTGTCTGTTATGCGCTCGGGTATAAATGTGAGCAAGTAATCTTTGCCGATCACCACAAATTCATCTTTACCGGTATGTATAATAATTCCTCCGGCCACAGAGGGAGGAGGCGGTGGTGGAAGTCCGGGTATATTGGTAAAATTAGATTGTCTGCCGAGCTCCGCTTTTATCGTATAGCCTCCCAGCTTGAGGCGTTGTATGCGCTGCACCGTGTCCACCAGTATACCGGCCATGGTACCTTTACCCTGGTGCTGAAGGATCAGGTCCTTTACCTGTTGCAGCGTTGCGTAGGTTGGTGTTATAGGATCGTACGCAGCAGGATAATCATCAATACCAAAGGGTGCATAACCAAATATATCATACTGTCCAAAGGCCCAGAAGGCTTCGTGTGCCGAGCGCTCTCCCGGGCGAACCTCCGGTATAAAAAATGCATTGCCGGGCCGGTGGTATTGCTGCACGGTATAGCGTATATCGGGTACATATATATCCGGCACAATAAGATCGATAGCCGGTGCTGCAGCGCGCCATATATCCAGTGTGTGTGGTGTAGGTCCGCCACTGGGATATTTACCCGGCCATGCACCGCCCACACCCGGTTGCTTTATCCACGCGTTTACATACATCGGTAGCGGGTATGCTTCTTTTCCGGCAGCAGCTATTTTACCTATATATTTAGCGTAATGGTATACGGTGAATAATTCTTCCGTCAGGTGCGAAAGTGTTTTCCAGTTCTTGTCATCGAATATACTTTTTCCGAAAACTTCTTCCCAGGTACCTTTCAATTTATACCCGCGTATTTTTAAGACACTGTCCAATTCAGGCTGCAGCTTTCCTTTGTTTGCCGAGATATAGTCGGCAAGATCTTTGGGTATAGGCGATTGATAAGCCTTGTTTGCAGCGTCACTATAGTCGCGCGGTGTATTGAATAATCCCACTTCATTTTGTACCTGTACCATAATAACCGTCTGCTCTTTTTCATCGATGTTTCGTATATGTTGCATCATGGCACGAAAGGCGCGTGCGTCTGCCGTGGCTGTTGCGTCACCGAAAGCAGAAAGATGTTGTAACGTATTGCCCTTCGCGTCTTTGGCCCGCGGATATTTTTGTGTGTTGTTCTTCACCCAGGCCGGAGCATACATGGAATAGCCGTTCTTCCATGAACCAAACCAAAGTATAACCAGGTGCAAGTCTTCTTTACGCGCACCGGTAATCATGCTGTCGAGTAACGTGAAATCAAATTTACCTTCCATCGGTTCAACCAGTTCCCAATAAGCAGCAGCAATAACGGTGTTGAGATTTTTTGCTTTCATGTTTTTCCAGATCGGGCGCATATAGGCAGCTCCCGATGTGCTGGAGTTATGTAACTCTCCACCCAGTATCAGAAAAGGTTTACCCTTCACGATAAGTTGTGTGGTCGCTTCTTTTTTTATAAGGTGAGGAGCCGCTGAAGACTGAGCCAGTACAGGTATCGTAATAATTAAATAGAACAGAAGTGCGAGATATCTTTTCATTTGTCAAAAGTTAGAAACCAACAGTCAAGACTAGTATTGCAACGATCGCAGGCAGGCATTGTTGAATGACGTACTTTTCAGTGATTCACCCTGACGCAATTCCTTATTACAACGTTAAACATGCAGATCAGGTAAAAGTATTTCGTAAGGATACGACAGGATTTATACTTGGTGATGGAGATTTGGGAACATGAGCCAATCCGCTCCATGAAAGGTTGTATGACGTGACCAATGTCTCGTTTTGCGTCCATATTCGTCTTGTTTTCAACAGGGGCAGATATTAACTTCACACTATGCCTGCTCTTAAAACTATTTTGATAATCGATGATGATGTAGATGATCAGGAGATACTAATAACCGCTATTCAGGAGTTGGATGAGACGATCACATGCGTCACAGCTTTGAACGGTATAGAGGGGCTGGATAAGTTGAAGGCAAAAGAAGTAGTACCGAAGTTGATCTTTCTTGATCTGAACATGCCCGCTATGAATGGTTTTCAATTCCTGGAGCATGTAAAGGGTAACGATGAACTCAGCAAAATTCCGGTTGTTGTCTTTTCCACTTCTTCGAACTCTTCCGATGTGCAGCAGACTAAAAAGCTGGGTGCTATTGATTTCTTTACAAAGCCAGCGAGCTTTCTTAAACTGAAGCAATTATTAATTCCACGGCTTGAGTTTATCAGGTAGGTACAGGTATAATTTTTTTATAAGCCGGGATATCCTGGCCTTACGTGACGAACTACATGCGATGGAAAATGCTCTTCGTAAAATAGAGGAAAGGGAACAGCGATTCAGAGATCTTCTGAAGGAAGCTCCTGTCTCTACCGCGTTGCTAACGGGGCCTGATCTCATTATTGAAATAGCCAACGATATATCGCTTGATCTCTGGGGGCGTGATGCTTCTATCATTGGAAAAAAGTTACTGGAGGCTATGCCGGAGATGGAGTGGCAGCCTGCCTATAAAGAATTACTGAAAGTTTATTCTACGGGAGTTACGTATGTAGGCAAAGAAGTTGTAGCCTATCTGAAGAAGCATGATGTGCTGGAAAAGGTATATGTAAATTTTACCTATAAAGCCATTTTTGATTCGCATGGAAAAGTTACCGGTGTATTTGCCGTTGGTTATGATGTAACAGAACAGGTAATAGCGCGCGAACGGATACAGGATGCAGAGGAGCGTGCACGGTTGGCGATAGAGTCGGCCGGCATGGGCACTTTCGACCTGACGTATGAGACAGGAGTGTTGATTACGTCAGCACGGTTCAGCGAGATCTTTGGAATTTCAGGACCGCGTACGCGCGATGAATATATAGCTTTCGTTCACCCGGACGATCATCCTATATACCTGGCGGCCCATAGAACAGCCGAACGAACCGGAGTGCTGATGTATGAGTTGCGCATCATTCATCCGGATGGAAGTATACATTGGATCCGTTTGAACGGGAAAGTGTTTTACAACGATGACAAGAAACCGTCCCGGCTTATAGGCACTGCGTTGGATATAACGGAGCAGAAGCAATCGCAAAGAATGCTCATCGAAAGTGAACAGCGGTTTCGGACGTTGATCACAGAAACGTCTATGGTAGCCATGGGGCTATATATAGGCCCTGAGCTCCGGATTCAATATGTGAATGATGTAATGATGCAATTCTGGGGGAAGGATGCGTCTGTTATTGGTAAAACCTTCGAAGAAGCTATACCGGAATTAAAAGAACAACCCTTTCTGGAAAGGCTTCACCATGTATATACTACCGGTGAAACCTATGAAGGAAAAGAAGATATAGCACGGTTGGTTGTAAACGGTCAACCGCAGGATTTCTATTTCAATTATATATATAAGGCATTGCGTGATTCGGAGGGAAGAATCTACGGTATACATCATATCGCTATTGACGTAACGGAGGCGGTATTGGCCAAGACGGAGTTAACGGAACGCGAGATGAGTTTTCGTATGCTTATTATGCAGGCGCCTGTTGGCATTTGTATTGTACGGAATAATCCTGTTGAGGCAGAAGTTGTGAACGATGCTTTTCTTCAGCTCATCGGTAAAACACGGGCAGAGTTTAACAGCAAGTCGTATTGGGACGCATTGGATGGAATACGGGATGTATACGAACCTATTGTTACTTATGTGTTTAATACCGGAGTGCCCTTTGTTGGAAGAGAACATGCTGTGACGCTTACTCGCAATGGCCGGGAACAAAAACTGTTTATTGATTTTGTATGCGAGCCTTTCCGCGAGGTTGGTAACGCAGTAAAGAAAGTAATTATCCTTGCCATTGATGTAACGGATAAAGTAATTGCCAGAAAGAAGATTGAAGAATCGCGCGATTACCTGAGCTCCATTATGGAATCATTGCCACAGATGGCATTTGCTGCGAGTGCAACAGGTGAAGTTACGTATGTAAACAAACAATGGAAGGATTATACCGGATTGAAGAATGAATTGGATCATTTATGGATGACGTTGTTGTATCCGAATGATGCGGAAGCGTTTATAGCACAGTGGAACGCAGCTGTTACCAGTGGTATAACGTTCGAGCGGGAAGCCCGGTATAAAAAACACTCCGGTGAGTTTCGATGGCATTTTATACGGGCCGTACCCATTGTTAATGCCGGCAACCAGATCGCCAAGTGGGTAGGCACCTGCACTGATATTCATGATCAAAAACTTTCATTGGAAGGACTTGAGATCAAAGTCAGCGAACGTACACGCGACCTGCAACGGTCGAATGTTGAACTGCAGCAATTTGCCTATATAGCTTCACACGATCTGCAGGAACCTCTTCGTAAAATAGCAACCTTCACGGAATTGCTGAGCAACAATCTGGGCAACGATATCGATGAGAAATCAAAATCTTATCTCGGCAAGATCACCGCTTCTGCCAGGCGAATGCTGGCGCTTATACAGGGTGTATTGAACTTTTCGCAATTATCGCGGGGTGAAGAGTTCTTTGATATGGTTGACCTGAATGAAGTTATAGCAGAAGTAAAAAGCGATTTCGAGTTGACTATTGTTGAGAAGGGAGCCCGCGTTCATGCTGAGCGGTTACCGTTTATACCCGGCATCCGGTTGCAGTTAGTACAGTTGTTCTCAAACCTGTTAAGCAATGCATTAAAATTTTCGAAGCCGGGAAAATATCCGGAGATCTTTATAAAGGTATGCGACCTGGCATTGCGCGAGGTTAGCGACTATCCTGCGCTCAATCCGAGACGACCCTATATTTGCCTGGAGTTTAAAGATAATGGTATAGGTTTCTCGCAGGAGTACGCCGAGCAGGTCTTTGTAATTTTTCAGCGGCTCAACGATCGTCAGTCATATACAGGAACAGGCATAGGCCTGGCGTTGTGTAAGCGTATTGTGCTCAATCATAAAGGAGAAATTTACGCACGATCAAAACCCGGTGAAGGTTCTTCATTCTATATCATTCTGCCGAAAGAGCTGGATGAAGAACAGGCTGTGGAGGGACGGTTTGTATAAATCATGTGTAAGTTGGTATAAATCATAAATTTTATAGTCGTTTTAAATGCAGGTGCTATATTTTTGTATAGTTCTTTGCTAGATTCAATAGTTTATTTTTTCATCGATAAAACCAAACATGCTGAAACGAATAACAACCTGTGCCCTGGTGATGATGATTATAGTCACCGCCTGTCAGAAGAAAAACGTAGTGCGTACACTTACAGTAAAAAATAGTCTGGATATAGATCGTCCTGCTTCGACAGTATCCATACCGTTGGATACATTGCAAGAACTGGTAACAAAATACGGTGCTGATCACCTGGTAATAAAAGATCAGGATAAACTCCTGGTAACGCAGCTTGTTGATACGGAAGGCGATGGTATACCCAACGAGTTACTTTTTCAAACAGACATAAAAGCCGGTGAAGAAAAAGACTTTACCATAGAAGCAGTTAAAGATGTTGCTGCTTCTGCACCGGAGCATACAACCTACTCGCGCTTTGTGCCGGAGCGTATTGATGACTATGCGTGGGAGAATGATCGTGTAGCCTTTCGTACATACGGTCCGAAAGCACAGCAAATCACCGAATCGGGTAAACCTGGTGGAACACTTACCAGTGGTATGGATTGCTGGTTCAAGCGTGTAGCCTATCCGGTAATTGACAAATGGTATAAAAAGAACCTGGATACAGCCGGATACTATCACATTGATCATGGCGAAGGATATGATCCCTATCACGTGGGCAACAGCCGCGGATGCGGTGGTATAGGTATATGGGAAAGCGACTCACTCTATGTGTCAAAGAATTTTATATCGTGCAAGACTATAGCCTCAGGTCCCATACGAACCATCTTTGAATTAACGTATGCACCGTGGAGTGCGAATGGTGCTACAGTGAATGAGAAGAAAATTATCAGCCTTGATCTGGGCAGTAACCTGAGCAGGCATGAAGTACATATACAAAGCAATAAACCGCTGCCGAATATTACCACAGGCATTACGCTGCACGATCAGAAAGGAGAAGCAAAGCTCGATTCAGTAACGGGCTGGATTCGCTATTGGGAACCTATAGATGATTCTGAGCTGGGTACTGGTATCGTAGTAGCACCACAGCAAGTTATAGCGCTGAAAGAATATCGCACCAAGACCAAAGATCAAAGTCATGTACTGATAGTAGCAAAGCCTGAAGATGTAGTGGTATACTATGCCGGCTTTGGCTGGAAGAAGAGTGGACAGTATACTTCTGTCGCTGACTGGGATCAATACCTGACAAACTTCTCGAAGCAAATAGCTTCCCCGTTAACCATCCATATTAAATAAAACTATAAGATTGCTATAGCGATCGATAGAACTATAGCATATATAGTCTGGAGTGTTAAGTTTTTTGAATGACTATAGATGCATCAGAAACTTTTGAGTAATCTTGAACCGGATTTTAATTTTTTGAGCAAACATGCTGGCAGCAAAACAAGTACGAAGAGTCGCGATAGTAGGGTATAACCGCATTCCTTTTGCAAGGCAAAATACATTTTATGCCGAAGCTGGTAATAAGGATATGATGGTAGCCGCCTTGCAGGGACTGATAGATCGGTATAAATTGCAAGGCATGTTGTTAGGAGAAGTGGCAGGTGGTGCTGTGATCAAACACAGCTGGGAGATTAACCTGATGCGCGAATGTGTTATGGCAACATCACTCAACCCGGCAACGCCAGCGTGTGATATACAACAGGCTTGTGATACGGGTATAGAAACCGCAGTATATATCGCCAATAAAATTGCCCTCGGTCAAATTGATGTTGGTATAGCGGGGGGTGTGGATTCAACCAGTAATGTACCGCTGGTGCTGAACGAACGACTCCGAAATATATTACTCACGGCACGCAGGGCGAAAAC
Source organism: Ohtaekwangia kribbensis (assembly GCF_042676245.1). Lineage (NCBI taxonomy): Bacteria > Pseudomonadati > Bacteroidota > Cytophagia > Cytophagales > Fulvivirgaceae > Ohtaekwangia > Ohtaekwangia kribbensis. The sequence continues at coordinate 362,092 of NZ_JBHTKA010000016.1, forward strand.
TATAGGAGCAAGGCTTAGCGAGTTTCTGAAGATACGGTTGAAAGATTTATACCCGGTTGCTCCCATGAACATTGAACCTCGTACGGGTTTATCCATGGGCGGACATACGGAAATTACGGCACATTACTATGGTATAGCTCGTGAGGAGCAGGATGCTTTTGCTCTGGCCAGTCATCAGAAAATGGCGAAGGCGTATGACGAAGGATTTTTTCAGGACATGATAACACCGTATGCCGGTTTATCGCGCGATAATAATTTAAGAACAGATACCAGCATGGAAAAGCTGGCCAAGCTGAAACCCGCCTTTGATAAAGAGAAGGGTACACTTACAGCTGGTAATTCTTCACCGCTTACCGATGGGGCATCGTGTATACTATTGGCGAGTGAAGACTGGGCTCGCCAGCAAGGGCTGCCGGTGCTAGCCTATATAACTTTTGCAGAGCTTGCCGCCATCGAGTATATTGATCACAGGCATAACTTGTTGATGTCTCCGGTATATGCATCTACCCGTATGCTGAAGAAAGCAGGACTCACCTTGCAAGACTTTGATTACTACGAAATACACGAAGCCTTTGCCGCCCAGGTATTGGCGACTTTAAAAATTTGGGAGAGTAAAGAGCTTACTGCGCAGTTTGGTTTGGATGCACCGCTCGGCAGCATAGACCGGAGCAAGCTTAATGTGAAAGGAAGCAGCCTGGCGGCAGGTCATCCCTTCGCAGCAACAGGAGGACGGGTGCTGGCAACCATGGCCAAGTTACTGCATGAGAAGGGGAGTGGTCGCGGGTTTATTTCAGTTTGTGCTGCTGGTGGTCAAGGTGTCACGGCTATCCTGGAAAAGTAAAGAAAGTGTTACCACGCATATATAGAGTACTGCAAAACTTTTGCCTTCATAATTTTCAGACATAGGGGAAAAACAGAGTTGAATTGTCTTAAGGCTAAATGAGTATCTGCACACGTTGGAAATAGAGTAAAAGAGATGATTAATACTCTGAAACGAAGTGTGCAGGTCGATAAAAGAAATCGAAAAACAACGACAGAAGGTTTATTTGAGCCTTTTTATCGAATGAATTGGAACTTATAGAGCTTGTAAGACGTTTGCATAGACATTAAAAAATATGTTAAAAAATTTTTATCCTTGCATTAAAACAACATAAAGGAACTTCTAGTAATTTTAGACCCCAAAACGAAATCGTTCGAAAAATATTATACAATAAAAAATAGCTGCATACGACTATCAACAAACGGAAAAATCGGTCGTAACAGGTTCGTATAACTTTCGTCAAGCTCATGAGTAAACCATTACAAAAAAAAGTAGCCAACTATACCATTGCAAAAGAGGCACGGTTAAAAGGCATATACCCCTATTTCAGACCGATTGAATCAGCCCAAAGTACGGAAGTTATCATCGAAGGGAAGCGGGTATTGATGTTTGGCTCAAACTCATATTTAGGGCTTACGAACCATCCGGTTATTAAAGAAGCTGCTCAAAAAGCAATCAGCAAATATGGAACAGGTTGTGCAGGCTCCAGATTTTTGAACGGTACGCTTGATATACACATTGAGCTTGAAAAAAGAATTGCTGCCTTTACCGGTAAAGAAGATGCCCTGATCTTCAGCACAGGCTTCCAGGTTAACCTGGGTGTAATGGCATCACTCACCGGCCGTAATGATTATTTGATATTAGACGAATACGATCATGCTTCCATCTACGATGGTACACGCCTTTCTTTCTCGCGTGTTATCAAATATGCTCACAACGATATGCAGGATCTGCAAAAGAAGTTGAGTGTACTGCCGGAAGAATCGATCAAACTTATAGTGGTGGATGGTATATTCAGTATGGAAGGTGATATAGCCAAGCTGCCTGAATTGATTACCATAGCTGACCAGTTTGGTGCAACCATCGTTGTTGATGATGCGCATAGCCTGGGGGTTATCGGACAGAAAGGAGCGGGTACAGCTTCTCATTTCGACCTGACTGAAAAAGTAGATATTATCACCGGTACCTTCAGTAAATCACTGGCATCCCTGGGTGGTTTCGTAGCAGCTGATGCCGATACAATTGAATTCCTGAAACACCATGCACGTTCCCTGATATTCAGTGCCAGCATGACTCCGTCATCTGCTGCGAGTGTGCTTGCTGCTTTGGATCTGATTGAAACCGAGCCGGAGCACATGGATAACCTGTGGAAGAATACACATTATGCCATGCACCTGCTTCGTGAAGAAGGCCTGGATATAGGTGCCACCGAGAGTCCAATCATTCCGATATACGTACGGGATAACAATAAAACGTTCATGGTTACAAGCATGCTTCAGCAAGAAGGCGTATTTGTAAATCCTGTCGTATCTCCTGCTGTACCACCGGATTCATCACTACTTCGCTTTTCGCTCATGGCAACGCACACCTTCGGCCAGATTGAAGAGGCAATCGAAAAAATCTCGAAAGTCTTCAAGCGTGTGGGTATCGCCAATATAAAAGAGCCCATTAAATGAAACGTGTTCTCCCTGCCAGCAGCAAAAAAGACATAAAGGCTTTTATCGATTTTCAGCATGACCTTTATGCTGATGATCCCTGCTACGTTCCGGAATTATTCATCGCACAGCGCGACCTGCTTACACCGGGCAAGCATCCCTTTCACGAACATTCTGAAATACAGCTTTTCCTCGCCTATAACAATGATAAGATTGTAGGAAGGATCGCTGCTATCCTCAACAATAATCATAACAAATTCAACCAGGTTACAGACGGCTTTTTCGGATTCTTTGATTGCATCAACGATGGCGAGATTGCTTCGATGTTACTGGATAAAGCAACGGAATGGCTACGCGCCAAAGGTGCTACCAGTCTCATTGGTCCGGTAAACTTTTCAACCAATGAAACCTGTGGAATGCTCGTTTCAGGTTTTGATACACCGCCCTTTGTTATGATGCCGCATAACAAAGAATACTATAACGCGTTACTTGAACAGCTTGACTTCAGGAAGCGTGTAGACCTGCTCGCATACTACTTCGGTAAAGATGGCTACAATGACAAAGCTGTTAAACTTCAGGATGTACTCACGGAGCGCTTGAAGAACAGGGGCATCACCATTCGTCCGGTAAACAAGAAGAAGTTCCAGGAGGAAGTTGATAAGATCAGAGAGGTATATAATTCTGCGTGGGACAAGAACCTCGGTTTTGTTCCGATGACGGAGAAGGAATTCAACTATATGGCCAAAGATCTGAACCTCGTTCTCGATACAGACTTTTGCCTCGTAGCCGAGAAAGATGGTAAACATATAGGTTTTGCTTTGGCTTTACCGGATATAAACCAGGCATTAATTAAAGTAAAGCGCGGAAGACTGTTGCCATTCGGTTTATTCAAACTGCTCTTCGGCTTGAAGAAGGTAAACGGCATTCGCATTATTACACTCGGTGTAGTAGAAGAGTATAGAAAGGCAGGTATAGAAGCGTGTTTTTATGCTTCTATCATCAATGCATACCGGAAGAAAAAGTACGAGCATGCGGAAGCATCGTGGGTACTGGAACATAACGAACTGATGAATAAAGCCATTCAGCAAATTAACGGTATACCGCACAAGCGATACAGGATTTTTGAAAAGGCTATATGAAAGAGCGTGTATTGATAACCGGGGCCAGCGGATTTGTAGGGTTTCACCTCATCGAAGCGGCTCTTCAAAAAGGTCTTGAGGTATATGCAGCGGTGCGTCCATCGAGCCAGGTGGAACACCTGAAGCATTTGCCGATACACTATACCACGCTTGATTTTTCAAACAGGAATGCACTCGAAGCAAACCTGCACGAAAATAAATACAGCTATATTATTCACGCAGCAGGTGCTATAAAAGCAGCAGACTATGCGGAGTATGTAAAAGTAAATGCAGAGTATACCCGTAACCTGGCACATGCAGCACAGGAGTCTGCTATCGGACTGAAGAAATTTGTCTTCATCAGCAGCCTGGCGTCCATGGGCCCGTCCGGAACGGGTAAACCTATAACAGAGCAAGATCAGGCAAACCCGCTTACAAGTTATGGCAAGAGTAAGCTGGTAGCCGAAACATACCTGTCTGAACTGAAAGATCTGCCATTAATATCATTGCGTCCAACGGCAGTATATGGGCCACGCGAACGTGATATATTTATTATGATCAACGTCATTAACAAAGGGTTTGAACCTTATATAGGACGTATACCCCAGAAGTTGAGCTTCATCTACGTGAAAGATCTTGCATCGGTATCGATACAGGCTTTGAATAGTGCTGTCAATAACAAAAGCTATATCGTGGCCGATGGTTTGAGCTACGACCGTTACCAGCTTGGTGAGATCGTGAAAACGATTCTGAAAAAGAATACGATCAAACTACACTTGCCACTAGTGGTAGCAAAAGCTATAGCTGTATTGCAGGAAGGTGCCGGCTCCATCAGTGGCAAATCGCCTATACTGAGTCGCGAAAAGCTGGCCGAGTTAATTGCGCTTGACTGGTCATGCAATATTGAGCCGCTTCGAAACGACTTAGGCTTTGAGCCAAAGTATACGTTGGAAACCGGCATGGCAGAAACTTTGCAATGGTATAAAGAAAATAAATGGCTGTAAAAAAGCCTTTATATATACAGGTGGTATTTAAAATTTATAGTGAACGATTATGAAAAAACAAATTGAAGATGCTAACGGTAAGTTAGGTGTACTCATTCCCGGACTTGGGGCCGTGGCCACTACAATGATTGCAGGTGTGGAGGCAGTAAAGAAAGGTCTTGCTCAACCGGTAGGATCATTAACACAAACCGGCAATATCCGTTTGGGTAAAAGAACTGAGAACCGCTACCCGAAGATAAAAGACTTCGTGCCGCTGGCAGATTTGAATGATATCGTTTTTGGTGGTTGGGATGTATATGAAGATAACGTATACGAAGCTGCTGTAAATGCACGTGTACTGGAACTCGGTTTACTGCAAGCTATCAAGCCTGAGCTTGAGCGCGTAAAACCAATGAAAGCCGTATTCGATAAATCCTATATCAGGAACCTCGATGGTACCAACATCAAGGAAGCTGCAACCAAGTATGATCTTGCGCTTGCCGTAATGAAGGACATCGAAGACTTCAAAAAGAAAAATAACTGCAGCCGCCTGGTAATGGTGTGGTGCGGATCAACGGAGAAATATATCGAGGAGACAGACGTACATCAAAGTATATATGCTTTCGAAGACGGTTTGCGTAATAACGACCCGATGATTTCGCCAAGTATGATCTACGCATACGCTGCCATCAAAATGGGTGTACCGTATGCAAACGGTGCTCCGAACCTTACCTGCGATATACCTGCATTGGTTGAACTGGCAAGAGAGAACAATGTGCCGGTAGGAGGTAAAGATTTCAAAACAGGTCAGACCCTGATGAAGACTATACTGGCTCCGGGTTTACATGCACGTTCACTCGGTATACGCGGATGGTTCTCAACAAACATCTTAGGAAACCGCGATGGTCTTGTACTCGATGATCCGGATAACTTCAAAACAAAAGAAGTATCTAAACTTGGTGTACTCGAAGATATACTCAGACCTGAGCAGAGCCCGGAACTATACGGAGATATATACCACAAGATCCGTATCAACTATTATCCTCCGCACGGTGATAACAAAGAGAGCTGGGATAACATCGACATCTTCGGCTGGTTAGGATACCCGATGCAGATCAAGATCAACTTCCTGTGCCGCGATTCAATCCTCGCAGCTCCGATCGTGCTTGACCTGGCATTGTTCATGGACCTTGCGAAACGTGCTGAGATGAGTGGTATACAGGAGTGGTTGTCATTCTACTTCAAGTCGCCACAAACAGCACCAGAACTTCGTCCGGAGCACGATATATTCAAGCAGCTTATCAAACTGCAGAATACACTGCGCCACATGATGGGTGAGGATTTGATCACGCACTTAGGACTCGACTATTATCAGGATCTCGTAGAGGCTCTGTAGTGAGTAGAGCACATAAAATCATCGCTTCCTGTTTTGGAATCGGTCACCTGAAAGGTGGAGGCACCGTAGCGGCAGCAGTGTGCTGCGGTGCCTTACTTCTGGTTCGCGATGGGAAGCTTGATCCGATACTAATGCTTTTAATAACACTGATCGTCATAGACATCGGTGTCTGGTCGGCTGACGGTGTGGAACCCGAATGGGGAAAAGACAGTAGCCGTGTAGTTATAGATGAAATTGCAGGAATGTGCGTAAGCGTTTTGTTCCTGCCATTAACCTGGAGCACGATCATAACGGGTTTTATACTCTTTCGTGCCTTTGATATACTGAAACCGCTATATATACGGAAACTCGAAGCTGTTTCCGGAGGATGGGGCGTGATGCTGGACGATGTAGCGGCCGGTATATATACGAACATCGTTATGCAAGTGCTGATAAGATTTACGCTGTAGCTATAAGCTTATGCAAACGTTCATAAAAGCGCAGGGCGCATCATTCTTGGCCTGGGTGGTAGACACACTGGCGATGGTCTTTTGTGTCGAAGTCCTTTCGCTGCGCTATACGGTTGCCAGTGTAACCGGCAATGCTGCTGGTGCTATAACACATTTTACAGTTGGAAGAGGGTGGGTATTTAATTCACAAAAAAACATCAGCCACCAGATGTTTCGATATGCACTGGTATGGTGTGGATATGTATTTCTGACAACCTTCCTGGTATATCTCTTTGCCGACTACCTAAAAATCAACTACCTGGTATCGAAGGTAACTTCTTCTGTACTGGCAAGTATAGTTTATACGTATCCCTTGCAAAAATATTTTGTATTTAAATGAACCTGGTTCAACACACGATAATGATGGTAGCGATAGCGCGGAGGGAGCGGTTGATCCTCAGTATACTTTTTGTGCTGGCCGCAACGGTGCTTCACGCGCAAACAGTTGTTACCGGAACAATCATTGATAAAGAAACGAAAGATCCTTTACCATTTGTAAACGTGATCTTCGCAGGAACAGCAACAGGCTCTGTTTCCGATACCGAGGGAAAGTATAGAATTCATTCAACTGAAGCTTACACACAGGTACAGTTCTCCTTTATAGGATATAAAACCATTACCCGAAATATCAAGCCCGGTGAAACAAACGAGATCAACATACGACTCGAACCGGAAGCAACGGTACTGAACGAAGTAGAGGTTACCGTTGACAACAGAAAAGAAAAGTATAGAAACAAAAACAACCCGGCGGTAGACCTGGTGCGCGAAATGATTGACCGCAAGAAACAAAACCGCATGGAAAACTACCAGTTTGTAGAGTATGAAGAATACGAGAAACTACAAATGTCGCTGAGTAATGTTTCTGACAAGTTTAAAGAACGAAAATTATTCCGGAAGTATAAATGGTTGTTCGATAACGTAGACACCACTTCCATTGAAGGCAAAGCATTGCTGCCTATATATCTGCAGGAGACGATCAACGATCAATACTATCGCAAATCTCCGGAGAAGAAGAGGACTATCAAGAAAGCACATCAGAAAGTAAGCTTTGATGATTATGTTGATAACCAGGGATTGAGCACATACCTCAACTACCTGTACAATGATATCGATATATATGATAACAACATTACAATACTTACCAACCAGTTTTTGAGTCCAATTGCGGATGCGGCTCCTACGTTCTATAAATTTTATATCACCGATACGCTAAAAGACGTAACGCCTAAACTGGCTGAACTCGTTTTTGTACCGCGCAACGCAGGCGATTTCCTGTTCCAGGGAAAATTATACGTTACACTCGACAGTAATTACGCTGTGCAGAAAGTGGACATGACGGTGAACAAGAACATTAACCTGAACTGGGTTCGCGAACTCTATATACAACAAGACTTCGAAAAAGGTGAAGATAACCGTTACCATGTATCGCGCAGTAAAATGCGTGCAGACTTCGGCTTGTCCAAAGACAGAGGAGGTATATATGGTGAACGCCTCGTGTCTTATAAAAACTTTACAACAAACCACGAACGTCAGGATAGTTTCTACGAAGCTGAAGAAGGTGCTGCGACCTCTATACTTGATCCGCAGAACAGCGAAGAGTATTGGTTGGCACATCGTCACGACTCACTTTCTCATGCTGAATCTAAAGTATACCAGAATATAGATAGCCTGCAGAAGATGCCATCGTTCAGACGTACCATGGACATCGCTACGCTGTTGCTGGCCGGGTATAAAAGTTTTGGATGGTGGGAGTTAGGGCCGGTAAATACATTTTACAGCTTTAACCCGGTAGAAGGTTTCAGACTTCGCGTTGGGGGAAGAACAACAACCCGCTTCAGTGAAAGACTATACCTGGAAACGTATGGCGCCTATGGTTTTAAAGATGAGAAGTGGAAATATTATTTAGGTGCTACATACTCATTCACGGGTAAATCGATCTGGCAGTTTCCGGTGAAGTCATTGCGTGTAAGCTTTCAGCGTGATACAAAAATTCCGGGACAGGAACTTCAGTTCGTGCAGGAGGATAACTTCCTGCTTTCGTTCAAGCGCGGTGTAAACGATAAATGGTTATACAACGACATCTGGACAATTGATTACCTGAATGAATTCGATAATCACTTCTCGTACAGACTTGGCTTCAAGAACTGGAAACAAACACCTGCCGGTGGTTTGTACTACCAGGTGCGTGATGGCGAAACAACACGCGATATACAGCAACTGACAACAACGGAAGTATCACTGGAATTGCGCTGGGCACCGGGTGAGCAATTCTACCAGGGTAAATCGTATCGCATACCAATCCCGAATCGCTATCCTATTTTTACTTTGCGTGGTATCGGGGGTGTTAAAGGTTTATTCAACAGCCAGTATAATTATCAGAACGTAGCGTTGAATATATACAAACGTGTATACCTGTCTCAGTTCGGCTATACCGACATCGTAGCAGAAGGCGGGTATATATTTGGAAAGGTACCATTCCCGCTGCTCGGTATACACCGTGCCAACCAAACGTATTCATACCAGTTACAATCGTATAACCTCATGAACTTCCTCGAGTTTGTGAGCGATAAGTATGTAAGTGTTAATTTCGATCACTATTTCAACGGTTTTATTTTTAACAAGATACCGTTGCTGAAAAAGCTGAAATGGCGCGAGGTGGCAACCTTTAAAGTATTGTACGGAAGTATACGCAATGAAAATAACCCGCAATACAATACATCGCAATTCCTGTTTCCTGTTAATGATGAGGGGGTGGCAACAACATACTCCCTGCGCAGAGAGCCCTATATGGAAGCGAGTGTGGGTATAGCAAACATTTTCAAACTGCTGCGCTTCGACCTGGTGAAACGATTATCATATTACGATCATCCTGAAGTGGCTAAGTGGGGAATACGCGGAAGATTTAAATTTGATTTTTAGTTTATGGAGGATATAGCACAGAAGTCTATCAAGAATACAGGTATGGAATCAAAACCGATCCGGATTGTTTTACAACAACTCATTTACAAGGTCATCAATCCGTTTGTAAAGTTTCTGATCAAGATAGGTTTTACACCAAATGCAGTAACTACTACAGGGCTTATCCTGAATATAGGCGTTGCAGTTATTTTCATAATAGGAGCGGAAGAAGGGAACCGCGGAGACTTATCGTATGTTGGCTGGGCAGGGGCACTGATCTTGTTTGCAGGATTGTTTGATATGCTGGATGGACAGGTAGCACGCCTGGGGAATATGAGCTCTACATTCGGAGCGTTGTACGACTCGGTGCTCGATCGTTACAGCGAGCTTATCATGTTCCTGGGTATTTGCTACTACCTGATCGGCCACCACTACTTTCTGAGTTCATTGTTTGCCTTTATAGCACTGATCGGGTCCATGATGGTAAGTTATGTGCGCGCCCGTGCGGAAGGTTTGGGCATTGAATGTAAAGGAGGATTGATGCAGCGTCCGGAACGCGTTGTAACGGTAGGTGTAACTGCCATTGCATGCGGTATAACTGCGAGTATACTGGGAGGAAACTACAAACTATATATACCGGGTATTCCGTTCCAGGTATTCGAAACGATATCAATTTTTACAATACCGCTAACGGTGATGGCGATTCTGACAAACATTACTGCGATCAACAGGTTGCGTGATGCGAAGCGCTCACTCGAATTGAAAGAAAATAAATAAGACACGATGAATTTTTTGATCAGTCTGTTTTTTGTCGGTGCCATGTCGTTCACACCGGCAGCACCGGAAGAAGCATGCATCTGCAAGGGACAGGAAAAATTTCCGACTCCTCCAGCCGATCAGAATACTCTCTTCTATATACAGCGCACGCCCAATACCAATACAATCATTTACGCGCTTAACTTCGAAAAGAAGGATCAGCTTGATGCCGACAATCCGGTACATCCATACTGGATACGCTACCAGGAAGAAGGACAAAAAGAAGAGTTGTCATTCATACAACGCAATTACGCGTACGGATTAAAAACCGAAGATCTTGGAAACGGTAAATATGAATTGCGCTTTGTATCCTATAAGAAACTTCCGTTTTACCTCACCAAGTCTTCTCGCGATAACCAGTATCACATTCATGCCGTGATCAACAAAAAGAAAATCGAAGTGTCGCGCGTTTTTTTACAGATAGAAGGCGGATCTTTCTGGTTGCCCAATGTAGTTTGTGCAGAAGTAAAAGGTGTAGATCCTGATACGGGTGTTGAAATTGTTGAACGGTTTAAACCATGAGTGCTATGAAAAAGAATTTTGTTTCCAACTCGCAGGAGTCAACACGCATGTTTAAAAAAGATTGGATGGAGGCTTTGTCCAAAGTACATTTCTCTGTGCCCATCTTCATATTTGCTCCGGTCGTTCTCTATTTCTCATGGCGCGCGTTTACAGTAGCGCATAACAACATATTAACCTTTATCGCGAGCTTTGCAGGTGGTCTGTTCATCTGGACACTGACTGAATACGTATTGCATCGCTTTATATTTCACTTCGTGCCCAAGTCTCCGTGGGGACTGCGCCTGCATTTTATATTTCACGGAGTACATCACGATTATCCCAACGACCGGTTGCGCCTGGTAATGCCTCCTTCAGTAAGTATACCCTTGGCTACCGGTTTCTATTTTCTCTTTCAATGGCTTTTGCCGTTTGAATACCTGAACGGATTTTTCGCAGCCTTTATACTCGGATACCTGGTATATGATATATCGCATTATGCCATGCATCACCTGAATTTCAAGAACCCCATCATGAAGAAAATAAAGCAGCACCACATGCAGCATCACTATTCGGATCCGGATCGTGGCTATGGTGTAAGCTCAGCACTATGGGACAAAATATTCAGATCTGACTTTGAGAAATAACACCAAATACCTCGACCTGCCTGTGTTTAATTTTACGTTAAGGCACGTGCTTGTAGCCAGCGTGGTGTCTGCTATATATATCTTGTTATCATGGCTGCTGATCGGTTTTAAAACAGATCAACTCGTGCTGGCAGTTATATTCAGTGCGTGTTACCTGGCATCGTCCTTCACACGCAAATTCATTCTTGGCTTCTCGATCTTTATAGTTTATTGGATCATTTACGATTACATGAAAGCATTTCCGAACTATGCTTTCAACCCGGTACACATCAAGAGCTTATACGACCTGGAGAAAAGTATATTTGGTATTGCGCAGGGAGCCTCTATACTTACACCCAATGAATTCTGGCTGCAACACAGCTATACTTTTATTGATGTAATGACCGGTATATTTTATTTGTGCTGGATTCCCGTGCCACTGGCCTTTGCCGGGTATTTGTTCTTTAAAGACAAAGGCAGGTTTCTGGAGTTTTCGCTCACGTTTTTGTTTGTTAACCTGTTGGGCTTCGTGGTATACTATCTTTACCCGGCAGCACCACCCTGGTATGTACAGAAATTTGGTTTCGATTTTATAGCCTCAACACCGGGCAATACCGCGGGCCTTGTTCGCTTTGATCAGTTCTTCGGTATAAATCTGTTTACATCGCTTTATGCAAAAGGCTCCAATGTATTTGCTGCGATGCCTTCACTGCATTCCGCCTATCCGCTTATTGTAACGTACATCGGATTCAAGAGCCGGTTAGGTTGGGTAAATATCATCTTCGTTACCATTACGATCGGAATCTGGTTTGCAGCCGTATACACCAGTCACCATTACGTGCTGGATGTACTGGCCGGCATATTTACAGCAGCTGTAGGCATAGGCGGTTATCATTTGTTGATGAAGAACAAACGGTATATAGCATTGATTGATAGCTATAAGAAAACGATATCCTGATTTATATCGGGGAGTACATTACGGGTTGAGGTAGAACCGCACACCAACACCGGCATGAAGTATATCCCAAACGGTAAGATACCCGGTATTCTGCGCATAGCTCACCAGTTTTAATTCGTTCGTTCCAATTTCATAATATCCTTCCCAAACGGAATCGCGAACCTTGTGTCGTACTTTGCCTCCTATAAAGATATTGGCGCGTACAGCTTCACTCCACCAGTAATATCCATCCGGATACCAGGAGGGTAGATCAGAGCTATACCTTCCACCCATCGTATAGGTAAAATATGTCCCCGTTGAAAAAGGATAAATCGTAGTGGCTTTGCCGGCCCGGATTTTCCAGGGCGATGCGGTAAACTTGAGCGTTAACGTCTGGAGATCATGACCACCGATGGTGCCGGGTAAATAGCCAAATAGTATATCTACACTGGCTTTCTTATGAAAGATATCATAGCCACCACCTGCCGACAGAAAGCCTATACTCCCTGCATATTGCAAAACAAAGGAGTCTGGTATATACCACTTGTAGTGGCGCTTAAATGAGACACTGTCTTGAGCGGTAAGTGTGGCAGGGAGCGTATAGAGTATTACCAGGAGTGCAAAAGAAAAACGAATCATGTCAGTAGTATATCTCTTCCACATTGTACTTATCTCCCCACAGTTTCAGAATCAGGTACATGCGCTCGTTCATGCTGGTAGATACAATGTACTGTATACCATCTTCGTAAGGCTGCGTGTTTGAATACTTGTGTGTATGGCCATGCAACGATACGGCTACCTTGGTTGACTTTTTCAGGATCCGCGCATAGGCGAGTTCCATGGCCGGATCAAAGTCATTATCGAATGGAGGTACATGCGATGAGACAACGGCATGTTTAAAGCTATCTCCTGCCAGTTCATTCTTAAGCCAGGTTGTATCCGGCACGTGACCATTAAAATTGTACTCACGCGAATTCGTGTTGAGGAAAATGAATTTGAAATCATTGGTAATGAACGAGTAGTTCAGTGGTCCGTACATTTTTTCAAACACCAGTTCTCCGTTACCGGACAGATCATGATTGCCGATTACCGCGAGGTAAGGCTTGTTCAGTTTTTTCATGATGCTGTGTATCCAATGAAACTCATCATTTATACCGAAGTCCGTAATATCGCCATTCAGTATAACAAAGTCAGCAGTGTGCTGATTGGCGCTTGAGACAAAAGCTTCAACATCGTCATAGAAGCGTTGCGTGTCGCCCATGAGTATAAGTGTCATGGTATCTTTACCTGCGACACGCGCTTGTATAGTCTGGATGGAGGTTGCATTCAGATTTTGTTCATTATCCGGTACAATCACTTCGTAAGGATGATATTCGAATAAGGAGCAACCACTGAGTATAAAAATGATGATAGTATGAATACTTTTTCTTCTCACAAATCTCCGCCACATAATGTAATTTGGGTGATAGTATCCGTCTACGAAATTCTTTCTATTAGGTTTACAATATTAAGGTTAAAGATATATTACCAATAGCATGAGGAGATTCTCCTTTGATATCAGGCGATGAAAGCTTGTAGGTAAACGAGGCACTTACGACTTCAAAGGATACAACCCACCCGATATCCGCAGAAGTAAGAAAGCGGTTTACTACCGGGGCAGGAGCGGGTGAATGTTGCTCATTACTGTCACTGGTAAATATACCACGCTTAAAAACATTTCCTTCGATCAATGTATTGTGTAACACAATGTCAAAAGCAGGACGTATTATCAGATACGATTTCAGCCGCGGTGTATTGTTATAGGCAGCGTGTTGTTCTATGAATCCTGAAAAGTAAGGAGCCATTTTGCCTAGCCGTAACGTTGTGTAAAATTTAATGCCATCCCGCATCGTGCCCAACGCCACACTGGTTCCATACACGGCTTCCATGGGTTTTCGCTGGAGCAGTGACTTCTCAAAACTAACATTAAGATTTACCAACAGGGCAGGAGACAGTTGATGATCCCATCCCATTGGTTCAGGACTTTTCGTAATCTTATGGACGTAGGTCTGCAATTGTTCGCCATACGCATATTTACCCATTACCCCGATGATCCATTCGGTCTGGATAAGATACTTGCGTTTTGGATTGGATGAATGTATGGCATGTGAGACAAACAGCGATCCTGAGTATGGGTAATCGAAAGGATCAGGTCGTGTAGCCTCTATATTTGCAGGAGTATACATCATGTGCATGGCACCCCAGCTATAGGTGTTAATACTGCTGTCGCCAGCCTTTGGCAATAAGTTATTAAAAATGGATTTAACCGGTTTTTGTCTTCGGTAAAAAACATCGATGCGGGTTCCGTTTGTATAGCCCCGGTCGGAGCCGCGAAGTGTAAACAGATCGTTATCCTCATATAGCCTGAGCATGTGCACAGGCTGCGTCTGTGCCAGAGCGTTCATCGAGAGCGCCATGAGCATAAGTAAAAGTATACGCATGGCAGTTACGACTCAGCCCATACAGTCTGTTTAAGTTCAAGATTGTATAGTATATCGTGAATGGTTTTCAAGCCATCCGGATCATCGAATAGAATATCAGAATGCAGGGCATCTTCAATGTCAAGGATAAGCGATAGTTTCTCAGGATTGCGCAGTCCTAAATCGTGTGCAAGGTCAGCTTGCGGCTTAACGCGCGTAGCGGGAATGCCGTATTGGTATAGGATACTTTTGATCCTGTGCAGATTTTGATAGTAGTACAAATTTCTCATAGAGTTTTATCATGCTTAGACGTATATATAGCATTGTTTATTTTAGGGACTTCTCTTGTTTTGATTCAAGTATCACCGGCTGCAGTGACATACCCCACATCAGCTGCAACCGGTATACCGCTAATCAACTTCACGAACCATTTTCAGATATATAGTTTAATTTATTGTTTACAGGCACTTACCTTTTCGTAACGTACTATACAAGAGTATAGCAGCGTTGAAGAAACGGCAACCGATTAAGACGCCTTCTGCCTCGGTGTCGTATCCTAACCCCAGTCTTGAAAAAAAAGTGTCATGTATAGCAAATATTTTTTTATTCAATTGTCCTATCGCTTTTCGCAGGCAGTCCTGCTTTAATTATAGCGCATGCATGCGCCATAGCCAATACAGACTTCTGTTCAAGGTACGGGCTCCGGATGCTCGAGCGATCGATACTTATTTTATAAATGCATGAGCGTATCGGTAAAGCTGTGTATAGCTTACTTTTGCTCAGGCTTCGCTGAGTGACTATTGGGGTGTTTGCATTCAGCACTTAATATCGTTATACTATAACTTCTATTAAGTATATATTTTTAAAAACAGGGTCAGCTGTAAACATTTTACAGAGAGCAACACTGATTGACCGCGCACATTTTTTAAGTATATATACTTCATCGCTTCTGCGATAAACACGTGCGGCTTTTTGGTCAGTGATCTTTCGCTAACGCAATATTCGACTAAAATCGTTTTATAGTCTAAATACGGATAAAAAAAATATTAGTTTTTAAATCCGTTCGCTAAAAGATCAAGTATAATTTCCAGGCGGTCGCCTATCTTCTTAATGCGGTTATCCTCAAACAATCCCATTTCAATTCCTCTGAAAGCACAGAGCATTACGTATGCGAGATCGTCCAGGTCACCATCTTCAATTTTCTTGAACTCTTTTGTTTCAATGCCATACGAAAGTATAGCTTTCAATCCTTCGAGCTCGCGGGCTTCGTACGACTTTTTTAATTTCTTTATCAAGTTTGGATTCTCGGAGATCTCACCGAACACAATACTATAGAGTGCTGCTTTCTGCGTGAGTAACTTAATTCGATGAGAAGTAAATGCTTTCAGTTTTTCCTCCGCTGAATTTGCCTTTTCCACCGCAAGATTTACCACAGTCATAACTTCTTCCATATCTTCGCTTATTACGGCGTCAAAGATCTCGTCTTTGCTGGCATAGTAATAGTAGAGTGTGCTCTTACCCTTACCCGCAGCTTTGGCTATGTCTTCCATCGTGGTTTTGAACAAGCCAAAACGTTGAAAGAGCGCACGGGCAGCCTTCAATACTTCCGTACGAATGGCCTCGTCCTTTGTCATATGGAGGGTCTGACTCATTGAAATTTTAGACTCTATCCGTTTTCAAGTCCAAAAATACATCAAATATTTTAAAATCAACTACCAGAACCCAATTCTTTCGTAGAATCTGTTCAAAAAACTGATGTTTTAATGTATTTCTAACACATTGAACGAATAAAAAGAATGCCAGCGTGATGCTATAGTACCCAACGACACGTTACCTGCGCATACGACAGTCGTTGTGAGAAATCATTGTAAGAACAGAACAAGATGTGAAGTCTATATAAATAGAAAGCCACGATCTCGTGATGAGACCGTGACCATCTAAACATTATTAACCTAGTATAAAGTCGTTAAAGCTGTCTGGTCAGCAGACGTAAACGGACGATCCGTTCCGTTTGAGCACGCCAGCATCCAGGAGTTTGCAGACGGACCAGTAGGAGTTCCGCTGATGTAGATAGCGCCAACGCCAGCAGAGCCTTCGGTGCCGCCAGTTCCGCAGCTATATCTGCGTCTCATATAGTCAGTGTGACGGAAACCGATCGCGTGACCAATCTCGTGTGCTATTACCGTAGCAGCATCTGCACGTTGTGAGGAGTTGTTATAGTAATAGGTATTCAATTGGATAGGACTTGCCGGATCACCGCTGCTGGAAGGGAATCCTGCACTGAAACCAAGCGTGTTGCTTGCTTCGTAGAAAGACAGAATCTGAATGTCGGCAGCAGAAGCATTTGTTGTTGCCTGGAACGTTAGTGTAAGTCCCAACGCGTTATAGCGGCTCAACGCTGTGTTGAACGCACTCTGCATATAGGAACCAAAACCCGGATCCATATATACATATATAGTGCGTGGTGTGCTGGTAACAATGTTCGTGGTGCGATAGTGTTCGTCTTCAGCTACTGCTGATACACTTACAGGTGAAGAGAGTTCTTCAATGTCGTGATCCGTGAGGAATACATCGTACTCTACCATGTAACCGTTTTTGTAGCGCGACAGTCCTTCGCTGGTGTCGAAACCTGCAGCGGTTAACTTCGCTACAACATCAGATGAGACTTCGTTTGATTTCGCTGCTTCCTGTTCATTACAGGAAAATGCGGCAAAGAGCATTGCCACGCAGCATGATGCGTACATCTTTTTCATAAGTTTTTAAATTTAGGTAATGGTTAATTTTATGTGAACAAGTAAGTTATTTAGAATTAACTTCACAAGTTTTTAAATGGATTTATAGCCTAATACCGGATTAATCCGGTATATATATAGTATATAATTATGCGAATTTACCTTGGTATACTCTTTCTTTTAATTTCACTCAATATATATAGTCAGTCTCCGAAGTATATAATTGTCTCATCGCGCCAGGAAGTTAACGAGTTGTTGCGCAACCATGTTATTCAGTATGCAAAGGCGTTATCCTCAGGTAATTACCTGTGTATAGTTCAGGCGGATCAGAAAGTACAAAAACGATTGCAGCCCTCAGATTCATTGGACAATCGCTGGAAAATAGCGCCAGCATTGCTGCAGAGCAGATTCAATAACTCTATATATACTGTGCAGGTTACAGATATATATGCGTTTAAACAGTGGTTGAGTAAACATCGTGAATCATTTGGGGTACCATTTGAACATGCATCATCGCAAACATTTGTTGTCAATGTTTTAAAAGATATACATGCGCTGGATACATTGATTAATTGCAAATCTGTAACATTTGTGGATAAATATACTCACGTGATTGCGGATGAGACACCAAACAGTTTTCAGGATTTTAGCGTGAGTAAGGTAAATATAGTTCATGATGTATACCCTGAATTGAGTGGTGAAGGAATGAGTGTTTGTGTAAAGGAGCGATCATTTGATACTACCGATATAGACCTCGCAGGCCGGTATATTTATTCACCGCTGGCGGATGCCGAGCAATCCCTTCACGCAGGTCAAATGGCAACCATTATAGCCGGTGGCGGTAACACGACACCAAAATCAAAAGGAGCGGCCTGGAAAAGTAAGGTGATGTCATCCAGCTATAATAATTTATTTCCGGATGATCTTGCCATGTTGACATCGAGAAACGTCTGGCTACAAAATCATTCATACGGAGTGAGCGTCAATAATGTATACGGTGCAGAAGCCCGTGCGTATGATGTTAACGCAAACACAGATCCCAGCATGCTATATATATTTTCAGCCGGTAACTCAGGCACCACCGTAAGTACATCCGGCACCTATGCCGGTATAGCAGGCTATGCCAACCTGAGCGGCAATATGAAAATGGCCAAGAATATACTTACCGTAACGGCTGTCGATAAAGAAGGAGTTATTAACACACTGAACTCCAGCGGCCCCGCATACGATGGTCGCGTAAAGCCGGAGCTCACAGCATTTGGATCAGAAGGTACCTCCGATGCAGCCGCGATGGTATCGGGAATTTCATTGTTGGTACAGCAAGTATATAAGGAACACTATCAACAGTTGCCGGATGCAGCACTCGTCAAAGCTATACTCATTGCATCATCGCAGGATATAGGTAAAGCAGGCATCGATTTCATTTCCGGGTATGGATCGGTTGATGCGTATAAGGCTTTGCAACTGGTAAAGGCATCGTGGTTTATGAATGGATCGATAAGCAGTGATGAAGAGAAGCAAATCACGATCGATGTACCTGTTGGTATAAAAACATTGAAAGTAGCATTGACATGGAATGACCCCGCTGCGGCTGCCGGAGATGCTATCGCCCTCGTAAATGATTTGAACAGCACACTTATATATAAGAGTAACCAGTGGAGACCCTGGGTGTTGAACCACTATCCTCACCTTGATTCGCTAGCGTTGCCGGCCGTACGAAGGGAGGATCATCTGAATACTGTAGAGTATATCACGGTTGACAATCCCGCGGCAGGCTCGTACCAGCTTACGGTAACGGCTGGATCGCTCGCCACCGACTTGCAGAATTTTAACGTAGCCTATTGGTTGGACTCAGCCGATATATTTCAGTGGACCTATCCAACGAAGTCCGATCCGTTGGAGGCGGCACAACCGGTGTACTTGCGTTGGAACAACACCTTCAATCATACCGGCATGCTGGAGATAAGTCTCGATGGCGGTGCGTATCAATCCGTAGCCGAAGATGTTACCCTGACCAATGGCTTTTATGCCTGGACAACACCTGCCGGAGTGCATACGGCTGTAGCACGCATGCAGGTTAATGGTATATATATAGTGTCTGATACTTTTACTATCGCCCCCGCGATGCAGGTGCAGGTTGGGTATAATTGTACAGAGGAGGTGATGTTGCAATGGAATAAAGTACCAGGCGCACAGCGCTATCGTCTGTTCACCATGCAAGGCAATTATATGACTCCCGTTATGGATGCTGCCGATACAGCGTTTATCTTCCGGAAAGATCAGTATACATCTTCCTATTTTGCAGTTCAGCCGGTGGTTGATGGTAAATCAGCGTTGCGAAGCGAGTCTTACCATTATGGTGATCAGGGGGTGCATTGCTATTATCGTAATTTTATAGCCACGCTTACTTCAGATAATGCAGCACAGCTCGCGCTGACGCTGAGCACCCTGTATACCGTTGAGACTGTAACTTTTGAAAAGGAGGAGAGCGGGATATTTGCTCCACTGCATACAACGGGAGCCGATGACAATTTTTTATATGCGTATACCGATGAAACCCTGCAGGGCGGTGTAACACGATACAGGGCCGCGATTACTTTGCAGAACGGAAACATAGTTTACTCCGATACGGCTGCGTTGTACTATGGAGATGATCGCACCTATATTGTTTATCCGAATCCTATCCATGCATCGCTACAATCCCTGGAGGTGCTGACGGATGGAGACAATCTCACGATGGTGTTTTACGATGCCACCGGCAAAATTGTAAAAACACAAGGCCTGTACAATTCACTCTTTCGATTCTCAATGACCGATGTCAATCGCGGCTTCTACATCTATCGCATCTTCCGCAACGGGCAAGCAGTGGCCAGCGGGCGATTGATGGTAGAGTGATGGTGCATCTATAGGTTTTATGAACGATACTAATTTTTGACAGTGTCGTCCTGCCTGATCATTTCTATATTTGGTTAAACGAATATACCAACTATGGAAATTGAACTCAATGATTCAAAGCACACCCGCAATAGCTGGATGGAACGTTTTGAAACATATCTGCCGGAAGTTGTATACGGATCGATCGATGGTATTGTCACAACCTTTGCGGTGGTAGCAGGCGCTGCCGGTGCAGAACTGCAGATCAATATTATACTCATTCTTGGTATGGCGAATCTTTTTGCCGATGGACTCTCCATGTCGATCGGAAGTTACCTGTCCAATAAATCCGAAAGAGACAACTATCAAAAACATTTGCACATTGAAGAATGGGAGATTGAAAACATGCCGGATGACGAACGTAAGGAGATCGAAATGATCTACAGGCAAAAAGGCTTTGAAGGAAAAGAGCTGGAGATGGTGGTGAACCGCATAACATCCAACAAAAAAGTATGGCTCGACACCATGATGAAAGATGAGCTCGGACTGTCGGAGCAAAAGAAGTCACCGCTTAAAGCCGGGCTATCTACACTGGTGGCGTTTATTACTGCCGGTGCTATACCATTGGCAGCGTATATACTGGCGTATGCCGGCAAGTACCAGATAGACCCGTTTATACTCTCTTCACTCGTAACGGTGTTTGCGTTCATACTCATAGGCTATATCAAAACCTATGTAACACAAATAGGCTTGTTGCGAAGTATACTTGAAACATTATTGCTGGGTGCAGCAGCAGCCATGGCCGCATACTTTCTGGGAGATTATCTCGAGAAATTACTGGTATAGTAAAAATTATTCCACACCTCTGATAGTATTA
Organism: Ohtaekwangia kribbensis; assembly: GCF_042676245.1. NCBI lineage: Bacteria > Pseudomonadati > Bacteroidota > Cytophagia > Cytophagales > Fulvivirgaceae > Ohtaekwangia > Ohtaekwangia kribbensis. The sequence goes on from NZ_JBHTKA010000016.1 coordinate 383,269, forward strand.
GAATTTGATTAAATCACCATGCTATCCATACTACATTTTACAGTTTCCGGAGCAGCGATAACATGCATGTTTAAGCAAACAAATAAATGCTCACATCGTGATATATAGCGCGGTGTAAAGCTGTAACTTCGTCAGACTAACAACAACGCAGACGGATGGTACGGGAGGAAGTAACTACTATACAGGACCGCGAGCAAGCGGGGTACCTGCTCAGTAAAAAACTGACGGTACATAAAAATACAGATGCACTGGTAGTGGGTATTGCGCATGGCGGGGCCGTTGTAGCCTATCACCTGGCGCGTGCACTTCATCTTTCTTTTGCCGTGGTTCCCTGCCGTAAGATCAAACATCCGGCAAATGATATGCAAACAATCGGGTCGGTGAGTATAGATGATGTATTGATCCACGAAGATATACATGATATACCGCAGGACTATATATACCACCAGATACTGATGGCGCGCATCGGCATCGAACGTGAGTATAATTATTATTACGCCAACAAGCCACGCCCGGTATTTTCAGACAGAACAATCATTATTGTGGATGACATGCTGCAGGAGAACGATGCCGTGCTTGCGTGTCTGCGCAGTGTGCGCAAACAAAAGCCCACAAGCCTGATTGTGGCTGTGCCGGTTATTGCATTCTCAGCACTGCGTACAATACGTGAAGAAGCGGATGACGTTGTATTTTCGCGAATGGCCTCCGGGTTTGATTCCGTGCGAAATATATATAGTGCGCTACCATCCGTTAAAGAAGAAGAAGTCCGAGACCTATTGTCTCATTCGCTGGAAGCTGTTATCCACGGCTGATTTCCTTACTTTATTTTTTTGTCTCGTAAACGTTATAGCATCTCCATGTCGATGTATAGCGGCCTGAAAACGTTTACAGGGCAATACAAAAAACACTGTCTCAAAAAAATATTTTTTTCATCTGGATCTTTTTTCTATAACTTTAAAGGCAGTGTTACGCAGATGAACTACACGTTATTACCGGATGAAGAGCTCCTGAACCTTGTGAAGCAACACGAGGACGAATCTGCTTTTCGCGAAGTATATAACCGCTACTGGCGTGAAGTTTTCATGGTGGCGTATCGCAAAGTAAAGAATAAAGAGATTGCGGAAGAGCTTACGCAGAACTTGTTCCTGAGCATTTGGGAAAAGCGTAAGGACGTTGTAATCCTGAATCTGCACCCGTGGTTGCTGGGCGCTGTTAAATATAGCGTTATCAATTACTATAAGTCGCAGATCGTGCACGAAAAGTATATCCGACATATACATAGCACAGCGCAGGGATCTGTTTCCACTACCGAGCAGATGACGCTGCAGGCCGATCTAACCGATGCCATTGAAAAAGGCGTATCGCTACTTCCTCAAAAAACACAACAGGTATTCAAGCTCAGCCGTTTCGAAAATCGTTCGGTAAAAGAAATATCGCGCGATCTGAATATATCCGAGAAAGCTGTTGAGTATCACATAACACAATCGCTCAAGTGGATGAAAGTATATCTGAAAGACTATCTCATCACACTTCTACTGGCCTCATCGTGGCTTGATCTGTAATACAAACAGAACGTCCGTTCGCCATACATCACAACTGTTAAAAAAATGTTAAAAAATTTCCGGTGATCGTTTAGGGATCATCGTGAGCTTCTTTACATATAGAGTACACCAACTTAAACCGTTGCATGAGCAAAGATGCTTTTTATAGTTTGCTGGAGCGCTACCAGCAAGGTACTTGTACTGAAGAGGAAAAGCGCATCGTTGAACAATGGTATGGCATTCTGGACGATCATGAATTGCCCGCCATCAGTGAAACCGAACTATCCGCTATTGATAAGCGGCAGTGGGATGTTATTGAAGAAAAAATTCGCGAACGCAAGTCTCAAAAGAAAGTCCGTAAGGTTTGGACAACGCTGGCATGGGCCGCATCGCTTATCGGTATATTGGCTATAGCTGGCTATCTCATCACGCTTCCTTCCGAGGAGCCGGCATTTATATCTGAAAATAAAATATCCATCATCCGGAAAGAAAATCCCGGTAAAGAGGCAGTCACGTTGTTGTTGCCGGATAGTAGCAGTGTGGTGCTGCAACCCGGAGCAACGCTGTCTTATCCGTCCGAGTTTACACCGGCATCACGCGAAGTGGTGCTTACCGGTGAAGCCTTTTTCGAAGTAACAAAAGATAAGACAAGACCCTTCTTTGTGTTCAGTAACAACCTGGTAACACGCGTGGTGGGTACGAGCTTCGTAGTAAAAACAGGCAACGGAACAGAAAGTGAAGTGTCGGTGCTTACCGGTAAAGTAATTGTAACACAGAACGAAGATCGTAAGCGATTGCTCCCGGCTATATTCAGCAAATCACAATCCGTAACGCTTACTCCCAATCACCGCGCTATATATCAATCAACCACAGGCAGGCTAATGGTTACGCTGGTAGAGAAGCCAATTGAAGTAAAACCGGAAGAAGTAGTGCCGGCCACACGCTATATACTCGACTTCAATGAAGCGCCCATGGCAGATGTATTGAAAGCACTGGAAAATACCTATGGCATTTCGATCCAAACCGGAAATACAACAACACCGGCAGCATGCAAATTTACCGGAGACCTGCGCGGGCAGGATCTGTACGCCATGCTTGAACTGGTGTGCCGTTCAGTCGGTGCAACCTATACTATAAAAGATACAACTATACTTATCTCTGGCGGAGATTGTATACCCTGATACCACCTAATACTTGAACCTAAACCCCATGTACTATGCAGAAGAATTTTTACCAGGATACCTGATTTAAAAGTGAAAGCTGACAATGTAGGAGCATTGCCAGCTTCGGCTACCCGCGGGTAGTTGTTTTGTTCGAATTCTCAATACAAAACTTTTAAAGGTATGAAAAAACAGCGACTTGTTGCTTCGTTGAAAGCAACAATGCGGACCGTTATTGTGCCATTGGTAACAACATTTATACTGGGTGTTACCATCGTAAACCCGTTGGCTGCTCAAGTACTTGATCAGAGAATTTCAGTTTCAGCGAATGAAACCGAAGTCCGCGAAATTCTCAACATCATTCACGAAAAGACCGGTGTGAAGTTCGTATACAGTTCCACTGCTGTACCGGTCAATCAGAAAGCATCTGTTGATGTAAACAACGAGACAGTTCAAAAGATACTGGCCGATTTACTGCATGCGTTGGAAATTCATTTCAAAGTTATCAACGGGCAGGTGTTGCTATATGCTGCTGATAAAGATGCGAGTCCTAAAGATAAACCGAATCCTGTAGGCGGTAACGCTGAGCGATGGGTGTCCTTCACCGTAAAAGGTAAAGTTACCGACCAGCGCGGTGAAGGTATGCCAGGGGTAAATGTTATCCTCAAAGGTACTACCATCGGTACAACTACGGATCGTGATGGCTCGTTCGCCCTTTCACTTCCCGATGAACATAAAGAAGGAAGTCTCATTTTTTCATTTGTAGGATATCAGCCGCAGGAAGTTGCTATAGGCAGTCAGACCGATATAGTAGTAAAACTTGCCGAAGACCTGAAGGCTCTGAATGAAGTTGTTATCAACGGGTATACCGAAATACGGAAAGAAAGTTTTACAGGTACTGCCATTACTGTGAGTGGAGAAGATCTGAAAAAAGTAAACCCGATCAATCTTTTTAAAAGTATACAGGCCTTCGATCCTTCCTTTCGTGTGGAAGTAGACAACCAGTTTGGCTCCGACCCGAATAAACTTCCGGATATTACCGTGCGCGGTGAAACCGGCTTGCCATCCACCAATACAACCGCGGGTAATGACAATCTGGTAAGCAGAAGAAATCTGAACAACCCGAACAATCCTACCTTTATACTCAATGGATTTGAAGTCGGCATTCAAAGTATATATGACCTCGATATCAACCGCGTTGCTTCCATCACCATTCTTAAAGATGCTGCGGCTACCGCTATATATGGATCGCGTGCTGCAAACGGAGTCGTGATCATTACACTCAAAAAACCGGAAGAAGGTAAATTGCAGTTCTCGTTCAACTACGAGCTGACAACAAACAACCCTGACCTAAATGTATACGATGTACTGAACGCAGAGCAAAAACTTGACTATGAATTGCTGGCCGGTGTATACGATGCTACACGCGACTATAACAACACTTATACACAAGATCAGCATGATCAACGCTATTACCTGCGCAAGAAAAATGTAGTGAGCGGTGTTAACTCCTACTGGTTGTCTGAACCCGTTGAGACTTCCATCGGGCACCAGGCTTCGCTCGGTGTGGAGGGGGGCTCGGATGTGCTGCTATACAATGTTACGGCACGTTATCAAACCATGAAGGGTGTAATGAAAGGCTCCGAACGGAATCGTGTAGGCCTTGACGTTATGCTTGGATATAACCTGAATAGATTTCATTTCAACAATACACTTTCTGTAGCACAGGTAAATGCGCAGGAGTCTAAGTATGGAAGCTTCTCGGATTACGTGCGCATGAATCCATACTATCCCAAACACGATGCGAATGGTAACATCATTCAGGAGATCGATTCCTGGAACAGGCGCGAGACCGAACCTGGTAAAGAAGGAAACAGCAAGATCGTTCCGGAGATTGTATTAAACCCAGCGTACAATGCTACGCTTCACGGCTTCAATAAGAATGACTATACGCAGATCATCAATTCATTTTCTGTGTCCTGGAACATTACAAATGCACTTGATCTTCGCGGACAACTGAGTATCAACAAAACATTAAACAGCGAAGACCTGTTTGTGTCACCGTTCAGCAATCAGTATTTCACCTGGACGAGTGGTGATGATCTGAAGAAGCGTGGCGAATACCAGTACAAGACCAACGATGAAATGACATACGATGGTAACATGATGCTGTCGTTTCACAAAGCGATTAGTAAACATTTTATAAATGCTACACTCGGAACAAACATCCGCGACTATAGCTCTGACTTCAGTGGCTTTCGTGCCATTGGTTTTGCCAACGACCGTTTCGATAATGTAGGCTTTGCCAATGCTTATAAAGATGAAGATCACCCGGTGGGTTGGTATTCACAGGAAAAATTACTCGGCTACTTCCTGAGTGGTAATTACTCGTGGTCGGATAAATACCTGGCGGATATATCGGTGCGTGTAGATGGCTCTTCAAAATTTGGTGCTGATAATAAATATGCACCGTTCTGGTCAGTAGGTATAGGATGGAACCTGCACAAGGAGAAATTTCTGGCCGGATCAAAAGTTATCAACCAGTTGAAAGTGCGTGCCAGCACCGGACTAACTGGAGAGGTATCGTTTGATTCTTATCTCGCGAGCACCACGTACGAGTATTATCAGGACTGGTACTCCAGTGGAGTAGGGGCTGTTGTAAAAGCGTACGGTAATGAAGATCTGCGCTGGCAGCGTACACAGAACTATGATATAGGTATTGAAGCAAACCTGTTTCAGAACCGTATATACTTTTCACCACGGTACTACTACCGGCTAACAGACGATCTTGTGGCGGATATTATTGTTCCTCCATCACTTGGCTTTGTGTCCTATAAATCAAACTTAGGACAGATGGAGAACCGTGGTTTTGAATTCAACATGCGTGCGAATGTACTCCGCGGCAACAAATGGTTTGTCGATATATTCGCAAATGGCTCACGCAATATCAACACCATTAAAAAGATATCGGAATCGCTGAAGAAGTATAACGATGAGATTGATAAACAGCAGGACGATAAAGATAACAAGTCTGTGCCGCTGCTTCGTTACCGTGAAGGCGAATCGCTTACCACTATATATGCTGTTCCGTCAAGAGGTATAGATCCGGAGAACGGTAAAGAAATCTTTATACGCAAGGACGGATCACTAACCTATAACTACAGCGTGCGCGACATTGTGCCGGTAGGAAACGCTGCACCGGACCTTGAAGGAAACTTCGGGACAGATATAGGCTACGGTAATTTTATAGTAAGCTTTTACTTCTTTACCAAGTTTGGTGGCGACATGTTTAACCAGACACTCATTGATCGTGTAGAGAATGCAGACCCGCACTACAACGTTGATGTACGTGTCTTGAACGACCGCTGGAAACAACCGGGAGATCATGCTATGTATAAGGATATCACCGACTGGGAGCAGACGCGTGCTTCATCACGATTTGTACAGCAGGAAAATACCGTAGAACTGCGCACGGTAAACCTGTCGTATGAAGTGCCCGGTGCTATTGTAAACAAGTGGCGCATGCGTACGCTTCGCTTCTCGGTTACAGCAAACGATCTGTGGCGCAAGTCCAGCATTAAAATGGAACGTGGTATCGATTATCCATTTGCACGCACGGTGACCTTTACCATTCAATCCCGATTCTGATTTTGCCATGATAAAGAAAATTATACTCTGGACAGCGATCGTTGCATTGGTAACATCCTGCTCCGATTACCTGGAAGTACAACCGAAATCGCAGGTTGACCGCGATGTACTCTTTAGTACACAGGAAGGCTTCATGGAAGCGCTCATCGGTATATATGTGCGCTGTACGCAAACCGACAGTTATGGCAATGAAGTTACGTTCGGTTTCCCGGATGTACTCGCACAGAACTACGATGCCGTGGATTACAGTGATACGTATGATGCTGCCAAATATCAATACCAGCAAACGCTGAAATTCAATTATGGTGATCAATACTTCATCAACCGTAAAGATGCGATGTGGCTGGCGCTCTATAATGCTATCGCCAATTGTAATTTACTGTTGGAGAACATCGATGAAAAGAAAAACCTGTTTAACTACGAGAGCGATTACCTGTTGATAAAAGGTGAGGCGATAGCATTACGGGCATACTTGCATTTTGATATATACCGCATGTTTGCACCAGCCTATAGTGTTGACCCGGAAGCGAAAGTAATTCCGTATGTAACAACGTATGGCAAGGAAGTAACAGCACAGGCTACTGGTACGGAAATATTGGACAAAGCTATAGCTGATTTACTGGCTGCAAAAGAACTGCTGCGCGATACCGATCCTATACGTACCGAAGGCTATAGCATCGGCTATCCCGGAGATGTAACCGAGACGGAAGAAGAAGGCCGCATCTTTCTGCACAACCGCAGGCATCGCCTGAATTACTATGCGGTGTGTGGTGAACTTGCGCGTATATACCTCGCGAAGAATGACAAGCCGAAAGCGCTGGAGCAGGCATTGGAAGTAATCAATTCCAACAAGTTTCCCTGGACAAAGAAGGAAGATTTTAATGCGGATAAGGAAGAGGAGAAAGACCGCGTGATGTATAAAGAGTTGTTGTTTGCGTGGGATATAGCGAAACGCAGCGATGACCTGGGCGATCGTTTTCGCGAAGATAGAACACGCTTGCATTGCACCGTGCCCGAAGGTGGCGCCATCTTTGAAACCGGCAGTGTGGGAGGGAATGACTATCGCTTCAAGCAATGGCTGCGCGAAACTTCTTCCGGAGGATCATCTGCACTCTATGTACGAAAGTACAAGCGTGAGTTGAACAATCGCCACCCGCTGGTAGCCCCTGCGTTGCGTCTCAGCGAAATATACTATATCGCTGCCGAAGCAACGTTTGATACTGATCCGGAAGCTGCCTGGAATTATTTTAACAAAGTCCGCTATAACCGCGGCATAGGGCAGGAGATACACGGTGAGGCATCGCGCGATGTTTTCATTACCGAATTGCTCAAGGAAGCACGTAAAGAATTTTTTGCTGAAGGACAGATCTTCTATATGTATAAACGCCTCAACCGGAATCTCATTGGCATGGGCGGTATATCCATACCCGCCAGTAACCAGATTTTTGTAGTACCGATGCCAAACGATGAGATTGCTTTTGGCCAGCGTGAATAATACAAACTGTAAATGCTTACAATCATGAAACGAACAATACTCTTAGCATGGATAGCAGCCGCAGTTTGTGCAGGCTGCGCAGAAGATCATGCCAATGTATATACCGGCAGCGACAATATTTACTTTGACTTTGATCCGGAGACAAAAGAACGGGACAGCATCATTTATACGTTTGCTTTTACACCCGGTGTGAAAGTGGACACGGTATATCTGCCGGTGCGTATTTCGGGAAGGCGAATTCCCGTGTCACGACAATTTACAATCTCGGTTGTGGAAGATGCCAAACGCACCACAGCACAAGCGGGTTTACATTATGAACCGTTGGAACCGTTCTATACCATACCGGCTGATTCCGGTACAGCACAGGTTTCGTTCATTATCTATAACGAAGATCCTGAACTGGAGAATCGCAGTGTCGGCATTACCATGGTGCTTACTCCTACTGAAGATTTAGGTGTTGATCTGCCTGATCTCATCACAGCTAAAGTTGTGTTCTCAAACCGGCTGGAGATGCCGGTGTGGTGGCCGATGTGGACCAGCGAACTGCGTGACTATACGCGCACCAAGCATGCGTTGTATCTCATCGCAGTCGGAAATATCGACTTGATCTCTTCGTATGAAGGTAATAATCATTTGATACCGTATAACCTGTTCCTCATCGACAAACTGAGACGTTTTCTGCGCGAGCCTTTTACATGGGTAGAGCAAAACCCGGATTATATACTCGAAGAGAAAAACACAGGTATATATGAATTTTACCGGAATGATTTGCCGGATATACGCTATACACTGTCGAAGTATGCAGCCGATGGTAAATATTATTTCATTGACGAGTTTGACGAGCGCGTCATTATAAACTAACCTCTCCTGGAAGCTATGAAAATAAAGATATCAATACTGTGCAGTGTGCTGGCGTGTCTGTTGCTGGCAACGGCCTGCTATAAAGATCTGGGTAACTATGACTATACGGCACCGGAAGAACCTGTTGTTACCGGGTTGGAAGATACGATCTATACAGCGTTTATCGGTGATACACTCCGCATCAAACCCGAAGTGAAACACAGCCTGACGGGAACGGAGGAGCTTACCTATCAGTGGAAGATTGGATTTCCATATCCGCCTTTTGAAATTATATACGAAGGTCCTGAACTTGAAGAAGTGTTTGCCCTCAACCCCGGTATATATAATGGTTTGTTTACCATTTTCGATAAGACAAACGGCATGAAATACTATTACCCGTTTCAGGTAGAAGGTAAAACGGAATTTACAAAAGGTACTGTTATACTCAGCGAGGAAGCCGGTGGTTCGGAAATTTCATTTATCAAACCGGACAATACATTGCTGACTCGTTTGTATGAGACAATTAATAATGAAAAACTTCCGGGTAAACCGTTGCAGATATTACCCGTAAACCGCGGTTGGCAACCAGGTAATGCCAACCTGAAAAACTTCTGGTTATTGTTTGGTGAAGGAGAGGACCCGGGTATAATCGTAGATGTTAACACGTTTATCCGTTCATCCTATATCAGCGAAAACTTTTACGACAGGCCAACCTCGATTTCGATTGGAGCGCTTCGTACCGGTATATCCGGAGTTACATCCGGTGTGATCAATGGTAAATTTTACCGTGGTTCCACCAACAGTGACCCATCCGGAAGCGCCTATGGTAAATATGGAAATGCATCGGCCGGTGACTATACATTGTCACCCAGCTTTATCTTCGTAGAGTTTCAGTACTATATCGGGTACGATACAAGTAAGAAAAGATTTGTACGCTTTACCAACGATGGTGTTTACTTTGGAACAGACTATACTGTTATACCGATCGGTACGGGTTTCGATCCTACCAACGTAGGACTCGACCTGGTACACATGCAATATCTGAACAGCGCTTCAAGTATGGCTTACCTGAAAGACAATACCGGCAAAGTATACGAGTATAATTTCTTTAATTCTCCGGATACATTCTTCCCCAACTACAGGCGTGCATTTAAAGGAAGCGACCTCGTAACGGCCAATACCAAATGGGCAGGCTCTCTCCTCCAGGTTATTTACTTCTCGTCTGGTGATAAAATATATAAGTATAACCCGGTGAACGAAGAACTGTTGCCACTCGAAGCTGACTTCGAAGGTCGTGATGTTTCGCTGGTAAAACTCACAACTTCGGGCGATACATTAGTGACTGGCACCGAGGGAAATCTATATTATCTGGATGTAAGTACGGGTAAAAACGGAAACGTCATTACCCGCTATGAAGGTATACCGGGCAAACCGGTCGATGTGGTGATCAGACGTTAAGTTTAGGGCAAACTGTTCCCGGGTTTATGACGATCGTAAGCCCGGGACAGTTTGATATACAGCCGCATAAAAAAATAATGTATATACTCCTTAGGGATACATCGTTGTTGTGCTACATCTAATCGTTGACCGAAATTTAACAAAACGTGATAAAGCAAATCAGGAAAATAGTATACATCGCTGTTGCTGCAATAGCCATGTGCAGCACTGCGGTACGGGCTCAGAGTTCGTATACCTTTACCGAAGGCGTTATCGAAGATGAAGCGATCTATACCCGGCTGGAAACCGAAGGACGCAAACTCATCGATAATCAGCAGATCGTACCGATGTCCAAACTGGCATCACAACTTACCAATACACAATGCCAGGCAGCACTGGTAAAGCCATCCGGTAAATGTATAACCGATGCAGATCTCTATGCCCGATGCAAAAGCGGTGTGTTGGTAGTGGGTACGTTGTATAAATGTTCACATTGTCCAAACGATCACCTGCGTGCCGCTACGGGTTTTGTAATAGATGAAAGCGGCATAGCCATAACGAGCTATCATATATTTCGAGGGCAGGCAACAGACGAAGCCACTGACATCACGGTAGTCGTGATGGATATAGCCGGAAATGTATACCCCATCACCGAAGTACTGGCAGCAAGTTTAAAAGATGATGTTGCCATTTTCCGCATCAATACAAACCGAAAAAAAATGTATGCACTACCGTTGGCAACAGCAGCGCGTGCAGGCGATGATGCCAACGTGATCGGCCATCCGCACAATATGTATTATTCCTTTACAACCGGAACGGTCTCCAGACTATACAAGCGTGAGGGCGGAGATAAAATGTCGGTCACGGCTGATTTCTCGCAAGGCTCCAGCGGTGGTCCCGTGTTGGATGACAAGGGTAATGTTATTGGTATAGTATCTGCTACGCGATCGCTCTACAACACTGCGCAGCACCTGCAAATGGTTTCGCGTGAGGCCATTCCCGTAAGTGCCATCTATACACTTCTTAAAAAGTAGTTTTTATTCATTCATGTAATTCATAAAAAATGAAATCAATAATTCTGACGCTGGTCGCTTTTTTTCTGTGTTTAAATTTAGCAAGCGCGCAAGAGCGGGGCTTTGTGGTTACCGGTAAACTTGAAGGACTCAAGCCTTCCTATTTGTTTATGTATCATTCCTATAAAGGAGTGGAACATCGAGACTCGCTGATGGTGAAGGATGGTACTTTTTCATTTAAAGGTAAAGTACACGAGCCATCCATGTGCATCATCTTTTCCAAGGAAATTCGTTTTCAAAAGGTATTCTATGTCCAGAATGCCGATATGAAATTTACCGGAAGTGTTGAGGCTCCGGATAAAATTGTTATCACCGGGTCGCCTGTACAAGATGAGTATAGTGTATTAGAGAAACGTATAGCCGAGCATCGCAGCAAGGCCATGGCTATTTACGAAAGGGCAGAAGCTGTGCGCAAGGACGGTAAGACAGAAGAGGCGAACCAATTAATGGCAGAGTTTGATAAACTATACCGGGGCGAGGGTGCTATACGCAAGCAGTTTATTATCGATTTCCCCAAGAGCTATGCAGCGCTGGGAGAGTTGCTATACTGGACTACCGAATCAAACTATAAAGAAGCTGCGGAGCTATATGCTGCTATAGCCACCGAACTGAAAACAACCGATAAAGCCAAAGAAATAGAAGCGCATATCAAAAACCTGGATGTTACCCAGGTGGGGAAACCGTTTGTAGATTTTACCATGAACGATGCTCAGGGTAAAGCTGTACAACTTTCGTCATACAAGGGTAAATATGTATTGCTCGAATTCTGGGCAAGCTGGTGCGGTCCGTGTCGTGCCGAGAACCCAAACCTGCGCGAGCAGTATGCGAAGTTCAAGGACAAGGGTTTCAATATACTGGGTGTATCACTCGATGATAAAGAAGATCGCTGGAAGAAGGCACTTGAAAAGGACAACCTTCCCTGGACACAAGTTTCTGATCTGAAGGGCTGGCACAATGCAGCCGCTATACAATATGGCGTGCGTGCAATACCGGCTAATTTTCTGATCAGCCCGGAAGGTAAAATTATAGCACGCGATCTACGTGGCGAAGCACTTAACGCCAAGCTTTCCGAGATATTTCCTTAACCAGCACGGCACACGGAAAAAATTTACTTTCAGGTTAAGAACGCTATTCTTAATTTGAACGGCTAAGCTTTAAACTTTTAATCCACCATGAATAACATACGCATTAGAGTATCGCTGCTGGTATATATAGCAACGCTGAGTATACTTTCGTATCCGGTAGCAATGGCGCAGAAGACTTCCGGTCAAAATACTGCAAAGTCTCTCGCACAACTCCAGCAGGAATTTGTAGACCTGCGGTTTGGTATGTTCATTCATTTCAACATACCAACCTATATGGATCATGATTGGGCGGACCCCGATGCATCACCAGTTATTTTCAACCCGACCAAATTAAACTGTGACCAATGGGCTAAAGCTGCGAAGACAGCCAGCATGTCGTACGGTTGTCTTACCACCAAGCATCACAGCGGATTTGCTATATGGAATACAAAAACAACAGACTATAATGTGATGAACAGTCCGTTGAAGCGCGATGTGGTAAAAGAATATACCGATGCGTTTCGAGCGAACGGATTAAAGGTAATGCTCTACTATTCTATACTGGACACGCATCATAAACTTCGTCCGGGCCATATCAGCAAACAGCATATTGATATGATCAAGGCGCAGCTTACCGAGTTACTTACGAACTACGGTGAAGTTACCGCGCTGATCATTGACGGATGGGATGCTCCGTGGTCGCGCATATCGTACGATGATGTGCCCTTTGAGGAAATATACTCTTTGATAAAGTCCATTCAGCCGAACTGTCTTGTGATGGATCTTAATGCAGCCAAGTATCCGGCAGAAGCTTTATACTATACCGATATCAAATCATACGAGCAGGGAGCCGGTCAGCATATATCCAAAGAGACAAACCGTTTACCGGCATTATCGTGTTTACCGATCAACGCCAACTGGTTCTGGAAAACGTGGTTTCCGCGCGAGCCGGTGAAAGATCCTGCTAAGATGGTTAACGAAAATATTATACCCTTCAACAATGCATATTGTAATTTCATTCTGAACGTGGCGCCCAATCGCGATGGACTATTGGATGATAATGCAATTGCTGCATTGAAAGAGATCGGTAAACAATGGAAACACCAGGGGCCGGTAGCCAAACTGCCGGTAGCCGATGCTCCGATCATATCATCAAATATAGCAAAGCGTCAGCCTGCCAATAGCAGTTGGAGTGATGATATGTGGATTATGGACTTTGCCAACGATGATGACTTTACTACTTCGTGGGCGTCTAACCCTACCGTTAAGCGCCCGTGGCATGAAATTGATTTTGGTCGCGAGAAACCGTTCAATGCTATTACTATATATGAGCACGACAGCCGCATTCGTAAATATCATATCGAGTATTATGAGAGCGGTGTATGGAAGACACTTCTATCCGGAAGCCAGGCCGGTAAAATAAAAATTCATCGGTTCGATCGCCTGTGGGGCGGTAAGATTAAAATAGTAATTGACGAGTTCAGCGATACACCTTCCATCGCTGAAATAGGTGTGTATAACGAAAGGCGATGATGTAATTCGTTCCCGTTTTTTATCAGAATATATATAGCAGGCTCTTTGTAAAAGGAGCCCGCAGGAGATACTTTTTTATAAATTTTAACCGATACTACATGAAACGTAAAATTATTCTGTGCTTCCTGCTGATCATGAGCAGTGCGACTTCATACCTGTTTTCACAACATACCGAAACGATCCGGAAGCGCGGGTATATATTAACCGTTATCAACCACGACAAAACGTTTGACCCGAAAGTGCGCGAGCGTATGATCAAAACTTTTTTTGATGTATACCCGGTACTGATGAAAGCCTATAATGCGAAGGCTGCGAAGGAGATAACGTTCGAGATCGATACAGCTTATAACGGTGTAGCAGAAGCATCCGGTACACATGTGCGCTATAATCCGAAATGGTTTCATACCAATCCCGGAGATATAGATGTCGTGACACATGAGATCATGCACATTGTACAGAATTATCCTGGAGATGCCGGACCGTGGTGGATTACTGAAGGCGTTGCTGACTATGTGCGCTATGTGTACGGTGTTGACAATGCCGGTGGTGGCTGGGCATTGCCACCTTATATAAATGGACAACACTATAGCAACGGGTATCGTGTAACGGCACGCTTCCTGGTGTGGATGGAGAAGCAGGTAAAGCCGGGTATAGTGAAGACACTCGACCGTGCGATGCGCACGGCAACGTATACCGATGCGATCTGGCAACAAGAGACTGGTAAAAATATTGACCAGCTGTGGACTTCTTATACGGAGAATCCGATAGTTGCTAGGAATTAATTTAGGGTTTGATATTTTCGTGCATGATTCTCAGAACTATCCTATGCTGCACGATCATCACGTGCATTTCAATTTCTGTGCGTGCACAGGAAATTGCCAAACCTTATGCTGATCTTTCAGAGTATGTAAACCCGTTGATCGGCACTGCCTCTACACATGCATTGTCCAATGGTAACACATATCCTGCTATAGCATTGCCATGGGCTATGAACTTCTGGATGCCACAAACCGGACCGATGGGCGATGGCTGGGCGTATACCTATACGGCCAACAAGATAAAGGGCTTCAAGCAAACGCATCAGCCTTCACCGTGGATGAATGACTATGGTCAGTTTTCCATTATGCCAGTAACCGGTAAATTGAGACTTAAGGAAGAAGAACGCGCCAGCTGGTTCTCGCATAAAGCTGAAGTTGCCAAACCCTATTATTATAGTGTATACCTCGCAGATCATAATGTTACGACTGAATTAACACCCACCGAGCGTGCTGCATTTTTCCGGTTTACATTTCCGAAATCAGATTCGTCCTATATCGTGGTGGATGCGTTTGACAAGGGCTCCTATATCAAAATTATACCGGATCAAAAGAAGATCATTGGTTATACTACACGCAACAGTGGTGGTGTGCCGCAGAATTTCAAAAATTACTTTGTTATATACTTCGACAAACCCTTTGCATCCGCGAAGACCTGGAATAAATATCAGCTTCAGCAAGGTGTGGAATTTACCGGTGATCATGCCGGTGCTGTTATTGGTTTCAAGACTTCGGTTGGTGAACAGGTGCATGTGCGTGTAGCCTCATCGTTTATCAGCTTCGAACAGGCCGAGCTTAACCTGAAAGAGATCGGCAACGACAACTTTGAGACCGTAAAACAAAAAGGACAAGCTGCCTGGAATAAAGAGCTTAGCCGTATCGTTGTAGAAGGCGGTACAGAAGATCAGTTGCGTACATTCTATTCGTGCCTGTATCGTTCATTACTTTTCCCGCGCAAGTTTTATGAGCTTGATGCTTCCGGTAAAGTAGTACACTATAGTCCGTATAACGGGCAAGTATTGCCAGGCTATATGTTTACCGATACTGGTTTCTGGGATACATTCCGTTCATTGTTCCCGTTCCTCAACCTGATGTACCCGGAGCTGAGTGCACACATGCAGGAAGGATTGGTAAACGCCTATAAAGAAGGAGGATGGTTGCCGGAGTGGGCAAGCCCGGGCTATCGCAATGTTATGATCGGATCGAACTCTGCATCGATCGTATCGGATGCCTATATAAAAGGAATGCGTGGTTATGATATCAATGCACTCTATGAAGCTGCATTGAAGAATGCAAACAACGAAGGACCGCTTACTGCTGTAGGTCGCGCAGGTGTAAAAGACTATAATACGCTAGGCTATGTTCCGTATGATGGTGGTGTGAATGAAAATGCAGCGCGTACGCTTGAGTATGCGTATGATGACTTCGCAATCTATCAATTAGCAAAAGCATTGAACAAGCCTAAAAAAGAAATTGACTTGTTTGCCAAGCGTTGCCAGAATTACCGTAATCTCTTTGATAAGCAAACCGGCTTGATGCGTGGCAAGAATAAGAATGGTACATTTCAATCGCCATTCAATCCGTTCAAATGGGGCGATGCGTTTACAGAGGGTAACAGCTGGCATTATACCTGGTCAGTGTTTCATGATGTACAGGGATTGATTGACCTGATGGGAGGCAAAGAAAAGTTTGCTATGAAACTTGATTCCGTATTCACGCTGGCTCCTGTATTTGATGACAGCTACTATGGATCCGTAATCCATGAGATACGTGAGATGCAGATTGCAGATATGGGGCAGTACGCACACGGCAATCAACCGATACAACACATGATATACCTGTATAATTATGCGGGTCAGCCGTGGAAAGCGCAACAGTGGGTACGCGAAACCATGAACAAACTATATTTACCGACACCGGATGGTTATTGTGGCGATGAGGATAACGGACAAACTTCTGCCTGGTATGTTTTCTCAGCGCTGGGATTTTACCCGGTGTGTCCTGCCACGGATCAATATATACTGGGGACACCATTCTTCAAGAAAGCTACATTACATTTAGAGAACGGCAAGCAGGTGGTAATCAATGCACCGGCCAACAGTAAAGAGAATTACTATATAGCTTCGTCATCAATCAACGGACAGACCTTTACACGAAGCTGGATAACCCACCAGGAATTAACCAATGGTGCTACCCTTGACTTCACGATGGCGGCACAGCCGAACAAACAGCGCGGTATAGCAGCAGAAGATGTTCCGTATTCGTTCTCGCTTGAGAAGAAGGCGGAGGAAGTGAAAGGTGGAAAGAAAAGTAAGAAGTAAGTCTATTTAAATGCCTCAAGTTAGTTTTGTGATGATGATTCGAAAATTGGTTTTTGTGTTCTTTGTGTTTGTGGCGTGCAGCCGTACCGTTGCACAGGACAACCTGATCCAGCATGTGAATCCGTTAATCGGTACGCATAAGATGGGGCACACCTATCCCGGAGCTACTGTTCCGTTTGGAATGGTGCAATTGAGTCCGGAGACGGATACGATACCGTATGAAGTGGACGATCATTACAACCCGCTGGTATATAAATATTGCGCGGGGTATCAGTATGATGATCCTACCATTGTCGGTTTTAGTCACACGCACTTTAGCGGTACCGGGCATTCTGATCTGGGCGATTTTCTGATCATGCCTGCTGCGGGTAAACTTCAGTTGAATCCAGGCACCGAACAAAATCCGAAAAGTGGTTTTCGTTCTGCTTTCTCACATAGCAACGAGCAGGCTGCTCCAAATTACTATAAAGTAAAACTGGATGATGATAACATTGTAGCGGAGCTCACCACCACTAATCGTGTAGGCTTTCATCAATATACTTTTCCGCAGAGTGATGAAGCTCATATTATACTCGACCTGATGTATGGCATCTACAACCATGCTGATAAAAATGTATGGACGTTTGTTCGAGTTGAAAATGATACGCTGATAACGGGCTATCGCCAGACAAATGGCTGGGCTCGTACACGCACGGTATATTTTGCCATGACGTTTTCGAAACCGATAAAGCAATACGGTATGAAAGATTTTTCGAAGCCGAATGTATATAAAGGTTTCTGGCGGAAATTCGATCAGACGAAAAATTTTCCAGATATAGCAGGCGAGCAGATCAGGATGTACTTCGATTTTCAAACCAAAGAAGGAGAGAAGATCAAAATCAAATTCGCATTGTCACCAGTGAATATGAAAGGCGCGTTGGCGAATCTGCAATCTGAACTCCCGCATTGGGATTTTGAAAGAGCAAAACGCGAAGGACAACAACAATGGGAACGTGAACTGCAACGTGTAAAAGTAAAAGCACTGAACCGAAATGACTTGGTGAATTTTTACACCGCGATGTACCACACGTTTCTTGGCCCGACAACCTATATGGATATTGACGGCTTGTATCGCGGACTCGATCAGAGCAATCACGAAGCGAAAGGATTTATAAACTATACTACATTTTCATTGTGGGATACGTATCGCGCGCTGCATCCGCTGTTCAATGTTATACAGCCAAAGCGTAACAGCGATATGGTAAGTTCCATGATGGTGCATTATGATCAGAGCGTTCATAAAATGTTGCCGGTGTGGTCGCATCATGCCAACGAGAACTGGTGTATGATCGGCTACCACAGTGTTTCTGTAATTGCCGATGCCGTGATCAAAGGAAATTACCAGGGCGATGCTCACCAGGCGTTGGAAGCATGTGTTGCTACGGCCCGCCACAAATCATACGATGGTATAGAATACTATATGCAGCTTGGCTATGTTCCGGAAGACAAAAACAGTTCATCAGTTTCAAAAACATTGGAGTATGCTTATGACGACTGGTGTATTGCACAAATGGCGAAGAAGCTCGATCGTCCTGCTATATATGAAGAGTTTATGAAGCGCTCACAGAACTGGAAAAATGTATACGATGTATCAACAGGCTACATGCGTCCAAAGTTGAGCGATGGTAAATTCAGGAAGGAGTTTGATGTATTGAGCACACATGGACAGGGATTCATTGAAGGCAACGCGTGGAATTATAGCTTGTATGTGCCACATGATCCGGAGCAGATGATTGCTGCGATGGGGGGGAAGAAACGTTTTGTACAACATCTCGATTCTCTCTTTACCATGAATCTGCCGGATGAATTCTTCGCGCACACGGAAGACATAACACGTGAGGGCATCATTGGTAATTATGTACATGGCAATGAACCTGCACATCATGCGGCGTATCTCTATAATTGGACCAATCAGCCATGGAAAACGCAAGAGCGTGTGCGTATGATTCTCAAGAAACAATATCAACCAACCCCCGATGGTTTGGGTGGTAATGATGACTGCGGCCAGATGAGTGCCTGGTATATATTTACTTCACTGGGCTTTTACCCGGTAGCGCCCGGCTCTGATCAATACGCACTGGGAAGTCCTGCAATACAATCAGCTACCATTGCCTTGGAGAATGGAAAGACATTCGAGATTGAAGCGGTTAATCAAAGCGACAAGAATGTATATGTACAGAAGGTGTTGCTGAACGATAAACCCCTAACGCGGCTTTACCTGACGCACGATGACATCGTGAAAGGCGGCAAGCTTACATTCTATATGAGTGCAAAGCCGAAGAAGTAATTAATTGCAGATTGATTTAGGGATTCGCCCGGCTTTCTTTACATCTATAGGGGGGCTCCTATAAAAAGCAAGGCCGGGGTCCATAATACGTTGAGTATACTTCATACTTCATGTAGCAGTTTAGAGAAAAGGTTAATTCGTTAGGGTCCCGGTCCTTGTTTTCTTAAACTGCATTTGTCATAGCTTCACTGTATCGAATTGAAATAAAAAATCCCCTGCGGTTCTCACAGGGGATTTTTACTTTTAAAGTATATATCAGTTATGCCTTCACATTCTTCACAGCATAGTCAACCGCACGTGCTGACAACGCCATATAGGTGAGTGACGGATTTTGTGTTGATGTCGAAGTCATGCAGGCGCCATCCGTTACAAAAACATTTTTGCAGGCGTGAAGCTGATTCCATTCATTTAACAAGGATGTCTTCGGATCGCGTCCCATGCGTACACCACCCATCTCGTGAATATCAAGCCCCGGAGCCTGCTTCGAATCGAATGTCTGTATATTCTTGAAACCCGCTTTGGTATACATCTCCGTAAGCTGCTCATGGAAGTCTTTGATCATTTTTTCATCGTTGTCATCATACGCGATGGAAATTTTCAGTTGAGGCATTCCCCATTCATCTTTCGCAGTCGGATCGAGTGCAACGTAGTTGGTTTCTTTCGGAATGGTTTCGCCCATCATGTGCGAGCCTACACGCCACGGACCTAATTTAGTCTGCGCCAGTTTCTCTTTCAGTGAAACGCCCAGGCCGTCATTGTCCATTTCGTTATAACGACTTGAATCGAAGCCGGCAGCATATCCGCGAAGAAAATCAGTTTCCTGTTTGAATACATTCCGGAAGCGAGGTATATATCCGCTGGTTGGTCTACGGCCCTTCGTAGTCGAATCCATGAATTCTCCATCATACTCAGCAGAGATTCGTGCACGATAATTATGGAACGCTACATATTTACCCAGCAAGCCGTTATCGTTACCTAAACCATTCTGGAAACGGTTTGACTTGGAATTTAAAAGTATAAGATTGGTATTGAGTGCAGCAGCATTTACAAAGATGATTGGTGCATAGTATTCAACCGAGTCTTTCGTCAGGGTATCAATAACCTGTACACCTATAGCTTTACCTTTTGCTTCATCGTAAATGATCGAATGTACGATGGAGTTAGGACGCAGCGTAAGTTTACCGGTACGTGCTGCCCATGGTAATGTAGAAGCATTGCTGCTGAAGTATCCTCCAAAAGGACAACCTCGCTGACAAAGTACACGATGCTGACATTGCGTACGACCCTGCTCAAGATGTATTGGTTGCGGATCAGTAATGTGCGCACAACGCGCAATGATCACGTGGCGATTGCCATAGTGTTTTGCTAATTGTTCCTTGAAATGTTTTTCAACACAGGTAAGTTCTATAGGAGGAAGGAATTCTCCATCCGGTAATTCTGCCAGGCCATCTCTGTTACCAGATATACCCGCGAACTTCTCTACGTGGCTATACCAGGATGCCAGATCTTTATAGCGTATCGGCCAGTCAACAGCAAAGCCATCGCGCTTCGGTCCTTCAAAATCAAATTCGCTCCAGCGTTGTGTTTGTCTTGCCCAGAGTAAAGATTTACCACCCACCTGGTATCCGCGGATCCAGTCGAACGGTTTATCCTGTACATACGGATGCTCTTTATCCTTCACAAAGAAATGCATGGCATCTTCACGGAACGCATAGCATTTACTTACCACCGGGTTCTCTTGTTGTATCTCAAACGGAATTTGTCCGCGGTGTTTAAACTCCCACGGCATCATGTTGGTGGTCGGGTAGTCAACGTTATGTTTTACATCACGGCCGCGTTCCAGCACGAGTGTCTTCAATCCTCGTTCGGTAAGTTCTTTTGCAGACCAGCCACCACTTATACCAGAGCCGATCACGATCGCATCGTAACTGCGTTCTTTCTTGCTGTCAATATTCAGATTCGCCATGAGTGTTATGCAGGTTTTGTTTCAGCTACCGGTATACATCCTTTAAAGTTGGGACCCGGAATTAACTGATAAGGTTTTATGTCGGTTAAGAAATGTTGTGAGGCTGTATAGCCCTGCACGGTATATTGCCGCGTACGGGAGTAGAATGTTTTGACCTCTTCAGGAAGATTGTCTTTATCTTTTTCGATTGCAGTAAGAATCTGCAGGCGTTCTTCCGGAGAAGCTTTGAGGAAAGATTTACCTCCTATTTTTTTTGCTGTGTCGTTGAAGGAGCGCAGACCCTTCATGTATTTATCCTGCTCGGCTTTATCGAGGCAGTCATCGACCATTACAAATGTAAACAGATGAGCACCGACAGCTTTGGCGCCCGGTGTATCCGTTGCAGGGATGATCGTTTCAGCAATTTCTGCGAGCAGTTCTTCATCATCTCCATTTACATCAAGATGACCTAGTGCGATGGATACTTTTTTGGGATCCACACCACACGCGGGTAAAAGTATGGCGCCCGCAGTGGCCATGGCAAGTTGTTTTAAAACCAGACGTCTGTTCATGTTTTTGAATGCGGTTAGGTGCGGTTCAAGTGATTCGAAAGATATAACTTCTTGTCGAAATTAATCGTTCCGCGTACCATTTTACTCTTAATAGGTGCCCTGGTATAGATGGTCGTTCTTGCGGCCTTTGATTCGCTTCAGTGGAATTTGCTCCCCGTTCGTTTCCTCCAGCCACGTCCACATATCGTTACGCAGTCCGGAGGCAATGGAATCATAATCGTGATTACGAATGAGATTGTTTACTTCAAGCGGATCGTTTTGAAGATCGTACAGTTCATTGATGCCCCATACACCGTGATTGAAAATGTATTTATAGCGGTCGGTGCGAACGCCAAATATAGTGGGCGTCTGCGGAAAGGCATCTTCCCAGTAATATTCGTAAAAGACTTTGTCGCGCCACGCCACCTGTTTTTGTTGCAACAAGTTTGTGAACGACATGCCCTGCATCTGTTCCGGCTTTTCAACACCGGCCAGTTCCAGAATGGTAGGCGCTATATCAATGTTCTGAACGAGCTGGGTAATTTTTGTTTCCGGCTCAATCATCTCCGGGCACCACACGAGCAGTGGCACGCGCATGGATTCTTCATACATGTGGCGTTTGTCGATCAAGCCATGTTCACCAAATGAAAAACCATTGTCGCCCATATAGATCACCATCGTAGATTTATCCAGTCCTGTTTCTTTCAGATAGGCAAGCATGCGCCCTATATTTTCATCGATGCCGAGCAGCACTTCGAGGTACTGTCTGTAAAAATCATCGAACTCAATTTGGCCGTTATACATGTGGTCGACACCGTGCCAGCTATACCGCTGCCTGCGTACCCACTCGGGTATATCGCGCAGATTTACCTGGAGTGGTTTTTCTGTCGGTAATTGTTTCTTTCCTAAAGCGTATGTTTTGCTTGTGTCGGTTGCCGTAAGAAACATAGACGGAGGATAGTCGATCTTCTGATCTTTATATTTACCCTGATGGCGTTTGGCCGGCATGAACTCAGCATGAACGGCTTTGTTGGACAGGTATAGGAAGAACGGTTTCTGCTGTTCGCGATTCTTCAACCACTCCAGCGCATGATCTGTGAGAACATCCGTTATATAGCTGCTGTCACTATAGGTTACCTGCTTTCCGTTTACATTCAATACGGGATTATAATATACACCTTGTCCTTTGAAACTTACCCAGTGATCAAATCCTTTTTGAGGTTTGTCATCCTGATCACCCATGTGCCATTTGCCGAAGAAGCTCGTCTGGTAGCCCGCCAGTTGTAAATACTGGGGGAACATCTTGAGTCCTTCCGGCATGGGAGCCTGGTTATCGACAATGGTATGCGTGTGTGCATATTGCCCGGTAAGAATAGAAGCACGACTTGGTGAGCACAGTGCAGTACTTACAAACGCATTCACACAGTGTGCTCCCTCATGTGCAAGTCTGTCGAGATTCGGAGTTTGAAGGCCCGGCACTTTACCGGTGAAGCCCATGAAATCATGCCGGTGATCGTCTGACAAAATGAAAATTACATTTCTTGGTTTTACGCCATTTACCTTTTTAACAGCAATCTCTTCCGCCTGCGGTGTTGCATATTTTTTCTCTTCGCATCCGCTGATACCAAGAAGTATACTGCCCAGAAGAATGATCAGCGTTGCTGTGTAAGCGCTGCTATTTCGTATATTCACTCGGTGTGTCATCCGAAAGTCGGTTGTAAGTTGTAAAGCAAAATACTTTTTCATGCACCCAATACCTAATGCTTTCATGCAGGTGGTATAAAGCCTGATGCTTGTGGCCGAATGCTATGCCGGCAGGATAGTTCAGGACAGTTTCCCACAATAGAAATGAATCTTTCGGTAAAATAAAATAGTAAGTATGCAGGTTATCGCAGGTATTATTTATCACTTCATTGGTGGATTCGCTTCGGGAAGTTTCTATATCCCCTATAAGAAAGTAAAAGGTTGGTCGTGGGAAAGTTACTGGATTGTAGGTGGCTTGTTCTCATGGTTATTCATTCCTACACTGGCTGCATATCTTACCGTGCCGAACTTCACACAGATCATCAGCAACACCGATGGCTCCATTATATTCTGGACGTTCTTCATGGGATTATTGTGGGGCATAGGTGGCTTAACGTTTGGTTTAGGCATGCGCTACCTGGGACTTTCATTGGGGATGTCCGTTATACTTGGATTGACTTCTGCGTTCGGTTCACTCGTGCCTCCGATCTATCGCGATCTGTTTACCAATAGTACCGAACATACATTCAGTGCGATGCTCAATAGTACTGGTGGACAAGTGGTGCTGGCCGGTGTCGTAGTTTGTCTCACGGGAATTTTCATCTGTGGTCGTGCCGGTATACTAAAGGAAAGAGAACTAACCGATGAACAAAAGAAAAACAGTATACAGGAATTTAATCTTTCAAAAGGATTAGTTGTCGCGATTATCTCCGGTATACTTAGTGCCTGTTTTAATTTTGGTATAGAAGCCGGTAAACCTATGGCAGAAGCGGCTGTAGCGGAAGGCAGTAATCCGCTGTTTCAAAATAATGTAATCTTTGTTGTGTTACTCTGGGGCGGACTAACAACCAATTTCGTATGGTGCATGTTGCTGAATATGCGCAACAAAACATTTGGTGACTATACCAATCCATCAACGCCACTACTCAACAACTATATATTTGCTGCACTTGCAGGCACCACCTGGTTCCTGCAATTCTTTTTCTATGGCATGGGCGAAAGTAAATTAGGGAACGGTGCCAGCTCGTGGATATTGCACATGGCCTTTATTATTCTTATCTCCAGCATGTGGGGCCTCGTGTTAAAAGAATGGCGAGGTGTTAGCAAAAAAACTTTTTCAACCATACTGCTGGGAATTTTTGTGATCATTCTTTCTGTTATGATCGTTGGATATGGCAACTCGATAGAATAAAAAGCTACGAGCTTCTAGCTGCCAGACGATTTCTTTTTAATGATATGATTTCTGCTGGTGGCTGCGTTTTGTCGAAGATTTGCCTTTTTCCAGAGACGGGTAGCCTGAAGCCGGCAGCTATTATTACATTTGCACGAGCCTGCCTTTTTCTAGCAGCTAGTAGCTGGAAGCCAGCAGCTCTTTTCAATCTTTATGAACGTAAACACGTGCACACGTAAACACCTAAACACGTTTCTTCTCCTCGCGTGGTTGTTGCTACTGTATGGCGGCAGTGTTCGTGCGCAGGAAATTTTCGAGGTGGACGATAGTTATATCGAACGCAACTTCATGCCGTATGAGTTGGAGTACTACCTGGATACAACCAATACGCTTTCATTTTTTCAGATTTCTTCGAACAATTTTTCGAACCGGTTTCAACAGCATCCGGATTATCATAATCAGGACTTTAAACCGAACGCTTCGTATTGGATACGCTTACCCATTCACCATAAAAAAAGTAGTAAGGTTTGGTTGCTTGAATTTTACGATCAGACTATAGATTACATCGAAGCGTATGTGCCGCAGGAGAATGGTTCGTACCGAAATATACTCATGGGCGATAATCAGCCCTTTACACAGCGTAACATACGACATAAGAATTTTGAGATTGTATTGGATATAAAGTCTGATACGGTCATGTACTATTACTTTAATGTTCGCTCGCATGAGTTTGCTGATATACGTATTGCCTTCCGCTCGGTAGACCGGTTTATATACTATGCGCTCAACGAGTATTTTCTCTTCGGTACATTCTACGGAATGATCCTCATCATCAGTCTGTATAATCTACTGGTATTCCTTGCGATCCGTGAGATCAAGAATATATACTATATTATTTATATTCTAAGTGTAGCTGCGTATGCGATGAGCTATGATGGCATCGGGTTTCAATATCTCTGGCCCCGGCATCCCGAGTGGAATAATTATGCCGTTGGTGTAACGTTGTTTTCAGTTATCGTGTGGGGATTGATCTTTACCAGACGTTTCCTGCGCACCCATGCCAATGCACCACGACTGGATATAGCGTTGAAGTGGATGATCGTGATTCGTTCTGTGTGGTTCCTGGTGGAGTTGTTTTTCCTGCCGCAGTTACTAACCTATCGCAACATTGAGATCATTCCGCTTTCGCTGATTTTTTATACCGGTATAAAAGTATGGAAGCGCGGTTACAGACCTGCGCGATTCTTTGTAATTGCCTATGGTATATTGTTTACCGGATTCTTTATCCGTACCCTGGTATATTTCAATGTGCTGCCGTTCACAACGCCTTTGCATTATAGTCTGCACTTCAGCTTTGTATTGGAGATGTTGTTCCTGACGTTTGCATTGGGCGACAGGATCAGGATTCTGAAAGACATGCGCGATCGTGCCTTGAAGAGAATCATTCACCAGCATGAAGTAAACATGCAGTTGAAAGACAAGGTAAACCGCGAGCTCGAACAAAAAGTACACGAGCGTACGCTGGAGTTGAATGAAAAGAATCAGGAGTTGGAAGAGACGAACGCCAAGCTCGAGCGGCAGTCTTTCGAGATCAATCAGATTAACTCCATGCTCGATCTTGATAACTGGAAGCTGAAGAACAGTATCAAGGAAGTATTGAACGAACGTCTCATGGAAAAGACGATGGACTATAGCCAGTTTAAGACACTATATCCGGATACCCTGGCCTGTTACCGCTTCCTGGAAAATCTGAAATGGACCAAAGGCTTCCATTGCCGTAAGTGCGATAACGAAAAGTATTTTGATGGGGCCCAGAAGTTTTCCAGGCGATGCACCCGTTGTGGGTACAATGAGTCTATCACTGCCTATACTATATTTCACAGTCTCAAGTTTCCGATCGAAAAGGCTTTTTACATCGCCTACCTTACCGTTGTCGGTCATAAAGATTACACGCTGGAGAACCTGGCCGAGCAACTCGACCTGCGGGTAAATACGCTCTGGGGTTTCCGGCATAAAGTTGCCGATCGCATCAGCGAACTCGAAAAGAAAGGTCACAAGCCAAACGCTTCACGATGGGAGGAGGTAATTCTGTTGCCGGAGTCCAACGGCAAGGCATCCGGCAAATCTAGTTCCGGCAAAGTGGCAAAGCCGGTGGCCTGACAGTGACAAAAGTTTAATGGTAATCGCTATACTAACGCAAAACAGCTCCCGGACTTCTCAGCTTCCCGACTTTTTCACCGTCCACCAAGGATCTGCTCTCTTTATTGTATAACTCCCATCTCAAATTCTGGGTAGAGACGAGGCGAACTTTCGGGTTCACTTTTTTATGAATTCGGTAGTCAACTTCTCACCCATAAAATGGGAGCATCCATTCCGTTGTTTTTATTCTGGAAAAGACGATTCATTATTCTACAAATAATCCATGGAATCGTTTGAAATCAATGTTTTTTATCTGGAAAAAACAACACGCGAAAACATTCCTGTAACGATTGCAATTGGTCTCATTTTTTAGAAAATCTTCTGGCAAGAGCTTGACATGTATAAAATTCGGCTCTGCGAAACCAACTAAAACGCAAGTCTATGATCAGAAAATTACTATTTACGGTGCTGTTGCACAGTTTGTTGCTAACAACAGTCTGGGCCCAAGACAGACAAGTAAGCGGAAAGGTGACAGCCGCTGAAGATGGCACATCGTTACCGGGAGTAAATATTGTTGTTCAGGGAACAACAAAGGGTACGACTACAGATGCTGAAGGTAATTACACCATTCAGCTTGGTCCCTCAGAGAATACATTGGTTTTTACGTTTGTAGGTTTTACAACCATCACGGAAACGGTTGGCGACAGAACGGTGATCGATGTAGTGATGGGCTCTGATATAACTTCACTTGGTGAGGTCGTTGTGATTGGTTATGGTGTTGCGAAGAAATCGGATGTTACCGGTGCTGTGGCTACAGTAAAGGCGGAAGATCTCAACAAGATCCCTTCGTCAACAGCGGCAGAAGCATTGCAAGGTAAAGTTGCCGGTGTACAGGTAACGACCAACGGTACCCCTGGAAGCGCACCGACTATACGCGTACGCGGATTGGGTTCGGTAAGCTCCCGCGTTGAACCGCTCTATGTAGTGGACGGAGTATTGGTAGATGACATCAGCTTCCTGGGAAGCAACGACATCGAGTCCATGAACATTCTTAAAGATGCATCGGCATCCGCTATATATGGTATACGTGCATCCAACGGTGTAGTAATTATTCAGACCAAGCGCGGCAAGAACGAGCAACCGCGCATAGCATATTCCGGCTATGGAGGTGTACAAACGCCAATCAACATGGTTGATATGGCCAACGGTTCACAGTATATAGAATTGTTGAATGAGAAGGATGCTATAGCAGCAAGCCGCAACGGAACAACGTTCACACCACGTGATGCTTCCGCATATCCTTACTCAACAGATTGGTATGACGAAATTTTAAGAAGCGGTGCTTCGATTCAAAGCCACGATCTGAGCGTAACTGGTGGAACTGAGAAGAGCGTATATGCCATGGGTGGTAGCTTCTTTAAACAAGAAGGTTTAGCGGGCGGTACAGATTACAGACGTCTTAACCTCAGGACAAATGTAGAATCGAACGTTACTAAATTTTTGAAAATTGGTGTAAACGCAAACCTTTCAAATTTCAAATCGAATAATGCTCCCGCATCTTTGTTTACCGGAGCTTATATAGCACCTCCGGCTATACCCGTTCGTATAGATGAAAATACATTCGCCAGTCCACAGGCGTTTGGTGATTTTGCAAACCCTGCTGCGTCACAATACTATAACAATGATAAAACGAAAGGTATACGTTTAGTAGGCGCTGTGTTTGCAGACGTTACCCTGATGAAAGGCCTGACTTTCAAAACGGCTTATGGCGTTGATGGAAGCTATAGTCAGAATACAAAATACGTTCCTCCGTACTTTGTCTCTTCAACACAACGTGATACAACCAAAACGTTGACACGCAAAATAGATAACTACTTCAGTTACTATTGGGACAATACACTTACCTACGATTTCACGGTGAATTCAGATCACCACTTTACATTGCTCGCAGGTATGAACGCACAGCAGCAACAGTACTACTATATGGAAGGTAAACGCCAGGGTGTTGATAACTTTGGAGAGAATACATGGTACTTCAAATTAAGTGAGAGCGGTAACGATGGATCTATAACCGATGATGGCTATAGAATCAGAGCTTTCTCATACTTTGGTAGATTAAGCTATGCTTTCAGAGAGAAGTATCTCTTAACGGCAACCTTGCGCAGAGATGGTACTTCTGTATTTGAAGAAGGAAACCGTTACGATTACTTTCCGTCAGTAGGTTTGGGTTGGGTAATTTCCAACGAATCATTCATGGACAACCAGGAAATATTCCAGTTCCTAAAAGTACGTGCAAGCTGGGGTAAGATGGGTAACAACCGTATACCTGCATCTACAGTTGTAAATTATACTTCAACGGGTGGAGCGTATAGTCCTGTATTCGGTGGAACAATTCAACCAGGTGAGAGTATTACCATCATAGCACCTGATAATTTACTTTGGGAGTATACCAAAGAAGTTGATTTGGCTGTTGAAGGTTACGTGTTAAAGAACCGCCTCAACTTTGAGATCGACTACTACAATCGTAAAACATCCAATGCTATTTTCCCGGTTACGGTTAACGGTGTGTTCGGAACATCGAACAGAGATTACCTCGATAATAATGCAGATGTTGTTAACCGCGGTGTAGAAGTTGCCCTGAACTGGAAAGATGAAGTGGGTGATTTCAAATATGGTATCGGTGGCGTTTTTGCTTACAACCAAAACAAGGTTGACGCACTGAAGCCCGGAACTGTAGGTATATATGGCGGTTATGTAAACGTAACACCAACAACCTATACTGTTGTAGGACACAGCGTAGGTGAAT
Organism: Ohtaekwangia kribbensis; assembly: GCF_042676245.1. Lineage (NCBI taxonomy): Bacteria > Pseudomonadati > Bacteroidota > Cytophagia > Cytophagales > Fulvivirgaceae > Ohtaekwangia > Ohtaekwangia kribbensis. The sequence continues at coordinate 412,877 of NZ_JBHTKA010000016.1, forward strand.
TCTATGGACGCAAAGTGATTGGCATTTTCCAGAATACATCTGAAATTGAAAGCTATACTTCTTCTAACGGAACTGTAATTCAGCCCAATGCAAAACCTGGTGATTTTAAATACCAGGATAGTAATGATGATGGACAGATCAGCGATAAAGATCGTGTTTTCCTGGGATCAGCTATTCCAAAGTATAACTTTGGTATAAATCTGTATGGTGCTTATAAAGGCTTCGACATCACGATAGACCTGTATGCACAAGGCGGAAATAAAATTTACAACGCGAAACGCTATCGCCAGATTGGTAACGAAAACTATGACCTCGATTTCTATGAGAATCGTTGGCATGGAGAAGGTACTTCCAACAGCTATCCGTCAGCAGATCTTTCTGCAGATGCTAACAAGCAAGCTAACTCATGGTACCTGGAATCTGGTAACTTCTTCAAAGTCCGCAACATTCAAATCGGCTATACAATACCGGCAGAAACAACTTCGCGCATCGGTATATCCAAGATTAGAATATATGCGAACGCAGCGAACCCATTGGTATCATTCAAATACAATGGTTTCTCTCCTGAGATACCAACCGCAGTTCCTGGTGTAAATCAACAGAATACTACAAACATCACCAGTCAGGGTATAGATAACAATGTATATCCGATGGCTGCTACGTACAACTTTGGTGTTAATATCAGTTTATAGTAAAGAGTATAAAGATGAAAAAGCATATAATTTTTTTAGTAGTAATACTGATACTCCTGACGCCATTTGGCTGCAGTGATTATCTGGATGTAGATGCAGAAGCTGTGAAGCCAAGCGATGAATTTTTCCAGACGGAAGAAGATGCAGTGTCTGCCGTGAACGCGATCTACGCACGTATGCGCACATGGCCTATGGTGGCATTTGCGTATGTAATTATGCAGGAGATCACTTCTGATAATTCAATCAAGGGAAGTGCACAAGGTGATGCATCCTTCATCAACGACTTTGATAAGTTTACTTTCACATCGACACAAGGTACGATTACGGATTATTGGAACGGTCGTTATGAAGGTATAAATCTGAGCAACCAGGTGTTGAGTAACGTTCCGGACATCGAAATGAATGAGACACTCAAAGCACGCCTGTTGGCTGAGGCTAAATTTACCCGCGCTTTGTTTTACTTCGACTTGGTACGTGCGTTTGGAGATGTACCGATGCCAACGTCAGTTGATAACGTACTCGAAGCCTCTACCGTACGCACTCCGAAGGATGAAGTATACGCACAGATCATTCAGGATCTGACAGAAGCTATTGATGTACTGCCAGAGAGTTATGACGCTGCCAATCTGGGCCGTGCAACAAAAGGTGCTGCTCGCGGTATACTGGCAAAAGTATATCTGTACAGAGGCGAATGGGACAAAGTACTTGAACAAACATCAGCGATCATCAGCTCGAATCGTTATGGATTGGAAGACAACTTCTATAATGTATTCCGTATACCGTATGAAAATGGTAAAGAATCATTGTTCGAAATTCAGGCTTCAGCGATAGCTGGTAATGCTGATATCAGCAACAGCCAGCACTCACAAGTACAAGGTGTACGCGGTACTAACGGATTTGGCTGGGGTTTCAATATACCTTCGGATGATCTGGCAGCAGCATTTGATGCAGCCGGAGATGAGGTGCGTAAAAAAGTTACCATCCTGTTTAAAGGCGATGTTACACAAGATGGTGACCTGATTGAAGGCGTTAATGCAGGTGAACTCGAAGGAGTAAATATACCTCGCTACAATGGTAAGTCTTATGTACCTCGTAACAGACAAATAAATGGTGTGAACGAAGGTTCCGAGCAAAACATCCGCGTGTTGCGTTATGCTGAAATATTGTTGATCGATGCGGAAGCGAAAGCACAAAAGGGAGATGTATCAGGTGCTGCTACATCCTTAAACCTGGTGAGAGAACGCGTAGAGCTTGATCCTATTGATGCGCCTACGGTACAGGATATATGGAACGAACGCAGACTTGAACTTGCTATGGAAGGCGATCGCTTTTATGATCTTGTGCGTACCGGTCAGGCAGCAACTGTGCTGGGGCCGCAGGGATTTGTAACAGGCAAGAATGAAGTGTTCCCGGTTCCGCAGGTAATGATTGACGTTACGAACGGAGCCATCCAACAGAATAACGGATATTAATAATACTTAGGTTTAGAGGTTAGTTTGGTTAGAGGTTTCCGGCTTGTCCGGAAGCCTCTTTGGTTATCGTGAATTGAAAATGATAAAAAATGCAATTGGTCTGTTGTTAGTAGGTCTGCTCGTAATAGCATGTAGCGGTAGTGATGACAAGGATATAGATTTTCCGGATCCGCTTACCATCGAGTCGTGGACAATTGCAACGAAGGACGTTACACTTGCCAGTACAATTGCAGATATACCCTGCGATGATGTTGTAACCGAAATCACTTTCTCAGAAGCACTGAATCCATCCACGGTAAATACACAGAACTTTAAGATTACCGATGCAGCGGGAAATGCCATACCTGCCACAATTACGTTGCAGGAAAATAGAAAGGTTCTCATCACGGCGAGTAGTAAACTCAGCGATCTTTCTAAATATATGCTTACGGTTTCTACAGGTATTGCCGGAGTAAATGGGAGTACACTGAGTGAGCGAAGCCTTACATTTTATACCGCTATCGATGAGAGCCCTGATTTTCCTGTACTCTCCGATGATGAGCTTCTTACCCTCGTGCAGAAACAAACGTTTCGTTACTTCTGGGATTTAGCGGAGCCTTCCAGCGGCATGGCACGTGAGCGTAGTACTTCCGGTAATGTTGTTACCAGTGGAGGCTCGGGCTTCGGCATCATGGCCATCATTGTAGGAGTTGAACGCGGCTTTATCACACGTAGCGAAGGTATGCAACGCATGAACAAGATTGTAACCTTCCTGGAAAATGCAGATCGTTTTCATGGTGCATGGTCACACTGGATTAATGGAAGCAACGGTACGGCTATACCTTTCAGTACGAAAGATGATGGTGGCGATCTGGTTGAAACATCATTCCTCGTACAGGGATTGCTTACGTTCCGTCAATATTTGCAGGCATCCGATACATCGGGGAACAACCTGATCAATCGTATCAACACATTATGGAAAGATGTAGAGTGGGATTGGTATCGGAAGAGCAACGAAGAAGTTTTATACTGGCACTGGTCGTCCAATTATAATTGGGACATGAATTTCCCGATGTATGGTTACTTTGAAGAACAGATTACATATTTTCTCGCGGCTGCATCCCCAACGCATAGTATACCGAAGAGTGTATATACCAACGGTTACGGTCGCAATGGTGCAATAAAGACAGGTGGAACACATTATGGATATACATTGCCATTGGGAACGCCTAGTCCGCTATTCTGGGTACATTATTCATATGTCGGCATGAATCCGAATTTCTCGGACGAGTTTGCAAATTACTGGCAACAGAATGTTAATGCTACGTTGATCAATCATGCTTACTGTGTATCGAATCCTAAAAAATATATAGGCTATAGCGATGCTTGCTGGGGATTGACATCGAGCGATAATTCAACCGGGTACGATGCCCATTCGCCTGCTAATGATGAAGGCGTAATTACACCCACCGCAGCTCTTTCTTCTTTTCCTTATACACCGGAAGAATCGATGAAGGCGTTGAAATTCTTTTACTATACGGTTGGTGACAGGCTGTGGGGGGACTATGGATTTTACGATGCGTTTAATCTTACCGAGGGCTGGACGGCAGATTCATACCTGGCGATTGATCAGGGACCGATCATCATTATGATTGAAAATTACAGAAGCGGATTGCTGTGGGATTTGTTTGAGTCAGCTCCCGAAGTACAGGCTGCACGTACAAAGCTTGGATTTACAAATAATTGAAATATAGTTGACATGATGTGTGGAAATGGAACATCATGCGGTAACAATATACTCCTGAGGAGGAGCCCCACCTTTAGCATAGTCTCTCCTTGAGAGACTTGCTGAGGTGTTACGAATGAATTTTGAAATGAAGGAATATTATAATGTTATGAAACGAATATATATACTGATTCTGGCTGCTACACTGATTTTTACCGGCTGCAAGAAGGAAGGTAATACATCGTCATCCGGCTCTGACCGATATGATGCCCGTGTTGATTCTCTTTTAAGCATCATGACGCTGGAAGAAAAAATAGGACAGCTTACCTTGTTTACCAGTGACTATGATGTAACAGGCCCTACGATACGCGAGGGGTACAAAGACGATATCAAGGCCGGAAAAGTAGGAGCAATTTTTAATGCTTTCGGTGCAGACTATACACGCAAGCTGCAGGAGATCGCTGTGAAAGAAACCAGGTTACATATACCGTTGCTTTTCGGGTATGATGTAGTGCATGGACATCGTACAATATTTCCGATACCATTAGGGGAATCTTCGAGTTGGGATCTGGGTATTATGGAGCAGTCTGCGCGCATTGCTGCGGAAGAAGCATCAGCTGAAGGATTGCATTGGACTTTCGCACCGATGTGTGATATAGCCCGTGATCCTCGCTGGGGACGCATGGCCGAAGGTGCCGGTGAAGATACATACCTCGGCTCGCGTATAGCAGAAGCGCGTGTGAAAGGTTTTCAGGGAAAAGGTATAGGCGAGTTAAACTCTGTACTAGCCTGCGTAAAACACTTTGCTGCTTATGGCGCAGCACAAGCAGGAAGAGATTATCACACGACCGATATGTCTGATCGTGTGTTGCGCGAAGTATATCTTCCTCCGTATAAAGCTGCCGTTGACGCAGGTGCTGCTACGGTAATGACTTCATTCAACGAACTGGATGGTATACCGGCAACCGGTAACAAATACCTGATGACAGACATTCTTCGAAAAGAATGGAACTTCACAGGTTTTGTAGTTACAGACTATACTTCCATTATGGAATTGATACCACATGGTATAGCAGAAGACACTGCGTCAGCAGCTGCGCTTGCATTGGAAGCAGGTGTTGATATGGATATGCAGGCTGGTTTTTACAACGATGCACTCGAAAAACTTGTGAAGGATGGCAAGTTGAAAGAGAGCCTCATTGATGATGCCGTGAGAAGAATTCTGAAAAAGAAATTTGAGTTGGGATTGTTCGAAGATCCATACCGCTATAGCAACGCAGAGCGTGAGAAGGCTACGGTGATGAAGAAAGAATTTCTGGATGCAGCACGCGATGGAGCACGTAAGTCAATTGTGTTGTTGAAGAACGAGCAGAATGTATTGCCGCTATCCAAAAATACGAAGCGTATTGCTGTGATAGGGCCGCTGGCGAATGCCCGCAAAGAGATGATCGGATCATGGTCTGCTGCCGGTGATTGGACAAAGGCCGTAACGCTACTGGAAGGTATCAAGGCGGCTGTTAGCCCTGCAACGCAGGTACTATATGCCAAGGGATGCAACATCAATGATGACACCACGCAATATATAGCACAGGCCGTGCAGGTTGCCAAACAAGCTGATGTAGTGGTACTCTCCATTGGTGAAGCTGCGTTGATGACTGGCGAGGCTGCGAGCCGTACGTCTCTGAATTTACCGGGTGTGCAGCAACAACTGGTGGAGGCTATACAGAAAACAGGTAAACCTGTAGTAGTGGTATTGTCCAACGGAAGACCGTTGACAATTAATTGGATCGATAAAAATATACCGGCTATAGTAGAGACTTGGTTCTTGGGTACACAAGCGGGCTATGCCATGGCCGATGTATTGTTTGGTGACTATAATCCTTCCGCCAAACTTACGGTAACATTCCCGCGTGCCATTGGACAAGTGCCAATATACTATAGTATGAAGAATACCGGTCGTCCGATGGATGCAAATAATAAGTATACATCCAAGTATCTGGACGAATCGAACGAAGCCCTGTATCCATTTGGTTACGGACTTAGCTATACTACATTTTCCTATGGCGATGTTATCTTGAGCAACAAACAAATTTCTCAACAAGACGAATTAACCGTTGCCTGCAAAGTGACCAATACTGGTAAACTGGCAGGTGAGGAGGTAGTGCAACTCTATATCCGGGATATGGTAGGAAGCGTAACGAGACCTGTGAAAGAACTGAAGAACTTCCAGAAGATTTTGCTACAGCCGGGCGAATCAAAAGATATATCATTCACGCTCACACAACACGATTTGTCATTCTTCCGAAAAGATATGTCGTTTGGCGTAGAGCCCGGTAAATTTGAAGTATATGTAGGCGGTAACTCGCGCGATGTGAAGACTGCGGGTTTCGTATTACAATAGATCGTAGTTCTCTTAACCTTAACACTGCCATGGCCTCCGTCATTGAAAGATGACAGGGGCGTGGCAGTTATGTTATTCCTCTCTCAAATCCCGGGAGTATCATTAAGCCAGCGACAGCTGCTCCTCATACTTCAACACAAAGTGAAGTACTTTATTCTCCAGTCCTTCTACGAGTGTAAGGTCTTGATCCCAGAATGCTTTGTTCGATAGTGTTGCCTTCACAACCTGTACAGGATTGTTAGTGGCCCAGACCTTCTTGAAGAAGTCGAGAATTTCGGGTGTATCGTTCAGTGGTATATTTTCTCCGCGTGCATCGCCTTTGTAGAAGCGGATCAATGCTGCTAGAGAATGCAATAATCGCTCAGGAAGTTTACCGGTGCGTTTATGATACTCCAATACAGAAGGAAGTACACGTACTTTATACTTGGATACCGAGTTGAGTGCAATACTGATGAGTTCGTGACGAATAAACGGATTCTGAAAACGCTCGATCACATCGTTGGCAAATTGCTGTAACTCTTCTTTAGGCAGATCAAGTGTCGGGATGATCTCATCAAATATAGCTTTGCGGATAAAGTCACCGGCATATTGATCTTCTACGGATTCACGAACCGTTTTTAATCCACGCAAGTATGCAACCGGTACGAGAGCAGTATGGGCACCGTTGAGGATTCTTACTTTGCGTGTACGATACGGTGTCAGGTCTTTCACAAACTTTACCTGCAGGTTTGTTTTCTCAGCAGGGAACGCAGCACGAACAGCATCCGTTGCTTCAATTACCCACAGGTGAAAAGGTTCTGCTGTTACCACAAGGTTGTCCTCATAACCAACCGACTGCTGTATATCTTGTATAGTATCTTTAGGGAATCCGGGAACGATACGATCTACCAGGGTATTGCAAAATGCGTTCGCAGTGTTTACCCAGTTCTTGAAATCATCTGGTAAATTCCAGAGTGAAATATACTGTAGTATAGTATGCTTCAGCGTATCACCATTCTTCTCGATGAGTTCGCAGGGTATAAGAATCAAGCCCTTGTCTGCCGCGCCTTTGTAATGTTGAAAGCGATGGTATAGTAACTGTGTAACTTTAGCAGGAAAGGTTTCTGCAAGTATTGTTATGTTGGTGTCGTTCGGATTGAATGCTATACCAGCCTCAGTCGTATTGGAGATGATAAATTTCAGTTGCGGGTTTTCGGCTGTTTTTAAGAAACGACTAAAATCTTCATACGGATTAAAAGCACCGGCTACACTCGTGATCAAACGTGTTTCTGATATAGTTTTGCCTTGCTGCAGTCCGTTTAGCACCACGTGGTACAGGCCATCCTGATCGTTCACCATCTTCGCCATGCCTTTGCTGATGGGCTGCACGATTTCAACAGCACCATTGAAGTCAGCCTTCTCATTGAGAATATCAATGATCCAGTCCACAAACGCGCGAAGAAAATTACCTTCTCCGAATTGTAATACTTTAACGGGTCTTGTTTGTGGCGTATGGGCTGTCTGGCGATTTAATTTCTGTAGCATAAGCATAATATTTTAGTCGTTTCATTTTATCAGCTGGGAGTATATATACTTACTGCTGATAAACTATAGTTCAATCAGAATTTGAAATAAGCCTTGGCATTATGATAACATATATCCGATACAATCTTGCCGAGCCACTTCTCATCAGCGGGTAATTCTCCGTTGGCAACATCTTTACCAATCAGGTTACAAAGTATTCTGCGGAAGTATTCGTGGCGCGGGTAAGAAAGGAAGCTTCGTGAATCGGTAAGCATACCAATGAAGCAACTCAGTAATCCTAAATTGGACAATGCATTGATCTGTTTCTCCATGCCATCTTTCTGATCGAGGAACCACCATGCTGAACCAAATTGTATTTTCCCTTTGGTAGAGCCATCGTTAAAGTTACCGATCATGGTACCCATCACTTCATTGTCAGCAGGGTTGAGATTATATAGTATCGTTTTTGCGAGTTGATCTGTACTATCAAGTTCATTCAGGAATTTCGAGAGTGCTACACTTTGTGTGAAGTCTCCAATCGAATCAAAACCGGTATCTGGTCCGAGTACCCGCAGCATACGTTCATTGGTATTGCGCAGTGCCCCAAGGTGATATTGTTGGGTCCAGCCTTTCTTATGATAAAGACGACCTAATTCAATCAACACAGCATACTTAAAGAAGTGTATTTCACCTCGCTCCAGAGTTTCTTTCTTCTGTAGTTTACTGAAAATTGTGTTGATGTTATAGGCTTGCTTGTTATCAGGATAATAAAGCTGCTCAAGTCCGTGGTCTGATAATTTACATCCGAGTGAATGGAAAAACTCAATACGATTTTCAAGTGCTGCAATAAGCTTATCAAAGCTATTGATAGCCATACCCGAAGCCGATGATAGCTTTTCAAGATAGGCTATATATATTTCCGGGTTCTCTACAGCAAACGCTTTATCCGGACGGAATGTAGGAAGTATCGTAATGCTGAAATTATCCTTTTTAATTTTCTGATGATGTTCGAGTGAATCAGCAGGATCATCTGTTGTACAGATCACTTCTACCTTCATACCGATAAGCAGACTGCGGGTGTTATGGGAAGAAGACTTCAGTTGTTCGTTGCTGTTTTTATATACTTTGTCTGCCGTGTTTTCGGTCAACAGATCGTCTACGTTGAAGTATCGTTTCAGTTCCAGGTGTGTCCAGTGATACAGCGGGTTACGCAACGTATAGGGTACAGCGTATGCCCATTGTTTGAACTTGTCTTCATCAGAGGCATTGCCGGTAATATATTTCTCGTTGATACCCAGCGTACGCATCGCCCGCCATTTATAGTGATCGCCCTCCAGCCATACTTTGGTAATGGTTTCGAACTGGCGGTTGTTGGCTATATCTTGCGGTGAGAGGTGACAGTGATAGTCAATGATGGGAAGATCTTTCGCATATTCATGATACAACTTCTGCGCAAAATCATTGGTGAGCAGGAAGTCTTCAGTGACAAAATGTTTCATACGATGTGTATATACTTTATAGGCAAGACGTTTTTCACACACCTTTCCCCTGAAAAGGCACGGTATTCAGACAGCGATTAATTCGGCTTTTTTCGAAGGGACGACTGGCGGATGATCAACTCCGGTTTTAAAACTATCTTTTGAGGTATAAATTTCTTGTCCTTAACAGCGATCTCTTCCAAAAAAATCTCGGCAGCAGCATTGCCCATGCGCATCGGATGCTGGTCGATGGTGGATAAAGGCGGCTCGGTAAAGGATGTGAAAGGTTCGTTACTGAATCCCACCAGGGCTACATCTTCCGGCACTTTAAATCCTTTTTCCTTCAGCACCTGCATGGCACCCAGCACACCGTACGCACTGGAAGAAAATACACCATCGGGTATATCTTTTCTCTTTAGTAATTGCTCCATGCTGTTACGACCATCTTCGAGTTGCAGGTTGCTGTCCACAACAAGCGATTCATCGAACTTCAACCCGTTGTCGAGTAACGCTTCACGATATCCGCGCAGACGTTCCTTAAAGATGCTGATCTTGCGGGCATTGGTAAAATGAGCGATTCGTTTGCATCCCTGCTGAACCAGATGTTCCGTGGCTTTATAGGCTCCCAGAAAATCATCGATCACTACATTACTTACTTCGAGCTCATCATTCGAACGGTCGAAGAGTATAATGGGGATACCACGCTCTTTTACCTTTAGAAAGTGATCAAAGTTCTGCGTCTCTTTACCGTGTGAAACGATGATACCATCTACACGTGCATTCAGCAATGCTTCAACAGTTGATACTTCTTTCTCATAGTTGTCGTACGTCTGGCAGATCATCACATTATACTTGTGAGTGTTGGCGATCTCTTCAATGCCACGCACAACCGAAGAGAAAAAAGTACGGTCTGCAGTCGGTACAATTATACCAATGATATTGCTCTTGCCATTCCGCAGCGCAGCAGCAATGTTATTGGGTTGATAGTTTAATTTCTGAGCCGCTTTCTGTACAGCCTTTTTGGTTTCAGCACTGATGCGCGGATGATCTTTCAACGCGCGCGAAACCGTTGATGCTGTAATGTTCAGCTTACGTGCTATATCATGTATGGTAGCTTTTTCTTTCTTCATGTCGGCTCCGTGTTTACGTGCTGCCTCACATACTATACTTCATTGGCCGGCTTTCCAATCGTGGCTAATATACCGCCATCTACATAAATAATTTGTCCATTGACAAAATCACTTGCAGCAGAGGAGAGAAATATAGCCGTGCCCGTTAAATCCTCCGGATCACCCCAGCGTGCAGCCGGTGTCCGGTTTATAATGAAATCATTAAAGGGATGTCCGTTTACCCGTATAGGAGCAGTCTGCTCCGTAGCAAAATATCCCGGTCCAATTCCGTTTACCTGGATATTATACTTGGCCCATTCGGTAGCCATGTTCTTGGTTAACATCTTCAGGCCACCTTTCGCAGCAGCATAAGCCGTAACGGTATTGCGACCGAGTTCGCTCATCATCGAACAGATGTTGATGATCTTGCCGGCCTTGCGCTGCACCATATACTTGCCTACATGCTTAGATACGATAAAAGGCCCTACCAGGTCTACATCAATTACCTGTCGGAAGTCGGCTACATCCATTTCAAGAATTGGTATCCGCTTAATGATACCGGCATTGTTCACCAGTATATCAATCGGTCCTGCTTCCTTTTCAATCTTGTCAATCGCTTCTCGTACCGATTGATCATTGGTAACATCGAAGAGATAACCGGTGGCATCTATACCGTCTTTCCTATAGGCATCCAACGCATCTTTCATCTTGTCGGGCGAGTGCCCGTTGATGATAAGTTTAGCACCGGCAAGTCCAATACCTTTTGCCATGGCCATACCAAGGCCATGTGTGCCGCCTGTTATAAGGGCACGTTTACCAGATAAATCAAAAAGTTTAATCATCGTAATTCCGTTGGCTTTACTCCGTCCATATCACTGTAGTCCAGATTTTCACCGGCCATTCCCCAGATGAAAGCGTAGTTGCTTGTGCCGGCACCACTGTGTATAGACCAGGGAGGTGATATAACTGCCTGGTGATTTTGCATCCAGATGTGCCGGGTTTCCTGTGGTTCACCCATGAAGTGACAGACCGTTTGATTTTCAGGAATGTTAAAATAGAAATAAGCTTCCATTCTTCTGTCATGTGTATGCGGAGGCATGGTATTCCATACGCTGCCGGTTTTCAGTTCGGTAAGTCCCATCTGTACCTGGCATGTCTCCAGTACACTATTCACAAGCAGTTTGCGTATGGTCCGCTGATTGGATGTTTCCAGAGATCCAATCTCAACAGTCTCCGCCTGATCCAACGCTACTTTGCGTGTAGGGTACGTTGTATGCGCAGGAGCAGAGTTGAAATAGTATAGCGGTCTGGTAGCCTGATCGGGATTGAAGACTACATTTTTGGCGCCACGCCCTATATATAGGGCTTCCTTGTTCTCCAGTGTATAGCTGGTGCCATCTACTGTAATGGTTCCTTTACCACCCACGTTGATGATACCGATCTCTCTGCGCTGTAAAAAGAATTCAGCTTTGAGGGAATCAATTGTCTCAAGCGTTACGGGTTTTGAAACCGGGTTGGCACCGCCTACAATCAAACGATCATAGTGTGTATATACCAAAGAGATCTCATCCTTGACAAATATAGTTTCTATCAGGAAGTTCTCGCGCAGCTGACTCGTTGTAAAAGTCTTGTACTGCGAAGGGTGAATAGCGTATCGGGAAGTGTGCAACATAATGTGTAATCGGTTGCGCAATATAAAAGAAAATTAATTTAATGTGCTATTTCCGGTAGTGAAGTATTTTTCAGGAATTTAGCAGAAATCGATGTCTAGCCATCTTTTATAATGCTACTTAGTCATTAATTCAATCAAAAATCGGCTTTTTAAAAATATTTGAAATATCATTTGGTAGGTTAAATTTTCCTTCCTAAAATGCAATCGATTGCGCATCGGAGTCGATTGCAGTCGCCTGAAAATTACCGTTTTGCATTCTCTATAGACTATATAAAACCCATTTCAACAAACCCAATATGATTCGTTTTTTACAAACCAAACTGCCGCCAGCACTTCGCGCGAAGCGATATACATGCTGGTGTGTTTGCTACCTGTTACTGGGAATGATTATATCTTTCCAGGCCTCAGCTCAAATTACTGTAACCGGAAAAGTTACATCTACAGATGACGGTGCTTCATTACCCGGAGTATCTGTTCTGGTAAAAGGAACTACTACCGGTACCACTACCGACACGGACGGTGGCTATAAATTAACGGTGCCCGACCAGAATGCTACGCTGGTGTTTTCATTTATAGGATACGCACCGCAGGAACAAGTTGTAGGTTCGCGCTCGACTATAGATGTAGGTCTTCACGCTGATCTTACGGAACTTTCAGAAGTTGTTGTAGTTGGCTATGGAACTGTTAAGAAAAATGACTTGACAGGTTCAGTTGGTGTTATTGATCCTGAGCAGATCACCAAGCGTGGTGCACTTAACCCGATGGAGGCTGTACAAGGACAAGTAGCCGGTGTAGATATATCTAATAGTACAGGTCGTGCAGGTTCAGGATTTAAAATTCAGATACGTGGTCAGCAATCATTAGCAGGTGGTGAACCGCTCTATGTAGTGGATGGTGTTATTACCGGAGGTATAGATTTCCTTAACCCGCAGGATATAGAGCGTATCGATATATTGAAGGATGCTTCGTCAACCGCTATATATGGTTCACGCGGTGCGTATGGTGTTGTGCTGGTAACAACCAAGCAAGGTGCTTCGGTAAGACAAAAAGCAGTAATATCCTATGATGGATACTATGGCGTTCGTAAATCAGTACGCATGCCTGACTTTATGCCCGGTGATAAATGGTGGAATTTCAGACAAGACTCTTTCATCACGGATGCGATCGTAAAAGGTACACCTATACCAACAAACCCGGGCGATAACTCGAAGAACAGTACAGAGCTTGCCAGAAGAATTGCTGAAAAAGATTTTACCAACTGGCCTGATCTGCTCATTCAGGATGGTATACAACAGAACCACTGGGTGTCTATCGCAGGTATGGGTGACAATAAACTCGGCTATAATTTCGGAGTAGGGTACCAGCAGGAATCCGGTAACATTGTACATGAAAATTACAAGCGCTATAATTTCAAGGCCAATATAAATCATACACTCAACGAACGCTGGAGTGCAGGTGCCAATATGAACTTTGCCGTAGTGAACAATGAACAAGGTAGTCCGAATGCTATGATCAATGCGTTCAGAATGTCGCCACTGGTTAAGCCGTATGCTACGGATGGCGGTGCATTACTTGTGCAACCCGGAAAAGATATAGTAAATGTTGGTAAACCTGATCAGATCACGCATATAGACTTTACAAGTTCAGCAAACCCGTTGCTGGACATGGAACGTGCTTCACGCGAGACAAAGAGTTTCTATGCTATTGGTAATGTATACCTGCAATACTCTCCGGTAAGCTGGATCAGTGTAAAGACAACTTTTGCGCCACGCTATAAATATGAAAAGTATGGCGAGTTCCTCGGAGTTGATTCGGAGGGACGTGTAGGTGGTAAAGCAAAAGCGACTATATCCAACACAGAATCATTCTCCTACGTATGGGACAATCAGTTGTCTGTGAATAAAACGTTCAACGATCATAGCTTCAATTTTATGGGACTATATTCCCTGAACTTGTTTGAAGATGAAAGCAGTAAACTGATCGGTGATCAACTACCTTCTAATGCGAAGAGTTACTATAACGCAGGTCTTGCTCCTGCTGCCAATCGTACAACCGAAGCTGCCTATAGCAAGTCAACTATATTATCGTATGCATTACGTTTGAACTACTCGTTTAAAGATAAATACCTGTTAACGGTGTCCAATCGCTGGGATGGTGCTTCTGTTCTTTCAAAAGGAAATAAGTGGGCGTCATTTCCATCAGCCGCTGTAGCATGGAAAATTTCCGAAGAGAGTTTTCTTACCGATGTCAGCATGCTTGACATCTTGAAAGTGAGAGCCAGCTACGGTATGACCGGTAACAACAAGAACGTTGGTCCGTATGATACACAACCTACAGCGAGTACTTCAACCTATTATGATTTTGGAAGTGTATCTGCGATGGGTGTAGCGCCCGATGGTATAGCCAACCGAAACCTCACATGGGAAAAAACAAAAGAGCTTGATCTTGGTTTAGACTTTTCATTCTTGCAGGGGAGAATTGCCGGTTCATTTGATTTCTATAATAAACTATCCGATGGCTTGATCATCGAGAGACCATTGCCACTCGAAGCAGGCTATGCGTCCATTGTTCAAAATATAGGAAGCGTGCGTAACCGCGGTATTGAAATTGGTTTAACGACTGTGAACGTTAGTACCGATAACCTGAGCTGGACAACTACTTTCAACTTTGCGAAGAACAATAATGAGATCGTTGATCTGATTGACGGTAAAGATCTTCCTCCAAAATGGTTTTATGGCGAACCGATCAACGTTAACTATAACTATGTATTTGATGGTATATGGCAAGAAAGTGAAAGAGAACTTGCAGTGTCTTACGGACAGTTGCCAGGACAAGCTCGCGTAGTAGATTTTGACGACAGCGGCTCGATAACTCCGAACGACAGAAGAATTATAGGTTCGCCAATGCCGGATTGGACAGGTGGTTTTACAACTACTGTTACCTATAAAAATTTCGATCTCACAGCTTCACTATATACGCGTCAGGGGGTACAGGTGTTGAGTCCGTTCCACCAGGAGTTCCTGAACTTTGAAGATCGCGGAAGAGCGAAGCTGAATGTAGATTGGTATATGCAGGAAAATGCGATCACCGGGACACGCGTTTCAAACGAGTATCCTCAACCTAAGAATGGCGGTCGTTTCTGGAATACAGAAAACGTGGGCTTCTATAAAGATGCAAGCTTTGTGAAGGTAAAGAACATCACGCTGGGCTATAACCTGCCAGCCGATATTTTGAGCCGCGCAAAAATCAGCAGCCTGAGAATATATGCGAACGTGCTGAACCCGTTTGTATTTACCGATTACGATGGCTTCGACCCGGAGTGGGCTGATGCATCGTATGCGAACGGAGGTATCAGTTCAGTTACCTATCAGTTAGGTGTTAACCTGAAATTTTAAGACCCAAAAATCAGATCACTTATGAAAATCAGAAATATACTCCTGGCAGCATTGGTTTTGTTTACGCTGTCCAATTGTAACGACTATCTTGAAGAAGATAACAAGACCGATGCACTATCGGATGAAGTATATAGAACAGCCGATGGTTACGAAAATCTAGTAAAGAGTGTGTACGCAACACTCCGTGATATGTATCGTGAACCCTGGCTTTTTATGGCCGGTACGGATATGTATGTAGAAGGCCGTAACGCACAACCGGAAGGTATAAGTGAGTATAATACACTCGCACCGACAGAACCTTCAGTGCTTAACTTTTATACGGCTGCCTATAAAGCAATTCAGCGATGCAATGTAGCAGTACACTATAACAGTCTTACCGAGCAAACGGCAAAGACCTCTACGCGTATGGCAGAGGTTAAATTTATACGTGCCTACTATTACTTCCTGTTGGCGCAGTCTTTTGGTGGTGTGAGTCTTGTGACGGAAATGTTAACAACACCAACGACATCTTTCGGAAGAAACTCGGCAGAAGAAGTATATGCATTCATCATTTCCGAAATGGAAGAATCCCTAAACCTGTTGTCAGCTGCTTCAGGTCAAGAGTTTGGTCGTGTTACTGCCAGAACGGTAAAACATTATCTCGCCAAAGTACATTTAACCAGAGGCTATGAAACCTTTGCCGCAGCGGATGATTTTACAAAGGCAGCAGAGTATGCAGATGACGCAATCAGCGGTTATAATTTGTCTTCCATATCGTATGAGAATCTCTTCTGGCCCGGAAAAGAAAACAATACCGAAGTGCTGTGGTCAGTTCAGTATGATAAGACATCTTTATCTGATGCAAGTAACGGAGGTAGTTTACAGAGCCTGTATTTTGGTCCATACCTCGGTGGTGAGGGTGCCAAATTCGGATATCCCTATCGCTCCTATACATTGCTGGCAACGACTTATGTATACAGGTTATTCAATGCCAATGATACACGTTGGGAAGGTTCTTTCATGAACGTATTCTATGAGCGTTACTATGATTTCTATGACAAGGCAAAGTCAGAGCGTGCCAATATGAATATTCGTTTTTATTTTCCTCAGGCTTGGGAAGTAGGAGACACCGCTGCATGGCGCGCTGCTGATGTTACACATCGCGGTAAGACTAAAATTATACCTTACCAGGAAGCTACATCAGAGATTCTGACATGGGAACGTAACGTGAACGTGGACAACAACACGCCAGCGCTACGCAAGTTCGATGATCCTACATCTGTGTTCTCCGGCAACGGCAGCAGTACACGTGATATATACCTGGCACGCCTGGCTGAGACTTATTTGATAGCAGCAGAAGCGTATGTAAAGCTTGGTAACACAGCTTCTGCGATGGAGCGTGTGAACGAAGTGAGAAAACGTGCTGAACGAACTCCAGGCAGTCTTGTGCTGACCGATGCCAGCCAGGTTACCATTGACTATATACTGGACGAACGCGCACGCGAATTGTTCGGAGAGTATGAGCGCTGGTTCGATCTGAAACGCACCGGTAAGTTGAAAGAGCGTACCGAACTATATAACAAAGAGATCCGCGATCAATATTTCAGAAAAGGAATCGATCCGTTTAAAGGTGCAGGTGGTGCTGATAAAATTTTGCGTCCTATACCACAGTCGGCTATCGATTTGAACCAGAATGACGATTTCACGCAAAATCCTGGTTATTGATGTTAAATTAGAATTGCATTTGTATTTGGGTTAAAATAGAATTCCCGCAAGAGTAGTCGCTGACTCTGCGGGATTTTCTTATTCTTCGCCAACACAACGAAATATAGCGATAGATATACTTGATGCACACGAAAGCCATAGACAACAGAATCATGAACAGGATATTTTTGAAATTTTCTTTAGCACTTTCAGCATGTATACTTTTCTCGTTTGTACTGATCGAGAAAAAGCCTCGGATATTTCTGATCGGAGATTCCACGATGGCAAACAAGCCTGCTGAAGTAGCTCCGGAAACGGGATGGGGAATGATTTTTCCGCAGTATATAAACCTCGAAGTGCAAAACCATGCAGTGAATGGAAGAAGTACAAAAAGCTTTCGCACGCTGGGCCATTGGAATAAGGTATACGAGCAACTGCAACCAGGCGATTGGGTATTTATCCAGTTCGGCCACAACGACTCCAAAGAATCCGATACAACACGCTATGCTCCCGCGAAGACTGATTATCGTAAAAATCTTGTCCGCTATATCAACGAGATCAAATCAAAGGGAGCAAAGCCTCTGTTGATCACACCGGTGATGCGTAGAAAATTTGATGATAAAGGTAATTTTATTGATCAGCACGGTGATTACCCCGGTGTAGTAAAAGAAGTTGGTAAAGAATTAAAAGTACCTGTACTCGACCTGCATGCACGCAGTAAAGATGCGATTATTCAACATGGTGTAGAAGAGTCGAAGAAACTTTTCCTGAACGTTGACAAAGGTGTATGGAAACATTACCAGGATGGCAAGGAAGACAATACACACTTTACTGTATATGGTGCTTCAATCATGGCATCGCTTGTAGCCGAAGAAATTAAGACCTTGAATCTGGATATAGCGAAGGAATTGAAAGCATGGCCTGTAGGAGGTAAATATGTATATGAATTGCCCAAGGTTATGGAAGTGTCTTTTAAGAAAGATACATTCGACATTCGTAAGTATGGTGCAAAAGCAGATGGTATTACGCTGAACTCAAAAGCTATCCAGCAAGCCATTGATGTGTGTAGTCAGTCCGGTGGAGGAACGGTGTTGATACCAAATGGATTCTGGCTTACCGGACCACTCGATCTCAAAAGCAATGTAAACCTGCACATAACGAAAGCTGCTGTTGTGCAGTTCAGCAACAACACGAATGATTACCCATTGGTAAAAACAAACTGGGAAGGGCTTGACGCCATTCGCGCACACTCACCGATCTACGCGGCAGATGCAGAAAATATAGCGATAACTGGTGAAGGTATATTGGACGGTGCAGGCGAAGCATGGCGCCCGGTAAAGAAAAGTAAACTGACACCCCCCGAGTGGGAATATCTTACAAAGTCAGGCGGATTTCTGAATGAAAAGAAAGACACCTGGTATCCAACGGAAAGGGCACTGGCCGGATCAAAAGAAAAACGTCCCGGTGTAGTGGCCGAAGGTTGGGACTTGCAGAAAGCTGAAGGTATAAAAGAGTTTCTGCGTCCGAACATGCTGAATATAGTACGCTGCAAGCGCGTATTGTTGCAAGGTGTAACGTTCCAGAATTCACCGGCATGGTGTCTTCATCCGTTGTTGACGCAACATCTGGTGTTACGCGATCTTACCGTGCGTAATCCCTGGAATGCACAGAATGGCGATGGTGTAGATGTAGAATCTTGTCGCTATGTCCTTATCGAGAACAGTACATTTGACGTTGGCGATGATGGTATATGCATCAAGTCAGGTCGTGATGAAGAAGGGAGAAAGCGTGGCGTTGCAACCGAAGATGTGATCGTTCGCAACAGCACAGTATTTCATGGCCATGGAGGTTTTGTTATTGGCAGTGAAATGAGTGGAGGTGCCCGCAATATATATGTATACGATTGTAACTTTTTAGGAACGGATGTTGGTCTTCGTTTTAAAACAACACGAGGTCGCGGTGGTGTTGTAGAAAAGATCTATGCCAACAACATCAGCATGGGTAATATTGGCGGAGCTGCTATATTATTCGATATGTACTATATGGCGAAAGATCCGCTGGCAATGTTTGCCGGTGAAGAGAAACCGTCTATTGAGTTTCAGCCGGTAACAGAAGCAACACCGCAGTTCCGTGATTTCTACATTAAAGATATAGTTTGTAAAGGTGCTGAAACCGGCATATTCGTTCGTGGTCTTCCGGAAATGAATATCCGGAATATATCCATGGAGAATATATCCATTCAAAGTAAAAAAGGTTTCGAATGTACAGAGGGCGATAACATCACACTTAAAAACGCAACGCTCTACTGTGATGATAAAAACGTAGTGGAGATACACGACAGTAAAAACCTGCTACTCGAAAATATACAGTATAAACCAAACGATGTGTTGTTAAGTGTAAGCGGAAGTCGCTCGAAAGACATCCGATTGTTGAATACCGATCCTTCGCATGCGAAGAAAGAAGTTGCTTTCGGTGCAGGCGTTTCGGAGAAGGTGGTTAAGAAGAAATAAGAAGTAGATACTCCAAATATTATTATACATGAGGAAAGTAAAAATTTTGTTTGTCGGGGTGCTTTGTGGTTTTATGTTCTCGTGCGTGGCGCAGCAGAAGCCGTGGAGTGTTCGCATGGCAGAAACCATGATGAAGACATATCCTGATTCGATAGTTGTGAAACGCGCTGGAGAAACGGTTCCCAAACGTCCTACGCGTTGGGATTACGAACAAGGCGTATTGTTGAAAAGCTTTGATGCATTGTTTCAGCATACAGGCGATAAAACCTATTTCAATTATTCCAAAAAGATCATCGATCATTTTGTACAACCGGATGGTTCTATTCGAACGTACGATCTCCTGGAGTATAACATCGATCACATTACACCCGGACGTGTAGTGATGGCGTTGTATCGTGAAACCAAAGAGGAAAAATATAAAAAAGCTGCCGACTTGCTGCGCGAGCAACTCAACTGGCAACCGCGTACCAAAGAAGGTGGCTATTGGCACAAGCATCGCTATCCATACCAGATGTGGCTCGATGGACTATACATGGGCGAACCCTTCTCGGCAGAGTATGCACAGGTATTCAATCATCCGAAAGAGTTTGATGATGTGATCAACCAGTTTGTGTGGATGGAAAAACATTCCCGCGACAGCAACACCGGCTTGTTATACCATGCGTGGGATGAAAGCAGGAAGCAACGCTGGGCAGATCCGGAAACCGGTCGTGCGCCAGGTTTCTGGGGGCGCGGCATGGGCTGGTATGCTATAGCATTGGTAGATGTACTCGATTATATACCGAAAGATCATCCACGTAGAAAGGAGATGATCGCTATATTACAACGTCTGGCTGCAGCACTTAAAAATTACCAGGACCCTGCATCCGGTGCATGGTGGCAGGTAGTGGATAAGGCTACCAAACAAGGTAATTATCTGGAAGCATCCGCTTCGTGTATGTTTGTTTATGCATTGGCAAAAGGATCAAGACTGGGGTATATTGATAAAAGTTTCAGTGCATTGGCCCGCAAAGGGTATGATGGTATACTGAAGAATTTTATTGAGACCGATGCGGATGGAACGATACACCTCACCAAAACGGTAAGCGTTGGCGGCCTGGGTGGTACACCGTATCGTGATGGAAGTTTTGAATACTATATCAGTGAACCGCTCCGCACCGATGACTTAAAAGGTGTTGGCCCTTTTATACAGGCAAGTATTGAAATGGAATTGCTGGCTAAAAAATAATACAAGATGAAATATAGCATCATTTTACTCAGTATACTTTTAACAGGCAGTTTGTATGCACAGACGCTTGAAAAAGATTTTCCCGAATCATTCAAAGTAATGATCACAAATACAATCAAAGCTCCACGCGAGAATGTGTTGGTTGTGTTATCTCCGGATGCCATTGGTGAACAAACGAAGAAGTTCAACAGCAAAGCGTTTGTGGTTGTAAGTGGTGGCAAGGAAATTCCGAGCCAGTATAACGAGCACGACCAGGATAATGCCGGTGTTGTATTTGTATTGGACAGACTCAATGCTTCCGCATCAAGTGAAGTAACGGTGCGGTTTCATCCTACAGCCACTATACCAAGAAGCTATACCAAGAAGACACAGGCAGAGCTGTCGCACAAGGTAGGAGGGGAGTGGAAGAACCGTGAATATATAGGTGGCAATTTCAAGAATGTGGATTTTCTGCAGGTGCCACCGGAGCATAAAGACCACTCCTGGTTTATTCGTTACGAAGGGCCGGGATGGGAATCAGATAAAGTGGGCTATCGCTTTTATCTTGATCAGCGTAACGCTACGGATGTCTTTGGAAAAACAACTCCAGACATGTCGTTACAACTGGCTGGCCAGGATGGATTCGATTCCTATCATAACATGCAGCCGTGGGGTATGGATGTAATGAAGGTCGGTAAATCATTGGGTGTAGGTTCGATCGGCTCTGTAGTTAACGGTGCGGCTATACGCGTAGAGAAGACTGATGCTGTGAACTGTCGCATTACAGAAAACGGAAATGTATACTCATCGATCCTGACCAATTATATGGGCTGGCAGATTGGTGATAAGAAGCACGACCTGCATTCACGGTTGTCTATTCATGCAGGCACACGTCTTACGGAAACCATCCTTGATGTAACTAACAATCCTGATAACATCGCGACCGGCATTGTAAAAGACAACGCCGCGAAACTATATACCAGTAAAGGTGATGCAAAGCAGTGGGCTTACCTGGCCACCTATGGCAAGCAAAGTCTCAACAGCGATGATCTTGGGCTGGCAGTGTTATTCAAACCTTCTGCCGTAATAGAGTTTACACAGGATGAGTTCAGTAACATTGTGAAACTGAAACCCGAGCAAGGCAAAGTTATATACTATTTTCTGGCCACCTGGTCTGGTGAGCCGGGTGGTATAAAAGATGAGAAGCAATTTCTGGAGTATATAAATAAAGTTGCCGTTGAATTAGCCAACCCGGTAAAAATTGAAATAATGAAGAAATAGCAACCTGTAAATTGTTTAAAAGTGAAGGCTGTCTGAGAAATCGGGCAGCTTTTTTTATGGCCGGAACCTTATAAATAAGGTATTTTTGTGCATTCGATTGTACATTCATTAAAACGTTATAAAAAACAATGAAATCGATTTCGTGATTTCGAAATAGTTGCTATTTTTACTTAATAAGTGCAATCGATTGCTCATCGTAATGTTTTCCCGTTTCTCCCCGATGGTTTCTGAAATAGCATGCGCGCGCAATCGATTAACATAAAGAGACTCAATCACTTTAACCGCCTATGAGTAAACCTATACAATCAAAAAAATGGACGATCATGCTGCTGTTGGCTATTGTAGCCCTGATGGCTGGCACCGTCCCGCTGTACGCTCAAACCAGAACAGTTACGGGCGTTGTAAAATCCGATGATGGCGCTGCGCTTCCCGGAGTATCAATCGTGGAAAAAGGAACAACTAACGGATCCGTAACAGATGCCGAAGGAAGATTCTCACTCGCTGTCTCCAATGAAGCTGTCATTATTGTCTCGTTCATCGGGATGAAACCACAAGAGATACCTGTAGGAAATCAAACCTCGCTCGACATCTCTCTTCAGCCCGACCTGACAACGCTTGATGAAGTTGTTGTTGTTGACTTCGGTTATGGTACGGTAAAGAAGTCTGACCTTACCGGATCGGTAGCGACACTCTCCGGTAAAGAACTGTCCAAGATACCGGTGTCCAGTGCGGCACAGGCGCTAACGGGACGGCTACCGGGCGTAAACGTATTGACTACAGATGGTTCGCCCGATGCAGAAGTTGTGATACGCGTTCGTGGAGGAGGATCGATTACACAAGATAATTCACCGCTTTATGTTGTAGATGGTTTTATAGTATCCAGTATACGCGATATACCGCCAACCGATATTGAAAGTATAAATGTATTGAAAGATGCTGCCGCCACTGCTATATATGGTGCACGCGGTGCGAACGGTGTTGTAGTAATCACCACAAAACGACCTGTAGCTGGAAAGACTTCTATATCCTATAGCGGCTTTTTCCAATTCAAACAACTTCCAAAAGACCGCAAGTATCAAGTGCTGTCACCATACGAGTATGTGATGGCAAACTACGAATATGCCAAGCTTCGTTCGGATGCTGACGTGCGCGGTTTCGAAAAGTACTTTGGCAAGTATGACGACCTTGAACTCTATAAAGATAAAAAGCCAACAGACTGGCAGGAAGAATTATTCGGTGATCCTAAACTATCGCAATACCATAACATCAGCATTAGCGGTGGTACGGAGAAAACAAAGTTGGGATTAAGCGTTACCAACAACAACGATGAAGGGTTGCTGCTTAACTCCGCGTATAACCGTACCGTTGTAAATTTCAAAGTAGATCATGCTTTATCGAAACGCTTGCGATTCGAAACATCAGCGCGTATTACAACTACGGAAGTTGATGGTGTTGGTACCTCTGGCAATGCGCAGATCAATATAAAAGATGCTGTGCAAACACGACCTGTAAATGGTATAGCAGATGAACTTGATATTGATTTGGGCGAAGTAAATTCAGATGATGACTTTCAGTCGTTCCTGTTAAGTCTGGTAAGTCCAAGGGAACTTGCCAAACAAGACTGGCGCCAACGCACTACCAACGCATACGTGCTTAACGCAGCCATTAACTGGGCTGCCCGCGATAACATAGATGTGAAGAGTACATTTACAACATCGCGTACGTTCGATGAGAACCTGCGCTTTTACGGACCACTCACAAGCGAATCTTTCAACAACGGCAGCAGTTTACCACTCGGAGAAAAAACAGAGAATAATGATTTCTCATACCGTTGGTTTAATACAATCGCCTATCGTTTTAAAAATTTGGGCGAGCATGATCTTGATGTACTCGTAGGACAGGAGGTTTCTTCCGATGGAGGTAAACGAAACTTCGTTCGTTCAGAAGACTTCAGAGCCTCCATTACACCGGAAGAACTTTTTGCCAACATGGCTTTTGGAAGAACCGATCGTCATGAGACAGCAGAGAAAATCAGCAGCAATCGCTTTTCGCTGTTGGGCAGACTCAACTATCAATGGAAAAATAAATACCTCGCTACAGTAACATTTCGCTCCGATGCTTCAAGCCGATTTGCAAAAGGTAATCGTGTGGGATATTTCCCGGCTGTAGCGTTGGGTTGGAAATTGTCGCAGGAGAGTTTCATGACCAGTCTCAATTTCGTAAACGAATTGAAACTCCGCGTAAGCTACGGTAAAACCGGTAATGATCGCATCGATGCGGGAGCAACACAGTTCCTCTTTTCAGGAACGACTACACGCGGACCGGGCTGGGGCAATGTCGACAATGTATACTATACGCCCAGCAGCACAGTGCTCTATAATCCGAATATCAAGTGGGAGACAACAATCAACCGGAACGCAGGTCTTGATTTCGCATTGTTCAACTCACGCATAGAAGGTAGTCTTGATGTATACTATAACACAACCAAAGATCTGCTATTGCCATCGGCTATACCACCCAACACCGGCTTTGCCACGCAATGGAACAATATAGGAAGCACATCGAACCGTGGTGTTGAACTGGGATTGAATACCTATATCATTGAAGGAAATAATTTCACATTGTCTGCAAACTTTAACATCGGTGTAAACCGCGCGCGCATTGAAGAACTGGATGGTACAAATGAACGCTTCTTCCAGTCTAACTGGGCCAGCACTGATCTGAACAACATCAATGACTTCTACTTCCGTGTGGGCGGACGTGTAGGCGATATATTCGGTTATGAAACGGCCGGTATGTATACTACCGATGACTTTGAGAGCTACGATGCTGCCACTGGCAAGTATATATTGAAAGGAGATGTTCCTAACTCCGGTTCTGTTGTCGGATTTTCCAACATACGCCCGGGCTATCTCAAGCTTGTCGACCAGGTAACAGTAGATACAAACGGTGATGGTGTAGCAGATGCAACAGACGGCATCATCAACGCTGACGATCGTAAAATAATCGGTAACACGCTTCCTAAATTTCAAGGTGGTTTTGGTCTCAACGCAACCTATAAAGGATTCGATCTCTCTGCATTCTTCAACTTCCAGTATGGTAACGATGTATATAATACCGGTAAGATCCAGTATAACCAGTACAGACGTGTTACCTATGGTAATATGCTGAATACCATGAACTCTGATAATCGCTTTACTTATATCGATGTGGATGGAACCTATACCGGTACACCTGGCGAAGTGGTAACGGATTTAGGACAACTCTCGGAAATGAATGCCGGCAAAACCATGTGGTCGCACAACAGCTTCGGTATAGCTGGTGCTGTAATTCACTCGTGGGCGGTAGAAGATGGTTCGTTCATACGGCTTAACAATTTGTCTATTGGATATTCATTGCCACGTTCACTCATATCCAAAGCTGGTATGTCCCGCTTCCGGGTATATTTCACCGGTAACAACCTGCACATCTGGACCAAATATTCGGGTTACGATCCGGAAGTAAGTACTTCGCGGAGTTCGGAATATGCAGCTCTTACACCGGGCGTAGACTACTCGTCTTTCCCGAGAAGCCGCTCTTATACTATAGGTGTTGATATTACTTTCTAAGTATCTGATCATTATCACAGGAATATGAAAATCAAAAATATTTTAATGGCTACAACGGTACTGATATTGTCCGCTTGTAGCGATTTTCTGGAACCGGATTCACTGTCTACTTTCGATACCGAGTATGTATACTCGAATGTGGATGACGCCCGCAAAGGCGTGAACGCTATATATTCATATTTTGGACAGGATGCATTCCGTTCGCGCTTATCTAACAATATGGCCGGCAATACCGATATAGAACATCAAAGCGGTTGGAGCAACGGTGGTGATCGATACCAGATATGGGACCTTAATGCACTCGCGAGCAACAAAGACCTCGATATTGTATGGACGTATGCTTACCGTGCCATACGTGATGCCAATATTTCCATAGAAGGTATTCTAAAAAGCAGCGCACTCAATTCTGCTGATCCGGCTACGTCCAAAAGTATGCACCATCTGTTGGGGGAAGCCTATACGCTGCGTGCGTACTGGTATAGCATGCTGATCTTTTACTTTGGCGATGTTCCCTTTATAACCGAAGCTCCGAAGGCAGGAAATGATTTTTACCTTCCAAAGGAAGACCGCAATGTAATTCTCGCGCAGGTAATACAAGACATGATCGATGCTGAAGACGGGATGCTTTGGGCTGATCAGACACCGTATGGTATAGAACAGGTTAATCGTGAATATACGCTCGGCATGATTGCACGCCTGGCGTTGCAACGTGGTGGCTGGTATCTGAAGCCGGACTTGACCATGGCACGCGAAAGTGATTATCTCCAGTACTACCAGATTGCGAAAGACTATAGCAAGAAGCTGATCGATTTGAAAGATCGTCCGTTGCCAACAGACTATCGCCAGGTATTTATGAACGAATGCAAGTTTATATCTCCCGTGAACAGCGATATACTCTTTGAAGTCCCCTTTGCTATTGGAAACGGTGATGTAGGTTGGAATATCGGGATAACCGTACAGGGTGGAACAACTGCGCAGCACGATTATGGGTCCGGTAACAACTACATGGCTATACCGCCAACGTATTATTTCTCTTTTGATACAACGGACGTTCGCAGGGATGTAACCTGTGCATTGTATAAAGTAAACACGAGCTTCGAGGAAGAATTTATCGGTGTAGGTACATCAGCCAATGCCACGAATATAGCACAAGGAAAATGGAGCCGTCACTTCCTGCCATCACCTCCCGGTAAGTCAACAGCAAAAGGTACAGGTATAAACTGGCCGATGCTTCGCTATGCCGATGTATTGCTCATGTATGCAGAGTCCGAGAACGAACTGAACGGCCCGACAAGTGAAGCACAGGGAGCACTTCGCAGAGTACGTCAACGTGCGTTCCCCGAAGTGTACTGGTCAACGAAAGTAGAGGAGTATATCAACACGGTATCGGCCGGTAAAGAGTCATTCTTTAATGCCATTGTCAATGAACGTGCGTGGGAATTTGGTGGGGAGATGATCCGTAAATACGAACTTATCCGCTGGGGTAATTATTCGCAGAAGATGACTGAGACGGTGGAAGGATTGAAGAAGCTTGCCGATGATGCATACAACGGTACGGGTACACTACCAGACTATTTATACTGGAAGCGCGACAACAACGGTAAATTTACAGTGCTGAATCCGAACCGTAAGCTGATTGCTGCTCCGGATGAAACGTGGACACGCAGCGCATTCCTGTTAGACCTGCACGACAATACACTTACGTATGATGAGTGGATCTCACGCGACTGGGCTAATTATACCAATGGTACGGTGCGCTATATATTCCCGATTCCTACCGTGGGTATCGACAACAGTAAAGGTGTTCTGAAAAATGACGGTTATGGTTTTGGAGGTGGCTGATCGTTCGTGATACCATCCTAAATATTTCAGTCTCAAAAAGTTTTAGATATGACAACCAAGAAACTTAATATACTCTCGATATTCTTTTCGGTAGCAGCCTGTGCAGGATTTTTCTGGGCATGTGATGATGAAGACGTCTACCCGGAAACACGACTATTCCGTCCGGTGCTTACCGAAGATCTGCGCGCTGAAGGTAACTCCATCATCGTGAACATGGGCAGCATGAAACGTGCGGTGTCCTATACGTTGGAAGTGAGCCGCGATACGTTCAAAACAATCGACTATACCATTCAATCCGATACAAGCTATATAGTGCTCAACGATGAATCGTTGAAGGGTGATCCGTTGTTCTGGAATACACTGTACCAGATACGTGCTACTGCGCATGCCGAGAAAGCTGAGTATGACAGCAAGCTGTCCGATCTCGGCAGTGTACGTACCGATCGCTTCCCTACTATTTTGAATTTACCGGAGAGTTATGATGTTACCGATGTGGCAGCACGCGTTACGTGGACTGTGGCCGGTGCTAAAGTAACAGCCATCAAACTCTTTGCTGCTACCGACCTGAAGCTCACAACACCGCTGGGAGAGATATCTGTATCCGAAGAAGATCAGAATGACGGTGAAGCCATTGTTACTAGTCTCACACCGTCAACCGGATACCAGATTGCCATCTATAGTGATGAGACACTTCGCGGCTGGGCCGACTATAAAACACTGGTACAGGATATAGATCCTGCATCGGCTGGTGTAATTGATCTTCGTGATGCCACCGATCCACAGGCCGTAGCAACTGCAGTTGCGGGTGCAGCTGATGGCGCCATTATACTGGTGAAACGCGGTGTCTCATTTGATCTCCCCACAACAGCGCTGAACAAATCCATTACCATTCGTGCAGCCTATGGCTTTGGTGCGCAGAAGGCTCGCCTGTATACTACTACCAACTGGAATATAGCAGGCGGATCAACGATTGATCACATTCATTTCATCGGTCTCGAATTGCGGGGAGACGATTATGGCGGTGACTATATTTTCAATCCTTCATCTAATGATATATCTGTCAATGAAGTTGTCTTTAACGATTGCGAGATCGGTACGCTGCGTGCCATCATGCGTATTCGGGGTACCAATGTAGTGGTAAACAATTTCGTGATCACAAATTCTGTTGTTGACAGTCTGGGCAGCTACGGTATATTTACTACCGATACTGATCCGAATGCTTCCAACCCGACAGCGCGTGTTAACAATATCGTGTTGCAAAACAGTACCTTCAATAAACTGCAGGCTGGTATTACTTCACGGAACAACTCGCAATCTATCCTCATCGAGGGATGTACCTTTGCAAACCTGGTGCAAGCCGGAAGCAGTAACTATATATTCCGGTACCGCGGAGGAAGCGGCAACAATGATGTTGCCAATGGTATATCGATTCGCAATTCAATCTTTGGACATGGATGGGATGAGGCTGGTACCAAAGTATATTCCATTCGTGGAAAAGAAGGATTGCCGAACACATCGGTTGAACTCGTAAACAATTATAGTACATCGGATTTCTCATTCATCGCTACGTATGAGATCGCAGGATTCCCGGTAGGTAATTATGCAAATGGACAGGATGCACTGTGGACAAATGTGGCGAATAACAATTTTAACTTCAAGGATGGTGGTTTTGCCGGACGATTCGATACCGGTGATCCACGCTGGAGAGTGAAACTATAGCAAGCCCTGCGCTAACGTGCAATAAACATGTACCCGGTGTGGCCGGAAGGTCACACCACTTTTAAAAAACAGCAGATGTATATATATACTTTTTTTCGTACGGTTCGCTCGGGTATACTGGTGGCCGCGTGTGCTATAGGCATGTGTTGTTCAGGAGCGGATGCAGACCCCAACGGCAACACGGATACCGAACCTGAAAAGCCAATACAAGTTGTAGAAGATGCTTACGCTTTTCCCGGAGCGGAAGGCTTCGGGCGCAACGCTACGGGTGGGCGCGGAGGCAAAGTTCTATTTGTTACCAACCTGAACGATGCCGGTGAAGGAAGTTTGCGTGCTGCTGTACAAGCCAGTGGTGCGCGCTATATTTTATTTAAAGTATCGGGAACAATCGCGTTGAAATCCAGCATCAACATTTCCAATGGAGATGTTACCATTGCCGGGCAAACCGCTCCGGGCGATGGTATATGTTTAAAAAATTACCCGGTAAACATCAGTGCCGATAATGTTATTATCCGCTATATGCGTTTTCGCATGGGCGATGAAGCCAAACAGGAAGCCGATGCAATTGGCAGTCGCTTTCATAAGAACATAATCATTGATCATTGTTCCATGAGCTGGTCAACGGATGAATGTGTTTCGCTTTACGCCAATGAAAATACAACGGTGCAATGGTGTATCATTTCAGAGAGTCTTCGTAACTCGGTGCATGACAAAGGAGCTCATGGCTATGGAGGTATATGGGGTGGTAAATATGCATCGTTCCATCACAACCTGGTAGCGCATCATGATAGTCGCAATCCGCGACTCGGTGAAGAAGCCGGTAAAGCATTTGCACTTACCGATCTGGTTGATCTTCGTAACAACGTCATTTACAACTGGGGCAATAACAGTTGCTATGGTGGTGAAGCGATGAACGTGAACATTGTGAACTGCTACTATAAACCTGGTCCTGCTACAGTAAAAAAGGAGCGCATTATCTCCATTGATAAGAATAAAAATGAAGGCACTGAAGTATATAATATCTGGGGCAAGTTTTACATTGACGGAAACTACATAGAAGGAAGCACGCGCGCCACTGCTGATAATTGGACATACGGAGTATATAACCAGTTTCACAACAGCTATGGCACAGTATCGGATACTGATAAGGGAGCCATGAAAAAGAGCGAGCCGCATCCCATCGGTAACAATGTAACTACGCATACCGCTACCGTAGCGTACGATCGCGTGCTTGATTATAGCGGAGCATCCTTAAAACGTGATACTATCGATTTGCGCGTAATCGACAACGTACGCAAGCGTGAATTTTCATTTCCCGGTTCGAATGGAAGTACGAATGGTATCATCGATACACAAAGCGATGTAGGCGGATGGCCGCTGTTAAATTCATCAACGGCTCCGGTAAATACATCCGGTGATGGTATACCGGATGAATGGAAAATTGGGCACAAACTCGATCTCGCCAGGGCACAGGCAAACGGCCGCGATCTGAGCACGGCTTATGATAATATAGAAGTATATATAAATGATCTCGTTCGGACGATCACCGAATCGCAGAACAAATAGACAACGTGAGAATGATAAAGTATTGGACAAGTATAGTTTTATTGGGAATCACCCTGACGGGATTTGGACAAGAGCATAAGCCACTGGCATTTCCCGGTGCCGAAGGATTTGGTAAATATACTACAGGCGGCCGCGGAGGAAAAGTATATATTGTTACCAACCTCAACGATAGTGGTCCGGGAAGTTTACGTGAAGCCATCAGTGGCAAAGAAGCGCGTACGATAGTATTTGCTATATCTGGCACGATTGCACTGGAGTCACCACTGTTTATTAATAATGGCGATGTTACCATTGCCGGCCAATCTGCCCCGGGCGAAGGTATATGTCTGAAAAATTATCCTGTAACCATTCAGGCCGATAATGTTATTGTGCGATACCTGCGTTTCAGACTGGGTGATGAAAAAGGACAAGAGGCCGATGCCTTTGGAGGTACCAAAGGAAAAAGTAATATCATCATCGATCATTGCTCGATGAGTTGGGCTACCGATGAGTGCGCATCATTTTATCGCAACAGGAATTTTACGCTGCAATGGTGCATCATATCAGAGAGTCTCAATCATTCTATACATCAGAAAGGTGATCATGGATACGGTGGTATATGGGGAGGAGAGAAGGCAACGTTTCATCACAACCTCATTGCCAATCACACCAGTCGCATGCCTCGCTTTAGCGGCTCATCAACTACACCAAACGCTGCAGACGAACTTGTTGACTTTCGGAACAACGTGATTTATAACTGGAGAACAAACAACACGTATGGCGGTGAAAAGGGACGCTATAACGTAGTGAATAATTATTATAAACCTGGTCCCGCTACTTCGCCCAAAAAGATATGGATGGTGGATCCCACGCCACCATACGGGCAGTTCTATATACATGGAAATTGTCTCGAAGGAAATACACAAGTCTCAAAAGATAACTGGAATGGCGGCATGCGATATAAACAGGCAGACTCTGCGCGCATGCAGCAGCCTTTTGCTATTGAGACAATCGAAGTACAGTCCGCCGAAGACGCATTTATACAGGTATTGAAAAATGCCGGGGCGAGTTATCGCAGAGATATAGTAGACAAACGGATTGTGGAGGAAGTAAAGACCGGTAAATCCGTCAGCGGAAAAGAACAAAATGGAATTATCGATTCACCCAAAGATGTAGGTGGATGGCCGGTATTAAAATCAGAACCTGCACCAGCAGATAAAGATACCGATGGTATACCGGACGATTGGGAGGCAAAACATAAACTTGATCCTGCCAACGAAGCGGATGGAGTAAGCTATACATTGTCGAAGTCCTATACCAATCTCGAAGTATATTTAAATGAACTGGTAAAGCAGTGAGAACTGCTTTTTTTAAAGACGGTCTGTGCAATCGATTGCTTAATAAAAGGAAATGAAACCTAAAGCTATATATACCCTTAAAGACTAACACATGGAAAAATGAAAGCAGTGAGAAACGAATGAGACGATGAAGATATGAGGGAAGGGAACGTGTGAACATCCATGTACTGAAGACGCATGAGAACCCACATAAAAATAATCGTTATGAAAAACAAACTAGTTATCCTCATCCTGATGTTGATGGCAATTCAAGGATTTGCACAGTCAACGCTATATGTAGCACCTGGTGGTTCTGCCAGTAATGCCGGTACGATAAGTTCTCCTACAACCCTGGAGAAAGCGATCACCACCATAGCCGCAGGTGGAACGATCTATATGCGCGGTGGCACCTATAATTACTCGGCTTCCATTGTTATACAACGCGGTAACGATGGCAGCTCCGGTTCAACCAAAAAGATATTTGCCTATAACAGCGAAGTGCCAGTGTTGAATTTCTCCGGACAAAGCGTAGGCACTTCCAACCGAGGTATTGTACTCGATGCGCTATACTGGCATATAAAGGGTCTCATCATTGAGAAGGCTGGTGATAACGGCATGCTGCTGTCGGGTAATAACAACACCATTGAGAGCTGCATCTTTCGTGGCAACAGCGACAGCGGATTACAACTCAGTCGCTATAATACTTCCTATACTAGCATCAGTCAGTGGCCTGCGAACAATTTAATTCTGAATTGTGAAGCGTATGATAACAAAGACCCTGACAACGAAGATGCCGATGGCTTTGCTGCCAAGCTTACGAGTGGTACAGGCAATGTTTTCAGAAACTGTGTGTCACACCACAACATTGATGACGGCTGGGATTTATATACCAAAACCGATACAGGTCCCATTGGTGCTATACTGCTTGAGAATTGTATAGCGCACAGCAACGGTACACTTACCACCGGTGGTACATCGGGCAATGGCGATAAGAACGGGTTCAAACTGGGCGGTGAAGATATATCTGTCAACCACATGGTGCGCAGATGCATAGCGTTTAACAACGGTCAGCACGGATTTACCTATAATCGTAACCTGGGCACAATTGAAATGACCAACAACACTGCGTATAATAACACAGAACGTAATTTTAATTTTGATGGCGGTACTTCTACTTTTAAAAACAACCTCTCGTATTTCTCAAGTTCACATACCAATGATCGTATTGTTGGTACACAATCCGGTACAACCAATGCCTTCTGGACAAACAATGCGTCTGCAAACTTCTCGGTAAACAGTGCAGACTTTGTAAGCCTCACACCGGGAGCCAACGCAAGTCCTACGGCAAATGGTTTTCTGAACCTTGCCTCCGGCAGCGACCTGATCAACGCAGGTGCTACATCTACCGGTATAACGTACAATGGTTCCGCTCCGGATATAGGCGCGATCGAATCAGGCAGCACCACTACACCAACATCGTATAGCCTTACCGTTAACATCAGTCCGTCAGCAGGAGGAAGTGTCTCACGCAGTCCGAACAATACAACCTATACGGCAGGTACCGTAGTAACGCTCACGGCTACACCTGCGAGCGGCTATACCTTTAGCGGCTGGAGCGGTGCTGCAAGTGGTACATCTGCATCTACTACCGTTACTATGAATGCAAACCAGACTGTAACAGCAACTTTCACAGCATCTACCGGTACACCGGAGATCGTGTTAAGTTCAACAGCCGGTAACGCACAGGTAGCTTTGAATTGGACAGTAAGTAATATTACATTGACCGGACAGGAAGTATACCGCGATACAGATTCTGATCCGGCAGGTCGTACACGCATCGCGACAGTATCTGCCAGCACAAGAAGCTATACCGATACTACACCCGTCAATGGAACAACGTATTATTATTGGATCAAAGGTATCACCAGCACGACATCCTATAATTCAAATGCAGCGCAGGCAACGCCACAAGGCAGCAGCGGTACAGCAACCATTCGCCTGGAAGAAGCGGAGACACCGACATCCGGTTATTGCAGCGCAGACGGATCTCGCCAAAGCAGTTATAGTGGTGCCAGTAATGGATACTATATTAACCTTTCAAACTCTTCGGCAAAGGGTATAAACTGGAACGTTAGTGCGCCATCATCGGGATCGTACACACTTACGTGGCGTTATGCCAATGCCGGGTCAAGCAGTGCCACAACGGCACGGCTACTGGTAAATGGTTCGGTTGTATCGTCTAGTGTGCCGTTCCCGAAAACCAGTGCATGGACAACATGGACAACCACTACGGCAACGGTAAGTCTACCGACAGGAGCCAGTACGATTCGTTTGGAGACAAGTGTAGCGGCAGAATTCGCGAATATAGATTGGATGGAAGTAACCGGAAACAGTCCGGCAGCAGCAGCGTGTAGCGGAAGCGCGAGACTGGCTGTTGAAGATGATGAGGTATTTAATGGCGCTGATTTCAAAGCGTATCCTAATCCATCCAACGGTAGGGTTACTGTACGTTTTGAACTTGAACGGCCGGCTCCTGTCAGCGTAGTAGTGTATAATACACTCGGACAGGCAGAGGTTACATCGCCCGCAAAAGTATATGAAGCAGGAACGCACGAGATGAATGTATCGGTAGGCACCGGAAAGGGAACCTATATTATGGCATTAAAGCGTGGACACCAGACAACCCGGAAGCGGATTGTAGTAGAATAGTATAAATTGAAAGTAAAAAATGAAGGTACAGGATGCAAGAGTGGGTAGAATCCTATACCTTCATTTTTCTTTGAAACA
The DNA here is from genome assembly GCF_042676245.1 of Ohtaekwangia kribbensis. Lineage (NCBI taxonomy): Bacteria > Pseudomonadati > Bacteroidota > Cytophagia > Cytophagales > Fulvivirgaceae > Ohtaekwangia > Ohtaekwangia kribbensis. Next base: position 447,823 of record NZ_JBHTKA010000016.1, read on the forward strand.
GAAACAGTAAATGGAAATGAAGCAGGTTTTTCAGGTAACTTTTTTAGGAGCTTGTATTTTATTTTTTAACAACGCACAGGCACAGCAGCCCGAAGCAAAGAACTATATATCCAAAGTGTGGGTGTCTGATCTGGGGAATGGATCATACAAGAACCCCGTGCTCAATGCAGATTACTCTGATCCGGATGCATGCCGCGTAGGAGATGATTTTTACCTGGTGGCCTCAAGCTTCGATGCTATACCGGGATTGCCGATCCTGCATTCAAAAGACCTGGTTAACTGGGCCATCACCGGTCATGCACTGAAGCGCCAGCCTCCTTTTGAACATTTTGAAAAGACACAACACGGTAATGGTGTATGGGCACCAGCCATTCGTTATCATAACCATGAATTTTATATATACTATCCCGATCCGGACTTCGGTATATATATGACCAAAGCTAAACAGGCGGCTGGTCCGTGGAGTGAGCCAATACTGGTGGAAGCCGGTAAAGGTCTGATCGATCCATGTCCGCTGTGGGATGAAGATGGAAAGGTATACCTGGCGTATGCCTACGCGGGGAGCCGTGCCGGTATAAAAAGTATTATCGCGATAAAGCAATTGAACGCAGAAGGATCTGCAACCCTCGATGAAGGTAAACTGGTATACGATGGGCATACAACGGATCCAACCATTGAAGGACCGAAACTCTATAAGCGAAACGGATACTACTATATATTTGCTCCGGCCGGTGGCGTTTCTACCGGGTGGCAGCTTGTGCTGCGATCGAAGAGTATATATGGACCGTATGAACGCAAGGTTGTGATGGATCAGGGAACCACTTCGATAAACGGTCCGCATCAGGGCGCATGGGTTGATACACCGAATGGCGAACATTGGTTTTTACATTTTCAGGACAAAGGTGCGTACGGTCGCGTAGTACATCTGCAACCAATGAAGTGGGTAAACGATTGGCCTGTGATTGGTATCGATAAAGATGGCAATGGTAACGGTGAACCCGTGCTTACCTATAAGAAACCCAATGTCGGAAAGGTATACCCGGTAGCAACACCTGTGGACAGCGATGAATTTAACGATGTTGTACTGGGACGTCAATGGCAGTGGCAGGCTAATCCTAAAGCAACATGGTCGTTCATGAATGTAACCCAGGGAGCGTTGCGTTTATACTCGGACAAGATTCCCGGAGAAGCAAAGAATAACTGGGATGTTCCGAACATACTTCTTCAGAAATTTCCGGCTGATGAATTTATAGTGACAACGAAATTTACCTTCGCACCAAATGAAAAACTGCAAAGTGAAAAGACGGGGCTGATTGTGATGGGACAAAGCTATGCATCGCTTGCTTTGAAGCATTCAAAGGAAGGTATATACCTGGTATATACAACGTGTAAAGATGCAGCGAAGGGAAGTGCCGAAACGGAAAAGATATTGACGAAGGTGAGCGATGCAACCATTTATGCCCGCGTTACGGTTCGTAAGGGTGCTGTATGTAAATTCAGCTATAGCACCGATGGTAAACAGTTTGAGACAGTGAACGAAGATTTTCAGGCTGAAGCCGGTCGGTGGATCGGGGCAAAGGTTGGACTTTTCTGTACGCGTACCTCGCAGATCAACGATTCGGGGTTTGCAGATTTTGATTGGTTCCGTTTCGAGCCTGTACAATAAATTAAAATGTATGCAGCAGATGAAGTATCTTATAGCGTTTAGTGTTGTTGTAACGCTGCTGTTGGCGAATACCCGTATAGCCTCGGGACAGACGGTTTACAAAGACAAATATACCGTAGCGCAAGATGGAAGCGGAGATTATAAAACACTGCAGGAGGCAATCAATGCCTGCAAGGTATTTCCGGATGGCAGGATCACAATTTACCTCAAACCCGGTATATATCGAGAAAAGGTAGAAGTATACTCCTGGACTAATAAAATTTCATTGTTAGGAGAAGATGCTGCTACTACCATTATCTCATTCGATGATTATTCAGGTAAGGGATCGCACAATACATTTACTTCTTATACTGTAAAAGTTATAGGCGATGATTTTTATGCCGAGAATATAACGTTTGAGAATGCTGCCGGTCCTGTAGGACAAGCTGTAGCGCTGCATGTAGAAGGCGACCGTTGTGTCTTTAAAAATTGCAGGTTTCTGGGTAACCAGGATACGATCTATACCGGAGGTGATAGCAGTCGTCAGTACTTCAGTCATTGCTATATAGAAGGAACAACCGATTTTATCTTCGGAGCAGCAACAGCTGTATTTGAAGATTGCACGATACACAGCAAGAAAAACTCATACGTAACAGCAGCGTCTACGCCAGAAGGTAAGCTATACGGATATGTATTCCTCAACTGTAAACTCACAGCAGCACCAGAAGCAACCAAAGTATATTTAGGGCGTCCGTGGCGGAACTATGCCAAGACAGTTTTTGTGAACTGCGAACTGGGCGAACATATACTGCCGGAAGGCTGGCACAACTGGAGCAAACCGGATGCAGAGAAGACGACACTCTATGCTGAGTATAATTCTTCAGGTAAAGGTGCCAACGCAGCAGCACGCGTGCCGTGGTCGCACCAGCTCAATAAAAAAGAAGCACAGCTCTATACAGTTAATAAAATATTGGCAGGTACGGACGGATGGAACGGGGCGATAAAATCAAGATAATCATGCGTAGATGTATATTTATATTGATACTGGTATTCCCGATGTTTTTACAGGCGCAGGTAAAATATGATTTTACGGTAGCTGCCGATGGCACCGGTACATTTCGCACGGTACAGGAGGCGATTAATGCCGTTCCTGATTTCAGGAAGAATCAAACGACCATTTATATCCGGAATGGTATATATAAAGAGAAGCTGGTGTTGCCCACGTGCAAGACGAATGTGAAGTTTGTCGGTGAAGATGTGATGAAGACAATATTGACATTCGATGATTTTGCACAGAAGAAAAATCGCTTTGGCGAGGAGATGGGTACAACGGGTTCATCGAGTTTTTTTGTTTTCGGAGATGATTTCACTGCGGAGAATATCACGTTCGAGAATTCCGCTGGTGCTGTAGGACAAGCCGTTGCTGTACGCATTGATGGCGATCGCGTAACATTTCGGAACTGCAGGTTCCTCGGGAATCAGGATACATTATATCCGCACGGAGAAAAAAGCAGGCAATACTATAAAGATTGTTATATCGAAGGAACCGTAGATTTTATATTTGGTTGGTCTACTGCCGTGTTTGATGGTTGCACAATTTTCTGCAAGTCGAATGGTTATGTAACGGCGGCCTCTACATTGCAGGAGACTCCCTATGGATTTGTATTCATCAACAGTAAAATTACCGGGAGTGCTGCGGAAGGTTCATTTTATTTGGGACGACCATGGAGACCTTTTGCTAAGACAGTTTTTGTAAATTGCTACCTCGATAAACAGATCAAACCGGAAGGCTGGCATAATTGGGACAAGAAAGATGCAGAGAAGACAGCTTACTATGCCGAGTATAAATCGAAAGGACCAGGTGCCGATGATAAAGCACGCGTAAGCTGGTCGCACCAGTTAACGGATGAAGAGGTGAAGGCATTTACGGTCGAGAAGATTTTTGGAGATTGGGGAGTCGTTGTCCGTTAATCGTTATCCGTGCATGCACTTTTAACGTTGTGTCTCCTTCGTGTTCTGTGCAATTGGATTTTGAAATAGTAACTATAAATATATACACATGCCGGTTTTACGAGCGAAGGATGCAGTGATTACAAAAGTTAAGGATGGTGTCGAAAGAAGACTGATTTACACCAACGACCTGATGACAGCAGTTATTGATTTTAGCAATGGCCCCTGGAGCGAGCCGGAGCCTCCGCATTATCATGTGCATGAACAAACTACTTATGTAGCAGAAGGGGAGATTATCTTCTTTTGTGAAGGTGAACCCGATCAACGTTTACGTGCCGGTGATATGTTCAGCGTCCCATCGAATAAAAAACATACCATCCAGTTACTTACCAAACACGTTCGCCTTATCGACAGTTTTAATCCGATACGACAGGAATTCATTTCTTGATATGCGTGCCGCGGTTGTCATTTTTCTTCTGGGTATAAGTTGCCTTACAGCAAAAGGTCAGAAGCTATATAGTGTTTTTGACTGGAAAGCCGAATATACACTAAACACATACCTGCTTCAGCAGGTACACGGGCAGTATGATGCCAGAAGGAAAACTTTGCAGCAGGCGCTTCAATCACGCGAAGGCATGCTGGCCTATCGTGAAGAATGCAAGGCTCGGTATAAAAAAATACTGGGCGAATTACCAGCGAAGACAAGTCTCAGTACAAAAGTAGTTGGTGTCATAAAACAGAACAGGTATCGTATTGAGAAGATTGTCTACGAAAGTATACCGGGACATCATGTTACGTCCAATCTATATATACCAGAAGGTAAAGGCCCCTTTCCTGCAGTGCTGTTGTTTTGCGGGCACGAACAGGAATCAAAAGCAACCGAGTCGTACCAGAAAACGGCAATCCTGTTTGCACAGCATGGCTTTGTTGTATTTGTCATTGACCCGATATCACAGGGCGAACGTCATCAGGTTACAGATAAAGATGCAAAACCTGTTACACGCGGAGGTACCACCGAGCACACACTGGTGAACGCAGCTGCCAATCTTGTCGGCAGTGGAGCAGTAGCCTATGAGTTGTGGGACAATGTTCGTGGATTGGACTATCTCGTTACGCGACCCGAAGTGGATAAAGAACGAATTGGTTGTCTTGGTAATTCCGGAGGCGGTACACAAACCACATACTATATCGCATTTGACGAACGTATAAAGGTGGCAGCTCCGTGCAGCTTCATCGCGCGTAGAGAACGAAACCTGGAGTTGATGGGCGCAAGCGATGGTTGTCAGCATATACCGTATGAAGGCAGCGAACAACTGGAGATCAGCGACTTCCTCATTGCCTTTGCGCCCAAGCCTCTGTTAATACTCGCAGGACGTTATGACTTTGTTGACTATACCGGTGCAGAAGAAGTATATAACGAGTTGAAGCAAGTATATTCTGTTTTGAACAAGCCGGACCAGGTAAGTCTTTTTACAGTCGAAGATGGTCATGGAATATCCAGGCCAAAACGTGAAGCTGCTGTACAATGGTTTTGCAAGTGGCTATATGCAAAAGATGAACCAGTAACAGAAGGATCGTTAATCACGCTTTCACAAAAGGAATTGAACTGCACCGTGAGCGCACAGGTAAACGGTGATTTTAAAAATGAAGTAAATGATATCGCCCGTGCATCCGCAGTCGCGCGGATGTTGCAGCAAAAGCGCTTGTCTCTGTCGCTTGCTGAAAAAGTAAGAACAGCTTTGCGGATTGCACCACTAGAAAGTGCTGTTGTTGTAGAGGACAAGAGCATCGTTCAACGGGAGGGCTATACGGTTCATAAATCCATTGTTAGGAAGGAGGGTGAGGTTCCGCTTCCCGTATTAACGGTTTACCCTGAAGGGGAAGTTCGCGAAACGATTCTGTGGCTACACGAACAGGGCAAGCAAAAGATAGCCGATAGCACTGTACTGATAAAAGAGTACCTGGCGCGTAGCTATGCCGTTGTAATGGCCGACCTGCGCGGGCTGGGAGAGATGAAAGACCCCGCTTCATTCAATGACGCCAAATACTATAACCAGGAGTATCGCAATGCTATGATTGCCCTGCATGTTGGAAAGCCATTAGTGAGTCAGCGAACGATAGATGTTATTACCCTGGCAGACTATATCTATCAACAGGAACGATTGTCTAAAAGTAATATACATATTATGGCGAACGGTATTGCTGCATTGTCGGTTTTGCATGCTGCCGTTCTCGACAGCCGGTTGAAGAAGCTTACGATATCGCAGTTGTTGCCATCGTTCACAGCTATCTATACCGATCCTACACGGTTGAATTGGTATTCATCGGTTGTTCCAAATGTGCTTGCTTATTATGATATACCCGATCTTGTTGCCTATTTAAAAGATCGCGGTGCAATGGCTAATCCCTAAAATGAAAAAGCCCTGCCGGATAAGCAGAGCTTTTCATGCTTTAAATTATAGTCTCGATTTTAGCTAACAGTAATTTCTTTTTTGCCGATCAGGGGTACATCAATCGAGGATTGCTTCTTTGCAGCTTTTTTATTCTTCTTTTTCTTTTCTTTGCTCAGGCGGTTTATCCAGAGTATAGTTCCTGTAATTGGGAATGTTACACCAGCTATACAGGCGAGAAATGCTATAATTCTTCCTGCCGTGCCACCGATGGAACCTACGTGTATCGGGTAAAATATACCGCGTACACGTTGCCCGAGATTTCGATCTTTATAGAGGGCAGTTCCCAGCAGTTTGCCGGTATATTGATCGAAGAAATATTGATCCGATGCTTTCTCATGAACCGGATCGATCGGCATCACCGTAACGGCATACGCAGCCGTTGAATCTTTAGGTTTATTAACGGTATAAAAAACAGCATTCGGAACCTGGTGCTGTGCAATCTCCAGTATCTGATCTATACCCATAGGAGCTGTGCTGGCAGCAACTGATATAGGAGGCTCGGGGCGTTTGTTCTCCGTTCCGGTTATCCAATATATACCATTGTTGAACCACTCGAACGACCAGGCAAGGCCGGTAAATGCAAAGGCAAACAGAAATATAGCGGTATAGAAACCAATCACTACGTGCAGGTCGTGGTTGATGCGTTTCCATCCCGCCCATTTTAAGGTAAGATGCTGTTTCAGTTTTGCCTTCGTCTTCGGCCACCAGAGAATGATGCCGGTAATCAGGATGAAGAGGAATATAGATGTACTGATGCCTACAATGAGTTTACCAACGTCACCCGCCAATAACCAGCGATGCAGTGAGAACATGGTAAAGAAGAATGAGTTTCGATGGGTATATAAACTGATGACTTCACCGGTATATGGATTTACGAACGCCTGGCTTCCGCCTCCTCCGCCTTTACCAGCTTCCGGTTTTTTGCCTTCGCCTTTTTTGCCACCCTCTTTTTCAGAGGATTTTTTGTCTTCGCGTTTCTTCTGTCCGTCACGATTACCTTTTTCTTTTTTCTCTTCACTGTACGATAGCTCCAGAGACCGGGTGGGGTCGCTATATACTTTGGCACTGGTAACCGATATACCTTTTACATTCTTTTGGAGCGCAGTAGCTGCGTCATCAATCGATACACGTTTCTCACCGGGTGCTACTGTATATCGCTCCGGGTATATATACATCTGCAACTCTTTTTCAAACACAAGCGTGGCGCCTGTAAAGCACACAATCATAATCACAATGCCGGCCGCCAGACTCAGGTACAGGTGAATGTTTCTCCAGAAATTTTTCATCAGCAATTTTTTAAGTTACGAGCTGTGTGTTAAAATTTTTAGTGTGTGCGGGAGTGAGGTATTCCTTCAAGGTTCGATCATATTAAAAACACAGAACCACCTGGTGTCAGGTGGCTTGTGAATTTATACTATCGTGATTGTAATTACCATTTATAACTTACCGTTGCGGAGAACATGCGTGGTGCGATCGGGTTCACGCTGTTGTCATCGTGTACGTTATAGCTGAGTTCGTTCAACAGGTTTGATACTTTTACGCGAAGTGAAACCTGTTGTAAGGTATAACCTGCTGAAAGATCGAACAGGAAGTAATTCGGTATCTCCATCAGTTTATACGTATCGTTTGCTACGGTTGTACGTGTTGATCTTCCGGCTACGCGATCACCAACGTAAAATGTAGTGAAGCCGAGATTGAAGTTTTTCAGAACATTGTCTGCGAAAGTATAGTATACGCTGGCGTTAGCGGTGTGTTGCGGGTTGTAACGCAGACGGCTGTTATTAATATACTGTGAGCTTTCTGTATAGCGTGTGTCGTTGTAACTGTAACCAGCGATTACCGATATACCATTGATCGGTTTGCTCATAATATCTAACTCAAGACCTTTGCTGGTAACTTCACCGGCAAGCTCCTGCGGGTTAGACTGATTAACCGCATCTGCAGGTATAGGCAGTACAGATTGCGCCAGATTGCTGTTCACAATGCGGTAAGCTGTTATGTTAGCAGAAAGAAGTCCTTTCAGGAATTCGTTCTTGATACCAACTTCGTATTGATCAATAACAGAAGGAGCGAGGCGTTGATTGTTCACATCAAGACCGGTGTTAAGCGTAAAGGAGTTTGCATAGCTGGCAAATACAGACATCTCTTTCAACGGCTGATATACCAGTCCTACTCGTGGACTAAAGGCATCGTCATACGTTTCATTATTGCCCGTGCCTGATTCCATATAGCTATAGCGGAGTCCTGCGAGCAATTTTACTTTTTCAACAACCGTGATAAGATCCTGTACATATACACCTACACGGGTAAGCGGGTTTTCGGTAATCGTATTCAAGCGTATAGCCGGTATATCGGTGCGTTGCTGATAGCGCGACAGATCATATATATTGATGGTATCATATACGTTCTTGTTCCCCAATGCTGCATTCTCGTAAACATAGGCAAGTGCTTTGTTTGTATACTTATCGTTATCAGCACCTACCAATACCTGGTGTTTGATGGAACCGGTTGAAAATTTACCCGTAAGATTTACCTGTGCTATATAGTAGTCCTGATCAGTACCCGAACGTTGCAAACCTCTTACCCAGCGTCCGTCAGTAGCTACAAATTGTCCTGATGCATTCGGACGAGTTGTTCCATACTGATCGTTGTAATATCCCTGGTAAGATCCCAATACGTTGATAGACCAGTTGCTGTTCAGTGCATGGTTAATGGTTACCGTAGCACTTTTCTGTTCAGCTTCATAGTACGACCAGCTGGCTCCGAGAAAACGGCTGCGTGGTATATTTGCAATTTCGTAGTTGATCGCTCCTGTACCATAATCGAGTGTGCGGTTGTCTTTCAGGTAATCTCCTTCAATAACGATCTCTGTATTTTTACCAGCTTTTACCAGGAACGAAGGATTGAAATATATACGGTCGGATTTTACTTCATCGCGGAAGCTTCTTGCATTTTCATAACTGGTGTTGATGCGATAAGCAACTTTGCTGCTGTTGTTTACAGATCCATATATATCCAGTGAAGGTTTATAGTAATCATAGCTGCCTGTACGGAATGATATCTCGCCACCGTCTTGGAATTTAGGTTTCTTGGTAACAAGGTTCAGCACACCACCAGCTGTTACGTTTCCAAACAGAATCGCGGCACTTCCTTTTAGTACTTCTACGCGTTCCAGTCCGCTTATCTCCGGCATCACACCGTTGTTATAGCGAACACCGTTTTTAAATGTATTGCTGCTTCCGTAGCTAAAGCCACGTCCTGCTATTTCTTCCTGTACACCCCCGGTGGTTCCCATCAGGTATATACCGCTGGTGTTAGCCAGTACATCGCTGAGGCGACCTACCTGCTGGTTTTCCAAAACGGTTTTATCAATCACAATTATACTTTGCGGAAGATCCATTGGTTTGATACCGGCCTTGCCGATCTCCACCGTTTTTTCATTCAGGCTTCGCGTATCGCTTACCACAATCTCTGCGAGTTGTTCAGAGCTTTCGGATAAGGAGAAATCAACTACCGTGGTTTCGTTGGCCGTAACTTCGACTTGTTTTTCCTGCGGTTGGAATCCTACAAAAGAGGTGATGAGGGTGTAGCTTCCTGCCTTCACATTTTTGAGCGTAAAAGAGCCATCTTCTGCAGTGATGGTTCCCTTGTTATTCTCTTTCAAGGCCACATTAACAAAGGCAGCGGGTTGCCCATCGCTCGTTTTAACAAAACCTTTTACAGTACCTTGCTGGGCCAGGGCAGCAATGCTAACGATACTGAAAATCAATACAATAAAGACCTTGCCGGTAGAGGTAGCAATCATAATTTATTTAGACTTATTTTAAACAGTACAAATGTATATCTCTGTTTAGAATAAGTACAAATAAGAAAGGGGATTAATTTATAATCCCCTTTCTATAGCACTTTTGGTGTGTTTTGACTACAAAGATACTCCCCTCTTCCATGGTATGAAGTCGTCCTGGTTCAGCTCGACAGCTTTTGCGGTTACGCGTCCGCTGGCCACTTCGATGATAAAATCAAGAATATCTTCACCTTCCTGCTCAATGGTTTTTTCACCGGATATGATACCGCCGGTGTTATAGTCGATGATGTCCGGCATGCGCTGGGCAAGCTTGGTGTTGGTTGCAATCTTGATTACCTGTGATACCGGGTTGCCCGTAGGTGTACCAAGGCCTGTTGTAAAGAGAATGATCTGTGCACCGGAGCCTGTAGTACCTGTAGTACTTTCAACATCGTTACCAGGAGTGCAAAGTAAATTTAGTCCTGGCTTTTTGATATACTCTGCATATTGCAACACATCGGCTACCGGGGCGTTTCCTCCTTTTTTAGCTGCACCTGCTGATTTGATAGCATCCGTGATCAGGCCATCTTTAATGTTACCGGGTGATGGGTTCATATCAAAACCTGAACCTACTGCCTCGGCAGCATTTGAATAGGTGCGCATTAATTTGATAAAGAGTTCTGCAGCGCTGTCTTCTTCACAACGGTTGATCAGTTCCTGTTCAACACCACACAATTCAGGAAACTCTGAAAGTATAGTGCTACCTCCCAGGGTAACGAGTACATCTGATGTATGTCCTATAGCAGGGTTTGCAGATATACCGGAGAAACCATCCGAGCCACCACACTTCAAACCTACTACAAGTTTACTGAGTGGCGCGGGTTTACGCTCGATCTTGTTTGCTTCGATAAGCTCGAAGAAAGTTTTCTGTATAGCTTGTGTGAGTAACTCTTGCTCTGTACCGGATTGTTGTTGATCAAGAATGATCACCGGCTTGGTGCCTTTCGGATCAAGTGTCTGAAGTTTCTCACGCAGTGTTTTGATCTCTGCATTCTGGCATCCAAGACTTAATATAGTAGCACCCGCTACGTTCGGGTTGTGAATATACCCTGCAAGCAACGCACACAGTGTTTGTGAATCCTGGCGTGTACCACCACAACCTCCCTGGTGCGTCAGGAATTTTATACCATCTATATTTTTGAAGATGCGTGAGTGACCGTTTTCAGCAGCAGGTTGAAAAGATATAGAAGAGATTTTATCCGTCTTTCCTTCTTTATACAGACTTACCAGTTCGTGAACGTAGTTCTTGTAAGCATCCGGTTTGCTGAAGCCGAGTTCTTCGATAAAGGCTTTGCTGATTACTTCAACGTTTCTGTTTTCACAGAACACCAGCGGTATAACCAGCCAGTAGTTTGCTGTACCTACCTGTCCATCGGCACGGTGATAGCCCATGAATGTTTTGTTCTTGAACTTCGAAACATCCGGCGGAGTCCATTGATAGGTTTTTGTTCTGCCAGAGTATGGAGCAGCTTTGTGCTTGATGTTGTGCGTACCAATAACACCACCTTCCTTAATAGGAGAGAGTGCCTTGCCCACCACGGTTCCGTACATAATTACTTCTTCTTCGGGCTGAAGCGGTTTCTCCAGGAATTTGTGTTTGGCCGGTACATCGTCTACCAGGGTGAGTGATCCACCATTGAGCGTTAGCTTTTCTCCGGCTTTGAGGTCTGTTAATGCTACATAAACATTATCAGACGGATGAATTTTTAGAAATCTGTTTGACATATTGATAAATCGCGTATCTTGCGCAATCGATTGCGCAATTTACACAGTTTTAATATTAAAGCAAGGGACGAAATTAATATAATTAATCATGCACCGCAGCGAAACAATAACGCTTCAGAAACTAAAATCTACTATCAGCAGAAACGGCATGCTTCCTTTTTTTAATCATCAGAATATAGACTGTGTGCTGGAGGTTATGAAGATTTTAAAACGTTGCGAGTGCGATGTGTTTGAATTCACACACCAGCGCGATGCGCGCGGTATACGCATGTTTGCCTGGCTGGCCGATCGTGCTAAAGAACTTGGTATTACCATGGGAGCCGGTACGATACTCGATGCATCGCAGGCAAACCGCTATATACGGGTCGGTGCTCAATTTATAGCATCTCCGTTTCTGCACGAAGATGTGGCGCAGGCCTGTCATGATAACGATGTCTTGTGGATACCCGGATGCACAACCTTAGCCGATGTACAACAGGCAACGGCATGGGGTGCGACTGCGGTAATGATTATACCCGGTAATATTCTCGGACCGGACTTTGTAAAACAAGTTGTTACCATTCATCCGGAACTCATGTGTATACCTTCCGGTGGTGTTACCGTGGCGAAAAATAATATCGGGAGCTGGTTTGATGCAGGTGCTTTATGTGTTAGGTTGGGTGACGCATTGTTTACACGCGAAGATGTGGCGGTGAAAGATTGGGGAAAAATAGAGAGCAATGTTTTCCATGCGTTTCAGGGAGTCAAGCAATTAAAATCGTCTATCCTAAGAACCAAATCGATCAGCATCTAGCATGGCTACAGTTCCTATTGTTACAGCATTACTCTCTTATGGAATGTCGGGCGAAGTATTTCACGCCCCACTCATTGCCGCACATCCACAGTTTCAACTCCATACAATCGTACAACGCAACAGTACACATGCCACCCAACGGTATCCGCAAGTGCGTGTGGTTGATCGTGTTGAAAAAGTATTTCAGGATGATGCGATAGAACTCATTGTAGTAAACACGCCCAACGACACGCATACCGATTTTGTAACGCGGGCACTCGAAGCCGGTAAACATGTTATTGTTGAGAAACCGTTTACCGTTACGGCCGCAGAAGCCGATCAACTTATCGCACTCGCTAAAAAGAAAAATAAAATACTCACGGTATTTCAGAACAGACGGTGGGATGGCGGCTTTCTCACGGTAAAAAAAATACTCGATAATAATTTAATAGGTAAGATGGTAGAGCTGGAAGTACACTACGATCGCTTCCGAAACTATATACAACCTGCTACCTGGAAAGAAGAAACCGGCAGAGGTACCGGTATACTATATAACCTCGGGTCGCACATGCTCGATCAGATCATTTTGCTGTTTGGATTTCCACGCGAAATAGATGCACGCATCGGTATACAACGCCCCGGAGGAAAAGTGGATGATTACTATGATATACGTTTACAGTACAACGGCTTTCATATTATAGTCAAGTCAAGTTACCTCGTGCGCGAACAAGGCCCGCAATATATACTGCATGGCACAGAAGGTTCGTTTGTGAAGTATGGTATAGATCCGCAGGAGCAGGCATTGAAAGAAGGAAAGACACCTGGCACGAGTGGCTGGGGCACCGAAGATAAACAATACTGGGGCAAGCTCAATACATCAATACAAGGTATACATGTAGAGGGCGTGATCGAAACACTGCCGGGCGATTACCTGGCTTTTTATCAAAACATATACGAGGTGATCCGGCAGAATAAACCACTGGCGGTTAAACCGGAAGAATCGCGCGAAGTGATCCGGTTGATCGAACTATGTTATGAAAGTAATCGCACACGTCAAACTGTTAAACTCTAAATCGAATCCCATGTATATTCAAGATATATTCAATCTTCAAGGTAAAGTAGCCGTTGTAACCGGGGGAACCGGTGTATTGGGAAGTGCCATGAGTAAAGCACTCGCCAAAGCAGGAGCAAGCGTAGTTATACTCGGAAGAAGAAAAGAAGCTGCCGATGCATTGGCAGACGAAATAAAAAAAGCAGGCGGTACAGCAACAGGTGTTTCTGCCGATGTACTGAATGAACAACAACTAAAGGACGCCAGAAAAATTATTACCGACCAATACGGAACAATTGATATACTGGTAAACGGTGCAGGTGGAAACATGCCGGGCGCCACTATACTTCCCGATAAAAGTTTTCTGGATCTCAAGATCGATGACTTTCAAAAGGTAGTCGACCTTAATCTTACCGGCACGGTTTTACCATCACAAGTATTTGGTGAAGTTATGGTGACGAAACGCCAGGGTAACATCATCAATATATCTTCCATGACATCGTTTCGTCCACTGACACGCGTGGTGGGATACTCGGCAGCCAAAGCAGCCATCAGCAATTTAACGCAGTGGCTGGCGGTGGAGATGGCTAAAAAGTTTGGTGAAGGTATACGCGTGAATGCTATAGCCCCCGGATTCTTTTTAACCGAACAAAACCGAACATTGCTTACAAATACCGATGGAAGTCTTACACCTCGCGGAGAGTCAATTATTCGCAGCACACCGTTCGGTCGCTTCGGACAGGCCGATGAATTGAACGGTACATTGATATGGTTATGCTCCGATGCTTCGAAATTTGTATCGGGAATTGTGGTGCCGGTGGATGGCGGGTTTAGTGCATTTACAGGGGTGTAGAAGTGGGGAGGTCCGAAAGTCGGGAAGATGGGAAGCCCGGAAGTAGAGTGGAGTTGGGGGAGATGTGCGGTGGACGGAAGAGAAGGAAGAATTGATAGGTAACAATTAGTAAGGATATAGTTTGATATGTAGTTAGTGTGCTGGGTTAGTATCTGTCGTTGTAGATATATACTTCAAAAACGAGTACAGCTTCAGAAGTAAAGCATGGCAAAAAAACTTCCGGTCTTTCGGAATTCCCGACTTTCGGACTCTTCTCCGACTCTCGGTCTCCGCCTCCGGACTTAAAAAGAAATAAGGAATGAACAAAAAAGTAATCACCTTCGGAGAAATCATGTTACGGCTCTCTACTCCGGGGTTTGCACGGTTTACGCAGGCTGAAAGTTTTAAAGCACTGTATGCAGGATCGGAAGCAAATGTAGCAGCATCACTCAGTCACTTTGGTATACCAACGGCTCATGTTACGCGCTTTCCGGAGAATGATCTGGGCAAGGCCGCAACGCAAACACTGAAGCGCTACGGTGTGGATACACGCTACATTGTATATGGTGATGAACGCATGGGACTATATTTCCTGGAGAACGGTTCCATGCAACGAGCTTCACGCATTGTATACGATCGTTTCAATTCTGCCTTCGCACATATAAAGCCGGGCATGATCGATTGGACAGAGGTGCTGAAAGATGCCGCTTGGTTTCACTGGACGGGTATAACTCCGGCTATATCGCAAGGTGCTGCCGATGTTTGTAAAGAAGCTATAGCCGCAGCACGCAAAATGAACATCACCATCTCGGGCGATATAAACTACCGGAGAAATCTCTGGCAGTATGGAAAAACGGCTCGTGATATTATGCCTGCACTCATTGAATCCACGAATGTGATTATAGCCGGCATTACCGATATGGAAAATTGTGTAGGTATATCTGGTGCCACGTTTGAAGAGGCATGCAAGGCATTCAAACAGGCTTATCCATCAACTACTAAAATATCTACTACACTGCGCGATTCTATAAGTTCATCGCATAACCGACTTACCGGTTTGCTATGGAACGGCAAAGAGCTACTGCAATCACAGGAGTATGATATGCCGAACATTGTAGATCGTGTAGGCGGAGGCGATGCCTATATGGCGGGCTTGATCTATGGTATACTTACCTCCAAGACCGATGCAGCCACGGTTGAGTTTGCAACGGCAGCCAGTGTGCTCAAACACTCCATCGAAGGTGATGTTAACTTAGTAACGGCCGATGAAGTAGAGCAACTGGTAAAAGGCGAAAATGTAGGCAAACTACTACGATAGTAATAGGACACAAGTTATCCGGAATATATACGAATAACTATTAACTGATAACGATTAACAATTAACGGCTAAAGAATGAAATTCACCAATCAGCAAATAGTAGATACCATGAAGCGCACTGGTGTGGTGCCATTATTCACACACGACAATGCCGAAGAAGCGCAGCAGGTTATAGAGGCAGCGTATCGCGGAGGCGTTCGTGTGTTTGAATTTACCAACCGGAAGAAAAACTCGTACGATGTATTTGTACACATTCTGAAACAACGGAGTAACTACCCGGATCTGATGATTGGTATCGGTACTATTATGGACGGTGCGACTACCAAGAAATTTATTGACGCAGGAGCAGACTTTATTATATCTCCGATTCTGAAACTGGAAATGGCTGAAGTATGTCGCGCGCACAATAAACTGTGGATGCCGGGCTGCGCTACGCTTACTGAAATTGTAACTGCAAAAGAAAACGGAGCTGAAGTAATAAAAGTATTTCCGGGTTCTGTACTCGGGCCGGGCTTTGTTTCGTCTATCATGCCCGTTGTGCCGGATCTGCAATTGATGATTACCGGAGGTGTAGAGCCCAATGAGAAAAATCTGTCTGCGTGGTTCAAGGCAGGGGCTATGTGTGTAGGGATGGGATCGCAGTTATTTACAAAAGAAATAATAGCGGAGAAAAATTGGAAACTGTTGGAGAAGAATGTAACGGAGGCGTTGGATATTGTGAAGAAACTGCGTAGCTGAAAGTAGCTGCAGTTGTTGAGACAGTATATATAAACCTATAAAGAGATTTTACAACCAAACCCATAAACCGTGGAAAAACTTCATAATGCAAACCAGGCCATTGGTAAATACCGATGGACGATCTGTGCCCTGGTATTTTTTGCCACCACCATTAACTATCTCGATCGGCAGGTATTGAGTTTGTTGCAGCCAAGACTTGAGGAACTTTTCGGATGGACCAATAGTGACTACGCCAGCATTGCTGCCGTTTTTCAGTTTACGTATGCTATATCCATGTTGTTTGCCGGACGCCTGGTTGATAAGCTCGACACGAAGTGGGGCTATGGTTGGGCTATTATTATCTGGTCTGCGGCTGCGGTTGTTCATGCGTTGGCATTACCCATTGGCGAAAATATAGCATCGATACTCGGTTGGTTCGGTGTGGGTGCTGTATCCATTTCGGTTGCCGGGTTTATGTTCTCGCGCGCATTTCTGGCATTGGGTGAAGCCGGTAACTTTCCCGCTGCGATCAAAGCTACAGCTGAGTATTTTCCGAAACGCGAACGTTCTTTTGCTACCGGTATATTTAACTCGGGCGCAAATATTGGGGCTATACTCGCTCCGATAACGGTACCGTGGATCTATAGCAATTGGGGATGGGAAGCAGCCTTCATCATTATCGGTGCGATTGGCTTTCTGTGGCTGTTGTTCTGGCTGACGCTCTATGAGAAACCGGAAAAACAAAAACGTCTTTCTGCTGCCGAGTTGAACTATATCAACAGTGATGAAGATAAAAGTACACCAACGCAAACTGTTACACCCGATGAAAAGGTTTCATGGTTTCAACTGCTTGGCTATAAACAAACCTGGGCCTTTGCTTTTGGTAAATTTATGACGGACGGTGTGTGGTGGTTCTTCCTCTTCTGGTTGCCGGCATACCTCAAGGCACAATATGGCATTATTGATAAGGCTGTAACATTACCGTTAACGGTATTGTATACATTGGCCATGGTGGGGAGTATAATGGGCGGATGGTTCCCGATGTATTTTATTCGCAAAGGCTATGCGGTATACGATGGTCGCATGCGCGCGATGCTGGTAATTGCGTTGTTCCCGTTATTGGTACTGGCAGCACAACCTTTGGGTGATATCAGTTTCTGGCTCCCGGTGTTATTCATTGGTATAGGAGCATCGGCACACCAGGCATGGAGCGCAAATATATTTACGACTGTGTCTGATATGTTTCCGAAAAAAGCAGTGGCATCAGTGGTAGGCATTGGTGGTATGGCCGGTGGTATTGGTGGTGTTATTCTCACTAAATTAGGAGGAGCACTCTTCGATCATTACAAGGCATTAGGACACATCGAGACGGGGTATACCATCATGTTCACCATTTGTTCGGTTGCCTACCTGGTGGCGTGGTCTGTTATGAAAGCACTGGTGCCGAAGTATAAACCGATCACAGACCTCTAGGGAAAATTTGCTTCATCGTAGTTCCTGAAATATATACTCAAACTCTCGCTGACCTGTATAGGGTATAAAAATTTATTTTTTATATTTCACTTCCTCAACCAGAGGTAGAGCCCCATGCCAGCGAGAGTACTTGTATTTTGTTTGTTTATACTGGTGTTGTCTCATCATTGTGTGCGTGCACAAAACGGACAATACCGGTTCTCACACCTTGATGTCAACCAGGGCTTGTCCAACAGCCAGGTAAAGACATTTCTGAAAGATAGCAGGGGGTTTCTCTGGATCGGTACCATCTCCGGGCTGAATCGATTTGATGGCAGCACATTAAAAATATTCCGCAACGACCCGCGCGATACAACAACGCTTCTCGATAATGATATCTATAGGATATTTGAAGATCCTTCCGGAAGAATATGGGTTTATACGTATGCCGGCATGTGTATATATGATCCCGCCACCGAAAAATTTACCCGCAACGTATATCGCGTACTGCGGGAGTATAACATGCCGGAAGGCTTTTTGACAGAGATACTAAAAGACCGTGAAGGTAATTTCTGGTTTCTCCACAACACGGGCAGACTCTATAAATATATACCTGCTCAGAAAAAAA
The DNA here is from genome assembly GCF_042676245.1 of Ohtaekwangia kribbensis. NCBI lineage: Bacteria > Pseudomonadati > Bacteroidota > Cytophagia > Cytophagales > Fulvivirgaceae > Ohtaekwangia > Ohtaekwangia kribbensis. Next base: position 466,210 of record NZ_JBHTKA010000016.1, read on the forward strand.
CGATTTCCGTTCTTCAGCATGATACGGACACAACGCTTGCCCATAGTAATCCGATATTTTCCATCGCGAAAGGAGCCAACTGCCTGTGGCTGCTGCATCGCAACGGTATGCTTGAAAAACTCGATGTCCAATCGCTGCATATACTATACCGCAATCTGACCTTCCATCAGCAGAATAAAAATGAGACACCAGAGTATAGTCTGACAGCCGACAATGATGGTGATTTATGGATATACTTTGTGAACACAAACAATGGCGTATATCATTTCAGAACTTCCGAGAAGAAGATTTATCATTTTAATAAAACGTCATCGCCCGTTCATCTGAACACCGATATTATACGCGGAGTTGTACAGGATAACAAAGGTCTCATCTGGATCGCGACCGATCATGGCGGTGTTAACGTCATCAACAAGAAAGATTTTTCGGTTCACTATATTTTACACAATACCGAAGACGAGAGAAGTCTGAGCCAGAACAGTATACAGACGATGTATAAAGATTACGATGGTTTTATCTGGATTGGTACGTATAAGCGCGGTGCTAATTACTATCATGAAAATGTGATTCGCTTCCGGCTCTTTCGCCATTCAACATCCAATAAAAATAGTTTGCCTTTCAATGATATTAATTGCTTTGCCGAAGATGATGATGGTAACATTTGGATCGGTACAAATGGTGGAGGTCTTATCAAGTACGATCGGAAGACAGAACACTTTACCCAGTATACGCATGAGCCGGGTAATCCAAACACCATTGGCAGCAATGTAATTGTAAGTATGTTCTTTGACAGCTATAAAAAGTTGTGGATCGGTACATACTATGGCGGCTTGAACAGTTTTGATGGTCGCAACTTTACCCGCTACAGGCATTCGGCAGATCCGAAGAGTATAAGTGATGATAATATCTGGGAGATCTTTGAAGACTCGCAGCGACAACTCTGGATCGGTACACTGAAATCAGGTATAGATGTATTCGACCGGGATTCAAAAACATTCAGACATTATCCCTCCATACAATTTCACCTCGACAGCTCAGTACACTCAACCTATATACCCGCTATTGTTGAAGATGCAGAGAAAAACATCTGGATAGGCACGGGTTATGGAATTGATTTTTACGATCGTAAAACCGGAAAGTTTACACACTATCTGAATGATGTAAATAATCCGAAGAGCCTCGGGCATAACAATGTATTTTCTATTCTCGATGACGGGAAGGGAACGATATGGATCGGTACCAAAGAAGGATTGAATTTATTCGACAAGAAAACAAAAACATTTCGCGCACTGCGACAAGAAGACGGTTTGCCGCATAACACAGTGTTGACGCTGCTGCAAGACAGTGGCGGTAATTTGTGGATGAGTACACCGCAGGGATTGTCCAATCTCATATTGAGGCGAAAGCCTGATGGCACGATTGCATCTTTCCGCTTTAAGAATTACGATGAGTCGGATGGTCTGCAAGGCAAATCTTTCAACGAAGGTGCCGCCTATAAAACACGTAAAGGAGAATTGATCTTCGGTGGTGCCAATGGTTTTAATCTTTTCAAACCGGAAGATATAGTACTCAATGACAAGAAGCCGGTAGTACGTTTTACCGGTTTACAGATTTTCAATAAAGAAGTAAAGATAGGCGAGAAGGTAAAGGGCAGTGTTATACTGGATAAGTCGATAACGCTCACGCCCGGGATCAGGCTTGCACACAGCGATAATGTTTTCTCGATCGAGTTCACTTCGCTTAATTATTTTCTTCCGGAGAAGAGCCGGTATAAATATAAACTTGAAGGCTTTAATAAAGAGTGGCTTGCCACCGATGGTAACTCCAGGCGCGTAACCTTTACCAACCTCGATCCGGGTGAATATACCCTTCGCGTAAAAGCTTCCAATAACGATGGTATATGGAATGACGAAGGCACTTCGATGAAAATTGTTATACTGCCCCCGTTCTGGAAAACGAAGACAGCTTTTGTACTTTATATATTCCTGGTGATGGCGGCACTGCTGGTAACGCGTAAACTGATTCAGCAACGCGAGCGTCTCAAATTCATTATTGAGCAGGAACGACAAGAGGCACAACGCATGCACGAGCTTGATATGATGAAGCTTCGGTTTTTTACCAACGTTAGTCATGAGTTTCGCACACCGCTTACCTTAATACTTGCCCCCGTAGAAAAACTGATGAAAGCTGCCAGCGAAGAGCAGCGCACACAATTTCAATTGATCCACCGCAATGCAAGACGACTGCTTAACCTGGTCAATCAACTGCTCGATTTCCGAAAGCTCGAAGTGCAGGAAATAAAATTCAATCCATCGGAAGGCGACATCGTACGGTTTATCCGCGAGACTACATTTTCGTTCTCGGATATGTCGGAGAAGAAAGATGTCTCACTGGATTTCAAAACTTCGGTAGATTCCCTCGAAACTATTTTTGATCGGGATAAGCTCGAAAAGATCTTGTTCAACCTCTTGTCCAATGCATTCAAATTTACTCCCGGTAATGGAAATATAACGGTAACTATAAACGAGGTGCATGGTGAAGAAGGCAAGTGGCTGGAGATACGCGTAACGGATACCGGTATAGGTATACCGCTGGATCAGCAGGAAAAGATATTCGAACGGTTCTTTCAGCACGATCTCCCCGGAAGCATGGTAAACCAGGGCAGCGGTATAGGACTGTCTATTACAAAAGAGTTTATACGTATACATGGCGGTAACATTACTGTAACCAGCGAACCCGGAAAAGGAAGTTGTTTTACTGTAACTATACCGGTAAAGGATGTTACTGCACATGAAGTTCCTGCAGCACTGGAAGAAGCTGAGATACCCGAATGGGAGGCGGAACTTCAATCGGATAAACCTAGCATTTTGCTGATTGAAGACAACGAAGATTTCCGTTTCTACCTGAAGGATAATTTACGACTGCACTATAAAATTATAGAGGCGCGTAATGGTAAAGAAGGTTGGAATCAGGCTTTGTCCACATTGCCCGACCTGATTGTAAGTGATGTGATGATGCCGGAGATGAACGGAATTGAACTTTGTAAAAAGATTAAAAACGATCCGCGGGTGTCGCATATACCGGTAATTCTGCTTACCGCGCGCACCGCAGAAGAACAGAAGATGGAAGGTTTTGAATCCGGAGCAGATGATTACATCACCAAGCCTTTCAACTTTGAGATATTGCAATCGCGGGTTCGTAACCTCATTCATCAGCGCGAAGCATTCCAGAAAGACTTCCGCAGGCAGATCGAAGTAAAGGCCAGCGATGTAAACATTACGTCTCTGGATGAAAAACTTATTCAGCGCGCCATCAAATGCGTAGAAGACAATATTTCCGACACCGCCTTTTCTGTTGAGACACTAAGTCACGAGCTCGGCATGAGTCGGGTACACCTCTACAAGAAACTGTTGGCGCTAACGGGCAAGAGTCCGATCGAATTTATCCGCGTCATTCGCCTGCAGCAAGCCGCACAGTTACTGGAGAAAAGTCAACTCACCGTATCGGAAGTAGCCTATAAAGTTGGCTTCAACAATCCTAAATACTTTACCAAGTACTTTAAGGAAGAGTATAAAATGCTGCCATCTGCCTACGCTGTCTCCAAGCGATCGAAGGAGTAGATATACTGATATACTTTTGCTCTTCAGTAAATTTACTAGGAAGAAGAAGTCTGTCGGGTAGGGTATGACTGAACGCCAAGTAACCTCATGTACGAAAAACGCGAATGTAAGATTATACAGGAAAACAGATTTTAGTGGTATATCTATACCATTCTCATTCTATACCTTATAACGATGAAATCATACTATGTGCCTACGTACGCGGTTGAGACAGTGTAACTTTTCTATAATGCTTTTTTAGAAAACGATTTCATTTAAAACATTTTTAAGGTAAGCTTTTGCCATTTATTGAACGGTCTATAATAAATGGGTTGGGTAGCTTTGTTCAAACACCCAAATAACAGTTTTATGAAATCTTCAAGCACCCCACACAGCGAGGATTCGATCGCTATCATTGGAATGTCATGCCGTTTCCCGAATTCAAACTCACTCGATGAATTTTGGGAGTTACTAAAAAATGGAAAAGATACTATTGCCGAAATTCCCAAAGAGCGCTGGGATGCAGACCGATATTACGATCCGGATCCACAGGCTACGCGCAAAACGCATCAGCGTCACGCATCACTGTTGAGCAATATCCACGATTTTGATCCACTGTTCTTTAATATATCTCCGGCGGAAGCAAGCGAGATGAGCCCGTCTCAAAAACTGATGATGGAGCTGGCGTGGGAAGCGATTGAAAACTCTTCATTACCCTATAACGATGCGAAGGGTAAAAATGTAGGTGTGTTTGTGGGCAATATATGGACAGACTTTGAACATTACCGTAAAGCCAAGAATGCAAAAGCAACGTTGCACTCGGCTGTGGGGATGTCATCTAACGTAGTGGCTAACCGCGTGTCGTTTGCCATGGGTTTTACCGGTCCGAGTCTTGTTATCGACACCGGGTGTTCTGCATCACTTGTAGCGTTGCATATGGCGTGTCAAAGCTTGCTCCATGACGAATCAACGATGAGCATTGTGGGGGGTATCAATCATATACTGGATCCGGATAAATATATAGAGCTTACACAGTTCGGTGGCCTTTCTGTAAAAGGAAAGTGCAGCACGTTTGATGTGGATGCAGATGGTTTCGTACGCGGTGAAGGCGGGGGTGTATTGCTGTTGAAGAAACTATCGGAAGCCGAACGTGACGGTAATAAAATATATGCAGTGATTCGTGGATCGGCTGTAAACAACAACGGCTTTAACGATACGTTGCCGGCCACCAGCACCGAAGGACAGATATCACTTTTCGAAAAAGTATATACCAGTGCAGGTATCGATCCGCACGATGTTCATTACCTGGAAGCACACGGTACCGGTACTAAACTTGGTGACCCGAACGAAGCAATAGCCATTGGTGAATTTTTTGGCAAAGGCAGAACAGGCAAAAGCCTGCGTATCGGTTCTGTAAAAACAAATATAGGACATACCGAAGCTACGGCCGGTATAGCTGGTCTTATCAAAGTGGTGTTGGCGATGCAGCATAAAGTGCTTCCTCCAAACCTGAACTTTAACAATCCCAATCCAAATATACCTTTCGAAGAACTTCACCTGGAAGTACAAAAAGATTTATCATCATGGCCTGTTAACAATGGCGAAACATTTAAAGCCGGTGTTAACTCGTTTGGCTGGGGTGGTACAAACGCTCACGTGGCGCTTGAAGAATATCGCGCTCCCCGTACAGAGTCAGTTATACCAGCCAATAGTTCAGAAGTATATGCATTGCCGCTATCGGCCAAATCATCGCAGGCATTGAAAGATTATGCACGTGCCTATGCAAAATCAATTGAACTTGGTGACGAAGATAATTTCAAGGCTATATGTGTAGCCGCATCGATTCGTAAGCCGGAATTTGATCATCGTATACTCTTTACAGCAAGCACGCGTGAGCAGATGCTGGCAAGTCTCAAAAACTTTTTTGAAGACGAAGCAGAGGCAACACCCTGCATGCCACTGACTGAAAAAGCAAAAGTTGTTTTTGTATTCCCGGGTCAGGGTGCGCAATGGCTGGGCATGGGCCGTGAGTTGCTGGTAAAAGAGAAAGTATTCAGAGATACTATATTGGCGCTGGATGCTGCGTATCGTCCCTATACCGATTGGTCGCTGGTAGATCAGATCAACGCTACACCGGAGACTGATCGTTTGAAAGAGATCAACGTGATTCAGCCCGCTATATGTGCGATGCAGATAGCTCTTGCCAAACTTTGGATGTCGTGGGGTATACAACCACAAGCTGTAGTAGGACACAGCATGGGCGAAGTTGCAGCTGCCTATATTTCAGGCGCTATAAAAATGGAAGATGCAGCACGCATCATCTGCGAACGCAGCCGCCTGATGAAAACCGTAAGCGGTAAAGGTGGTGCGATGGCCGTAACAGAACTAAGCCGTGAAGAAGCAGAGAAAGTTGCTGCTAACTATGGCGGTAAACTTTCTGTAGCCGTTAACAACAGCTATAAATCTACAGTACTTGCTGGCGATAAAGCTTCTATTGATGAAGTGCTGGCGCAACTGGAGGCAAAAGAATTATTCTGCCGCCTGGTGAAAGTAGATGTAGCATCGCATAGCCCGCAGATGGATCCGTTGAAAGAACCGCTGCGTAAAGAACTGCAAGGTGTAGTACCGCAGCCGACTGTGATACCTTTTGTATCAACCGTACATAATAAAGTAATGCAGGGCACCGACATGGGCGCTGACTACTGGGTTGATAACCTGCGTGGCACTGTACAGTTTGCATCCGTAGTTGAAAATCTGCTGAAGGATGAACACATTGTTTTCATTGAAGCAAACCCGCACCCGGTATTGGTAAATGCTGTTACCGAATGTGCAGAGCACGTTCGTAAAAAAGTAATCACCATTGCATCTACACAGCGAGATAACCCGGAGCTTGATGTGATGTTCAAAAACCTGGGCGACTTATATAGCAAAGGTTACTCTGTAAACTGGAAGACATACTACGGTACGGCTACTGCTCCGCAAGCACAACTTCCTGCATATCCGTTCCAGCGCGAGCGCTACGAAATAGAAGATCTTTCCAAGGAACTTGATAATGCTAAAGATGTTGTTGCAAAGTACCCGCTGCTGGGAAGCAAGATCAACCTCGCGAACATAGAAGATATATACTTCTGGGAATCATCCATAAGCTTGAACAAGTTTCCATACCTGCGCGAACGGCTCGTACAGGATCGCGTGGAATTGCCGGTGTCATGCTATATTGAAATGGTATTGGAAGCTGTTGCCGAAGTATACAACGATGTTCCGGTACGCGTGGAAGACCTCAAGTTTACCCGCAGTCTCAATTTGTCAGACAACTCCCGCGTAGATGTACAGGTTAAACTTGTGATCCGCGAGAATAAACTTGGACAGGTATATATCTTCAAAAAAGAAGATCAGGAGTCAGGATGGATACAATTGGCGCAGGGAGGAATTGAGATCACGGAAGAAAGTAAATATGTTCCGGAAATATTTGAGCAGATTGAATACCATGCACCGGATTATACAGAAGGTGTAAGTTATTATAATTTACTCCGCTCCATCGGATTTAATTTTGGCAAGCATTTTCAACAACTCACCGGACTTGATAAAGTTGGTAACAAGCCGTTCCCGAATGTATTGTTCTCCATCAAGGCTGATCCGAACGTACACCTGACATCATCCAAGTATAAAATACATCCGGCATTGATGAGCAGTTTCTTCCAGCCTATATACGGACAACTCGTATCCATACTGGAAGAAGGAAATTTACTGGATGTTCGTTTCAGCAATATTGACCAGGTAGCGATGCATGCAGCTGTTAATTATAGTCGTGAGTTACGCGGTTTCCTGGTTTTCCACCCGTTGGTAAAACACGAAAGCAATTCAAATGCATGGCGCTTCACAGCCGATATTACCATCGCTAATTTTGATAACACTCCGGTAATGACAATAACCGGTTTGCAAGGTATAGCAGAGCGCAAAACGCCTAAAGCAAACAGCAGTGGTCAGAAAGCAGGAGGCTTTGTATTTCTTGAACACTATGCAACGATCAAAACTGAAAGCGAGAAACAACTTGCGCTGGAACAGATGATCACACACCACGTGTCGAAGATCATCAAGATATCCGCCAATCGCATCAAGCATACCATGACCTTTAAAGGAATGGGACTCGATTCACTGATGGCTGTGCAATTAAGAAATCTTCTTGAAAAAGAACTGGCTATCAAATTAACCGTTGGTTTGTTCTGGTCGCACCCGAGTATACAGGAGTATGCCGCATACCTGAAAGATATACTTACGGCACAGAATCACGGCACTACCGTAGCCGTGCAGCCCGCGGTTGATAAAGTTGTTAACTGGTTCACGATTCCGAAGGCAAACCCGAATGCTTCATTCCGCGTATTCTGTTTCCATGATGCAGGCGGAAGCGCTTCACTCTTCAACGGTTGGGAAAACCTTTTGGACAATGCCACCACTGAACTGGTACTGGTTGAAATGCCGGGAAGAGGAAGAAGAATGGAGGAAACGCCATACGTGGATTTCCAAACATTCATGCGTGACATTATGCCGTCTATCATTCCGATGCTGAATAAACCCTATATATTTCTGGGACACAGCATGGGTGGTATGGTTGCTTACGAAATTGTACGCGAGCTGCGCAGAAGAAAACTGGCTTTGCCGGAAACGCTATACATCTCTTCAACGTCTGGGTTAGGCGCGTACGAGAAAAAACAGGTGGACTACACATTGTCTGATGATGAACTTGTACAGATGTATCCGCACCTGGCATTGAGCAATGTTGGTGATGTGGAGATCCAGAGTCTCATGATCAACATTCTGCGGGCCGATCTTCAGTTCCTGTATCACTACGAGTTCATCACGGAAGAGCCGTTGAACATACCAATCATTGCCATCCACGGATCAGAGGATGAACGTGTAAAACGTAACCAGATCGAGCAGTGGGAAAAAGAGACAGCAGTATCTTTCAATTTGATCTCACGCACCGGTGGACACCGCTATATCGAGCATGACGGTGCATTTGTTGCCCAGCTTGTGCAAGACAATATCTATAACAGAATGGTAACGCACCAGCCGGCCAAGACTCTTTTGTAATCAGCAATCAATAGTTTTTTATACCAATATACGTGCAGCATATATAGCCTGCACGTATATTGGTATTGTTATTTTCGGAACTCATAAAACGTATACATCATGAAAGAATCAGTTAAGGATAAAATTATAGGAACGTGGAAGCTTGTTTCGTGGAAATATATGGATGGTGATAAGGAGCCTGCGGATTTCTTTGGTGAAAATCCAAAAGGTATACTTACATATGATAAGAGCGGCTATATGAATGCACAGTTGATGAAAAGCGGTCGGAGTAATTTCAATGTGGAATCAATGACAGGTGGCACGACCGAAGAAATAAAAAATGCGTACCTGAGCTATGCAGCTTACTGGGGAAAGTACTATGAGCGAACGCCAGGTGAACTGGTGCATGAGGTAGAAGGAAGTCTTTTTCCGAATTGGGTTGGTCACGATGAAATTCGATATGCACAGATTGATGGAGATACGCTCGTGTTAAGTATACCTCCATTTCGGGTTACGTGGAAACGCGCATAAAAAAATCTCCGAAAATCTTCTGCTCCAACACAGGATTTTCAGAGATATATTTTTTAAGCTTAAAGTTATTTTGCTACAGTTGCCTGTTCTTTTAACCACTTGCGTGCATCAGGCTCCGAATTGAAAATAGCCACGGTATAAACACCTTTTGTAGCTTTTGTGAAACCTTGCAGTGAAAGCTGGGTAAATATATTGTCAGACATGATCACTGCCATATCTGTGAGTCCTTCTTTTGCTGCGCGTGGGTTCCAGTCTGTCTGATACCACTCGTTGGCAGCTTGCCATGGACCTGATACTTTACGGTTATCAACCAATACTCTACTGCATTTCACTTCTTTGATAATTTTAAGTAATTCTTCTGAGCCTGCCTTTACTTGATCTACCGTAAGGAAGCCGTTCCAATCAACATAGATAATGTCGGTGTCCCTTTCGTGGGTAATGGTAACGTAGATCTCTTTACCGTTAGGCCGCTTAAATTCTCTTTTCATAATTTTTAAAACTTTTAATAGTGTTGAATGTATTTACAAGTTGGGGTATTGTGGGAATATATACCTGGTTTAAATATTGAAAATGTTACACTCACAAAATAATAATGTTATGATTGTTGGTTCGCGTTTTTATGTAATTCAACTTCAATCTGAAAATACAACGGTAAGGCTATACTAGATTGAAGACAATTTCCGTATTGCCGGCTTACCGCTATTACGGTTTTTTAAAGAGATCAAGTATATTTATTACATACAGCCCCCATGTAGTATGGTTAAGGTTCTGATTTCGACAGCATCGGAGATCGCAAAGACAACAGATTTACAATCTGTGAGTAATAAATTAAATATACATTTTTTGAATGATGATGACTACCTCTTTCCTGACAAAATGTTTATCAGCACTATAGGACGTTTAATGTTGCAACGCTTATTTATAGAAGCAAATATAGATGCAGCCGTGTTACAAACTTTACATCGCGGTCCCTATGGTAAATGGCAGCTGTCTGCTCCGGTAGATTTCAATGTGTCTCATGCAGATGATAAGATTGTCGCTGTATTTTCAGATGAAGGTGTTGTCGGTGTTGATATCGAGAAAGTACGAGACTTTGCATGGCAAGAGTATAAAGAAAGTTTTTCGCTTGCCGAGTGGACAACTATTTATACTGCAGTATCTCCAGAGGAAATATTTTTTGATTTGTGGACAAAGAAGGAGAGTATTCTGAAAGCGTATGGGTATGGCTTACAGGTGCCTCTTGCGCAAGTGAGTATTGAGAATACTTTTGGACAAGTCGAAAGCTCCTCCATGACCGGTTACTTTCATGAAGTAAAGATACCGGGCTATAAATGCCATGTGTGTACGCAACAACAGACACACCTTCAATCAGATGTATTTGTGCTTTAACAAATATTGAAGGAGATTATATATAATAGAGACCATCACTGCATATTCCTGCCAAACAGGTTCAGTTCTTCGGTGTTGATCGTGATGTGCTTCTCAAATTGAAATTCTAGGCGTCCGAGAAGCTTGATAGAACTGGTGTTGTCCTTTGTAGTGATTGCCAGGATTCGGGGAAGTCCTAAAACATTTTTACCATAAGTCAATACCTCAGCAGCAGATTCAAAGGCATAGCCGCGACCGGTAAATTTTTGAAGGAAGGCAAAGCCTATATCAGGATCGTCAAGTGTGTCGCGTTTCAGTAATCCACACATACCAACCGGCTCCAGTGTATCTTTCAACGCAACGAGGTATAAGCCGAATCCAAATTTTTCATAGCTCGTCATGGGCCCGTTAATAATATATTGCTCGGCATCGCGTAGCGTTCTTACTCCGCGATCGCCAATGTACTGAAGCCAGGAAGGCATATTTACCAATTCAAAAATGAAAGGCGCATCATCAGCACATAATTTTCGAATGATGAGATTTTCGGTCTGCAGAAGTGTTGTTGTGTTAGAAGCCAATATAAGATCGTGTTTATGTTTCAAGATAAAGATTGTCTCATTCACAGCAACTTCTTCTTATTTGGACAATTATATAGAGAGGAGGAGAGGTATTATCACGTTATTAATTGCCTTTGCATATAATATATATTTTGAACTCCCATATATTTTATGATGGATGATAATTGCATGAATTTACTTTTCTCTCTAAACCTATCAGCATATTTCCACGAAAGCGTTATGAAGAAAATATAGAGTAAAACAGCAATTTCGAATAAGCAGGTAACAAATGCTACCGGAAACATAACGATTTCATGGTGTTGTACAGAACGAGTTGAATGTACATTTGATAGAACCCAAAAATAAAATTCGTTTTACCCATGAACGACCTCCGTAGAAAAACTAAGTGGATGTTTGTGCTGGAAGTTCTTATTTATCTCGCAGTAGCGATTTCCATTTCACTGGCCATTACGCTATAATTCAGCTTGATTTAGCTTCTTTCCTCTAATCTTCCTGTACGGTCTAAGCTTCCTTTTCATCTATTGAAGGGAAGGTTAGATCGTTTTTTGTTTCTTCCATTTTGAAATCTGTCTTGCTCGTTTGGTGCCCTTTCATTTTCCCCGAATGGTTGTATCTAACCAGTTTGAGTTACCCGGTTTTGGCGTGTTATTAACAAAATAGGTATGGTTTGGAAACATTTTAGACCTCCTGTTAACGTTTGCACCCAAACTCCCTAACAAAAACATACCCTTCAAAAGCCCTTTCCGGGCCTACATTTACAACAATCGTTTGCAGGAATAATGTCTTGTAATTCGGTTGAAATCTGAAATCTAACCTATTTAATAGATGCATACTCGAAACTTTATCCTGCTAAAAAGGGGCATGTCAGATGCCTTTTTATGGCTGAGCTACCCGGTTCTGAAGTCGGGGCATCCCAACCGCACCTGCTGCAATCCATCGTACGAAAGAGGTATAGCCATTAGCGTTTTTTCGGTAGAATCTAATCAACCATCATACAGTATGCTAAGCCCGATTCGACTGCGTACGCGATCTTTTTAACCTATCAGACACTTGAAATAAAACACAATTACTAAACCAAATTAACACCTATGACAAAAATTTACGGGAAACAATTACGAGTCTTCGTGATGCTGTTTCTGTTAGGAACTGTTACCAGCGTGTATGCGCAGAAACAGGTCGTAACGGGAAAGGTTACGGATGCAACCGGCCAGGGAATGCCGGGAGTTAACGTTCTGCTGAAAGGCAGTACTGTGGGAACTACCTCTGATAAAGAAGGAAACTTCTCGATCGAGGCTGCTCCTACAGATATACTGGTGCTGTCTTTCATTGGGTATAAATCGCAGGAAGTTACGGTTGGAAATCAAACAAGTATTACCGTTGCACTGGCAGAAGACGTGGAGACACTACAGGAAATTGTAGTCGTAGGATACGGTGAAATGAAAAGGACCGATCTATCGAGTTCACAAGTTTCACTTACAGCTTCTGATATACAAAAGACTGTCAACACAACGCTCGAGCAAGCTATACAAGGAAGAGCTGCGAATGTTTATGTAGCAACCAATAGTGGACAGCCAGGAGCACCATTGTCTGTGAAGATACGGGGTATAAACTCAATAAACGGTAATACAGAACCGATGTACGTTGTTGATGGCGTGCAGATAATGGGAACAAACGGAACAACGTCAAATCCGCTATCCGGTATTAACCCTGATGATATAGAGTCACTCAATATATTGCAGGGGCCATCTGCTACTTCAGTATATGGTTCGCGTGCATCGAACGGTGTAATTGTAATCACTACAAAACGTGGTAAACCCGGAGAAACTAAATTCAGCTATAATACTTTCTATACTTTACAGGATATACCGAAGTTCCTTCCTACCATGAATCTTCGCGAGTATGCCGAGTATCAGAATGATATAAAATCAGTATTGGTGAATTATGATGTGCCTGCTGAATTTTCTGATCCGTCTCTGTTAGGAGATGGAACAAACTGGCAGAAAGAACTATTTCAACGTGCAGGCATGATGAAGCATCAGCTGTCGATGAGCGGAGGTTCTGATAAAACTACCTTCTATCTTTCCGGTGAATATTTTAACCAGGATGGTGTAGCGATTGGTTCTGCTTTCAAACGCTATGGCATACGCATGAACCTCGATAACCAGACACGCAAATGGTTGAAGATCGGTACCAATTTCAACACCAGTATTACCAATGAGGACTTAACGGTTACCAACGATGATCTCATCAATATAGCGATAAGTCAGTCACCAGCAGTACCGCTAAAGAATTTAGATGGTACATGGGGTGGTCCTAGTCAAACACAATTCCGCCAGACAAACCCTGTAGCGCTCGCGTTAATCAACGAGAACAAGTTTCGCAGAATACAGGCAATGGGTGGTATATATGCAGATATAAATATTTTGAAAGGACTGGTATTCAGAACGGAACTGAATGGAAATGGACAATTCACTAATAATTATCTCTATAAACCAAGTTATGTTTTTGGTGGCTTCGAAAATGAAACAGCTACGTCAACACGCACTGCCAGCAATAACTTAAGTTGGTTGTGGAATGTGTTGTTGCGATATAACGTCAACATTGGCAAGCATGCTATAGCAGCGATGGTGAGCCATGAAGCACAAGAAGGTACATTTGAAGGTCTTACTGGTACACGCAGTGGATTTGTTTCTAACAAGGTGCATGAATTGCCGGCCGGTGATGCAAAGACAGCAACCAACAGCAGTTCGAAGGGCGCATGGGCAATGGAGTCATACTTCGGAAGATTGAATTATGTCTTCAATGAAAAATATATCGTACAGGCTACTCTCCGTGCAGATGGTTCGCCATCCTTCGGACCGGAAAACCGGTGGGGATATTTCCCTTCTGTTTCGGCAGCATGGCGTGTATCACAAGAGTCATTTATGGGAGGTCTGACGTCTACAGTTAACGACCTGAAATTACGTGTGGAATACGGACTCACAGGAAACCAACAGGCCGGTGGTGCTACATATTATGGAGCATTGTCTGCTATACCTACAGCATGGGGAACAGGATATCTGGTGGGTAACTTTTCAAATCCTGAATTCAAATGGGAGAGCACGAAGAGTTTTAACGTAGGTGTTGATCTACACATGTTCAACAATCGCATCGAGTTGATAGCAGATGCATACATGAAGAAAACAGATAATCTTATTTCTCAAAATAACCTGCCATACTATACCGGTGGTAATCAAAATTATTCTCCGGGATATATATCTTTTCCATATACCAACATTGGTGCACTGGAGAACAAAGGTTTTGGTGTAACACTGAATACCGTTAATACAGACGGTGTTCTTGGATGGAGAAGTGGATTGGTGTTCTCGATGGACCGTAATAAAGTAACAGAACTATACCGCGGTACGCCACTCGTGAACGATGCATGGTTTATGCCTGGTTTTGATTCGCGTGTAGTGGTAGGTCAGCCTGCGTGGCAGTTCTATGGCTACGAAGCTGAAGGATTGTTCCAGAGTATATCGGAGATTGAAGGACACGCACGTCAGACTCCTACAACTTCTAACCAGATCAATGCCGACAACGGTTCGTGGGTGGGGGATGTCAAATATAAAGATCAGAATAACGATGGTGTCGTTAATCAGGATGATCGTGTTATCATAGGAAACCCATGGCCTAAATTTACATTCGGATTTACCAACACGTTCAGCTATAAGAACTTTGAGTTGATGATATTTCTGCAAGGCGTGTATGGTAACGATGTATTTAACTTCGTGAAATTCAGAAACGGTAATCCAAACGGGAGCAATACAGGAAACGGATTGCTCAGCTCGGTATTCGACTATGCACGTGTAAGCAGTAACAATGCGGCTGATGATCCACGTATTCTGAATCCTGGTCACAACGTACAACGCATCTCTTCTACAGATGCTAACGGAAACTCAAGACCATCGCAGTGGTTTGTGGAGGATGGATCATTCATGCGGATCAAGAATGTGCAGTTAGCATACAGATTGCCAAGAACATTGGTATCAAGAGCTCATCTTACCGGTGTTCGCATCTCAGGCAGCGTTCAGAATTTGCACACCTTCACTAAATATTCCGGGTATGATCCTGAAGTCGGTACATTCTTCTCGGGTAACCAGGGGCGTGGATTTGTAGGCGTTGACTATGGACGATACCCTACTACTCGACAGTATAATGTCAGTCTTCAAATTGAATTTTAATCCCTGTATATATAATCTATAGAACTATGAAACAGGCAAGGATTTGGAAATATATAGCTTTCGCACTGCCTCTCAGTATACTGGCGGCAGCATGTAGCGATAGTTTTTTGGAAAGACCTCCGATTGATACACTCACGGATGGTATATATTATCAGACAGACGATGAAGTAATAATGGCAACCGCACCTTTGTATAACATTGTGTGGTTTGATTTTAATGATAAGACTTCGTTTGGTATTGGTGATGCGCGTGCCGGTAACATGCTCTCCAATGACTACGATGATTATTACAAGTTCGCGGTAAGTGCTACAGATGGACCATTGCTTAGCGCGTATGCTTCATTCTACAAGATCATTGCACAAAGCAACATGGTGATCGAGAACGTTAATCGCTATGCAACCAATGTCACGCCTGCTGTGAAAAATCATGCTATAGCAGAAGCGCGGTTCATGCGCGGACTTGCCTATACATATCTGACCAGCATCTGGAAGGAAGTGCCGATCATTTATGACAACCTCGCGATATTGAACGATACTACCATTCGCAGGAACTCTGTGGCGAGTATCTGGGAATTTGCTATCCGTGATTTCAGATATGCAGCAAAGAATCTTCCAACTACACCTATACTGGCCGGACGACTCACCAAATATTCTGCAGAAGGTATGCTTGCCCGCGCATTTCTGACACGCGCAGGTATAGGAGCGGGTGTAGGTTCACGCAATCAGACAGATCTTGATAGTGCTAAATATTATGCAAAGGATGTAATCATGAATAGCGGACTTACACTGATGGATAATTATAGTGATCTGTTTCTCAGCGCGAATAACAACGCGCAGAGTATAAATAATGAAACGCTGTTTGCATTGCTGTGGCTTCCGATACGTGAACCGTGGGGGGTGAACAACAGCTTTCAGGCTTATATGGCGTTTAGCCCGGAACTTATCGGTAACCAGGGCGATGGCTGGGGACGTGCGCATGGTGCTTCTGCAGATCTGGTAAAATACTACATGGCTAATCCGGATGACAGTCGCAGAAAACCAACATTTATGTTCAATGGCGATCGTTATTCTGAACTGAAGTACTTTGCGGACCCATCTGTAACGTATACTATAGATGACGTGGCAAATATCAAGAAGTATATTATCGGTGGACCGGATGACAATGGTGGAAATGGTCAATTCATGACCGCCTATATTAACACCTATATGATGCGCCTCGCAGAAGTATACCTGATCTATGCTGAAGCGGTTCTGGGAAATAGTTCGTCAACGTCTGATGCAGAAGCATTGAAATATGTGAACGAGATCCGCAAGCGTGCTGGATTGTCAGATCTTACCTTAGTTACGTTTATGGATATATTTAATGAGAAACGCATCGAACTCGCGATGGAAGGAAGGTACTGGCATGAACTTGTTCGCTTGTCATACTTCAACATGAATGGTGCAGATGGAACACTTGATATTATCAGTAAGCAGGACAAAGGTCCGTATACTATAAACTATATTGCCGGTACTGATAACCCGCGTCAGTATGAAGTTACATATCCCACGACAGACGGAGATGGTGCAGCCATTACGCGATTCTTCCCTGCTACGGAGGAAAATTTTTATTTCCCGTATCCGGATGCTGAATTGGTAAAGGCACCATCACTGAGAAAGTCGCCAGTGGATTTTGATTTTAGTGTGCTGTCAAACTAGTAGCATTAATATTCTTTTTAATTACGAATTACTATGAAGAGATATATAGTCAAAGTGGTTGCAACGGTATGCGTGGCTGCAGCCGCGCTGCTTTCGTGTGAAGACGATGAAGTAGCTTCGCCCGTGATTACCAATATCCGGGTTGTAGAAAAAGATAGTACTATTCTGGGGGCAGAATTCAATCAGACTATCGCAATACAGGGATCTAACCTTGGGTCAGTACGTGCTGTTATGTTCAATGATGTAACAGTTATACCGAGCCCGGTATATGTAACAGATAACAACATTATAATTTCTGTACCGGATACAGCTCCGAAGGAAGTCACTAACAAAGTAACGTTGGTGACGGCCAGTGGTGAAAAAGTAAGCGTGGACTTTAATGTAGTGTTACCCCCACCTGAAATAATCGGATTGGCCAATGAGTTTGGAATACCAGGTGAAGAGAATAAGGTATTGGGGAACTATTTCTTTCTGATCTCTAAAGTGCTGGTCGGATCAACCGAAGCGGAGATTGTTGGTTTCACCGATAGTGAAGTAACATTTGTTATGCCGCTGGATGCAACAACATCTACGGTTACTGTTGTAGGAGCAGGTGGTGAGTCTACATCTAACTTTCGTATACATGAAACAGAAGGAAGACTAATCAACTTCGATATACCGGCTACAGGTTGGGGCTCCGATGTTTGCTGGGGAGATGCAGAAAGAATAGATCCTGCTAATTCGGAACTGCCTGTAATTTCGGGCCGCTATACACGCATCAAACAAACAGATCTGCCGGCAACCGGGTATAATGGAAGCTGGGTATTTTCTACATGTTACTTTGATTTTGGTCTTCCAGCCGCATCACATGAAGACAAATATTTCAAAATGGAAGTTAATATTGTAGAGGCGTGGAAGGCTGGGTACTATGTAATTGATATTGGAATGGAAAACGGTGACCACTTTAAGTATAGATTCAAACCGTGGGACAATGATACCTATCGTACAACCGGTCTTAAAACGGATGGATGGAGAACATTCTATATTTCTTTGTCTGATTTCTATAAATATAATGGTGATACCCAAGCTGACCCGATTGTCAGGATAAGTGATATTTCTAAGATCAGAGATGTTCGTGTAGACTTCAGCAATGGCGCAACGGGCGCAAAAGTAATTGCATCTCACTATGTAGCGTTGGATAACTTAAGAATCGTAGATAAATGATGAAGTGTTAATTGGTTTAGCACTTGAAGAGGCTTGTCTTTCTTTGGAAGGACGGCCTCTTCTCACTTTAGACCTCTGACAAAACCATGATCGAACTAAATAGTAGTGTAATCTTTGTTAATTAACATTTTATACAAAGAATCGAAACATTCTAATACCTGATCAAATAATGTTATAGATTTGTTTTGCCTGTTGTTTGGAATGTGACTTCTGTTGAAGATTAACATTCTTGTGATATCGAAATAAGCATTGTTACATTATATATAGTTAATATAGTCCTAATCTACCTATCATGAAAAATAGTATTCTTTTACTATGCCTGTTGTTATCTGTAGTCAGGTGCCTGGCACAGGAAAATCAGTCAGTTGATCCTCTTACAGGCAAGCTAAGTATCAGTATTCCCCTTTTTACTGTATCGGATGGCGATGTAAGCGTACCGGGTGTACTGTTATATACTGCGAATGGCGTGCGTGTAAATGACGATGGCGGATGGGTTGGTCAGAACTGGGATATATCTGCTCAGTCATATGGGGTCACCCGTCAGATGCGAAGTTTACCGGACGACTACTCTGGAACAAGTCCCGACAATAGACGAGGCTGGTTAAGAAGTACAATTTCATTGCCTTCAAGTATTAGAAACTTTACCCCGTCAACGGACAACAACATTGCTACTTGTTCTGACGAACTGGCCAATTACAATTTCCTGAATACGATTGATTATGATCAGGATACGGAGCCAGATGTATTCTACGTAAATGCTCCAGGGTTATCTTTTCAGTTTTACTTTGATGAAAACAAGGTACCCCAAGTAGTTCCTTACCAGGATGTAATTGTAACCCCTAACACAGTAAGTGGAACAATTACTTCTTTCACAGTGACAGATAACAAAGGAGTCCAATACAAGTTTGATGAGTTGGAAACAATCACTCAATCAGTTAAAGCTGTCAATACGTATTATTTGGTGAGACGGTCAAAAATGCATTTCACTCCTGTGACCTATCACACAGGCTGGAAATTGACGAAAATGATATCACCGATTTATGGTACTATAGACTTTACATATAGGACAGTGAATTCGGTAGA
Organism: Ohtaekwangia kribbensis; assembly: GCF_042676245.1. Classification (NCBI taxonomy): domain Bacteria; kingdom Pseudomonadati; phylum Bacteroidota; class Cytophagia; order Cytophagales; family Fulvivirgaceae; genus Ohtaekwangia; species Ohtaekwangia kribbensis. The sequence continues at coordinate 485,562 of NZ_JBHTKA010000016.1, forward strand.
CAACAATCTGACTCCTGACAAAAATAAATTGAAGTACCTATACCCAGTAACATTTACAAATGCTACAGGGGCAAACGGTAAGTTAGAATATAACCGATCGTATACTTTCAAGATACCGCTAAAAATAAGCAGCCCAATAACAGAGGTCCAGTTTGTCTCATCAATTAATGACGGAACCGCTGTTGGACTGTTGAAAAGTATACAGGTATTTGATAAACGCGGTGGCACACTCCAGTCTTCGAAAACAATAACGTTGGAGTATAGTAATAACAATACGCGCTCGTTTTTACAAGTACTACTGGAGCACATTGGCAACTCAGCCCCACCAAATATATACTACCTTGAGTATTATGGTGGAGACCTTGCAAACGACCCGCCTTATCCAACCTATAATTCAACCTACAAGGACGACTGGAACTTTCATGCGTTAAGCTCAGGGCCCAACTTTATGCTATACCAGGAAACCGCAGTTCGAGGAAGCTTGAAACGAATCACTTATCCCCATAAAGCTTATTCAGTATTCTTTTACGAACCTCATGACTATATAAATGGTACTGTTAAGGTTGAAGGTGCCGGTATTCGGATTCGAAAAGTTGTATCATTCAACGGTATTTCGAAGGCGGCAGATATGATCAAGGAATATGAATATAAGACCTCTACAGGTGAAACGAGTGGAAAATTACAGCATAGACCCATGTATGCTATATCTGGTACAAGGGTTGATAAATACCTGGGAACAATAGGAGCGCGGTATCGAGACGTTCAATTAGCTAATCCCGGAGCAAGTGCATCCTTGTTGAGTGCTTATTTTACAGTTAAGGCGAGTGAAGAGATTTCGCATTCAGACCTGCTTGCGGGAAGCTCGGTAGCTTATGAACGTGTGGTAGAGAAGATAAAAGATGGCGGATATACTGTTTATGAATATGAATTATCTGCTTTCTACGGTGAAGCCACAGCCAACAATAATGAATGGGAAGCAAGTAGAGTATTAATAGCTCGTCAGCCTTCAGGAAATTCATTCTGTTTCGAAACAGGTCCACTTACTGAGGGAATAAATCAATATCCTTCTCCTCCAAACCCGAACTATAGTTTTGCAAGAGGTATGTTGAGGAGGGTGAGTGATTTTCGGGATGATGGCGTGGTCCGAAGACAAGTCGATTACGATTATCAACGAGTATACGGTACTACGGCTATTCGCAAAATTTACGGTTTGGCTTTGGAAGAGTTGCCGACTTATTATCATAACGGCTCTTCCTATGTTGACGGAAAAATGTTTGTATATAGTAAGTATGCTATTAATACGGATGTAATGACCGTATTAAAAAAGTCAAAAGAGACGTTTTTTGCCTCTTCAGATCTGACTAAGAAAATTGAGACATCAACAGAATACTTTTACAGTACAGGGAATCATCGTGAAATTGAGAAGATCGTTAGCACGAGTAGTGATCAAAGTCAAACAATAACACGTTTAAAATATGTAAAAGATTATTTCGCGTCTCCTACTACCGATCAACAAGCTACATCGCTGACAAACCTTGTAACCGCACACCGAACGGCATTACCGGTTGAAACTATATTGTCAAAAATGGACGGAAGTGTTGAGAAATATATTTCCGGAAATCTTAATTATTATCAGACAATCAGCGGCAAGGTATATCCACATAGACAGTATTCTTTTCAGTCTGTTGATGGAATAACGTCTTTTGTGCCGTCATTCTTTGATGGCAATAAATTTAATTTTGATCAGACGAACTATGTGCTGGTTAACACTTTTCTCAGTTTTGACAACTTCGGAAATGTGAAGGAAGCAGTTGGCCGAGATAAAGTTATTGTTTCAAATCGGTATGGCTATTCGGGCTCTTTGCCAGTGATTAAAGTAAATAATGCTCACACTAACGCATATATTTTTACAGATTTTGAAAGTTCTTTGATGGACGGAATATTCAGCCCCGGGTGGAGTGCTACCTATATAGAAGGAAGATTCGGTTCCAAAGCAGTTTTGTTACCTGTATGGGCATCCAACACTCCAAATTTTTTGGTAGGCGGTGCTACCAACTATAATGTACAGAGCTATATATTCTCCTGCTGGCTTAAGCCTTCCACCTCCGGAACTTTATCGATCACACTAAATGGGATTGTAGCAGCTTCGCTACCTTTTGCACCATCTACTACCTGGAAATACCATGCGGTGAGCGTTCCGGTTTCAGCGGGAATAGGCGACAATGCGTTTAGTGTAATGATCAAAACAAATACGGAAGTAAATATTGATGATGTTGTATTTTATCCTTCACATTCATCTTTCCAGACTACTACTTATGCTTTTCCCTATGGGCCTTCTATAAGTACAGATTCTCAAGGCAATACTTCCTATATATCCTATGATGGTGTTGGTAGAGTAAAGGCAGTTTACGATAGGGATGGAAATATTCTTAAAACGTACGAGTACAAACATAAACTATACTAAGGCCTATTTATATATGAAAACTTTTTATCGTTTCTTTTTTACAGGCCTTGCCTTGCTTCTTGCTAATTTTGGTTACTGTCAAACGCTGTCGAATAGTGGCGCGTCTGTGGTCTGCGGAAATGCTGCGGGTAGAATAACATTTAGTGGCAGTGGCGCGACTGTCATAAGGTGGGAAGAAGGTACGTTTAATGGTACCTTTACGGTTGAGAAAACTATCGTTACGACCAATTCGTACTATGACTACGTTGTTGTTGCGCCAAATTTAAAGGCCTTCAGAGCCTATTATCGAAATGCAAACGGATTGGCTTACACGGATGTAATAACGGTGTGGGCAAAACAGGAGGTAGGTGGCGGAGGTATTGGGACGCCCGATCCTACAAGCTATAACTTAATCAGCGGCACTGGTAGACTGTTCACTGGTGGTTTTTCACAAACTCCCTATTGGTCAAAGCGGACAGTCGATGGTAGTTGGACTGAACTCGGATACGGCACATCTTATACATATTCCGGACTTACTGAAACCACAATTTTTGGTGCATCTGGTGGTGGTCCAGGGACCTGTGGCAGTGCGGCAGCGACAATCACAATTACGGTTCACAAACCTGGTGTGTTATCAGGACCAACTAATCTTATCGAATCTATATATTGCCTGGAGGGAAACATTGCAACTCTCGTGTTAAAAGGAAATTCCGGAGCTATAATTAGATGGGAATATTCTGTTGACAATGGAGTAAACTGGAAGCAGGCTGCATGTACAGGGCAGGCATATAGCCACTTATTCACAGCAACCACGAAGTTCAGAGTGTTGGTAGATCAGGGACAATTCGGACAAGTATATTCCAATGAAATCGAAGTGCCGGTAAAACCTTATACTGAAGTTGTCTTGCCACAGGGAGGTACAGTCACAGGTGAAAATTATACCAGAGAGCAGTATATCATAACACGTGGCATTACAGACGTTGCAGCTGTTGATGGTTTGAGTGCCGAGCAGAAAAGGCAGTCAACAATATACTATGATGGTTGGAGCAGACCCATTCAGCAAAATATTCATAAAGGAAGCCCTTTGCAAAAAGATATTATATCGTTAACCGTATATGATACTCGTGGAATGCAGCCAGTTGAATATTTACCTTATACATCTGCTCTAAACGATGGTGATTTTAAAAACAATCCTATAAATGAACAGGCGGCTTTTTATGCAAATGGAACATCAGATAAGATTACAGACAGTACTTTTCCATTTGCCAAGTCAATAATTGAAAAATCACCGCTGGCATTGGTCACCGAGCAAGGTTCAGTAGGCCAACAATGGCAGCCGGGAGGTGAACACTCAACCTTACTAAGTTACTCTACTAATGACGTCAATGAAGTACGGTTGTTTAAACCTGACGGAACAAGTGCTGCCTTTTACAATGAAAATGAATTGTTAAAGGCTGAAGTGACCGATGAAGATGGTAAGAAGATACAGACTTTTACTGATAAAGCAGGCCGTACAATTCTTAAACGCGTACAACTTAATGAGACAGTCAGCGGAAGTCTCGTTCCCTGGCTTGAGACCTATAGTATATATAATTTCAAAGGTGAGTTGAAGTACCTGGTCTCTCCAAAAGGTATAGCGGCACTAAAGGCAAACACCTGGACACTTACACAGGCTATTAAAGATCAGTATTTCCATGAGTTTGTATACGACAATCTCGGAAGGCTTGTAGAAAAAAAGGTGCCGGGGCAGGCATGGGTATATTATTGTTACGACAGGCTCGACCGATTGGTGTTAATGCAGGATGGGAATATACGGAGTGCAAACAAATGGTTCTTTATTAAATATGATCGTGCAGGCCGGCTGGTGATGAAAGGCTTATACCAGAATACAACACATATTTCACGTACCGCTATACAGACAAATGTAGTTGATCCGTTGTATGCATTTGATACGGATAAATACTACGAAGTTCGTGGAACAGCGCTTCATGGTTATACAAATCAATCATTTCCAGTTTCGTCTACAGAAATTTTAACAGTAGATTATTACGACACTTACGATTTTGATTTTAATGGCAGCGATGACTATAGCTATACATCACAGGGCTTGGCAGGTGAGAATACACCCGCATCTACGGCTTTCGGACGAGCTACTGGTTCAAAATATATAGTCATGGGAGGGACCACATGGCTTTATAACTATATATTTTATGATATTGAAGGGCGTCCTATACAATTGCGGAATAACAATCACCTTTCAACAACTGTAGATAATCTAGCTACAGTAGTGTATGATTTTGAAGGCAAGAAAAAGATCAGTAAAAATTACCACAATGCAGGAAGTGGAAGAGTAACGACAGTCATTAATAAATTTGACTACGACCACATGGGGCGATTACTTCGGATATACCAGAATAACAATGGTGCGCCCACGGATCAGCTTGTTGTTCAATATGAATATAACGAGTTAGGACAACTGGTGGATAAGAAGCTTCACAATACTTCCGGTACTTCATTTTTGCAATCTATAGACTTGCGTTATAGTATTCAGGGTTGGCTTGCGTCTATTAACAATGCGCAACTTACAGCAGATGCCGTTAGCAATGATGAGACAAACGATTACTTCGGTATGGAACTGCTATATGAAAAAGTAGAAACCGGTTTAACAGCAGCTACTACTGTAAATTACAACGGTAACATCAGCGCCTTGAAATGGAAAGGCGTTGGCGCAGCCGCAGGAGCGGCTGATCAGAGAAGTTATAAGCACACGTACGACAAAGCCAATCGCCTCAAAACATCAATCTCTCAAATGAATACCGGGAGCGCATGGTCTAAGGAAGTTGGTTCCATTAGCGAAAACCTGACGTACGATCTGAATGGTAACGTAGCAACTTTGGCCCGAAATCAACGGAAGCATCAGTTGAGTGGTGTCACTGCATCCTATACCTATGAACTTATTGATAATCTCGCGTATCTTTATAATCCTGCTATGGGAGATCAGTTATTGCGGATTACAGATGCTACCGGCAATACAACAGGCTTCAGCAACGGTAGCAGCGGTACATCCAATGACTATACGTACGGTGCGATGGGAAGTCTGGTGTCTGACTTGAATAAGGGGATCAGCAATGTAGCCTACAACGCACTCGGTAAAGTATCGGTTGTTACCTTTAGTGATACCCGTAAAATTGAATATACCTATGATGCTGCGGGAACAAAACTCACAATGAAGACTTATGCCGCCGGAAGCTCGACTCCAACGGTAACAACAGACTATATTTCAGGGTTTGTCTATGAAAATGGTAATCTTAATTTCTTTGCTTCACCGGAAGGACGAGTAGTAAAGAATGGAAGTACGCTCGAGTATCAATATGCTATAGCAGATCACCTGGGAAATACACGTATAGTGTTCAGTTCTGTGAACCCTTCGAATCCACCGTCCAAAGCAACATTTGAGAACATAACAAACGATGCGAATGAATTCTCCAACATAAATTCAAGTTCAATGTATTGGGTTTCCAAATCAGCTGCGAACAATACGCCTTCAGGTCAATATGTTATCAGGATGAATAATAGCTATCAGGCCGGACCTGCGAAAAGTCTGAAAGTCTATCCCGGTGATGTGGTTGACATGGAGGTATGGTCGTACTTCGAAGGAGGCTCTGGTTTTGGTGGAACCAATCAACCGCTTACCGGTCTGATTACTTCAGTTGCTGGTGCATTTGGCGGAGTATCAGGTGCAACCGGAGAGAGCGGTTTAATATATAGTGGTGTTAATGCTGCTTATACGGCTTACGGTAGTCACGGCAATCTTGGTGATGCAAGACCTACAGCGTATTTAAACTATATATTACTCGATTGTAATTATAAATTGCTAGACATGGGATGGAAGCCTGTCCCTGAGAGTGCAAACATGGCCAAGCAAAGAGTATACTTTGACCCGATAAAAATTAAAGAGGCAGGCTTTATGTATGTATACCTGAGTTATGAGGGTGAAGGTACTAACTGGGTATATTTTGATGACTTGAAGGTTACGCAAACCAAGACCAACGTTATTCAGTATAACGAGTACTATCCGTATGGGCTTCAAACCAACATGAGTTGGACACGTGAAGATTCCAAGAATGATTTCCTTTACAACGCAGCATCCGAGTTGAACCAAACCAGCGGCTGGTACGAGATGTTCTATAGAAATTACGATCCTGTTATAGCAAGGTTCACAGGCGTTGATCCACTAGCGACCAAGTACGCTTCGCTAAGTGGCTACCATTATGCTTATGATAACCCAATACGATTTAATGATCCTTCAGGTGCAGCTGGTATACAACCTGGACCTCCGGAGGACTTATGGAAGCAAATGGCCTTTGCACAAGCGATGCAGGCTGGCTTGTATAGCGGTAACAACTTTTTTCAAGATCAAGGATGGTTTAATAATGTATATATATCATCAAATTCACCGATTATAACAGTTATAAAAACCAACGATCCATTTGACCTTATCTTTCGTGATGGTGTAGAGCAAGGGACAGGCCCAAAAAATTCTACTCAAGGCAATCCGAATGCCCTTTATTATGATAGTTATGAGGAGTATATGAAGCAGTATAGCCTGAACTATGGAGGAGGATATTCAAGTGTTGCTCAGCTTGGAAATCCAGATAAATCGAATTTTGCAGAAGAAATCTGGAATTCAGACGCTATGAGATGGATTGTACCTGATGTCCTTACGTTAGATGTTAATTACAGTACTGCATTGGGTATTGGAGCATCTGAAACCTACACTTTAAATCTAATAACGAGAGGAGAGGATGCAGGATTTCATAAAACCAGTACAATGCAATGGACCTATGGCGGACTATGGGGAGCCGGAATAAATGGTGGCTCAATGCATTATGATGGTCCTGTATCAACATTAAGCGTGAATTCCCTTCTGGGACCTACGCGAACTATTTCAGGAGAATTTATCGGGGGGGTAAATATTAATGCAGGTTATTCAGATTGGAGTGCCTCGCCAATGAAGCCATCTTTAACTGGCATTAGCGGTGGTTTGGGGATAACTGTTGGAGCCGGGTATTCTGTAGGAGAAACCAGAGTTGGCTGGCAGGCATTTAACTTTGATCCTAGAATTGTGAAATAAGACCTAATTTGGATGAGGAAAATTAAAAAGAAATTATTTAGGATTGTTCCTTTAATTCTAGGAGCATGGTTGGTTATTGGAACAATAATATTTATTGCTTACCCTGCATGGCTTGCGGACAAGGACTTTATAGATTTAAAATATAGATCGGTAATTCATCAAATCGAATATCGACCAGGTCATCGAGGTGCACCACATATTAAATTTGACTCAGCGTGGTATTTGTTGACAATTGATGAAATGTATATAGTTCCCTATATACAAGTCGGTGATTCTATAGTGAAGGAAAAAGGAGTCAGAGAAGTGAAGGTTTATCGAAGAGGAATAGATGGTCGATTTATGTTGAAAACGGATATTGATTAAGTATAAATCAATTATTTTTTTACTAAACGACTAAGGTTTTCGTTATAAGATTAAATTTTTCGTTATTGATTTAAACATGCAAAAGCGAATACTCTTATCATTTTTTATTATTGCTACCCTACAGGTACAATGCCAGCAAAAAGATAAATTCCCCGCAGACGTCATCCGTCTTAATCAAATCGGTTATTACCCGGAGGCTCCTAAATCTGCGGTGGTAATTGGCGATAAGGCTACGGAGTTTTATATCGTGGCAAAGGGCACTGGTAAAGAAGTATACCGGGGGAAGTTGAGCGAAGTGCGAAAATCGATTTTCTCGGATAAGAAAACACGGATTGCAGATTTCTCTGAAGTGAAAACAGCGGGTACCTATACCGTTGTGGTACCTTCGGTGGGGGAGTCGTATACCTTTGAGATTAAACAAAATGTACACGATGCGGCTGCACGTGCTTCGATAAAGGGATTTTACTATCAGCGGTTATCAACAGCATTACCGGAACAGTATGCAGGCAAATGGCATAGACCGCTTTCGCACCCGGATAATAAAGTACAGATTCACCCATCCGCTGCATCTGCGGGGCGTCCTGCCGGGGCGACTATATCTTCTTCGAAGGGATGGCTGGATGCAGGGGATTATAACAAATATATAGTGAACAGTGGCATTACAATGGGTACGCTGCTCTCCGCTTATGAGGATTTTCCGGTATATTTTGATTCTCTGAATTTAAATATACCCGAAAGCGGAAATGCTATACCCGACTTGCTGGATGAAGCACTGTGGAATCTCCGCTGGATGTTAACGATGCAAGATCCTGCTGATGGTGGTGTCTATCATAAACTCACCAATGAGAAATTTGATGGTATGATTATGCCGCACCTGGCAACACGTCCGCGATATGTAGTACAAAAAGGTACCGCTGCAACATTAGACTTTGCAGCGGTAACAGCGCAGGCAGCGCGCGTGTTTAAAAAATTTGAACATCAGCTTCCGGGATTTTCTGATTCTTGTCTCACGGCTGCTACACGGGCATGGCAGTGGGCTGTTAAAAATTCAACTATAGTATACGATCAGGACGCTATGAACAAAACCTTTGATCCGGATGTAACTACGGGCGGTTACGGTGATGGTAACTTTGCTGATGAGTTTACATGGGCTGCGGCTGAATTATATGCTTCCACACAGGACGGACAATATCTCGACAAAGTTGAAGTGCTGGCAGATCATAATCTTCCGCTGCCATCATGGGGCGGAGTGCATTTGCTGGGATACTATACCATGATTCGTTTTGAGACATCGCTGCCGGAAGCTGCTCAGGCAAAGGTAACGTTGATGAAGCAGGGTGTTGTGCGCTTTGCCGATGTCCTGATTAACGGTGTGGATACACGCGCATTCAATACCGTAATGGGTGGTTCTGCCAAAGACTATATCTGGGGGAGCAGCGCGGTGGCGGCCAACCAGGGTATAGAATTGATACAGGCTTATAAGGTTACCGGTGACAAGAAGTACCTGAACTATGCGTTGTCCAATCTGGATTTTCTATTGGGAAAAAATGGTACAGGTTATTCTTTCCTCACCGGCTATGGTAAAAAGACACCGATGCATCCGCACCATCGTCCTTCCATTGCCGATGGTATTGCAGAGCCGGTTCCGGGTTTACTGGCAGGCGGACCGAACCCGGGCATGCAGGATAAATGCCGGTATCCTTCTTCGGTAGCCGATGAAGCCTATACCGATAATGACTGTTCTTACGCCTCTAATGAAATTGCTATTAATTGGAATGCTCCTTTCGTGTATCTTGTATGCGCGCAAGAGGCACTGCAACCCCGGGTTGCTACATCCAATTAAGAACAAGTATGAAGAGACACCTATTCGTTATAGCACAACTCTGCTGGTTGTCAGTAGTTGTACAGGCCCAAAGTAAACCTGACTCTGTTACATTTTTCACTTCGTTTGACGGTGTTAAGATACACTACGAAGTAAAAGGCTTTGGTGACCCCGTTATACTCATACATGGATTTATAGTAGATGGTGAATCGTGGAAGCGCACGGCACTATACAACGATCTGCTGGTAGCGGGGTTCAAAGTAATTACACTCGACCAGCGCGGCAATGGTTTGTCTGATAAGCCTCACAAACCTGAAGCGTATGAGAAAGATGCCGAGGCCCGCGATATTATGGAACTTGCTGATAAGCTTGGCATCAAGAAATATAGCGTTGTCGGGTATTCGCGTGGATCTATTATAGCATCGCGACTTCTTGTTTTTGATCCGCGTATAGAGCGTACGGTGTTGGGTGGTATGGGAGCAGACTTTACAAATCCTGCGTGGCCTCGCAGAGAAATGTTTTACAAGGCCCTGATGGGAGAAAATATTCCTGAACTTGCCAATGCAGTGCAGTATGTAAAACAACAAAAGCTTGATCAGCTTGCATTAGCCTATCTTCAAAAGGCGCAGCCTTCTACCAGTGTTGAAGAGTTGTCGCGAATTAATAAACCGGTGCTTGTACTTTGTGGTGATCGCGATGAAGACAATGGTTCATCGGAGAAACTTGCATCCCTGGTACCGCAGGCACTGTATAAACGTGTACCGGGCGATCATAACAACACAGCTCGTTCACAACCGTTCTCCGACCAGGTAGTAACCTTTCTCAAAAAGAAATAATCTATATACACGATGGTACGATTTACCTTTACTGTACTGGCTATAGTATGCAGTACACATTTATGGGCGCAGGTAAAAACAACAGAAACGCAACGTCATTATCTCTCGGGTAAAGACAAAGATCATACCGCACGCTGGGATTTTTTCTGTACTGCCGGTAACAATTCAGGTAAGTGGACAACCATTCCGGTGCCATCTAACTGGGAACTACAGGGTTTCGGAGAATATACCTACGGACGTGGCCAAAAGAAGATCGGTGAGCAAGGACTCTATAAATATACCTTTCCTGCAGCGAAAGAGTGGAAAGGTAAAAAGATATTCCTCGTGTTTGAAGGTTCCATGACTGACACCGAAGTAAAGGTCAACGGTAAGGCTGCAGGCCCGATACACCAGGGAGGGTTTTATCAATTCCGATACGATGTTTCTGCATTGGTAAAACCCGGCACTGATAATTTACTGGAAGTGAAGGTGAGCAAACTATCGGCCAATGAGTCGGTACGAAAGGCAGAATCTGAAGGCGACTTCTGGGCGTTGGGTGGTATATATAGGCCGGTATACCTGGAAATAAAACCAACCGCCTACATAGAGCGTGTCGCGATCGATGCGAAGGCGGATGGGAAATTTACCATGGATATTATAGCGGGTAATATTTCAGCAGGCCATACCGCTCATGTGCAAATAAAGGATTTACAAGGTGCCGAGATAGGAACTATATCTTCCGGAAAATTTCTGAAGGAACAAGGTAAGTTTGCAGTATCCCGATCATTTCAGAATATAAAAGCATGGAACCCGGAGTCACCGAATTTGTACGAAGCCATTGTCTCCTTGCGTGATAAGAAAGGAGAGGTGCACACGCTGTGCCAGCGTTTCGGTTTTCGAACGGTGGAGGTTCGAAAGCATGATGGTATATATGTAAATGGCAAGCGTGTTATTTTCAAAGGCGTAAACCGTCATAGTTTCTGGCCGGAGAGCGGACGTACGCTGAGTAAATCGATCAGTCTGCTGGACATTAACCTGATCAAAGACATGAACATGAATGCTGTGCGCATGTCGCATTACCCGCCCGATCAGCACTTTCTCGATGCCTGTGATTCACTTGGTTTATTTGTGCTCGATGAACTTACCGGCTGGCAAGCGAAGTATGATACTGAAGCAGGGAGAAAGCTGGTGAAGGAATTGGTCGTACGCGATGTTAATCACCCCAGTATTGTGTTATGGGCAAATGGTAATGAAGGCGGGTGGAACACGGAACTTGATGATGATTTTCCGAAGTATGATATACAGCAGCGTTTTGTATACCATCCATGGGAAAAATTCAGAGGCACGGATACAAAACATTACCCAGACTATAATTATGTAACCAACTCGGTTTTATATGGAAACGAGATATACTTTCCTACGGAATTCATGCACGGCTTATACGATGGCGGCCACGCAGCCGGACTGGATGATTTCTGGGATGCCATGCTTTCGCACCCGTATGGAGCCGGAGGATTTCTCTGGGCGTTTCATGACGAAGGCATCGTACGTCACGACCGAAGCGATAGCATTGATACCTATAAGAACAATGCTCCCGATGGTATCGTAGGTCCGCATCGTGAAAAGGAGGGAAGTTTTTTTACAATAAAGGAAATCTGGTCACCGGTATATATAGGGATGAAGTCGTTGCCTGTTGCTTTCGATGGCACAATCCCGGTTACCAATCGCTATATCTATACTGATCTTGGCCAATGCACATTTCAATGGCGTTTAGTATCGTTCCCTTCGGCGTTTGATGCGAGTATATCAGCGCATACTGATGCGTCCGGTAAAGCAACCTTACCTGCACTTGCTCCGGGTGCCAGTGGATTTTTAAACCTGACGTTGCCGCAAGACTGGAAGAACAGTGATGCATTATACCTTACGGCTATCGATCCGCATCAGCGTGAAATATATACCTGGTCCTGGCCGGTAAAATCTCCGGCAGAAGTTTATTCAACATTACCGGCTCCGCCTCCAACGGCTTCACCGCAGGTACAGGAAGCGGCATCAACGTTGACAGTATCGCTAGATGGTATCCAGTATATATTTGATAAAACAACCGGTTATCTCACGAAAGTAATTACACCGGTCTCCACGGTGTCACTTTCAGATGGTCCCGTACAGGCTGGAGTCAATCATACCTTAAAGAAATTCACGCACCGGAAGGAAGATGATCGGTATATAGTAGAGCCGGTGTACGAAGGTGAATCGTTCTTTTGGGTAAAATGGATTTTTACTTCCGGCAAGCCTGTCAAGTTAGAGTATATGTATTCGGTAAAAGGCGAAGCAGATTTTATGGGTATATCATTCCGTTACCCGGAAGCTAATGTTACCGGTATGAAGTGGCTGGGCCGCGGTCCGTATCGTGTGTGGAAGAACCGACAGAAAGGAACGCCCTTTGGTGTGTGGGAGAAAAAGTATAACAATACCATTACCGGTGAAAGCTGGGAGTATCCGGAGTTTAAAGGATATCATGCGAATCTGTACTGGGTACAAGTACAAACCAAAGAGGCTCCTTTTACGATATATACCGAAGATGAGAATATATACTTGCAGATGTTAAAGCCACTTCCACCGAAAGGTGCCTACAACGACTACACGAGTCCTGCATTCCCCAAAGGAGACATAAGTTTTTTACAAGCCATCGCACCGATTGGTACTAAATTTCAGGACGCCAGACTGATGGGACCGCAGAGCCAGAAGAACATTATGCTGAATTATACGCCCATAAGCGGAACGCTTTGGTTTGATTTTGGACATTGAAAATTAACCGCATGAAAATATATAGTATAATTCTATTCTTACTCATCAGCTGTGCAGTACAGGCGCAGACCAATACCGAAGTATACCTCTTCTCATACTTCAAAGGAAATGGTGAAGACGGATTGCACCTGGCCTATAGCGATGATGGTTATCGCTGGCAGTCGCTTCGCCACGACAGTTCCTTCCTGAAACCAACTGCCGGTAAAGACAAACTGATGCGCGACCCGTGCATTGTCCAGTCACCGGATGGTACATTTCACATGGTGTGGACTGTGAGTTGGAATGAAAGGGGCATCGGTTATGCGCATTCCAAAGATCTGATCCATTGGTCAGAACAGCAATATATACCGGTAATGGAACATGAGCAGGATGCCCGCAACTGCTGGGCACCGGAGATTTTTTATGATGCAGCCAGTAAGCAGTTCATGATATACTGGGCCACCACGATCACCGGCCGTTATCCGGAGACACAAAGTGCAAAGGAGGACTTCTATAATCACCGCATGTATTATGTTACTACAAAAGATTTTAAAACGTTCAGTAAGACCGCGTTGCTATATAACAAGGACTTTAACGTGATTGATGCAACCATTCACTTCATTGATAAGAAGTATGTGATGTTTTTGAAAGATGAGACAGTGGAGCCTGCGCAGAAAAACATTCGCGTGGCAACGAGTAACTATCTGATGAAGGATTATTCAAAACCAGGCAAGCCGATTACCGGTAACTATTGGGCGGAAGGTCCTACCAGTATCAGGATCAAAGATCAATGGATCGTATATTTTGATAAGTACCGCGATCACCAGATGGGTGCCGTTGCTTCATCAGACCTGGTAAATTGGACAGATATATCTGATAAAGTAAAATTCCCGGAAGGCGTGCGCCATGGAACAGTCTTCAAAGTGTCGAAGGTCGTGTTTGACAAGTTGAAATAAATATATACTTGTCAGCCGTATAAATAAAGGAGGCTACCTCTATGGAGATAGCCTCTTTTTATTTTGGATGAGTATATATTACCCTTCTACTTCTTTGATAACAATTTTCTCCATTACATCGCCCTGGCGGATCTGATCGATCACATCAAGACCTTCGTATACTTTTCCGAATACAGTATGGTTACGATCGAGATGCGCTGTGTTCTGGCGGCTGTGGCAAATGAAAAATTGTGAGCCTCCTGTATTTCTTCCGGCATGTGCCATGGAAAGAACACCGCGATCATGATATTGATTGTCGCCTGTCAGTTCACAGTCAATTTTATAACCCGGGCCACCATTACCAATGCCGTTAGGACAACCACCCTGAATAACGAAATTCGGAATTACACGGTGAAACGTGAGTCCATCATAGAATCCTTTTTCTGATAGTGTAATAAAGTTTTTAACAGTGTTTGGGGCATCCTTCTCAAAGAACTTGATCTTCATCACGCCTTTTTTTGTATGGATCTCTGCTATTTTCATAGTTGAAATTTAGTTAATTGGCCGCAAGATAATAAAATAGTTTATTCAGCCATTTCCTGCGAAGACGGTGATTCTTTTTCCAGGATACATGAAAAATGTGATCCTCTTTTTTTGTGTCGTGTTCGGCATCATTAACAAACGTCAAAAAAAAAATCTTTTCTACTTTTTTAGTGCTTGTTGATTTCAATATACTGATGAACAAGTACGTGAATTCACGGAGACGAATCTTTGTGATAAGACATACAAACTCCAACACTTTTTCATAAATCCATATAAATCTTACAGCGATGCTGTTCATACCGTTAACATAATATCTGTTTGTATTGATTGTAGATTTTTGTGCTGCTATATATCAGGTAAATTCTAGTTAGCTATATATAGTAAAAATAGTAATATATACATTGGAACCGGTATCACTGTAAACTATAGAATAAGAATTACTCATGCTGGCAACGTGGATTGATAAAACGATTTTAACAATACAATTTAATTTTTGAATAATGGAAATGAAAGAACTTGTAAAATTGTCAGAGAAAGGAAAATGCTATTTAACCATTAGCACACTGGGCAACGTAATGTTGATGAAATGGGAAGGACTGACTCCGGAAGAAATTTTCAAAAAAGGTATCGATAAAATTGAAGAGCTTTTGTTTGCTCATAAACCAGCATGTTGTTTATATGACTTAACCACGCATGCAGGAATAAGCCCGGGTTCACAGAAATATGCGGCAGACGCAGTATCAAATTATGTAAAGAAAGAATTCACTGTAGCACATAGCAATAAAAAATTCCGGCAGGTATTTATAGTACCAAATGATATTTTTGTTTCGGTGAGCGCAAAAGGATATAAAAACAAACTGGATGGAGACATGGAAACCATCTTTACAAATAGCATAACAGAGGCGCATCAATTAGTAGAACTGAAGTAATCTTAATTAGAGACTAAAGCCAAGATCTGGTCTCTTAAGATATTCGGTGACCGAGCTGTAAAGTACAAGGAAAGTAAGGTCGAAAATTTTTTGTGACTTTCCATCGGAATATATATCTAATGTAAAGGTGATATACTAATCATTAACTGAAGTACGGGAAACATGCAAAACTATTTTGAAACTGAATTTATTGTTATCGGGTATAGTAAAGTAAATCACGCTGTAGTGGCAACCTGGAAGACTCCACCTACGTCCGATGAATTCAGGGTTGGAATGGATAATATGCTTCAGGGTATGATTGATTTTAAAACCGGTAAGATAGTAGCCGACACTATATATATGGGGGCTGTTCATCCCGATGATCAGGCGTGGGCAGCTTCACATTGGTATAATCGTGCAGAAAAAGCTGGCTTTTCTCACAATGCCATTATAGTGCCTTCGGATCTCTTTACAGAGATGTCAGTAGAAGGTATTCTGAACCAGGTGCAAGATAATGTTGCCGTCATTGCCTATTTTCCAAGCAAGGAGGAAGCCATCGCGTGGATCGATCGATTTTAGCATAGCACTGCAACGACTGTTAAAATAAAGAAGGAATTGAAATTTGCATCAATTCCTTTTTTATTTGCACAACGATGGCTACATGCGTAACACACAAAAAATGTTATCTCAGCAAAGAGATTGCAGAGGATGTGCTGATTGAAGCACAGACTACATACGACTATGCTGCGGGTAGCGGGCCGGTAGCCGTTTATTTGTGTGATGATTGTGGCTACTACCACCTTACTTCGCGCGGACCAATGAACGAAAAACTGAGCCAGTATCTGGCCGATGGAAAAATCCAGCGACAGAAAGAAGCCAATCGGTGGCTTGACAAATTCAAGCGTAAGTAGACCTCGTAATATTTTCATTTCATTACGTATACCTTCATTCATCTTTCGATTACTTTGGCAATTGAGTACCTTTAAAAGGTCTGTCAGACAGAGATGTTGATATACTGCTGTAAGGAATAATTATCACTTGAAGTGATACAGTTATGGATGAGAACAAGATCATGCGGATTCTGCGCGAAGCGAATGGTTATAATCAGGAGTATATAGCTTCTGAATTAGGTATAAATCATGGCGCAAAAAGGTATTTTTGTTTCTGGAAGCCGTTAAAAGATGAAAACCAAACAGTATTTATTACGATTGAGCCACGGATATGCCGAGGAACATGTTTCAGCACACCTGAGTATTTCAAAAGAAGAATACCAGCGGCTAGAGGTCGGTGAAAAGAAACTTACCTCTGATCAGGCGAAATTGCTGGGTAATTTATATAACCTCGATCCTCAATACTTTTTGGCAGATGATTATTCAGTCGTCAATCATAATATAGGAACACACAGTCACAGTGGTCCGATTCATATTTACAATAGCAATCACGGTCTGAAAGAATTGATTGATAAATTACTTGGAGAGCGTGATGCACTCAGTAAAGAGATAACATCCCTGAAATCAAAATCGAAGGATTAAGCTAATTTTCAGGCGTAAGTAGAACTATTTTCCTTCGGGAAAAATCATTCCAGGTGGGTGATAACAATTTCAGGTGTTGTTATCGTTCTTTTAATATACCAACCCCCACCGCTATGATCCGGAATTATCTGCTCATCGCCCTCCGCAATTTTAAGCGACAAAAGCTTTTTGCTGCCTTAAACATGTTTGGACTTGCACTTGGTCTCGCCTGCGCCATTCTTATATTCCTATATATCAGTGACGAGTTACAGTATGACACCATGCATCCGTATGCTGCCGATACCTATCGTATCGGGTGTACATTTACCAATGCCGATGGACAGGAGTTTGATAATACCGTGGCACCCGGTTATTGGATAAAGCAACTGAAGGAAACGCGCAGTGAAGTTATACAGGGCGTACGCATCGATTATATAGGTTACCCGACTTCCTTTCATCACAAGGCAAACGATAAAATTATACTTACGGAAGAAGTGCGTTGGGCAGAACCCGGCTTTGATAAAGTACTGGCATTTGAAATGCTGCAGGGAAGCCGGGAGAAAATGTTTGAGAACTATAATACGCTGGTGGTTAGCGAAACGGGTGCGCGTAAATTATTTGATACCGCAGACCCGATCGGAGAGGTTGTAACCGTAAAACACAACTGGGCTACCGATGGTAAAGCGATTGATGTGGTGGTTACAGGTATATATAAAGACTTTCCTTCCAACTCACACTTTAAGCCGAACTATATATTAAACGTGAATGCCCTGCGAAATGTGCGTCCGAATTTTGATGCCTATATGGAGGGAACCACATTTCGGGATAGCGAATTCTTTGAAAGCTATATTGTTCTTAAACACAACGCAGATATAGCACCGCTGGAGAAAGATTTGCAGCAGTGGGCGAACCAGATGGCGCAGGCGGATTCCGGTTTTGTTGCCGGTGGCTGGAAGTTGAAACCATTCCTGGCGAAAATGTCGGCACTGCATTTTGATCAGAAAAATTTATGGGAGAATGGTATACGGGGTGATAAGAAATATCTGGCGATCTTCAGTTCGGTAGCTATACTTATTCTCATCATTGCGTGTATAAACTATATGAACCTGGCAACGGCCCGTTCGACACGCAGGGCGAAAGAAGTAGGACTTCGTAAATCGTTGGGCAGTAAGCGCAGGGAAATAGCGTGGCAGTTTTTCAGTGAATCGGTGTTGATGACGTTCGGTGCATTTATACTCGCGCTGCTTTTGGTGATTATATTTCTGCAACCCTTCAATCAACTCGCACATAAATCATTTACCATCGCTTCGTTGCTCAATCCCTATATGTTGTTGATCGTTGTCGCCATTGTACTGTTCATGGCGTTTGTCTCGGGAAGTTACCCGGCTCTGTATTTATCTGCATTCAAGCCGGTGGAGGTATTGAAAGGTAAAGTAGTGAAAGGTATAGGAGCAGAGTTATTCCGGAAAGGACTTGTTACCATTCAGTATACTGTCTCGTTGGTATTGATCATCTCAACCTTTGTGGTTATCCGGCAGATGGAGCACATGCAGCATACCAAACTCAATGAGCAGGGCAGTCAGTTACTATCGATACGCTATGGCGGCACAGCACCGCAGAACAAGTTTGAGGCGTTCAAGCAACTGGTATTACAGGACAAAGATATAGAGCATGTAACGATGGCCAATCATTTACCTCGACTCAATTACTTTGGCTGGATCGGAACAACACTCAAGTTCCCGCAGATAGAAGATAAAAATTTCCAGTGGAATCAACTTAACGTTGAGTTTGATTTTGCCAAAACATACCAGCTTGAATTTATAGCGGGTCGCGATTTTGAGACAGGTAATCTGGCAGACTCGAATGCATTGATCCTGAACGAAGCTGCTGTAAAAGCACTGAAGCAACCCATCGAAAAATTACTCGGCACCTCCGTAATTGAAGTGAACGACAACAATAACGCGGGCAACCGTTCTTTCAAAGTGATTGGTGTTGTAAAAGATTTTCCATTCCGCTCCATGCACCAGGCCATCGAACCGTTGGTGTTAAATCCGCATGTACACTTTATTGATCGCATTGCCTATATAAAATTACCTCCGGGAAATTTCCAGGAGAAAATCCGATCGATCGAAAAAAAATGGAAAGAGATTTTTCCCGGTGTAGGTTTTGACTACTGGTTTTTAAGCGATGAGTTTAACCGAATGTACCTGGCAGAGCGAAGAGTATCATCGCTTGCGAAAAGTTTTGCTGTGCTGGCGATCATCATTACAGCACTGGGCGTATTTGGACTTGCTTCCTATACCGCTGAGCAGAAAACAAAAGAAGTGGGTATACGAAAAGTATTGGGTGCAGCCGTGCAACAGGTAGTTGTTATGTTTGTATGGATCTTCATGAAGATATTTCTCATAGCAGCGATCATTGCCATTCCTGTAGCATACTTCCTGGCAGATCGCTGGTTGAATGACTTTGCATATCGCTCGGTGATCAGTCCGCTGATTTTCTTACTAAGTCTTGTAGGGCTGCTAGCCATCACGTTGCTAACGGTTGGTTACGAGACATGGAAAGCCGCGCGTGCTAACCCCGTGAACTCGTTGCGAAGTGAGTGATGGCATAACACTATAGTATATAGTCCACCAACACGGTTTTTATATATAGTATATTTCAATAAGGTCATAATGACACTTGTTTGATTTGGACACGTGAGCGTATATAATTGAGATAATTGTTGTAACGTATGATGATTGTTAGTTGACTGATTTTCAGGCACCGTGTGTGCTGTGCGGACCAATCTCTCCTAAAAATTTTCCGTGCTCGAAAACGATTGTATCAAAATTTATTTAAAATTGTATGGAGTTGATGGAATGTCGCACCTAAACCTCTATACAACCGAAGAGCAAATGCTGCAGGGTTTACGCCTCGGCAGTGAAGAAGCTTTTGAAGTAATCTTCAAGAAGCATTGGCGTCCATTGTATAATCAGGCCTTCGCTAAAATTCAATCGCGCGAGGAAGCAGAAGAGATTGTGCAGAGTATATTTTCAACGCTGTGGGAGAAGCGCGATTCATTTCTTATCACCAATCTCTCTTTCTATTTGCAAACAGCCGTACGCAACCGCGTCATCAATCATATTCGTCAGAAGGTAACACAGCGGAAATATTGGGACTACTATAAGAATTTTATACCGCAGCAGAAAGAAGACACGGAGAACACGGTGATCTATACCGATCTGTCGGAAGCGATGGAAAATGCAGTAAGCAAGCTTCCTAAAAAATCACAACAAGTGTTCAGACTTAGTCGCATGGAAGGTCGCTCTACTTCCGAAATTGCCAACCGGCTTAAGTTATCCGAGAAAGCTATTCAATATCATCTCACTAAATCTTTGAAAGAATTACGCATTCAGCTCAAGGATTTTATACTCTGCCTGGCGCTGTTTATGGGGATGTAGGCACGCTTCATAAAATATTTTAAAAAATCTTCGGTAACGATTTAGGATGATTGAGGACAACTGTGTCTTTACAGTATTATTTTATGACACAGGAAGAATTCAGCAAGCTTTTGGCGCGGTATACTCGCGGTGAATGTACACCGCAGGAAGAAGAATTTATACTGAAGTGGTATGATACTGTCCAGGCATCGCACCCCGAAGCGGCTGATGAAAGCAGCGAAGCCACGGAGGCACGATTGTGGGCAAGCCTGCAGGTGAAGTTAAAACGTACAAAAAAATCATCATTTTATTATACCTGGCGTGTGGCAGCTGCTATACTGCTGTTGATGGCAACGGGAGCCGTGCTATACTTTGCTAACTACGGATTTACTCCGGCAGAAGAGTCGGTGGCCATTAACAATTTCGGTCAGAAATATACCGGTATACAACTCATCGAGAACAAAACAAATATACCTCACCGGGTAACACTTACCGATGGGAGTGAAGTAACATTGGAGCCCGGCAGCGAGCTTCGCGTAGCCTCTGAATTTACCAATAACAAACGCGAAGTATACCTTACCGGTGAAGCCTTCTTTCATGTAAAGCGCGATACGTTACGACCGTTCCTGGTATATGCCAATGAAGTAATCACCAAAGTGCTGGGCACAAGTTTTACAGTAAAAGCATACAAAGATGCCAAGCAAACCACCGTAGCGGTAATGACCGGTAAAGTTTCTGTTTCTACCAACCCTGAAGTAATTCAGAAAAAACATACCACGCAGGAAGTTATACTTACGCCCAATCAGGAGGCCGTCTATAATCGCGCCATCAATAAAGTAACAAAGAAACTGGTGGATGTGCCACGCATTGTGCTGGAGAAGCCTACACTTTTTGAAATGAAGTATGATGCTACACCCGTGTCCAAAATTTTTGAAGTATTGGAAGAGAACTATGGTGTAGAGATAATCTATGATGAAGACATTCTTTCAGAGTGTTTTCTCACTACGTCTATGTCAGACGAAGGACTATATCAACGAATTGAAATTATCTGCAAAGCTATCGGAGCTGAATATAAAATTCAGGATACAACCATTACTATAACCGGTAAAGGATGTCAATGAAATTAAGCCTTGTAAAAGATGTTAAACTAAACCCTCTTACTATGCAATAGAAGTCTAACTAACCCCACTAACAAAAAAAAATGGGCTAATGATGCTGGTACCATCATCAGCCCGTCACGCATGCGCAGGACAAACCTGCGCACCATCTAGTTTTTGCCTATTGTCAAACAAAAACATTCTAAGGTATGAATAATAAACCTAAACCTTTTAGAAAAGCATTCCTATTCTTTATGAAAATCACCGTAATCCATATGATGATCAGTTGCGCAACGATCATGTTCGGTTATGCGGTCGATACAAGTGGTCAGGAAGTTTTAAAACGTAAGGTGACCATCCGGGTAGAAAATGCAAAAGTAAAATCAGTTCTTGCAACGATTGAATCCGAAGCCGGTGTAAAATTCACCTATCGCCCACGCCTTTTAAAGAGTATTGAAAATGTAACGCTCAACGTTGCAGATACACCTTTGGAAGAAATATTAACGAAAGTATTTCACCGCTCGGTGGAGTATGCAGTGATCGGTAAACAAATTGTATTGACCGAAGTTGCCCCCGAAGAAGAGCCGTTGCGTACAGAAACCAAAAACTATAGCATCATCGCTATACAGATAACCGGTACTGTAAAAGATGAAACAGGACAGCCATTGCCCGGAGTAAACGTGTTGGAAAAAGGTACATCCAACGGAACTACTACCGATGCTGATGGTAAATATTCACTCGATCTGATAAGCGATAACCCTACTGTTGTATTTTCCTTTATCGGGTATGCAACACAGGAAGTTGCTGTTGCCGGTCGCACTGCAGTTGATATAACCTTGAACGCAGACACGCAGACACTCGATGAAATTGTAGTAGTGGGTTATGGTACGGAAGAGAAACGGGAACTTACCAGTGCTGTTGTTTCTGTAGGAAATAAAGAAATGCTGCAAGGTGCGTTTAACAGCCCGCTGCAGATGATCGATGGTAAAGTAGCAGGTCTTACGGTCTCAAACCCTGCAGCCGGAGATCCGAACCGTGGTACCGATGTACAAATCCGCGGTGCATCGTCATTCAAAGCCGGTAACGCTCCGCTGATCATTATCGATGGTATGCCGGGTGGCGATCTTCGAAATGTAGCGCAGCAGGATATAGAATCAATTACTGTATTGAAAGACGGAGCCGCTGCAGCGATCTACGGATCACGCGGTGCCAACGGTGTTATATTGGTGCAAACTAAAAAAGGTAAAGCCGGTAAAGTATCCATTACGTACGACAGCTATATTGAACACGATGCTGTTGCTGCAAGACCCAATATACTTTCAGCGGATGAGTTCCTGGAACGCGGCCGTGATACAGATCGCGGTGCACGCACAGACTGGTATGATGAATTGATTCGCGACAATAACATCGGACAGAACCACTTCCTCGCAGTATCCGGCGGTAATGAAAATACGACACTCCGTATCTCTACAAACTATCGTACAAAAGATGGTATAGATATAGCATCCGGAAGAAAGGAGTATGGCTTGCGTACAAACTTTGTACAGCGCGCACTCGATGGTTTCCTGGAACTCGGTGGAAATATATCATACCGTGTTGCTAATGAAGATTTGCTTGGTACAGATTTCGGAAATCCGGTAAACAACTACGGAGCGTTCCAGCAGGCAGTAAAACTGAATCCTACCATTCCGGTAATGGATCCGAACAACCCGGGCTTCTATAACAACCTGCAAGGGTATGATACATATAACCCGGTACAGGCACTAAAGACTAGAGACATTAGAGCTGAACGCGTTTACTCTATATTTGACTTCAATGTAAAGCTGAATTTACTGAAGAACCTGAGCACCGAAGTAAAACTCGCTCGCCAGGCGCAAGACATGTTGCTGAAGGAATACTATAGCGGTAAATCTTCGGAGTCAATCAACGGTGGCTTTACTGGTCGCGCACGTTTACAAGACGAACGCTGGACAGACTATACATTGGAGTGGATCGGTAACTATAACACCACCATCGATCGCCATGATATAAAAGTACTGGGAGGTTATTCTTACCAGGAATTCAACAACGAAGGACACTGGTTACAGAACAGACGTTTCCCTTCGGATGCATATAGCTATAACAACATCAGCGCAGGTAACTATGGTAACGGACTTGCCATCAACATGTCGGATGTGATGGACTCCTGGAGAAGCAAGGAAAAAACAATTGCCTTTTTAGGACGTCTTACCTATAGCTACGATGATCGCTACTATTTAATGGGATCGTTCCGCTACGAAGGTAATACCAAGTTCGGTCCGAATAATAAATGGGGATTGTTCCCTGCTGTATCAGCTGCATGGCGCATATCTTCGTTGCCTGCTGTACAGGATGTAGACATCATCAACGATCTGAAGTTACGCGTGTCGTATGGTGTAACCGGTCGTGCTGGTTTCGATCGCTATACTTCTATGGCTAAGTATCAAGGCTACGGTCGCTATCAAAACGATGAGGGCCAGTGGATACAGGTATATGGTCCGGGTAACAACTACAACCCTGACCTTCGCTGGGAAAAACAGATCTCTTACAACGTAGGTCTTGACTTCGCCTTATTTGATAGTCGCGTAAGCGGTAGCATCGATGGCTTCATTCGTAAAGGAAGTGATCTGATCAACGACTACCTCGTGCCTGTACCTCCATACCTGCATGACCGTATGTTTGTAAACGTAGGTACGCAGAGTGCGCGCGGTGTTGAATTGACATTAGCATGGAATGCCATCAAGTCAAATGACTTCAGTTATACTATAAATCTTACCGGATCCTATACCAAGTCGCGTATGGATAAATTCGGAGATGACAAGTTCAAGGCAGACTTCCGCTATATGGGCGATCTTCCTTCACCGGGTAACCCTGGTCCTGCATACCGTCTCGAAGAAGGAACCGAGATCGGAAGTTTCTGGGGGTATAAATATGCCGGTGTGGATGAAGATGGAAAAATACTCATCTGGAAAAATGCAGAAGTTGGTGGTGAAGCGATTGTAGCTTCTACACAAGCTGATGCAAACCGCGATAAGACCTATATCGGTCATGGTATGCCACGCTATGAATTATCATTCGGTAATACCTTCAGCTATAAACGATTTGATCTGTCGCTCTTCTTCCGCGGCCGTTTCGATTACCAGATCATGAATCTATACCAGATGTACTATGGTTTGCAGGCTGAGCCAAACGTAAACCTGCTGGAAGATGCTTATGGTCGCAACGGACACATCACCAGCGGAAAAGTAATTACTGATTACTTCCTCGAGGATGGCGATTACTTCCGACTGGAGAACATTACACTTGGTTGGTCTCCTCGTGTAGGACAGGGTAAAATCAGCAGCCTCCGTATATACGGTACTGTGCGCAACGTGTTTACATTATCTGGTTTCACAGGACTTGATCCTGCCGCCATTGGTGTAACCGGTCTGGAGCCAGGTATGGGCAGTCTTAACGTATACCCTGTTGTACGCAACTTCGCACTGGGTGTGCAGGTTGGTTTCTAAGTACGATCCTATAAATCTATTTATGAAAAGTATGATGAAAAATATATTGCGCTATACGTTGCTTATTACAGTAGTAGTAGCATCGTCATGTACAAACCTGGATGAAGAAGCATTTGATGTATTGCCTGCAGATGTATACTACCAGGACAAGAACTCGGTTATCGCTGCCCTGGTTCGTCCATACGAGCATGGACACTGGTGTGGATGGGATGGCGACCGCTGGTTGCTGCAGGAGTTAACAGCCGATCAGTTCGTATGGACACAAAAAGGAAAACACGGATATGATGATGGTAATTGGATACGTCTGCACAACCACGCATGGAACCAGGATCAGGGGCAAATTTACGGAAGCTGGACAGGACCATATCAAGGTATAGGACAGTGTAACATATTGCTTCGCGATCTGCAAAAACTCGATTACCCTACACTGGGATTAACCGAGACCGAGAAAGCTCAGCATATCGCAGAGATCAGAACACTGCGTGCTTGGTTCTATTTTTTCCTGATCGATTTCTTCCGCAGTGTACCGATCGTTGAAGATGTAGAGACCATCAAAGCTCAATCAACACCGGAAGAAGTATTTGCCTACATCGAGAAAGAGATCAAGGAATCTTTACCGGGTCTTCCGAAGAATGCGCGTTCAGGTCGTTGGGACCAGGGCGGAGCAGCTTCTTTGCTCGTGCGTTTATACCTCAATGCAGAGAAGTGGGTAGGTACTGCTAAATATACCGAGTGCGCTGAGTATGCACAGGCTATCATTGATGGAGAGTATGGTACATACTCCATCGATCCTGATTACAAAGGCCCATTCCGTTCGGGTGTGAAAGGATATAAATCTCCGGAGAATATATTCGAGTTTCCGCACGCGAAGAATATATATGAGTTCGGTTGGATGTATAACGCCATGATGCACTACCAGGCACGCTATTCATTGGACAATGACTGGGGTGGATGGAATGGTATACATTTAACACCTTCGCTTGATCTCGAAGGCGATGAGCTTCCTTACGCATTGGGTAAACCGTACGAGAAATTTGCGGATACCGACAAACGCAAGCAGCCGTTCCATACAACAGCAACCGGTGGTGAGTACGAAGGCTTCTTCCTGATTGGGCAGATGTATGAATTCGACAAAGTAAAAGGCTATGGATACGACAGCACGAAAACTGTAAAAGGTACAGAAGAGTGGAATGGTCAGCCGTTGAAGTTTGTCGATCAGGTTGGTCGTTTCTCCGAAAAACCAAATGGTCGCTGGGCGGAAGGTTCACACGTAAATACGGGTGAAGAAAACTCCGGAGTACGTCTGCTCAAATTTCCGTGGTTGCCCATGTCGCAGAACTTATTTCAGTTCAATGCTGCGCCAGAGATCAGACTTGCTGAAATATACTATTCATTGGCCGAGTGTAAATATAGAGCAGGCGATAAAGCCGGTGCTGCTATATTACTGGATGCAGTGCGTGAAAGAAATTTCGATGCTGACGACTGGGACGATCAAAGCTACGAAGCTGATCTGGCCAGGTTAACCGACGATGAATTTATAGACGAGCTCGGAAGGGAATTTATAGGCGAGCGTCACCGCAGAACCGACCTCATCCGCTGGAACCGTTTCGGTGCCGAGTGGTGGGACAAGCCTGCCGATGGTGCCGATAAATCGATCTTCCCGATACCGAACCAGGCTATAAATGCCAACCCGTTGTTAAAGCCGAACGGAGCAAACTAGGTATATATATATAGTATACAATTTATAGAGCTCTCTCACATAGGTAAGTGAATTGGGTTAGTTGTGAAGCCGCTTCCAGCAATGGAGCGGCTTCTTTTTTTTCGTGCGGAGCACGGAATCGTGAATTTCAACCGTTTACAATGCATATTTTTAGACGAAAAGTGTAGAAGATACCGTTAAAGCGTTGTAATTTGTTTCACGATTGTTGATTTGATGTCCTGGACCCCTAGACCTAGATTCCTCATGAATAAACTCAAAAATTATTCTGACCAAGATCTTATCGACTTACTGAAGCAGCAGGACATCGCTGCGTTCGAAGAAATTTATAATCGCTACTGGTATAAATTATATGCTACGGCTTACAAGCGTATTCAGTCGCGCGAAGCAGCTGAAGAATTTGTACAGGATATATTTACCAGTCTCTGGATAAACCGCGATCTGGTGCATATTAAATCATTGTCTGCCTATCTTTTCACAGCTGTTAAGTATAAAGTCATCAACCACCTGCACCATGAAGGTATACGCAAGCAGTACGTTGATCTGCAATTAAGAACACAATCTGAAATAGATAACTCCACCGAAGAACTTGTGCTTGTAAACGACCTGCATGTTTCGGTAGAGAAAGAAATCAGCAAGCTTCCACCCAAATGCCAGCAGGTATTTAAACTGAGTCGTCAGGAGAATCTTACCATGAAGCAGATCGCTTCGCAATTGGGTATATCCGAAAAGACGGTGGAACATCAATTAGGAAAAGCACTCCGTGTATTGAAAATGAATATCAAGCAACTGGTTGTGCTCGTGCTCTCTTCCATGGGGTTATTCTGATCATCAACCGTACTTTCAAAATTTTTTTTCAGGTGCTATAGGGGAGTGCTTCCGTCTGCCTGACTATCTAGTAAGAGGCCGATTAAAACGATTGAAACTATAAATCGTTTTGGTAACACCCTGAACCCATGAAAAGAATTACGCCCGAACTTTTGCAGAAATACCTGCAGGGAAAATGCACGCCTGAGGAGAACGAGCTCGTAAACGACTGGTATACTTCCTTTGATGAGTCGGCAGATGATGATGGCAGGCTCCTGGATCTGGAGCAACGCGAGCAGCTAAAGCAAAAGATGCTGTTGCAGATTCGCGATAACCTGGCTGCAGCCGGGCAATCCATCGCCAACGGAAAAAAGCAGAGTAAATATAGGTCTGTTGCTTCTACACTCTATAAAGTGGCAGCCGCGGTTACGTTGCTGGTGGCAGCCGGTGTAGGTATACTCTATAATAAAAATAAGAACAACCTGCAGGCAACGGCCCCAGTGCCTAAGCGCACCAGTATTACCGCGCTTAGCAATACAACACAATCTATACTTCGCCAGGATTTATCGGACGGTACCATTGTATGGCTCAAGCCCAACAGCAGTATAGAATATCCTGATATATTTAACGAAGCATCGCGTACCATTCAGTTAAAGGGTGAAGCATTCTTTGATGTGGCGCGCGATGAGCAGCGCCCCTTTATCGTTACTACCGGTAACGTAATTACCAAAGTACTCGGCACAAGCTTCAATATAAAAGCCTATAACAATGCTTCTACAATAGAAGTATCCGTCATGAGCGGGAAGGTCGCTGTCCAAATGAATCCCACCGATGCACCGGCTGTACCGGATAGTCCCGAAGAAGTATTCCTCACACCGAACGAACGTGTTACCTATGTAAAATCAGAAAACCGTTTGCTCAAGGAAGCACCGCTTCAATTGCCGGAGTTATCGATGTGGCAGCTAACAACCATCGAATATGATAACGTACCGGTAGAGCGTGTACTGCGCATGCTGGAAAAGAAATTCAATGTCTCAATACAGGTGCGGAATACAAACCTGAATAACTGTTTAATACGTGCAGACTTTACCAATCAGAACCTGGCAGATATACTGGAGATGCTAAGCCGTTCGATTGAAGCAACGTATGAACTGAACGATAACATTATATACCTCGATGGAGCGGGGTGTGTTAATTGAATACAACCACTTAACCAAATCCTAACGTATGCAAGAGTAAATCTATACCCCCTAAAAAGAGATTAGGAGTGATTGCGGCACCCCTAATCAAAAACTAAATGTGCCCCTGTTTCAGATGTGGAAATCAGGATGGGGGCATCTTGTCTCATTTGTAAAAACGAAACAATCAAAATTATGCAAGAGATTTTACAAACGCACATCAACCTCAGCAAAATTATGCGAATTACGTTGAGCCAGATTGCCGTTATGTTGATCCTGACGGGCATTTCCCGCGCGGAGGTCGGCAAAGCACAAAGCCTCTTAGATCGGAGCATTACCCTTACGGTCGAAAGGACGAGTCTGAGCAAAGCACTGGATAAAATAGAAAAAAGTGCTTCTGTTCGGTTTGTGTACAGCAAGAACTTTATCTCCATAAAGGAAGAAGTTTCCTTTCATGCCGAGAAAGAAAAACTGGAATCGGTTTTGAACAGACTGCTCGGTCCGCTCAATATCCGGTACCAGGTAATAAAAGATCGCATCGTGCTGAACAAGGTACGAACAGCCGATGAAGAAGAAGAAGAAACCACTGCGGAAGAGACTTCAGCTATACTGGCACCGGTTGCTATAGCAGGCCGCGTAGCCGATGCGGAAAACCAGCCACTGCCGGGTGTTAACGTATTGGTGAAAGGCACCACGATAGGAACCACAACCGATGCAGATGGTAAATATAGTCTCGAAGTGCCCGATGGAAATACTACTCTTGTATTTAGCTTTATAGGCTATATTACACAAGAAGTAGATATAGCGAGCCGTACTACGGTTGATATTACACTCGTAGCCGATGTACAGCAGCTATCAGAAGTAGTGGTTGTGGGATATGGTGAACAAAAGAAAGAGACTGTTACTGGGTCGGTTGCCTCGGTAAAAGGATCAGACCTTGTTAAATCACCCGCAGTAAATTTAACAAACTCCATAGCAGGCCGCATGCCCGGTGTTATTGCGGTGAACCGCAGCGGTGAGCCAGGTTACGATGGTTCCAGCATTCGCATACGCGGATCAAATACATTGGGAAGTAACGATGCGCTGATTGTAATTGATGGTATACCGGCACGTGCGGGTGGTATAGAGCGTCTTAACCCTGCGGATATAGAAAGTATATCGGTATTGAAAGATGCATCTGCGGCTATCTACGGATCGCGTGCTGCCAATGGAGTTATACTCATCACGACCAAGCGTGGTAAAACCGGTAAACCGGAGATACTATATTCCTTTAACCAGGGATGGGCGCAGCCAACCGTTGTACCCGAACTTGCTGATGCGACTCAGTTTGCTGAAATGCGAAATGAACTGGAGATATTCAATTTACCGGTAGACGAATGGGCAGCAGCCAATACAGCATTCAAACAAACCGGTAGCTATACCCGTCCGAATGGGACAGTAGTGGATGCTCCCTATACTCCGGATGATTTTCAAAAATTCAGAGATGGTTCTGATCCCTGGGGACACCCGAATACCGATTGGTATGGTGCTACATTAAAAACATGGTCGCCACAGTCGCGCCATAATTTACAGCTCACCGGTGGTACAGAAAATTTCAAATACCTCGCATCACTCGGCTATCAGAACCAGGATGCATACTATAAGAATGCAGCAACCGGTTACAAGCAGTATGATATACGCGTTAACCTCGATGCCAACATAAACAAGTATATAAAAACAACCATCGGTATATTAGGTCGCCAGGAAAACAGGTTCTACCCTACACGCAGTGCAGGTGCTATATTCAGAATGCAGATGCGCGGTATACCTACGCAACCGGCTTACTGGCCAAACGGTTTACCCGGACCGGATATCGAGAACGGTGAAAACCCGGTTGTAATTACTACGAACCAAACCGGTTATGATCGCGATACGCGTTACTATGTACAAACCAATGGATCTGTAGATGTAACGATACCGTGGGTAAAAGGATTGAAATTTACCGGAACAGCTTCCGTTGATAAATATGTAAAGCGTACCAAGAAATGGGAGATACCCTGGTATTTATATACATGGGACAAAGTATCGTACGAAGCGGATGGCGTTACACCGAAATTATCCAAGGGACAACGCGGTCCTTCTGAGCCACGCCTTACACAAAGCGATGAAGACCAGCTAAACGTATTGCTGGGCGGTATCATTACCTATGAAAAATCATTCAATGATCATGCTGTTACCTTTCTGGCCGGTACCAACCGCGAGACCATTGATAACGACTACTTCAATGCATACAGACGCTTCTTTATTTCATCATCAGTCGATCAGCTGATTGCCGGTGGTAATGCCGAGCGAAATGCAAATGGTGGCGGATGGGAAAGGGCCCGTATCAATTACTTCGGTCGCGTTGCCTATAACTACAAGGAAAAATACCTGTTGGAATTCCTGTGGCGCTACGATGGCTCCTATATGTTCCCGGAAAATACACGCTATGGTTTCTTCCCGGGTATAATGGGCGGATGGCAGATATCTGAAGAAGATTTCTGGAAGAACAATGTAAACGTGGTAAGCTACCTGAAGCTCCGCGGTTCATGGGGACAATTGGGTAACGATCAGATATACTATGATGTAAATGGTAACGGTGTTATTGACGGTGATGAATTGCAGGAGTACCAATATCTTTCTACCAATGCTTTCAGAAGCTATATCATCGGTGGACAGGAAGTAGGAACTATATATGAGACACGCGTACCGAACCCGACCGTTACGTGGGAGGTTGCCAACAACTTCAACCTCGGTCTGGAAGGTGCATTACTTGCAGGAAAGATCAACTTCTCGTTCGATGTATTCTGGAACAAGCGCAGTAATATACTCTGGCGCAAGAACGCATCCGTACCACAAACAACCGGTATGACATTGCCTGCTGAAAATATAGGCAAGGTAAATAACAAAGGTTGGGAGTTCCAGGTTGGTTACAACGGACAGGTTGGTGAACTTTCATACAACATCAGCGTGAACGGTGGTTATGCCCAGAACAAAGTTATATACTGGGATGAAGCACCCGGTGCACCGGAATGGCAACGCACTACCGGACGCCCGATGTATACGTACCTCGCGTATCAGTACGATGGTGTATTTGCAACCGAGGAGGACATTGCTGCTGAGACATTGGATTACTCGGCTATCACCAATACACTTCGTCCGGGTGATATGAAGTATAAAGACTATAATAATGACGGAAAGATTACGCCAGACGATCGCGTTCGTAACGACCGCACCAACATTCCGCTCTTCCAGGGTGGTTTAAATATAGGGGCGCGCTATAAGAACTTCGATCTCTCTATATTATTCCAGGGCGCTGCCGGTGCGCAGGTATATGTGAGTACCGGTGAATCCGGAAGTATTGGTAACTTCCTGCTGGATGTATACAAGAACCGCTGGACCATCGATAACCCGAGCAGCGAACATCCGCGCATTGCCGACCGAAGCAATCAGTACTACTCGAACAATAACACCTATTGGTTAAGAAGTTCAGACTATATCCGTTTGAAAAACCTCGAGCTGGGCTATACCATTCCATCTACATTGGCAAGCCGTGTAGGCATAGGAAGCCTGCGCGTATATGTCAATGCACTGAACCTGCTCACATTCGATAAGTTCAATGTATTCGATCCGGAATCAACCGGTGGTACCGGCCAGTATTATCCGCAGGCAAGAATTCTGAATACAGGTTTAACGGTAACATTTTAAACAACCTTATCCATGAAGAATATGATAAAGCGTAGCACGATAGCGTTTGGAACGATCATCGCTTTGTTTACCATTGCAGGTTGTAGCGATGACTTTGTAAACACCAAACCTCTGAACGAAGTACCGTCTGAAGATGTTTGGAAAGATCCGGGGCTTGCACAAGCCTTTGTTACCGATATATACAACGGCCTGGGTAATGGCGGATTTGATGAGCAGATGCTCGCATCCCTTACGGATGAAGCTATATTTACCCATCCCGGTCGCGGTATCAACACAATAACGGAAGCACGTTCCAACCCGGCCGATATAGGTTGGGTGAACAATACGTTGAACTGGACCAACATGTATCAGCGTATACGTGCGTGTAACCTGGCCATTGAAAATTTAGCAACACCTCAATTTGAAAATACAAGTTCGATCGAAGCAAATGTGTTAAAAGGAGAAGCATATTTTATGCGCGCTTATTTCCACCACCAGTTGCTGCGTTACTACGGAGGTATACCGATTGTAGACAGAACTTATAAATTGGGTGAAGCCGATTATACAATTGAACGGAATACATTTGCAGAATGTGTTGATTTCATTGTAAGCGACTGCGATCAGGCTGCACAATTGCTGGATGGAAAAACCATGGCAGCCGGAAGAACATCGCGCGCAGCAGCGCTCGCGCTGAAAGCACGTGTGTTACTATACGCAGCCAGTGATCTGCACGATATGCCTACAGCTTCTGCTAACTCATCTGATATAGCTGGTTTTTCAAACCCTGAATTACTGGGCTATACCAGCGGAACACGCGAAGAGCGTTGGCAGCGTGCCAGAGATGCAGCGAAAGAAGTTGTTGATCTGAACAGCTATGCCTTTGGTTTTGGATTGGTAGCTCCTGTTACCGCTACAGAGGGAACATCCAACTATTCAAATATAGCCATGGCCAGAAACGGTGGTGAAAAAGAGTTGATCTTTGCCCGCTATTTCATCAATGCAAAAGATGAAGGTGGTGCATGGGTTGGTCGTAACAACGGCCCGAATGGTTATCACAACTGGGCAGGTAATACACCAATACAAAACCTGGTAGATGATTATGAGATGATGGATGGTACCGAGTTCGATTGGAACAATGCGGATCATGCAGCAGCTCCCTATACCGATCGCGATCCGCGCTTCTATGCAACCGTGCTATATGATGGTGCTCCGTGGAAACCACGCACCGCTGATGCGGCCGGTAAAGATCCATACAACCAGATACAGACCGGACAGTATCAGATCGTAAACAGCTCCGGCAGTGTGGTGTCTTATTTCGGATTGGACACCCGCCAGAGTTCCATTGAAGACTGGAACGGTACACGTACCGGGTACTATATGAAGAAATTCATTGATCCGAATCCGGCTATCGTTGATCAGAATACACGCCAGCAAGTGCCGTGGCCATTCCTGCGCTATACCGAAGCTGTGCTGAATTATATAGAAGCCAGCATCGAATTAGGTGAAGAAGCCGAAGCAATATTGTGGTTAAACCAGATACGCTTCCGGGCGGGTATGCCTGCCGTTGCGGAGACCGGTACAGCGCTGCGTGACCGCTATCGCAATGAACGAAGAGTAGAACTTGCCTATGAAGAACACCGGTATCACGATGCGCGCAGGTGGATGATAGCACCTGAAACACTCGGGCAAAAAGCAGGACGTATCAATATAACGGCTACGTTGAAGGCTGGAAAAGATGTACGCATCTATAAATACGATCCGGATAACTATAACTATAAATATGAACCGTTGAATATTGATCCGGGTATTGAAAACCGTGCGTGGCTTGATAAGATGTACTATCTGCCGATTCACCGCGATGAGATAAACCGTAACAATAAATTAGTTCAGAATCCGGGATACTAATTCGTCTGAAGTAGACTATATTTAGAATCTATACTCATGCGTGCAGCGTGGGTATAGATTCTATATGTTTAACTACATCCTGACTACTTTGAAACGCCCATCCCACCAATACCTGCTGGTATTCATAATATGTATATGTATAGCAGGCTGTCGTGATACAACGCAACCAAACCAGGAGGCACCTGCGAAGCCGGCACCTGAAACCCTCTTCAGGTTATTGCCACCGGAAAGTACGCACATCAATTTCAGCAATACACTTACCGAAGGACTCAATACGAACGTATTGATCTACGAATACTTTTACAATGGAGGAGGTGTAGCTGCAGGCGATCTCAACGGAGACGGTCTTGACGATCTATACTTTACGGCAAACATGGCTGCAGACAAGCTATATCTCAACCAGGGCAACATGCAGTTTACGGATATAACACAGGCCGCCGGCATTGCCACACGTAATGGTCCGTGGAAAACAGGTGTTACCATGGCCGATGTAAATGGTGATGGCAAACTGGATATATATGTTTGCTACTCCGGTAACCTGCGCCCCGAAAGACGATTGAACCAGCTATATATCAATACCGGTAATGATGCGAAGGGCATTCCGCAGTTTAAGGAGGAAGGAAAAAAATATGGATTGGACAGTGATGCCACCAGTACGCAGGGATATTTTTTCGATTACGATCGTGATGGCGATCTCGATATGTTCCTGTTGAATCACAACATCAATGCGCTACCCGTTTTGAATGAAGCCAATACAGCAAAGATGTTACATGAAGAAGACCCGGTAAGTGGCGTACGACTATATCGCAATGACAATAATTACTTTAAGGATGTAACGGCCAAAGCCGGGATCAGTTCCACTGCACTCACGTACGGACTGGGCGCAGGACTTGCTGATCTGAACAACGATGGCTGGAGCGATATCTATATCAGCCATGATTACAACGTACCCGACTATCTATACATCAACAATAAGAATGGAACCTTTACCGATAAACTGAAATCCGTAGTCGGTCACACATCCAATTTTTCAATGGGTAATGATATAGCCGATATCAACAACGATGCACAGCCGGATATATATACCCTGGATATGCTACCGGAAGACAATCGCAGGCAAAAGCTTTTGATGGCACCCGATAACTATGGAAAGTTTGATCTGAACGTTCGCATTGGTTTTCATTACCAGTATATGCGCAACATGCTACAGCTGAATAACGGCAATGGAACGTTTAGTGAAATTGGTCAGCTTGCCGGAGTGTCCAATACCGATTGGAGCTGGGCAACGCTGCTGGCCGATTATGACAACGATGGATGGAAAGACATCTATGTAACCAATGGCTACCTGCGCGATTTTACCAACCTCGACTTTGTAAAGTATATGGATAACTATATAAAGCAGAAAGGAAGATTGATGCGTGAAGATGTGCTGCAGCTCGTGCATCAGATTCCGGCTTCCAATGTTACCAACTATATATTTCGCAATAACGGTGATCTCACCTTTAACAAGAATAATACAGCCTGGGGCTTTACGCAAACATCCAACAGCAATGGTGCCGCGTATTCGGATTTGGACAACGATGGCGACCTGGATATTATCGTCAATAACATCAACGCTCCGGCATTCATCTATCAAAATGATGCCGTGCAACGCACAAAACATCACTACCTGAAAATTAAACTACAGGGTGCCGGTAAAAATACGGTTGGGCTGGGCGCCAGAATAATTGCACGGGTTAAAGGTAAAACGCAGGTGGTTGAGCAAATGCCATCACGCGGGTATCAATCTTCGGTATCGCCTGTGTTGCACATAGGGTTGGGTGATGAGGCAATGATTGATTCGTTGCAGGTAATCTGGCTTTCGGGCAAGCAGCAACTTTTGCAGCAGGTGAAAGCGGATCAGGTATTGGTGGTAAAAGAGAAGGATGCAGCCGGTAAATATATACCGGCAGTCACACCAAAACCAATCTTTACGCAAACACAAAGACTTTCGTTCACGCACCAGCAAGACTATATCAACGATTTTAAGCGGCAATCGTTGATGGTAAATCCACTGTCGTTTAACGGCCCTGGGTTGGCAAAGGCGGATGTAAATAGCGATGGTCTTGAAGATATATATACCGGTGGAGGCGTGGAGCAGGCCGGTGAGTTGTTCCTTCAGCAGAAGGGCGGCAAATTTATCCGGAAAGCACAACCTGCATTTATTGCCGACAAAGTATATGATGATACCGATGCGATATTTACCGATGTAAATGCCGATGGCCATGCAGACTTGTACGTATGCAGCGGAGGGTATCATCACTTTGAGCCGGATGCTGATGCGTTGCAGGATCGTTTATACATGAACGATGGCAAGGGTAATTTTACAAGGGCTGCAGATGCTTTACCCATCATGCACACCAGTAAAAGTTGCGTGCGCGTTAGCGATGTCAATGGTGATGGTGCCCCTGATCTTTTTGTGGGCGGTCGTGTTATACCCGGACGTTATCCTGAAACACCGGAGAGTTATTTACTGATCAACGATGGCAAAGGTAAATTTACCAATGCCATCGCATCATGGTCACCAAGCCTGCAAAATATAGGTATGGTTACCGATGCAGCCTTTACCGATCTGAATGGTGATAAGAAAAATGACCTGGTTGTAGTAGGCGAGTGGATACCGGTAACCGTATTCATAAATGAAAATGGTAAACTTGCTGATCGGACACGCGATTACTTTTCGAAATCCTATAGTGGTTGGTGGAACAAAATTGTGACCGGAGATTTTAACCACGATGGTAAAACTGATTTAGTGATTGGTAACATCGGACTCAATTCGCAATGCAAAGCCAGTGATGCAGAGCCTGCCGAAATGTTTTACAAAGATTTTGACAACAACGGTTCTGTCGATCCTATTCTGTGCTCCTATATACAAGGCAAGAGCTACCCGTATGTAACACGCGATGAACTGCTGGAGCAGATCGGTTCGAAACGAAAGCGTTTCCCCGACTATAAAAGTTATGGCAATGCAACCCTCACGGATATTTTTACAGCCGAAGAACTCGCTGGTGTAAAAAAACTTTCCGCCAACTATTTGCAAACGGTATGCTTTCTGAGCGATGCACAGGGAAAATTCCATGAAAAAACGTTGCCGGTGCAGGCGCAGATGTCACCCGTTTATGTAATTATTCCACTAGATTACAACGCTGATGGCAAGGAAGATTTAATTTTAGGAGGCAACATTAACCACGCGCGATTGAAATTCGGAAAGTACGATGCTAACTACGGCATGTTACTACAGGGTGACGGCCAGGGCAATTTTAACTATATTTCACAGCAACGCTCGGGCTTCAGGCTTACAGGTGATGTACGCAGTGCAGTAACCGTGGGTAACGCGATAATCTTTGGCATCAACGAACAACCCGTACAAGTATATTCTCATCAATAGTTTCAGATATATAGTTCAGACGTAAAAATGATAAGCACGTTTATTCGGAAAAGTTTCACGCTGGTATGGCTGGCGTGTATAGCAGTGGGCTTCACGGCCTGCGATGATTCATCTACACCACGCATTCTTGTATTTACCAAAACCGCAGGATTCTATCATGAATCGATTCCCACCGGTGTAGCGGCCATTCAAAAGCTGGGGAAGGAAAATGGATTTGAAGTAGACACAACACGAGATGCACACATCTTTACAGAAGATGAACTGAAGCGCTATAAGGCTGTAATATTTCTCAGTACAACCGGTAATGTTCTGAATGCTGATCAACAAGTGGCGTTCGAGCGATATATACAGGCCGGTGGAGGTTATGTAGGCATTCACGCAGCGGCTGATACGGAATATGATTGGCCGTGGTATAACAAACTGGTGGGCGCGTATTTTCTCAACCACCCGAACAACCCGAACGTTCGCAGTGCTGCGATGAACGTGGTGGACACCACACACCTTGCAACGAAGGGTCTACCCGCCCGCTGGGAGCGTACGGACGAATGGTATAACTATAAAAGTATTTATACTGGTATTAATACGCTGATCCTGCTGGATGAAGACAGCTATGATGGCGGAGAAAATGGTGATAATCACCCGATCGCCTGGTATCATGATTACGATGGTGGTCGCGCCTTCTATACCGGTGGCGGCCATACAAAAGAAACATATAGCGAACCGTTGTTTCTGAAGCATCTGCTGGGCGGTATACAATATGCAATGGGTGCCAATGTAAAATTGGATTATGCGAAAGCGTATGCCGTAAAATCTCCGGAAGAGAATCGCTTTACCAAGACAATCCTCAGCAACGATCTCAACGAGCCTATGGAACTTGCTGTTACTCCTGACGGACGCGTATTTTTTGCTGAACGTGCCGGTAAATTCTATGTATACCAGCCTTCGGATAATACGACTAAGCTCGTGCACCAGTTTACAGTAATGCCCGACAACAAAGAAGGCTTTGGTAACGGCTTGCTGGGTGTGACCCTCGATCCCGATTACGAGAAGAATAACTATATCTATTTCTTTTATACTCCGGATACAAAACCTGCGCATCAGAATGTATCCCGGTTCAAGATCGGAAAGGATAATGTACTGGATCTGAAATCTGAAAAAGTCTTGTTGCAGATACCGCTGGAGCTTGAAGTAAGTGCCCACACAGGCGGCTCACTCGCCTGGGATAAAGACAAGAATCTATATATATCTACCGGTGATAATACTGTACCGTTTGCCTCGGATGGCTTTGCACCAATCGATGAAATACCAGGTCGCATTACCTATGATGCACAACGTTCGGCTGCCAACACCAACGATCTTCGTGGAAAGATATTGAAGATACATCCGGAGGAAGATGGAACGTATACTATACCAGCCGGTAATTTATTCCCGAAAGGAACTCCGCAAACCCGTCCGGAGATATATGCGATGGGGTGTCGCAATCCCTATCGTATATCGGTTGATCTCGCAACAGCTATAGTATATTGGGGCGAGATCGGTCCGGACTCGGGTAATGATGGTGCACAAGGTCCGCGTGGTTACGATGAGATCAACCAGGCAAAGACTCCAGGCAATTATGGATGGCCGTACTTTGTTGGTGATAACAAAGCGTATCATGAATTTGATTTTGCAACGAAGTCGGTAGGTGCGTTGTTCGATCCAAACAAACCGGTCAATACTTCGCCCAACAATACTGGTGCAAAAGAATTACCACCCGCACGCAAGGCAATGATCTGGTATCCATACGATCGCTCGAATGAATTTCCGGATGTAGGTGCCGGAGGACGCAGTGCTATGGCCGGCCCGGTATATCACTACGATGCTGATCTCAAGTCCAATACTAAATTTCCAGAATACTTTGACAAGAGCTTGTTCATCTTCGACTGGATGCGCAACTGGATATATATAGTACGCCTCGATGCGGAGTATAACTTTAAGCGCCTCGAATCGTTCATGCCAAAAACCGGAGATTTCAGAAGACCGATCGATATGGAAGTAGGACCGGAGGGTTCGTTTTATCTGCTGGAGTATGGTTCGGTATATGGTATCGATAATGTGGATGCGCGTTTGGTTCGTATCGATTACAACGGAGGCAATCGTAAACCTGAGGCACGTATAGCGAGTAAAGACACCGTTGGACTGGCTCCTTTGAAAGTAAATTTCAGCAGCAAGCCCAGCGTTGATTTTGATGACGATGAACTTACCTACGAATGGCTGATCGATGGAAAGAAAGTAACAACTACCAACGCAGAATATACTTTTGAAAAGAACGGAGTCTTTAATGCAATATTAAAAGTTACCGATCCTTCCGGAGAAAGCGATAGCGATACGCTGCAGATCCGGGTAGGGAATACGCCTCCAGCCGTAGCGGTTACAACTGCTGACAACACCACGTTCTTTTTTGACGATCAACCGCTGCTATACCAGGTATCCATCCGTGACAATGAGGATAAAGTAATAGA
This sequence comes from Ohtaekwangia kribbensis, assembly GCF_042676245.1. NCBI lineage: Bacteria > Pseudomonadati > Bacteroidota > Cytophagia > Cytophagales > Fulvivirgaceae > Ohtaekwangia > Ohtaekwangia kribbensis. The sequence goes on from NZ_JBHTKA010000016.1 coordinate 526,103, forward strand.
TCCGGCCGGTACATTTATCGCGTTGAAATATATACCCAGGGTAGGACAGCAGATCGGACATCAGCAGATATCGTCCTTCAATCTCGGTAAATCGTTGATGGAAGGCAGCGATTGCAAAGCGTGTCACCAGATCAATGGTAAATCGGTAGGACCAGCATTCACGGAAGTAGCGAAGAAGTATCAGGCGGATAAAGAGAAGGCCGTGATAAAACTTGCCAATAAAGTAATTACCGGTGGCGGTGGCGTATGGGGCGATCATGCCATGAATGCACACCCGCAGCTCTCGCGTGAAGATGCTTCGGCAATTGTTCGCTATGTTCTTTCATTAAATGACAAGCAACAAGCCGCAACTCTTCCGACTTCCGGAACGGTAACATTCAAAGAACATAAAGACAAAGATGCGCGCGGTCGTTATGCACTCAGCGCAATATATACCGATCAGGGCGGCAACGCAGTGCCACTCTCCGGCAGCGATGCACTTATATTAAGACCAGCACGTGTGCAGGCAGAAGAAGCAGATATAGTTCGCAATATCAACCGTGATGATAATTACCTTGGCAGCATTCACCATAAATCATTCTTTGTCTTTAAAAATATTGATCTGAAAGGCGTGAAGCAGTTAACCTATCGCTACTCGTCTAAAGAAATTGGCGCGACTATTGAAGTGCATGTTAACTCCGTAAGAGGACCGATTATCAGTACCTTGAATTATGAATCTACCGGAGACTGGGAAAACTATAAAGAAATCACTACGCCTATACAAGATCCCGGAGGAAAGAACGATCTTTACTTTGTATTCAAAAAAGATCAAGCGCCCAATCGCCACATGTTTTCTGTGGACTGGATAGAATTTAAACGATAAACTTTGCCGAACTTTAACCAGAAGAAAGATATGAGTCAAAAAACATCACGCAGAAGCGCCATTATGAAAATAGCCGGATCAGCAGCGGTAGCGGCCGCAGGAGTGTCGCTAACCCATCGCCTCGAAGCAGCGGAAGCTGTGCTGGAGGGAAATCTGAAAGGAAAAGTAAATCACTCCGTATGTCGCTGGTGCTATAGCAGTATACCACTGGAAGATCTTTGCAAGGCTGCTAAAAATATAGGACTTGCTTCCATTGAATTGACCGGTCCGGAAGAATGGCCGCTGTTGAAAAAATATGGGTTGACATCTGCTATGCCGTGGGGTGCCGGCAAAGGAATTACCGAAGGTTTTAACAACCTAGCATTGCACGATGAACTTGTAAAAAGCTATACTGACATTATACCTAAAGTAGCTGCAGCAGGTTTGAACCAGATCATCTGTTTCTCCGGTAATCGCAACGGACTTGATGATGAAAAAGGAATTGAAAACTGCGCGATCGGATTGAAACGTCTGATGCCAATTGCCGAGAAGTATAAAGTCACCATGTCCATGGAACTGCTCAACAGCAAAGTAGATCACCACGACTACCAGTGCGATCATACCGCATGGGGTGCAGCACTCTGTGAAAAAGTAGGCTCTGAAAATTTCAAGTTACTTTACGATATATACCACATGCAGATCATGGAAGGTGACGTAATCGCTACCATCCGCAAATTCAACAAGTATATATCACACTATCATACTGGTGGTGTTCCGGGCCGTAACGAGATCGATGAGACACAAGAGCTCAACTACCCGGCCATTATGAAAGCCATTGTTGAAACAGGTTTCAAAGGCTTCGTAGCCCAGGAATTTATACCGAAGCGCGAAGACAAGATTGCCTCGCTGAAACAAGGAGTAACGATCTGCGATGTAGCTTGATTTTTAGAAGTAAGAATATAAAAGGCAGTGATTTTTTATCACTGCCTTTTTTGTTTGAAGCATTTCGTTCTTACTCGAGGCTTCTTACTTCAGGATTTTCTTTCTTCTTTGGATCCATCATCTCCATTAGTTTCAGTCCAAGCAATCCGTCCATCGAGTTACCGCTGGCCCCTCCACCGATCAATACATCCGGAATGAGTTTGATATGACCTTTGGAAAGTTCTTCCGTGATCTTATACCTTGTAAAGTTTTCGCCACCCAGTGCTTTTACGGCAAGCTCGTAGGCTTCTGCGGTGGACTTACCAATGGCAAGTATTTTCTCCGCTTCCGCATTACCCGTTACCGAGATCTGTTCAGCTTGTGCAGAGGCTTTCAATTTGAGAGCTTCTGATTCTGCCTGAGCGCGTGCCTTGGTAGCTTCTGCTTCAGCGTGTGCACGTAGTTTTGTAGCTTCAGCCTCGGCACTTACCGAGAGCTTTACACTGGCTGCATCACCTTCTGATTTTTTAACTGCGGCACTTGCAGTACGTTCAGCGATCTCAACACTTTGCTGGGCACGTACTATATCTTTCTGCATATCGGCAATAGCAGTTTCTTTCTCCATACCTTGTCGTGTCTCCTGCGCTTTCTTTTGTGTATCGTACGTTACCTTTTGCTCTTCAGCAATCTTACGATCCGTCAAGGTTTTCATCAGCGACTCCGGAGGAACTATATCTCCGATCAGTGTATCGACTGCGTTCACGTTATATTCATCCAGTACTTTTTTAATATGAGACTTCGCAGATTCCTGCCGCTCTTTGCGTGTACTCAGGAAGGCGATCACGTCACTGTCCTGCGCAGAGTTACGGAAGTAGTTACCAATTGTAGGTTCGAGCACTTGTGATACCAGGTTTATCATGTTACCGAAACGTGCAATTACCTTGGGTGCTTCCGTAGTGGGTACGTGAATGATCTGTGCTACATCCAGGTTGAATGGGAAACCATCTTTAGAGCGAACAGTAATCGTAGATAAATTTTTATCCAGGTTGTGTGCTTCGCTTCGAGCGCTTGCCCAGTTTAATACCAGGTTTGTAGTAGGTACAAGTTCTACTTTCATAGTGTATGTGTTGATCGGATATTTACCGGGACCCAGTGGCTCAAGCCATACACCTTTGTAACCTTTCTCTACAATGTTACCGTGTTTGAATTCAGCACCGGTAAGATCGTGTCCATCCTGACCTATATAAGATATAACCACACCTACGTATCCAATCGGAATCTCTGTCATAGGTATCTCTTCTACCAGAACAGCCCACGGATTCAGGTTATAAGAACCGGCAAGTATAACCTGGGGTTGCAGTCCTCGATTACCTCTGTTCATGATAAACTTATCGAAGTCCTGAAAATTATTGTGACCATCAATAGCAACACCAGCTATCTGTCCCGGTTCAATTGGCAAACCGTCCAACGCAGTAACGATCCCTACTCTGCTCTCCTGTATGCGTATCATATCCGTGATCGATACCTGGAACAGTAATGTATTGATACGATAGGAGCCGGCCGTGATATACTCTGCCTGGCGACCGCGTTGCCCGCCATTGTTCAGAAACTGTTCTGCATTCTGAAAGTTATCGCAGTCAACCTTTTTGCCGAGTATATTCCCGGTAGGAATTTCAGCTCCGTCTTTTGCCAATACAAGACCAATCTTTCCTTCAGGTATAACCGTAAAAGGTTCCATAGTAACTTCATACTGCCATACCCACATTCCAAAGTATAAACCGGGAGCGAGTGTTTGTGCCTGAAAGCCGGCTTCACCTTGTATAGCTATAATTCGCCCGCCTGGTAATTCTCTGTGTTCACCCAACAATACGAATTTTTTGGTAACAAGTCCGATTCTGTCTTCCGGCACGATGACCATACCGAACAAGAATCGCAATACAAATTTATATAGTATTATACAGGCCACTAATAGACCAATCAATACATAACTTAAAACAGGATTTTCCATAATTAGAATTTTAATGATTTTGGTTAGAGTTTGTTTAGTTAGTTTTTTAAAGGATATAGATATACATAGTCAACTGCTGCAGTGCAGTATAGCTTTGATTTTTTGGAATACATGATGAGGCTGAGGGAGCGGAGGCTTATAAGGGCGAAGTTAAATATATCGGGCTTATATGAATTCGTAAATCACCGGCTTAAAGCCATTTTCAAGAGGAAGGAATTCGATCTACATTTTCGTTTCTGAGTTCTGCATAAATAAACTTCTATTGCTATAGGAATGTTACGTTATTCTGGTTTTTATTTTTTTGTTAAGTCAGCGTACAGGATGTAACTATTAATAAACAATAGAATCAATATATAGTGAGTTTATATATACCTATATTTTTATGATAGAGAACCGTGAATAATCAGAATAATATATACTTTTTTCAGACAGCAGCGGAATAAATACGGTGTCTCGGAATACATAAAACTTGCTAATGTTTGTCCGATAGTAGTAATGACAGATTGGAACGATTCAAAATCGATTGCATTAACTCAGCCGGTTCCTTTGTGGCGATACAAACGATGGCTGCTAGTCGTGCGTGAGCCACTTGAGTATGAAAATCTACATCAGAACCAAGCGAAAAGCGCGGAGCTGGCCGGCATAGTTTTAGGAAGCTATAAGGGTGAATAAATGCAACAATTATGAAAAAGATCATATTAGCTTTCGGCGCAGCTGCCATGTTCAGTGTGGCAACTGCTTATGCACAGGCTCCGGCTCCACGCGCAGATTCGGTTAGAGATCCGATCAAACAAGGCGATCCTGCACCGGACAATGTTCCTACACAGGCAACCTATACCAAAGATATGGTTCGCATAAACAGTAAAGATATACCAGCTTCATTGCGCAAAACATTATCAGAAGATACTTATAAAGGATGGGAGACGGCTAATCTGTATAAAGATAAATCCGGTAACGGCTATATGCTCGAATTCCAGGATCCACTCAAGACCAGACTATATCGTTTCGACAAAAACGGGAAACTTGTAAAAGAGAAAACTTCACGGGATGTCGATTGATCATCCCGCAGCTTGGGCAATTAACCCACCGACTTTTGCAGAGACAGGAATTTTTACTGCCTCTGCAATAGCTCGGTCAGACATTTTCTTCAATGTCTTTTTCAGGATGTCTATTACTTTGGCATCATCATGCAGTGCAGCAAAATCTTCGAGGTAATACTGTACAAACACCAGGCAGATTACATCTTCCAATAATTGAGTATCAGCATTAGTCTGCAATTCTTTTTTCAGCAACAGAAATTTTACTTTCTCGATTGTTTCTAAATCATAACGGCAGCTTGAAAGAATCTGATCGGCAATTTTAGCATGATGAAATTTTTCAGCGTTACGCCATTGCAGATAACCTTTTTTATCCATCGGGTACGAGCTGCGCGGAATCTCCCAACGCCCTATATGTTGACAGCGTGCCGCCAACTGTAAATATTCAGGTGCACCCGGAGCAAATTTATTCAACCACTCCGTCATGCGCTGACCGTATAATAATTCTTTCGGATAAGATACACCACCTACAATTTCCGTATGCGGATCATTCGCATTGTACGCATCAAATGTAGTAAAGGCAGTTTCTAAGCGTTCGTTTAAGGACATAGTACAAATATACTCTTTTTGCGGCTGCAGGCTACAAGCTGCTGGCTGCAAGAATTAGCTTGTCGATCCCTAAAAAAGGTTGACCGTTTTTTACTAATCAAACCATCGGACAAACATGAACCTGGGGTTCTGTTTCCGGGGTAAAATCAGTACGACTTGATGTC